>JAIETP010000025.1 GCA_019744975.1 Burkholderiales bacterium
GACCTGCAAGTGCGCACTCCCAAAGCGATCCTTTTTCAGTGTGCCTGCAATTTGCTCGGGCGACCAACCCATTTCCAGTTGGCTGCGCACCTGCGCCCAAAGGACGCTGTCTCGCGCGAGCTTTCTCGCACGTCGCGTCCGGCGACAAAGGCGCCTGGCGCGCTGCCCGGCACGCTTGGCATCATAGCCCCCAGCGATCGTTGGGCGTCCCATGGCACCACGCTCGGCGTCAGAGTGCCAGCCATTGCGGCGCCGTTCTCTGGAAATGGAGCTGGGCGCACGGTTCAGGACCCGGGCGATTTCCCTTACCCCTTGCCCCGCTTGTGTCATCGCCATGATCGTGCCGCGCTCCTCAGCGCACAGATGATCGTAGTGCGTTCCCATGCAACACCTCCCTCTGTATGGTGTTGCACTTGTACCTTGAATCCGCCCACCAAAGAAAAGTGCACCCTACTTCACCGCCCCTTCGGGGTTCCCTGCGTTGCTCGCACGGTCGGGCGGCTGCGGAACTCGCGCACGTTCGCTATTTCTTGATACTGGTTTGGGCGGGAATTACTGGTGGTTCTGAGCCGTCCTGCGCGCTCGCACAGTCCTCGCCGACTACCCCCGGCCGCGCTGCGCTACTCGGCGGCTCAGAAGGGGGGCAAAGTCAACGGCAGATCGCACGGCGGAATACGAGAGCTTATTTTGTCTTATCCGTTTTGGCGATGATGATCTTGAATTCGCTGTAATACTTTTTGGGATGTAAGACCGACAAACTTCTTGCCGCTTCTTAAAATTGCTTCAAAACAGACAAGGTCATCAGTTTTAATACTTTCGTTATTTTTCTCGGTACTTTTCGATGCTATGAGCCCGCCTAGCCAACCGCCTGCTATTTGCCCCATTGCCCGTTGGCCAGCCCCAAAGAGCCCCTTGTTGTTGACTTTGTATGCTTCAAACTCGGGTCCACTGAGAGGCGTAATGCTTTGTAGCTCTTTTTTTAGTTTTAAAGTCTTTGTTCCGAGATAACCCATCGTTACCAATTGATGGTTCTCCATTCCATATTCCCAAGGTCCGTTCTGTATATCCCCAGAACAAACGATGATTTCGCCAACTTCATGACCAAACCATTTGTGAGTGGACATGGTGCACTCCTGGTTTCTGAAAATTCTGATTAGTGCTAATAACTCGCCCGTATTAATCTTTAAAATTTTCTTTTGTCGTAATTAGGTAATCAGATAAATTTTCATCTTTTACGTTTTCAAGGAAAACGCTCATTAAATTTCTTATTGATTTATATAAATATTGCACATCCCAAAACTTTGTGTCGGAGGTTGCGCTGGTGCGTTCATAGGTTAGATGGGCGAGATACTTGTTTGCACGGATTTTTGCCTGCTTAAGCTTCTCGGGCATCGGCGGCCTAATTTCGCCCCACTGCTTGGATGGCAACATAAAATCTTGAGCCACAATGTCATCGGATTCATCCGAGTCTCGGTTATAGAAAAAGTCAATTAATGACCGAGTGTGCAGCAAGTAAGATTCCAATATTGCATTTTCTATTGTTTCTTGGTGACGCGAATTGCCCAGAATTGCTTTAGATAACTCCACATGCATCCGATATTCGTAGGAGAGCTCTATAGATCCTAGTTTTAGTTCCTCCATTTTGCGTTTGCGCCGCGGCATGGGATTGATTGAATGCCCTCACTTTTGAGCGAGATTTTTAATTTACCTTCGCCCCCGAAACCTTCACCACCTCCGCCCAAAGCCTAGCCTCACTCGCCAACAGCTTGCCGAACTGCTCCGACGATCCGCCCACCGCATCCGTCCCCAACTGCTTCAACCTTGCCGCCGTCGCCGGCGTGTTCAGCGCTTTCTGTGCGGCGCTGTGCAGCGTTGTGATGATCGCTTTCGGTGTTTTTGCCGGGGCGAGGATGCCGTACCAGGTGTCCGTCGCGTAGCCGGGCACGCTTTCGCCGATGGTGGGGATGTCGGGGGCGGCCTGGGCGCGTTTGCTGCTGGTCAGGCCCAGCGGGCGCAGGCGGCCGTCTTTGATGAAGGGTAGTACCGGCAAGAGGCCGTCCATCGAGAGCTGAATCTGGCCGCCGACTGTGTCCATGCGCGAGGGAGTGCTGCCTTTGTAGGGGATGTGGACGATGTCGACGCCGGCCATTTGTTTGAACAGTTCCATGTTCAGATGGGTCGCCGAACCGGTGCCGGCGGAGCCGTAGGACAGTTTGCCCGGGCTGGTTTTGGCCAGCGTGATCAGTTCTTTCAGGTTTTTTGCCGGCAGCGACGGATGCGCGACGATGATCTGGTAGGTGTTGGCGATGTGGATCACCGCTTCAAAATCCTTGATCGGGTCGTAGGTCTTCCTTGTGTGCAGCGCCGGGTTGATGACGTGGGACGGGCTGACGTTGATCAGCGTGTAGCCATCGGGTGCCGCGGTCGCAACGGTTTCGGTGCCGATCAGTCCGCCGGCGCCCATCCGGTTGTCGATGACGACGTTGGTGCCGAGGATGCGGCCCATTTCTTCGCCGACGGTGCGCGCCAGCGTGTCGCCGGTGCCGCCCGGTGCGAGAGGCACGATCATACGAATGACTTTGCTCGGGTAGGCCTGCGCTGAAACCAAGGCAGGGCTGAATGTGAAAATGAGTGCGAACAGGGCGCCGGCAGGGGCGGTGAGGGTGCGTTTCAAGTGAGCCTCCGTTGTATGGACCATCGGAGACCGCAGGCTGGTGCCGCAGTCCTCTCGATGCCGTCATAGCCTACCGCAATGGCGGGCGGTGTTACAGGCAGATTGCCGGAGGCGGTGAAACGGAGGGTCAGACGCCGCTGCGTTTGACCAGGGCGTTGATGATTTTGACTTCGCCCGCGAGCTGATGGAGCCCGACGGGTTTGGTGACGTAATGGGTGGCCTGCAGGCGTTCGCTGGTGTCGCGGTCCTGCGGGGCGGCGGAGCTGGTCAGCATCATCACCGGCAGCGTGTGCAGGTCCGGGTGATGGCGGATGCCATGCAGCACCTCGTGGCCGCTTATTTTCGGCAGTTTGATATCCAGCAGCACGATGTCCGGACGCGTTGCGTTGATGTACTGGCCCTGCCGGTTGAGGTAGAGCAGCGCTTCTTCGCCGTCGGTGACTACTGCAAGGTTGTGCCGGATTTCTGCCAGGAACAGGGCTTCCTGCATCATGCGCACATCGGCGGGGTTGTCTTCCGCCAGCAGGATTTCGATGCGGCGATGGAGCTTGTCCTCGTCGTCATGCATCTGCAGCGGGGAGGCTGAAGTAAAAAGTCGAGCCAGCCCCTTCTGTGGAATCAACCCAAATTCTTCCATGATGCCTCTCCACAATTTTTTTGCACAGGGCGAGTCCCATTCCGGTGCCCGGGTACCGGGGCCCGCTGTGCAGGCGTTCGTACATGTTGAAAATGCGTTTCTGGTACTTCGGTGGAATGCCGGTGCCGTTGTCCTGGACGGAAATTATACAGAGGCCATTCTCCCGTGCCGAGCGGATGTGGATCTGCGGCGGCGCTTCACGGCGGAACTTGATGGCGTTGGTCAGCAGGTTGGAAAACACCTGTTTGATCTGCACCGGATTGCCGCTGACTGTGGGCAGCGTGCCGCATTGGATGGTCGCCCCGCTTTCCGCGATCGCGGCGATCAGGTCCTTCCGCAATTCCCCGAAGAGGGCGTTGCAGTCGACGTTGGCTGGTGATGGTGTTTCCGCGTCGACGCGGGCATAGGCCAGCAGGTCGTCGACCAGCTTGCGCATGTGATGGGCGCCGGTCACCACGTAGTTGATGAACTCCCTGCCGTCGGCATCCAGCCGGTCCGAGTAGCGGCTGCTCAGCAGTTCGGCGAAATTGGCCACGGTGCGCAGCGGTTCCTGCAGGTCGTGCGAGGCCGCGTAGGCGAATTTTTCGAGATCCTGGTTGGCGCGTGACAGGTCACGCGTGCGTTCGTTGACGCGCTGCTCCAGTTCGTCGATGAGTTTCCGGTTTTCGAAACGCAGTTGCAGGGATTCGACGATGGCACGGTTCACGCGATAGGCAACCACGAGCATGGTGGCCATGAACAGGAAGATCAGCCACGCCATCGCAATGTGCATGCCTTCGCCGACCATCGCAAAACGGAGGGCGGTCGGCAAGCCGATCAGTATCGAGAACAGCGCGAAGGCGGGAAACCACGATCCCATGATGCCGATGGCGCCGGCCAGCATTCCCGACAGCACAAAGGCGAGGAAAATCTGGTGGACGAAGGAATCCGGCGTGAACAGCATGAAGCTGGATGCGCCCCAGACCATGCCGCCAAGGGCGGCGCCGACGCAGTAGAGATTGCGCCAGATGGCGCTTTGTCGGTGGTCCGGCGCTGCGCGATGGAAGGCGGCGGCGAGGGTGATGCGCGAGAAGCTGACGACGGCGAGCAGCGTGAACCAGAGGATGACCGCGCGGTAACCAAGGGCTGTGCCCTGTATGGCCGCCAGCAGCGCCCCGTTGAGCAGGGTGACGATCTGGGCAATGGTCGTGTTCCGGTACAGCAGCCGGATTTGTTCAGCCAGGAGATGCCCCGACTGATCGTCCTCCGCCACCGCCGCCGCGGCATTGGCTCCCGCCTGCGACATTTTATTTCCCGGCAATCGGCTTGATGCTGCCGCAATCGCCCGACACAAACTTGCCCTGCGCGTCCATGGTCATCTGTTCCGGCTTGCCTTTGGCCTGGCTCGTCATTTTCATTTTCATGGTGTAGGACTCGGGGCTTTGCACCGTCACTTCGCCTTCGCCGGTCGATGGCGGTTTGCTGCAGCTGAACTTGAACTTGGTGGTGTTGCCGCTTTTTTGCAGTTGTTCCTGCTTGCAGTCGCCCTGGTTCTGCGCCGGGGCTTCATTGCGGGCGGCCATTTCCTTGGTGATGCAGACTCGCGTGGACATGCCGCCGCCGGGGGCGCCGGGCTGCATGCTGACACCCTGTTGCGCCATCATTTTTTCCATTTGTTTGCGCTGCTCGGGCGACATCGAGGCCATCTGTTTCTGCATCTGCTCCATGGCGGCGTTCATCTTGGCGCCCGTGTCGCCGCTGCCGCCCATCTTGTTGGTGATTTCCCACAGGCCGGGTTTCATGGTCTGTGCGGCGGCGGGCAACGTGGTCACGCCGAACGCAACGATACCCACAAGGCTGATGCCGAGGTACTGGCTCAAGGATGATGTACGCATGGTGTGCTCCCTCTTTGGGTGGAATGATTTTGCTGGACAGATTGTAGCGCCGAAAGCGGATTTCGACTGCCCACATGTTGATCTGTCGGCGCGGCGGTGGCGGGGCATGCGCCTGTGCGGATTCCACTGTATTCTCCCGCTCACAATCAAGCCGCCACAGACGCGGCGATCATCACCACGCATCCTTAAGGAGAGGCCCATGGCGCAGGCTGCCACCATCGCTGTCCAGCAGAACGTTCCGGAACTGAATTACCGCGTCGTCCCTGACATTTTCAAATTACCGGAAGGCGTGAATTTCGGGCCGTGTTCGGCGGTTGCGGTGCGCGCGAACGGCAACATCCTCGTCTTTACCCGCAGTGAACATGCGCTGATGGAATTCAACCCGCAGGGCATGTACCTGCGTTCGCTGGGTCGCGGCGTGTTCGACAATCCGCACGGCCTGCGCCTGGATGCGCAGGGCAATATCTGGGTCACCGATACCGTTGCACACATTGTCGTGAAAATGACGGCCGAAGGAAAAATCCTGATGGTGCTGGGCGTGAAGGGCCGTGCCACCGACTGGCACCAGGCGGGACATTTGCGTTGTTTCAACGAACCCAATGACATCGCGTTTGGATTAAAAGGTGATGTCTATGTCACCCAGGGCCATGGCAAGGGCGAATCACGGGTGATCCGTTTTGATGGCGACGGAAACTTTTTGAATACCTGGGGCGGCGAGGGCAAGGAGCCGGGGCAGTTCAACCAGCCGCATGCGGTGATCACCGACAGCAAGGGACTGGTCTACATCGCCGACCGTTCCAACCAGCGCCTGCAGGTGTTCGATGCCGAGGGCAAATTCCTGCGCGAAAAAGCGCATCCGGGCACACCCTGCGGCCTGTGCATGATGAGCGACGGCAAACACATCATGATGGCGCATGGCCACGCGGGCCGGATCATGAAGCTCGACATGGATCTGAATCTGCTCGCGGCCACCGGTGGCCAGGGCAAGGGCCCGAATCGTTATGGCGAAGCGCATTACCTGACGCTGGATGCGCAGGACAATATTTATGTCGCGGATTCGCTGAACTGGAACGTGCAGAAACTGGTGAAGACCTAGAATACTTGTAAGTATTTGATTTTATTCATTATTTTGTAAATCAGAGCCGCTGCGTAACCGCGGCCCTGATCGCTGCAGCAAGGCTCAGCGGCCGAAGAATTTTTTCACCGTATCGTCGGCCACCTGCTGCAGGAACGCGGCGTCCTCGGCGGCAATCAGCTGGTGAAAGTTGTAGTCGTTGCCGACCGGCGATTTGCCGTACAGCGCGGCATACACGGTGTAGGCGCCGAGCAGGGTGCCGAGCAGTGTCGGGTGGCTGCCGTCGTATTCCTGGTGCAGCTTGATGTCGGGTCGCCGGCGGTAGGCTTCCTCGAAGGCGAGGCCGGTTGGGATCACCAGTGCGCCGATTTCGTTGCCGACGGAGACGTACATGTCTTCGGTCTTGCGCATCATGTCCGGGCCCGCCCGTTTGCTCGGTTTCACATGCGCCGGGGGCATGTAGAGCGCGGTCATTGCGCCGCGTCCGGTGATGAGCTTGTTGAACTCGATCGCCTTTTCGCGGAACGATGCGTGGCTTTTTTCGCTGAGCGCGTCGGTGCTGTTGCCCTGCAGGATCACCATGTCGAAAGGATCCTTGACGCCGATGTTTCCCGGCGTGATCAGGTGTTCGATATTGTGGTGTGCCAGCGGCGCGGCGGCGATGGTCGATGATTTGTAGATGAACGGTTTCGCCCAGGCGGGATCGGCGGCGAGTGCCACGCGCCGTGCGTGAAAATGCAGGCTCGCGTTGTAATAAAAATAACTGTTGCCGACAAACAGTACGCGTTTCGGCGTATCGGCCGGGGCTTTGACGGCCGGGGTCGCGGCCTGTGCAACGGCCGCCAGCAGGAGTGCGGCGGTCAACAGCAATGAATTCAGGGCGGAGATTGCGCGGGGCTGCATGGTGTCGCTCCTTTTCGGGGAATGGCCGGGTGATGCATTCAGGGGTGTGTTGATTCGTGCCGGCGCATTGCGTTCGCCGCGACGCGGGCCGCTGCCGCCATTTCTCTGGCCATGGTGGCGCTGTGTCCGGTGTAGTTGGCCGGATCCAGCGCGGCGCGTAATGCCGGTTCGCCGACGGCGCTGCGCACCTGTTCATCCTGCAGCAACAGTTCCGGCAGTGCGACGCCGGTGGCCGCGGATTCGGCGACGGCATGATGCAGCAGGTCATGCGCATGGCCGCGGCCGATTGCCGGCGCCAGCACCATCATCGCGTTTTCAGCGGCGATGAATGATCCGGAAATTTCCAGGTTCTGCCGCATGCGTTCCGGCACCAGGCGGATGCAGTCCAGCAGTTGATCCAGTTCCGCGACCAGTTCGCAGGCCATCGGGCAGATGCTGTCCATCAGACCGTAGAGCATCTGGTTGTTTGCGACGTCGCCTTCATGGCTGGGCTGCATGGCTTCCAGCGCCAGCGGCGCCTGGCTGCGCAACCGGGCCGCGAGTGTGATGACCTGCACCGCCACCTTGGAATTGATTTTGTGCGGCATGGTGCTGGAACCGATCACTTCGTCGCCCAGACTTTCGTAAACCTCGCCGAACTCGTCGGCCATCAGCACATAAAATTCCCGGGCGATTTTCGAGCAGGTCGCGCTGAACAGGGCCAGCAGCAGCACGTACTCCGCGACATGGTCGGTGCCGGCGCGCGAAGGTACGCGCATGGCATGCAGGCCCAGGCGCTGTGACAGGCGGCGGTTGATCTCGGGACCGTGTTCGCCGAAAGCATGCATGGCGCCGATGGCGCCGCCCCACAGCGACAGGAATACCCGTGGTTCGGCGGCAACAAGACGGTCGCGGTGGCGCAACAGTTCTTCGATCCATGCCGCGACCTTGAGGCCGAAGGTGATCGGCAGCGCATGGCGGTGGTTGGTGCGACCGGCGGTGAGCATGTCCGCGCTGCTCTCGGCAAGGGCGGCGAGTTTTTCCAGCACATCGCCGAACATCAACATGAATGCCGCATGCGCCCGGCGCATCTGCAGGGTACGTCCGGTCTGCAGCACGTTCTGGGTGGTGGCGCCCCAGTGCACGTAATCGCCGGCGTCTCCGTCGCAGGCCTTGCCGAGTGTGCGCACCAGCGACAGGATGGGCGCGCGGGTGCGCGCCATGTCGGCGACGAGCGCGGTTTCGTCGATATGGTCGAGGTTGGCACGGCGGCGGATTTCTACAGCAGCGGCGCGCGGGATGATGCCAAGTTCCGCCTGCACTTCGGCCAGCGCAGCTTCGATGTCCAGCCAGGATTGCCACAGGCTGCGCTGCGTGAACAGTGCGCGGATTTCGGCGAGGGACGGGCGAGCAGGGCTGGAGTCCATGGTTGATGCGATGAGGTGGAGGTTGTTGCCCGGTTGCAGCGGGCGGGCAGGCGCCCGGCACAGGCTGTTCGCCTGCGCCGGGTCGTCGGGCGCTTATTTGGGCATTGCGAGTTTGACGACTTCCGCCCACTTCGCGGTTTCGCTGCGGATCAACGCGGCAAACTGCTCGGGTGTGCTGGCAACCGGCTCGGCGCCGAGTGTTGCGTAACGTTCGATGACCGTCGGCGATTTCACCGCTTTTTGCATTTCCGCGTTGAGCCGGGTCAGCGCGGGCTTCGGGATGCCTGCCGGGGCCAGGATGCCGCCCCAGGTCGTGACTTCAAAATCCTTGATGGATTCGGCGACGGCCGGGATGTCGGGGAAGGCCTTGGCGCGATTGCGACTGGTCACCGCGAGGCCGCGGAGTTTGCCGGAACGTACATGGGGCGAGACGCCGTTGATCGGGTCGAACATCAGTTGCACCTGGCCGGACATCACGTCGATGGCAGCCTGGCCGCCGCCCTTGTACGGGATGTGCAGGATGCGGGTGCCGCTTTTCATCTTGAAGTATTCGCCGGCGAGATGGCCGATGGTGCCGGTGCCGGCGGAGCCGTTGCTCAGGTCACCGGGTCTGGATTTCGCCAGCGTGATCAGGTCCTTCACGGTTTTTACCGGCAGGGTCGGCGAGACGGCGAGCATGATCGGCCCGTCCACGGCCTGCGAGATCGGCTGGTAATCCTTCTCGACATCGTAGGGCAGGTCCGGGGTCACGCTGCGGTTGATGGCGAGCGGGCCGGCGCCGGCATAACCGATGGTGTAGCCGTCGGGTGTGGCTTTGGCGAGCAATTGCATGCCGATGGCGCCGCCGGCGCCCGGCCGGTTGTCGGCGATGACCTGCTGGCCCATCTGTTTGCTGAGTTCATTGGCGAAGATTCGTGCCGAGGTGTCAGTGGCGCTGCCGGAGGCGAAGGGAACAAACAACCGTATCGGCCGGCTCGGATAGTCGGCGGCGATGGCGGCGCCGTTCATCATGGTTGCGAACAGGATGATGCCGAGGCATCCGGTGGAAGCGACTGGGTGTTTCATGACTGTTGTCTCCTCGAATATGGGAATACAGGCCGGTTTTTTTGTTGCTGTTTGGCCGCTTGCGAAATCAGTCTAACCAATCGCCTTGTTGATGAAATTAGAATTATTCGACGTTTAATTCGACTTTTTGCAACAGTGGATGAATAATCCTTTGTACACAGCAGGTTAACCAGCCTTTGGAGCCTTGATCTGAATATCCGCGCCTTGCGCCTGTTCCGCCTGGTGGTGTCCACCGGTTCGCTGGCGGCCGCGGCCGATACCATGAGCCTCAGCGCGCCGGCGGCGAGCCGCCTGCTTTCACTGCTGGAAACGGAAACCAGGCTGCAGTTGTTCACGCGCGCGCGCCGCCGCCTGACGCTGACCCGGCAGGGCGAGGTTTTTTACCGGGAAGCCGAACATATCCTCGCCGGCTTTGACGAGATTCCGCGCATCGTGGCCGACATCCGTTCGCGTTCGCAGGGGCAGTTGCGGCTGGTGACTGCGCCGCGCATCGGCCAGGGTCTGGTGTCACCGGCGCTGGCCTTGTTCCGGCGGGAGCATCCGGGTATCCGCGTGTCGGTGGACATGCAGTCGCGTTTCGGCATCGAGGGCAGCGTCGGCACCCGGCTTTATGATCTCGGCATCATTTCGCTGCCGGTATCGCATCCACTGGTGGAAATCGAGAACAAGCCGCTGTTCAGGGTGCGTGTGGAGGCCATGCTGCCGGAAAAACACCGCCTCGCCGCCAAAAAAGTGGTCACCGCGCAGGATCTGGCCAGCGAGCCTTTGCTCGGCTTGTGGCCGGGCCAGCGCTGGCGCCAGCAGGTGGATGATTTTTTCGGTTCCGGCGGAGTGCGGCCGCAGTACGCCGTGGAAACCCGTTCTTCGCTGATGGCCTGCCAGTTGGTGCGTGACGGCGTGGGCGTGGCCTTGCTCGACCGGATCTGCGCGCAGGCGATTGACCTGCGCGGCGTGGTGATGCGTCCGCTGGAGCCGGAGCGCTGGATACTGTTCGGTTATGTATACCAGGCACGGCAACCACTGGGATCGAATGCCGTGGCATTTCTGGGCTGCCTGCGTCGCGTACTGGAACGGTTTCGTGCGGCGAGTGCCGATAATGCCGCTTCAGTGGTGATGGTGCCGCCGGATGCTCAGGGTTAGCCCGGGCGCGGCAATGTGGCACCGCCCCGATTACAATCGTCCTGATGAACAAGGCGCAGGGAAACTGGGATTACGTGATCGTCGGCGCGGGCAGCGCCGGTTGCCTGCTGGCCAACCGTTTGTCTGCCGATCCCGATGTGTCGGTGCTGCTGCTGGAAGCGGGCGGCAAGGACAACTGGCACTGGATCCACATTCCCGTCGGTTATCTGTATTGCATTGGCAATCCGCGCACCGACTGGTGTTATCGCACCGAACCCGAAGCCGGATTGAACGGCCGCGTCATCAACTATCCGCGCGGTCGCGTACTCGGCGGTTCGTCGTCGATCAACGCCATGCTCTACCTGCGCGGCCAGGCCCGCGATTACGATGAATGGGCGCAACTGACCGGCGACAGCGGCTGGTCCTGGCAGCATGCGCTGCCGGCGTTCATGGACATCGAGGATCACTGGCGCGGCGCGGATGAAAAACACGGTGCCGGCGGCGAGCTGCGTATTGAGACCCCCCGCGTACAGTGGGACATCATTGATGCCTTTCGCAATGCCGCCATCGAGTCCGGCATTCCGGCGACGGAGGATTTCAACCGCGGTGACAACCTCGGCGTGTCACGCTTTGAAGTGACGCAGAAAAATGGTCTGCGCTGGAGTGCATCAAAAGCCTTTCTGCGGCCGGCGCTGCAGCGGCCGAACCTGAAGGTGATGACCGGCGCGCTGGTCAAAAAACTGCGGCTGGAAGGACGACAGGTCACCGGTGTCGAATTTTTTCAGGGTAATGAGGAATGTTTTGCCGCGGCAAAGCGCGAAACCATCCTCGCAGCCGGCGCCATCGGCAGCCCGCAGATTCTGCAGTTGTCGGGCATCGGCCCCGGTGCGTTGTTGCAGCAGCATGGCATCCCGGTGATTCACGAACTGCCGGTGGGCGACAACCTGCAGGATCATCTGCAGCTCCGATTGGCGTTTCGCATCCAGAATGCGCTGACGCTGAACACCATGCTCGACTCCTGGTGGACCAAGGCGATGATGGGTCTGGAATATGCTTTCCGGCGCAGCGGGCCGCTGACCATGCCGCCGTCGCAGCTCGGCGCTTTCGCCAGATCCGATCCGGGGCAGGCGACAGCCAACCTCGAATACCATGTGCAGCCGATATCGCTGGACCGTTTCGGTGCACCGCCGCACCCGTTCCCGGCGTTTACCGCCAGCGTGTGCAACCTGCGGCCGACTTCGCGTGGTTCGGTGCGCATCAGTTCGGCTGATCCGCGCGCACATCCGGCGATAGCACCCAACTACCTGTCGACCGTGGAAGACCGTGCGGTCGCGGCCGATGCGATCCGGCTGACGCGGCGCATAGTCAATGAATCCGCGGCGCTGAAGCCGCACACACCCGAAGAATTCATGCCGGGCCCGCAGTACCAGACGGAAGAAGAGCTGGTGCAGGCGGCGGGGCGAATCGGCACCACGATTTTCCATCCGGTGGGTACCTGCAAAATGGGTCGGGTCGATGACGCGATGGCCGTGGTCGATCCGCAGTTGCGGGTGCGCGGCATCCTGGGGCTTCGGGTGATCGACGCGTCGGTGATGCCGACCATCACCTCGGGCAATACCAATGCACCGACTCTGATGATCGCGGAGCGCGGCAGCCGCATCGTGCGCGCTGCACGGCAGACTATGCAATGATTTGATAATGTTTATTGAGAGTTCAATGAAGGTTCAATGAGGGAGGAGCAACATGGTGGATGTGTTTAAAAATATTCTGGTCCTGGCGATTGCCGCTGTTTCGACTGCCGCCGGCGGCGTGAGTCATGCGCAAACGGCATGGAAACCCGAGCGCAACATTGAAATCATTGTCGGTTCCAGCGCCGGTACCGGTACCGACCGCACGGCGCGGTTGATGCAGAAAATCTGGCAGGAGCAGAAAGCACTGCCGGTCACGACCACGGTGATCAACAAGCCGGGGGCCGGCGGTGCGGTGGCCTGGGCCTATCTCGCGCCGAAGGCGGGCGATGCGCATTTTCTGCTGGTCTCGTCGTATAACCTGGTCACCAACCACATCACCGGCCGCAGCAATCTGACGTACACCGATTTCACGCCGATCTCGCTGCTGATCAGCGAATACATCGGTTTTGCGGTGAAAACCGATTCGCCGTACAAAACCATGGCGGATCTGGCCAGGGCGCTGAAAGAGGATGCGGGCGCGGTGACGGTCGGCACATCGAGCAGCGCCGGCGGCGCCAACCACATCGCCGTCGGTCTGCTGGCGAAAGCGGCGGGGGCGGACGTCAAAAAACTGAAGGTGGTGATTTACAGCGGCGGCGGTGAGGCGCTGGCGGCGATGCTCGGCGGTCATGTCACGCTGTGGGTCAATTCCGCGTCGTCGCTTGCCGCGCCTTATGCAGCGGGCACCATCCGGCCGCTGGCGATTGCGTCACCGCAGCGCCTGCCCGGTGCGCTGGCCAACCTGCCGACGGCAACCGAGGCGGGCCTGAAGGTGGTGGCCGACAACTGGCGGCTGGTGATTGCGCCCAAGGGTCTGGGCGCGCCGCAGGTGGGGTATTGGGACAACGCCTTCAAGGCGCTGACCCAGAGCAGGGAATGGAACGATGATCTGGCCGCCGCGCAGATGTCGAACAGTTATCGCAACAGCGCCGACACCACACGCTACATCGCCGAGGAGTATGGCGAGATCAAGGGCATGCTGACGGAACTCGGACTGGCAAAAGCACCGGCGAAATAGTCGGGCTTGATCCAGGTCAAGCCGCTGCGGCGCTGCCGACGTATATTGAATGCCTGTGTCCCACAAGGAGCCTGTGTCATGCGCGATTTGCCGTCCGTTGCCGGTTTGAGTCTGACCCTGTTGTGTTGCGGCCTGCTGCTGGCGCCACCTGCAATGGCCCAGCCGTCGAAGCCGGGTGAGCAGGTTTACAGGGAGGTGTGCGTGGTCTGTCATGCCGCGGGCGTGGCCAATGCCCCAAAATTCGGTGACAAAAAAGCGTGGACGCCGCTGATTGCCGAGGGGCAGGCGGTGCTGACTGCGCATGCCTGGGTGGGTGTGCGCGGAATGCCGGCCAAAGGCGGCAATCCCCAGCTGTCACTGGATGAATTTTCGCGTGCCGCGGCCTATATGGCGCGCGCTGCCGGCGGCAACTGGAAGGATCCCGATGCGAAGATGCTGGCTGCGATCAAGGCAGAAGAGAAAAAGCGCATCGCAAGCCTGAATACCAAAAAATAGGCGAACTGCAGCATCGCCGGCTTTATGTTTCGGCGTCCTGCTGTTCCGTTTTTTGCGTCTTGCTGTCACTGGTCATGTGGTCCAGCACGTAACGCGTCATGCCCAGCGCCAGTTCGTGTTCACCCATGAACACCTTGCCCGGCATGTCCTTGCGCAGCAGTTCGGCTTCCTCATCGCTGTGGGTGCGCACGATGATGTCGATCTGCGGATTGAGCATGCGCGCGGTTTCGATCATCTTGTGCGCGCGCGCGGAGTCCGGCATCGCGATCACCAGTATTCGTGCACGGGCGACATGGGCCTGGATCAGTACCGCGGGCTCGGCGGCGTCTCCCGATACTGCCGGGATGTTTTTTTTGCGCAATTGTTCGACGGCTTCACGGTTCTGTTCGGCGACCACGACGGATATGCCGCGTTCGACAAGGGCATCGCTGATGCGACGGCCGACACGGCCGTAACCGACGACCAGCACATGTCCTGTCAGCAGCTTCTGGTCAGTGGTCATCGGCAGTTCCGCCAGCGGGTCATCGCGGCGCTCCATCGCGCGGGCAAGGTCGGAGCGGGAGCGGATCCATTTCTGCAGCGGCTCGATGGCGCTGAACACCAGCGGGTTCAGCGCAATGGAAATCACCGCGCCGGCGAGGATCAGGCTCTGGCCTTCGGGCGGCAGCAGCTTCAGGGTGACGCCGAGGCCGACGAGGATGAACGAGAATTCGCCGATCTGGGCCAGGCTCGCCGACACCGTCAGCGCGGTGTTGAGCGGGTAGCGGAAGAGGACGACGATGGCGAAGGCGGCGAGGGTCTTGCCGATGACGATGATCAACACGACCACCAGTATCTGCAGGGGCTGCTCGATCAGCATCCGCGGGTCGAACAGCATGCCGACCGATACGAAGAACAGCACCGAGAAGGCGTCACGCAGAGGCAGTGATTCCTCGGCGGCGCGGTGGCTCAGCGAGGATTCGCGCAGCACCATGCCGGCAAAGAAGGCGCCCAGGGCGAAGGACACCCCGAACAATGCAGCGGACCCGTAGGCGATGCCGAGTGCGGCGGCGATCACGCACAGTGTGAACAGTTCGCGCGAGCCGGTGCGCGCGACCTGCCACAGGATCCATGGGAAGAAACGGCGGCCTACGACCAGCATCAGTACAACGAACAGCGCGACCTGGCCCAGCGTCAGTCCCAGTGTGGTCCAGACGTTGCGGTCCTCGGCGCCGGCGCCGGCGAGTCCGCGCGGGTCGCCGCCGAGCCAGCCGGCCAGCGGCGGCAGCAGCACCAATACCAGCACCATCGCGAGGTCCTCGACCACCAGCCAGCCAACGGCGATGCGGCCGGTCATCGAGTCGAGCACGCCGCGCGCCTCCAGCGCCTTCAGCAGCACCACTGTGCTCGCCACCGACAGCGCGAGGCCGAAGACGAGGCCGGCGCCCAGGCTCCAGCCCCAAAGCGCGGCCACGCCCATGCCCATGGCCGTGGCGACCGTCATCTGCGCGACCGCACCGGGCAGCGCGATTTTGCGTACTGCCAGCAGGTCGTCCAGTGAAAAATGCAGTCCGACGCCGAACATCAGCAGGATCACGCCGATTTCGGCGAGTTGCGCCGAGAGGTCGGCATCGGCGACAAAACCTGGTGTGAACGGGCCGATCAGCACGCCGGCCAACAGGTAGCCGACCAGCACCGGCAGTTTCAGCCTTGCGGCGATCAGGCCGAAGATCAGCGCCAGCCCGAAGGCGGCGGCGATGGTGGTGATCAGGTTGATGTTGTGCGGCACTCGCAGTGTCTCCCGGTTTTTGCTGGTATATAACACATTGCCGGCGCGGGTTCCGGCATGCATCCGTGTTCAGTCATGGATGTCGCGACTGTCGCGCGGTACCTGCGCACGTTCGGTCATGCCGTAGTCGCGGATGACGCCGGCGACGCGCAGCCGGTAATCGCGGAAAATCCCGCCGCGCCCCAGCACCTGCGCTTCACGGTGTCGTTCCAGCGCGCGCCAGCGGGCGACCGCAGCCTCATCGCGGAACACCGACAGCGAGAGGATTTTGCCGGGCTCGTTGAGGCTCTCGAAGCGTTCGATTGAAATGAAGCCGTCCACCTGTTCCAGCAGCGGGCGCAGGCTGGCGGCGAGATCCAGATATTCCTGCCGGCGGCCGGCGGCGGGCCATACTTCGAAGATGATTGCGATCATTGGCGTATGTCTTTCAGAACGCAAAGCGGCGCATGCCGCCGTCGACCGGGATCACCGTGCCGGTGATGTAGCTGCCGCGTTGTGATGCGAGGAACACTGCCATCGCGGCGATTTCCTCCGGCTCGCCGTAGCGGCCGAGCGGAATTTCATGCTGTTCCTCGTGGGCACGGAATTCAGGCGAGTACTTGCGGCGGATCTGTTCGCTCATGATGCGGCCGGGCGCGAGGCAGTTGACGGTGATGCCGTGTTTGCCGACTTCGCGCGACAGGCCTTTCGACCAGCCATGGATGGCGGCCTTGGCCGGTGTGGCGGCGAGCAGTGCGTCGGGTTCGGATTTGCCAGAGAGGTTGATGACGCGACCCCAGCGGCCTTTAATCATGTCCGGCAGCACGGCGTGGGTCAGCTGGCGTACACGGACAAAATTGAGCTGCATCACGCTGACCCATTCTTCCTCGGGCGCATCGATCGTGATTGCCGGTCGGCTGCCGCCGGCGCTGTTGATCAGGATATCGACATGGCCCAGTGCGGCACGGGCGGCATCGGCGAGTTTCTGCGGTGCGCCGTCCTGCATGATGTCGGTTTCCACGATGGTCGGTGCAGCGCCGCCGGCCGCAGTGATTTCCCGCGCCAGCACTTCGAGCAGTTCGCGCCGCCGCGCCGCGATGCAGATTTTCACGCCTTCAGCCGCCAGCATTTTGGCGATGGCACGGCCGATGCCCTGGCTGGCACCGGTGACGAGTGCGGTTTTACCCTTCAGTTGCAAATCCATCGGCGGTGATCCTTTTAAAAATAGTGATGCATGAGGATTGAGGGGCGCATTGCCACGGTTTTGCTCAATCCGCAATCCTCATCCCTTGATCCAGGTCTTCCACGCAATCCACAGTTTGCGCACAGGCGTCAGCGAGGTGCGATGGGTCAGCACGCGGCAGCCGTCGGCGCGGATTTCCTCAAGCAGGGTGCGGTAGATCGCCGCCATGATGATGCCGGGGATCTGTGCCTTGCGGTCCTGCTGCGGCAGTTGCGCGAAAGCGCGGTCGTAGGTGGCCTGGGCGCGCGCGACCTGCTGTTCCATCAGTTTGCGGAAATTTTCGCTATGCTCCTGATGTGCATGGCCATGCACGATTTGGGTGGCGTCGAGACCGGCTTTCGCCAGTTCGTCCAGCGGCAGGTAGACGCGGTTGCGCCGCGCATCCTCGCCGACGTCACGGATGATGTTCGTGAGCTGGAAAGCGAGGCCTAGGTCGGCGGCATAGTCGAGTGTGTGTGCATCGCTGTAACCAAAAATACGCGCCGACATCAGGCCGACCACGCCGGCGACGCGGTGGCAATACAGTTTCAGCGTGTCGAAATCCGGATAACGGTTGTATTCGAGGTCCATTGCCATGCCGTCGATGACGGTCAGCAACTGGTCCCGGGTGATGCCGTAGGTGCCAACGACATCGGCCAGCGCCCGCGCCACTGGATGCTGTGGCTTGCCTTCATAAAGGCGTGCCACTTCCTCGCGCCACCATGTCAGTTTGCTGCGGGCGACGCCGGGGTCGGTGCATTCATCGACAACGTCATCGACTTCGCGGCAATAGGCGTACAGCGCGGTGATCGCGCGCCGGCGTTCCGTCGGCAGGAACAGGAAGCTGTAATAGAAGCTTGAGCCGCTGGCGGCAGCTTTATCCTGGCAGTATTGGTGTGCGTCGGTCATGCTTATCGGAAGACGGTCATCAGACCGTCTTGCGCAAGTACCACCCCTCTCCCAATGGGAGAGGGGCCGGGGGTGAGGGGCGCGGAGGGTGGTAAATCATTCAGTTCCCCGTCAAGGACTTGGCCAGCATCAGCACCCAGTCCGGCTTGGTCAGCACCGGGCGATGACGGAACACATCGCCATTGACCGCGGAAATTTTGCTCAGGATGCGGTCCCCGCCGGCGATGATGGTGCGCATTTCCAGGCCGATGCGGCCTTTGAGGATGCGACCCAGCGGTTTGCCCGAGTACAGCAGTTCGCGGCTGCGCTGCACCTGAAAAGCCATGAACGCCGACCAGGCGCCGCCGGTATCGCTGTTCGCGATTTGTTGTTCGGTGATGCCGTAACGCTGCATGTCGTCCTGCGGAAAGTAGACGCGATCCTTGCGCCAGTCGATGGCGACATCCTGCCAGAAGTTGATCAGTTGCAGGCTGGAGCAGATCGCGTTGGAGTATTCGAGATTTTTTGCGCTGGCCTCACCATACAGCACCAGCAGCAGCCGGCCCACGGGGTCAGCCGAGCGGTGACAGTAGTCGAGTACATCGGCATAGGTGGCATAACGTTTGGTGGTGACGTCCTGGGCAAAGGCCGAAAGCAGGTCGTGGAAAGCGGCCAGCGGCAACTGGTATTCGCGGATGATTGCTGCGAGGTCGCTGAACCAGGGGATGCCCGGTGGTTCAGCGCGTTCGATGCGTTGCAGTTCCCGGCTGAATCCCGCCAGTTGCGCCAGACGCTCGGCGTCGGGCGCGTCGCCTTCGTCGGCAAAGTCGTCAGCCTCTCGTGCGAAGCGGTAAATCAGGGCAATGGGGCGCCGCAGGCGGCGCGGCAGCAGGATCGAAGCGACAGGAAAATTTTCGTAGTGATCGACGGCCACGGGATCAGGGCCTGTTAACTATTACTTCGTGAGTGCGACGGCGACGATTTGGCCTCAGGGCTAGGAGCGCCGAGCGCGGTTTGCCCGTAGGCAAACAAGCGAAGGCGCGACAACGCACTGGGGCCAAATCGTCCCGTCCCTCCGGGTTGTGGCCAAAATCGCCACTGGCTGTGTTGCCGCATTTGGCCAATGAGTTGCCCATATTCCCGATATGGGCCGCGGCAAGCGCCTTGCCACTGACAATTTTGGCCACAACGCATCTCACGAAGTAATAGTTAGCAGGCCCAGGGAAAAGAGAGTGCCATCAAGGGCTTGGCGTATTTTTATGGGATGGATTGCCAGCCAGGGGCCATGTCGCTCGATGCCCAAGTATATTACAATCAAGGAGTTGCAAAAGGCCTCAAAACAGGCGGCAAGGCGCCCGGCAGCTTCGGGACCATGTTGCAGCGCGAAAGTGGCGGAATTGGTAGACGCACCAGATTTAGGTTCTGGCGCCGAAAGGCGTGTGGGTTCGAGTCCCTCCTTTCGCACCAGGCCGCCGCTGATTACGAACTTACAGGGAACGATTTGATGCAAGCGAATTTGGAAACGCTGGGCAGCCTGGAACGCAAACTGAGCGTTGCGGTACCGATGGCTGAGATTGACAGCGAAGTGGAGTCGCGGCTGAAAAAACTGTCGCGCACCGTGAAAATGGCCGGATTCCGGCCGGGCAAGGTGCCATTCAAGGTGGTGGTCCAGCAATACGGCCCGCAGGTGCGCCAGGAAGTGCTCGGCGACACGCTGCAAAGGACCTTTGGTGATGCGGTGAACGCGCAGAAACTGCGCGTTGCCGGATATCCGAAATTCGACGCGGCGCCGCCGACCGATGGCGCCAACGAATTCCATTACAGCGCGACCTTCGAGGTGTATCCCGAAGTGGTGGTCGGTGACGTCGCCAAATCCACGGTGACGCGCCCGACGCTGGAAGTGACCGATGCCGACATCGACAAGACGCTGGACATCATGCGCAAGCAGCGTGTGACATTTGCGCCTGCCGATCGCGCTGCGGAAAACGATGACCGCGTGACCATGGATTATGTCGGCAGGATCGACGGCGTTGAATTCGCCGGCGGCAAGGCTGAAGGCCAGAGTCTGGTGCTCGGTTCCGGCCGCTTCCTGCCGGATTTCGAGAAGGCGCTGCCGGGCATGAAGGCCGGTGACGTCAAAAGTTTCGACGTGAAATTTCCCGATGATTACGCGGGCAAGGACGTCGCGGGCAAAACCGCGGTGTTCGAAGTCACCATCAAGGAAGTCGCCGCACCGCAACTGCCGCCGGTGGATGCCGAATTCGCAAAAACCCTGGGTGTCGCGGACGGCGACCTGGCGAAAATGCGTGCTGAAATCCGCGGCAACCTCGAGCGCGAGGTCAAGGCGCGGCTGAAGGGGCGGGTCAAGGAGCAGGTGATGGATGCATTGCTGGCCGCCACCAACATCCAGGTGCCGAAGTCGCTGATCGACATGGAAATCGAGCAGTTGCGCAACATGGCTAAACAGGACCTGGCTTCACGCGGCATTCCTGTGCGCGACGACATGCCGCTGCCGGCGGACCTGTTCGAAAAACAGGCGCAGCGCCGGGTCAGCCTCGGTTTGATCCTCGGTGAAGTGGTGCGTGTGCAGGGCCTGAGTGCCAGGCCGGAGCAGGTGCGCGCCGCGGTCGAGGAGCAGGCGCAGAGTTACGAACACCCGCAGGAAGTGGTGAAATGGTTTTACCAGTCGCA
This sequence comes from Burkholderiales bacterium, assembly GCA_019744975.1. Classification (GTDB taxonomy): domain Bacteria; phylum Pseudomonadota; class Gammaproteobacteria; order Burkholderiales; family SG8-41. Next base: position 20,545 of record JAIETP010000025.1, read on the forward strand.
GGAGCGGCTGCGCGAGATCGAAGGCATGGTGCTCGAGGAAAATGTGGTGACCTGGGCGCTGGCGACGGCGAAAGTCGAAGACAAGGCAATCACCTTTGATGAACTGATGGGGAATGCCAAATGATGAAGCATTACGGTGAGCACGCAATGATGGAGCCGCAGGGCCTGGGCCTGATCCCGATGGTGATCGAGCAGAGCGGTCGTGGCGAGCGTGCCTATGACATTTATTCGCGGTTGCTGAAGGAGCGGGTGGTGTTCCTGGTCGGTCCGGTGAACGAGGTCACGGCGAACGTGATCGTCGCCCAGTTGCTGTTCCTGGAATCGGAAAATCCCGACAAGGACATCTCCTTCTACATCAACTCGCCGGGCGGGTCGGTGTCGGCGGGGCTGGCCATTTACGACACCATGCAGTTCATCAAGCCGGATGTCTCGACCCTTTGTGTCGGCCAGGCGGCAAGCATGGGCGCGCTGCTGCTGACGGCGGGCGCCAAGGGCAAACGTTTCTGCCTGCCCAATTCGCGGGTGATGATTCACCAGCCGATGGGCGGATTCCAGGGCCAGGCCTCGGATATCGAGATCCATGCCAAGGAAATCCTGTTCCTTAAGGGCAAGCTGAACGAGATCATGGCCAAACATTCCGGCCAGAGCGTTGATGCCATCGGCCGTGACACGGATCGCGACAACTTCCTTTCCGCCGAACAGGCAGTAAACTATGGCCTGGTGGACAAGGTTCTGAGCAGTCGCGGGGATACAGTTGCGGTGGTGAAGTAGCGGTGCAGGAAAAACAGGTAAAGTTCGGGCAGGTAAAGCGCAGGCAGGTTAGGTGCGGTAAAACGGGCTTCCGGGACGGAATTTTCACCCGTGCCGGCGGTCACAGAGCAACAGTCGACAAAGGGTTGCGGGCATGACCGAAAAAGTAAGCGGTGAAAAGCTGCTGTACTGCTCGTTCTGCGGGAAGAGCCAGCACGAAGTGCGCAAGCTCATCGCGGGACCGTCGGTGTTCATCTGCGACGAATGCATTGAGCTGTGCAACGACATCATCCGCGAAGAAACCCAGGGCGACCAGGGTGCCAAGGGCGCCAAGTCCGACCTGCCGGTACCACACGAGATCCGCGACATCCTCAATCAGTATGTGATCGGCCAGGACATCGCCAAGCGCATCCTGTCGGTGGCGGTTTACAACCACTACAAACGCCTCCGGAACGTCTCCAAAAACGACGACGTCGAGCTGGCGAAATCGAACATCCTGCTGGTTGGTCCGACCGGTTCGGGCAAGACGCTGCTCGCGCAGACGCTGGCGCGGCTGCTCAACGTGCCGTTCGTGATGGCTGATGCCACCACGCTGACCGAAGCCGGCTACGTCGGCGAGGACGTCGAAAACATCATCCAGAAGCTGCTGCAGAAGTGCGACTACGACGTCGAGAAGGCGCAGCGCGGCATTGTTTACATCGACGAAATCGACAAGATTTCGCGCAAATCTGACAATCCTTCGATCACCCGTGATGTGTCGGGCGAGGGCGTGCAGCAGGCGCTGCTGAAACTGATTGAGGGCACCATCGCCTCGGTGCCGCCGCAGGGCGGTCGCAAACATCCGAACCAGGAGTTTGTGCAGGTCGATACCACCAACATCCTGTTCATCTGCGGCGGTGCGTTCGGCGGACTGGACAAGATCATCCGCGAGCGTTCGGAGAAAAGCGGTATTGGCTTTGGAGCGGATGTGCGCAGCAAGGACAGTCGCAAGGACATGGCGGTGGTGCTGCGCGACGTGCAACCCGAGGATCTGATCAAGTACGGCCTGATCCCGGAGTTTGTCGGGCGCCTGCCGGTGGTGGCGACGCTGGCGGAACTCGACGAAGCGGCGTTGATGGAAATCCTGACGCAGCCGAAAAACGCGCTGTTGAAGCAGTTCCAGAAAATGTTCAGCATGGAAGGCGTTGAGCTGGAAGTGCGCGATGCCGCCCTGCGTGCGATTGCCCGCAAGGCGCTGGAGCGCAAGACCGGTGCGCGTGGCCTGCGCTCGATCATCGAACACACGCTACTGAACACCATGTTCGATCTGCCGTCCCTGGAAAACGTGGTCAAGGTGGCTGTTGATGAAGCCACCATCCTCAGTGATGCACCTCCGCTGCTTATCTACTCGGACCAGCCCAAAGTTGCCGGATCCAACGTCTGATCAGGTCGCGGGCGCAGGTGGTCCGCGCTTTGGCCACACCTTCGGCACAGACGGAGTGGCGGCGGTGACGCTGTCGCGGCGGCCAGGCTTGAATTGGCTTGCCGCGCCCCAAGCTGCCCCATATGTTGTGCTTGTTGTACTCATTTTGACGCACTTATTTGACTCTCTCAGGTGACACCAATGAATGACCAAGTAACGAATGAAATCAGCAAGTTGGAAATGCCCCTGCTCCCGTTAAGGGATGTCGTGGTATTCCCGCACATGGTCATTCCGCTGTTTGTGGGAAGGCCCAAGTCGATCAAGGCGCTGGAAACCGCGATGGAAACGGGGAAAAGCATCGTGCTGGTGGCGCAGAAATCCGCGGCCAAGGACGAGCCCGCACCCGATGATCTCTACGATGTCGGCAGCATTGCCAACATCCTGCAGATGCTGAAACTGCCGGACGGCACCGTGAAGGTGCTGGTCGAAGGCAGCCAGCGCGCGCGCATCCACGGCGTCGAGGATGTCAAAACCCATTTCACGGTGCAGGTCACGCCGATCGCCAGCGATCCTGATCTCGACAGCGAGACCGAGGCGATGCGGCGCACGATGATCCAGCAGTTCGATCAATACGTGAAACTGAACAAGAAAATCCCGCCGGAAATCCTGACTTCGCTGGCGGGCATCGATGACGCCGGCCGACTGGCCGATACCATCGCCGCGCACCTGCCGCTGAAACTCGAGCAGAAGCAGGAAGTGCTGGAGATGATCGGCGTCAAACAGCGCCTGGAGCACCTGCTGAAAGTGGTCGATGGCGAGCTCGACATCCTGCAGGTGGAAAAACGCATCCGTGGCCGCGTCAAGCGCCAGATGGAGAAAAGCCAGCGCGAGTATTATCTGAACGAACAGGTCAAGGCGATCCAGAAGGAGCTGGGCGAGACCGAGGAAGGTGCGGACATCGACGAGATCGAGAAACGCATCAAGGCCGCGCGCATGCCCAAGGAGGCGCGCAAAAAAGCCGATGCCGAACTGAAAAAGCTCAAGCTGATGTCGCCGATGTCGGCCGAAGCCACCGTCGTGCGCAATTACATCGATGCACTGATTGCGTTACCGTGGCGCAAGAAGAGCAAGATCAGCACTGATCTCAGCATCGCCGAAAAAGTCCTCGATGAGGATCATTACGGCCTGGAAAAGGTCAAGGAACGCATCGTCGAGTATCTGGCCGTGCAGCAGCGCGTCGACAAGATGAAGGCGCCGATCCTGTGCCTGGTTGGCGCCCCCGGCGTCGGCAAAACTTCGCTCGGCCAGTCGATTGCACGTTCGACCAACCGCAAGTTCATCCGCATGTCGCTGGGCGGTGTGCGCGACGAGGCGGAAATCCGCGGCCATCGCCGCACTTACATCGGCTCCATGCCCGGCAAGATCCTCCAGAACATGGCCAAGGTGGGTGTGCGTAACCCTTTGTTTTTATTGGATGAAGTGGATAAGATGGGGATGGATTTCCGGGGTGACCCGGCATCCGCGCTGCTCGAGGTGCTGGATCCCGAGCAGAACCACACTTTTGTCGATCACTACATCGAGGTCGAGTACGACCTGTCCGACGTGATGTTCGTCGCCACCGCGAATACGCTGAACATTCCGGCGGCGCTGCTCGACCGTATGGAGGTGATCCGGCTCTCGGGTTATACCGAAGACGAAAAAATCCACATCGCCGAGCATCACCTGCTGCGCAAAACCATGGAAAACCACGGCCTCAAGGCCGGGGAATTGGTGGTGTCGGAAAGCGCGCTGCGCGACATCGTGCGTTACTACACCCGCGAAGCTGGCGTGCGCAGTCTCGACCGCGAGATTTCCAAGATCTGCCGCAAGGTGGTGAAGGAACTGGTCAGCGGCGGCAAGGAACGCAAAATCACGGTCAGCTCGCGCAACCTCGAGAAGTACCTGGGCGTACACCGTTATTCCTTCGGCATCGCCGAGAAGAAAAACCAGATCGGCCAGGTCAACGGGCTGGCGTGGACGGAAGTCGGCGGCGAACTGCTGTCGATCGAAGCCGCGACCATGGCGGGCAAGGGCAAGATGACCACGACCGGCAAACTGGGCGAGGTCATGCAGGAGTCCGTGCAGGCCGCGATGTCAGTGGTGCGCAGCCGCTCGTCGCGCCTCGGCATCCATCCGGACTTCTATCAGAAGAATGACATTCACATCCATCTGCCGGAAGGTGCAACGCCGAAGGACGGCCCGAGCGCCGGCATCGGCATCTGCTCGGCGATGGTGTCGGTGCTGACCGGCATCCCGGTGCGCGCCGATGTGGCGATGACCGGCGAGATCACGCTGCGCGGCGAAGTATTGCCGATCGGCGGGCTCAAGGAAAAGCTGCTGGCGGCGCACCGTGGCGGCATCAAGACGGTGCTGATCCCGGAAGAAAACGTCAAGGATCTGAAGGAAATTCCGGACAACGTCAAAAACAAGCTCGACATCCATCCGGTCAAGTGGATCGACCAGGTGCTCGAACTGGCGCTGGAACGCAAACCCGAGCCGCTGCTTGAGGAGCAAACCGTGCCGGTGCCGGCGGCAGGCGGCAGTACGGCGCCTGCAGCGATCAAGCACTGAGCTTTAAACCAAGTTCGACCAAACTTCAGGCTGGAAATCGGGGCCGGATTGGGCTACAATCCGGCCCTTTGTTCGGGCGGATAAATCCCGATCAGATGCGGGATTAGATACGGTCGGTTTGGATTCAGGGCGCTTAGATTCAGGGTGCTTAGCTCAGCTGGTAGAGCGTCGCCCTTACAAGGCGAATGTCGGCGGTTCGATCCCGTCAGCACCCACCAGAAACAGAAGAAGCGAAGTAACGAGTCAATGGAGTGGTAGTTCAGTTGGTTAGAATACCGGCCTGTCACGCCGGGGGTCGCGGGTTCGAGTCCCGTCCACTCCGCCAGCTATCGTAAAAAAGGCGAACCTGGTTCGCCTTTTTTCTTATGGGCGCCGATTCCGGTAATTTGTACGGGTTGCAGTGGAGAAAACGATGTTCAATTTGATCGAAAAGCACCGTAAAACAGTCATGATCGGGATTTTCGTCCTGGTCATTCCGCCGTTCGCTTTTTTCGGCATCGACTCCTATTTCCAGAAGGGTGGCAGCGGGGACGCCGTGGCGACGATCGGCGATTACCGGGTTTCCCAGGGTGAATTCTCGCTGGCCTTGCGCGAGCGCCAGGAAATGCTGCAGCGGATGTCGGGCGGCCGCGTTGATCCCGAGATGCTCGACAGCACCGAACTGCGCTTTTCGGTGGTCGACAACCTGGTGCAGCAGCGCCTGCTGATGGACCGCGCGGTGCGTACCGGAATGGTCATTACCGACCGTCAGGTCCAGGATATTGTCGGCAGTGTCGAAGCCTTCCGCGAAAACGGCAAATTTTCCTATGCCCGTTATGAAGAACTGCTGCGGGGGCAGGGCATGACACCGCCGATTTTTGAGCAGCGCATGCGCCAGGATCTGCTGGTGGATCATGTGACCAGCGGTTATATCAGCTCCGCATTCGTTTCGCGCGCCGAAGCGGCAATGCTGCAGCGTATTTCGGATCAGCAGCGCGAAATCAGCCATTTTGTACTGAGCGCCGACCGCTTCGTGCCGCAGGTCAAACTCGAGGCCGATGCCGCGAAAAAATACTATGACAGCCATCAGGACGAGTTCCGCGTGCCGGAGCAGGTGCGCATCGAATTTGTGTCGCTGAGTGCGGATAACCTGCTGGCGCAGATGCAGCCGACGGCGGCCGAGGTGCGCAAGGCCTACGACGACAACATCAACCGGTTCGCGGTCAAGGAGGCGCGCCAGGCCAGCCATATCCTGATTACCGCCGATGCCAGTCCCGAGGCGAAGAAAAAAGCCAGGGCCCGTGCCGACGAACTGTATGCGCAGCTGAAAAAGAATCCCAGGGATTTTGCCGCGCTGGCCAAACAGCATTCACAGGATCCGGGATCGGCGACCAACGGCGGCGATCTGGGTTTCTTTGAGCGTGGCGCGATGGTCAAGCCGTTTGATGACGCGGTGTTCTCGATGAAAGCCGGCGAGATATCAGCACCGGTGGAAAGCGAATTCGGTTACCACATCATCCGCCTGACCGCGGTGCGCGGCGGCAAAGGCAGGACTTTCGAAGAGGCGCGTCCGGAAATCGAACTCGAACTGAAAAAACAGCTGGCGGGGCGAAAATTCGCCGAACTTGCGGAGGCCTTCAGCAACACGCTGTTCGAGCAGTCGGACAGCCTGAAAGCGGCCGCGGATCTGATCAAGGCTGCGCCGCAGAAAAGCGGCTGGATCGCGCGCAACAGCGTCGACACTTCCATGCCCGGCAATCAGAAGCTGTTGCAGGCGGTATTTTCGGACGACGTGCTGAAAAACAAGCGCAACACGGAGGCGATCGAGGTGGCCCCCCGCGTACTGGTCGGGGCGCGGATTGCCGAACACAAACCGTCTGCCGTCCAGCCGTTTGACCAGGTCAGCGGCGCGCTGCAGAAAAAACTGGTGCTGCAGCAGGCGAGCCAGCTGGCCGCACAGGAGGGCCGCGCCAAACTCGAGGCGCTGAAACAGGGCAAGGACGCCCAGGTGGCCTGGAGCGCGCCGCTGCTGGCCGGACGCGGTGACCCCAAGGGGATTCCGGGCGAAGTGCTGCGCCAGGCGTTCAAAACGGACATCAGCAAGCTGCCGGCCTATGCGGGTACCGAGGCGCCGGGCGGCGGTTATACGCTGGTGAGAATCAGCAAGGTGCAGGAAGCGACCGAGGGCGCCAAGGACAAGCAGAACACGATTGCACAGACGCTGCGCCAAGTGGCGGGGCAGGCCGAGCTGGCGGCCTACCTGGCGAGCCTGAAGCAGAAAACCGAGGTCAAGCTGCGCAAGGATCTGATCGAAAAGAAGTGAGCTAAGCTGGCAAAAGCAGCCAGCGGCAGAATCAGGACTCCCGGCAACAGCGGCCGGAATAAGCAGACTTAGCCGGCAAAAGCAGCCGGCACCTTAAAACACTAAGCCGGAAGAATGAGGCTTACCCGGCAAAAGCAGCCGGGACCTGAAAACCAGTGGCAGCTATTGGTAAGTAGGAGAAACCCGGTAACCGCAAGGTGCCGGGTTTTTTTATTGCTTATTCGCCGCGCATGCCGCCGACGACGGTGCTGAAACCGCAATCGACGTAGGTGATTTCGCCGGTAATGCCGCCGGCGAGGTCGGACAGCAGGAAGGCCGCGGCATTGCCGACATCGTCGATGGTGACATTGCGCCGCAGTGGCGCGTTGTCTTCAACAAACTTGAGTATCTTGCCGAACCCGCCGATGCCTGCGGCCGCCAGGGTCTTGATCGGTCCCGCCGAAATGCCGTTGACGCGGATGCCCTGCGGGCCGAGGTCGCTGGCGAGGTAACGCACGCAGGCTTCAAGGCTGGCCTTGGCCAGTCCCATGACGTTGTAGTTGGGAACGGTGCGTTCCGCGCCGAGGTAGGTCAGCGTCAGCATCGCGCCCGGTTTGCCGGCCATCAGTGGTGCAGCACCCTTGGCCATGGCGGCGAAGCTGTAGCTGCTGATGTCGTGCGCCATGGCAAAGCCGTCGCGGGTCAGGCCGTCGAGGAAATTTCCCTTCAGGGCTTCGCGCGGGGCAAATGCGATCGAATGCAACAGGCCGTCGAGTCCGCCCCATTCCGACTGCAGTTTTGCATACAGCGCGGCGATCTGGTCATCCTGTGACACATCGCAGGGCAACACCGGCACGGTGCCGAATTCGGCGGCCAGTTTGATCACGCGCTCCCTGATGTCCTCGCCCTGATAGGTAAAGGCGAGCTGCGCACCTTCGCGGCTCGCCGCCCTGGCGATGCCGTAAGCGATGGACCGGTTCGACAGCAGGCCGGTGATCAGGATTTTTTTGTCTTGCAGGAACGCCATGGTTTTTCCTGTAATGGTGATGCGAGGGAGGTCTGCGTTCGATTATAACCAGAAGAACAGCCTGCCATTATCGGCTACACTTTCCGTCAATGACCTGCAACCGCTCAGCCACGCTGCTGTTGTTTTTTGCATTGACCCTCGCCCTCACCGCGGGCTGCGGCGGATCGGCGTGGAATGATCCCTATCCTGCCGCCGATGCCGGCGCGAACACCCTTTATACCTCCTTCTCCGAGCGGCCCAAACACCTGGACCCGGTGCAGTCTTATGCTGAAAATGAATTTGCGTTCATCGCCAACATTTATCAGCCGCCATTGCAGTACCACTACCTGAAGCGCCCCTATGAGCTGATCCCCTTCGGCGCCACCGAGGTGCCCAAGCCCGTTTATCTTGATGCCGCGGGCAAATCTTTGCCGGACAGCGCGCCGGCGGAGCGGGTCGCGTACAGTGAATATGTGATTCGTATCAAACAGGGCGTCAAATACCAGCCGCACCCGGCGTTTGCCATCGACGAATCCGGAAAACCACGTTACCTCACACTGACCGCCGCCGACCTGCGCGGCATCGATACGCTGGGCGATTTCAAACATACCGGTACGCGCGAACTGGAAGCCGCCGACTATGTGCACCAGATCAAACGCCTGGCGCATCCGCGGCTGCATTCACCGATTCTGCAACTGATGGGCGAATACGTGATTGGTCTGAAGGATCTGGCTGACCAGTTGACCAAGGTCGCAGCCGGGCTGCCGGAAGAGGCATCCGTCGACCTGACCCAGTACGCCGTGTCGGGCGTGCGCATCATCGACCGCCATACTTATGCGGTGCGGGTGCGCGGCAAATATCCGCAGTTCGCCTACTGGCTGGCGATGCCGTTTTTTGCGCCGGTGCCGCCGGAAGCCGACCGTTTTTATGACCAGCCGGGCATGGCGAAAAAGAACATCACGCTCGACTGGTATCCGGTCGGCAGCGGGCCATACATGCTGACCGTCAATAACCCGAACCGGCAGATGGTGCTGGAGCGCAACCCGAATTACCGGGGGGAAACCTATCCGGCCGAGGGTGAGCCGGAAGACGGCAAAAAAGGTCTGCTGGCGGATGCCGGCAAGCCGCTGCCCTTTATTGACCGCGTGGTGTTCAGCCTGGAGAAGGAGCAGATCCCGTACTGGAACAAGTTCCTGCAGGGTTATTACGATGCGTCCGGCATCGGTTCGGACACCTTTGACCAGGCGGTGCAGTTCAGCGGCGGCGACATCACCTTGACCGAGGACATGGTGGCGCGCGGCATCCGCTTGCAGACTTCCCTCGCGACCAGCGTGTTTTATCTCGGTTTCAACATGCTGGATCCTGTCGTCGGTGCGACACCTGGCGAACGTGCGCGCAAGCTGCGACTGGCGATTTCCATTGCCGTTGATCAGGAAGAGCTTATTTCGATATTCCGCAACGGCCGCGGCGTGCCCTCGCATGGGCCGATTCCGCCGGGCATATTCGGATATCGCGACGCCGACGCCAAGGGCATCAATCCCCAGGTCTATGACTGGGTCAACAACCAGCCGCAGCGCAAAAACATCGAGCAGGCGAAAAAACTGCTGGCAGAGGCCGGTTACCCGAACGGCCGTGACGCGAAGACCGGCCAGCCGCTGCTGTTGCATCTCGATACCACCTCCAGCGGCGCCGACAGCAAGGCGCGGCTGGACTGGTACATCAACCAGTTCGCAAAGCTGGGTGTGCAGCTGGTGATTCGCGCCACCGATTTCAACCGCCTGCAGGACAAGTTGCGGCGTGGCACTGCACAGCTGTATTTCCTCGGCTGGAATGCCGATTACCCGGACCCGGAAAATTTCCTGTTCCTGTTGCACGGTGCGCAGGGGCGGGCTCAGACGCAGGGCGAGAACGCATCCAATTACAAAAACGCCGAATTCGATCGATTGTTTGATCGCATGAAACACATGGCCAACGGTCCTGAGCGTCAGGCCATCATCGACCGCATGATTGAATTGCTGCGCCATGATGCGCCCTGGGTGTGGAGTTATTTCCCCAAGGATTACACGCTGCATCATGGCTGGGTGTTTAACCGCAAACCCAACCAGATTGCCAACAACGGATTGAAATATCAGCGCCTCGATCCGGCATTACGCGTGCAGCGGCGCCGTGAGTGGAATCCGCCGGTGGTCTGGCCGCTGGTGCTGATTGGTGTGGTGCTGATATTGAGCGCGGTACCTGCTGTAGCTGCGTTTCGTCGTCGCGAACGACGCACCGCAACGATGGTGCAGTCATGACCGGTTACATCATCCGCCGCCTGATTTACGGCCTTTTGGTGCTGGTCGGCGTCAATGTGTTCACCTTCGCGCTGTTCTTTTTTGTCAATTCACCGGATGACATGGCGCGTGCGCAACTCGGCGCGAAACGGGTGACGCCGGAGGCCGTGGAAAAATGGAAGCGGGAGCGGGGATACGATAAACCATTGTTTTTAAACGAAAAAATGTTGGGCACCGCTAAGGTCACCAACACGGTGTTTTTCGAAAAATCGGCGCGGCTGTTTGTCTTTGAATTCGGCGCCTCCGACCAGGGCCGCAACATCGGTTACGACATCAGCACCCGCATGTGGCCCAGCCTCGCGGTGCAGCTGCCGGCGTTCATCATCGGGCTGCTGGTGTACATCTCGTTTGCGCTGATGATGGCGTTTTTCCGCGCGACCTATCTCGATTTCTGGGGCGTGGTGCTGTGTGTGCTGATGATGTCGATTTCCGGCTTGTTCTACATCATCGGCGGCCAGTTCATCTTCGGCAAGTTATGGAATCTGGTGCCGATCTCCGGCTACGACACGGGTTTTGAGGCGATCAAGTTTCTCGCGCTGCCGGTGCTGATCGGCGTGATCAGCGGCATCGGCGGCAACGCGCGCTGGTACCGCACCATATTCCTCGAGGAAATCAGCAAGGACTATGTGCGCACCGCGCGCGCCAAGGGGCTTTCGGAAACGCGGGTGCTGTTCCGCCACGTGTTGCAGAACGCGATGATCCCGATCCTCACCGGCGTGGTGGTGGTGATCCCGCTGCTGTTCATGGGTGCGCTGATCACCGAATCGTTTTTCGGCATCCCCGGCCTCGGCAGTTACACCATCGACGCCATCAGCCAGCAGGATTTCGCCATCGTGCGGGTGATGGTGTTCCTTGGCTCCGTGCTCTACATCATCGGTCTGATCCTGACCGATATTTCCTACACCCTGGTCGATCCGCGGGTGCGGTTTTCATGACGCCGCTCATTTTCCCTTTTCGTTTCGAGCTGCTGTGGAGCGATGCGCTGGTGTGGCTGCTGGTGCTGACCGCCATCGGTTTCGCGGCGTACACGCGCAATCATCCGCATCTGCGCGCGCCCTGGGCGCGTGTCGCGCGTAGCGCCAGCGGCATGGCGGCGGCGACGGTGCTGGCGGCGTTTGTGCTGGTCGGCTTGCTCGATTCCGTGCATTACCGCGCGGCGCTGCCGCCGCAGGGCGGCAAAACCGCCTATGCCACCGAAGTGCGCAGCCTGCTCGACCGCGTGCTGGAGCCCCTGCGCCTGACCCGTGAAAAAACCTATTCCGCACCGCTGGCCACACATCTCTACGCCAAGGAGACCGTGCAAGGGCCCGACGGCAGCGAAACCCGGGTGTTTCCGCGGCTGCGCCATGGCGGCGCGCACCTGAAGGATCCGCAGGCCGACTGGGGCCGTGATGTTGCGCTGAAGGCCTTCCGCGGCCTGGCTTTCGGCTTGCTGTTCTGGTTCGTCGCGGTGCTTGGTGTCTGCGCGGTTTTGGCGCGGAGTCCGGACAGCAGCATCGAATCAACCTGGCGCGAGGCCTGGGCCGGGCGCACTGCCGTGCCGTGGCGGGCGGTGTTTTGCGCCTTCGGCCTCATGTGTGTGCTGATCGGCCCGGTGGTGGCGCTGGCGCCGTATTACCACGTGCTGGGCACCGACAAGGTCGGCCAGGACGTGTTGTATCAGGCGCTGAAAAGTATCCGTACCGGCCTGGTCATCGGCACGCTGGCGACGCTGGTGATGCTGCCCTTCGCGCTGGTGCTGGGATTGATGGCGGGTTATTTCAAGGGCTGGATCGACGACGTCATCCAGTATGTCTACACCACACTGTCGTCGATTCCCGGCGTGCTGCTGATCGCCGCGGCGGTGCTGATGATGCAGGTCTACATCGAGAATCATGCCGAGCTGTTCCCGACCACGGAAATCCGTGCCGACATCCGTTTGCTGGCCTTGTGCGTGATTCTCGGCGTCACCAGCTGGACGGGACTGTGCCGGCTGCTGCGCGGTGAAGCGCTGAAGCTGCGCGAAATGGAATACATCCAGGCGGCGCATGCCTTCGGCGTGTCGCACTGGCGCATCATGATGCGCCACATCACGCCCAATGTGATGCACATCGTGATGATTGCGTTGGTGATGGATTTCAGCGGCTTGGTGCTGGCCGAGGCGGTGTTGTCCTATGTCGGCGTCGGCGTGGACCCGTCGATGATCAGTTTCGGCACCATGATCAACAGCGCGCGGCTGGAAATGGCGCGCGAGCCCATGGTGTGGTGGTCGCTGGCAGCGGCATTCATGTTCATGCTGACACTGGTTCTGGCGGCGAACCTGTTTGCCGATGCGGTGCGGGATGCCTTTGACCCACGGTTAATCGTGGGCGGAGGGCGGCCATGAACAAGCCGCTGCTGAAGGTGGTCGGGCTAACCACGCTGATCCGTGGCGGCTCGATGCCGATGCGCGCCGTGGACGGTATTTCCTTCGAGATCGCCGCCGGCGAGACCTTTGCGCTGGTCGGCGAATCCGGCTGCGGCAAATCGATGACGGCGCTGTCGATCATGCGTCTGTTGCCGGAGGCCGGCGAGATTGCCGGCGGTGCGGTTGAACTCGCGGGCGAGGACCTGCTGGTGCTGCCGGAATCACGCATGCGCGATGTGCGCGGCCGGCGTGTGGCGATGATTTTCCAGGAACCGGGGCTGTCGCTGAATCCGGTGATGACGGTCGGCGCGCAGATTGCCGAGGCGGTGACCCGGCACACTGCATTGACCGGCGCTGCCGTGGAAGCGCGGGTATTGGAGCTGCTGGATGCGGTACGCATGCCCGACGCGCGGCGGCGCATGACGGAATATCCCTTCCAGATGTCCGGCGGCATGAAACAGCGGGTGATGATCGCCATCGCGCTGGCTTGTGATCCGGAACTGCTGATTGCCGACGAACCGACCACCGCGCTGGACGTCACGGTGCAGGCGCAGGTGCTGGATCTGCTGCGCGAGCTGCAGCGCAGCCGCGGCATGGCAATGTTGCTGATTACGCATGATCTCGGCGTGGTGGCGCAGATGGCGCAGCAGGTGGCGGTGATGTATGCCGGAGAAATCATTGAAACGGCAGCGGTCAACGCCTTTTTTGCCGGACCGGCGCATCCGTACTCGCGGAAGCTGTTCGAGTCATTGCCCGACCGCGCCGGGCGCGGCAAAACCCTGGCCGCGATCCGCGGTACGGTGCCGGCACTGACGCGGCAGTTCGCCGGCTGCCGTTTTGCCGAACGTTGCGACAGCGCGTTGGCGCATTGCGCAGATACCATCCCGGCCTGGGGCGCGGTACGCGACGGCCAACGCGCGAAATGCCACTTGTACGGCAGTGATGATCGAGGATTGAGGATCGAGGAGCGAACTGCTGAATCGTGCGATGAAGTTCGTTCCTCAATCCTCACTCCGCAATCCTCAATCCTGCGGATCGAAGACCTGCAAGTCCATTTTCCGATCCGCAAAGGGCTGTTGCAGCGTATCAAGGGTCAGGTCAAAGCCGTAGACGGTGTGTCCTTAAGTATCGCCCCCGGCCGCACACTGGGCTTGGTCGGTGAATCGGGTTGCGGCAAGACCACAGTCGGCAAGGGTTTGCTGCGGCTGGTGCCGCCGACCGGAGGGCAGGTACTGTTCGACGGTGTGGATTTGCTGACGCTGGATCGCTCCGCCTTGCGTGATCGCCGCCGGCATGCGCAGATCATTTTCCAGGATCCCTATGCCTCGCTGAATCCGCGGGTGCGCATCGGTGATGCGCTGGAGGAGGGCATGCTGGCGCTGGGGATTGGTGGCGGTGAGGAAGAACGCGCCCTGCGTATTAACGCCTTGCTGGTCGAAGTCGGTCTTGCGCCTGATGTCAAAGGCCGTTATCCCCACGAATTTTCCGGCGGGCAGCGCCAGCGCATCGCGATCGCCCGTGCGCTGTCGGTGGAGCCGCAGCTGATTGTGTGTGATGAGCCTACGAGTGCACTGGATGTGTCGGTGCAGGCGCAGATTCTCAACCTGCTGAAGCGCCTGCAGCGCGAGAAGGGGCTCGCCTATCTGTTCATCAGCCATAACATGGCAGTGGTTGAATACATGGCGGATGAGCTTGCGGTGATGTATCTGGGGCGCATCGTCGAGCGCGGTACGGTGGCGGAAGTGCTGCATGATCCGAAACATCCGTACACCCGGGCGTTGCTGGCCGCCGTGCCGGTCGCCGATCCCAAGGCGGAGCGCCCGGTGATCCGTGTCGACGGTGACCTGCCGTCACCCGTCAATCCGCCACAGGGTTGTCATTTCCATCCGCGTTGCGGCGTAGCCCTGCCCTGCTGCGGCAGCGAGTATCCGGATGATCACAACTTCAGCGTGTCACACGCGACGCGCTGCCATCTCTACGGCTGAGTCTGCGACGGAGGTTTATAACGAAAGATCAGCGACGCGATTGCGTTGCGACGACAGTGCCGGGCTTTTTGGCGGGCGCACCAGCTTTGATGGTGACCTTGCTGCGTTTCGCCGGCGCACGTTTGGCGACCGCGGTTTTGGCTGCCGGCTTGGCGCCAGGTTTGCTGGCGACTTTCGCGTTTTTGCTGCGCGCCGTCTTGTAAGCCTTGGGCAGGGATACCGGGGACGCCGGCAGGTCAGGCAGGTTGGGCGTGGCGCCGGCTGTGGTTTGCACCAGCAGCGGCTGGCCGGTGCGCATCTTGTTTTTGCCGCCAATGCCGTTGACCTGATTCAGTTCCGCGACGCTCATGCCGTACTTGGCGGCGATTTTTTCCGGCTTTTCGCCGGGTTTGACGGTATGCGCCTGCCATGACACCAGCGGCTTGTCGTGATTGGCGAGATTGGCGTGGAATATCGCGACCTTGTCACGCGGCAGCACGATGCTTTCCGCCGCATAGGACTTGATCACCTGCTTGTTGTGCGCCGGGTTCAGGAATTTGAAGTCTTCGAGCGGAATTTCGGCGAATTTTGCCGCGAGTTTGACGTCGATGTGGCGCTGTACGGTGACCACTTCGAAATAAGGCTGGTTCGGCACGCTGGCCAGTTTGACGCCGAAGCGCGCCGGGTCGGCGATGATGTTTTTGACGGCGATCAGTTTCGGCAGGTAATTGCGGGTTTCCGCCGGCATGGTCAGGCTGGCGTAATCCGCCGGCAGACCCTTGGCCTGGTTGCGCGCCACGGCGCGGCCGACGGCGCCTTCGCCCCAGTTGTAGGAGGCGAGCGCCAGTTCCCAGTCGCCGAACTGGGCATGAAGTTTTTCCAGGTAATCCAGTGCCGCACCGGTGGCGGCAATCACGTCACGCCGGCCGTCGTACCACCAGTTCTGGCGCAGGCCATAGTGCTTGCCCGTGGACGGGATGAACTGCCACAGGCCCGAGGCATGGGCCTTGGAGTAGGCTTGCGGGTTATAGGCGGATTCGATCATCGGCAGCAGCGCGATTTCAGCCGGCATCCTGCGCCGCTCGATTTCTTCGATGATGTGGAACAGGTAATGGCTGCTGCGGTCGACCATGCGCGCGAAATATTCGGGCTTGGTCGAGTAGAAGATCTCCCATTGCCGGACCAGGTCATTGTCCATCGGCTTCATCGTGAACCCACCGCGGACTCTTTCCCAGACGTCGCGCGGCGGCGCTTTGACGGTTACAGGTGGTGTTACGACTTCCGGAGCGGGCGCCGGGGCCGGCACGGCCATGGCGGCGATCGGGTCAGCGGCCGGAGGCGGCGTGGCAACGGTCTGTTCCGCGGTCGGCAGTTGCGCGCAGGCCGCGGCAAACAGGGCGGCAGTCAGCAGGGCGCAGCGGGTGATGAGTTTCATCATGCGTTCGGTGTCCTGAACAGGCGGATCAACGCCAGAAGATTGCCGGATAGTAGCCGCGGACCGTTATAAAGTCAAACCGGATATTCCTTCAAAATCAATATTTTATTGTCATATCTGGAGGTGGGGCGCGAGGTCTGTGACTTAGTGCCCGGAAGTGACCTAGAAGTTGTTTTTCCAGTCGCGGATTTCCGCCAGCACGCTGACCGGATCGCTGAGTTTTTTTGCCGCCCGCCCGCTGGCGCTGGCGATGATGGCCGGTTCGGCGACACGCAAAAATGGGTTGGTGGCTTTTTCCTGGGCAATGGTTGAGGGCAGGGTCGGCTGGCCGCGTTCCCGCAGCGCCTGCATCCGTGCTTCCAGTTCCGGCAGCCGGGGGTTGTCCGGTTCGGCCGCCCGGGCAAATTTGAGGTTGGACAGCGTGTATTCGTGACCGCAATAGACGCGGGTGGCATCGGGCAGGCGGGCCAGACGGGTCAGCGAGTCGTGCATCTGGCGCGGCGTGCCTTCAAACAGCCGGCCGCAACCTGCCGCGAACAGCGTGTCGCCGCAGAACAGCAGGCCGTCGCCATGAAAGGCGATATGCGAACGGGTGTGGCCGGGTATTTCCAGGGTTTCCATTGCAATATTGAAATGCGGCAGCGTGAAGCGCGCACCGTCGGCGAGCCGTTCGCTGACTTCCGCGATGCGTTCGTCCTTTGGTCCATAAACCGGTACTTTTGTCCGCGCCAGCAAGGCCGCGTTGCCGCCGACATGATCGGCGTGGTGGTGGGTGTTGAGGATGGCGACCAGCTGCAGTTTTTCGCGCGCCAGGTAGTCGAGCACCGGTTGCGCATCGCCCGGATCGACCACGGCGGCAAATCCGGCGTCACGGATGGTCCAGATGTAATTATCGGCAAATGCGCGCAGCGGCACGACTTGGTATGCAGCCATATTCAAACTCCTTCAGGTCATCGGTCGATTATTTGATTTAAACTCCCGACATGTCAATTACAGCCGACGGACTGACCGCGACTGAATGGCTGGCGAGTTCGCCGGGCCAGTACGTTATTACGCGCGAGCAGGCCTATTTCGACGAGGCGGTGGCCGATATCTTCGGTTATCACGCACTGCAGCTCGGCCTCGAACAGCTGGACCTGCTGCGCGCCAGCCGCATTCCGCTGCGGGTGCATGCGGGGCCGCAGGGCGCGGTCGGCCTGCGCGCCGATTTCCGCGACCTGCCGATCGATTCGAACAGCGTCGACCTGATGGTGCTGCCGCACACGCTGGAGTTTTCCGCGCATCCGCACCAGGTGGTGCGCGAAGTCGCGCGGGTGCTGCGCCCCGAAGGCCACGTCATCATTTCCGGATTCAATCCGCTGAGCCTGTGGGGCCTGCGCCGGGGTTTTGGCGCACGCCGAGATTTCCCGTGGAGCGGCGATTTCATCCACCTGGCACGGGTCAAGGACTGGTTTGCGCTGGTCGGCCTTGAAATCGTCGCCGGCTCGATGGCCTGTTATGCACCGCCCTGCGCGGAGCAGAAATGGCTGGACCGTTTCGGTTTCATGGAAAAAGCCGGTGACCGCTGGTGGCCGATAGCCGGCGGGGTGTTTTTCCTGCAGGCGATCAAACGCGTACGCGGCATCCGTCTGATCCTGCCGAAGTGGAGTGATCGCGCGGCACCGCAAAAAAACCTGTCGCCGGTGCCGGAGCGGGTGCGTGATGAAGAGGGTATGGCGGCAAAGGTGCGCAGCGAATGAATGACGCGAACAAATGAATGACGCGAACAAAGAGGTGGCGGCCGGAACCGAAGCGGGCGGCGTCATCGAGATTTACACCGACGGCGCCTGCAAGGGCAACCCGGGCGTCGGCGGCTGGGGCGCTTTGCTCAGCGGCGGCGGTAAAACCCGTGAATTGTTCGGCGGCGAAGCCCATACCACCAACAACCGCATGGAACTGACCGCGGTGATCCGCGCGCTGGAGGCCCTGAAGCGCCGCTGCCGCGTGCGCCTGCACACCGACTCCAAGTATGTGCAGCAGGGCATTTCCGAATGGATCCATGCCTGGAAAAAACGCGGCTGGAAAACTTCTGACAAAAAGCCAGTCAAGAATGAAGACCTGTGGCGTGAACTGGATGCGCTGGCGGTGCAGCACGACATCGAATGGTTGTGGGTCAAGGGACATAACGGGCATGACGGTAATGAGCGCGCCGACGAACTGGCGAACCGGGGCGTTGAAAGTGTAAAACCGGGGCAGGTGGCCTGATGTCGACGCGGCAGATCTTTCTCGATACCGAAACCACGGGCCTTGATCCCAAGCTGGGCCACCGCGTGATTGAGGTTGCCGGTGTCGAAATGGTCAACCGGCGGCTGACCGGTAAACATTTCCACCGTTATCTGAATCCCGGTCGTGACAGCGAAGAGGGTGCGCTGCAGGTGCACGGCCTGACCACGGAGTTCCTCAGCGACAAACCGAAATTCGCCGAAATCGCCGACGAGTTTCTGGATTACATCTCGGGCGCTGAACTGATCATCCATAACGCGCCCTTCGATATCGGCTTCCTCGACAGCGAACTGGCGCTGGCGCGCAAAAAACGCCTGAAAACCTATTGTCCGGAAGTGACCGACACCCTGCGCATGGCCAAGGATCTGCATCCGGGCAAACGCAACGGCCTCGATGCCCTGTGCGACCGTTACCAGATCGACAACTCGGCGCGCACACTGCACGGTGCTTTACTGGACGCGGAACTGCTGGCCGAAGTTTATCTGGCGATGACCCGCGGCCAGGAAAGCCTGATCATCGAAACCGAGACCGTACGCACTGAAGCCAGTGTGCCGGGATTCAAACGTGGTGAACTGAAGCTGACGGTGCTTCGCGCAAGTGCGGAAGAAATCGCCGCGCATGAAGCGCAACTGGTGGACATCGACAAGGCCAGTGGCGGCGCGGTGTGGAAAGCGATGAGCGCGGACAAGGGCACACTTGAAGCGAAGCATTGATGAGCGGCTTCGGGCCTGCTCTTGCGCAAGAGCGGATATCAATATAAGTATTTGATTTTATTGATTATTTTTTGCCACCTTTATGCGGTCAGCGCCAGCAGCTGCCGGAACGAATCCTCGAACTGCTTCAAGCCTTCCACCTGTAATTCCTGCCCGGCCGCATCCATGTCGATGCCGAAACGCTGCAGCGCTGCGAATTGTTCGCGCGCGGCATCAATGTCGGTTTCCAGCGTGGCTTCCGCCTTGCCGTGGTCGCGGAACGCCGCCAGCGTGGCATCGGGCACCGTGTTGATGGTCTGCGGGCCGATCAGTGATTCGATGTACAACACATCGTTGTAAGCCGGGTTTTTGGTGCCGGTGCTGGCCCACAGCATGGCCTGCGGCCGGGCGCCGCGTTTGGCAAGTGCGCCGAAGGCAGCATCCGAAAACGTTGTCAGATAATCCTGGTACGCCAGTTTGGCCAGCGCCACCGCCGATCGGCCGCGCAAGGCCAGCGCTTCGCCGCCGATGGTTTCGAGGCGTCTGTCGATCAGGGTATCAACGCGGCTCAAGAACAGGCTGGCGACTGATTTGACCTTGCCCGCATCACCGCCGGCCTCGACGTGGCGACTGATGCCGCGCACATAGGCCTCGGCCACGTCGCGCACATGGCGCAGCGAAAACATCAGCGTGACATTGACCGAACAGCCGTGGGCAACCAGTTCTTCGATTGCGGTGAGGCCGGCATCGGTGGCCGGCACCTTGATCAGCAGGTTGTCGCGGGCCACTGCGGCTTTCAGTCGCAGCCCGGCGGCCAGCGTTCCTGCAGCGTCATGCGCAAGCGCCGGCGACACTTCGAGGCTGACATAACCGTCGTCACCGGTGGTCGATTTGTACTGCGGCAGCAACAGGTCGCAGGCCGCCTGGATGTCGGCGATGGCCAGCGTCTCGTAACGCTGTTCAGCTGTCAACGCCGGGTCGCTTTTCAGTTTCTGCAGTTCTTCGCGGTAATGCGGGCTTTCGCTGATCGCCTTGAAAAAAATTGTCGGGTTCGAGGTCACGCCGGCGATGCGGTCTTCAGCGACCAGTTTTTTCAGCGTGCCTTCCTGCAGCAGTGTGCGCGACAGGTTGTCCAGCCAGATGCGCTGGCCCAGTGAGTGCAGGCGGAGCAGGGGATTGGGATTGATTTTGGCCACGGTGATCTCGATTCGTGTTCAGGCAGAACTTCAGCGTTGGAGCGGATATTGCCGCGCCAGTTCCGCAGCCACGGTGGTGATCAGCCGGCGCGAAATACTGACGCTGGGCGGCAGCCGCGGCAGGGCTTCGGCATCGAACCACGCCGCTTCCTCGATCTCGACACCGTCGGGACGCACCGCGCCGCCGGCGTATTCGGCGGTGAATGCGACCATCAGCGAATGCGGGAACGGCCAGGGCTGGCTGCCGAAATAACGCAGATTGCCGACTTCGACGCCAACTTCCTCACGGGTTTCGCGCACCACGGTGTCTTCGAGCATTTCACCGGGTTCGACGAATCCGGCAATCGCCGAATAACGTCCCGCCGGCCACACCCCCTTGCGCGCCAGCAGCAGTTCGCGACCGCGGGTGATCAACACCATCACCGCGGGAGACACCAGCGGATAGGTGGTAAAGCGGCAGGACGGACAGGTGCGGGCACGCTCATCGCTGCGCGCCTGCATGGGCGTGCCGCAGCGGCTGCAGAACTGGTGGTTGCGTTCCCAGTCGATGATCTGCAGCGCGCGTCCGGACAATGCGGCCAGTGTGCTGTCGACCATGCCGAACAGATCGCGCAGACCGAGTGGCGCCCAACCGGCGGGCAGCGGATGCGCTTCATCAACCTCGGCGGCGTAACAATGCTGTTCGCCGAGCAGGCCAAGATAATGGCTGCGCACGGTGGCCACGCCATGTTCTTCCAGCGTGCAGCAGCAGGGCAGTGCTGCGGATTCGGCATTGCTGACAAGGATCGATGAGCGCTGAAACGCAAACCACAATGCCGGAGTGTTCAGCGCCTGCGGTGGGGTGACGAGCGGGGTGTACTGTTGTTGTGGTTGGTCGGGCACGGCGGCTACTCGCAATCGGAATCGCGAGTATAGCCGCTGGCGGGACTGTCGGTGCCGCCGTGCACCTTTCAGTCGGCGATGTGGTCGGCGACGAGTTCCAGCAGGCTGTTCATGGACTTGTCCCACTGATAATGCGCCTGGCCGTCGTCAAAGGTCTGGCGGCAGTTGGAACAACTGGTGACCGGAATTTCGGCGCCCGTGGCGTTGATCTGGCGGATATTGATGTCGAAGGCCGCATGGCGCAGTTCATCGGCGCGATGAATGGTGACCACGCCACCGCCGCCGCCACAGCACCAGCCCAGTGCACCGCTGTCGCGCGACTCGCGCAGATCGGCGCCCATAGCTTGCAGTACGTCGCGCGGCGCCTGCGTGGCGCCGCCGCGGCGGGATACCTGGCAGGGGTCGTGGAAAGTCACCGACTTGTCCAGTTTTTTCAGTTTCAGTTTGCCACTGTTGACCTGTTCGGCGAGGAACTCCGAAATATGCAGCACCGTGAAGGGCAGCGGCTTGCCGTAGATGTTGGCTCCCTGCCAGCGCAATGCGCCGTAGGCGTGGCCGCATTCTGGCAGCACCAGCGTCCTTGCGCCGGCCGCTACAGCGGCATTGATCAGTTTCATGGTCATGTCCTTCTGCCAAGCGGCATTGCCGGACAGCAGGCCGAAATTGGTCGCCTCGTAACCGTCACTGCGCAGGGTCCAGTCGGTACCCAGATGGTTGAGTATTTTTGCCAGCGCAACGATCGATTCCGGGTATTTCATGATCTCGATCGACGACAGCGTGCACACCACCTCGGCCTGGGGTTTGTCGAGCGGGATTTCGACCTCGTAGTCGTCGGCCAGCCATTCGATGCGGTCTTTGAGCACCTTGGCGGTGGCACCCAGCGGGCTGCCCTCGCGTTCGGCGCGTTCGGCCACGGCCCACAGTTCGTGCGGCACCAATCCTGCGTTGAACATGCCATGGCGCGCCTGGCTGATCAGCGTCGCGATGTCGATGCCCATCGGGCAGATCATCGTGCAGCGGCCGCACATGGTGCATGAGTCGTAGAGCAGATGCTGCCATTCCTCGAGCTCGGCCAGCGTGACCTTGGGTTTGAGGTTGAAGGCGCGGTAGGCGAAGGCAAACGGCCCGGCTTCGCGCTTGTAGGCCTGCTTGAACGGCTCGAGTTTCCAGATCGGCGTGTATTTCGGATCGCCCGTGACCTTGTAGAAGTGGCAGGCATCAGCGCAGTGGCCGCAGTGTATGCACGATTCCATGTAGGTGGCGGTGGTCGCGCTGAAATCCTTCATAAAACTCTGCATCGCGCGATCAACTCGTTCGGCGTCGGTCATGTCGCCCTGGCGGTCGCTGCGGACCTCCGGTTTCCTGATCGAGAAGCGCGGCGAATCGAGATCCAGAGGAAAACGGATGTTGACGTCGGTCATGGCTGTGCTCCCTTGCGCGCGAACGCGGCGCCGGTGGTGCCGCGGGACAGGAATACCAGGAAGGCGTGGGACAGTTTGCCGAAAGGCATCCACACCAGCAGCAGTTCAAGACTCAGCAGGTGCAGCGCCAGCGGCGTGGTGTATGGCGTCGGCGGCACCTGTTTGAGGTCGTGGTAACCGCCGTGGATCAGCGCCATGCCGGTGATCAGCGGCAGCATGGTGACGATCCACGAAAAGTAGTCGTCAAAATTGGACAACAGCCGCAGCACCGGATCGGTCAGCCGGCGCAGCAGGGCGGCGACCAGGCCGAGAATGGCCAGCGCCGTGGCCACGTATATCACGGTGTCGGGCAGAGCCGGCCAGGAAACGCCAGTCAGTCGCTCGATGAAGGCAATGTGCGGCACGAAGGCGAGGAAGGCAACGAACCAGCCGACGTGGTAGAGGTAACCGTTGAAAGTCGCGCCGGCGGAGTCGGCGTAAAACTCGCGGTGCGGCCACATCCTGCGAAGGATCATGCGCCATGCGCCCGCGGTGGTTTGAATCGAGCGCGGCGCGGAGAAGTCCGGCTTGCGGCCCAGGCGCAGGATGCCGTAAATGCGCCAAGCGACGCCGATTGCGAATACCGTCAGCGAGACTGCGAGCCCGGGGCCGCGGGCAAATTCGAGTAGTTCCATGCATTCGCTCCTTCGCAGGGGGAACCAGCTTTTTGGCTATGGTTGATGGTGTGAGGCATTCGCTGATGATGTGCTGCAAACCCGGTATAACCTTTGATCTGTATCAAAGGCCGGGAGCAAAACTCGACAGGATTGGACGCCGGCGCAAAACGGGCGTTCAGGAGAGATGCGGGAGGGGGTATGTGGTGGGCGGTACTGGGATCGAACCAGTGGCTTCCACCGTGTGAAGGTGGCACTCTACCGCTGAGTTAACCGCCCCAGCCGGCGCGGATTTTACCACCGGTCGCGGACGGCCGCCAAACCCGCCAGCTGGTTCACAGGCCCTATAATCGGGCCAGCCCATGGAAAAAAAGAACATCACCGTCATCGGTGCCGGCATTGTCGGCATTACCACCGCCAGTTATCTGCGCCGGGACGGCCACCAAGTGACTGTCGTCGACCAGCGCCCGCCTGGGGAATACTGTTCCTTCGGCAATGCCGGCATCCTCAGTCCCGGTTCCTGTGTGCCGATCGCGATGCCCGGGATTCTGTCCCAGGTGCCCGGTTATCTGCTGGATCCGTTGGGGCCGCTGGCGCTGCGCTGGTCCTACCTGCCGCAGGCCTTGCCCTGGCTGATGAAGTTTGTTGCGGCGGCCGACGTCAAGCGGGTCGAGAAAATTGCCGACGGGCTGCGCGCGCTGCTCAGCCAGACTTTTGATGCCTATGCGCCGCTGGTCAAAAACGCCGGTGTCGAAGACCTGATCCACAAAAGCGGCTACATGGTGGTCTACTCCTCGCGCGGCGCCTACGCGGCCGATGCGCTGGGCTGGAAACTGCGGCGCGATCGCGGTGTGGTGATCGACGAACTCGATGCTGCCGAGGTTCGTCGTCGTTTGCCCGGTCTGCATGGCGATTACGAAATGGGCCTGTTCCTGCATGACCACGGCTGGTGCGCCAATCCCGAACGCCTGACCAAATCACTGGCCGCGCAGTTCGAACGCGACGGCGGCACCATCCTGCAACGCAAGGTGCTGAGCATTGATGTCGGTCCTGACGGACCGCGGGCCTTGCGCACCGATGCCGGCAATCTGCCGGTGGAACATCTGGTGATCTGTGCCGGTGCACATTCGAATGAATTTACTGCGCAGCTCGGTGATGTGCTGCCGCTGGAAGCGGAGCGCGGTTACCACATTACTTATTCCGATCCGCGTTTCCAGTTGCCGATGCCGGTGATGCTGCCGGAGCAGAAATGTTTTGTCACGCCGATGGAAATGGGGCTGCGCATCGCCGGGCAAAGCGAAATCGCAGGTATAGACGCGGCGCCAAACTATGCGCGGGCGGATGTGCTGGGCAAGCTGATGCAGCGCATGTTCCCCGGCATCAGCAATGTCGATGCGACGAAGTGGATGGGGCGCCGGCCGTCGATGCCGGATTCAACACCGGTGATCGGTCCGTCCACGCATTTCAGCAATGTGCATTACGCCTTCGGTCACGGCCATGTCGGTCTCGTTGGTGGTGCGCCGACCGCGCGCCTGGTGGCCGACATGATTGCCGGGCGGACACCGCGTATTGACTTGCAACCGTACCGTCCTGAGCGTTTTTCCCGCTGAAGCCGGCGTCCGGCAAGGTGCGTGACGTAAAATAGCGGCTCTTTCCACGCGCATTTTTTGAATATTCCATGGTTCGCACCCGCTTCGCTCCCAGTCCCACCGGTTATCTGCACATCGGCGGCGCCCGCACGGCCTTGTTCTGCTGGGCTTATGCCAAGCAGCAGGGCGGCACTTTCATCCTGCGCGTTGAAGACACCGACCGCGAACGCTCCACTGATGCCTCGGTGCAGGCGATTCTCGACGGCATGCAATGGCTGGGCCTCGATTACGAAGGCCCGTATTTCCAGATGCAGCGCCTCGATCGGTACAAGGCGGCTGTGGATCAATTGCTGCGCGACGGCCATGCCTATCCCTGTTATGCGACGCGCGAAGAAATCGACGCCTTGCGAGAGGCGCAGCGCGCCCGCGGTGACAAGCCGCGTTATGACGGCCGCTGGCGCCCGGAGAACGCGAAACGCCTCGGTCTGAAGCCGCCGGCGGGCATGCAGCCGGTGATTCGTTTTCGCACGCCGGACAGCGGCGAGGTGACGTTCAACGATCTGGTCAAAGGCCCGATCACCGTGGCCAATGCCGAGCTCGACGATCTGGTGATCATGCGTGCCGACGGCATCCCCACCTACAATTTCGGCGTGGTCATCGACGATGCCGACATGAACATCACCCATGTCGTGCGCGGTGATGACCATGTCAACAACACGCCGCGGCAGATCAACATCTACCGCGCGCTGGGCGCCAACCTGCCGCTGTTCGCGCATCTGCCGATGATCCTGGGTGCCGACGGTGAGCGCCTGTCGAAGCGCCACGGCGCGGTCAGCGTGATGCAGTATTTTGAGGACGGTTATCTGCCGGAGGCGCTGAACAATTACCTGGCGCGACTGGGCTGGTCGCATGGTGACGCCGAAAAATTCTCGCTGCAGCAGATGGTGGAGTGGTTCGACCTTGCGCATGTCAGCCGTTCGCCGGCGCGTTTTGATGCGGAAAAACTCGGCTGGCTGAACCAGCAATACCTGAAAGAGGCGGATGACAGGCGGCTGGCAGGGCTGGTGACGCCGTTTCTGGAGCGTGATGGCTGCACCGTGGCGGCGGGGCCGGATTTGCCGCGGGTGGTCGCGCTGCTGAAAGAGCGCGTCAGCACCATTGAAGAATTGGCGGATGCCGCGGTTTATTTTTACCGGCGGCTGGAGCCGTCGGCGGCGCTGCGGGAAGCGCACTATGCCGCTGCAGCAAAACCGGCGCTGCGCGCATTCCGCAAACAGCTGGAGACCGTGGAATGGCGGCGCGAGGCGATTGCTGCCGCGTTAAAAGCGGTATTGGCCGAACATCAGCTGAAAATGCCGAAAATCGCAATGCCGCTGCGGGTCATGGTCACCGGCGAGCCACAATCACCCTCCATTGATGCCACGCTGGAGCTGATCGGCCGCGAGGAAGTGCTGGCGCGGATGGAGCGGGAATTACGGGTATTCCCCGATTGAGTTTTTGCGGTTTACAGCACCGGGTCGCCTCGGTATAATCCGCCGCTCTCGTGGGGGTATAGCTCAGCTGGGAGAGCGCTTGCATGGCATGCAAGAGGTCAGCGGTTCGATCCCGCTTACCTCCACCAGCAGAATACCTCGCTGTAATCAGACGTAGTCCCTATCGTCTAGAGGCCTAGGACACTGCCCTTTCACGGCGGTAACAGGGGTTCGAATCCCCTTGGGGACGCCAATAAAATCAATGGGTTAGGTAGAAATACCTAGCCCATTGTTCTTTCGTGTCGCGGCCATGTCGCGATAGCATCACGGCTGAATTCGCACCAACTGCCAGCCAGCCTTAATTCGGTGCGATGTATCCCAAGGAGCGCAATATGCGATTGCGAAGAGACGTGCTCATGACGATTGTGGGCATAGCGGTGGGCGCAGTTGTGGGTGGGTTGATCGGCTGGGTGACCTCGCATGCCTATTATCTGAAGGCGCTCGATGATGCCAGAGCCGACGCGAAGGAGCGCCAGCGGGAACACGAACTAACTCTCCGTGGCATCGAGAGCATCGGCACGATCAAGTACGATCGCGACGCCAAGGGGAAAATCAGCGGCGTGGTGATCGAACTCCAGGCACATGCAGCCGCGTCAGCATCGGCTACGGCGGATATTTCTACAGCAGGCGATTCGGCGTCGCGATGCCGCTGAACCCCGCTATCTTGAATGGCTGCATGTCCGCCTC
Organism: Burkholderiales bacterium; assembly: GCA_019744975.1. GTDB lineage: Bacteria > Pseudomonadota > Gammaproteobacteria > Burkholderiales > SG8-41. The sequence goes on from JAIETP010000025.1 coordinate 47,626, forward strand.
TCTATCCGTCGCAGGTCGGTCATAGTTATGGCCTCACACCTTGCTTTACCGCAGTGAGCATGGTTTCTCGGGCGGTACTTCGGATTTCCTGGTTACGATTATTGATGTGGTTGCGCTTTTCGTTCGCCGAGTAAACTCGATCCTCGCCAATCTCGCGAGCTTCACGGCGCGCTTCTGCCATGTCGCGCGCCGCACTGTTGAGGATTGGTGCCGCATCGATCAGCTCTTTGTTTTTCTCGTAGTAGGCGTCCGCTTTCCCGCCTTGGAGTTGGCGCAGGGTGGCATCGGCTTTCCGTGCCTTGCTCAGAGCCTCATAAAACTCCGCCACGTAACGGCTGTTCGGCGATGTCGGATCGTGTGTGAAAGCCCGTACTATCGGAATTTCCCGCACCGTCGCAGATGGCTTGATCGGATAATCGCCCAGCGGACGGATCGCCAGATCGGCAAGGGCGGTCACGTAGACGCCCATCGTTCCGAAGAACCCGCGGATGGCATGGTCGATCCGGGCGGGACTGACCCCGAGTGCTTCCCCGGCCTCGCGCGCAGCCAGGCTGGTGCCGGCGGTGTATTGCAGTTCCGGATCCAGGCGCTCCAGCCCTTCCGAAACTATCGGGCGTCCGGTGAACATACTTCGGTTCGCCCACATTTCCATGGGCACCAATGCTGCGGTGGGCACGGCGCGGAGCGAGAATGCGTCGGTGACGACCGACTTCAAACGTTTACCGAACTCCACGCCGTTCTGGTCAATCGCGACTTTTGCCAAACTCTCAGGCACAGATCCGAACACGGCACCCCATTCAAACGGTTTCGGAATGCGGACCGGGATGACTTTGCCGTCGCTGGTTTTGAATCCGACATCCAGGTGCCAGTAGACGTTGCGCTCCCAGTTTTCCAGGTCGTCATACCAGTCCTCGTCGCGGTTCTGCAGGAACAGTGCGACGCTGAAGGCCGTCAGCATCGAGCCGCGGAGCATGGTGACCGTGAATCGTTCCTGACTGGTGCGGGCCATTTTGTAAAAACCTTGCATGGCGGGATTCAGGAACGGCGTGATGCGGGTCAGCAGTCGGATGTTCTGGCTGGCACCATGCATACCGAAATCAACGGATACCTCCCGCGCGTTGTAGGCTGCCTCAGTGAGGCTATCCACGTCGCCAGGCCGCATCGTCGCCTTGAACTCGGCGACCCGTGTACCGGCCTCTGTGATTGATCCCAGATCGTTCAGCAGTTGGATGATGCCGCCGGGGGTCAGGATTGTTCTAGGGTCGAACCGGCCGCGCTTGGCCATGCGCTCCAACACAGCTTTGGTCTGCTGGCTGTCGCCTTTCCACATGTCCGCATACGCACCACCGAAGGCGCGGAACAGGCGCGCGGCGTCTGATCGGGTAGCGACTTCCTTGAAGCCGGAGACCGTGCCGGCGACAGGGATGAGTCCGGCCTTGGACTGGACGAAGCCGGAAAGCGTGTCGCGCATGAAGTTGCGCGCCATGAATTCGGGGGACAGCGTGACCCCAGCCCGCAGCAGGTCCGCCGGCACGGTCAACATCTGCTCGATGAACCCAAGGTCCGCTGGTTCGAAACTTTGGAGCGCACGCCACAGCATCTCATTGTTGATCTGCATGGCCTTGGGCTGGCCAGCGACGCGGGCGATGACAATGCGATCCCCGCGGTCCTCCACCGGGCGGGGTACTACCAGCCGCTGGATCTGGTTCAGGGCCTGCAGGCTGTCCTGGTCAAGCGTCACGCCCTGCCGGCCCAGCGCGTCCAGAACGCTCCTGGTGGGCACCTCAAGCACGGCGTCAGGTACCGGGATGTCCTCGATCCACCGGCCCCCGCCGCGCACGGCATTGGCCAGCGCGCGGGCTTTCAGCAGCACGGCATTCCGGTTCGTCGCATAGATGATGTTCGCCATGTTCTGGATCAGGTTGGCGATGGGGTCGCGCAGGTTTTCCGTGCCACCCAGCAGCCGCTTGAACGGGTTCTTGCCGCCGCCGTGCCCATCGCCGTCCCGGGACTCTCGGAAAAACGGGATGTAGGCGCTGTACTGGCGCAGCTTGCCGGCGGTGGACGGGGACAGCAGCCCGCCCTCGACCGCGTAATCGATCAGGCTGTCGTTGTAGGCGTAGACCTCGCTCGCCGCCTTCTTGAACACCGGGGTTTCCAGCGACAGGCCGGCGCGGATTTCCTCCGGGGTGAACAGGCGCTCCTTGCCGTGGCGCGTGAGTTCATCCGCACGACGCGCGATCAGGTAGGCATTGAACGAGCGGATGTCGGCGGCAACCGGCTGTAGGATCTCTCGCAGGGGCTTCCCGTAATTCTTGGGGTCCGCACGTCGCACCGGATCAAAGGGAATGGTGTTGGTGGTGATCCAGTCCTCGATGATGGCCCCGTCACCGGCCAGCAGGTGAGCGGCCTTGAACGGGTCTTTGCTGGGTGCGATACCGGGATTCAGGTCGCGGACCATCTGTTTCAGTGGCACCCATTTGTCCAGAACCTCGAAAATGAAGCGGTCGCGTACCGCTTTGGGATCCGGGCGCTGCGGGGCCTGGCCGACTTTGGCAAGAATGCGGTCGGCTGGCGGTAGGTTCTGCCAGTCCCGAATTGCGCCGGCAATCTTGTCGAACGCCGGGCGATGTCCGTTTTTTTCGATGTACTGGGCGAAGGCCGCATGGAAGCCCGGGGCGCGTGCCGCGGCCTGCGCGGGCTGGGTCCAGAGCAGCCGCAGATACTCGGCAAACCCTTCTTCACGTTTTAAGGCGACTGTTTTCTGCTGCGCTGCATACGGCGTGATCTTGCTCAGCTCACCGTAATGGACCTTCATGAACTCGCGCACCGGCTGGCTGGTTTCAGAGAAGTGATGTCCGGTTTCGTGGGCAATGACGCCGATGTCGTTCTGGTTGCGCACTCGGATGGTCTGTGGCTTCACCTTGTAAATGCCCAACGTGTCCCGGCTTTGTTTGAAATGGCCCTCGTTGAGAGGCACTTTAAACAGTGTCCGAATCGCTTGGCGAATCGCGTCAGGCCGCGCGCCAGCCAAATCTTTAACCTCGCCGCCGGCAGACTGATACGGCGGAGTCATGACGATGCCGGCGCCCGCCGACAACTCAGCTGGTTGTCCGGATGCGCTCTGCACGCTTGGAAACTCGGACATCATCGGCAGCAGGTCTTTGATCGGCGCATTGAGCCGGATGACCTGGATGGGGTCGCCGTTTGCGGCTTTCGCCAGCCACTGATGATGTCCATCGACGACATGGTTGTCCGACGAAATCAGGATGGAGCGGTCACCGCCCTCGAAGTTCTGTGCTGTCGTCACTTTCGCCGGCGAGTATTCGGCCTGGGTCGCTTTCAGTGTGCTCGGCGCGACTTCCTCTTTTGCGCTGGTGATGCCGCGGCCCTTGAGGAAATTAACCAGCGCACCGCGGTGCTCGGCTTTGACTTGGGGCATTTCGGCACGCGGGACGCCCAGCGTACCGGACTCCGGCGGGAAGGCTGCCCAGCCGTCTTTGTCAACTTCGGGGGCGGCATTGTCAACTGCGGGGGCCGCCGGCGCAGCGGCGCCTAGCGTTGTGTCTTGGTTCTCGGGTGATGTGTCCTGATCCAGAAAATCTGCCGCCTGCATCATGTCGCCGGATGCTGCTGCTGGTTGTGTGTCGGCTGCAGTCTGCGCAGTCGCGTCGATGCGGGGAAGTGACGCGACGGGTTTCCGTACGGACAAAATCGTGTCGCCGAGCTTCTGGATCGCATCCGAAATCGGCCCCGGATGCCTCGCTTCGTTGAACGCCGGCGGCAGCACGCCGTCGTCCAGGTAGCTTCCCGCGGTAGGGATATCAGCCTGCTGATCATCTTTGCCGGTTTTGCGCTTGGGAGTGTGCCCTGCAGCGGCACCGATACCACCGTATACAGCGCCACCCATTCCACCGGTAAGGGTAGCGACTTTGAGGTTGTGCCACGCCTCGTTGAAAGTGATGTTCGGGTTGTAGGTCGCGTAGGCATTCAGATCCTGCATAGCCTGCGTGGCTGCTTCCTGCCCGGCACTGGTAATTATGGTGCCGTAGATGCGCGCTGCGATCGGGCTGCCGCGCTTCATGGCGATGCGTAGCGGTAACGCCTCTCCGACGCCCTCAAGGATGGCATCGATTGTGGCCGCGGTTGATGACAACCGGTGTGATGCGCCTTTTGCGCGAGCCTCGCCATAGGTAGACCCTGCTTGTATTGCGCCGCCGCCACCCCCGGCGATGGTCATGGCAAGGGCGGGATTGCGGGTCAAGATGCCTGCAGCGATGCCCAAGGCTGTAGGTGGGGCTGATTGCGCCAGAGAACTGACCGCCTCTTGTGCCAGATTCATGTTTTGTGGGGTCACCAGTTTCAGGTCAACCATGGCCGAATCGGCGTCCCGGGCTGCTTTTGATGCCGCCGTTTCGTCGTCGGCCAGCATCCGTGCTTGCCTCTCAGTCGAACCCGGAGCGGGGCGTCCAGTGATGGCGCCGGCGGGGGTGTCCCCTTGTGCGGCGCCCGAGACCGCAGGACGGCGCTGTGCCGCAGATTCCTCGGCCATCATTCTTCGGAGATTGGCAACCGCATTCCGCGTGCTGGCAACCATCTGGGCCGGCAAGCTTTCCAATACACCGCCGTCACCGGTCCATGGTGCCCGCTGTTCCCCCTGAACGTCGACATCCCAATTGTCCCGGGTTTGCAGTTCGGACTCCGGCACAAACAGAGTCCGGCCACCGCGCGTCGTTATTGCTCTTGCAGGTCTGTTCGCAATATCCAACTCCGCCGGTGATGGGTGTTGTCCAGCCGTGGCTGTCCCATTCAGGAAAGCATCAACTCTGGGACCGCCGTCATTCACGGTGTGATCCGCAGCATCCAAAAAATCGTTCGCTTTCATTGGTAACCGAAGTCGTTGCGCAGTGCAGCCTCTGCTGCTGCGCGGTCAATCGTGCCGGCGCGGAATGCCGCACGGACATCCTCTGGTGACTTGTAAGGTGATTTCTGAGCAGGTTGCCCCGCATTGCCAGGTAGAGGGTCAGCCACGCCGCTCCGAACTGATTTCACCATGCCGGCGGCATCACTCATTGCCCGGCTGAGTCCGTCCTTGCCTCGGTATCCCGGGCTTTTGACCAAGGTCGTTGCCAGCGCCAGGATCGCATCCTCTTCCGGTTTCTCCATCGTCGTGCGTAGCTTGGCATAGGCATCCTTGCTGTCGGCCGCGACGCCACTGCTGACCAGGTATTCCATGTTCTGTATCAGCGCCGTGGCCTTTCCCTCACCGTGCTTGGTTTTGAAGGATTCGAGCTTGCGCTTCAGACCATACTCGTAATCAAGTTTCTGCCGATCTGCGGTCGCTTTGGCTTCAACACCAGCCGTGTTGGTTGCAACGATCTTGCCATCGACGGCCAACTGAGCGCCGGCCGGCACGACACTCTGCTTCGATTCCGGGCGCTTCACGATGCCCAGCAATTCGGCATACCTTGTCATGTTGACCTGCTTTTGCTCTCCGTTCATTGAAAAGCTCACGAACCCGGTTTGCCGGTCCATCTTTACTGATCCCGGATCGACGCGATCCTGCCCCGACTTGTTGTAAATACGCTCCAACTCGGCATCGTCGGCACCGGAAAGCGCGGCTATGACGACATCTTTCATACCTTCGCGCTCGGCATTTGTTTGGGCCGTGGTGAATTCCTTCATCGATGCAAGGTCGCCACGTTTCTTCGCTGCTTCTGCCAAGGCCTCGAATGACGCGCCAGTGGCAGCAAGTTGTTGGTAATGCGTGATGTGGTCACGCTGCTGGCGCTTGCCTTGCAGGGTGGCTCGCCGGTCTTCGGTTTCTTCTGGCAGCAGTGAATCCTGTGCCTCCATCCGCTTAACCCCGGACTGGATGACTTTACTTTCGTATTCACGCCGCTCCTGCTGGGCATCGTAATCTTGGACGGCTCGATGCTGGAGTCCACCTTGGATGATGATGTTTTTGAGATTCATGACATTTCTCCAATCTTGATATCAGGTCAGCCTTGCATTGAATAAAAATGAATATTTAATTCATCACTTCGACTACGGTTTTTGATAGCCTGGGGGTTTCCGCCGGGAGCCATTGACTATTTCCAGCAACTCCACCCATGGATTGCTGGGGCCAACGGAAGCCTTAAGGCCGACAGCCGACAATCGGGGTGCGTAGAAGGGCGCCGCTCTGTCCGCCGCCTGAACACGTTCTTCGAAAGTGGGGTAGTGCGGCTTTTTCTGGCCAGGCATAGCAATCGCCTCACCCCGCGACACTCGCAGCAGGAACTCATGGGGTAGTTCACCAGTATTCGCGGCGACCTCGCGCATTTTCCGGGTGAACTTGTTCGACGCTCCGGGTGGTCGGCCCCGGCCCTTGCGCTTAGGGGTAGTCATTGCGGGCGCTCCCGTTGTTCATCAAGTGGCGGGGCAATAAGCAACTCGATGCCGAATTTCTGCTCAAGTTTGTGAGCGATATCCTGCAAAGCATTGACCCATACTTGGTAGCTGTCTGGTTTGACCCATGCCGGACGAAATTCCAGCCACTCGTCATAGGGCAGGGTGGCCGCGATCATGTCTCGGACATCTCGGTATTGCCGTTGTGCGATGGTCAGGTCGTTGAGGTCATAGACCGTTGCCAACATCCATGGCATCGGAACGAAGTTCGCCTCGCACCATTCTTGGTCCGGCACGTCGAATCCAGCTTTTTTAAGCATTTCAAGCATTGTTGTTCCCGTCCATGATTCCGGTCTCATCAAGCCTTCGCCGCACATCGTCGTACTGCTCTGTCACCACGAATGGCTCAGAACTGCCTTCGACCCACAATTCGCAGCCTTTCGTCACCGGCTGCCGTGTCAGCCCGTTGATCTTGTTCAGCGGCACAGCAGCGGGTGTGCCGCCGTAGCCCCGGAAATCGAACATTCGCATCCATCAGTACCCGGTTCTTTTGCCTGCGAAACGCTGAGGTGGTTTGTGCAAGTTGTCGGGCAGGCCTGCTTCCTCCAGTCGCCTGGTTCGTTCAGCGCATGCCCAGCCCGGTATCGGGTTATCGGTATCGACCTTTGCTGCCGGCGCCGGCGCCGCCTTTCCACCGGAATACGGACGCAACCCAACAATTTGTTGGCCGGTGATGTATTGAATCCGGCTCGGCAGGTCGGCCTCGGAACGGGTCGCCAATGGAGACCAGTCCGGTCTGTCGGAAAACTGGATTTCAAGAAGCGATACACCTTCAATGGAATAGAGGAATTTCGCGACATTCCCGGGGTCGCTATTAAATGATGTCCCGCAATCGAATCTGGTTGCCCAGAGATCCGGACGCAGCCGAAATGCTGCGCTGGCGTTGACGACGCAAAACCCTGTCGCTGCCAAGGATTCGATCACATACCGCTCAAGCTTTGAGTTCATTGGTTTTCTCCGATTTATGCTTTGTGACCGCTGCTGCGACGCGAACTTGGAATGCCCCTTCGCCTTCATTGGGTTGTTTCTCGATACCGAGTTCTCCCGCCCAAGCTGCGGCGGATTTCACGGAAATGGCATTGGGGACTTCCCTTCCTTTCTTTTCTTCTTCACTTCCCTTCACTTCGGCGGTTGGGGAACGGTTGCCTAGTTGCTGCCCAACCGTTGGAATTGCACCTGACACATTGATTTTCTTGAACTTTTCTTTTGCGTCCTCATCATCGAAAAGTAATGCTGCAGGTGGAGCAGGATTTTTCAGCGTCATTCGCTGCAATCTCTGACGAAATCGAGGAATAAAGCCGTATCGGCCGTTGCCGGCCTCATAGATTCTGAGCAAATCCTCGTCATGTAATTGAGTGAGCAGTTTCTCGATCTTTGCGGGAGTAGGCGCATCATCAAAACAGCGTCGACGGATAAAGCCTGCGGCAAGGGAGACCGTTGCGAAATCATCGGCAAGCAGCATCAGGTGCCAGAAGAGCTGCCTGGCCTCGACGGTGACGGACCAATACCGCTCGGAGTCCAGTAAGCCTTCGCGAATGATCCGACTAGGCATTCTGGGCACCACCGTTTTGACCATGGTTGCCAAGCCCCAGAAGCTCCCTGGCGCGTTCGACTGACTCTTGGGCCAACCAGTATCGGCAGACCCGCGTCGGTGCGCCCATAAAGCCGGGAACAGTCTCTTCGCGGCGATTCAGAATCAGCCCGCGGCCCTGCAAAGCAGCGACCGTGCTGTGAAGGGCATGGTCCCCGATGCGCTCAGCTTCGAACCGGTTCAGCGTATCTCCCCGTGCGAATACACCGAGAATGCGCTGCCATTTTTTGGGATGCTGGTTCGGCTGAGCTAGCGCGTGAGTAGTTTGGGCCATGGCGCTCACGCAGCCTTTTTATTCGGCGTCTCGCGCGTTGCCGAATAGACTGCCTGTTCACCGCTGCGCAGCAACTCGGCGATGGATTCACCGGTAATGAGGCGCTTGCTGCGGACAATCGTACTCCGCAGCTTTCCTTCCCGGAGCAGAGAATAAACGGGAACCGGGCTTTTCAGGCCCAGTAGCTTGCCGGCGTCGAGAATCGTTACTGCGGCGGGAATTTCTTGAACGCGGATGCGCGTTTGAACGTCGCTGTGCGGCATACAGTCCTCCATCGAAAAATGGCATTGAATTGAATGCCGATGGAGGGACTTTATAAAATGCGACCCATAAAGTATCCGACAAGAAGTGGGGGGGCTTATTGTCGCTTCTGGGGTGAATTAGAGGGGTGGGGCTTTCTCGGCGTCGCCATGGCACTTTAGAGCGGAACTTGCTGTCCTGGCAGATATCAATCAATGATGGATTCAAGCTCAGTGCTACTTAATCCTTGTAATCTGCAGTTTGCTACGGCGCGCTCAATGTTTCGGATAGAGGTGTTGCACTCTTTTGCAATCTTGCTCTTTGCGTCAGTTGGTTTTAATTTGTCCCTATCCTTGTACAGGAGGAAGCGCGCTGCGAGTTGCATAGGATCAGTAGTATTGCCATGCGAACCTTTTTTGCGATGCGGTGGGGTGAGACCAAGTGATTTTTCGAGCGTCATTTCGCCGAGTAGATACCGGGATATTCCCCATTGCAGGTATGCGATCACGGGGCGGGGAATGCTTTTCCCATCATTGGCGGTCATGGAGAACGTTTCGAGCAAATAACGTGCGCTTTCATTATTGCCACGGGACGCCTTCCGCCAATGATTAACGAAGTGATCGTGCGACTCGCCGTAACCTTGCGGTACGAGCCTCGACTTCTTTGCGGATGAGGGTGGTTTATTTTGCCCTCCTTTTTTTGGGTTCATTATTGCTTCCTTGCATACCCATTGAACCATGCCTGCGCCATGCCCCGGTAATGGTCTGAGTTCTCGCCAAGGTACGGGTTGGACTCCGGAGATTGCCCGCGGGATGCTGCTTCAAACCCTGCTGCTTCAGCCTTCGCGTGATCGCGTTTTCTCTGGAGATCAATGTATCGGGTCAATCCAAGGAAAATGAATCGACCGCCGACGAATATGAGGCCCCACAACGTCCCGCTAGTAATGCTGAACACAATGGTTCCAAGAGTGGATCCCGGGTGTTCGGGCGCTCCAATGGCTCCGAGAGCAAACCCAGCGATGAACGTTTTTAGCCGGGACACCGCATTGCCCGATCCACAAATGACCGGAATGTGGAAATGTCCGCATGTTCTGCACAGGTCAGATGCGCAACAATCAGTTCTTGCAGGGCGTCGCCAAAACCATTGGAAAATTGATTTTGGTCATATTCGTCTATGGTCCCGAATGATCGGACATCATCGAGATAGCCGGCGAGGCAAACCGATTTAGGATTACTAACCAGCCCATGAAAATAGGATTGAGCGAGTTCGCGGCCCCTCTGATTTTCGGCACTCTGACCATTTGCTTTAAGATTGCTGGCAGTCATGATGGCAGTCTCCTAGTCTGGTTTGTGTCGCGACTCATAAGCCGAATTCGTCCTCGTACAACCCGGTTTTTTCACCTGTCAGTTTGGTCACACATACATCCAGTCGCTGGGCGCACAATTGCGCGACCCCTTTCGCCGCAACTATGTTTTCCGAGTTTTCAAAATCTGCCGGGATTTCGAGGATCAGCAGTCTGTAAAGCGCGACCATCTGGTGATACATATCCGCTGCGGCATCTGCGACAGAATTGATGTCCTCGACCGAAGGGGTGAACTCTTGTGGGGGATTTGTTACAGTTTGGCGAGCCATGATGCAGTCTCCTTAATCGTGCTGCGTTGTGGTCAGCCGGGCAGGGTGTTTGCGCATCCTGTTCCGGCGCTTTCCCGATGGTCCGCATCGGGGACGGTTAATCGTCAGTGCTCAGGCCGCCAGTTTCAACGGTTGAACCTTGGGCCGGAGCTTTTTTGCCGCATGCCACAGATCATATGCGGCTTGCATCTGTAGCCACGACTCTGCAGAACCTCCGAGTGCGGCGGCCAGGCGTAGTGCCATGTCTGCGCTGACGGACGCCCGGCTGTTGACCACGCGCGAGAGGGCCACGCGCGAGACACCAAGATTCTTGGCGAACTTACTGACGGTGATACGCCCCTCAGCAAGCACTGTGTCTTGAAGTATCTCTCCAGGATGTGGCGGGTTATGCATACGTGTCGTCATTGCTTTTCTCCTAGTGGTAGTCCTGATAATCGACCAGCACGGCGTTCGATCCTTCAAAGGTAAACGTCAGGCGCCAGTTCTTTTCCACATATACAGCCCAGTGGCCTTTGAAATTTCCAGTCAGCGGGTGCCACCGCCAGCCGGCAAGATCCATGTCGGCGGCGCTTGCCGAGGCATCGAGCCGACCGAGTTGCAAGCGCAGTCGCTTCTCATGTTTTGGCTGAATTCCAGCCTTTGATCCCTCACGAAAAAACTTCTCAAGCCCTTTGTGTCGGAAGGTTTTGATCATTATTTAGTGTATCTCTATGCGATACATATTGTCAATGACTACTGAATCGCCCTGACTTTGGGCGGGTTGCTGGTGCCAAAGCTGGGGAGTTTTGTGACTGCGCGGGCCAGCGTGGTGTCAGCCAGATGCGCGTAGTGCTTTGAGGTCATGCGGGTATCTGCATGCCCGAGTAATTTGCTGATTGTCAGGAGATCGACGCCGGCCTGCGCCAGGTGTGAGGCATAGGTATGGCGCAATTCGTGGAACGCGATTTGGGGCTTGATCTTGGCCTTTCCGCAAGCCTCCTGCAGCGCCCGTACATGGTGGTTCTTACCCCATGGGTTGCCGTCTTTTCGGGTGAATACCAGCGCGTCGCCGGTTTTGCCGGCCAACAGGTCCCGGAACAAGTTGACGCCCTCCGGGTTCAGAGGGACGAACCGCGGCCTCCCGGACTTGGATTGGGCAATGTAGACCTGCCGGGTGCTGAGATTCACGTCGTGCGCACGCATCGCGGCGAGTTCGCCATGGCGGGCGCCGGTGAGCAGCGCGCCGCGGATGAGCGCCCGGAGATCGGTCGGGCTGGCATTGACCAGCCGCAGACCTTCGGCATCGGTCAGGAAGCGGATACGTGCCTCGTCGGCTTTGGGGAAGGGGCGCACCTGCCGCCAAGCCGTGTCGTCCCGCACGCGGCCGTCCTGGAATGCTCGATTGAGGATGGCCTTGAGAACACTCAGGATGCGGTTTGCGGTTGCCCGGCGTGCCCGTTTTTCGTCGTCGGTCTTGGCGGGTGCCCGGAGGTTGGGTTTCTTGGACAGTCGGCCAGTGCGGAGCCGGGCCGGTCGACTTGCCAGTTTTTCGTGCCACGCCCGGATGTCGCGAGCGGTCAGGGAGTGGATCAGGTGATCACCAAGGGCTGGCGCGATGTGTACGCGGATGTTGTGTTCGGTTTCCTTGATGGACTTCCGGTGCTGCCGAAACCACGTCAGGTAGCGGTCAGCCGCGTCTTTCACCCGGTCAGGTTTCATGACGATCCCGCCGTCAATTTTGACCGTATCGGACAGCCCGCGCGCTTTATCCTGGGCCTGGTGGAAGTTCAGCACATCCGCGCCGTTCGCGTCTTGGTAGTCATCTGCCGCGCCGATGGCGCGCAGGGCGTATTTCCCGCGCGGCAGCGCGAGTTTGGCGGTCCATGTGCCATAACCCTCGCCCGTGCGCCTGTAGATCAGCGTGAGGCCGCTTCCGATGGCTTTGTAGTGCCGGAGTTTGACCTTGAGGCGCAGGCGCGCGCTACGGGTTTCCAGTCTTGAATCTCGCGCTGATTGCGCCATGGTCAACCCTCATTTGATCCGTGTCGCGGCCGTGTCGCGGCCATATACGTAAATGAGGATAAATGCAGAATCTTAAAAAATCAATATAGAACAATAACTTTCAGGGACTTACGTAATTTAACTGCATTCATTTCTATGCTGGTTACAACGCTTTCACGGCGGTAACAGGGGTTCGAATCCCCTTGGGGACGCCAGCAAAAAAACACCGGTCCGCCGCAAGGCGGGCCGTTTGTTTTTGTGCGGCCGTGTTCAGTGTTTGTGCGCGGGCAGCACGTTCAGGGGAATGCGCAGGTAGGCCACGCCATTGTCTTCCGCAGGTGGCAGTGCGCCGCCGCGGATATTCACCTGGATGGACGGCAGGATCAGGGTCGGCATTCCCAGCGTGGCATCACGTTTCCTGCGCATGCTGACGAAATCATCCTCGCTGATGCCATCGCGCACATGAATGTTGTGTGCGCGTTGCTCTGCGACCGTGGTCTGCCATGCCGCGTTCCGCGATGCGGGCGGGTAGTCGTGACAGACGTAAATCGCCGTTTCCGGCGGCAGGTCGAGCAGGCGCCTGATTGAGCGGTAAAGCTGTCGCGCATCACCACCCGGGAAATCCGCGCGGGCGGTACCCACATCCGGCATGAACAGCGTGTCACCAACAAACACCGAGCCATCCACGAGGTACGCCATGTCAGCCGGGGTGTGGCCGGGCACCAGCATCGCAGTGGCCTCGATGCCGCCGATCATGAAACGTTCGCCGTCGCGGAACAGCTGGTCGAACTGGCTGCCGTCAGGCAGGAAACCGCGGTCAAGGTTGTAAATCTTCTTGAAGGTTGTCTGAACCAGGCGGATGTTCTCGCCGATGGCGATGCGGCCGCCTGCGCGCTCCTTCAGGTAGTGCGCGGCGGAGAGGTGGTCGGCATGGGCGTGCGTTTCCAGTATCCAGTCCACGCCCAGGCGATGTTCCTTGAGGTAGGCCAGCACCTGATCGGCCGCTGCTGTGCTGGTGCGCCCTGATTTGAACTCGTAGTCGAGCACAGGGTCGATCACGGCGGAGCGCCGGGTCGCGGGATCCCATAGGACGTAGGTGATTGTCCCGGTAGAGGGATCAAAGAAGGCTTGGGTATTTGCGCGCTGGCTCATGGGGTTCTCGGTTTTCTTGGGGTTTGCATTTAATATATTGACTTACATTATATATAATTATATATTAATAGCAAGTCCATTCAGTGAGTGACCCATGCCATCTGCTGCTATTTCCCCCAATCACGCCATCGATGTTGATGCCTTGCGTCATAACGCAGACCGCGCCGTCAGTGCATTGCGGCTGCTCGCCAACAAAGACCGCCTGTTGTTGTTGTGCCAGCTCGCGCAGGGTGAAATGTGCGTCAGCGAGCTGGAGGCGCAACTCGACATTCGTCAGCCGACATTGTCACAACAGCTGGGTGTTCTGCGCAGCGAGGAGGTCGTCAGTACCCGCCGCCAGGGCAAAAACATTTTTTATGGCGCTGCTGACCCGGCCCTGCTCGAAATCCTCATGCTGTTGCATCGCCTCTACTGCAGGAAGGATTCATGATGGCGATCGCCTGGGACATGTTCACGCCGTGGTCGGCGCTTGCGGGCGGGGTGCTGATCGGTTTTGCGGCAGGGATGTTCGTGCTGCTCAATGGCCGTATTGCCGGTATCAGCGGCATCATCGGCGGCTTGCTGAAACCGGCCCGGGGTGACGTGGTGTGGCGCATGGCATTTATCGGCGGTTTGGTGGTCGCGCCGATGGTGTATGCGCTGGCGGCGACATTGCCCGTGCCGCAGATTGACGCCGGCTACGGCGCATTGGTGGCGGCCGGCCTGTTGGTCGGCATCGGTACGCGTTATGGCTCCGGTTGCACCAGCGGTCATGGCGTCTGCGGCTTGTCACGGCTGTCGCCCCGTTCACTGGCGGCGACGGCGGTCTTCATGGCGGCGGGTTTTGTCACCGTCTTCATGATGCGTCATCTGTTCAACGCCTGAGGAACCGTCCATGCATACCCTTGCTTCTTTACTCGCCGGCCTGGTTTTCGGGCTGGGTCTCATCTTGTCCGGCATGGCGAACCCGGCGAAGGTGCTGGGCTTCCTCGACCTTGCCGGAGCCTGGGATCCGTCGCTCGTATTCGTGATGGGGGGCGCGATTGCGGTCGGTGCAGTGGCTTTTTTTGTTGCGCACAAACGGGTGGTTTCCCTGCTGGGCTCAACCATGAGTTTGCCGACATCGCGCGACATTGATCGTCGACTGGTCGGCGGCAGTCTGCTGTTCGGCATCGGTTGGGGTATTGCCGGGTTCTGTCCGGGTCCGGGGCTGGTCGCGCTGGGCATGGGCGAGCTGAAGGCGCTGGTGTTTGTCGCGGCGATGCTGGTGGGCATGGGGATATGGGAATTATTTGAAACCCGGGCGAGGGCCGCGAAATGAGCAATCTCTGCGTGATGTCTTTGTGCCAAACGGTTCACCGACGCAAGCCCAATTAGTGGATGGCGGGCTGCTGGTGTTGCCGCATTGCGACGCCCATGGGCATGCGCTAAAGTCCGGACGCCCTCCGCGCGTTTTTCGAGGACGGAGGCGCTTAAATCGTTCGCAGGAGTCCACATGAATCAGAAAGTCCGTCTGGTCGTTCCGGAAGCACCGTCGCCGCAGACTGTCGCGGTCACCGAGACCCGCGCTGTCGCCAAAGGCGGCATCCGCCTCGGCGTGCTCGACAACAGCAAGGGCAATGCCGACCACCTGTTGCGTTTCATCGTCGATGGCGTCAAGGCGCTGTTGCCGGTCGCCTCGGTGGTGTCGCTGCGCAAGGACAGCGTCAGCCTGCCGGCGCCAGATGCCATCCTTGATCAACTCGCCGCGGAATCGGATTACGTCATCACCGCAATGGCCGATTGAGGGTCGTGCACGTCGTGGAGTGTCCACGACATGGCAAACCTCAGCAAACGCGGTCTGACGACCGCGGTGATCTGTTCCGGCCCCTTCATGAAACTGGGGCAGGCGCAGGCGCGCGTATTCGGCGTGCCCGATCTTCCGCTGCTGCTGATCCCGCATCCGCTGGGTGGTGTGAGCATCGAACAGGTGCAGGCGCGCGCTGAAGTCGCGGTGCCGCAGTTCGTGAAATTGCTGAAGGAGAAAGCGCAATGAGCAAGCTTGCGCAGTTGCTGCAGGCGTCGGGCGCGAGCGTTGAAGCCGAGGATGATTTTGATGCGATCAATGCGCTGATGCGGGAGAAGGGCTGGAGCGACGGCCTGCCGATCGTGCCGCCGACGGAAGCCCGCGTTGCGGCGATGCTGGAATATTGTGACCGGCCCTGGGATCAGCCGATCGCGAAAATTCCGCCGCGCTGGGGCGAGGCGACGCCTTTGCTGCTCGCTGCCAATGCGGTAATGGCGGGCTGCCAGCCGCGTTATTTTCCGCTGTTCATGCTGGCCATTGAGGCGATGTGCGAGGAACCGCTGAACCTCTACGGCGTGCAGGCGACGACGCACTTGTGTGCACCGCTGGTCATCGTCAACGGTCCGGTTGCGAAAGAGCTGGACATCAACTCCGGCCACAACGCATTCGGGCCGGGGCATCAGGCCAACGCCACCATCGGCCGCGCGATCCGCCTGGCGCTGGTCAACATCGGCGGTGCGATTCCGGCGCTGGGCGACATGTCGACCTTTGGTTCACCGGCCAAGTACAGTTACCTGGTCGCCGAGAATGAAGCGGAAAGTCCGTGGGAGCCGCTGCATGTCGAGCGCGGTTTGCCGATTGATGCGAGTGCGGTGACGGTGATCGGCGCCGAATGTCCGCACAACGTCAACGATCATGAAAGCCTGACCGCCGAGAGCGTGCTGAAAACGATCGCCGGCACCATGGGTATTGCCGGGGTCAACGATATTTATTACCAGTCGCAGCCGTTGGTGATCATGGGGCCGGAACACGCAAAAATGGCGGCCTCGGGTTTTACCAAAGCCGCGGCCAAACGCTTCATCCAGCAGCGTGCCCATGTCGCGGTCGGCAAACTCTCGCAGGAAAACATCGATCGCCGCGTCAAGATCACCTTCAAGGACCGGCTGGCCAATCCCAAACCGGATGATGTGGTCTACGCGGTGCAGCGCCCCGAGGATCTGCTGATCGCGGTGATCGGCGGGGCGGGTAAACATTCCGCCTACGTGCCGACCTTCGGCGCGACCAAACCGGTGACCCGCGCGCTGAAAACCGCGGACGGCAAACTGGCCAAATCGGTGGAGGATTTCCGGCGGCGGTGACCGGTCGCGCGCGACCGTTCCGCTGACACGGCGGTGTTCATGGCGACCCCCGCGCAAGGCATTGCCCGGCTGGGATTCCGCATCTGGTATGAACGCCAGCTGATCGAAGGCCATGTCTGGTTTGTCACCGGCTTTCTTTGCGCGGTGCTGATCATGGCGCTGATGGAAGAACTGAACCTGCGCGGACCGGGACCACTGTCATTGTCGTCACTGGTGATCATCGTTGCGGCAAGCTGGCTCGGCATTGTCGCAATCCGCCGCTATATTCGCATGCTGGGCCGCGCCGAATCGCTGGCGGAACAATGCGTGTGTCCCGCGTGCGCATGTTATGGATTGATCCGCGTGCTGGAAGCGGGTGTCGCTGAAACCGATGAACATCCGCAGCGAATGCGGGTGTCGTGTAAAAGGTGCGACCAGCAGTGGCACGTTGAGTCGATTTAACGTCGGGTCAATATAAAATTGTTTAAAAACAAATACTTATAAGTATTCTCCCGGTACACCCCCGGCGCTGCCTTGACACTGTGCGCCGTACGGCGGTTTGATGGAGTCCTTCCCGGTTATTTCCCGTCTCCAGCGGTCACCCTTTCATGTTCAATCCGCAGCGCATCAGGCGAGGTGTCTTCATCACTCTGCTGCTGGCAACAGTGACAGGGCCTGCGCATGCCGCCGATCCGCTGACGCTGTTCCTGCTGAAGATGCTGCGCGACCAAGTGGCGACCTCGGTGCTGGAGTCGGCGTACAACAGCGTACCGCCGGCGACCGTCAAACAAGCCGCGCCTGCGGCACTGGCGGGGGTTCATGGGGTCAGCGAAGAACAGTTGCGCATGCTGGTCGATGCCGGTTTTGTGCATCTGACCGCGACACAGCGTAATGAGGTTTATGCCAGCCTGATACGCATGATGGCCGATCCGAAAAACGCGCTGGCGCGGCCCTTGATCATTGAAGAGCTGGCGCTGAAGGCTTCTGCGGTTCGCGGCGCGCATGAGCGCCTTGCGAATCTTGGCGAGGCGCAAAAACGCCTGATTGCCGCCGATGCGCGGAGCGAGTTTGAGCGACTGCCGGCAGAGGAGCGCACGCAGATGCTGCAACTGCTCCAGGCGCGGGTGGCGCCGATTCCACGCGATCTGAACGATCTGATACTCGCGGAATTCAGCGCCGTGCAGCGGGTGGCCGGGGCGCCTGCCGCCCCGGCGCCGCAGTAGCCGGAAGATCACCCCGGCCGTTTACGCCGGAGCTGACTTCAGTATCGGCTGCGTGGCGCGCAGCGTCCGCGTATCGTTGCGATCAATGCGGGCCACATCGCCGGTGATTTCCGCGCCTTCCTCGATCTTGATCTTGCCGTAGCGGATTTTTCCCGCTACACGCCCGCTGGCGTGGATGATCAGTTGCTCGCGTGCCGTCAGTTCGCCGTCGAAGCGGCCGCGGATTTCGGCGATATCGATGCTGACGGTGCCGTTGAACACGCCGTGCTCGGCGATCTGCACGACGCGGCTGTCCATCGAGGCTTCAACGGTGCCTTCCACCACCAGCGTGTCGCAGTCGGTGATCTCTGCGCCTTTCAGCTTGATGTCCGGGCCGACGATCAGTTTGCTGCCGACGTCCGATTTCGCGCGTTCCGGCGATTGCGCAGTTTCGGGTTTTGGCGTGATGGCCGGCGCAGCGGGCCGCGTGGTGGAGTCATGCGGCTGGCCGAGTGCGCCGAGGGCGGGGGTGACATTGACGTTGCGGGGAGCGGGGGAATCCTCGCGTTTCTTGAAGAATGACTCTCGATTCATCATGGAACCTCCTGTTATGGATACGCCCGTGCAGGACGCGTGGAAAATCAGCGATTTGCAGCGTGGATTACATAAGCAACATCAAGGCCAGAAAAAAATATCAATAAAAACAAATGCTTATATATTTTTACTGGGAGCGGACCGGGATTGCGGCCGAAATGCGTCGCTGCGCGGAGACAAGGGTTGCGGGCCAACCCTTAACGCGTTGTTTTTGCAGAGTGTTTGTGGTCGCTGTCGAACGACGCACCGAAACCGATTCCGGCATTTGCAGACAAAAAAACGCGGCGGGCGAAGTTGGAAAACTTGCCGCCGCGTTTACTCAGCAGCACCGAGCGGTACCGCAGTGGTCAGAGGGGAGGAGGCCCCTGACCGGAGACGCTGGATTAGCGAAACCTGTGTATCAGTGTTTCAGGCTGGGGCTGGACTTCAGGAACAGGGAGGCGCCCAGCTGTTCAACCTTGTGTGTGAGCCACAGAATGGCGTCGACGATCGCATCGGCGTCTTGCATCGCGTTAATGGCGGCCTGGCGCTCGGTAGCGCTCATGTGCACGGAATTGATCTTGTCATAAATGACTGAGCCAAATTTGCTTTCGAAATTGCTGTTCATGGTGTTTTCCTTAACTTTTACAGGGTTTCGCCGTCCCGGCGTGGAGGCCTCACTGCTATATAACTCAATGAGTTCGGACTGGAGTATAGACCCGGAACCCCCTGCTTTGTTGCGTCGCACCACCTGATAGTTTGTCAGTGGTCGAGTAAGTTATGCTAAGCTGAACACCATTATGATCCAGCGCCTGCCTCCCCTGAACGCTTTAAAGGCTTTTGAAGCCGCAGCCCGCCATTTGAGCGTGAAAAAAGCCGCGGTCGAACTCAATGTGACCCCGGCCGCGGTCAGCCACCAGATCCGCACGCTGGAGGAATATCTGAACGTCCAGCTGTTCCACCGCTACAACCGGGCGCTGGAACTGACGGATGCGGCCAGGGCCTGCCTGCCCAAACTGCGCGAAGGCTTCGATTGCCTGGCGCAGGCCGTGGACCGGCTGCGCACGCATACCAGTGGCGGCATGCTGACCGTCAGTGCGGCGCCGTCGTTCGCGGCGCGCTGGCTGATGCCGCGGCTGCACCGCTTTATCGCCGCGCACCACGAAATCGATGTGCGGATTTCAGCGCGCATGCGCCGTGCCAGTGTTGACGGCAAGGCGGATGTCGCGGAGCGCGCCACCATCGAGAACTGGCTGGATGATTCGGACGTTGCGATTATCTACGGGCATGGCCATTACCCGGATCTCGACGTCTACAAACTCCTGCCGCTGACCATCACGCCGATCTGCAGTCCGCAGGCGATGACCGGTGAACATCCGCTGCGCACACCCGAAGACCTGAAGCATCACATGCTGCTGCATGACGACACCGGCGAGATGTACGATGGTGAATCATTCTGGGATGTCTGGCTGAAGGCAGCCGAGGTCAAGAGTATCGACGCCAAACGCGGCGCACATTTCAGCCACGCCGTGCTGGCATTCGAGGCAGCCATGGATGCGGTCGGAGTGGTGGCGTCGATGCCGGCGCTGGCGGCCGAGGATATCGCTGCCGGGCGGCTGGTGATGCCGTTTGACCTCCGGGTGCCGTTGCAGTCGGCGTATTACCTGGTGTGCGAGCCGCACGCAAAAACGCGACCCGCAGTGGCGGCGTTCCGCGACTGGCTGATTGCCGAAGCGGTGAAGGACGCGGCGATCGTTGCTCCGACCTGATCAGGCCGGTTTGGCGATGGTCCGATCGATCTGGCGGTCATCAACCGGCAGGTTGAGCAGGGCGGCCACGATGCCCATGCCGATGGTCAGCAGCCACATCACCGTGTAGGACCCGGTGGCATCAAATACATAACCACCGATCCACACGCCGGCAAAACTGCCGACCTGGTGAAACAGGAAGGCGATGCCGGTCAGTGTCGACAGGTATTTGACGCCGAACACATGTGCGATCAGGCCGCCGGTCAGCGGTACCGTGCCCAGCCACAGGAAACCGATGGCGGACGAAAAGAGGTAAACCGTCAGCGGCGTCACCGGCAGCATGATGAATATCGCGATCACCACCGAGCGCGTGAAATAGAGCAGCGCCAGCAGATATTTCTTGGTGTGCCGCCCGCCCAGCCAGCCCCACATGAAGCTGCCGATCATGTTGAAAAAGCCGATCAGCGCGAGCCCGATCATGCCGGTTTCGGGCGTCATTTTCTGATCGACCAGGTACGCCGGAAAATGTACCGCGATGAACAGCAACTGGAAACCGCAAACCGTGTAGGCGGTGCATAACAGCAGGAAGCCGCGATGGGCAAAGGCCTCGCGCAGCGCTTCACGGGCCGATTGTTTGAACAGCGAGACGGCCTGCGTGCTCTTGTCCTCGACCAGCGCGCTGGACAGGGGAATGATCAGCAGCACGGTGAAGGCGAGGATCACCAGCGCCTGCATCCAGCCGACCTGATTGATCAGCCACTGGCCGTAGGGGAGCATCGCAAACTGGCCGAAGGAGCCCGCAGCCCCGGCAATACCCAGTGCAACGCTGCGTTTTTCCGGAGGAAAGGCGCGGCCGATGACGCCGAAGACGATGGAAAAGCCGCTGCAGCCGAGTGATGCACCGATCAGCAGGCCGGCGCTCAGCGTCAGTTCCAGCCCGGTACTCGATACCGACATCAGGTAGAGGCCCAGCGCATAACACAGCGCACCGCCGACCAGCACACGCGCGGTGCCGAACTTGTCGGCGATCAGGCCGGTGATCGGCTGCGAAATGCCGTAGAGCAGGTTCTGGATGGCGATGGCAAAGGCGAAGGTTTCGCGGCCAATGCCGAGGTCGGCGGTCATCGGCTGCAGGTAGAGGCCAAAATTGTGGCGTACGCCCAGCGCGACAGTCAGGATCATGCCGCCGCAGAACAGCACCATCGCGGGAGTACGCCAGATGGGTTTGTTCATCGGGGCTGGATCCGGAAAAAGCGCGGGAGAAGGGCGCGGGAAAAAGCGGGAGAAAGAGTGGATATTAGCGGAAAGCCATGCGCATCATTCGGCGAGACTGTCTTTTGAGCCGGACTGCGCCGTCTTTTGAGCCGGACTGCTCCGTCTTTTCCGGTAAAATGCGCGGCTTGCGGATTTAACGGTTTCCAGTTGGATCAACGCGGGGTGTGGCGCAGTCCGGTAGCGCAGGGCGTTTGGGACGCCAAGGTCGCAGGTTCGAATCCTGCCACCCCGACCAGCAAACAAGTTGAACCATCAAAACCAATTTGATACGGCCGATTTAACCATGCTGTTTGCTTTGTTAATGGGCGCCATACTCGGCTTCGTGCCGCTGTCCATCCCGGCCGCTTTTGCGGTGCTGGCTGGCGCGCTGGTATTGAAGGCTTTTGTTGACGTGCGGTATGAAAAAATGCCCCTGTTCAATTCGCCATCACCCTACCTGCTGTATTGCCACAACCTCGCCGAAACCGGCGAAAAAACCGATTTTGCGTGGATCAGTTATGTACTGCAGTTGATTGTCTTCGGGCTGATTTTCGGCGGCAGCCTGCTGGCGTTCGCGCGTTACCTGCGCGCCTGAGGCAGTGCAGCCTCAGGGCTTGATCGCGAACGGACTGAAGTTGGTGTCGTGGTCGTAATAATCCTCGTTCTCCGCGCGTTTCAGGAATTTCACGATTTTGTAAGTCACCGGCGTGAACACGATTTCGACGCCGACCTTGGTCACGAACTGCGCGACCATCACCAGCGGCAGCTTGTCGTCCGGAATGATCCCGGCGCCGTAAAAGGCCAGCGGATAAAACAGCGCCGAGTCCACCGCCTCGCCGGCGATGGTGGAGCCGATGGTGCGGGTCCACAACCAGCGTCCCCGGGTCGCCACTTTCATCCGCGCGAGCACGTAGGAATTGACGAATTCTCCGCAAAAATACGCCAGCATCGAGGCGGCGACGATACGCGGCGTGTTGCCGAAGGCGATTTCGTAGGCGCCCTGGTGCGACCAGAACGGGGCCGGTGGCAGCGCGACAACGATGGTGGTCATCAGCGAGGCAAAACCCAGGCCGGCGAATCCGGCCCAGATCACGCGCCGCGCGCGGGCATAACCGTAAACTTCGGTGAGAATGTCGCCGAACACATACGAGATCGGAAAAAACAGCACACCGGCGCCAAAGGTGACCACGCCCAGCAGTGGCAGATCGAGTTGCGCGATTTTCGCCGGGCCGATCAGATTGGAGCAGATCAGTATCGTGACGAAGGCCGCCATCACGAATTCGTAGTAGCGGTAGGTGCGGGGCGTGGTCATTGGTTAAAAGCGAAAGGCTTTAGCCACAGAGGTTCTCGATACCCCCTTGAGAAGTACACTGAGTTCACAGAGAAAATCAGGCACACCAACTCCGTTCGCCCTGAGCCCTTCGTCAGGCTCAGGGCAGGCTCTGTCGAAGGGTGAGGGGCTTCGACAAGCTCAGCCCGAACGGTGTTTTTAGTTTTGTACCGATTAATAATTTCCCGGTTTTCTCTGTGTCCTCTGTGGCCATGATTTTGATCTTCAGTTCTTTACGTCAGCGGCGCCGCGCAGTGCAGCTGGAAGCCCGGGCGTTTTGCCACGATTTTGAACCAGCGTTCGAAGTGCGGCAGCGCGGGGCGCTCGATCGGTACGTTGAACCAGCGATACGCCAGTACCGCGAGCGGGATGTCGGCCATCGTGAACTGCGCGCCGGTCAGGAACTCATTTTTGGCGAGATGGGTGTCGGCCATCGCCAGGTAACCGGCGAGTTTCTGCCGGTTGTCCTCGACTTCCGCCAGGTTGCGTTTTTCGGGCGGCGTTCTGATCAGGATCCAGAACACCGGTTTCATGTGGTTCCACAGCGTCGTACTGTACCACTCCATCCAGCGGTCGGCATCGGCGGCCACGCGCGGGTCTGACGGGTGAAGGGTGCCCATGCCGTGTTTGCGTGCGAGGTAACGTACGATGGCATGGGACTCCCACAATACGAAACCCTCATCGTTGATCAGCGGCACCAGGCCGTTCGGATTCATGGCCTTGTATTCAGGCGTGTTGTTGATGCCGAACTGCATGCCGGCATCGATGCGTTCGAAGGCGGTGCCGGTTTCGGCGCAGCACCACAGTACTTTCTGCACGTTGATCGAGTTGCCGCGTCCCCAGATTTTCAGCATGGCCTTGTCTCCCCGCAGTTTTTCAAGTGATTCACAGTCTAGCAGGGCATTTGCGGGTCACCACAGGATATAATTTTCCCCGAAGTGTAAGGTTTCAAGTGTAAGGTTTTAAAACCAGACGACAACATGGATGGAGGAAGAAAAACATGGGCAGCATGATTGAGCTGACGGCGGCCGACGGCCACAAATTTTCGGCATACAAGGCCGAGCCGGCGGGAAAGCCGCGCGGCGCAGTGGTGGTGGTGATGGAAATTTTTGGCGTCAACAGCCATATCCGCGCGGTGGCCGATGGTTATGCCGCCGACGGTTATCTGGCGATTGCGCCGGCGATGTTTGATCGCGTACAGCGCAACTACGAGTGCGGGTATACCCCGCCCGAGATCGAGGCCAGCCGCGGCCTGATGCAGAAGGCCAGCTTGGACGATGCGATCAAGGATGTGACGGTCGCGGTCAAGACAGTGCAGGGGGCAGGCAAGGTCGGCATTGTCGGTTACTGCTGGGGCGGCACGGTGGCCTGGAAGTCGGCGACGGAAGTCGCGGGCCTCGCCTGTTCAGCACCGCATTACGGCGGCGGCATTCCCAATCACGCGACGCTGAAACCGAAATGTCCGGTGATGTTCCACTGGGGCGAAACCGACCAGTCCATCCCGATGGATGCCGCGAAAAAAGTGCAGGCGGCGCAGCCGCAGGCCGAACATCATTTTTACCCGGCAGGCCATGGTTTCAATTGCGACCAGCGCGGATCGTTTGATGCTGCCAGCGCCAAACTCGCGCGTGAACGTACGCTGGCATTCCTGCGCAAACACGTGGGGTGATTGTTGCCGTACCCTGTATAAAAGCCGGCCTCGCGCCGGCTTTTTTTGAGCCCTTTGCCGGTTAGGCGCCGGCAGAACCACCACTGGCGCGTTTGTTGAACGCGGTAAAAAACTGTTCCGCCATTTTTTTTGCGACTCCGTCGATCAACCTTGCGCCGACCTGCGCGAGTTTGCCGCCGATGCTGGCTTTGACGCTGTAACTCAGCCGGGTGCCGTCGCCTTCCGGCGCGAGACTGACGCGGGCCTCGCCCTTGGCGAAACCCGCGACGCCGCCCTGGCCTTCGAATTGCAGGGTGTAGGCATCCGGCGCCTGCACCTCCAGCAGCGTCATTTTTCCCTTGAACTTGGCACTGACCGGGCCGACCTTGGCGATCATGGTCAGCAGGTATTCGTTGTCCGACTGCTTGTCGATCGAGTCGCATCCCGGTATGCAGTCCATCAGCACGGCGGTGTCGTTCAAGGCGTCCCAGGTGGCCTGCTGGGGCAGGGCGATCAGTTGCTCGCCGGTCATTTCCATTGCTGTGCTTCTCCTTTGGGCTTAGCCGTGAATGTTAACCCATGCGGCGCGCTACAATAGGCGCATACACGGATCCTTTTCAGAGGTTGGCTTATGGACAGCGTAGATCTGCAGGTAATCCGCACCGCCCGTGAATGGGTGGCCGGTGGTCGCCGTGTGGTGCTGGCGACGGTGATCCGGACCTGGGGTTCCGCGCCGCGGCCGATTGGCGCCTTGTCGGCGATTCGCGACGACGGCATGGTGGTCGGCTCGGTATCCGGCGGCTGTGTTGAGGATGACATGATAGCGCGCGTCAAAGCGGGGACCCTCGCCGAGAACACGCCGACCACCACCAAATACGGCGTGTCAGCGGAAGAGGCGCAGCGTTTCGGCCTGCCCTGCGGCGGTACGCTGGAACTGGTGCTGGAACCCTTGACGGCGGTGAGTGGCCTCGATGATCTGCTGTCGCGTATCGAGCGCCATGAACTGGTGCTGCGCCGGCTCGACATGAAAACCGGCCGTGCAACCACCGGCCCGGCGAAATGGCAGGACCAGCTCGAATTTGACGGCACCACTCTGACGACCGTCTACGGCCCGCGCTGGCGTCTGCTGATCATCGGTGCCAGCCAGTTGTCGGTTTATCTGGCGCAGATGGCGCAGGCGCTGGATTACCAGGTCACGGTCTGCGACCCGCGTTCGGAATATACCGACTTGTGGGCCGTGCCCGGCGCCGATCTGCAACGTGGCATGCCCGATGACGTGGTCACCGCGATGAACCTCGACGGCCACAGCGCGGTGGTGACGCTGACCCACGATCCGAAGCTTGATGACATGGCGCTGCTTGAGGCGCTGAAATCACCGGCGTTCTACATCGGTGCCATCGGTTCCAAAAAGAACAATGACGCGCGCCGCCAGCGGCTCGCGGAGTTCGACCTGTCGCAGGCGGAGATTGCGCGACTGCACGGCCCGGTCGGTTTGAAGATCGGCAGCAAGACGCCGCCGGAGATTGCGGTGGCCATCCTCGCCGAAATGACGGCGATCCGTAACGGCGTCGACATCAAGCGTTTTGTCGAGCCGCCGAAGGCGACGACGGCGGGCTGCGCAGTCGATTGAACTGCTGTGTTGCGACGTCCTGTCGCATCGAACTGATGGTTTTCAAATTGGGAATACCATGAAACTGGCATTTATCGGACTGGGCGTCATGGGCGGACCCATGGCAGGGCATCTCGCCAAGGCGGGGCATTCGGTGACCGTCTACAACCGTTCGCGCGACAAGGTGCAGGCCTGGGCGGCGCAACACACTGGTACGGTTGCCGATACGCCGGCTGCTGCGGCAGCGGCTGCAGACATCGTGTTCAGTTGCGTCGGCAACGACGACGATGTGCGCGAAGTGACCATCGGCAAATACGGCGCATTCCAGGGCATGAAACGTGACGCGATTTTTGTCGACCACACCACGGCGTCGGCGGCGGTGGCGCAGGAACTCCATGCCCTGGCGCGCACCCAGGGCCTGCATTTCCTCGATGCTCCCGTGTCCGGCGGCCAGTCAGGCGCCGAGCAGGGCATCCTGACGGTGATGGTTGGCGGTGATGCCGAACCCTATGCGAAAGCTGAATCGGTGATGGCGCATTACGCGCGTGCGGTGACGCTGATGGGCGCGTCGGGTGCCGGGCAGAAAACCAAGATGGTCAACCAGATTTGTGTTGCCGGCGTGGTGCAGGGCCTGGCCGAAGGGTTGGCATTTGCGCTGCATGCCGGTCTTGATGCCAAACTCGTGGTCGATGTCATTTCCAAAGGCGCGGCCACATCGTGGCAGATGGAAAACCGCGGCAAAACCATGGTCGACGGCAAATTTGATTTTGGTTTTGCGGTGAATCTGATGCGCAAGGATTTGCGCATCGCCATGGAAGAGGCGCGAAGCAATGGCGCCCAATTGCCGTCCATTGCATTGATCGACCAGTTTTACGCCACAGTACAGCAACAGGGTGGTGGTAAGCTGGATACATCGAGTCTGATCAAGCTGCTTGTAAAACCGTGAACGGGTGAATGGTGAACGGGTGAACGGCGAAAAACGCAGTGCGCAGAAAGCGGCGGTGCCGATGCCGTCGGCGACGGTGACCATCGTGCGTGATGCGCTGCGCGGCATCGAAGTGCTGATGATGAAGCGCAACCTGAAGTCCGGATTTGTACCGGGCATGTACGTGTTTCCTGGCGGCGGCCTGGACGATACTGATTTATTGTTTAAAAACAATAACTTATGTTTGTGCCTCGACGATGCGTCGGCCAGCGGCACGCTGGGGCTGGCCTGTGACGGACTGGCGTACTGGGTGGCGGCGATCCGCGAAGCCTTCGAGGAATCGGGCTTGCTGCTGGCGCGCAACGAGGCCGGTACCCTGGTGTCGCTGACCGATCCGCAGATTGCGCAGCGGTTTACCGAACACCGCCGCCAGTTGAACGCGGGCACCGCGGCATTCCCGGCGCTGCTGCAGACAGAAAACCTGCAACTGGCCGCGGACCAACTGACTTATTTCGCGCACTGGATTACACCGGTCGGTTTGCCGCGGCGTTATAACACGCGGTTTTTCATGGCCGAGGCGCCTGGCGGACAGGAACCCTTTCAGGATGAACAAGAAACCATTGCCGCGGTCTGGGTCAGTCCGGGTGAGGCCTTGTCGCTGCACCAGCGCGGTGAGTTCGAGATGCGCACGCCGACGGTGCGCACGCTGGAGAATTTTGCCGATTACGACACTGTTGCGAACCTGCGCCGCGGACTCGCCGCGAAACGCGATGTGCGTGTGATGTTGCCGCGTATCGGCTCCGATGGCCGTCGGGTCCTGCCCGGTGAACCGGGTTACGAAGAAATGGGCACGGCGACCGACGCCTGATCATGACCGCGTCGAACCCCATCGTTCCCGGCGAGGTGGTCACGGTCGCTCCCGGCGTACGGCGCATCACCGCGCCCAATCCCGGCGTGATGACCGGACCGGGCACCAACAGCTATCTCATCGGCGACCCGGATGGTGATGGCGGACTGGCGCTGATTGATCCCGGTCCCGAACTCGATGCCCATCGCGACACGCTGCTCAAAACCGCGGGCGACCGCCTGCGCTGGATACTGTGCACCCACACCCATCGCGATCATTCACCGCTGGCGCGTGCGCTGAAGGCCGCGACCGGCGCAGAGGTGCTCGGGTTTGGCGTGACACCGGATGACGGGCGGCAGGATGAAACCTTCGCGCCGGATCGTGCGCTGCGCGACGGTGACGTGGTGAACTGCGGCGCAGTCCGGCTGCGTGCGGTGCACACCCCCGGGCATGCCTCGAACCATCTGTGTTACCTGCTCGAAGACCACGGCCTGCTGTTCACCGGCGACCACGTGATGCAGGGCTCGACGGTGGTGATTTCGCCGCCCGATGGCGATATGCAGGCTTACCTCGATTCGCTGGAAGGCCTGCTCACGCTGCCGATCAGCCGTTTTGCGCCCGGTCACGGTTTCGTGATCAATACACCGCAGGACGAGGTGCGGCGACTGGTGGCCCACCGGCTGAAACGGGAAGAAAAGATTTTTACCGCGCTGGCTGCTGCCGGCCCGGCGACGCTGGAAGTGCTGGTGCGCAGCGCCTATGACGACGTGCCGGAGCGCATCCACAATGTCGCGATGCGTTCACTGCATGCACACCTTTTGCGGCTGGAGCGCAACGGGCGGGCAGTACAGTCCGCCGGACAGTGGCAATCAAGATGATCCCGGCCATTCGCCGCTGGCTGATCGCCCGCGCCGAACTCAATACCGCGATTGCCCTGTTCACCCTGTTGCTGCTCGGGGCCTTGTGGGTGGTTGTCGTGATGGAGCAGCGCGACAAACGTGATGCGGTCGTTGAGTCTGCCGTTAATCAAAATACCAATCTGGCGGTGGCCTACGAAGAGCACATCGTGCGTACGCTGAAAGGACTCGATGGTGCGCTGCTGTTCATGCGTCAAGAGTACCGACGGCTGGGCCCGAAACTGAACATCAATCGTTATATCTACGAAGGCGTTATCGACGGCAGCCTGTTCAGCATTCTCAGCGTGGTTGACGAACGCGGAAACGTGGTATTGAGCAGCAAGCCCATGGAGGCAGTCAACTACGCCGACCAGGAGTTTTTCCGGATACACCAGCTGGGGCGCAACCAGGACACTTTTTATATCGACAAACCGGTGCCGGGACGGACGTCCAATACCTGGCAGGTGCCGATGTCACGCCGCATCATCAAGCCCGACGGCGCTTTCGGCGGCGTCATCCTGTTATCGGTGGATCCTTCCCACCTGGCGCGTTTTTACCAAAAAGTGGATATCGGCGAACATGGCGTGGTGATGTTGATCGGCACCGACGGCATTATTCGCGCGCGACGCGTCGGCAATGAGCTGAATTTCGGCGCCGACATTTCGGGCACCAGCCTGATGCGGGAGCAGGCAGAAAAGCTAAGCGGTGAAATCCTCGGTCAAGGCGGTTTCGACGGCGTACGGCGTTATGTCAGTTACCGAACGCTGCCCGGATATCCACTGGTAGTGGCCGTGGGTTCCGGGCAAGAGGAAGTGCTCGCCGATTTCAAGCGCAACCGCAATCGCGATTACATGCTGGCAGCACTGGTGAGTGTGGTGATCATGGTGTTTGCGGGCATGCTGATGGCCGCTCTGGCACGGCAGAAACGCACTGTTGTTGCTCTGCAGACCAGTGAAGCCCGGTTTCGTGCCGCATTCGAGCAGGCAGCTATCGGTATTTCCCATACATCGCTGGATCGGCGCTACCTGCAGGTCAACCAGAAATACTGCGACATGCTGGGTTACAGCCTTGAGGAACTGATGAGCATGTCCGCGAACGGCATTACCTACCTGGATGATCGTGAAGACAGCAGCAATCATCGGCATCAATTGCTGGCGGGTATTGCAGGCAGCGTCTCGGCAGAGAAGCGTTATGTGCGCAAGGACGGCAAGCTGATCTGGGTTAACCGCACGGTTTCCCTGGTGCGCGACCATGCCGGGAACCCGTTGTATTTTCTGCACCTGGTCGAAGATATCATGGAGCGCAAGCGCCTGGAGACGGAACTGCGCGAACTGGCGGCCACCGACATGCTGACCGGGTTGCCGAACCGCCGCGCATTTATCACCCGGCTCGAAGAGGAGCATGCACGCCTGAAACGTTTTGATGCCCAGCAGGCAGCGGTGCTGATGCTGGATCTCGATTACTTCAAAAAGATTAACGATACCTGGGGCCATCCAGCTGGAGATGCGGTGTTGCGGCGGGTTGGCGAGGTGATCAATGCGCAGATCCGCGAGGTTGATTTATGCAGCCGGCTGGGCGGCGAGGAGTTTGCGGTGTTGCTCACGGGTGCGGCGCCGGTGGCCGCGCGGGAATTTGCCGAGCGCCTGCGGCGCGGGATTGCCGACATTACAGTGATGCATGAGGGCAACAACATCAAGGTCACGGCCAGCATTGGTGTCGCGGCCCTGCGTGCGACCGATGACGATGCGGATGCCGCGCTGATGCGCGCCGACCGCGCGCTGTACGGCGCCAAGGAAGCGGGGCGTGACCGGGTTGAAATCATTGCCGCCGGTGATTGAGCTTTACCCCGAATTCACTATAAGTATTTGATTTAATTAACTATTTTTTGGCATTGACCAGCCCGCTCGGGCGGCCCGCCGCAAACGCCGCGGCATTCGCAAACGCTTCGCCGAAATACAGTTCATAGGTATCGAGTTCCAGCCATGCGCTGTGCGCCGTGCACAGCGCATTGTCGAGCTGCAGCAAGGGATGTTCACCGTTGCGCACCGGTTCGTTTTCATAAACATCAACTGCGGCAAAACCGGGGCGCCCCAGTTTCAGCGCGGCTTCCAGCGCGCCGGGAGCAATCAGTTCGGCGCGTGCCGTGTTGACCAGCAGCGCCGAAGTTTTCATCTGTGCGAGGTGGGTGGCAGTGACCACGCCGCGCGTTTCCTTCGACAGCCGCACCATCAGCGTCAGCACATCTGACTGTTGAAACAGATCATCCTGGCTTGCTGCCGTGTTGTAACCCGCGGCACGCGCCGCGGTCAGCGAACTGTCGCGACCCCACACCAGCACGCGCATGCCGAAACTCGCACCCGTGGCCGCGACCAGCTTGCCGATGGTGCCGAGGCCGAACACTCCAAGGGTTTTGCCTTTTAATCCCGTGCTGAAACGATTGCGCCAGCCGCCGCTTTTCATCAATGCGGTTTCCCGCGGAATTTCGCGCAGGCTGCCGAGAATCATCGCCCAGGTCTGTTCGGCGACGGTGTACGGCGAGGCATGGCTGCCGGCGGCGACGGCGATGCCGCGATCCCTGCACGCCTCAAGGTTGATATGGTGGCAGCTGCGGCCGGTCTGGCTGAACAGTTTGAGTTTCGGCAGTTGCTCGATGATCTCGCGCGTGAACTGCGTGCGTTCGCGGATCGGCACGATGATTTCGGCGTCACGCAGATTCTTTACCAGCGTGGCTGTCGGCGGCGCGGCATCGGTGTGGATGCGCACGTCATGGCCCTTGAGCAGTTGCATGCAGTCCAGTGAATGGACCAGACCGTGGTAGTCGTCGGGGATGGCGATAATCATGGGCAGCGAGTCTGGGGTCTGTTAACTATCATTTCGTGAGATGCGTTGTAGCCAAAATCGTCAGTGGCAAGGCGCTTGCTGTAGCACATATAAGTATATGTGCAAGGCAAGCAACGCAGCCAGTGGCGATTTTGGCCTCAACCCGAAGGGACGGGACGATTTGGCCCCAGTGCGTTGTCGCGCCTTCGCTTGTTTGCCAATGGGCAAACCGCGCTCGACGCTCCTAGCCCTGAGGCCAAATCGTCGCCGTCGCACTCATGAAATGATAGTTAACAGACCCCTCGCAAACCCAGATGCGGTGGCTGTGCGGGATGTGTCACAATCGCCCTCTGTTTTTAACGGCGACAATCAAGTTACAACAATGAGGGGATCACGGTATGGAACTCGGATTAAAAGGCAAAGTGGCGGCAGTGACCGGCGGTACCGAAGGCATCGGCGAAGCGACCGTGCGGCGCCTGGTTGCTGAAGGTGTCAAGGTTGCGTTCTGCGCGCGCCGCAAGGAGCTGATTGACGCTTTCGCTGCCGAACTGAAAAAACAGGGCGGTGATGTGCTGGGCGTGGTGGCCGATGCCTCCAAGGAAGGTGACATGGAGCGTTTCATCGACGAGACCGCGAAACACTTCGGCCGTCTGGATATTGTCGTCAACAACGCCGGCGGCTCGGGTCAACTTGCGTTCGACAAGGTCGAAGACAATTTCTGGGACCTCGATATTGAAATCAAGGTCATGGCGCAGGTGCGCACCGCGCGTGCGGCCATTCCACACATGAAAAAAGTCGGTGGCGGCCGCATCATCAGCCTCAACATGGTCGGCGCCAAGCAGCCCGGTGCCGCGATGTTCCCGACCACGGTCAGCCGTGCCGCCGGCCTCGCGCTGTCCAAGGGCCTGTCCAAGGAACTGGCTGCCGACAACATCCTGGTCAACGTCGTTGCGGTCGGCAAGATCAAGTCGAAGCAGCAGGAGCGCGGTGCGGAGCGCAACAAAAAAACCGTTGAGCAGCATTATGCGGACACCGGCAAGACCGTGCCGCTGAAACGCATGGGTGAATCGGCGGAGGTCGCCAATGTGATCGCCTTCCTCGCCTCCGACGCCGCGAGTTATGTCACGGGTTGCTGCATCAACGTCGATGGCGGCCTGTCCGGCGTACTCTGATCTGATGGTTCCGGCCGGCGGGGCAATCCCGCCTGCTTTTCTGAAAGTCCCCGTTTGAGTACGGTTGTGTTCCGCGGCAAACTCGCGGCCTGGTGTTACGTCGCGGTGGTCATCCTGGTCGTGGCCGCAGTCGGGCTGCCGGCCTACCCGGCGTGGCTCACCGGTGTCATGGCCTGGGCGGCCTGCCTGCTGTTGCTGCCGCGTTTGCCGCGCCACCAGTTGTTGATGGTGCTGGCGCTGGCCGGGCTCGGGGCGCTGGGCATCGCTTTCGGCATGGCGCGCGGCAGCGACGGCCTGATCACCATGGCGCTGACACAGAACGTGCCGCTGGCCGGCATGCTGATCGCGGTGTCTTTCCTGCAGTTGATCGCGGTTGGCCGAACGGCCGACGCAGAACCCCTGGAGCAGGGCCGCGGCGCGCTGTTCAAAACCATGATCGGCGTACACCTGTTCGGCGCGGTGATCAATTATTCCGCGGTGGCGATTTTCGCTGATCGCCTTAGTGCGCGCACCCGGTTGACCATGGAGCAGGCGATGGGTCTGTCGCAGGCCTTCATCGTCGGTTCCATCTGGTCGCCGTTTTACGGCGCGATGGCGGCGGCGCTGACCTCGGCGCCCGAAGCCAGCCTGACACAGCTGATTTTCTGGGGCATCCCCGTTTCCGCGACCGGCATCGTGGTCACCTGGTTTACGCTGACCTCAAAACGCCACGGCGGTGCGGAAAATTTTGTTGGTTATCCGCTGCACCTCGAAGCGCTGTGGGTACCCGCGGTGCTGGCCGTCAGTGTACTGCTGGTGCACGAATGGCAGCCGCGCTGGTCGGTGATGGCGATCATCGCCGCCATGGCGTCCCTGGTGACCGTCGTGACGCTGTTGGTTCGCAGCGGCGCTCAGGCCGGCGCCACACTGCTGCGCCATGTCCACACCCGCCTGCCCGGCATGAACGGCGAACTGACCTTGTTCCTCGCCGCCGGCATATTGTCGGCGGGCATGAACGGCACCATCGATGCGCTGGACCTCGGGCTGCCGTTTGCGCAGTTCGGCGCCTTCGAAGCGAGCATTGTGCTGATTGTGATGAACGTCTGCGCCTGGCTTGGATTACATCCGATCGTCCTGGTATCCGTGCTGGGCCCATGGCTGCTGCCGCTGCAGCCCGACCAGACACTGCTGGCGATGGCCTTCCTGATGAGCTGGGGTGTGGGGCTGACCGCTTGTCCGATGTCGAACACCATGCTGGGGATGGCGGGGCGTTACGGACTGCCGTTCGGGAAGTTGCTGGCGTTGAACCGGCGTTACAGCATCAAGATGACGGTGGTGGGGATTGCGGTGTTGTACTTGTATGGCGCGGTTAAGGGCACCTAGTTTTTTGTGATGAGTAGAGTGGGCAAAGCGTAGCGTGCCCACTAGGTGTCTAACGAGACAGTGTTTTCGTGGGCACGCTACGCTTTGCCCACCTTACGTTTGCTCAGGCCACCGCCAGCAGTGCCCGCGGATTCCTGTCGGCAATCATCAGCAGGGTTTTTGCGGCACCCGAGGGCGCACGGCGGCCTTGCTCCCATTCCTGCAGGGTGCGCGGGGATACGCCGAGCAACTCGGCAAAGCGGGACTGTGAAAGCCCCGTTTTTTCCCGGATTTTGGAGACAGAGGGGAGGGTGCGGACGCGCCCGTGTTCGCCGCGTTTGATCTCGCGGATGCCTTCGAGGATTTCCAGTCCTATGTTGCGCTTAGTTTTCGGCATCGATTTCTTCCTTGATCTGTTTGAGGATATGCCCTGGTATCGAGTCGGTTTCATTCTTGGCGTACATCGTGAGCAGCCATACCTGTTCCCGGCGCAGCCTCAGGTAATAGATGATGCGTACACCGCCGCGTTTGCCGCGCCCGGGCGCACCCCAACGCATTTTCCTGACGCCGCCGGAGCCGACCACCAGATCACCCGTTTCCGGGTTGGCGGCCAGATGCTGCTCCAGTTCCGCCAGATCGTCGTCCGAATAACGTTCGCTGAACAGGCGCGAGAACAGCTTGGTCTGGATGAACGTGAACATGCCGGATTATACGTCAGAGACGTATTACGTCAATGACGGATCATGATGGGGTGCGCATCGAGAAATCGTAGCCCGTAAGTAGCGTAGCGGATTACGGGTGCATGCTTCCCTACATTTTCGGGGCTCTAATCAGTCATTATTAAGTATTTGTTTTAATTGATATTTTATCTGGTGCTATAGCCTGCTGAGTATCTCCGCACCCTTGGCCAAGGTCTGCTCCGACTTGGCAAAACAAAACCGCAGCACCCGATGCGCCGGCGCCTGACGATAAAACACCGACACCGGGATGGATGCAACGCCATGTTCTTTGGTCAGCCGTACCGCAAGCTCGGTGTCCTTCTCTTCACTGATCGCCTCATAAGACAGATTCTGGAAAAACGTTCCGCGCGAGGGCAGGGGTTTGAAACGTGAGCCTTTGAGGCCGTTGAGGAAAAAATCGCGTTTTTTCTGGTAGAAGGCCGCGAGCTGCAGATAGGCGTCTTTGTTCTGCATGTATTCAGCGAACACATATTGCAGCGGGCCGTTGGCGACGAAGGCGTTGAACTGGTGCACTTTGCGGAATTCGTTCATCAGTTCGCGCGGTGCGGCGATGTAACCCATTTTCCAGCCGGTGACGCTGTAGGTCTTGCCGAAGGACGACACCAGGAAGCTGCGTTCGGCAAGACCGGGGAAACGCGCGACACTTTGGTGCTGGTGGCCGTCGAAGACTATGTGTTCATAGACTTCGTCGCTGATCACCGCGATGTCGGTTTTTTTCAACAAGCCTTCCAGCAAGCGCAGGTCTTCAGCCGACAGCACCGTCGCCGTCGGATTGTGCGGGGTATTGATGATCATCAACTTGGTGCGTGGGGTAATCGCGGCCTGCACCGCCTGCCAGTCGATGCTGTAGTCGGGATAACGCAGTTGCACGTACACCGGTATGCCGCCATGCACTTCGACCGCGGGGCCGTAACTGTCGTAGGTGGGTTCAAACAGGATCACTTCGTCGCCGGGGCGGATCAGCGCGGCCACCGCGGTGTAGATCGCGTAGGTGGCGCCGGGCACGATGGTGACTTCCTGTTCCGGGTCGTAGGCGGTGCCGTAGAGTGACGCGATTTTTTCCGCGACGGCTTCACGCAGCGGGGCGATACCGGCCATCGGCGGATACTGATTGACGCCGGCGTTGAAATGTTTGGTCACCAGTGCACGCAGTTCCGGCGCGCAGTCAAAATCCGGAAAACCCTGCGACAGGTTGATTGCCTGGTGTTCGGCGGCGAGGCGCGACATCACCGTGAATATGGTGGTGCCGACGTGGGGGAGTTTGGAGTCCAGGCGTCCGGTATGGGAAGGCATCGCGGGAAACGGGGATTTCAGCAGGCAGACATTTTAGCGCAGTCGGCTTTGGCCACCGCCTGTCCCTCGCCGGCCAGCGCGATGAAATCCTCCGAGTAGTTCTGCAGCCGGCGCAGCAGGTGGGATCGCTGCGCCGGGGTCAGCATGCCGTCGACCGTGGCATAAAACTCCGCGCGTTTTCGCCAGGAATCTTCAAAGGCCCGCGCCAGCGCGGCTGGACGGTTCTGCTCCCAGTTCGCCAGCCAGTCGCGCAGCCGCGCAGCGAACACCTTGCGCTCAGCCCCCCGTGTTTCGAGCAATGCGAGGAATTCGCGCTGGCGGCGCTGGCGGTCTTCATGGCGCAGGCGGTCGGTCAGCGGTACTTCGCGCAGCAGTTCGCGGATGCGTTGTTGCTGGGCATCGGACAGGGCGCCGACCCAGTCGCCGAGTTGCGACAACGTGCGCCGGTTCTGCGCCTGGTGCCGGTTCTCCACAGACTCGTTGCTGCGGTTCTCGCTGAGGAACTTGCGGTTGGCCTTGTCCATCTGCTGGCGGAACACTTCAATCTGCTCCGGGGTCAGCGTAGCCAGCAAGTCCGCCGCATCGGCGGCGCTGTGTACGGCGATGCGCGCATATCGTTGTTTTAATCCATCCACCAGCCATAACATATCGTCCTCGCGCAGACCGCGTTTGGCGCGGGACTGGAAGTCGGCGAGGAATTTTGCGTATTCGGTCAGCTGGGTCTGGCGATGCCAGTCGTGCAGGCGGTCAAAACGCTGCGCGAACAGGGTGCGTTGATCGCTGTTGAGGTCAAAGTAGTCATGCGCCATCCATTCGGCGACGGAGTCAAAATGGCCGTAACCGACGCGCACCATGCTGCAGCCGCTGCCGAGCAGCAGGAGCAGTGTGAGCAGCAGGACGCGGGTCAGCGGATGTCGTGTCGGTGTCATGGCGTGGTCAACAAGGGCATGGTCAAAAAAACGGGGCCCTCAGGCCCCGTTTATAACATCAGTTGAAAATTACTTCAGGCCGGCCATGGCGCATTGCTCATCCTGATCGCCGGTGACGCCGCTGACGCCGACGCCGCCAATCACCTTGCCGTCAGCCATGATCGGGAGGCCGCCCGGAGAGGCTATAACGCCGGGAAGTGTCATCACGGCCGGGCCGGTCTTGGCAATGGTGTCGACCCATGCGCGGGTCGAGCGGCGATACATCGCGCCGTTGCGTGCTTTACCGATGGCGATATCCAGACTGGCGGTCTGGGTGTTGTCCATGCGTTCAAAGTAGATAAGGCCGCCGTTGTTATCGACGACCGCGACGGCCACATTCCATTTGTTGGCCTGACATTCGGCGAGTACGCCGGCAGCAAGCCTTTTGGCGGCGGCGATATTGATGGTGGTGCCATAGTCCGGCCGTGCCTGGGCGGCGGCCGTGTTGCTGACCAGCGCAAAACATGAGACCGTCATCAGCTGCAGTAGTGTTTTTGTTGCCGACTGTGTTGACATGACTTCTCCCTGGTGAGTGATTGATAAAGCGCGACCACGATACGCCGCGCCCATATCAATCGCAAACTTAAAGTGCGGAGAAATAATCCGTCATGCGTTTGCGCAGTGCCGCATCGGGCAGCCGGCCGGTGCAGGCGCCCATGTTGTCCTCGATGTGCCGGACATAGCGGGTTCCCGGTATTGCGCATGTCACGGCCGTGTGACTGATGATCCATTTCAGGAAAAACTGGCCCCAGCTGTTGCAGTCAAAATCCGCGCACCAGGGCGGCAGCGGTTTGCCTTTGACCCTGGCGAACAGGCTGGCCTGCGAAAACGGCCGGTTGATCAATGTTGCAGTGCCGGAATCGGCGCAGGCCGGCAGCAACCTGGTTTCGGCTTCCGGTTCATCCAGCGAATAGTTGAACTGCACAAAATCGAAATCGCCGCTGCGCACCAGCCGTTCCAGCTCGGCATGTGAACCGGCGGTGTAATGGGTGATGCCGAGGTAACGGATGCGTCCGGATTTTTTCCAGTCACGCAGCACCGGCAGGTGGGTTTTGAGGTCGAGCAGGTTGTGCACCTGCATCAGGTCGATGCTTTTGGTCTGCAGCAGGCGCATCGACTCTTCCATCTGCCGGATGCCTTCGCTGCGGCCGCTGGTCCAGACCTTGGTGGCGAGAAACAGCGACTTGTGCGCCTTCAGCGCGGTGGCGAGTGTGCCGACCGCCGCTTCGGCATGGCCGTACATTGGCGAGGAGTCGATGACCTTGCCGCCGAGTTCGATAAAGCGGCGCAGCACGGCCTGCAGTTCGGATTCGGCCAGGCGGTCGCGCGGAATGTCGAAGGCCTGGTAAGTGCCGAGGCCGATGGCGGGCAGGCGTTCGCCGCTGCGCGGGATCGGCCGCGTGATCAAACCAGCGGGTGCGGCGGCAGCGCGGACGTCAGGCATGGTCAGCAGCAGTGCAGCCGCAGCCTGCAGTGCCAGGCGGCGTTGCGGATTCGGTGGAGATTTGTCCATGACGATTGACCATTTCATTCCGGTGGTTTGGGTTGCAGGGTGTAACCGCGTTCAGTCATACATTGCCGGAGCAGGCTTTGTTCGAGAAAAAACCGTTCGGAATCGGGTTGCCGGTTTTGCACAACGACACTTCTGCCTTGCTGGTCGATGATGACCTGCGGCACCAGCGCCGCTTGCAGGGGCATGCGTTGCCGCGCTTCGAATTGTGCCTGCGCCATACACTGCGCCTGGTCGCGATCCATATCGTGTTCGCCGCCGCCTGTTTTATGCCATTCGAGCGTAGTGCACCCGGAACCGGGCAGCAACAGGATTGCAAAGGCGATATGGCGAGCATGTTGAATGAGCATATTCGTTTAGACTATCAGAACAACACGAAGTTGCCTTGCGGCGCGTCCTGCGCCGCCATCTGAAAGGGAAAACAATGAAAGTACTGGTGTACGGGGCGGGTGCGATCGGCGGTTATCTGGGTGCGATACTGACCGCGGCCGGGGAGGATGTGACGCTGGTGGCGCGTGGCGCGCAGTATGACGCCTTGTCCTCGCGCGGCATCCTGCTCGAAGGCCCGCGCAGCGGACGACCCGACCCGATCAAGGTGCGTGTATGCAAACCGGGCGAAGAAAAACCCCCGTACGATGTGATTTTTGTGACACTGAAATCGCAGCAGATCGCGGAAGCGGCGCGGCATCTGCGCGGCCTGGTGGCCAAGGACGGCGTATTCGTATTTCCGCAGAACGGTATTCCCTGGTGGTATTTCCAGGGCATCGAATCAAAATTCAGCGGCAAACCATTAAAAACCCTGGATCCGGACGGCGTGCTGATGCGCAGCTTCGAGCCGCGGATGATCATCGGCGGTACCGCGCTGAAACCGGCCGACCTGGTGGAGCCGGGGCGAATCCGGCTGCCGGATGCCGACACCGATGCGCTGGTCATCGGTGAAATCGACAATTCGATCACGCCGCGCGTACAGGCTATCGCCGCGATGACCACCCGCGCCGGCTGGAACGGCAAGGTGTCGGACGACGTGCGCAAGGTCAAGTGGACCAAGCTGACCGGCAACGCGGTGTGGAACTCGCTGGGTGCGATCACCCAGTCG
This sequence comes from Burkholderiales bacterium, assembly GCA_019744975.1. Taxonomy (GTDB): domain Bacteria; phylum Pseudomonadota; class Gammaproteobacteria; order Burkholderiales; family SG8-41. The sequence goes on from JAIETP010000025.1 coordinate 87,019, forward strand.
ACCGGGCGTGAAGCGGCCGAATTTCCGGGTACAAGGCCGCTGGCGATGGCCTTGATGCGCGAAGTGATTGCGGTGGCGGCGGCGGTGGGCACCAAGCTCGATGCTGATCCTGAAGCAATCGTCGATGGTGTGGCGAAACGGGTGTCGTTGCCGACTTCAACACTGCAGGATGTGCGCGCCGGCCGGCCGCTGGAAATGGATGCCATCGTCAACGTCGTGCTCGAACTGGGCGAGATGACGGGGGTGGCAACGCCGTCACTGGCGGTGGTGGCGGCCTGTGTGAATCTGCTGAATCAGCGCATCAGCGTGGATGGCGTGGCGATACGGACGGTCAAAAGACAGGAGTGAGGAGTGAGGATTGAGGAATGAGGCGGAACCCCGGAGTTCCGCGATGCCGCACTCCTCAATCCTCAATCCTCAATCCTGTTCATCACAGTCCTTCAATAAACGCCACCATCCGCTTGCGCATCGCCGCATCCGGCAGCCGTCCGCGTCCGGCGTTCAGGTTGTCGATCATGTATTCGACCTTGTCAGTGCCGGGGATCACCGCGTTGACTGCCGGGTTGGCCAGCAGGTATTTCAGGAAAAACTGGCCCCAGGTCGTGGCGTCGAATTCCGCGGCCCAGTCCGGCACCGTTTTGCCGCGCACTGCGCGAAACAGCCGGGCGCGGCCGAAAGGCAGATTGCACAGCAGCGTCGTTCCGGTGTCGGCGGCGACCGCAAGCAGGCGTGATTCGACGCTGCGTTCGGCCATCGAGTAGTTGACCTGGATGAAGTCGAGTTTGTCCTGCTGCATCATTTCAATCAGGCGGTCGTTGGCGCGCTCCTGATCCTGTGAATGGGTGACGCCGATGTAGCGGAAATAGCCCTGCTGTTTCCATTCGCGCACGATCGCGAGTTGCGATGCCACCATGTTTCTGTCGAGAAAACCGACGTTGTGCATTTGCATCAAGTCGATTTTCGGCGAGTGCAAACGCTGCTGCGAGGCCTTCATCTGTGCGACAAAGGCTTCGTTGTTATTGGCGCGCACCTTGGTTGCCAGAAAAACCTTGTCCCGTACTTTCATCGCGGCGAGAAGATCGCCAACCACCGGCTCCGCCGTGCCGTACGACGGGGCGGTATCGATCAGCCGGGCGCCGCCATCGAGCAGCGTTCGAATGACCTGTGTGCGTTCTGCGCGTTTTTCGGCGTCGCCGTCGATATCAAAAATGATCGCGGTGCCGAGGCCGATGACGGGCAGCATTTCTTTGCTTTTGGGGATTGCACGGCTGAGCAGGGGTTTTGCGGTTTGCGCGGCGGAGATGCCGGGCAGCGTGCCGGCGGCGAGGCCTGCGCCCAGCGCGAGCATTTCCCTGCGTGTATATAACTTATTGATTTTATTCATTTATTTGTTTCTGCGATAGTGGGTGGAATTGATTGCGCTGCGCGGCGCTCATGACTGCGCCCCAGTCCCAGTGCGAGCGCGAGCCAGGCCAGGGCTATTGGTACTGTGGCCAGCGAGATTGCGCCGAGTTCCATGCCGAAGCCGCGCAGCGCGTTAAACAGCCATCCGCTGGCAGCATCGCCACCGCGGAATACCACGTTGTCGATGACGTATTTGGCTTTGTATTTTTCTTCGCGATCGACCACGGTAAATAACAGTTCACGTGCCGGGTTGGAGATGGCGAAATTCGCGGCGCGTTGTGCCGCCTGAAAGGCAATGACGACCCAAAGCATGGGGGTCAGCGCCAGCGCGAGGAATCCCATCGCAAACACAAAAGGCAAAAAGGCGGCCGCCGGACCCGCACCGAAACGGCGGATGATTTTTCCGGTGACAACAAACTGCACGATGATGGTCAGCAGGCTGACGGCCAGATCAATCCGCGCAAAAATGGCAATGCGCCGGTTGGGGTCGTCGGACAGCGCGGCAACGATGTTGGCCTGCTGGAAATAGAGAAAGGTGCCGGCGAGCGACAGCAGTGCAACCCACAGCGCGATGCCGGCGAGGTACGGCGAGCGCAGCACCATCAAAAGACCGGCGATCCAGCCGCCGCCGAGGCCGTTGTTCGGCCGGGCGGCCTCAGCTGCAGATTCCTGTCCGGTTTTGAGCGCGCCTGCTGCGGCTTCGAGGCGCATCGCGCACAACACGGCGGCTTCGAGCAGCAGCGCCGCGATCAGCAGCAGGTTGGCGCGGCCGATGGGTTCGGCGAGTCCCACGGCAATCAGCGGGCCGAGCAAGGCACCGGCCGAGCCGCCGGCGGCGATGAAACCGAACAGGCGTTTGCCCTGTTCCGATTGGTACAAGTCGGCCATGAACGACCAGAACACCGAGACGGCAAACAGGTTGAACACGCTGATCCATACAAAAAACACGCGCGCGGTGTCGGCCAGCGCCACCTTGAAGGTCAGCAGCAGCCAGAAGATCAGGATGTTCGCGACAAAAAAATGATAGACCAGCGGAATGAAGCGCTGGCGCGGCACCCGTGCCACCAGCGCGCCGAACAGCGGCATTACGGCGAGCATCACGACAAAGGTGGCGGTGAACAGCCAGGGCAGGTTTTTGATACCGCCGGCGAGGCCCATTTCGTCGCGTACCGGGCGCAGTACGTAATAGGCCGCGAGCAGGAAGAAAAAATAGGCGAATGACCACAGCAATGCGCGGATTTCGCCGGGGCGCACGGCGACGATGCGTGCCAGCCAGCGATCGGGGATGAGGCCAGGGGTCATGGGTCAGTCGGCTCGCTTGTTGTGCAAAATGTGAGGCCGGGCTGAGGCCGGGCAAACGATTGATTTTCAGTATAACGGCCTGCGCGCCGGCGGTGCGGCAGGGTGCGCAGGGCAGTGGCGTCCAAGGGTGCTGAGTTACAATATGCGGAAAATCAGGCGCCCGCCGGCCACGTCCGCAGCAGGCGTCACCGTGATCGTGTCACCGTGATCGTTTGTCACTCCAGGAGGAAGCACACATGCCCGGTTTTCGTCTTGTTTTGCGCAGCATGATGGCTGTCATGCTGGTGGCCGTGTCCGCGGCCCATGCCCAGAATTTTCCGGTGAAACCAATCCGCATCATCGTGCCTTTCGGCGCCGGCGGCCCTGCTGATATTTACGCGCGGTACCTGGCGCAGCAGATGCTGCAGCCGCTGGGCCAGCCCATGGTGGTCGAGAACCGGCCTGGCGCGGGATCCATCATCGGCACCGATGCCGTCGCCAAGTCACCGCCCGACGGATACACGCTGCTGCTGATGTCAAACACTCATACCGTCAACGAATCGCTGATCCCGAAAAAGCCTTTTACGCTGATGAAGGATTTTGCGCCGGTAGCCCCAATCAATTATTCCGACCTGATCCTGGTTGTCCACCCCTCGCTGCCGGTGCGTAGTGTCGCCGAACTGGTCAAACTCGCCAAAGTCAAGGACAAGGGTCTCAACTATGCGTCCTCAGGCAACGGCACCCCGTACCACATGGCCGGCGAATATTTCAAATCGCTGATCAAGGCCGATATCGTGCACGTGCCGCACAAGGGCAGCGGCGAGGCGCGCACCAGCGTGTTGAGCGGCCAGGTCGAAATGATGTTCGATGCGGTGACAACGATGACCACGCATGCGCGCGCCGGCAAGGTGCGCGCACTGGCGACGACGGGGCAGAAACGCTCCAAGGTTACGCCGGAACTGCCGACGGTTGCGGAAGCGGGTGTCAAGGGATATGAAGCGACGATCTGGCTTGGCGTGATGGCGCCGGCGCAGACGCCGCGCCCCATCCTCGATCGCCTGAACGGGGAGATCACCAAGATCACCTCGCGCGCGGAGACCGCTGCAAACTGGGAAAAGCAGGGCGCCGAGGCGATGGTGATGTCGGTGACAGAGTTTGAGAAGTATCTGAACCAGGACATCGCGAAGTGGGCGCAGGTGGTCAAGGTGTCGGGCGCCAAACCGGACTGAACGACCGGCCTTTTGTCGGGAATATTTTTTATCTGTTTTTGATCAACAAGGAGTTCAGGAATGCGCCTGGTTACTTTTTCTGACGCCAAGGGTGTGCGTATCGGCGTGCACGACACGGAGTCCAACACCATTGTCGATCTCGCGGCGTCCACCCGGCTGCCGAAGGAAATGACGGCGTTTGTCGCGCTGGGCAAAAAGGGCCTCTCGCGTGCGCGCAAGGCGGTTAAAAGCGGTGAGGGCCGCCTGCCGCTGGCCAGTGTCAAACTGCTGGCGCCGTTTCCGCGCCCTGCGAAAAACATCCTCTGCGTCGGCAAGAACTATCACGACCATGCCAGGGAATTCCACAACAGCGGCTTTGATGCCAGCGCCGGTGCGAATGCCATTCCCGATGTGCCGATCATGTTCACCAAGTGGCCGAATTCGGTGATCGGTCCCGGTGTCGCGATTCCCAGCGCCAACGATTACACCAATTCGGTGGATTACGAGGGTGAATTGACCGTGGTCATGGGCGAGGGCGGCCGCAACATCACGCAGAAAAACGCCTACAAACATGTCTACGGCTACACCATCATCAACGACGTCACCGCGCGCACACTGCAGAACCGCCACAAGCAGTGGTTCCTCGGCAAAAGCCCGGATGGTTTCTGCCCGATGGGGCCATGCATCGTCACTGCCGATGAAATCAAGGATGTGACCCAGTTGCGTCTGATCACCAAGGTCAACGGCGAATTGCGCCAGGACGCCTTTGTCAGCCAGCTGATATTCGACATTCCGCGGCTGATCGAGGATTTGTCCAAGGTGATGACCCTGGAACCGGGCGACCTGATTGCCACCGGAACCTGCGCCGGTGTCGGCATCGGTTTTAATCCGCCCAAGTACCTGAAGCCCGGCGACCATGTGGCCATCACCATCGAACCCATCGGCACGCTCGAAAATCCGGTGGCTTAGGTGATGCGATGAGGCTGCGATGAGATTCTTCAGGTACAAGCGCAATGGCGCGCTGCGTTTGGGTGCGCTGGATGGTGAGGACGTGGTTGACCTTCTGGACGCGGCGCCGAATGGCACCGCGGCTGAAATGCTCGCTGCGTTTGCCGACATGAAGCGGTTGATCGCCGCCGGAACTGATGGTATCAGGGTGGCGAAGGCGGCACTGCGGTCGGCCGGCAGGGCGGCACGTACTCCGCTGGCCAAAGTGCAACTGCTGGCGCCACTCGTTCCCGATCTGATCCTGTGCAGCGGAGAAAACTACTGGGATCACCGCGAGGAGAAACCCGCGGTCACGCGCAAGGATCCGGAATTTTTCCTGAAAACCGGGCTTGGCGTGATCGCCCACGGCGAGGACATCGTGTCTGATCCGCGGGTGACCAAAAAACTCGATTACGAAACCGAACTGCTGATCGTCATCGGCAAGGCCGGGCGCCATATTCCGGCGTCCCGTGCACTGGAGCACATTTACGGTTACAGCGTCATGAATGATGTCACCGCGCGCGATCGCCAGGTCACGCTGCGGCCCGATGGATCTTCGGTATACAACCTGGGGCCGGGCAAGAATTTCGATACCTGCGCACCGATCGGTCCGGCGCTGGTGACTGCCGATGAGGTGCCCGATCCGCAGGCCCTGGCCCTGACAACACGGGTCAATGGTGAATTGCGGCAGAGTAATACCACCGGAAAAATGATCTGGACCTGTGCGCAACTGGTCGAGTTTTTTTCGACTTTTGTCACCCTGCAGCCCGGCGTGGTGATTTCCACCGGAACGCCGGGCGGCACCGCCTGGGGCACCGACGCCGAGCTCGGCGGCAAAAAACCGATGCGCAAGGATGTCGTGACCGCGGGGGGATACCTGCAACCCGGGGATGAAGTGGTTTGCGAGGTCGAGGGCGTCGGACGGCTGGTCAACCGCGTGGTGGCTGGCTGAGACGGGTTGAAAAGAAAGGCGAATTAACAGGATGAGCAGGATGTACGGGATAAAAAGGGCGAGCACGCTTATGAGGTTTTAATCCTGAGTATCTTGTTCATCCTGTAAATTTTTTTTTGGCATATCAAAAAAACCGGAGGAGAAAAATCATGAATATCCGTTATCTGATGTCCGTGTTGCTGCTGACCTGTGGCGTGGCACAGGCGCAGGAGACGTTCCCCAGTCGTCCGATCACCATGATCGTGCCCTTCCCGCCGGGTGGTGTGGCCGACATCACCGGCCGTCCGACGGCCGCGGCACTGGAAAAAATTCTCAAGCAGCCGGTGGCCATCACCAACCGGCCGGGCGCCGGCGGAGCGGTGGGTAATGCCGCGGTGGCCAATGCCAAACCCGACGGTTATACCGTGCTGATGGCGCTGTCGAGCATTACGGTGATTCCCGAAGCGGACAAGCTGTTCGAGCGCAAGCCGGCGTATGCACTGGATCAACTGGCGCCGGTGGCGCTGATTTCAGCCGATCCGGTGATTCTGGTGGTGCATCCTTCGCTGCCGGTTAAAACGCTGAAGGAAGTCGTCGCGCTGGCGCGCAAGCAGCCGGGTGAACTGTCGTTCTCGTCTTCCGGTGTTTACGGCGCGCTGCACATGCCGATGGAAATGTTCCTGCACGCGGCCAAACTCAAAATGCGCCACGTACCGACCACTGGCGGCGGTCCGGCCATCACGCAACTGCTGGGCGGCCATGTCACCATGTCTGCCGGTGGTCCTGCCGCGATCAGCGGCCACGTCAAGGCCGGCAAGCTGCGCACCGTCGTCAGCTGGGGGGCGGAGCGCCATCCGAACTATCCGGACGTGCCGACGTTCAAGGAGCAGGGCTACGACATCGTCTATTACATCTGGGCGGGGATGTTCGTACCCGCGGCGACGCCGGCGCCGGTGCTCAAGGTGCTGCGCGACGCCACGCGGCAGGCCGTTGCCGATCCCGATTTCAAAAACCAGATGGCCAAACTGAATTCGCCGGTGCAGTACCTGGATGCGCCGGAGTTCGCCAAATACCTGGATGCCGATGCCAAACGGCTGGCGGCCGTGGTGAAGGTCGTCGGCAAGGTCGGCGGTTAAGCGGTCATGACCGGGAACGGGATCAAAAGCGACCGTATCAAAAGCGATCAGGTTTCCGGTCTGATGCTGGCCGCGCTGGCGGCCTGGATCTGGTGGCTGAACCGCGCATTTCCGGTCGGCACGCTGTCCGATCCGGGGCCCGGTTATGTGCCCTTGTTGCTGGCGATCGGGCTGGGCGGCATCGGCCTGATGATCGCGGCCTTCGGCGGGCGCTCGACCGCATTGCGCGAAATCCGCTGGCCCGAGTCCGGTCGTGCCGCGGTGATCCTGCTGGCCTGCGTGTTTGCCACGCTGGGCCTGGAATACATCGGTTACCGGCTGACCATCATGGTGTTCCTGGTGTTTTTTCTGGGCGTGGTTGAACGCAAGAAGCCGCTGGCCGTGGCGCTGGTGGCGGCAGGATTCAGCATGATTTCGTTTTACGTGGTCGGCGTCCTGCTCAAGGTGCCGCTGCCGCGCGGGCCCTGGGGATTCTGATGCAGGAAACCCTGCATGGCCTGATGATGGGATTTTCGGTGGCCTTCCAGCCGGAGGTGCTGATGTATGCCTTCGCCGGCTGCATCATCGGCACACTGGTCGGCATGATGCCGGGGCTGGGGCCGCTGGCCGGCATCAGCCTGCTGCTGCCGGCGACCTTCGGCCTGAATCCGATCATCGCCATCGTGCTGCTCGCCGGGGTTTATTACGGCGCGATGTACGGCGGTTCAACAACCTCCATCCTGATGCGCATACCCGGCGAGGCGGCGTCGGTGATGACCTGCGTCGATGGTTATGCGATGACGCAGCAGGGGCGTGCCGGCCCGGCGCTGGCGATCGCCGCCATCGGCTCTTTTATCGCCGGCACACTGGGCGTGGTCGGCCTGATGCTGCTGGCGCCGACGCTGGCGGATTTTGCGCTGCGCTTCGGTCCGCCCGAATACACCGCGCTGCTGCTGATGGGTTTGTTCGTGCTGGCCTATATGAGCGGCGGCTCGATGCTGAAAACGCTGGCGATGGCGGTGTTCGGCCTCTTGCTCGGCATGATCGGCATCGACGCGATGAGCGGTTACACCCGCTTCAATTTCGGCATCATCGAACTCGGAGATGGCGTGGGCATCGTGCCGGTGGCGGTGGGGCTGTTCGGCATTTCCGAAATTCTGCTCACCGCGGGGCAACCCGATCCGCCCAAAGTACAACAACCGACGCTGCGCGAACTGGTGCCGTCGCGGGAGGATCTGCGTTTGTCGGTCGGCCCCATCCTGCGCGGCAGCCTGCTCGGTTTCATGATCGGCATCATTCCCGGCGCGGCGCACATCATTTCTTCGTTTGTGTCGTACGGCATTGAACGGCGCATCTCGAAACATCCGGAACGTTTCGGCAAAGGCGCGATCGAGGGCGTCGCCGGTCCGGAGTCGGCGAACAACGCGGCGGCGACCGGCGCTTTCGTGCCGATGCTGGCGCTGGGCATACCGACCAGTCCGGTGACTGCGGTGATGATCGCGGCGATCATGGTCCACGGCATCCTGCCGGGCCCGATGCTGATCCAGCAGCAGCCGGATCTGTTCTGGGGTTTTGTCGCCAGCATGTATGTCGGCAACGTGGTGCTGCTGGTCTTGAATCTGCCGATGGTCGGTTTGTTCGTGAATCTGCTGCGCATACCCTATGCGTACCTTTATCCCTGCATCCTTGCGTTTTGCATCCTCGGCTGTTATTCGGTCAGCAACAGCATGATCGACGTATGGATCATGCTGGGCATGGGCGGTATTGGTTATGTATTGCGCAAACTCGCATTTGACCTGGCCCCCGTGGCGCTGGGTCTGGTGCTGGGCCCCATGCTCGAATTGTCGTTGCGCCAGTCACTGGCGCTGAGCGGCGGTACTTATGGCATATTCCTCGAGCGGCCGATCGCGGTGGTGATGCTCGCACTGGGCCTGTTGCTGCTGCTGCTGGCCTTGAGGCCGCTGCTGCTCAAAAGCCGCGACTGGCGCAGCAAGGTTGGTCTGGATGAGCCGGCAGCCTGAGTTTGCCGGAGTCCGGATTTATTATAAGTATTTGTTTTTAAAGGTATTTTTGTGATTTTTCGGGTAATGGCCGGCCTTGGCCTGATGCTGTGTGTGTTGTTTGCCGGGCCCACCCGGGCCGTGGCGGACGAGCCGCAACTCACCGGCGGGCCTTATGTGCCGACGCCGCAACGCGTGGTGGACGCAATGCTCGCCATTGCCGGCGTCTCCGACCGTGATTATGTGATCGACCTCGGCTCCGGCGATGGCCGCATCGTCATCAGTGCCGCGCAAAAGTTCGGTGCCCGCGGCAAGGGTTACGACATCGACGGTGAACTGGTGGAGCGCAGCAACGCGGCAGCGCGCAAAATCGGCATGGAGCAGCGGGTGCGTTTCGAGCAGCGTGACGTGCTGCAGGCCGATATCGCGGAAGCGACAGTCATCACGCTCTACCTGCTGCCCGACATGATGCGCCTGCTGCGCGCCAAGTTCCTGCGCGAACTGAAACCGGGCACCCGCATCGTTTCCCACGATTTTGATTTCGGCGACTGGAAACCGGAACGCACGGTGAATCTCGACCTCGACGAAAAATACGATGTCACCGGCAGTTGGTCCTCGACCATCCACCTGTGGACGGTGCCGCCCCGGTCTCTGCAGTGACAGCGGCGCCCGACCCAGTACCCGCCGGCGATCCGCGTCAGCCTTCCTTTGGCTTCATGATCGGCGTGCTGCTCGCCGGCCAGACCGTCGGTACCATGGGCACAACGATGATTCCCGCGGTCGCGCCCAAGGTCGCCGAAACCTATGGCATATCGTCGGCGCTGGTCGGTTACCAGATCAGCCTGCTGGCGCTGGCGATGATCGTCGCGCTGGCCTTCGGCGCCAGATTCAACCGGCGCTGGGGCTCGACCCGCATGCAGCAGATCGGGCTGACGCTGGTGGCTACCGGCGGGCTGGTTGCGATCCTGCCCCATGTCGCGTTTTTTTTCCTGGCGTCAATCCCGCTGGGGCTCGGTTACGGCATGCTGACGCCGTCGGCATCCAATCTGCTGATCCGTTTTACGCCGGAGGCGCGGCGCAACCTGATTTTTTCACTGAAACAGACCGGCGTGCCCCTGGGCGGCATCGGCGCCGCGCTGATCACGCCGGCGGTGGCGATCGCCTTCGGCTGGCAATGGGCTCTGGCCGTCAACGCACTGACGCTGTACGCGCTGGTGCTGGTGTTGCAGCGCGCGCGGCCGTACTGGGACGACGATCGTGAACCCGATGCAAAGTTCGGCGGCAATCCCTTCAGCAGCGTGATGGTGATCTGGCGCCATCGGGCGCTGCGCCTGCTGTCGCTGTCCGGCGGTTTTTTTGTCATCGTGCAGTTCGGCATCACCACCTTCACCGTGATCCTGTTCAACGAGCAACTGGGCTGGGGGCTGATCGAGGCCGGACTCGTCCTGACGGCGTCACAGGTCGGGGGCGTCGCCGGGCGCATGTTCTGGGGCTGGCTGGCCGACTGCATGGGGGATGCGTTTGCCGCGCTGTTGATCCTCGGTGTCGTCATGGTCCTGTCATCGCTGCTGTGTATTGCGCTGACGCCGGATTCATCGATGATCGCGGCCTGTGCGCTGTTTTTTGTGATGGGTTCGACCGCCAGTGGCTGGAACGGTGCATTTCTCGCCGAAGTGGCGCGGCTGGTGCCGCGCGACACCATCAGCACCGCGACCGGCGGTTCGCTGGTCTATGTGAATTCCGGCAAGGCCGTCGGGCCGATTGTTTTTGCCAACGTCGCTTTGCTCACCGGGGATTACGCGATGACGTTTGCCTTGCTCGCAGTGCCCGCAGCGGCGGGCTTGTGGTGCCTGTGGGCGGCACACCGGAGCTTGCGGCCGCAGTGATAGAAGCGCAACCTGAGGCAGGGCACTGCCGCAGGGCGATGAATTGCAACATGCACGTAATGGGGGCACATCCGTGCCTTTTCTCCCCCTGTGGAGTGTCGACAAACGATCCGTGACGGGCATGACCTTTGCTTATTCATACATCACTGTTTCCAACTCTGTGATTGAAAGGTGGTACATGAAATCGTTTACATTTTTTGCACGCGCTGCAATTCCGCTGGCGCTGCTGGCCTGTGCCGGTAACACGCAGGCACAGACCTATCCTGCCAAACCCCTGCGCATGGTGGTGCCATTCGCACCCGGCGGCCCCAACGACATTCTCGGCCGTCTGATCGGGCAGAAGCTGACCGAGGCCTGGGGCCAGACCGTGGTGGTCGACAACCGCGGCGGCGCGGGCGGTACCGTCGGCCTCGAGGCGGCCTCGCGGATGCCGGGTGACGGTTATACCGTCGCGATGGGCGGCTCCAGCAATCTCGCGGTTGCGCCCAGCCTGTACGCCAGGTTGCCGTACGATCCGGTCAGGGATTTCACGCCGATCATCAATGTCGCCATCGTGCCTTATGCGCTGGCTGTGAATCCGACGGTGCCGGCGAAAAATGTAAAGGATCTGATCACGGTCGCCGGCAGGAAGGCGGGTTACCTGAGTTACGGTTCATCGGGCATGGGCAGCATGTCGAGCCTTGCGGCGGAAATGCTGAAATCGATGTCCAAAACGGACATCGTGCATGTACCGTACAAAGGCACGGCGCCGGCGCTGACGGATGTCATCAGCGGCCAGATCGACCTGATGCTGGCGGACCTCGCGCTCATCAAGCCCTATGCGGATGCCGGCAGGTTGCGCGTGATCGGGGTGACCGGCAGCAAACGCTCCACTGCGGCGCGTGATGTGCCGACCCTCGCTGAATCAGGCTTGCCCGGTTACGAACTGTCGCCGTGGTTCGGCGTGGTGGCGCCGGCGGGTGTGCCGAAGGAACTGGTGACGCGCCTGAATACCACCATCGACGGCAGCCTCAAATCGCCCGACGTGCTGCAGCGGCTGGGCGCGCTGGGTTACGAGCCGCTGGGCGGCAGCGCCGAACAGTTCGCGGCGACGATCAAGGCCGACATCGGCAAGTACGCGAAGATCGTCAAGGCTGCGGGGATCAAGGTGGAGATGTAGCGGCAACGACCAGGCTTACTGGCGGGGGTGTGGCGCAGAGGAATCCCCGTCTGGTGCAGCACCTTGTTCGGCGTCGTTCGGCTCCGTACGTTCCACCTCGATGCCAAGCGTTTTGGCGCGTTTTGTCCATAATTTCCGGGCCAGAACGCGCATGTTTTCGACGTTGTCCATTTCATCCATGATTTCCACGCCGAGCAGGGTCTCGACCAGATCCTCAAGAGTCACGATTCCTCTCGTGCCCCCATACTCATCAATGACAAGCGCGATATGTTGGCGATTCTCGAGGAGGCGTTCCAGCAACATCGACAAGGATGCGGTTTGTGGAACCGCAAGAATGTCACGCTTCAGGGATTTGAGCATTTCCTGATGCCGACCCGAAGCCTCGCTCAGTAAAACGTCATCCCTGAGAACAAAGCCGGTGATGTCGTCAATCCCGGTTTCGTACAGTGGCAGACGCGAGAATGGTTTACGTGTGACGTGCTTCGATGCCTCCGATACCGTCATATGTTCGGGAAGGGCCGACACCACGACGCGTGGCGTCATGACATCCATTGCTTTCATTGATCCGAACCGGAACAGATTCCGGATAACCCGGGATTCGTTATCGTAAATTTGCCCGGTCTTTTCACCGACACGTGTCATGGCGACGAATTCGTCGCGGCTGAAAATCTGCGCAGTCTTTCCGCGGGAGATGAATTTTGTCAGTCTTTCCGAAACCCACACGATAGGGTAAAGAGTCACGATCAGGCCCTGCACAAAAAATGCGGCTGGACCCGCGAGCTTCGACCAGTAGAGGGCGCCTATGGTTTTAGGAACAATTTCGGAGAGAAACAGGATCGCCATGGTCATGATTACCGAAAACAGGCCAAACCAGGCGCTTCCAAAGACAACGGTGGCTTTGGCGCCGGCTCCGATTGCCCCGGCCGTATGCGCGATAGTATTCAGAGTCAGGATGGCCGCAAGTGATCGGTCAACGTTGTCTTGCTTCAGTCGTTTCAAAAGCGCCGCCAGTTTTGGCCGCTTTTCCTTCTGCGCCTCGATATATGAAGGCGTAATGCTCAGCAACACCGCTTCCGCTACTGAACAGAGGAACGACAGGCCTATTGCCAGCAGCACATAGGTAATCAATAGCAGGGCATCAGCAGTCATATCTTTGCAGGCGTATATCTCCTGTTTTCATGTTGTGCGGCCGCTCCGGAGGCCGGTTTATAACCGTTCGATGACCTCCTGCAGCATCGTGCCTTGCCTTGGGCAGCCGTTGCGGCATTCTTCCGTAACGCTCGGGCCGCCAGCGAGATATGGCAGTCCTGGGAGGTGGATGTAAATCTTCCTTTATCCCCGAGCGTATCGTTGTTATAGGGTCTGTACACATTTGATATAGGTTGGTACATTCTGGTTTTTTTACGAAAGCCAGAAGCGATGCCGAGGAAATTACTGCGAGACGACCAATGGGAGCGGATCAAAGACATGCTACCTGGCAAGGCCAGCGACCGTGGCGTAACTGCCAAGGACAACCGTTTGTTCGTCGAAGCAGTGCTGTGGATCGCGCGCACTGGTTCGCCGTGGCGCGACCTGGACCCGGCGTTAGGCAACTGGCATGCGACATATACGCGCTTCTCGCGCTGGAGCAAAAAGGGCGTGTGGGCACGTGTGATCGAGGCCGTCAACGATGATGCGGATTTGGAAGTATTGTTCATTGATAGCACCGCAGTACGGGCCCACCAGCACGCCGCTGGCGCCCAAAAAAAGCCGGCGCGCAAGCGCTCGGGCGCTCGCGCGGGGGATTGAGCACCAAAATCCATGCCGTGGTGGATGCCTTGGGCAATCCGCTGCGCTGGATTCTGACTGGCGGCGAGGTGGCCGACATCACGCAAGCTCACGCACTGATAGAGGGGCTGCATCCGCAGATGGTCGTAGGCGACAAGGGCTACGATGCCAATGCGTTGGTTGCGCGTATCAACGCCGCTGGTGCTACGGCGGTGATCCCGCCACGCAGCAATCGTCGCGAACAAAGAACCTATGATCGACATGTCTATAAAGATCGCAATCTGGTGGAACGCTTCTTCAATCGTCTCAAACAGTTTCGACGCATTGCTACACGTTATGAAAAACTCGCCAACAATTTCATTTCCCTGCTCAACCTCGTGTGCGCCTACATCTGGTTGGCTTAATTGTTAACAGACCCTAGGTATGAATTCAAAAAGTCGCCGCAGATTTCCAAGTCTGGATCCTTCTGAAGTAATGCCGGTCAGGATAATAATTTAATAAAAACAATTACTTATTGTGACTGCGCAGCATCTCGCCCGGCAATGCGCCCCGTCACTACGCACTCCGCGATATTGCCTCCCGACAAGTAAAGATGTCCGAAGGCGCTGCCGCATTCTCCGGCTGACCAGAGCCGCGGGATCGGTTGTCCGTAGACGTCGATCACGCGCGACTGCGCGTCGTGCACCGGGCCGCCTTGGGTGTTGGAGATCACCGGGTAGACCGGCGCGCCGTAGTAAGGCGGTTTTTCGATGGTCATCATGCTGCCGGCGGGGCGTTCGAAGTCGTCGTCGTGTCCGGCCTGGCATTGCGCGTTCCAGCGCGCGACAGATTCTTTTACTGTTTTTGCATCGACGCCGAGTTGGCGTGCGAGATCTTCCAGCGTGTCGGCGCGTTTGAGGATGCCGTTTTCGACTTCCTTCAGGTTGTCGTCGCTCCACTCGTAACGCAGGCCCTCGTCGTTGGAGGCGGGTTTGCCCAGCGGATACAGGCGACGGCCGTCGTCGTCGCAGATCATCACGGCGGGGTTGCGCGGTGCACGCTGGGTCACCGGATCGAAATGGGACAGCGGGCGTACCGCGGTGTCCTGGGTGTAGGGCTGGTATTCCGACATGAAGCGATTGCCGGACTGGTCGAGCAGCACCCAGGCCATTTTCAGCTTGACCTGGTCGTGCGCGCCGGGAAACCAGTCGGGGAAACGTTTGACGCGGATGCCGTAGGGATAAGCCGGGTCAGTGTGACGGAAGCCGTAGGCGCCGTGTACATGCCACATATGCCACAAGGCGGCGCCGAGGTCCTGCGCCATGCGGATGCCGTCGCCGGTGTTGCTGCGCGCGGCGGCGTTGTACACCGGGTAGGCCTCGAGAAACTGCGCCTTCATCCCGGCATTGCCTTCGAAACCGCCGGTGGCGAGCACCACGCCGCGGCGCGCGCGGATGTGGCGGGTTTCGCCGTCCTGCGTGACAGTGATGCCGATCACTTCGCGCGTCGCGGGATCGGTGATCAGCCGCTGCGCGGCGACGCCGAGGCGCAGTTCGACGCCGGCCTTCAGCACATTGTCATGCACCACCTTGAACAGCTTGGGGCCGTTCGGCGCGCCGTTGGCCCAGGGATAGGCCTCGCGCGCCTTGAAGCCGGGAATGTCGACGACGGAGGTGTGATAGAAGGTGTCGGTGCCGGGCAGCGGGTAGTTGCCGCGGATCTGGCGGCGGTAGGGGTCGCCGGCCTTTTCGCGCTCGGCGTTTTCCTCGACCGAGGTGATGACCCGCGCATCGCAGATTTGCGCCAGTTCCCGCACATAACTTTCCAGTCCGCACATGCCTTCGGCCAGCGTGCGCACCACGTCATCCGGCGTGCGGCCGCCGTTGGTGGCCTTGAGGTAGGCGAAGGCCTGCTCCGGGTCATGCGCGCTGCGCACTGCGCCGTAGGAGCAGATCGACAGGCCGCCGGGCACGGTGGATTTTTCAATCAGCAGGGTTTTTGCGCCGGCCTGCGCGGCATTGAGCGCGGCGATGCCGCCGCCAAGGCCGAAGCCGGCGATGATGACGTCGAACTGTTCTGCGAATTTCATTAATTATCCAATAAAAACAAATGCTTAATATGTTTTTAGCCCAGCGCCGGTAACGCGGCACCGATCTGCTGGAACAGGACCACGCCACCCACGGCGCCGGGCCAGCGCAACAACAACGGGCCTGATTCAAGTTTTCGCACATTGGACTGCGCGGCATTCAGCGCATCGCGTGTCGCAGGGAGGCTGTCGCTGGTCAGCACATAACCGGCAATCCACGGCAGTGCAGGCGCAGTGATGCCCAGTTTTTGTTCAACAGCTTCGGGTGTGACAAAAAGCAGGGCGCCGCGCTGGGTGTCGATACGCCATTGTGTGCCCGAGAGCTGCGCCAGCAGTCCGGTGTAACGCGCGTAACGCTGTGCGGCTTCCTGGGGGTCGGCGACGCAGATGATGACTGCGGCAAGGCCGCGCGCGTGATTGCGATGTTCCAGCCAGCGCGGTTGCCACAGCAGTTCGGGGGTGTGCTGCTGGCAGTACTGGATGCGGCCCTCGGCCATGGTGCCCGGCGGCACACGCACCACGGTGAAGCGCGCGGTGTCGTAACCCACGGCGGTGCCGATTTCGCGTTGCAAGGCGACCGGCGGCAGCGGTGAGAATCCATTTTTCGCCAACCGCGCATGATCGGCCTCCGGTGCCGCCGTGCCGAGCGCGATCAGGTGCAGCCCGGTGTAACGTTGAATGGAACTGCGCAATTGCTGCGCAATGGGCGTGTCACCGGTGGGGGTCAGGAATTCGAGATAACCCTCGCGCAGCATCACGCAGCGGTTGCCGGCGCCGGCCGGTGTCAGCGGGCCACCGGGTTCGAGGCGATGCGACTGTTCGGAAAACGGTGTCAGTGTGAATCCGGCCTGTTCCAGCGCCGCACTGGCGGCATCGATATGCGGCACAAAATGCGCGACATGGTCGATATTGAGTTTTCCCAAAGAAGGGGACTGAGAAGCAGGATTCTGGCTGACGGTACTCATCAGTAACCCAGTTTCGGGTCGATGCGCCGCTTCAGTTTTTTACCGGCCAGGAACAGGGCGAGGTTCTCGAACCACAGGTCCAGCGAGATATCGATGTAGTGTTCGCCGTCGTCGCAGGAGATGTGCGGTGTGATGATCAGATTGGGCGCGGTCCACAACGAAGAATCCGCGGGCAGGGGCTCGGGATCGACGACATCAAGCACGGCGCCGCCGAGCCTGCCGGCGCGCAGCCGTTGTTCGAGCGCCTTGTAATCGGCGACCGGGCCGCGCGCGATGTTGATGACGCCGGTGGAGGGTTTCAGCAGGTCCATGCGCCGGCCGTCGAGCAGGTGGCGGGTTTCCGCAGTCAGAGGCACGGCGAGCACGACAAAATCCGCCTGTGGCAGCACGCGGTCGAGCTGTTTGTAAGTGACGACCTTGTCGGCGTAACGATTTTTTTGCGCGCTGCGCCGCACGCCGATGACCTTGAGGCCGAGTTTTTTCGCGGCGCGGGCGGCGCCTTCCCCGAGATCGCCCAGGCCGACGATCACCGCGGTCTTGCCGGTGATGCTGGGTGAGAACAGGGCTTCCCAATGATGCCGGTGCTGGTTGGTCGTAATCGCGGCCATGCGCGAGTTGATCAGGTTGTAGGCCATGATCATGTACTGCTCGGCCTTGCGTCCGTGCGCGCCGCTGTTGTTGGTAAAACTCACGCCGCGCGGCAGCCAGTCCAGCGGCAGCACGCCGTCGACGCCCGCCGACGTCGAGTGCAGCCATTTCAGTTGTGGTGCGCGGACGGCCAGGCGGTCGCGCTGCGCCGGCACGCCGATCAGCAGGTCGGCATTGGCCAGCGCCGATTCCAGCACATCACCGTCCCAGCCGAAGCTGACCTCGCCGATGTGCCGGGCCAGCGCCTTGTGACGTTTGCAGGCCGCGGCCCAGTGCGCCGGCAGGGTGTGGAAAATGGGATTCTTTTTGCGCGTGTTCTCGATGTGCAGACGCAGTTTTTTTGCGGGCATCCTTGTTTCCTGTTACTTGATCTGCTTATTTGATTGATTTTGAGCGTTGGTAGGGCCCGGCCAGGAAAGCAGAGTCAGGCACGTCGCTTTTGACTGCGCCGGCAGCCTTCGCGATGGCCTGCATGTTTTTCAGCGAGGCCACGTCGGCGGCTTCGAAACTCGCCATGTAGGCGCCGTCCCACTGCGCGGCATAGGCCTTGGCGTCATCGGGTTTCATGTTGGCTGCTTTTTGCAGGATCTCGGCGACACGATCCTTGTTCTTCGAGCCGTATTCCAGCGTCTTGCGCATCGCGGCGATGAATTTGGCGACGGCCTCCGGATTTTTGGCGACGTAATCGCCGTGTACCACGGTCACCGCGAGGATAGGCGCGGCAGTGCCCTTGGTGAGTTTTTTCCAGTCCTCGACCACGCTGGCGAGGTAGGTCAGTTTGACGTCATCGCTCATTTGCGCGATGGTCACCGAGCGGATCACGGCGGCATCGACTTCCTTCTGCAGCAGGAACTGCGCGAGCCGGCCTTCGTTGCCGGGTACCACGCTGTAATCCGCGGGTTTCATGCCGTAAACACCCTGCAACACGGCACTGGCGATGGCGTGGGTGGCGCTGCCGGGCGGCGACATGCCTATTTTTTTGCCTTTGAGGTCGGCGACAGTTTTGATTGGCGAACCCGCCGGCACCACAATCTGCGCTTCGGCGATCTGCGAGGCCAGTACTATTTTTACAGGAACCCCGTCGGCGGCAATACTCATCGATGCGGTGGAAGGCGCACCGAAGGCGAGGTCGATGGTCTGCGGCACGATGGCGCGCGTTGGGCCATTGACCTCGGCGAATTTCACCCATTCGACGTCGAGGCCTTCCTTCTCGGCGAATTTCATCTGTTCCATCACCGAGCCGTAGCCGAGGCTGAAGCCGCTGGTCCAGTAACCGACCTTGATTTTCTGTGCGTGCGCAGTACCGGCGGCTAGCAGTGCCGCAACCATCAGGCTCATCATCAGACGTAGTGCAGTCATCACAGTCTCCTTAAAAATATCAATTAAATCAATGATTTAAGATCATGCGCCAAGCGGGCAGTGGCGGGCTCGGTGGCATCGCGCGGGCGCGACAGTGCGATCTCGACAATATCGCGGATGCGACCGGGGCGTGGCGCCATCACCACCACACGGTCGGCGAGCACCACGGCCTCTTCAACATCGTGAGTGACAAAAACGATGGTCATCTTTTTCAGTTGCTGGATCTGCAGCAGTTCCTCATGCATCTGCGCGCGGGTCAGCGCATCCAGCCGCGAGAATGGTTCGTCCATCAGCAGGATGCAGGGTTCCTGCACGAGGCTGCGCGCCAGCGCGACGCGGCTGCGCATGCCGCCGGAGAGCTGATAGGGGAAGGCATCCACAAAAGCCTCCAGCCCGACCAGCTTCAGCGCATCACGGGCGCGGGATTCACGCTCGCTGCGCGGCATATTGCCGGTCTCCAGCGCGAACTCGACGTTTTTGATCGTGGTGCGCCACGGCAGCAGGCGGTCCTCCTGAAACATATAGCTGACGCTGCGCCATTCGCTGAAGCGGCCGGCGGTGATGCCGTTGATGCAGATTTCGCCGCGTTCCGGCGTGACGATGCCGGAGATGATGTTGAGCAGCGTCGACTTGCCGCAGCCTGAAGCGCCAAGTATGGCGACAACGGACTGCGCGGCAATGGTCAGGTTGATGTTGTCCAGCACCTGCAGGGGTGTGCCTTCCGCGGTATTGAACCACTTGCTGACGCCGCGTACGGCAATCGCGCCGGACTCGGTGCTTGCGGCTGCAGGAACAGCTGCAGTGGCTGCGGTCATTGACGTTCAGCCGCCCTTGACCGGCACTTTTGCGGCGAAAGCGGAATCGCGCAGGCAGATGCGGCCGCGCGGGTCCTGCCACAGCTTGCCGTCTTCATGCAGTTTGCCCAGCGCACGGGCCACGGTCTGGAAGTCGTAATCGGCGAACTGCTCGGCGAGTTCTGAATAATATTTCGGCGTTTTTTCAACGACAGCGGTGATTTTGGCGGCGAGCTCGGTGACAGCTTTTTCGCCGGAGGCGACTGCGGGTTCGGCGTCCGCCTTGCCGCTGTAGTAATCGGCGATTTTGGCGCGGTCGGTGTAGGCGTAGGAAATGCGCTCGAAACGTTCTTTCGGGATGCCCTCGGAGATCGTCGCATCAATGCCGACCTTGGCCCCCGTCGGCACCACGCCATGCGGCATCACCGGCAGGCTGGGATCCAGCGGTTTGGCGCGGCTGCCCGGGATGATCATGATGTCCTTGTCACCCTGTACTCGGGTGGCGATGGCCCATTCGACATCCATCGCGTTGAATACGTCGATATCGTCATCAACCACGACCACGTGTTTGAGATCCATCACCGACAGCGCGGCGAGCAGCGCGTTTTTGCCTTCACCGGCCTGTTTTTTGATGGAAATGATGGCGTGCCACATGCCGCAGCCGCCCAGCGTGACATTGATGTCCTTGATCTGGATGCCGGCGGTCTTCAGCGCGCGGCGGATCTGCGTGTAACGCGTAGGCGCCATCAGCCAGGTGTTTTCCCAGGGCATGTGCAGGGCGTAATAGATCGCATCCTTGCGCATCGTGATGGCGTTGATGCGCACCACGGGGTTCCAGTGCAGGCCGCCCATCAGCCGGGTGAATTCGCCGAAGCGGCCTTCGGGCTGGGTCCAGCCGGTCGGCAGGATTTCACCCTCGAGCACGATTTCGGAGTCGGCGATGCAGGGCAGGTCGATGGTTTCGCAAGCTGCGAGTTCGATCGCCGAGCCGCGGATGCCGCCGGCAATGCCCATCTCGTCGGTGCCCAGCGGCGCGCGGAAACCGGAGCCGAGGTTCTCGAAGGGATGGTTGCCGATGGAAATCGAGATCGGCAGCGGTTTGCCGGCCTCAAAGGCGCGCTGCGCAAACAGGCGCATGTTGTTCGGGGTCACGATGTCGATGCCGGTCAGGTTTTTTTCCTTGACCATGAAACGGTAGATGCCGGAATTGAGGCCGAATTCGGGATCCCTGGCGATGGTGATGCCGGCGGTGATCATCGGGCCGCCGTCGTATACCGAGAACATGGGAATCGGCAGGCTGAACAGGTCGACGTCCTTGCCCAGCCGGATGACTTCCTTCAGCGGTGTTTTTTCGACGTATTTGGGCGCAATCGGGTTTTCGATGCCGTTCTGCAGGCGGAACTCGATTTCCGGATAGGAATTGCAGCCCATCGACATGATGGCGCGTTTTTGCGAACGAATGATGCCGGATACCACCGGCATCCTGTAGCCGATGACCTTGTGGAACAGCAGCGCCTTGTCGGACTGATCGACCAGCGTCGCGATGTGCCGGCTGTCGACCGGTTGTTTGATGTCGACCAGTTCTTTTTCACTGCGCAGGCGATCGAGAAAGCCGCGGAAATTTTCGTCGGCGTAGGCGGGCTTACTCATTTGCGTACCTTATTTACGTACCTTATTTGCGTACTCATTTACGTTTCCGTATCAAATTCAATTTTTCGTAGATTCTGCCGGGCCGGTGATGCCTTCCCAGCGTTTGATGGTTTCGTGTTCGACGTCAAACAGGTCGAGCACGCGACCGACGGTGTGGTTGACCAGGTCGTCAATGGTTTTTCCGCCGCTGTAAAAGGCGGGCACCGGCGGGAAAATCACGCCGCCCATCAGGGTCACAGCTTCCATGTTGCGGATATGGGCGAGGTTCAGCGGCGCTTCACGGGTCAGCAGCACCAGACGGCGGCGTTCCTTGAGGATCACGTCAGCGGCGCGGGTGATCAGATTGTCGGACAGCGCGTGGGCCACTCCCGCCAGGGTTTTCATTGAGCAGGGCGCGACGACCATGCCGGCGGTGATGAAGGAACCGCTGGCGATGGTGGCGCCGATGTCGCGCACGTTGTGAGTCACATCGGCCAGTTTGTGCAGGGCCTTGCGGTCCATGCCGTATTCCTGCCAGGCATTGAGCACGCCGGCTTCGGAGACGACCAGGTGTGATTCCCAGCCGCCGATGCTGCGCAGGCGTTCGAGAATGCGGATGCCGTAGATGGAACCCGATGCGCCGGTCATGGCGACGATCAGGCGCTGCTTGGGCGGGCCAGCGGGTTTTTTGCTCATGAGCCTTCAGCCTCTTTTTTCCAGCGGAACAGGTAGTTTTCCAGGGGGCGCAGGATGCCCATTTCGAGGATGGCCATCATCACGACCAAGGTCAGTGTCCACGCGAACACCTGGTCGGTCTGGATCAGGTCGGCGGCCTGGCGCAGACGATATCCTACACCGCTCGACGAACCCAGCGTCTCGGCGACCAGCGACACCCGCCAGCCGAAACCGAAGGCCAGCCGTGCGCCGGAAAAGAAGTAGGGCAGGATGGTCGGCAGGTAGATTTTCATCATCACCCTGCGCGCGGGCATGCGCAGCACATGAGCGAGTTCGATGAAGTCGGCGTTGACGGTGCGTGTGCCCTGCCAGACGTTGGTGATGATCAGCGGCATCGCGGTCATGAACACGACGAACACCGTGGTCGCGTTGGACACGCCGAACCAGATGATGGCGAAGGTGGCCCAGATCGCCGAGGACACGGTGTTCATCACCGGAATGATCGGTTCGAAGAATTCGCCGAGGCGTTTGTTGGCGCCGAAGATGATGCCCAGCGGCAGGCCGACCAGCGTCGCCAGTATGAAGCCGGTGCCGACACGGCCCAGGGTGATACCGAGGTCCTGCCACAGGTTGCCGTTGGCGGAGATCAGCGTCAGCGCATCCCAGACCCGCGCCGGGCCGGGCAGCACGTAATGCGGCACGCGCAGCGACAGCAGCCACCACACCAGCAGGATGACCGCGACCAGCCCCAGGCGCTGCAGCACCAGGTTGAAACGCCAGCCGCGTGCGGGAGCACGGGCGTGGATCTGGCTTTCGAGGACTTCAGGCATTTTTGGGTGAGGCGTGGTTGGCAACTGGTGATTCAGTGATTAGGTGATTAAGTGATCAGGTGATTGTGGTGTCTGTGCGAGGTTTTGACTTAATCACATAATCACCTCGTAACCTAATCACCGTCATTTGGGAGGTGCAGTGAAGTAGGTGCCGCGGCCGCTGGCGACCAGTGCACCGTCCTTGTCATACACAAAGGCTTCCGCGGTCGAATACTGGCTGCCCATACGCACCACCTTGGCCTTGGCGGTGAGGTCGCCGGGCATCGCGGCCTTGTGATAATCGACGCGGATGTCGATGGTCGGCACCGGCTTGCCGAGTTGCGCGGCAATGGCGTAATCGGCGGCGACGTCGACGATGGCGGCGAGTATGCCGCCGTGGGTGTAACGACGCTCGGGGTTGACCACCCATTCTTCGCGCCAGCCGGCCTTGATCTCGACACCGCTGTCGTCGGACTTGAGGACGGTGAAGTTGAGCCATTGGTTGAACGGCCCGCGCGTGATCAGTTGCTGGAGTTTTTCGACGGTGACTTTTTCTTCAGACATTGCAATGTGCTCCGATGGGTTGATTTCTGGATTCAGGCTGCGGCCAGTGCGCGTAACTGCTGCTGGTCGACCTTGTTGGTGCCGGCGAGCGGCAGTTGTTCGAGAAAAATGACGCGGCGTGGATGCTGGTAGGCAGGACCATTGGCGAGAGCGAACTGTTTCAGTTCTTCCTCGCCGGCACTGGTGCCCGCGCGCAGTACGACAAAGGCGTAGGGCACCTTGCCTTTGAGTTCGTGGTCGAAGGGCATTACATAGGCCTGGTGCACGGCGGGGTGGCGTTCGAGCAGGCGCTCGACCTCGATCGGGAATATGTTTTCGCCGCCGCAGACAAACATGTCATCGGTGCGACCGACGAAAAAATAAAAACCGTCGGCATCGCGCCGGCACACGTCGCCGGTGTGGTACCAGCCGTCGCGGATGCGTCTTGCGCTTTCCTCCGGCAGGTTGTGGTATGCCGCGAGGATGCCGGGGTTCTTCACGATCAGTTCGCCTTCATCGGCGGTGGGGCCGTTGATCAATTGCGCCGCGGTGCCGGGATAGGGCACGCCGATCGAGCCTTCCGGCCGCAGGCGACCCTCGGGATGCGGGCCCAGCGGCA
Source organism: Burkholderiales bacterium (assembly GCA_019744975.1). Lineage (GTDB taxonomy): Bacteria > Pseudomonadota > Gammaproteobacteria > Burkholderiales > SG8-41. Next base: position 110,863 of record JAIETP010000025.1, read on the forward strand.
CCGGGCCGCCTTCAGTGACGCCATACACCACCAGCGGTTCGGCGTTGGGAAAATACACGTTCAATTCGCGCAGTAACTGCGGCGAGGAGGGCGCTGAACCCATCATGATGGTGCGTACTGCGCCGGTGTCGATGTTGGCCAGCAGTTCCTTGCGTGCGAGCACCATTGACATCATGGTCGGCACACCGGAAATCACGGTGCAGCGGTAGTGGCCGATGGCCGCGATGTAACGTTCGACGTTGAATTGCGGAAGCAGCGGCAGCATGGCGCCGGCGGTCAGCCCCTGCTTGATCGCGTTCAGTGCATTCTTGTGGTACAGCGGGGCAGCTACCAGGATTGCATCATGTTCTGTGGTGCCGCGGGTGTGGGCGAGGATGCGCCGGCTCCAGTTCTGGCCGTAATGCGTCAGCAGCACGCCTTTCGGGCGGCCGGTCGAGCCCGAGGTGTAGGGCTGGATCGCGACCGAGTCGGCGGCAGGTTCAAATGCGGTGAACGGCCCGGGATCGAGGAAGCTGTCGAAACCGGCCGGGCCTTTTTCGCCGTAAACGATGCTGCGCATGCCGGCGGGGCAGAGCTGGCGCAGCGCCGGCTCGACAAAAACCAGCCGGGCACCGGCATCACCGAGGATGAAGGCGACGCTGTCGGCGGTAAGTTTGATGTTGACTGGTACCGGCACCACGCCGGCGCGCATCGCGCCCAGCAGTGTCATCACGAACTCGGCGCGGTTCAGCGACAGGATGCCGATGCGGTCCCCGGCACGCAGTCCCGCGCGGAGCAGGCCACGCGCCACCGCATCACAGGCGGCGTCGAGTTCGCGGTAACTGACCGGGCGCGGCCGCTGCGCGTCGCGAAGATCGACAATGGCCGGACGATCCGCCTGTGCGTGCGCGGCGAAAGCCAACCCGAGGTTGCCCGGGTAGCCGCGCGGTTCGGGACAGGGAATGGTCATGGGTAGGTGATGAATAAATTCAAAAGCTTTTTGCCACAGAGGGCACAGAGAACATCAAAATCAAAAAGAGCGGATGTGCGAAGCGTAGCGGCTTTGGTTTTCCTCTGTGAACTCTGTGTCCTCTGTGGCTCAAGATGTTGTTTTCAGGGTTTGATGATGACTTTGCCGAACACCTCGCGGTCTTCGATCAGTTTCAGGCCCTTGGCCGCGTCCTGCAGCGGCATCACCTCGTCGATCACCGGTTTCATTTTTCCCTGCTGGATCAGGTCCATCAGCGCTTTCAGGTTTTCGTCGTAGAAGCTGTTGGAGCCGATGATCTGGATTTCGAAACTCCACACGTAACGCAGGTCTTCCTTGGGGTCGTAACCCGCTGTCGCGCCGCAGACCAGGATCTTGCCGCCGCGTTTGACGCATTTCAGCGACGGCGCCCAGGTGTCGCCGCCGGTGAAATTGATCACCACATCGACGCCGCCTTCATAGCTGCGCCGCTGCGGTTTGCCGAATTTCTCCACCGCCCACCTGGAGAAATCGGTTTCCTTGTAATTGATCACATGATCGGCGCCGAGGTCCTGCAGCCGTTTAATTTTATCCGCACTGGATGCGCAGGCGATGACTTCGGCGCCTAGCATCTTGGCGAGCAATACACAGCCGGTACCCACACCGCCGCTGGCGCCGAGCACCAGTACCTTGTCCCCCTTTTTGATGGTGTTGTGGGTGACGATCATGCGGTGCGCGGTGCCATAGGCCACCGGCAGAGAGGCAGCCTGTTCATAACTGACGTCATCCGGCATGCGGATCAGCTGGTCGACGGCGACCAGGCATTTTTCGGCGAGGCCGCCGTGCATCATTTCGCCCATCAGGCCTTTTTTCTTGTTCAGCGGATTGACCAGCACGCGGTCGCCGGGTTTCCAGCCGGAGACACCGGCACCGACCTCGAGTATTTCACCGGCCAGGTCCAGGCCGATGATCATCGGGAAGGGCACCTTGATGCCGGGCATGCCGCGCACCGTGAATACATCGTGGTAGTTGAACGAGGTCGCGCCGACGCGGATTACCACATGGCCTTCGGTGACGGCGGGATCCGGGAAATCCGTTACGTATTCCAGTTTGTCCAGGCCGCCGTGTTCCCGCAGTACTACTGCTTTCATGCCGTTCTCCAGTCTGATCGTGATTTAACTGCAACGGCAGCGTGCCGCGAACGGCGCGCCGCCTTTTGATTATCCGGTTTTTTCCGCGCTTACGCCCATCCCAATACGCGATTGACGCCGGTGGTGATCCGGGCGCGGTTCACGCCATAAATGTGGATGGACACCGCCGGATCGACTTCGTTGTTGGCGATGCGGTGGATGCCGTCATTCGGATGGTCGAAGCTCAGGGTGCCGGCGCCGCGCACGGCGATGTTCGACAACACCGGCGGACCGCCATCGGCATTTTCGTGGTACAGCGCTTCGTTGATTTTGCCGCGGTAGACGCCGACGCCGCACCAGGTGTGATGGGCGTGGATGGGGCTGCGCTGCCGTGCGCCCCAGACAATGGCGACGATGGTGTAACGACCGTCGGGATCGCCGTAGAGTACGTGGCGCGTGTAATGGTCGTGGCTGGCGCGGCACTGTTCCGGCGTCAGCCAGTCCGGCTGCGCCACGGATTCACCGAGCGCGGCCGTCACCAGCGGCGGCAGGTCATCGGCGGGCGCGACCATGGCGGCGTCCATGCGTTCGATGAGGCGAAGTAATGGAGTTTTCAATAAGGGGGCGTTCATTAAGGGGACGTTCATTTGTAGTCCGCCGTGATCGGCAGGTTCATCACCGACTTGCTGGCGAGTATGGCGCCGAGCACCATGCTGCGCGCGGCTTCGATCTGTTCGCGGCAGATGTTGGCCGCGGTGTCGCCGTCGCCGCGCGACAGGGCTTTGACCAGTGTGCGGTGCTCGTGCTGCATTTCCTGACTGCGGTTGCGCGAACCGAGCCCGAGGTGCAGCAGCCGGGTCATTTCATCGAGAAGCTGTTCAATGGCGCCGGCCAGCCGTGCATTGCCCGCGGCCTGCGCGATGGTGACGTGAAAGGCCTTGTTGGCGTCAAGGAAACGCGCCGTGCTTTTGGTGTTTCCGGTCTGGTATCCCTCGCGACAGATATCGTCGAGCATGCGCAGGCGCTGCGCGTCGACGCGGCCCGCCGCCATGCGTGCCGCGACCGGTTCCAGCATCAGCCGCAGCTCGAATACATCATGGATGTCCTGCAAGGTGACCGGAGTCACCATGTAGCCGCGGCGGGGTATGGCGCGCACCAGGCCGTCGTGCGCCAGCCTCGACAGGGCCATACGCACGGGGGCCTTGCCCAGTTTGTATTGCGCGCAGAGCTGGGCTTCGGATACCTCCGTGCCCGGCGCGATAAGGCAGCAGATGATGTCGTGTTTGATGCGCTCGTAGGCGCGGTCGCTGAGCAGCGGAATGGTTTTGACGGTCGCGGCGGTCATGCTGCTGAAATCTTAGTAAATGATATCTGACATGTCAATGTCAGCGTAGCGGTCGACGCAGGACCGCATCGTGAAAATGCGTCTTGCATCGCGCTGCCGCAGTCACCACAATGCAGCTACTCCTTGCCCGTACAACAAAAAGATCCGTTTTGAACAAAACCGTTGCCTTGCCCGGTCCGTGGGTCGTTGTTGCCGTTGCAACCTTCGCCCAGATGATCGTGGCGATGTCGAACATCCTGCTACCGACCATTGCGCCGAAACTGGCGGAGTCGCTTGGCGTCAGCCCGATCCTGATCGGCTATCAGGTCAGCCTGACTTTCGGCGTGGCCACGCTGGCGACCATGTTTGGCGGCAATGCCGTGCTGCGGTTCGGGGCGGCGCGCACCACGCAGCTGTCGAGCCTGTGTTGCGGCGCCGGTCTGATCCTGTTTGCATTTCCGCATGTCGCGGCGATTGCGCTGGGTTCGGCTTTTGTCGGCGTCGGCATGGGCTTGATTAATCCGGCGGCGGCGCACCTGTTGGTGGCCTACACGCCACCCGCGCGGCGCAACATCATGTTTTCGATCAAGCAGACCGGCGTGCCGGTGGGTGGCGTGATCACCGCGCTGACGGCGCCGGCTATCGCCGTGCATTATGGTTTTCGCTGGTCGCTGGTGATGGTCGGGGTGCTGGTTGTGTTGCTGGTGATTTTTGCGCAGCGTTATCGCGCGCAGTGGGATATCGACCGTGGCGGTGTTGACCATGGCAGTCGCGCGGCGTTCGGCGGCGTGCCGCTGGTGTGGAGTCAGGCCGACTTGCGCTGGGTTTCGCTGGTCGCGATGATTTTTTCCGGCATCCAGCGCTGCGTGCTGAGCTTCACGGTGATTTATCTGGTGGCCGAGGGCAGCATGGGTCTGGTGGAGGCGGGTGTGATGCTGTCGGTGGTGCAGGTGGGCGGCTCGGCCTCGCGTATCTGCTGGGGCTGGCTGGCCGACCGCCTCGGCAGCAGCCTGACCGTGCTGATGATCATCTGCGTGATTACCATCGTCTCCACGCTGGCATTGGTATTTTTTGACCCAGGATGGAATAAGCTATTGATTTATTTATTATTTTTTGTGATCGGCGTGACGGCAGTTGGCTGGAACGGCGTCTTCCATGCCGAAGCGGCGCGCCTCAGCCCGCCGGGCATGGCCAGCGTGGTGGCTGCGGGCACCACTTTTTTTGTGTTTGCCGGCGTACTGATCGGACCGGCAGCGTTTGCCGCCGCGTACGGCGGCATCGGCAGTTACGGCAATACTTTTCTGCTGGTGACGGCCTCCGCTGTTGTCGCTTTCGGCTTGTTGCTGATGGCGCAACGGGTCGCATCGCGCGACCGGTAACTGCATGGCAGATACCCAGTCCGCACCCGGGCCCTCGATTGTTGTCGTGGTGCTGGTGACGATGACGGCGCAGATTGCGCGCCTCAGTCCGCCGGGCATGGTCAGTGTCGCAACCGGCGGCATCATGGTGTGGATTTTCGGCGGCATTCTCGTCGGCCCGGCGCTGTTTGCGGCGACCTATCGCTGGCTCGGCAGTTATACGACGACTTTCGGCATTCTGGCGCTGGTAGCCGTGGCCAGCGCGGTGCTTGCCTTTCTGGCGCTGCGGGCCGAGCGGGCGGCATGAGCGCGGCACCCGCTGGCCGCATCCCCTCTGTCGCCGCAGTGGTGGCGGCGACGACGGCGGCGCAGGTGGCCGGGGCGATGGGGGCGGCGGTATTCCCGGTGATCGCGCCGGAACTGGCGCGCACGCTCGACGTGCAGGCGTCGCTGATCGGTTACCAGATGAGCCTGATTTACGGCGCGGCGCTGATCGGTTCGATGCTGTTCACCTGGATGGTCGCGCGGTACGGCGCTTGCCGCACCACGCAGATCGGCATGGCCTGTTGTGTCGCCGGGCTCGCCGTCGGATTTCATTCGAGCATTGCCGCGCTGGTGGTGACCTCCGTATTCATCGGCATCGCGATGAGCATCAACCTGCCTGCGGCGGCACACCTGCTGTTCCGCTTCAGCCCGCCGCAGCATCGCAATTTCATTTTTTCACTGAAGCAGACCGGTGTGCCGCTGGCCTGGGCACTGATGGCGCTGCTTGCGCCGGCGATCACGCTGACCTGGGGTTGGCGCTGGGCATTGGCCCTGGTGCTGGTGTCCGCGCTGGCGACGCTGCTGGCGATGCAACTGGTGCGCGAGCGCTGGGACGATGACCGGCGCCCTGATCTGCCGGTGCGGGCGCGGATATTTGAAGGAGTACAGCTGGTATGGCGGCTGCCCGCATTGCGCTGGCTGGGTGTCGCTGCATTCGGCATGGCTTTTGTCCAGCTGTGTGTCAGCACGTTTACGGTGATCATGCTGGTCGAGGAGGCGGAATACACGCTGATCGAAGCCGGCTTGATGCTGTCGGTGGCGCAGATTTTCGGCGTGCTCGGCCGAATTGCCTGGGGCTGGATGGCCGACCGCAGCGGTGACAGCCTGCGCGTGCTGCAATGGCTGACCGGCGGCATGTTGCTGTGTTGTGCCGTCATTACGTTTCTCCAGCCGGAGTGGCCGGTGCCGGTGACCGCGCTGCTGTTCGCGGTGTTCGGTGCGACGGCCATCGGCTGGAACGGTCTCTATACCGCGGAAGTAGCGCGCCGCAGCCCGCCGGGACAGGTCAGCATCGCGACCGGCGGCGCGATGGTATGGAATTTCGGCGGCATCCTCGCGGGTCCCACGGCGTTTACGCTGATCTACAGGCTGCTCGGCAGTTATGCCTGGACCTATGGCACCATGGCAGTGATGGTGGTGGTCATTTTCCTTGCTCTCCATGCGGCGCGGCGCGCAGAACGCGGGGAGGTCTGATGGAGTCATTGAGCGCGCTGCAGCTGGTGTTCTGCGTGGTGGTGGTTACGCTGGCGTTCGCAGTGCGCGGGGGCGCCGGGTTCGGCGGCGGGGCGATCGCGGTGCCGCTGCTGGCGCTGGTTTTTCCGCTGCCGGTGACCGTGCCGGTGGTGACCGTGCTCAACATGCTGTCCTCGATCGGGCAGGGCGTCACCGACTGGCGTCATATCGCCTGGCGCGAGATATGGCGCATCGTGCCCGGCAGCCTGGTCGGCGTATTTCTCGGTATTTACCTGCTGACGCTGTTTGATCCGCAGCCGCTGGCGCGGGCGCTCGGCGTGTTTGTCGTGCTGTATGCGCTGTACGTGATGGTTTTTGCCGGACGCACGCCGCAGATACCGCCGCGCTGGATGTTGCCGGTGGCGGCGGTGACGAGTATCGCGGCAGGCATCATCGGCTCCCTGTTCGGTGGCGCCGCGGGGCCGGTGTACGTGATTTACCTGAATTCAGCGCGGCTCGCCAAGGATGCCTTTCGCGTGACCATCACCACCGTGATGCTGTTCCAGGGACTGACCCGCATCGCCGGTTATGCGACGCTGGGTTTGTATGACGGGCATGTGCTGTTGCTGCTGGCGGCGGCGCTGCCGATGGTGGTCATCGGTTCATGGTTGGGCGCACGCGTGGTGCGCCGCTTCGATCCGGTCGCATTCAACCGCGCGGTGGGTGTTGTTTTGCTGGTCAGCGGCGCGGCGCTGATATTCAAATAAAGAGATGTTTGATCCTACTTTGTTCGATTTAAGCGGTTTCCAGCTGGTGTGGATCGTGGCGGTTTTTTTCCTTGCCTTTGTCGTGCGCGGCATGTCGGGCTTCGGCGCCGGCATGATCGCCGTGCCGCTGCTGGCCTTCGTGATCCCGCTGCAGCTCGCGGTGCCCTTGTGCAGCCTGCTGGTGTTCGTGCTGTTCGTGATCCTGGTCATCCGCGACCGGCACGAGGTGGTGTGGTCGGAACTGCGCCTGCTGGTGCCGCCGACCATCATCGGCGCGCTGCTTGGGTTGTGGTTGTTCGCCAGCCTCGACAACCGCATGCTGGTGCTGATGCTCGGCTCGTTCCTGGTGTGTTATGCCTGTTACATGCTGGCGGTCAGCGTGCTCGGCTTGCCGCAGTTGCGCTGTTCGCAGCGCTGGGCGATACCAGTGGGGTTTTTTGGCAGCTTTTTTGACACCCTGTTCGGCGGCGGTGGCGGCACACTGGTGGTGATTTACATCAACGCCCGGGGCATCGGCCGTGCCGGGTTTCGTGCGACGGTGGCGGCCCTGTGGTTTACCGAAATGATTGCCCGCATTGGCGGCTATGCCTGGGCCGGGTTTTACGATGCAAAGACGTTGCTGCTGTTTGTCGTTTTGCTGCCGCTGATGTGGGCGGGGACCGTGGTCGGTGAACGCCTCGGCAACCGGGTGAATGGCGAGACGTTCTCGAAAATACTGGCGGTAATGCTGCTGGCCAGCGGGATCAGCCTGCTGGCGAAATGACGGCGCTGGTGAGTGCCAGCGCAAAAAAAGCGGAAAGACTTCAGCGGAGGAAGATGACGACTGGAAAAACCGCGACGGCCATGACCAGAACCATCCATTCGAGCCGGTTGCGCTTGAGCCAGCCCGTAAAGTGCAGAATCAATACGATGGCTGCAATGACATAAAACGCATAAAACGCCATTTTTGAACTCCCCTGTAAATTCGGTTTGGAGAATAACCGAATTCAGCAGCAGTCGCCATCGGCGAAGCAGCGTTTTTCTGTTGCGGGTGACCGGTAATTTGTCACGCTTTTCAGTGTTTGGCTTCGAGGCTGCAGGGCTGCCGCGCAGGTCATGCAATGCCTTGCACGAGCGCCGCCGGCGGCGGAAGCGAACACGATCAACGGTGCGGGCCGGGAATGTCGGGTCGCCGATTTATTAACTCATTGTTTATTAAGTAATTTTAATGATCCGGTTGGAAGGATGGCGGCGCATAGTCATGCGCCGGCAGTCATTTGCACCGGACTCCTCATAAACAATTTATGAAATATTGCCAACATGCTGATTACCAGCGCAAAATGATCAGCCCGATGCGGGCAGTACGGCCGCAGTCTTGTGGAGGTTCCGGTGGCGCGTATTGCGATGTTCAATCAGAAAGGCGGCGTCGGCAAAACGACGACGACGCTGAACCTTGCAGGGCTGCTGGCGCGTCGGGGCGTTGATCCACTGGTCGTTGATCTGGACCCGCAAGCCCACCTCACCAGTGTCTGCGGTGTCGTGGTGCCACGCGCCGAAGCCAGCATTTACGGCCTCTATGCGCACGGCACGCCACTGGCATCGTTGACCTGCAGCACACGCAATGGCTGGAAGCTGGTGCCTTCGCACATCGAGTTGTCCAAAGTTGACAGCCAGTTCGGCAAGGGACCTGCAGTGCTCGGCCGGCTGGCCGCTGCGCTGGACCGCGAGCCCGCGGAACGCCCGGTGCTGATGGATGCCTGCCCGATGCTGGGTGTGCTGTCGCTGGGCAGCGTGTTCGCCGCCGATGGCGTGATCATTCCGATATCGACGGACTATCTGGCGATGAAGGGCGCCGTGCAGATGGAGCGTACGCTGAAAGCTCTTGAACAGGTATTGAAGCGGCGTGTACCGCGGCGTTACCTTATCACCCGTTATGACCCCCGGCGCCGGATGTCGGCGGATATCGAGCGCCAGTTGCGCGCGCGTTACGGCGACGAAGTCTGTGCCACGCGCATCGCCGAAAACGTCAGCATCGCCGAGAGTCCGGCATCCAGCCAGGATGTGTTCGAACATGCACCGGCGAGCCGCGGTGCGCGCGATTACACCGAACTGCTGGATGAATTGATGGCGACCGGTTTTATCCGTCTTGCCGGGCGCGAAGCGAAACCCGGAGTGCGGACACCGCCGCCGGAGGCGCGCACAGCGTTAAATGCGGCGCTGACTACGAAGCAGAAGATGACTGCGCAGCGCGGCGTGGCCACCAGTCTGAAACTGGTGCAGACGCGGCGCGCCGGCACCTGAGCCTGCTGTTATTGTTATTCCCGGCCGGTTGACCGGTTAGCGCGGTTCTTCCTGTTTGCTGATCAGCGAGATCATGCTTTCCAGATCGACGCCGTCGCCGCGGTTGTCAGGCGTGAGGGTGTTGCAGTCGAGAATTTCGCAGTGCTGATAGATTTGGCGGATGCGGGTTTCAGCGCCTTCCCGGTCGTGCGCCTGCACCACCAGGTTTTCAACCACCATGCCGCCGCGTGTCCTGATCCTGAATCCGAACTTGGTCATGTCGGCCATGTGCACGCTCCCTTGGGATGAGACTCAGGATTCGTCGGGTTTCAGTTCGTTGCGGTAACGCCTTGAATTCTGCACATAGTGTTCGGAGATGCGGTTGATGCGTGAAATTTCGTCGGCCGAGAGCTGGCGCACGACTTTGCCCGGCATGCCCAGCACCATCGAACCGTCGGGAATCTCCTTGCCTTCGCCGATAAAAGCGCGGGCGCCGATCAGGCAGTTCTTGCCGATTTTTGCGCCATTGAGAATGACGGCGCCTATGCCGACCAGGCTGCCTTCACCAATGGTGCAGCCGTGCAGCATGGCCATGTGGCCGACGCTGACGTTTTTTTCCAGCGTCAGCGGAAAGCCGGGATCGGCGTGCAGCACCGAACCGTCCTGCACCTGTGCATTTTCGCCGATGGTGATGGTTTCGTTATCGCTGCGCAGTACGCAGTTCCACCAGATGCTGGCGTTGTTCTCCAGCGTCACGCTGCCGATGACCACGGCGTTGGGAGCAATCCAGTGGTCGCCCTTGCAGATGACTTTGCGCCCGTTCAGGGAGTATTTCATTGTTGCCTCCTCAGAACCCGACAGCCTGGCCGTCAGTGCGGCGCTCGGAGGCGGCGAAATAACCGTCCTCCATTTTATAAATCAGCTGCGCGCGTCCGAAATCGGTGGACCAGCGGTCAGCTTGCGGCATGTCGTGGCCGCGATCGCGCAGATCGGCGACGGTGTCAGCGGATACACCGTGTTCAATACCGACCTTGAGGCCGGTGTCGATGCGCCAGCGCGGCGCGTCGGCGGCCGCCTGCGGGTTCTGGCCGTAGTCAACCATGCGCGAGACCACCTGCATGTGACCCTGGGCCTGCATTGAACCGCCCATGACGCCGAAGCTCATCAATGGTTTGCCGTTTTTGCTGAGGAAGCCCGGGATGATGGTCTGAAACGGACGTTTGCGCGGGGCGACGATATTGGCATGACCCGGTTTCAGGCTGAAGCCGTAGCCACGGTTCTGCAGGCTGATACCGGTGCCGGGCACCACGACGCCTGAACCGAAACCGGCGTAGTTGGACTGGATGTACGACACCATCATGCCCGACTCGTCGGCTGCCGTCAGGTAAACCGTGCCGCCCTTGGCCGGGTTGCCGAAGGCGGGCTCTTGAGCTTTTTTCATGTCGATCAGCTGCGCGCGTTTTTTCAGGTACGCCTTGTCGAGCATTTCGGCGGGCGTGATGCGCATGGTCGCCGGATCAGAGACGTACTCATTGATGTCGGCGAAAGCGAGTTTCATCGCTTCGATCTGCAGGTGCATGCTGTCCGGGGAATCCACCGGCATTTTGGCAATGTCGAAATTCTCAAGGATGCCCAGCGCGATCAGCGCTGCGATGCCCTGGCCGTTGGGCGGAATTTCATGCAGCGTATAACCACGGTAGTCGATGCCGATCGGTTCCACCCAGTCGTTTTTATGGCTGGCGAGGTCGTCCATGGTCATCGCGCCGCCATTCTGTTTGGCCCAGGCGACGATTTTTTCAGCGAGATCACCTTTGTAGAACGCCTCGCCTTTGGTTTCGGCAATCCGCGCCAGGGTCTTGGCCTGCGCCGGGAAGGAGAATTTTTCGCCCGGGGCCGGTGCGCGACCGCGCGGCATGAAAGCTTCGGCATATCCCGGCTGGTTTTTTAATTCAGGCGCCTGATTGGCCCACAGGCGGGCGATGGTCGGCGTCACCATGTAGCCGTCGGTGGCGTATTTGATCGCCGGCTCGAACAAATCGGCGAAGGGCAGCTTGCCGAATCTGGCCGACATTTCCGCCCAGGCCGAAACACATCCCGGCACGGTGACGGAATCCCAGCCGCGTTGCGGCATGGCTTGCGCGCCCTTGAAGCGGTCGGCGGTCCATGCCGCAGGAGAACGTCCCGAAGCATTCAGTCCGTGCAGTTTTTTGCCGTCCCACAAAATGCAGAATGCATCACTGCCGATGCCGTTGCTGGTCGGCTCCAGCACGGTCAGTGAAATCGCGGTGGCGAGTATGGCGTCAACGGCGTTGCCGCCTTTGAGCAGCATGCGCAGGCCTGCCTGGGCTGCCAGCGGTTGCGAAGTGGCGACGACATTGCGTGCCAGTACCGGCATGCGTTGTGAGGTGTAGGGAAACTGGAAATCTAATGGGGGCATCGGAATCTCGGTGTCAGCGGGAAAAATAAGCAAAAAAAACGGGGCTCTTTGAGGGCCCCGTATATTTTAGCGCAAGCGCGATGCGCAAATATGCTCTTCAGTCTCAGTTGGGTTGGATGCCCGCAGCGCGTGCAACCTTGATCCATTTCTGGATTTCGGTGCGGTTGAACTTGTCATGCGCTTCCGGCGAGTTGCCGTTGGGTTCGGCGCCCTGTTCGAGCAGGGTCTTGCTGACCTTGGGGTCCTTCAGCGCCTGTGCCAGTGCGGCATTGACGCGGTCCACGATGGGTTTGGGCAGGTTGGCCGGACCGAACATCGAAAACCCGCTGGACACGACGAAATCCTTCAGGCCCTGTTCGATCATGGTCGGTATCGTCGGTGCGGCCGGTGATCGTTTCTCGCCGGTCTGCGCGATCATGCGCAGCCTGCCCGAGGCCACATAAGGCACCGCGGCCGGCATGCTGGGAAACTGCATCTGCACGTGTCCACCGACGAGATCGATCATAGAAGGGCCGCTGCCCTTGTAGTGCACGGCGGTGAGTTTGATGCCGGTGCTGGAAACCAGCAGTTCCGAGGACAGATGGCCGACGGTGCCCTGGCCTGCGGTCGAATAGAAAATGTCGTTGGGGCGGGCCTTGGCCAGCGCAATGAATTCCTTGACGTTTTTCGGGGGCAGCGAGGGGTGGATCACGAACGCAGTGGGCACGTCGGCCACGACGCCCAGCGGCGTGAAATCCTTGACCGAGTCGTAGGGCAGTTTTTTGATCATCGCCGGATTGATGGTGTGCGCGGCGGAGGCCATCAGCAGCGTGTAGCCGTCGGGTGCGGCGCGCATCACCGCCTCGGTGCCGATCACACTGCCGGCGCCGCCGCGGTTGTCGATGATGATCTGCTGGCCGAGGATTTCCGCCATCTTGGGCGCGAAAATGCGGCCGATGATGTCGGTATTGCCGCCCGCGGCGAACGGGATCACCATGCGGATGGTCTTGACCGGATAGTTTTGTGCGTGCGCGGTGGTGGTCAGGGCCAGTGCGCCGGCCATGGCGACCATGGTGGTCATGGTGGCCATGGTGGCATTACCCAGGCGGGTCAATTTCATCAGTTCTCTCCTCATTGTGCCCGCGTCCGGAATACGTCGCAGGCGGTTATCAAGGGCGCAAGTTTACCAAGGTTTGCCAAGCCTGCTGCGCTTGTGTAGTGCCGTGGCCTTGCGTCCAGTTTGTGGGAGATGCGGGGGTAATGTGCATGGTGCAGGGTAGAATTCCGGTTATTCCCGCCCAGAAAACCCTGAAGGAGATCGCATGACCAGCAAACGCATGACCATCATGGGCACCCGGCATGTCGTCGCCGCAGGCCATTACCTTGCTGCACATGCAGCATTCGAAATTCTGGAGGCGGGTGGCAATGCCATCGATGCCGGCGTCGCCGCCGGCCTGGCCATCGGTGTGCTGCAGACCGAGAAGGTCAACATCGGCGGCGTCGCGCCGCAGATCATTTACACCGCCAAAGACCGCAAGGTGTATTCCATCGACGGACTGGGTGTCTGGCCGCGTGCCGTGACCCCGGATTATTTCCTGAAAAAACACGGCGGCAAGATTCCGCCCGGCGTGGAGCGCAGCGTGGTGCCGGCTGCCCCCGATGCCTGGATTACCGCGCTGTCGCGTTTCGGCACCATGAGTTTCGGCGAGGTGGCGACGGCGGCAATCCGTTTCGCGAGCAAGGGTTTCCCGATGTACCCGCTGATGGCCGAGTTTATTGCCGACAACACCGACAATTATTCGCGCTGGCCATCGAGCAAAAAGGTGTTCATGCCGGGCGGCAAACCTCCGGTGCCGGGCAAGGTGTTCGTGCAGGCCGATCTCGGCCGCACGCTGCAGTACATGGTGGATCAGGAACGCCGCGCCGGCCGCAAGGGCCGCAAGGCCGGGCTGCAGGCGGCGCGCGATGCGTTTTACAAGGGCGATATTGCGCGCGATGTCACAAAATGGATTACCCGGCAGGGCGGCCTGATGCGTTACGAGGACTTCGCCGGCTTCAAGGTTAATTTTGAGCCGACGGTGAAATCGAAATTCGGCAACATCGAGCTGCATGCCTGCGGCCCGTGGTCGCAGGGTCCGGCATTGCCGATGGCGCTGAATATTCTCAAGGGTTACGACCTGAAGGTGCTGGGACACAACACGCCGCAATACATCCACGTCGTCACCGAAGCGCTGAAACTGGCGTTTGCCGACCGCCATCACTATTTCGGTGATCCCAAATTCATCAAGATACCGTTGACCGGGCTGTTGTCGGAGAAATATTCGGCGTGGCGGCGTACGCTGATTCGCGACCGTGAGGCCTGGCCGGGGATGCCGCCGGCGGGGGATCCGAAATCACTGACCGCTCTGCAGAACATCTGCATGCCGCCTCCGCAGTCCGAAGAAGCGCCGGGACCGGGTGACACTTCCTATCTGTGCGTCATCGACCGCCATGGCAATGCGTTTTCCGCGACACCTTCGGACGGTTCTGACAAGTCGCCGATCATTCCCGGCGTGGGTATTGTCTGTTCGGGCCGCGGCACACAGTCGTGGTCGGATCCCTCGCATCCGTCATCGGTGGCGCCGGGCAAACGCCCGCGGCTGACGCCGAATCCGGCGCTGGCGCTGAAAAACGGCAAAGCCTACATGCCTTTCGGTACGCCGGGCGGCGATGTGCAGATCCAGGCGATGATCCAGGTCTTTCTTAACGTCAACGTGTTCGGCATGGGCGTGCAGGACGCCGTCGAAGCGCCGCGTTTTGCCAGTTACAGTTATCCGGGTTCGTTTGAGCCGCATGCCTATTTTCCCGGGCGCCTGTACCTGGAATCGCGTATTGCCAAGGAAACCGGTAACACGCTGGCAGCGATGGGACACAAGGTGTACTGGTGGGATGACATGACCTGGCTTGCGGGTTCGGTGTGCACCATCGTCAACGATCATGCACAGGGTGTGCTGCATGGCGGCGCGGATCCGCGGCGGCCGGCCTATGTGCTGGGGTGGTAATGCCGGCCTGATCCGCGGGTGGCATGATTGATGCTAAGGCTTGTTGTTCCAGTTGTTGGCCCTGCAATTCTGATGATACGACCATAACAATTACGAGGAACCCTCATGAATATCCGTTACGCATGTCATATTCTTGCTGTACTCGGAGCGGCGGCCGCATTGCCGCCGGCGGCATTGGCCGCCAGTACTTATCCTGATCGTCCGGTGCGCCTGATTGTTGGTTTTCCGCCGGGCGGCGCGGCCGACATCCTGGGACGCATCGCGGCCCAGCAATTGAGCGATCGTCTGGGGCAGCAGGTGGTGGTCGACAATCGTGGCGGCGCCGGCGGCCTGATCGCCACCGAGATCGCGGTTAATGCCAATCCCGACGGCTACACGCTGCTGTTTTCATCGATTCCACACGTGATCAACCCGCACCTCTACAAGAAGGTGTCCTACGACGCGCTGAAGGACTTCGTACCGGTGGTGCAATTCGTCGCGGTGCCGCTGATGATGGCGAGCGGCAACAGCTTTCCCGCCAAAACTGTTGCCGAACTGCTCGCGTATCTGAAGGCGAACCCGGGCAAGGTCAACTACGGTTCGGGCGGCAGCGGTTCGTCGAGCCATCTCGCAATGGAGTTGTTCAAGTCGATGACCGGCACACGCATGGAGCATATTCCATACAAGGGAGTGGGTCCGCTGGTGACCGACATGCTGGGCGGCCAGATCGCGCTGACGATTTCGAGCGCGGTGCCCCTGTCGCCGCAGGTCAAGGCCGGCAAGCTGCGCGGCCTTGCGGTGACCAGTCCGAAACGTTCGACGGCGTTTCCGGAGTTGCCCGCCATCGCCGAAACCGTCAAGGGTTACGAGGTGATCAACTGGTTCGGCATTTTTGTGCCGGCGGGCGCGCCGTCCGTGGCGGTGAGCCGCGTCAACACCGCGCTGAACGAGGCGCTGCGTTCCCCGGAACTGGTCAAGACCCTCAACGCGCGCGGCGCGGATGCGGTGGGTGGCAGCGCCGACAGTTTTGCCAAAGTGGTGCGCGCGGACTTCGCAAAATGGGGGCGCGTGGTCAGGGATTCGGGCGCGAAAGTCGATTGAGCGTGGTCGAAACACTGCCCGATCCGCGGGTAGCCGCGACGAATGCAGCCAATCCACGGATTGCCGCTGCGGCACAAACCGATGACGCCGTGCTGCAGGCGGCGCTGCAGCAGGCGCTGGCCGTCGGCGACGCCGCCGGCCTCCGCGCTGCGCTGCGCGCACAGCCGCCGGCCCGCGCGCAGCGTGTCGCGCGTGCGCTGGCCGCGGCTGTCGATGCCGGCGGCGAGGGCATCGGCCTGCGCTTTTTTGCGATTCCATTGGTGATCGTCGCCGGTGCGCGCAATCGCAGCACGGTGCCGGGCGTGCTGTCCGAAGTCGCCAAGATCTCCGCATTGCTGGAGCAGCACGGCGCCGTCGGTGTTACGCGCAACTTCGGCCTCGGTAATGCGCTGATCAGCGCGGCAGCATTGGATGCGCTGTCGCCCGTGGCCTTGTGGCGGGCGGCGGGTGATCCCGTGCAGCGTACGGTACTGGACGCGCTTCAGCCCGAACCCGTCGAGGTCGCGCCCGGCCGCGAGCAGGTGCATCTGCGTTTTATCACCGGTGCCGGCATCACGCCGCAGCATCTGCCGTCCTTCCTCGAGTCGGCCTCCAACATCGGCACTTGGGGCATGGCGATGACCCGGGAACTCACGCGCCAGCTCGCGCAACCGGGTCTAGAAATCCTGCCGATGCCGCGCCCGCCGCAACCGCTGCTGCTCGCGGCCCATGCCGGTCGCCGTGCCCAGCTCGAGGCCGCGCTGAACCTGTTCCTCGGCAACACGCTGCGCCGTTTCCGCATGGCCGTCGGCGATCCGGAAGCCGTGTTGTCGGCGCACCGCCTCGACGGAGGGGCTGGCGAACTGCGGCTGAGCCTCAGCACGCCGCTGGATGATTCATTGTTCGAAGGATTTGCCTGGCCGCTGCAGCCGCAGGATGAGACGGCGGAAGTTTCGCAACTGATTCAGTCCACGCTGGCTGAGTGTCGCGTGCCTTTGGTGACTGTACTGCAGCAGGTGTTGCCTGACCGCTTGCCGGGTGGTTCGGTGTTTGTGGCGGGGCGGATGTTGGGGGGCTTGGGGCAGGAGCCCGCCAAGCATTGATGCCTATAACTGGGCTCCTTTCCCCAAGGGGACTTCCTTCGGGACTCATCTGTCCTGCGAAATCACTTGGTTTTCGGCATTGACCGGAAAGGTTGCAGCCGATTTTTTTGCGACCGATGGCTGATCTCCAGTCCGCATCACCGAAACTGCTACAGTGCGCGCCATGAAACCCTATGCCGCACTGAATCCCGAAGTCATTCTCGACGCCATCGAATCCTGCAGCGGCCTGCGTTGTGACGGCCGGCTGCAGGGACTTAACAGTTATGAAAACCGCGTCTACCAGGTGTGGCCGGAGGACGGCGTGTCGGTCGTCGCCAAGTTTTACCGTCCGCAGCGCTGGAGTTCGTCAGCGATCCAGGAGGAGCACGATTTTGCCGCGGAACTCGTCGCACGCGAACTGCCGGTGGTGGCGCCGCTGGTATTCAATGGCCGCACGCTGCACGAACACGGCGGTTTCCAGTTCGCGCTGACGCCGCGCCGCGGCGGGCGCACGCCGGAGCTGGAGGATCCGGAGACGCTGCAGTGGATGGGGCGCTTCATCGCGCGCATCCATGCGGTGGGGCAGACCAGACCCTTTGAACATCGCCCGATGCTCGACATCGAATCCTTTGCCTGCGAGCCGGTGCAGTTCGTGCTCGACAGCGAATTCGTGCCGGATGACCTCTACGACACCTATGCCAGCGTCGCCGAGGACGTGGTCGAACGGGTGGAGCGGCGCTGGGCGGCGGCCGGTGCAGTGCGCAATATACGGTTGCACGGTGATTGCCATGCCGGCAATGTGTTGTGGACCGACGAGGGGCCGCATTTTGTCGATCTCGACGATGCACGCATGGGGCCGGCGGTGCAGGACTTGTGGATGTGCCTGTCGGGCGACCGCAAGTCACAGCAGGCGCAGTTGTTGCATCTGCTCGAGGGTTACTGCGAATTCCGTGAGTTCGATGCGACGGAGTTGATGCTGGTCGAGGCGCTGCGCACGCTGCGCATCGTGCACTACGCGGGCTGGCTGGCGCGGCGCTGGGACGATCCGGCCTTCCCGGCGAGTTTTCCCTTTTTCAACACCCAGCGTTACTGGCAGGACCACATCCTCGCGCTGCGCGAGCAGGCGGCGGCGCTGGATGAGCCGCCTTTGCAATGGCGGCGTTGAAACACATGCTGTTGCAGCTGCTGACGGTCACGGTTGCGGCCTACGCCATAGTGGTGTTGTTCACCTGGCTGACGCAGGATCGGCTGATCTATTTTCCGCAGATCGGCGGTATCGCAAAGCTGACGCCGGCACAGGTCAAATTGCCGTTTGAAGATCTGCGCATTGCCACGGCGGACGGGGAAACGCTGGCTGCATGGTGGGTCCCCGCCGCAGCATCACGCGGCGTGGTGCTGCTGTTCCATGGCAACGCCGGCAGCATCGCCGACCGCATTGACTATCTGCCGCATTTTCATGCAATGGGATACGCCGTGCTGCTGGTGGATTACCGTGGTTACGGCGCGAGCAGCGGAAAACCGTCGGAGCAGGGCACTTACCTCGATGCACAAGCCGCATGGGAATGGTTGACTGTCGGGCGCGGCATCAATCCCGGCGCCATCGTGCTGGCGGGTGAATCGCTGGGCGGCGCGGTGGCGGCTGAACTTGCCGCCCGGGTCCAGCCGCGGGCACTGTTGCTGATCTCCACCTTCACTTCGGTGCCGGATCTCGGCAGCGAAATTTATCCCTGGCTGCCGGTGCGTTTGATCAGCCGTTACCGTTATGACACGCTGTCGCATCTGCGCAATTATCGCGGCCCGGTGCTGATCGCCCACAGCCGTGATGATGAAATCGTGCCCTTTGCGCATGGCGAACGCCTTTTTGCGGCGGCGCCGGGTGACAAGTCAATGCTGGAAATGCGCGGCGGCCATAACGACAGTTTCCTGTTTTCGCAGCCGCCATGGGTGCGGACAGTGGGTGATTTTCTGGCGCATCATGCGGCATCTGCGAAAAATCAATAACTTGCAGGATTGATTAAAAATGAAAAGAGATCTGAAAATCGGTATTGCCCTGGGCTCCGGTTCCGCGCGTGGCTGGTCGCATATCGGAGTGCTGCGTACGCTGGAAAAAGCCGGCATCAAGCCGCAGATCGTCTGCGGCTCATCAATCGGCGCGCTGGTGGGTGCCGTTTACGCGGATGGCGATCTGGATGCGCTGGAGGAATGGGTGCTCGATCTGACCTGGCGCAAGGTGCTCGGTTTTTTTGATATCAGTTTCAGCGGCGGTTTTCTGAAAGGCGCAAAACTGATTTCCTTCATGCGCGACAACCTGCTGGACAAGCGGGTGGAGGACCTGGCGCTGCCTTTCGGTGCCGTGGCGACGGATCTGCGCAGTGGCCACGAGGTCTGGTTGCGCGAAGGTATTGCCACCGACGTGGTACGGGCGTCGATTGCGACGCCTGGACTGTTCACGCCCTGTGAGCTTGACGGACGGTTGCTGGTGGATGGTGCGCTGGTGAACCCGGTGCCGGTATCCCTGTGCCGGGCGATGGGTGCTGATTTTGTCATCGGCGTCGATCTTGGTTCGGGCATTGCAGGACGCCATGTGCGTGGCAAGCTCCGCGACCGTCAACCGAACATGATCGAGGTGGTCGCGGAGAGCATCAGCATCATGCAGGTGCGCATTACCCGCAGCCGGCTGGCCGGTGAACCCGCTGATGTGCTGATCGCGCCCCGGCTGGGCAACATGGGGGCGCTCGATTACCACCGCGCCGCGGAGTCGGTCAAAGAGGGCAGGGTGGCGGCTGAATTGCTCCTGCCGCAGATCGAGCAGTTGCTCGCGGATTGACGCCGGTCTGACGCAGTTCCGACACAAGTCAGGTGAAAACAAGGGCTTCAGGGCAGGCCCAGCGCGTCCCGGGAGTAACGTACCAGGGCATCGGGCTTCACGGGTTTGTTGAGGTAACCCGAGGCCCCGTAGGCCAGTGCTGCCACGATGTCATCGCGTTCGGCACGCGCGGTCACCACGATGATCGGTGTTGATTTGAATTCCGGGTGTTCGTGCAATTTTCCCAGCACATCCAGGCCGACGGCATCGCGCATTTCCACATCGATGATGATCAGGTCGGGCAGGGGCGGTTTGGCGAGTGCGGCGGCGATTTCGCCTCGGTTGGCTGCACCGCGGATGTCAAAACCTGCCTGCATCAGGCCGCGCGCGGCGGCCAGTGCTTCCGCCTCGTGGCTGTCGATGACCAGGATCACATGTTTGCCGCCGCCGCCGCGTGGTGTGATCGGTTTGCCCGGGCGGTTGAGGATGTTGATCTGGTAACCCGCCTTGAGTTTGCGTGCGCCTGAAATCGTGCCTTCGGCTTCGCGCCGCTGCTGCAGGGTTGGTTCCTTCGGACGTTCACTGAGAAAACTTTCCAGTTCGGCGACTGCTGCAGGCGCTGCCGTTGGCGCCGCGGCCGGAAGGATTTCGATATAACCTTCGTTGGCCAGTGCATCCATTGCCGCGGTGATGTCGCCGGCACGCGGAAATTTTGCGCGCATGTTTTCTGTGCTGGCCTGTTTGCCGACCGCGGCAAGCAACCCTTTGATGCCCGGTTTCAGTTTGCCCGGTTTGGCCGCGACTTCAGCGAGCCCCTTGGGCGTGGTGCGATAAAACGTTTTTTCAGTCATGGTGTTTTTTATTCCGGCTTTTATTCGAACATTTCGCCAATATGATCCGCGATGGCCAAGGATGAAGCCAAACCCGGAGATTCGATGCCGGGCAGGTTAACAAGTTCCGGAGCGCAGTATTCAAGAAAGCCGCAAGTTTACTGGAAAACACCGGCGCGTCGTACACTTGGAAAATGGATGAGTGGAAGGATGCCTTTGCAGAACAGTCGCCGCCGCTGAAGGCGCTGCGCACAACGGCGCGGCAGCTTGCCGGTGCCGACTGGCCAGGGCGGTCACGTTTGCAGGACATTGTCGCCGGCGCCGGCATATGCACTGCATCCGGCCTGCCGCTGCAACTGGCGCCACCGGGCGGCGGTGAGTCATACGAACAACGCCTCTACGCACGGGGAGAAATGGGGTTTCGTGAACACAACTGGCACGATCTGTTCAATGTTCTGGCCTGGCTTGCGTTTCCGCAGGCCAAGGCGGCGCTGAACGCGCGTCATCATGCGGCCTTGCCTGCAGTCAGGGCGGGAGGACGCGGGCCGGTGCGCGATGCACTGACACTGTTCGATGAAAGCGGTGTCATCGTGATTTCCGCCGAGGCGGAACTGCTGCACATGATTCGCGGGTTTCGCTGGAAACCCCTGTTCTGGGAGCGCCGTGCGGCAGTCCTTGCCGGCATGGACTTCCTGCTGTTTGGCCATGCCTTGTGTGAAAAGATGCTCGCGCCGTACAAGGGCATCACCGGACGCGGACTGTTGCTGGAGGTGGGGCGGGATTTCCTGGAATTGCCGTTCGCGGAACAGTTGGCGCAGATCGACTCCCGTGTGGCGTCGTGGATAAGCGATCCGCAGACCTTGCGCCATACCCATGAACTCGCGCCGCTGCCGGTGCTCGGGGTGCCTGGATGGTGCGCTGACAATGCGCAGTCCGCTTATTACGATGACCGTGATCATTTCCGGCCGGGCAGGGGGCGCCGCCTGCCGGCATCTCCTGCCGCCGGTCCTGTGGCGCCGGAGGAAATCCGGTGATCGCCCTGCTGCAACGGGTCAGCATGGCGCAGGTGGTCATTGACGGTGCGACGGTGGGCGCCATCGAACGCGGTTTGCTGGTGCTGCTGGGTGTAGAGGCGGGGGATACCGTGGCGGAAGCCGATCGTCTGCTGGACCGGTTGCTGAAATACCGGGTCTTTAATGATGAAGCGGGAAAAATGAATCTGTCCTTGCGCGATATCGGTGGTGGTCTTTTACTGGTGCCGCAGTTCACGCTGGCGGCGGATACGGGCAAGGGGCTGCGTCCGGGTTTTTCGACCGCAGCATTGCCGGAGCAGGGCGGGGTGCTGTTTGAGCATGTTGCGGCCCGGGCGCGGGCCGCGCATGCGCGGGTGGCCACGGGCTGTTTCGGCGCGGACATGCAGGTCACGCTGACCAATGACGGGCCGGTGACATTCTGGCTGCAGGTGAGACCCGGAGGCTGAGTTAGAATCGCCGCCTGGCTGGGCAATAGCTGAAATATAAAAATATCAATAAAATCAAATACTTATTTTATTTCTTCCGGGTGTCGTGTCTCTTGAACTTGCGCACTTCGCCCCTATCTAATGTTTTGTCTTTAACCATCGGGGGTTAGTAAACCTATGAAACGTGTCTTTCTGCTGATCGTCACCAACTTCGCGATACTCGCGGTGCTCAGCGTGACCATGCAGTTGCTGGGCATCGATGCTGCGCTCGAAAACGAGACCGGCCTCAATCTGCAGGGCCTGCTGGTGTTCGCGGCGTTGTTCGGTTTTGGCGGCGCGTTCATTTCACTGCTGATCTCGAAATGGATGGCCAAAAGGGCCACGGGTGCACAGGTGATTGAAGTGCCGGCAAACACCACCGAACGCTGGCTGGTGGACACCGTCAAGCGTCAGGCGGAACGCGCCGGCATCGGCATGCCGGAAGTGGCGATTTACGATGCGCCGGACGTCAACGCCTTCGCCACCGGCTGGAATCGCAACGATGCCCTGGTCGCGGTCAGCACCGGTCTGCTGAACAACATGACGCAGGACGAAGCCGAGGCGGTCCTGGGTCACGAGATCAGCCACGTCGCCAATGGCGACATGGTGACACTGACCTTGGTGCAGGGCGTGGTGAATACATTCGTGATCTTCTTCTCGCGCGTGATCGGGTTCTTCGTCGATCGTGTGCTGCTGAAAAACGAGCGGGGTCAGGGGATAGGGTTTTTTGTCGCCACCTTTGTCGCGCAAATGGTGCTCGGCGTACTGGCGAGCATGGTGGTGGCCTGGGTCAGCCGTCAGCGTGAATTCCGCGCCGATGCCGGTGGTGCTGAACTGGCCGGCCGGCAGAAAATGATTGCGGCGCTGGAGCGTCTGAAAATGAACCATGAGCAGACGGCCTTGCCTGCGCAGATGTCGGCCTTCGGCATTTCAGGCGGCGGCGGAATGATGGCGCTGTTCATGTCGCATCCGCCGCTGGATGTGCGGATCGCTGCGCTGCGCGCGGCACAGTCAGGAGCGCAGTAAACCAGGGAGTAAAGGTTTTATCCCGCAATAAAAAAGACCGCGCTGCGAGGCGCGGTCTTTTTTTGCGCCCTGTGGCGGTGATCAGGGACGCAGCAACGGATCGCGCACGGCGCCCGTCACCGTCAGGCCGCCCCGGGCAACAACCAGACCCTTGCTGCCCAGTTCGGCGTTGATGCGGCCGGACAGGGCGCCGTTGTCACCGACGGTAATCGTGCCGCTGGCGTTCAGCGGTCCGGAAGCCAATTGCAGCTGTTTGTAGTTGTAGCGGCCGCCGCTGATGCTGACTGCGCCGCTCAGCGTGTCAAAACGGGTTTTTCCGCCGCGGGTGCCGCTGGCTGACGGTGCCTGAATGGCGCGCACCACGTCGATATTCATCAGTTCACCGGTGGTGATGGTGAACGATGCCTCGGCGGCGCTGGCATCAAACAGCGTTTGCAGGTTTTTACCCCGCAGTGCATAACTGCCGTTCGCACTGATCGAACCATTCGCTGAAAATTCGCGGGTGTAGGCGGAAATCAGTTCCTGGAGCCGGCCGTTTTCAAGATTGAACTCGCCTTCGACAACCATTTCGCCGCCCCAGGTTGCCTTCAGCGCGCCCTTGACGCGGCCGCCACCGATGCGCCCCTCAAACGCAGTCACTGTCGCCTGCTGGCGGTCGACCTGTGCGGTGACGGAAAGGTCGCTGAAGTTCAGCGCCGGTCCCACCGGCGGCTGCCATTCACGCGCATCAATCGCCAGCGCGAGCCCGTTGTCCTTCGGCGTGGCATTGACAGTGATTTTTCCGTCACTCAGACGCATTTTCTGCAGGGCACCGTTACGGCCAAAATTGATCAGTGCTTCAAATTGCGGCACATCGACGGGAATGCCGTTGACCTTGACGTTGGTCAGACGCAACTGGCTGATTTGCAGTGCGGCACCATCCGCTTTTGACATTGCCGGAAGCAGGTCAATGCCGCTGGATTCGATGGTGATCGCATTGGCGCTGATGGTGTCGAACTCCTGTGTACCAAGCAGCAGGCTCCAGGGCATCATCGGGATGCTGACCGAGTCGGCCTTGATTTGCTGGGTGCTGCCGATGCTGATCTGTTCGAGGCGCAGCATCTGCTCCGGGTAAACCGTGTAGCGCATGTTGGCGATGCGTACCGGTTGTTTGAAACGTTGCGATACCCGCTCCTGTACCTGCGGCACGTAGCTGCCCAGCGGCATCAGTTGCAGTGCTCCCAATCCGCCCGCAACCAGGACCAGCAGGCCGATGCCGGCCATTGCGGCCTTGCTGCGCGGCTTTTTGTCGGAACGGAAGGACGATGCGGCGTCGCGCGCCTCGGATTCCATGCGCAATTTGCGGTCGGCGGCGGCAACTTTGGCGCGTTCCGCTGCCTCGGCGCGGTAACGGGCGTCGGCTTCGACTTCGGCGCGGGCGCGGGCGCGTAATTCCTCGTCCACCCGCGACTTGACGTTTTTCTCCGCGCTATCGCGTAGTTCCTGTTCGCGTACCACGCGCTCCACGGCTTCCTTTTTGGCGCGGTCTTCCGCCTGGGCGCGGGCTTGTTTCTCGGCCTCCATCTGTGCCTTGGCTTTGGCGACTGCGGCTTCGGCCATCTGGGCGCGGTGCTCGGCATCTTCGCGGGCTTTTTTGCTTTCCGCGCTTTCACCGGAACCCGCATTGCGGGCCAGGCGTTCGGCGTCTTCCCGGGCCTTGTGGGCGATTTCGAGCTGGCGGTCGGCTTCTTCGCGCGCCTTGCGTTCGGCCACGGTGCGCGCGGCAATCTCGGCCTGTGATTTTTTCTCGGCCTCCTCGCGTTTGCGGCGCTCGACTTCCATGACCGCTTCAACTTCGGCGCGGGCCTTGGCTTCGGCCTCGGCCTGCACCTTGCGGATGGCTTCTTCGCGCAGTTCGCGCTCGGCGGTGACTTTGGCCTCGGCCTCCTCGCGGGCGCGCCGCTCGGCGGCGATCCGGCTTTCCATATCCTCGCGGGCGCGTTTTTCTTCCTCGGCGCGGGTTTCCGCTTCGGCGGAAGCCTGTCGTGCCTGTTCGCGCAGCGCTTTCAATTCGGCGTTCGCCCTGGCATCAGCTTCAGCGCGCGCTTTTTGCTCGGCTTCAACGGCAATTCTGCGCTGTTCTTCATCGCGCGCGCGGGCTTCGGCTTCGGCTTTGGCGCGGGCTTCGGCGGCGACGCGGGCTTCCGCTTCAGCGCGCGCCCGGGCCTTGGCTTCTTCCAGGGCCCGCATCGCAGCCACGGCCTTGGCCATGGATTCCGGATCCGAGCCCTGCGTGGCGGCGCGGGCTTCGGCGGCCGCTTTGGCCCGCGCCGCTTCTTCCGCCATCTGGCGTGCCTGTGCAACCGCGTCCTCGGCTGCTTTGGCGCGTGCTTCAGCTTCTTCCAGCGCCTTGCGCTCGGCCTCGAGGCGCGCCTTGATGTCTGCTTCCATCCGGACGCGGGCTTCGGCCTCGCGTTTGACGGAATCCTGGGCGCGGGCGAGGGCTTCGCTCATCGCTTTCATCTGTGCTTCGAGGGCTTCGCGCGCCTTGGTCTCCGCGGCGGCATGGGCGTTGGCTTCGAGCTCGGCTTTGGCCTGGGCTTCGGCTTCGACGCGGGCCTTGGCCTCCGAGCTTGCTTTTGCCACGGCATCGGCTTTGGCCCGGGCTTCGGACTGCGCGCGTGCCCGGGCTTCGGCTTCGGCCTTGGCCGAGGCTTCCTGCGCGGCCTTGAGGCGGATTTCTGCCGCGGCTTTGGCCTGGGCGTCAGCCGCAGCCTTGGACTCGGCTTCGGCTTTGGCGCGGGCTTCGGCGGCGACGCGGGCCGCTGCATCGGCTCGGGCCTTGGCTTCCGCTTCGGCTTTGGCGCGGACATCGGCCGCGGCACGGGCCTGGGCTTCGGCCTGTTGCCGGGCCTTGGCTTCCATGGCGGCTTTGGCCGCGGCCAGCGCACGGGCCTTGGCCTGGGTTTCCTTCTCTTTGCGGGCTTCGGCTTCGGCGTTGACTTTGGCCACGGCCGCGGGGGAGGTGAAGTCAAGGTCCATTTCACCGTCTTCGGCGGCTGGTGCGGCCGCGGCCGGCGCCGGTGTCCGTCCTGCGGGTGTCGCCGGGGCGGGGGTGGATTTGGCGACGGGCGCGGACGGGGTCGAGAAAACCTTGACGTGCCCCGACTTGGTCAATTCATCGAGTACGCCCTCGACATCCTTGGGATCCAGTTTGCTTTTTGCAACCAGTTCGGCAAAAGTCGATTTACCGTCCACCGACAGAAAAATATTGCCGGAATTGCGATCCAGCTTGAGGGTTTTGTTCTTGAAATCAAGAACGCCCTTGGAGGTTTTGGCGTAGACAGTTTGCGGGTGCATGGCATTAACACCGTGATTTATTGGACAGTTTTTCTGCGGTCCGGCCGCCGACCCGATTGCCCGCGCTCCCCGCTGGAACTTCGAGGTGCAGCTGGCAGTGCCGACATTGCATGTGCCGGGTCATTATAGTTACTATAGCCGGATACAACAAAATGATGCATATGGATACGCGATTTTCACCCGTACCTGATTCCTCAGGTGCTCCAGACTCTCCAGAATCTTCAGGCGGCCGCCGTTCGACAATGGATGTGACGAATCGGGTCGACACCATGGATCCGGTGTCTGTTTCCTTCGAAGTCGCGCAAATTTACGAGCGCTTGTACCGGCGTGAATTTCCTTCCAGCCTGATACGGGTGTTTGCCGATGTCGGCCGCCTGTACAGCGGTGAATTTCCCGGCTACCATCCCTGCGAAACCGATTATCACGATGTCCAGCACATCCTCGAGGTGACGCTGGCGATGACACGGCTGATGGATGGCTGCGCACAAGCCGCCAGCACGCAGGTCATGGACGAACGCCTGTTCCGGCTGGGCACCGTCAGCGCGCTGTTCCACGATATAGGCTATTTGCGCCGGCTCGACGATAACGAAAAGAAGCACGGCGCGGAATACACCCGCACCCACGTCGGCCGTGGTGCCGAATTCATGTCCTGGTATTTGCCGGAAGTCGGCCTGGAAGATCTGGCTGGTCCCGCCGCGCGCATCGTGCATTTCACCGGTTACGAAGTGCCGGTGGGCAACATCCAGATCGAACCGCAGTACCGGATGGTCGGCAACCTGCTTGGCAGCGCCGACATCCTTGCGCAGATGGCGGACCGGTATTACCTGGAGAAATGCCGGGATCGCCTGTATCCGGAGTTCGTGCTCGGCGGCATTGCCCGCCAGATCGACGCCCAGGGTCAGGAGAAAGTCATTTTTGCCTCGCCGGCCGACCTGATTTTCAAGACCCCCGGCTTTTTTGCCGGTGCGCACAAGCGCCTGGAGCAGGACCTTGGCGGCGTCTATCGTTACGCAGACAGCCACTTCAAGGGCGAGAATCTTTATTACTCGGTCGTGCGCAAGAATATCGATTACGCGCGCACAATTTCCGAAACGCAGGACGTATCCCTGCTGCGCCGCAAATTGCCGGACAGCAGCCTCCAGGAAGCGGCATAACCCGGACGGCCGCTGTTTCTGCCCCTTGTTTCCAGGTTCAGGGTCAGGACACCTTCAGCAGTATTTTTCCCGTGTGCTGGCTGGCTTCCATCAGTGCATGCGCCTTGGCCGCGTCACGCAGCGGCAGTGCGCTGTGCGTGACCACCCTGATTTTGCCGCTGGCGATATGCGGCCATACCTGTGCTTCGAGTTCGCGCGCGATACGCGCCTTGAACGCGTCGGGGCGGGTGCGCAGCGTGGAACCGGTGTAACTCAGCCTTTTAAGCATCACCGGCATCAGGTTGATTTCCACTTTTGAGCCGGCGCCGAAGGCGAGCTGGATGATGCGTGCATCGTGACTGGCGGCTTTAAAGTTTTTCTCGATGTTCGGACCACCGACAATGTCGAGAATCACATTGGCTCCGCCTTCAGCGCGCACCGCTTCGACAAAATCTTCCTTCCGGTAATCAACCACGCGGTCCGCGCCGAGTTCCTTGCACACCCTGCAGCGCGCATCGGGACTGTCGGTGGCGATGACTTTGGCGCCGAAGGCCTTGCCAAGCTGGATGCAAGTGGTGCCGATGCCGCCGGCGCCGCCATGCACCAGGAAGATTTCCCCGGCCTTGAGGCCGGCGCCGATGAAGACATTGCTCCACACGGTGAAAAAGGTTTCGGGCAGGCCGGCGGCATCGACCATGCTGATTCCCTTGGGCACGGTGAGGCAGTGTTCGGCATCAACCGCAACATATTCGGCATAACCGCCGCCGTTGGTCAGCGCGACGACTTGGTCGCCGATGGCCCAGCGTTGCACGTTCGCACCTTTGGCGACGATTTCACCGGAAACTTCCAGTCCCGGCAGATCGGATGCACCCTTGGGTGCCGGATAGAGACCCTTGCGTTGCATGATGTCTGGGCCATTGATGCCGGCGGCGACCACCCTGATCAGCACCTCATGGGCTTTGGCTGCCGGCAGCGGACGTTCGACCGGTTTCAGGACCTCGGGGCCGCCGGGGGCGGAAATTTCCACGGCGTGCATGGTGGCAGGCAGAGAATTGCTCATGTTGCTCCTCGTTTTTTACTTGGTGGTTTCGCGGTATTTGCGGATGCGTTCCTTCAGCCCCGGTGTGCTGACCGAACGCGCCAGTTCGGCCATGTCTTCGGCGCGGCTGTCGGTCACGGTGCGACGATGCAGCGCGGCTGCTGCGGCAGGGGTCAGGGTTTCGGCGGCCTGTTGCGCAGCGATGACCTGTGCCGGCCATTCTTCCTGCGCGTTGATGCCGGTGAGGAATCCCGCGGCCAGCGCTTCAGTTGCATCGAAAGTGCGCGAGGTCGACAGGATTTCACGGGCCCGGTCTGCGCCGATGCGATGCATCAACCGGCGGGTGCCGAGTACCACACCGAAACGCAGGCCGGGCAAGCGGAAAGTGGAGCCGGGGGCGGCAATCCGGATGCCGCAACTGGCGACGATGTCGGCGCCGGCGCCGAAGACGCGGCCGTGGGCCAGCGCCAGTGTCTCGCAGGGAGCGTGGTGCAGCGACTGGAGCAGGGTCTCGATGCGAATGAAGCGCAGCGCGAGGTCGCCCTCACTCTGCGCCTGTGCGTCGGTGAAGTCGAAGCCGGCGCAAAAGTGCGATCCCGTGCCATCGAGGATCAGCAGCCGGGTGCCGTCGGTGGCGGCATATTCGACGGCATCAATCAGGGCTTCGACCAGCGGCGCCGACAGCGCATTGGCCTTCTGCGGCCGGTTCAGTGTCAGCCGGGTGACGTGGTTCTCGTGTTTGCGCAGCAGTTCGTCGCTCATGGGGATGCCTTTAACACCTTAGCCACAGAGGGCACAGAGAACACAGAGGAATTCAGGGTGAAGGGTTGCATTTGTGCAGGTTCGGGTTTTCTCTGTGAACTCTGTGTCCTCTGTGGCTGCTTTTGCTTTTCAGCTTTGTATGCTGGCGCGCACTTCGGCGGAGCGGTCCCAGAAATTCGGCATCTGCGTGCTCGAATAGCCCGAGACAAACGGTTTGTCGATGCCGGTGGCGGCATCGAAAACGTGTCGTTTGACCGCGCCGATGTTGGCGCCGTAGACGTGGATGCTGATCGAAACCCGGTCGTCATAGGCATTGGCGACTTCATGAATGTCGCCGACAGTCGGGGATACCCGGTCGACTTCACCCGGCAGCAGCCGTGCCGTTTCGCTGGCGGCCATCGGTTTTCCTGTGCCGGCATTTTCAAAGCGGCGGCAGGACTCGGCGCCGCGCATCATGCCGACCATGCCCCAGACCATGTGGTCGTGCACCGGTGTTTTCTGGCCCGGCCCCCAGACAAAGCTGACCACCGAAAACCTTTCCAGCGGATCGCAGTAGAGCAGGTACTGCTGGTAGAACTGCGGATGCGGCTGTGCGTATTCATCGGGCAGCCAGTCGTCATGCTTGATCAGATCGCCGAGCAGTTTGCCGCCGGCATCGAGCATGGTTTTTTCGTCGTTGCCGTTTTTCTCCGCAAGGCGGGTGAACTCGGCGACAAAATGACGGAAGCGGGCAGTGTTTTTCATATTCAATCTTTCTTCAGTTCGGCCAGAATTTCTGCGGTATGGGCGCCCAGCGCCGGCGGTCCTTTACGCACATCCAGACGTTGACCGGAAACGCGTTGCGGCGAAATCACGGTTTTGCTGGCGACGCCGTTGGGCAACGCCAGGTCCTGCACCCATTCCATGTGTCTGACCTGCGGGTCAGCCAGCACCTGCGAGTAATTGTACAGCGGAGCGCAGGGTACGCCGCGCGCGTTCATGCGGGCGAGCAAATCGTTGGCGTCATATTTGACGAATTCAGCTTCCAGCACTTCGCGCAGCACATCCTGATGTTTTGCGCGCAGGGTCGGTGTTGCAAACCGCGGATCTTTGGGCAGATCGCTGCGGCTGATGACCTCGCAGGCGGCTTCCCACAGTTTGTTGGTGCCGGCCGCCAGTGCGAAATAACCGTCACGGCAGCAGAACGCGGCGTACGGTGCGTTCATCGGATGTGCCGAACCGAGGCGCACCGGATCGCGGCCGGTGCCGAACAGTTCGCTGGTCTGCAGGTTGGCGATGCCGAGCATGCTGCCCAGCATCGACACATCGACATGATCACCGTGACCGGTGGCCCGCGCCTTGTGCAGCGCTGCAGATACACTGAAAGCGGCATAAAGTCCGGCGGAAAAATCGGCGATCGGAATGCCGCACTTCGCGGGGCGGCCGTCGCGGTCGCCGGTGACACTCATCACGCCGCTCATCGCCTGCACCGTCATGTCAAAACCGCCTTCAGTGGCGCGCGGTCCGGTCTGGCCGAAAGCCGACACCGAGCAATAAACGAGGGCGGGGTGTGCTTTGGCGAGGGATGCGTAATCGAGGCCGAATTTTGCCATCACGCCGGGGCGGAAATTTTCGAGCAGGATGTCGGCGCTCAGGGCCAGCTTGTGCGCAGCGGCACGGCCGGCATCGGTTTTCAGATCCAGAACCACTGAACGCTTGTTGCGGTTTACTGATGCGAAATACTGGCTGTAACCGTCGAGGATCGGCGGCCATTGCCGCATCAGGTCACCTTCGGGCGATTCGACCTTGATCACATCGGCGCCCATGTCGGCGAGCAGGCAGCCGGCAAACGGCCCCGCCAGCACCTGGCAGAACTCGATGACACGGACACCTTGTAACGGAAGCATGTGGGCTGGGGACTTTGTGAGGCCTTGATGCTAGCACGGCACCATCAGTGGTTTACCGCGGCGGAGAATTGTCCGCCGGCATCCAGCGTGTTTAATGCATCGAGTTCCCGTACTGTAATTGGAGCTGCCACCTGCGCCTGGGTGAAATCAAACGTGAATCCGGTGTGCGCTTGAATGTAAGCGATGGTGGTTTGCGGATGATAGGACTCGAGAATAAAACGTGAACCTGCGCGCGGTTCCCGTGTAAACACCGCCAGCGGCGTCACCAGCGCGGTCATGTTGCCGGAGGCGGTGACAAAATCGAGTTTGTCGACCAGCGCCCGCGGCGTGTGGTCGGTGCGCCAGGTGACGACGCGTTTCGCCGTGGGCAGCATCACGGCCGCGCCGCCGCCGCCGGGCAGCCGCACTTTCGGGTTTTCCCAGGAGCCGATGGCCGATACATTGGTGCGGCCCTCGGCATCAATCTGTGCGCACCCGAGATAGACCAGATCGAGTCCGCCGCGCGCGCAAAGGTCGTAGAAATCCTGGTTGGCGAATATCGCCGGAGAGCCGTGGACGATGGCCGGATCACTGCTCGATTGCGGCACGCTGACCGGTTGTGGTTCGACGCCCCCGGCAACATTGATGTAAGTGAAGGGAAAATCGTAGGCGCGTTTGGCGAGCAGGCAGGCCAGCATCGGCAGTGTCGAGTTGACGCCGCTGAAGGTGATCTCGCCGGCGCGGATCTGGCGGGCGAGATTGATGACGATGAAGGAGAATGGTGTCCAGTTCATGGTGGAAGTATAGGGCGTGTTGTTTCAGGATGTGCGGAAGGTGGCGAGGTAAACGATCGCGGTGACCGTGAGGACGGCGCCGCAGATGATCTGTACGCTGATTTTTTCGCTGCGCAGGAACAGCGCACTGGCCAGTGCAGTGACCAGCGGATAGGCGGCAATTACCGGCGCGACCGTTGCTACCGGCGCCACTGCGAGTGCCGAATACATCAGTACCATGGCGCCGCCATTGATGGCGCCGGTCGCGGAAAACCACAGCAGGCCGGCGCGGCTGACTGCCTTGCGTCCGCCGTGGCGCAGCTGTTCTGCGCCGAGTACCGCGGTGGACGACACCAGGTAACCGATCACGCCGGCAGCAAAGGGATTGCCCCACAGCAGCAGCCCGGCCTTGGCGCCGGCCTGTGCCACGCCGCGCACAATGGCACCGGCAACCGGCCAGACCAGTGCGCGACCGGGACGATGACCGGTTTTTGTGTCAGTCATTGTGCCGGGACGCCATGACAGCAGGGCGACACCGGCGGCGACACCCAGTGCGGCAATGGCTGCCTGCGGAGGGATCTGTTCACCGAGCAGCAGTGCTGCGGCCAGCATCGCGAACAGCGGCGCGGTACCGGAGATTGCGCTGGTGACGGTGGGGCCGAGTTCTTCATTGGCGCGGAAGGTCAGCAGTGTGACCAGCGCGGGATAAAACAGGCCGACCAGCGCGAAAATCAGGGCGGCCGTGAGGTTAAAGGCCGAAAATTCGATGGTGAACGGCGCGGCGATGACAAACAGCAGTGTTGCAGTGGGAATGCTGATCGCAGCGCCGGTGCGTGCATCGTCATGGCGCAGGCCGATGCGCGAAGTGATCATGCCGGCGCCGAAGCACAGCGCGGCGAGCAGCGCGAGGATCATGGCGGTCATGATGCAGGTCGTTGTTTCATTTGTTATTTTTATGCACGCTGCTGGCCAGCGGCTCCAGGATAGCGCGCCATGCCTGCAGCTTGTCGGAGTACGAACGTGCGGCATGCGCCGGACTGGTCGAGGGCAGGCGCGCCAGTTTCAGGGCGCCGGCTTCCAGCGCCGGTTGCACGTGAACACGGAAGCAGCGCTCCGCCGTGGCGCCGTTGAAAAATACATGCCGGATGCGCGGGTGTTGAGCCAGGAATGACACCATGTCATTGGCGATGATCGAGGGTTCGTCGATCGCGGCATCAAGGCTGCCTTCGCGCGTGCAGGCCGCGAGTACGTCCCACAAGGCTATTCCCGCTTTTTTCAGCCGGCGGGTGCGCGTGGCATAGGGCATGTCGGGCGATGCGCCGACGAGCTCGCCCATCAAGCGCCAGAAGGCGTTGCGTGGATGTGCGTAATACTGCCCCGCGCGCAGCGATTCGACGCCGGGCATGCTGCCAAGGATCAGTACGCGCGCCGAGACATCGGCGATGGGGGCAAAGCTGCGGACAACAGATACGCGTGGCACGTGTTCAGCGGACCGCCACGGCTTCCGGCGCCGCGGCGAGATGGCTTTCCAGCACGCCATCCGCATCCTGCATGTAATGCTCCACCGCCGGGTAATCAATGTCGTAATACGGATGCATCGATCCGGGCCATGCGCCCCCGGGTGTGATGGCAATGGCTTCGACCATGAATCCCGGCACCAGCGTCAATTCCGGCTGTTCACGCAACCGGTCGGTGGGCACCAGTTTTTCCGCGGTAAGCAGCACGCGTTTTGCCGCGCGCGTCAGCGGATGGTCCCAGAACGGCGAACCATAAACACGGGCATTGCCTTCGGCATCAACTTCGGCGGCGTGGATCACTGCGATGTCCGGTTGCACCGCGGGCACCACGTACACGTCACGCCCGGAGCCGTACGGATCACGCATGGTCTGCCAGTTGTTGATGCGCGCGAGTTCGCTGCCGTGGACACCGGCCACCGGCTGGAAGGGAATCCCGTATGAGGCTGCACGCAGCCCCGCGACGAGGGTCATTCAGGCATGTTCTTCGAGGCGGGCTTCCTTGCGCTCGATGGCTCTGCGGTACCAGCGCGCCATGCCGAAGTTGCCTTCCATCGCGACGATGCCGGCGCGCACTTTGGCGACGGCGCCGGCGCGGCACAGCAGGTCGAGGTCGTAACCCGGCGAAGGCTTGATGATTTCGAGGTTTTTCCGCTGCTGGCGCACCAGTTCACGCACCAGCGCAAAGGGCCCGCGATGCAGGAACACGCCGCCGAGGCCCAGCGCAGCGCCGTCGGGTATGCGCCGCGCGAGTTCGGCGAGGCTGATGATTTTGGATGGAGTGTCGGCCATGCGGTGCTCCGGAGCGGTGGTTGGTGAAAGTTTACACCTTGATTTTTCTCCGGATGCGTCACTCTCTGACCAGTATTCGGACTGCACTGTGCCGCGTGGTGCCGCGGTGCGATAATCGCCGCACATTTCACTCAGTGGAGCAGGGCATGACACAGATTACCGCCGCGGAATATTGGGCGAAAAAAAACAATGTAAAACTTTATGTTTACCGCAAACGTGCCGCGAATGCGGGGAAGGGCGCGCCGGTACTGTTCCTGGTGCACGGCTCCTCGGCATCGGGGCGTTCGAGTTTCGACCTCCATGTGCCGGGGCGCGATGATTATTCGCTGATGGACCACTTTGCCGGGCTGGGTTATGACGTATGGACCGTGGATCATGAAGGGTACGGTCGTTCTGATCGCACCGACAGCAATTCCGATATCGCCTCCGGTGCCGAGGATCTTGCCGCGGCAATGCAGATCGTTGAACAGGAAAGCGGCGCCCGGGAGGTCTATATGTACGGCGGATCGTCGGGCGCGCTGCGCGCCGCGCTGTATGCGCAGCGGAATCCGGGCCGCGTCAAACGGCTGATGCTGTCGGCGCTGGTTTACACCGGCGAGGGTTCGCCGACCCTGGCCAAACGCCGCGAGAAGGTCGAGGAATACCGTGCCAGCCCGCGACGCAAGGTCGACCGCGCCTTCATCCACAGCATGTTCACCCGCGACAAGCCGGGCACCTCCGAAATGATCGCCGCCGATGCGCTGGCCGACGCCGAACTGCCGCTGGGTGACTCGGTGCCGACCGGAACCTACCTCGACATGTGCGCACACCTGCCGGTGATCGACCCGGAAAAAATCACCTGCCCGGTGTGCATCATCCGCGGTGAATTCGACGGCATTGCCGCTGAGCCGGACCTGCTGGATTTTTTCGGCAAACTGCCGGGCAAGGACAAGCAGTTCATATTCGTGTCAGGGCTGGCCCATGCCGCGACGCTGGGCGTCAACCGCCACAAGTTCTGGCATGCGATGGAATCGTTCATGAACGTTCCTGAGAACCGCGCGCTCGCTGCCTGAACGCACATCAATAACAAATAAAATTCGATACGGGGAGATTTTCAGAATGAAGTTCAAACAAGTTATCGGGCTTGCCATTGCCGGAACCCTGGCATTGTCCGCGACCACCCAGGCCCAGGATTACCCCAACCGGCCGGTACGCATGATCGTTGCCGTTCCGCCCGGCGGGCCGGCGGATACTCTGGCGCGCCTGGTCGGACCCCATCTGAACACCGCGCTGGGACAAACCGTGGTCATCGACAATCGTGCCGGCGCCAACGGCGGCATTGCCTACGACATCGCGGCGCGTTCGGTTCCCGATGGTTATACCTTCGTGCTGGTTGCCGCGGGCGTGGCGATCAACCCCAGTCTTTATCCCAACGTGCCCTATCACCCGATCAGGGATTTTGCGCCGATCACCCTCGGCATCACCGTGCCGAACATCCTTGTCGTGCACCCTTCGGTGGCGGCGAAGTCGGTGCAGGAGCTGGTTTCCGAGATCAAGGTGAAACAGGGCGGTTTCACTTTCGCTTCCGCCGGCAATGGCACTTCCGGGCATCTTGCGCTGGAGTTGTTCCGCATGACTTCCGGCACACAGTTTGTGCACGTGCCGTACAAAGGTGGCGCGCCGGCCCTGCAGGAAACGATCGCGGGGCAGACGCAAGCCCTGTTCAGCATCGCACTCGCTGCAACGCCCCAGATCAAGGCGGGCAAGGTGCGCGCACTGGCGATCACCAGCGCCAAACGTTCGCCGGTGGCGCCGGATTTGCCGACTGTCGCGGAATCGGGTTATCCCGGCTTCGAAGTTATCGGCTGGTTTGGCTGGCTGGCTCCGGCAAAAACGGGCAAGACCGTGGTCGACCGGCTCAACCGGGAACTGGTGAAGGCGCTGGCGACCCCGGAAGTCAAAGACCGGTTGTTGAGCATGGCCACGGTGCCGGTCGGCGACAAGCCGGATGAGTTCGCGCGTTTCATCCGCAGCGAGCACGAAAAATGGGGCAAGGTCATCAAGGCCGCCAATATCAAACTCCAGTGATCGGAAAGAGAAGCTGAACATGAGCAAATCCAAGGGCATCCGCGAAGTCGCCTACGTCGACATCCGCGCCGGCGGCGGTGACGGCCACCAGCACAATTGCAGCGCCGGCATCGAGCCGCTGTCATTCACCGACTGCGCCGGCGGCGGCCAGGTCGTGGTCGAGCGCAACATCGCCTACGTCGGCAACATGCGCAACCCGCACGGCACGCTGATATTCGACGTCAAGGATCCGAAACATCCGAAGTTCCTGTCGGAAATCAACATGCCCAAGGGCACGCATTCGCACAAGGTGCGCGTGTCCGGCGACCTCATGCTGACCAACCGCGAGGTGTTGTCGGCAAAGAATGCAAAAGGCGAGACCCCGCCGGATGATTTTCATGGCGGCCTCGGCATCTACGATGTGTCCAACCCGGCCAAACCCAAACTGATCACCTTGTGGGAAACGGATGACAAGCCCGGCGTCGAGTACGCGCGCGGTGTGCACCGTTTTGATTTTGACGGCCGTTATGCCTACATCTCACCGACCATGGACGGTTACCTTGGCAACATCGTGATGATCCTTGACCTGAAGGACCCGGCGAAGCCGCAGGAAGTCGGGCGCTGGTGGATGCCCGGCCAGCACACCGCCGGCGGCGAGAAAGCGACCTGGCGCGGTTCCGCCCACAAATGCCATCACCCGCTGCGCCACGGCAACCGGCTCTACACCAGCTACTGGCACGGCGGTTTTGTCATTCTCGACATCGACGACATGAGCAAGCCGAAATTCGTTTCGGGGCTGGACTGGAGTCCGCCGTTTCCGTGGCCGACACATACCGCACTGCGTATTCCGTTCAAGATCAAAAACCGCGATTTCCTGGTGGTGTCCGACGAGGACGTGGTGCGGCTGCCCGACTGCCCGCCGCACAACTCGGCCTTCCTGTGGATGGTCGACATCACCGACGAGAAACATCCTGCGGTGGTGTCGAGCTTCCAGCTCGAGGATATTCCGCCGGAGCAGCAGCCGTACGCGACCGGTTGTCATCAGCCCTGCGAAAAAGTCACCGGCACCGAAATTCCGGTGGCCTGGTTCGCCCACGGCCTGCGCATCGTCGACATCGCCAATCCGCACGCGATGAAAGAAGTGGCTTATTTTGTGCCGGACGTGCCACAGGGTTCGGATCGTGTGCAGAGCAACGACGTGACCGTCGATGACCGCGGGTTGCTTTATCTGCTCGACCGCGTCCGCGGCCTGCATATCCTCGAACGCACCTGATTGTAAAAAAAGGAAACAACATGGCATCCGGAGTATTTGACGACGTACTGATCCAGCACCTGTGGAGCACCGAGGAGCTGCGCGGCATCTTCAACGACCACAACCGCGTGCAGAAGTGGCTGGATTTCGAGGCGGCATTGGCGCTGGAGCAGGCGGCGCTGGGCATCATCCCCAAGGCCGCTGCGGAAGAAATCGCCGCCAACTGCAGTATTTCCAGAATCGACATCACCGCGGTGGCCGCGGAAATCCGCCGCATCAAACATCCGCTGGTACCCGCGGTGAAGGCGGTGCAGAAACTGTGCAAACCCGAACATGGCGAGTACATCCATTTCGGGCCGACCACGCAGGATGTGCTCGACACCGCGACCATGCTGCAAATCAAGGACGCACATGCGATTTACCTGCGCGACATGAAGGCCATCGGCAATGCGCTGGTCAAACTCTGCGAGCAGCACCGCGCAACACCGATGGTCGGTCGTTCGCACGGCGTGCAGGCGCTGCCGATCACCTTCGGCCACAAGGCCGCGATCTGGCTGTCGGAAATGGGGCGGCACTACGAGCGCCTGCGTCAGCTCGAGCCGCGCATGTTTGTCGGCGGCATGGTCGGCGCGGTGGGTACCCAGGCCTCGTTCGGGCCGCAGGCGAAGGAACTGGAAAAAAGGCTGATGAAACGCCTGGGCCTTGGCGTTGCCGACATCAACTGGCAGCCGGCGCGCGACCGTTTCGCCGAATACATCAATGTACTGGGTCTGATCAGCGCGACGCTGGGCAAGATCGCCAACGAGGTCGTCAACCTGGAACACACGGAAATTGGCGAACTCTATGAGCCGTTCAGCGCCGGCAAGGTCGGCTCCTCGACCATGCCGCACAAACGCAATCCCTCGACCTGCGAGGCGGTGGTCGGTGTCAGCCGGGCGCTGCGTTACAACGTGGCCTTCATGCTGGAGTCGATGGTGACCGAACATGAACGTGACGGTTCGGGCTGGCGCGGCGAATGGAAGGCGATTCCGGAATCCTGCCTGATGGCCGGCGGCCTGCTGGCGATGATGAAATACGTTCTCAACGATCTGCATGTCGATGCCGGGCAAATGCGCCGCAACCTCGATCTGCTGGGCGGTTTCCTGCTGTCGGAGCGCGTGATGTTTGTGCTTTCGGACAAGGTCGGCAAACAGACCGCGCACGATCTGGTGTACGAAGCCTCGATGCATGGCATCGAAAACAATGTGTCCTTCGAGAGCGCGCTGATGCAGAACGCGCAGGTCAAGGCGGCGCTGTCGGCGGATGAACTGAAGGCGGCGCTGGACCCGACAACCTACGTCGGCCGCGCGCCGGAGATTGTTGATGAAGTGGTGCAGGCGCAGCGCGCCAGTGGTTGGTTAAAATAATAAATTAAAACAAATACTTATGTAATAATCAGGAGTAAAGCGGGAATATCAAACCATGAAAATCGCAATCCTCGATGACTATCAGGACGTCGTGCGTACGCTCGACTGTTTCGCCAAACTGCAGGGCCATGACGTCATCGTCTGGAACGATCACACCAAGGATGTCGATACGCTGGCCAAACGCCTGCAGGACACCGAGGCGCTGGTGATGATCCGTGAACGCACGCCCATCCGCGCGCCGCTGATCGCGCGCCTGCCGAAACTGAAACTGCTCAGCCACCACAGCGTATATCCGCACGTCGATGTCGACGCGTTGACCAGACAGGGCATCCTGTTGTGCAGCAATCTGCATCCGGGCCAGCCCTCGCATGCGACAGCAGAGCTGACCTGGGGCCTGATCATCGCGGCGATGCGCAGGATTCCGCAGGAGGTTGCGGCATTAAAAGCCGGACGTTGGCAGTCGTCGGTGGGTTACGGCCTGCGCGGCAAGACGCTGGGTGTTTACGGTTACGGCCGTATCGGCGCGGTGATTGCCGGTTACGGCAAGGCTTTCGGCATGAAAGTGCTGGTGTGGGCGCGCGAAGCCTCGCTGGAACGCGCGCGGGCCGACGGTTACGCCGCGGCGCGCAGCAAGGAGGTGTTTTTCGAGGAGAGCGATGTCATCACGCTGCATCTGCGCCTGATCGACGCGACCCGCGGCATCGTCTCGGCGGCGGATCTGGCGCGGATGAAACCAACGGCGCTGATGGTCAACACCAGCCGCGCCGGACTGATCGAGGCGGGGGCGCTGGAAAAGGCGCTCAAACTCGGCCGGCCGGGCATGGCCGCGGTTGACGTGTTTGAGGATGAACCTGTTCTGGGTGCGAATCATCCTCTGCTGGCGCTCGACAATGCGGTGTGTACGCCGCATATCGGTTATGTCGAACGCGGCGGTTACGAGCGGATTTTCAGCAGTATTTTCGACCAAATCCTGGCCTATGCCGCCGGCAAACCGGTGAACATGATCAACCCGGTGGCGCTGGCCGGGCGTTCCTGAGGAGCCCCGGGCAAAAGCTGTTGCGGTAGTATGGATTTCATTACAACAAAGAAGGAGGAGAAATCATGAAAACAAAATTGACCCTGTTGGTGGCGGTGCTGGCCGCTGTCTGGGTGACGCCCGCAGTTGCGCAAAAAGAGGTCGCGCAAAATGCAGCTGCGAACTATCCGAGTAAACCGGTACGCTGGATCGTGCCGTTTCCGCCGGGCGCATCCAACGACATCACCGCGCGCCTGTTTGCGCACAAGATGTCCGAATCCATGGGCCAGCAATTCGTCATCGACAACCGGCCCGGCGCCGGCGGCTCCATTGGCGCGCAACTGGCGGCGGAGGCGACGCCCGACGGCCACACGCTG
The DNA here is from genome assembly GCA_019744975.1 of Burkholderiales bacterium. Classification (GTDB taxonomy): domain Bacteria; phylum Pseudomonadota; class Gammaproteobacteria; order Burkholderiales; family SG8-41. The sequence continues at coordinate 151,215 of JAIETP010000025.1, forward strand.
CTGCATGCCAATCCCGGGCCCAGCGTCAACAACATCATCATGCGCCGCAAGTCGCCGTACCAGATCAATGATTTTGCCCCAGTGATGTTCATCGGTTATACGCCGCTGCTGATCCTGGCGAATCCGAAATTCGTCGCCAATAACGGGCGAGAGCTGGCCGCTTATGCCAAGGCCAATCCCGGCAAGCTGACCTGGGCTTCCTCGGGCAACGGCAGCAGCCTGCACATCGGCCTCGCCTTGTTTGCCGCGGCCACCGGGCTCGACATCGTGCATGTACCGTACAAAGGCACGGCGCCGGCGCTGACCGACGTGATGAGCGGGCGCGTCGATGTGATGCATACCACAGTGGTCAGTGCCGATGCGCAGATCAAGGCGGGGCGCGTCAAGGTGCTGGCTGTGGCGGCGCCCGCGCGCCAGGCCGTGTTACCCAATGTGCCGACGCTGCTGGAAGAGGGCATCAAAAACGCCGAGGCCACGGTCTGGTTCGGCGTGCAGGTGTCGGCGAAAACACCGCGGCCGATCATCAACAAACTCAATGCCGAGATGAACCGCGTCATGCAGATGCCCGACGTGCAGGCGCGGCTGGATCAGCTCGGCCTGGTCAAGGCCGGCGGCACACCGGAAGAGTTCGGCGCGTTCATCAAAAACGAAGCAGACAAACTGGGCATGCTGATCAAAACCAAGCGTGTGGAGATGATGGAATAAGTATTGCTGGAGAGGCGGCGGATGGAGCAGGAGAAGATGGGGTGGGAGACGACGGAGTAGGAGAAGATGGGGGAAGGTCGGTCGCGTCAGTATGCTCCGCAGCGGAGTGAGCTGATGCATTGTTACGCAGTGTGTGCTGATGCACCAATTGGGCGCAGGCGTATGCAGCCGAACGGGGCATCGAAAAACTGCAGTTTCCGAATGCACCGCGGCTGTGCAATGCTGTTTTGAAGCTTGTCAGCTAGGTGCAAGCTGGCGTAAGTCCTGCGTAAGTGCGACACCCTATAAAGGCCCCGCGCTTGCGGGTTCCGCAATCAAATTCTGAGTCGTGCAATCGCGGTAATGCAGGGTTGAGAATACGTTGTGCGCCGCACCATGCAAGAGCCAAAAAAGCTTTGTTTGAGTAGGGGCTTCGTGTAAAGTCCGGTTCCGTAATGTGTAAGTCCGAGTCAGCATAATAATGCAGGGGTCAAAAAAAGCAGTGCCCGCCGCAGGCATATAAACCAATTACGTAAACACAGGTGCGCGGCGCACCGGAGCGGGAGTGCAGTTTGTTCCCGTATCTGTTTCTGAAATCAGGAGGTGTCAGTTGAATATCAAGGGTCAGGAAGATTTTTGGGCCGGCGTCATGTTCATCGGTTTCGGCGCACTGGCGATTTATCTGTCGCTGGATTATCCGTTCGGCACCGGCGCCCGCATGGGCCCCGGCTATTTCCCCACATGGCTGGGCATCATCATGGCGCTGTTGGGTGTGGCGATCATGATCAGCGGATTGCGGGTGGAAGGGCCGAAGGTCCAGAAATTCGCTTTCAAGGCGATGCTGCTGCTGGGTGCGGGGTTCATCTTTTTTGGCTGGGCGATAGACCACGTCGGTTTTGTCATCGCCACGGCAACACTGGTTGTCCTGGCAGCTGCAGCCGGACGTGATTTCCGCTACAAGGAAGTCATCATCATGGCCATCGTCCTGTTGATCGGCACCTGGGCGCTGTTCATCAAGGGCCTCGAATTGCCCTTCCCGCTGTTCTGGTGGAGATAAGAAATGGAAGAACTTTTACCTAATTTGGCGCTCGGATTCCAGACCGCGGTTTCGCTGCAAAATCTGATGTATTGTTTCATCGGTGTTTTTGTCGGCACCCTGGTCGGCGTGTTGCCGGGCATTGGTCCGCTGGCGGCGATTGCGATGCTGCTGCCCGCCACCTTCAACCTGCCGCCGGTGGGCGCGCTGATCATGCTGGCCGGTATCTACTACGGCACGCAGTACGGCGGCTCAACCACCGCGATCCTGGTGAACCTGCCGGGTGAATCGGCTTCGGTGGTGACCTGTATTGACGGTTTCCAGATGGCCAAAAACGGCCGCGCCGGCCCCGCGCTGGCGATCGCCGCGATCGGTTCGTTTTTTGCCGGTACCGTGGGCACCATCCTGATCGCGCTGGCCGGCCCGCCGCTGGCTGAAATGGCGCTGAAGTTCGGTGCCCCGGAGTATTTTTCGCTGATGACGATGGGCCTGATCGCTTCGGCGGTGCTGGCCAGTGGCTCGATGATGAAGGCCATTGCGATGATTTTCCTCGGCCTGCTGTTCGGCATCGTCGGCACCGACGTTAATTCCGGCATGTCACGCTTCACCTTCGGCATGTCCGGGCTGGCGGATGGTTTGAGTTTCGTGGTGGTGGCGATGGGCCTGTTCGGTTTCGGCGAAATCCTGCAGAACCTGGAAAAAGGCCAGGAAGTCAGCTCGCGCGATTTGCTGAAAACCAAGATCGATCATCTGTATCCGACCTGGAACGATCTCAAGCTGTCCGCGGGGCCGATCATGCGCGGCACGGCGATCGGCGCATTTTTCGGCACTTTGCCCGGTGCCGGCCCGACCATCAGCGCCTTCTCCGCCTATGCGATGGAGAAAAAGGTGGCCAAGGATCCAAGCATATTCGGCAAGGGCGCGATCCAGGGGGTTGCCGGTCCGGAATCAGCCAACAATGCCGCCGCGCAGTGCGCTTTCATTCCGACGCTGACCCTCGGCATTCCCGGCAGCGGCACGATGGCGCTGATGCTGGGCGCGCTGACCATCCAGGGCATCGCCCCGGGCCCGCAGGTGATGACCCAGCGCCCGGAACTGTTCTGGGGCCTGATCGCGAGCATGTGGATCGGCAATGCGATGCTGGTGATTCTGAACCTGCCGCTGATCGGTCTGTGGGTCAAACTGCTGACGGTGCCTTACCGCATCCTGTTCCCGTCGATCATGGTGTTCATGGCCATCGGCGTCTACAGCGTCAACAACCTCGACCTCGACATCTACATGACCGTGTTTTTCGGCTTCATGGGGTATATCTTCGCCAAGCTGAAGTGTGAACCGGCGCCGCTGATTCTGGCGTTCGTACTGGGGCCGCTGATGGAGGAAAACCTGCGCCGGGCGCTGCTGATTTCACGCGGTGATCCGACCGTGTTTTTCACGCGGCCGATCAGCGCGGTGTTCCTCGGCCTGACCATCCTGCTGCTGGTGGTGATGATCCTGCCGGCCATCCGCAAGAAACGCGAAGTGGTCTATCAGGAGCCGGACGCAGTTTAAGCAGTACAACAACAAGCCGGTTCGGCAAGGTAATTGAACTGACACGCGGCATCATGCCGCGTGTTTTTTTTGAGGGGAGACAACAATGATGATGCAAAACAAGGTTGCAGTTGCAGTGATGGGGGCTTTGCTGCTTGCAGCCGGCCTGATGCCGGCATCCGCCGGTGCTCAAACCGCCGCTAACCAAACCTACCCGACCAAACCGATCCGGCTGATCGTGGCGTTCCCACCGGGTGGTTCCACCGACATCATTGCCCGGCTGGTGGCACAGAAACTGGGTGAAAAACTGGGGCAGCAGGTCATTGTCGACAACCGTGGCGGTGCCGGCGGTACGCTGGGTACCGAAATCGCGGCAAAGGCCGCACCCGACGGCCATACGCTGACCATGGGCACGACCAGTACTCACGTGATCGCACCGGCTGCGTATGCTAAGGTGAATTACGATCCGGTCAAGGATTTCGAACCGATTACGCTGGTGGCATCCACGCCGTACCTGCTGGTGCTGCACCCCGGCGTCAAGGCGAACAACCTGAAGGAGTTCGTCGCACTGGCCAAGTCGCAGCCGGGCAAGCTGAACTACGCGTCGGCCGGCACCGGCTCGACCACGCAGTTGGCGATGGAAATGCTCAACCGCGCGGCCGGCATGGACATCGTGCACATCCCGTACAACGGCAACGGCCCGGCCGGCGCCGCCGCGCTCGGCGGCCAGGTGCAGGCGCTGTTCGGCAGCATGCCGGCGGTATTGCCGCATGCCCAGGCCGGCCGTTTGCGCGCAATCGCGGTCGGAACCAGCAAACGTTCCCCGGCAATGCCCAACGTGCCGACGGTCGCGGAGTCGGGTTACCCCGGTTTTGAAGTGTCGCTGTGGCTGGGATTTTTTGCGCCCAAGGGCACACCGAAACCGGTATTGACCAGGCTGCAGACGGAGCTGACGGCGATAGCCAATTCACCGGATATGGGAGCGCAGTTCGAAAAAAACGGCGCCAGCTCTTTGACCAATACGCCGGCGCAAATGACCGCGCTGATGAAAACCGAACTCGACAAGTACGGCAAGGTGATCAAGGCCGCGGGCATCGTGCTCAAATAAAAAAAAGCCCGGTGGCGATTTTTGCCGCCGTTGCTGATTACGCCGCCTGCGGGAAACCGCGGCGGCGTTTTTATTTTGGTCCGGACTGGTCCTGGCGGTCGGTGTGGGACATCCAGCCGCTGACCAGCAGTATCGTGGCGCTGGCCCAGAACACCGGTGCGATGCCGAGCAGCGCGCCGACGGAGCCTGCGGCCAGCGGCACGCCGATATGGGTGATGTTGTTGATGGTCAGCCTGAGACCGGTGACTTCTCCGGCGCGCCCGGCGGGTGAACGGTTGTAAGTCAGGTTCAGCGTCAGCGGCTGGCTGACGCCGAGGGTCAGGCCGATGCCGAAGGACAGCGCCATCAGCGCCGGCACGTATTCAATAAAGGCGAAGGGGATGAACAGCAGCGCGGCGATGCCCATCGCTGCGGCCAGCACGGTTTCCACGCTGAAACGACGGGTCAACAGCGGGAGGGTGACGCGCACGATGAAACTCGCGGCAGCAAAGGCGCCGAGAATGGCGCCGATGGTCGATGCCGAGAGGCCGATGGAATGGCCGTAAATCGGCACATAAAACGTATACAGATCCCAGCCGGTGGTGACCAGTCCGCTGACGATGATCATCCGGCGCAGTGAGGGCTGGCGCATCAATTCGAAGGCGCTGCTCGTTTGCGGTTCGCTGCGTGTGCCGTGCGCACCCAGTCGCGGCGACAGGGCCAGGGTGAGTATCGGACACAGCGTGAGCAGGGCAAAGGCGATGTAGGCGGAACCGAAACCAAAACGATCAATCATCACGCCTGCGATCACCGGGCCGATCATGTGGCCGCTGGAATAACCCAGGCTCAGCGTCGAGAAATTGCGTGTGCGCTCCGCCGCCGATCCCAGGGTGCCGGCGAGGCTCTGCACCGCCACGTTGAAGAATACGAAACCGCCGCCGATCAGGGGTGCTGAGATGAACAAGGCCGGCAGCGTTGGCCACACCGCCGGGATGATCAGCCCGGTACCGAAGGTGATGGCGCCGCCGAGCATCGGCCAGCGCGAGCCGTAACGGTCGGAAATCCGCCCGACAATCAGCGCAAAACCCAGCTGGAATATCGAGTAGGAGGCGATCAGGACGCCGATCAGCATCGGGCCGGCGCCCAGGTTCAGCGCAAGCAGGGCGGCGACAACGCGGCTGCCCATGTGACCGCCCTGCATGGCGAGGGTCAGCAGCGTGACGACGTAAACAGATTTCAAAGCGCAGGTTTCAAAGCAGGTTTCGAAGCGTGTGTTTCAAGATGATGCGTACTGCAAAAAGCGGCGTTGCCGGTGGGTACGGCAGCACCACTGGATTTTGCGCGTTGCGGTTTCAGGCAGCGTAACCGGGGGCTTCCCGGTCGAGCTTGCGTTTGAGTGCTTCCCACATCAGCCTGCCGCCCGCGCCACGGCCGCCTTTGCCGTAAATGATCCCGCCCTGCTCCAGCGTGTGGTTGATGATTTCATCCGGGATGCGATTGAGTTCCGCACCGCCGGTCATTGCAGTGATCTGCATTTTGCAGGCGCGCTCGAGGCGAAACATGCGCGCGAACATTTCGCCGACGCTGGAACCCACGGTGAGTGTGCCGTGGTTGCGCAGGATCAGCATGCTGCCGTCGCCAAGGTCGCGCACCAGGCGTTCGCGTTCGTTGTGGTCTTCGGCCACGCCCTCGAAGTCGTGATAACGCACCTGCGACAGGGCGGTCAGCGCCATCTGTGTCAGCGGCAACAGCCCCTGTTTTTGCGAAGCCACCGCCACGCCATACTGGGTATGACAATGCATCACCGCCTCGGCCTCGTGATTGCCCATATGGATTGCGCTGTGGATGGTGAATCCGGCCGAGTTCACTTCGTAGGGGGAGTCCGACAGTTTGTTGCCTTCGGTGTCGCATTTGATCAGGTCGGAAGCCGTCATTTCTTCAAAAAGCAGGCCGTAGGGATTGATCAGGAACTGGTCGTGGGTGCCCGGTACACGGCAGGAAATGTGCGTGCCGAGCATGTCGGTCCAGCCCATCATCGCGGTCAGCCGATAGGCGGCGGCGAGTTCGACACGGGCCTGCCATTCCGCGGCGTTGATCTTGCCCCGCAAGGGGACTTGCTTCGCAGCGCCCCCCAGGAGGACTTGCTTCGCAGCGCCCCCCAGGAGGACTTGCTTCGCGGCGCCCCCCAGGAGGACTTGCTTCGCAGCGCCCCCCAGGAGGACTTGCTTCGCAGCGCCTTTGCGCGCGGCGGCGGGGCGGTGTTTGGCGGTGGTGGCAGCGCGTCTTTTCATATGATGGAGTCCTGTGGTGGGGACGGCGCAATGCGGATCTGCGTGGCGGCCGTCCGGTCTTTGGTGTGCAATTGCCATTAGAATACCGCAGTCCGGCACGAAAGATGAACATCAAGCCGTGTTCCAGCGTGCTTTGTATGACCGGATATCCATATCGTGAACGCGCTCGCAACAGACTCGGCAGAGGCACAGGAGGCTCCATGAAACAATTCAAACTTCCCGCAGTGTTCATGCGCGGCGGTACCAGCAACGCGGTGGTATTCAATCAGCGTGACCTGCCGCAGGACCGCGCCCTGTGGGACGAAATCTTTCTCGCCGCGATCGGCAGTCCTGATCCCAATGGCCGCCAGCTCGACGGCATGGGCGGCGGCGTGTCTTCACTGTCGAAAGTCTGCGTGGTCGGACCGCCGACGCGGCCCGATGCCGACATCGATTACACCTTCGCCCAGGTGCAGGTGAAAGAAGCCAGGGTCGATTACGGCGCGAACTGCGGCAACATGTCCTCGGCGATGGGGCCGTTCGCGGTGGATGAGGGTATCGTCAAGGTGTCGGGTCGCGAAGCGCTGGTGCGCATCCACAACACCAACACCAAAAAAATCATTCACGCGCTGTTCAGCCTCGATGACGGACTGGCCGCGGTCGATGGTGATCTGGCGATACCCGGCGTCTCGGGCACCGGTGCACCGGTGAAGCTCGAGTTCCGCGATCCGGGTGGCGCCACCACCGGCAAACTGCTGCCCACCGGTAATGTCGTCGATACGCTCGACGTACCGGGCGTCGGCAAGATCCGCGCGTCGATGGTCGACGCGGCGAATGCCACGGTATGGGTCAATGCGAAGGATATCGGCCTGACCGGCATCGAATTGCCTGAGGCGCTGGAAGCCAATGCGGCAGTGATGGCCAGACTTGAGGCGATCCGCAGGGCGGCGTCGGTGGCGATGGGCATTGCGAAGACGGCCGAAGACGCCGCAAAAAACAAATCCGTGCCCTTCATCGGTTTTGTGTCGGCGGCACAGGACGCCAAAATGCTGTCAGGTGCTGCGATTGCCGCCGGCGACATCGATCTCACCGGTCGCGTGATTTCCAACGGTCAGCCGCATCGTGCGCTGCCGCTGACGGTGTCGCTGTGTATGGCGGTTGCCGCGCGCCTCGAGGGCGGAGTGGTGAATGAGGTATTGCGCCAGGGTACGACTGCGGAAGCACCGATCCGTATCGGCATGCCTTCCGGCATTCTCACCGTGGCCGCCACCGTCAAACAGAAAGACGGCTTATGGCATGCGGAACAAGGTGCGTTTTATCGCACACAGCGCCGCATGTTCGAAGGGCAGGTGCTGGTGCGCGCTTCGCATGTGCCGGGTATTGCGGCTGCAGGCAAACGCAAAGCAGCATAGCTGATATTTAAAATATCAATAAAATCAAATACTTATAATAATACCTGCAGGGTGGTTCAAGCCTGTTGCACAAGATTGAGCAGGCGCCCCGTATCCAGTGTGCGCGCCTGCGCCTGCATCTCCGGCAGATAACGGGCCTGCAGGTTTTTGGCTTCACCCAGCATGTCGTTGAAGGCGTCACGCAGCATCTGCGTGCTCAGCGTACGACCGCCGCTGTAGTAGTGGCGCGCGACATGGCCCAGCGCATAGGTGCTGGCGAAACTCATGCCGGAACTGACCGCCTGTTTGCCGAGACCGCCGAGCAACCCGCCGCCGACGCCGCGCAGCAGTCCGCCAAACAGTTTGCGTCCGGCCTGTTCCAGGTACTGCGAGGTCAGGCCCACGCCGGCCGTGGCGAGGAAATCCTTGATGTGACCACGGTCGAGTTCGTAACCGTAGGACTTGCCGATGCGGTAAACCAGTTTCATCTGCAGCGGGATGATCGCCATCGTCGCCAGCGATTCGGGCAGCAGTTCAATGGCGCCGTTGAGAATGGATGCATTAAGTATGGCCTTGTCCATTTCTTCGCGGGTCATGGTCGAGGCGGCGGTGACTGCGACTGCGGGAGTGACTGGTACATTGGCAATCGCTTCCGCCTGTGCGCTGAAAGTGTTTGCCTGGCCCGCGTCGAGGCCCAACGCGCTGCGCAGCGATTCCAGAAACGCCTGTTCCGCAGGCGACTGCGCGCCGTCGGCGTCGCAGACGCAGACCGCCATCTCGAACGCGAGCTGGCGCGACTCCGCGGTGTCCAGTGCCGCCACAACGGCCGGCAGCGATGTGCGTTTGAGCAGCACGTCCTGGACGAGTGCGGAAATATTGATTGCCGTCTGACCGGCAAGGGTCTCGGCAATGTTTTTGACTTCAGCGCGTTCGCGCTCGTGTTTGCTGCCGTCGGCGAATGCGGCCATCAGGCATACGGTCAGTACGGCTTTTTGCTGCTGTTCATTCATGATGGATTTTTCCTGTTGTCGGGAACGCAGCTTGGGCAATGCGCGGCGCAACAAGTTCCGCGCTGCGGGTTCAGCCCGGACGTGCCGCAGTCAGTCCGCCGTCGACCACCAGCTGGGTCGCGGTGATGTAACGCGCCTCATCGGAAGCCAGGAACAATATGGCGTGGGCGCTATCCCAGGCGTCGCCCATGCGGCCGATCGGTACCGCAGCGTGACGTTTGGCGACGAGATTGGCCGCGGCTTCGGGGCCGAGTTGTTTCATCAACCGCTCTTCGACCAGCGGTGTGTGCATGGTGCCGAGCACCACCATATTGCAGCGGATGCCTTTTTTGACATAGGCAATGGCGGTGGCACGGGTGAAACCGAACAGTCCGGATTTGGTCGCGCTGTAGGCGATATGTACACGGCCATCGACCTGGTGGGCGAAGCCGGCCACGGAAGATACATTGACGATGGCGCCGCTGCCCTGTTTTTCCATCACCGGCAGCACGTGTTTGCAGCCGAGGAAGGCGGTCTTGAGATTGTGATCAATCTGACTGTCCCAGACCTCCTCGCTCATGCTCACCGGATCGCCGGGCGCCGAACCGCCGACGTTGTTGATCAGGATGTCGATGCGGCCGTATTTTTTGATGCAGGCATCGACCGCGGCTTTGACTGAATCCGAGTCGGTCATATTGCAAACATGACTTGTGCAGTCGCCGCCTTCCTTGGCGATGATCGCGCGCGTGGTTTCCACCGCTTCTGCGTTGAGGTCGGTGCCGAAGACCTGCGCGCCCTGACGTGCCAGCAACACGGCGGCGGCCTTGCCGTTACCCCAACCCGCGCCGATGCTGCCTGCGCCGGTGACGAATGCAACCTTGCCTTTCAGACTCAACATGCTGGTTCCCTTTTTGGTTTTTGTGCCGAGGCCGGATTATTACCTGCATTGCGCGGCAGGTCATCCCGTCACCTTGTGGAACGGGCAGGGCAGGCAGTGTTTAGTGCGACAGCCGATCCAGCAGTTCCAGCGCGATGTATTCCCAGCCCAGCGTGCCGTCGATCAATGCCGAGAGCAGGCCGACCGCGAATAGTACCGTCGCAGTCAGCGCAAATCCGGACGGTCGCGATATTGGTTGACGTGAGGCGGGTTGACGTGAGGCGGGTTGACGTGGGGTGGCTTGACGCGAAGCGGCTTGACGTGAATCGGCTTGACGTGAAGCGGCTTGACGTGAAGCGGCTTGACGTGAAGCGGCGCGCTGCACGGCCGGGGTCAGTGACAGGATCCGCCGGGCGGCTGCATGCCGGCGGTCTGTTGCATCGTGGATTCCTGGTCATGCGCGGGCAGTGCCGCGAGCGCGCGGCTCAGCGTGTCGCGCAGGTCGTGCAGCGCCACCGGTTTCATGCGCAGCGTGAAGGCGCCGATGTGCAGATGCATGATTTCGCAGCCCGCGCAGTGTTCGATTTCAGCGACCAGTCCGCTGGATAATATTCTTCTGTTGGAAGGGTTGTGCATGGTGTTTTCAGTGCTGTACTGCGTTGCCACAGGCGATGTGTTGCCACTGTGGCATCAGCGTATTCGCCAGTTTCTGCAGTGCCAGCGATGAGCCGTCGCTGCAGGATTGCGACAGGCGAGCAAGTTGTTCGGCGATGGCGTGGGCAAGCAGCGGGCAGGGGCGGCGTGCATAGTGCGACATCAGCTGCAGGGTTGCTGCGGCGGAATGGCCGGGATCGTGTGTATCTGCGGGATTTTGCGGGACGGTGTTCATGTGGAGTCTCCGGGGCTCGTGTGGATGGGAGCTGGCGACCGAGCAGGAGGGCTCTTGGGCTGGCGGGGATTATTCGGCCGTAATGCTTCGGGCCGTAGTGCGGCTGCTGCAGCGGGCTTATTTGGTCAGGATCAATCCGCCTTTGCTGGTGGCGCGCAGGGTGTAGACCGCGCCTTTGTGCGCAATGCGCAGCAGGCCTTGATCGCCGAGCAGGCGCATGCTGTTGATTTCCGCTGCGGCGGCACTGTCGGTGGTTTGTGCAGCAGGTGGTGGTGTGACCACGGCGACACTGTTTTCGGTATGTGGCATGGTGTAGCCCCTTTATTAAATGAGAATGATTATCAATATAGACACTCATCCGGAGGCTGTCAACAGCGATCTGCGGACGTAAAAAAGCGCCCGGGCGGGCGCTTTTCAAGAAGAGGGGCGGGCTCAAGCCGTCTTTTTTGCCGGGGGTTTTTTTGCCCAGTAATCCGGTGAAGCCTTGGTCCTGGCCAGGGCTTCGGCTGTTTCGTAACCCGGAGCCATCGAGGCCGCGGTGCCGGCCATGACCTGATGGTGGTCAATGTTGAGCAGGCGCAGCCAGCTTTGCTGGCCCAGCGTCAGGCCGATGGCGCAGCCGAGTTCCACCAGCTCCGGTTCGTTGAAATGCTGGTACATGCGCTCCCAGAACGCGTCATCGGTTTCGGTACGCCAGACGATGGCTTCGGCATAGGCCAGTGCGGCTTTTTGCCGTTCGTTGTATTTGACTGATTTCTCGAAATTCATCAGGTCATCGACCTGCGCTTCGTTGACGCCGGCCTCGACACCCTTGATCGAACGCTGGTTGCCGCAGAATTCGCAGACCACTGAGCGCGATACATAAATGCGGCAGACCTCCTTGATCGCGTGGTCGAGCACGCCGTTGCGGAACACGTCATCCCAGGCATTGGCAAAAAACCAGAAGCAGGCGGGGACATGCGCGCGCACCGCCGAGCTTTCCGGGCGCGGCGTGCCGGCGCGGGCGCAGCGTTCCATCTCGGTGCGCATTTCGGGGGTCATCTGGTCCAGCGGAATGTAGCTGATGCGTTGTTTGGGCATGGGTGTTTCCTCCCTGACAGATATTACCGCGGATCAGCTTTTTACCGGTTCCGCACTGATGGTCGGTTTCAAGACCGCGCACAGCGGCAGCACGAACAATATCGCGATGCCCATCATTATCACGGCATTGGCGATGCCGATATGGTCACCGGCCAGTCCGTACGCCAGCGGCGCGGCAATGCCGCAGATCGAGCCCAGTGTGTAAAACAGGCCGAAGGCGCGCGGCAGGCGAGGTTGATCAACCAGATCGCCGATGGTGGCGTAGAGCACCGAAGAGGTGCCCTGCAGCGCGATGCCGATCAGCGGCAGCAACAGGAAGGCGGCCATGCCGGGCAGCGCCACGGCGCAGAGAATGCCGGCGCCGGTGGCGACTTCGGTGAGAATGATGGTGCGGATGATGCCGACACGTTCAGCGAGCAGGCCGCAGGCGTATTTGCCGGCCATGCCGCCGACGAGGATCAGCGGCACGGACAGCGCCGCCCAGCCGGTGGACAGGCCTTTGTCGATCATCAGGAAGGCGATCAATGTCAGAAAACCGGTGCGGGTGCTGCTGTCGATGATTTCAATCAGGCATAAGGCGCCAAAGCCGCGTTTGTTGCGGATGCCCCAGCCGCCACTCAATGGTGTGGTATTCGTGCCGTGGTTCTCTGTTGCGGTGATTGCGCTGTTGCCGGCGACCCAGAACAGCACTGCGGCCGCCGTCGCCATGCCGGCGATGCCGTAGAACACCACCGGCCCCTGCCAGGACAGTCCGCCCAGCAACAGCAGGCTCAGCAGTCCGCCGAAGGCAAACTTGCCGACGTCGCCAAACAGGTTGTAGGTGCCCAGCGCGGTGCGGCGTCCGGCTTCCGGATAAGCGTTGGAAATGATGGTTGAACACAGGGGGTGCTGCACGGCCGAGCCGAGTCCGGCAAAAAACAGCGCGACCAGGATCATCCAGAAAGCGGAGGCATGATTCACATCAATCAAGGCGAGACCGACAAAGGCCGCGCCGGCAATGAAAGTGCCAACGGCCAGCAGATTGCGTTCGCCAAAACGTTCGGCGACCAGTCCCGCCGGAATCTGGAATGCCGCCATCGCAGTGCGGTGCGCCGCGCGTATCATGCCGACCTGTGTCAGCGACAGGCCGAAAGTCTGCGCCAGCAGCGGCAGCAGCACGTAGGTGAGGTCGGACAGGCCGTCGTGCAGTGTATGGGCTGCGCAGCAGGCGCTCAGTGCGCGTTTCGGGCTGGATGTCCTCAAGGTTTGGCGTCTGTTTTAATGATCATTTCGCCCAGCATGCCACAAGCGGGGCGGGGCGTTGCCAGTCGCCTGCGGTATCTTTGGTTTGTTGCAATAAAGTTTGTTGCCATAAAATCGGCGTTTTAATCCCGCATTGATCATGACCATCATCATTTACCTGGTTTCCGCGGTGTTTTTCCTGCTCGCTGCCGCACTGGTGTTTACCTGGTGGCAGCGTCGTCATCCCGGCGCGCTGTTGCTGGCGGCAACTTATGCCATGGCAGCCGCACTGGCGCTCATGCTCCATGCCTGGTGGCCGCTGGTGATCGGGTTTTTGTCGGCGTGGTCATTGCGCCTGATGGGGCTGGATCCCGGTGCGGAGCCCGGCGGCAAAAAAGACCCGCCTGCCTGAGCCGGTGGTACGCGCATTATTCGGGTTTCAGATTCGCCTTGCGCGCAACCTCCCGCCATTTGCTGATTTCCGTATCCAGATATTTTGCGAATCCCGCCGAAGTCGTGGTTTCCGGTTGCAGGCCCTGAATCAATAAGGCATCGCGTACCTGGGGTGTGCCGATGGCGGTGATGAACTCCTTGTTCAACCGTTCGATCATCGTACGCGGGGTTTTTGTCGGGGCGAATACCGCCAGCCACAGCGTGACCTCGAAATTCTTCACGCCGGATTCCTGCACCGTTGGCACTTCTGGCAGCGCCGGCGCACGTTTCGCGCTGGTCACTGCCAGCGCGCGCAGTTTTCCCGAGCGCACATGCGGCAACACCGGGGCCATGGTGCCAAACTGCAGTTCGATGCGCCCGGCGATGGTGTCGACCACGGATTGCGCCGAACTCTTGTAGGCAATCGGCGTGATCTTGATGCCGGTCAGATTGGACAGCAGTTCGCCGCCCAAGCGGGCCATGCTGGTGTCGCCGACCGTTGTGTAGCGGATTTCTCCCGGTTTTGTGCGTGCCAGTGCGATCAGTTCCTGCATGTTGTTGGCGGCGACTCCCGGATGCACCGCCAGGATGTATGGCAGGTGGCCGATCAGCGTGATCGGTACAAAATCGCGTTGCGGGTCATAACCCAGCTTCGGGTTCAGTACTTTGGCCAGCGCATGGGTGCTGGTGGTGCCGCCCGCCAGCGTGTAGCCGTCGGGTGCTGCGCGTGCACCGACTTCGGCGCCGATCGTGCCGCCGGCCCCGGCGCGGTTGTCGATGACAACAGGCTGGCCCAGTGATTCGGCCATACGCGGTGTGATCACACGCACGGCGGCATCGACGGAGCTGCCGGCGGGGAATGGAGCAACCAGGCGGATCGGACGGTTGGGCCAGTTGTCGGCGGCCAGCACGGAAAATGAATGGCCGGCGAGCAGCGCGGTGGCGAGGATCAGTGAGGTCTTGTTCATGGCAGCTTTTTCTCCAGCCCGGTGATCAGGTCGGTGATGTCGTCCAGTGCATTAAAACGCGGCTGGGCGGCGATATGCGGGGTGATCAGCACGTTGTTGAATTGCAGCAGTTCGTCGTCATCACGGCCCGGCGCTTCATACAAGGGGTCGAGCGCGAAACCACCGAGGTGGCCGGAGCGCAGCGCGGCGATCAGCGCATCACGATCAACGATTTCCGGGCGCGAGATGTTGATCAGTCGCGCACCCGGTTTCATTCGCGCGAGACGCATGGCATTGAACAGATGGCGGGTGTTGGCGTTGCCGGGCAGGCAGATCACCAACCAGTCGCTGGTTTCGAGCAGGGTATCAAAGTCGGCATAGTGTACGTGGTGCGCCGTTTCCACGTCCTCCGGCTGGCGCGTGCGCTGGTGATAGAGGATGTTCATGCCGAAGGCCGCGGCGCGGGTCGCCACTTCGCGACCGATTTCGCCGAGGCCGACGATACCCAGCGTGGTCTCGTGGAGCAGACGGATGCCGGGCACACGTGCCCAGTTGGAATTCGCGGTATGCCGGCGGTCGTAGGTGCGCGGCGAAAATCCGGCGGCCTGCAGGGACGCCGTGCTGATGCGGTTGATGGTCCGCTGCAGCTGGCGCGACAGTCCGAGCATCAGTGCGATGCTGTGTTCGGCGCAGGCGATGTTGGCGCGGCGGCGTATGGTCAGTACGGGGATCTTGCGTACGGCGCAGGCGGCAACGTCAATGTTATTGGGGATGGCGCCGTATTTCTGCACTGCGCGCAGCCGCGGTGCCGCGGCCAGTTCGGCGGCACCGAAGGGCAGTGATTCCATGACGGCAAAATCGGCATCAGCCAAGGCATCGCGCAGCGCTTCGCTGCTGTCGACCAGACGCACCTCGGCTGGAAACAGCTTGGGCAGGCGGCCACGCAGCCGGCGCAGCCAGCCCTCGAAATCCGGCAGGTCGTGGGCAAAAAAATCGGCAAAGGCTGCGATACGTTCCGGATCCGTCGCTGGATCGAGGATCACGCTGATCAGGCGCAGAAAGGGGTCATCTTCGACAGCCAGTCGCGCTTTGGTCGTCATGATTGTGGTGTTTCAGATTCGATGCGCAGTGCGCGCGCGACGCGGGTATGCATGTTGTAGGCGCCGGCGAGCACGGTGATTTCAACCACGGCCTGATCGTCGAAGTGGCGCTGCAGCTCATTGTGCAGCGTGTCGGGAACATTGATCTGCTGGGTCATGGCATCGATCCAGGCGAGGGCGGCGCGTTGCGGCTTGCTGAACAGCTCGCTGTTTACCCAGTCACCGAGTGCTGCAATCTGCTCCGTGCTCAATCCCGCCTGCAGCGCATGGCTGGCGCCGTGGATGCGCGCCTGGTATTCGGCGCCGTTGAGGATGGAGACGCGGAGGATGATCATTTCCCGCAGCGCCGGATCCAGAGTGGTCTTGTAACGCACGACACTGTTGAAATCGAGCCAGCCGGCGGCGATGGCCGGGCTGTTCATCAATACGCGATAGAGGTTGATCAGCTTGCCGCGCTCTTTTTTGACGCGCGTTATGAACGGAGCGAGGTCGCTGCGCTCCTCGCCGATCAGCGGTACACGGGCCATGGGGAACCTGTTAAGAAGTTTTGTTTTTAATGATTTGTTGTTTTTGTCATTCTACCGCCCCGTAGCCACCACCACCGGGGGTTTCAATGACAAAAATGTCATCCGGCCGCATGTCTACACTGGCGCAGGCCTCAAGAAGGACGACCGAACCGTCGGCGCGTATCACGCTGTTGCGCCCTGTCAGTCCCGGCTGTCCGCCGGCCATGCCGTACGGCGGCACGCGGCGGTGGCCGGAGAGTATGGCGGCGGTCATCGGCTCAAGGAATTGCAGGCGGCGGACTGCGCCATCACCGCCGCGCCAGCGCCCGGCGCCGCCGCTGCCGCGGCGGATGGCAAAACTGTCGAGACGCACCGGGTAGCGCCATTCCAGTACTTCGGGATCGGTCAGCCGCGAATTGGTCATGTGGGTCTGCACGCAGGCGGTGCCGGAGAATCCCTCACCGGCACCGGAGCCGCCGGCGATGGTTTCATAATACTGGTGACGTTCGTTGCCGAAAGTGAAATTGTTCATCGTGCCCTGTGATGCGCCCATCGCACCCAGTGCGCCGTAGAGGGCGTCGGTGACACATTGCGAGGTCTCGACATTGCCGGCGACCACCGCTGCGGGATGGCGCGGATTGAGCAGGGAGCCTTCGGGCACGATCACCGTCAGCGGTTTCAGGCAACCGGCATTCAGTGGAATGTCGTCATCGACCAGCGTGCGGAACACATACAACACGGCAGCCATGGTCACGGCGAAGGGCGCGTTGAAATTGTCCTGACCCTGGGCCGAGGAGCCGCTGAAGTCGATGACGGCGCTGCGCGCGGCCGCATCAACGCGGATCGCAACCTTGATCACCGCGCCGTGATCCATTTCATAGCTGAAGCTGCCGTCATGCAGTTTGCCGATGACCCGGCGTACGGCTTCCTCGGCGTTGTCTTGCACATGCTGCATGTACGCGGAGACCACGTCGAGGCCGAAGTGCCCGACCATGCGCTCCAGCTCCTGCGCACCCTTGTGGTTGGCGGCGATCATCGCGCGCAGGTCGGCGATGTTCTGGTCGATGTTGCGCGCCGGATGTTTTGCTGACGCAAACAGCGCGCGGGTTTCAGTTTCGCGCAGCCGACCCTGCTGTACCAGCAGAAAATTCGAGATCAGCACGCCTTCGTCGTCGATGTGGTGGCTGTCAGGCGGCATCGAGCCGGGCGTGATGCCGCCGACATCGGCATGGTGGCCACGGGATCCGGTGTAAAACAGCACCTTGCGACCTTCTTGATCAAACACCGGGGTGATCACCGTGATGTCGGGTAGATGAGTGCCGCCGGCGTAGGGATCATTCAGCATCCAGGCGTCGCCCGGTTTCATATGGCCGCGGTTGGCGTTGATGACGGCCTTCACACTTTCTCCCATCGAGCCCAGATGCACGGGCATGTGCGGCGCGTTGGCGATCAGATTACCCTGGGCGTCGAACAGCGCACAGGAAAAATCCAGCCGTTCCTTGATGTTTACGGAGTAGGCCGTATTGGCCAGCGTCGCGCCCATCTGCTCGGCGATGGACATGTAGAGATTGTTGAACACTTCGAGCATCACCGGGTCGGCATTGGTGCCGGCCTGTGCTGCAGGTCGCGGTTCGCGGCGACTCAACAGCAGATCATTGCGCGACGTAACTTCCGCCTGCCATCCGGGTTCGATGACCGTGGTGGCGTTGGCTTCGGCGATGATCGCCGGACCGCTGATGTGGTGGCCGGGGGCGAGGGCTTCGCGTTTATAGAGCGGCACGTCATGCCATGCGCTGTTGCTGTACATCCTGGCACGGGCGGCGGGGGCGGGAGACGTTGCCGCTGAGATTGCAGCGACCGACTCAGTCACCCCGGCGCCGCTGCCCACGGCTTCAACCGAAATCGCTTCAATGATCAGGGCGCGTTCCGGCATCAGAAAGCTGTAACGTTGCAGATACAAATCCACGAAGGCCTGCTGCATCGATTCCGCGGTACCCCAGGCCACGGTCAGTGTGCTGTCGGTGCCGGCATATTTGATGTGCGCCCGCGCATGCAGCTGGATGTTCTCGCCTGTAACGCCTTGCGCGGCAACATCCCCGCGCGCAGCAGTACCGAGCGCTGTAACTTGCGCATCGAGTGCGGTGATCACTTTCGCATCCAGCGGTGCTTCCACTGCCGATTCGCGCATCGCGGTGATGTCGGCAAGGCCCATGCCGTACGCCGACAACACGCCCGCCAGTGGATGAATAAAAATACGCGGCATGCCCAGTGCATCGGCAACGCGGCAGGCATGCTGGCCGGCTGCCCCGCCGAAACAGGCGAGGGTATAGCCGGTGACGTCGTGGCCACGCTGCACGGAGATTTTTTTGATCGCGTTGGCCATGTTTTCGACGGCGATTTGCACATAACCGTCAGCCACTGCAGCGATTGATTGTAAGTATTTGTTTTTATTGATAATTTCTTGATGCAGTGCGGCGAAGCAGGTTTCGGCCGCAGCTGCATCCAGCGGCTGATCACCACTGGCACCAAACACCTGCGGGAAAAACGCCGGTTGGATTTTGCCGAGCAGCACATTGCAATCAGTGATGGTCAGCGGGCCGCCCTTGCCGTAGCAGGCCGGGCCGGGGTCGGCGCCGGCGGAATCGGGGCCGACGCGCATGCGCGCGCCGTCGAAATGCAATATTGATCCGCCGCCGGCAGCGACGGTGTGTATGGCCAGCATCGGTGCACGCACGCGCACACCGGCGACCTGCGCATCAAAAGTGCGTTCGAGCGCCGCGAGATCATGCCCGGCAAAATGCGCGACATCGGTTGAGGTGCCGCCCATGTCAAAACCGATGATGCGGTCACAGCCGGCGTTCAGCGCAGTACGCACCGCGCCGACGATGCCGCCGGCGGGGCCGGAGAGGATGCTGTCCTTGCCACGGAAATTTCCGGCGTCGGTCAGGCCGCCGCTGGACTGCATGAACAGCAGGCGCGTGCCCGGCAGTTCCATTTTGACCTGCTCGACATAACGTCGCAGCACCGGCGTCAGGTAGGCATCAACCACGGTGGTGTCGCCGCGCGCCACCAGTTTCATCAGCGGGCTGACTTCGTGGGATACCGAAATCTGCGTGAAACCGCAGTCGCGGGCGAGGGCGGCGGCGAGTTGTTCATGCACCGGGTATCGGTAGCCGTGCATGAACACGATGGCGACCGAACGATAACCCCGGGCTTTTGCAGCGGCCAGGTCACGGCTGAGTGCAGCGGCATCGGGAGCGCGAATGATGTCGCCGTGCGCGCCGATGCGTTCATCGACCTCCCAGACCGCGCCGTAGAGCAGGTCTGGCAGCACGATGTGGCGGTCAAAGATGCGCGGGCGGTTCTGCCAGGCGATGCGCAGTGCGTCGCCGAAACCGCGGGTGATGAACAGCGCGGTGCGTTCGCCGCGGCGTTCGAGCAGTGCATTGGTCGCCACCGTGGTGCCCATGCGCACGGCATCAATCTGCCCCGCCGGGATGGTGGCGTCGCGGGCCAGGCCCAGCAAGTCGCGAATGCCGGCCAGCGCGGCATCGCGGTAACGCGCCGGGTCTTCCGACAGCAGCTTGTGCGTGATCAGGCCGCCATCGGGGCGGCGGGCGACGATGTCAGTGAAAGTGCCGCCGCGGTCGATCCAGAATTGCCAGCGTCGGCCGGTGGTGTCTGCTGCAGTCATGCGGGCCATGTCATTATTGATCTTTCCCTGATTCACAACAGTGAATCAGGGCTGTTCTCACCCTCCCCCCCGGGACCAGGGAACACTGGAAGCGGAGCAGAGGGTTGGGGTGAGGGATTGAGCGTTCCGATTGTCATTAATCATGAAACGCTCAATTGGTTGCTTCCATGTTAGCGCATCGGCAGGTTGACGCTCGTCAGGTGGCGGGTTTTAATCACCTCCTGCGTGCAACGGCAGGCAAGGCGTGTCGGACTGCGCCTGATGCGCATAAAACAATCAAAAAAGGTGGCAGTTCATGACGGAATCGGTCGTCAACAAGATCGGCAAGTACGAAATTGTCAAAAAGCTCGGTGATGGCGCGACCAGCACGGTATTCCTTGCGAACGATGCCTTCAATAGCCGGGAGGTGGCGGTCAAGCTCGTGTCGCAGGGCGCGCTGAAAGACGAAACCCGCGGCCAGCTGCTGCACCACCTCTTCCTCACCGAAGCTTCACTGGCCGGCAAGCTGACCCATCCGCATATCGTCGAGATCTACGACGCGGTGGCCGACGAGGAAAACGCCTACATTGTCATGGAGTACATATCCGGCGGCACGCTGCAGCGCTTCACTCGCGGCGACAACCTGCTGGCGCTGGGTGACGTCATCGAAGTGGTTTACAAATGCGCCAAGGCGCTGGATTTTGCATCACGCCTGGGCGTGATTCATCGCGACATCAAGCCGGCCAACATTCTGGTCAAGGACAATACTGATATCAAGATCACCGATTTCGGTTCAGCTGCCCTGCTGTTGACCGAACGCACCGTCGTCGATGGTATCGGCACACCCGCCTACATGTCACCGGAGCAGCACCTGAACAAACCGGTAAATCTGCAGACCGACATTTATGCTCTGGGCGTGGTGATGTTCCAGTTGCTGACCGGGCGCCTGCCGTTCAGCGCCACCAATATCGCCGGTCTGGCGAACCAGGTCCTCAATGAGGATCCGCCGTTGCCTTCGGAATTCCGCCAGGACGTGCCGACCGGGCTCGACCTGGTGGTGAGCCGCGCGATGGCGCGCGATCAGGCGGTGCGTTACATGAGCTGGGAGCAGTTCGCTAACGACCTGGCCGCGATTGCATCGGGTGCGCCGCTGCCCAAACACGGCGTGCTGGATACCGAGAAATTCAATACCCTGCGCACGCTGTCGTTCTTCAAATCCTTCGGCGACGTCGAGCTGTGGGAGGTGCTGCGGTTCTCGGAGTGGGTGGATGTCGCCAAGGACGAGGTCATCATGAACGAAGGTGATCCCGGGGATTTTTTCTGCATCCTGGTGTCGGGCGAGGCGAGGGTGTTGCGCAAGCGTCGGCTGTTGCTGAGCCTGCTCAAGGCCGGCGAATCAATCGGAGAGATGGCTTACCTGGGTGCGGCGGGCAGCCTGCGTTCCGCCGACGTCGTTGCTGCCACGGAAGTGCGCATGATCAGGATCAGCATCAAGGCGCTGGAGCACGCATCGGAAATCTGCCGGCTCAACTTCGACCGCACTTATCTGCGCATCCTGGTTGACCGGCTCGCTGCGGCGAATTCGAAGCTGGCCGGCATCTGATTGCAGGCAGTACAGCGGGTCGCGTCAGGGGCTCGAGTCCCGGTCGTCGAATTTGAAATCCTTCAGCACGTTGAACCCGCTAGCCTTGCCGTCGGGGCCGAAACGGACTACATAGACCCCGTATTCCGGTCCGATTGCGACACGCCACTCCCACGCGACTTCCTCGCGGAGTTTGACGATTTCCCGTGGTTTGCCGAGCAAAGCGATGACTCCGGCCTCAGTTGTGACGCCCGGCGCAACGCGGAACAGCCGTTCTTCGGTCAGCAGTTGCGTGGAGGTACGCACCGTGCGGCCGCGATCGAGATCAAAGCGCCAGGTCTGGACACCTTCCGGGCCGTAAACGTAATCCCAGGATTCGCCACCGTCGGGGCCGGGCCGGACATCGGTGGGTTTGCCGAGTTTTTGCGTCAGCTCATCGGCGCTGGCGCCGGGTTTGATGGCACCCGGCATGGCGCAAGCACCGAGGAGGCCGGTGAGCGCCAGAACTGCGGTGAAGCGGAGGAATTTGTTCATGGCGACATCTCCTTGTGGTCATTAAGCACGTTGTAGCCTCGTGCCTTTCCGTCTGCACCAAAGTGTACGACGTACATGCCCATTGCAGGGCCGACGGCGACACGCCATTCCCAGGTGGTTGATTCGCGATAACGGGTGATATCCCGGGGCTCGCCCAGCAAAGAGCGTACATCGGCTTCGGTGGATTTTCCTGCGACGACCTGCCGCAGGCGCTCCTCGGTCAGCAGTTGTGTGGCACTGCGCACCGTGCGCCCCTGGTCTACGCCGAACAGCCAGGTTTGGGTACCTTCGGGGCCATAGGCGTATTCCCAGGATTCGCCGCCCCCGGGGGCGGGCCGGACCGCGGTGGGTTTGCCGAGTTTTTGTGTCAGCTCATCGGCAGTGGCGCCGGGTTTGATGGCGGAAGGGCTTGCGCAGCCGGCCAATATGCCGACGAGTGTCAGGATGGGCAGGCTGAAAGTCAGGCGGAAGATCGTGCGCACGATGTCTACTCCTTTTGACTGTTGACCAAAGAATGCGACAAGCAGCTGAGTGGCCGCTGATCAGTTCCCGTTTGCTGATGCAAACAATACTCCGGACTATCTATTCCTGCTTGCCTGAACGCAGGCGGCGGGGCCGATCATGGAATATCAGACGGGAAAAAGCTTTTTGAGTTCCGCAACCTGCGCGGCATCCAGCGGGCGGGTTTTTTCGCCACGCAGCAGCAGATGCAGCCGGGCGGTGGCTTCCAGTTCCTCAATCGCATCTGCTGCCGCTGCCAAGGTGCTGCCGCCAACCACGGGGCCGTGGTTGGCGAGCAACAGGGCATGGTGTCTGGAGGCAAGTTTGCGCACGGCTCCCGCCAGTGCCATGTCGCCGGGCGCGTAGTAGGGCACCATCGGCAGCGAGCCGATGCGCATCACGTAATAGGCGGTCAACGGCGGCAGTGCATCCTCGGCATTGGTATCGGCCAATATCGACACCGCCACCGAGTGTGTACTGTGCAGGTGCACCACGGCGCCGTTTTTCGGGCGCTCCTGATACATCGCGAGATGCAGGAAATTTTCCTTGGACGGCGCATCCCCCGATATCAGCTTGCCGTTCCAGTCCAGCTTGGAAATGCGACCCGGGTCGAGTTTGCCGAGATTGGAGCCGGTCGGTGTCAGCAGCCAGCCGTCGCTGCAGCGCGCGCTGATGTTGCCGGTGCTGCCATGGGTCAGGCCGCGGTCGTAGATCGAGCGACCGAGTCCGGCAATTTCCTCGCGCAACCGGTTTTCGTTCATTGCAGACTCCTCATTACAGCCGATTTAGTGCTTTTTCAAAAAAATCCACGCTGCCGAAATTGCCGGATTTCAGCGCGAGCGCCAGTGGCTGTGCCGCGACGCTGCAGGTCCAGGGCACTCCCGGATCGATGGCGGGGCCGATGCGCAGGGCGCGGATGCCCAGGCGTTTGACCACGGCACCGGAGGTTTCCCCGCCGGCAACGACAAATTTCCGCGTACCAGACTGCGCCAGTCCGGCGGCGATTTCCGCCAGTGCGGTTTCAACCTGCTGCCCGGCGAGTTCCACACCGGCTTCTGACTGCACGGCACGCACTTCCTCCGGCGTACTGGTGGCATAAACCAGCACCGGATCGCGCCGCGCCTGACGGCTTTGCCAGTCCAGCGCCTCGCCGACGATGTCCGCACCGGCGAGCAGGCGGCGTACATCGACGCGGAATCCCGGTCGTGTTTCCAGCCAGCGCGCGACCTGTGCATTGGTCGCCGTCGAACAACTGCCGGCGATGATCGCGGCGGCACCGTCGATGCGCGGCAGGGCGGCAGCCGCGGCGCGCTCCGGCAGTTCACCGCTGCGGCGGAAATTGTCGGGCAGGCCGAGGGCGATGCCGGAACCGCCGGTGACCAGGGGCAATTCTGCGCAGGCCCTGCCGATGGCGTGCAGGTCGGTAGTCGATACTGCATCAACAATGCAGATGCCGTTGCCGGCAGTCGCTGCGGCCTTGCAGGCATCGAGCAGGGTGGAAGCACCGCCGGCCACAGTGTCATGGCCGATCAATCCGACGCGCTGCCGGGTCTGTGCCTGCAGCACCCGCACCAGATTGGCATCGGTCATGGGTGTCAGCGGGTGGTCTTTCATGCCGGAGTCCGACAACAACTGATTACCGACGAACAGGTGGCCGCGATACACCGTGCGCCCGTTTTCCGGGTAGGCGGGGCAGGCGATGGTGAAGGAGAGTCCGAGCGCATCCATCAGCGCATCGATCACCGGACCGATATTGCCGGCCGGTGTGGAATCAAAGGTAGAACAGTATTTGAAAAAGAACTGCCGGCAACCCCGGGCCTGCAGCCAGCGCAGTGCAGCGAGGGATTCGGCGACGGCCTGCGCCGGTGGTGCGGTGCGTGATTTGAGCGCAATAACCACGGCGTCCACGCTGTCGATGCCGCCCTCGGGCACACCGATCGTCTGCACAGTGCGCATGCCGCCGGTTGCCAGCATGCTGGCCAAGTCGGTTCCGCCGGTAAAGTCATCCGCGATGCAGCCGAGCAGCATGTGTGATCCGTGGCAAGGAGTGGTTGGCACCCCGGAGACGAATCGAACGTCCGACCTGCCCCTTAGGAGGGGGCTGCTCTATCCACTGAGCTACCGGGGCCTGCGCGGATTATAACGCGGGCATCCCGGGCATTCGATTCGTCTCAGAGGCACAGATCGTTGATCCGGCACTGTTTTGCCTTGGTTTATGGAAATGGTGCAAAACCAATACAACAAGCCGGCGGGGGGAAGGCAATCCGGGGTTTCCGTGGGTGGTGAGTGTGGCGGTATTTGCTTGCTACCTTTGGCTGCAATTCTGGCGGATACTCTTTATGACATTCGGGGCTGCCAAGGGGGAATCATGGATAAAAATGCGCAAGTGAAGGGCATGCGATTCGAATCTTTGACGTTCAGGGGCATCAGGGCACGACCGGTGGTGCTCAAGCTGGAGCGGCCGGTTGTGGCGCGGATCGCCACCATCACGGATTGGCCCCTCATCCTGATTGACCTCTACACCGATGAAGGCATCGTCGGACGGAGTTATCTGGAGCCCTATACAACGAAATCCATGAAATACCTGATCCCTGCACTGCAGGATTTCGGTGAAATGCTCAAAGGTCATCCGATAAGGCCGTTCGAACTTTATAACCTTGCACGCAAGTCTCTGCACTTTGTCGGTTATCAAGGCATGTCGATGATTGCTGTCGCGGGACTTGATATGGCCGCCTGGGATGCTTTGGCCAAGGCTGCCGGCATGCCGCTTTGTGTTCTTTTGGGTGGTTCGGTCGGCTCTGTCAAAGCCTATAACAGCAACGGATTGTGGCTGAATGCGCCGGAAGCGGTGGCGGCTGAGGCGCTAGAGCTGCGCGAAGAAGGTGGATTCACCGGTCTCAAGCTCAGACTCGGACGCGACAAAATGCAGGATGATCTGCGAACGATGGAAGCGGTGCGAAATGCGGTCGGCGATGATATGAGCCTGATGACCGACTTTAACCAGGGCCTGCACCTTGGGGAGGCATTGCAAAGATGTCATGCCATCGACGATCTTGGCTTGGAGTGGATTGAGGAACCCATTGTCTACGACAACCTGGATGGTTATGCGCAACTTGCCGCGGAGCTAAAGACGCCGATCCAGATCGGAGAGAATTTTTATGGTCCCCGCGATCTCTACACGGCTCTTCAGAAAAAGGCCTGCGATTTTGTGATGCCTGATTTCATGCGGATCGGCGGCGTCACCGGCTGGTTGAAGGCAGCGGCAATTGCCGGGACTGCCGGCATTCCGATGTCCACCCATCTGTATCCGGAGGTCGCCGCCCATGTAATGCGGGTCACGGATACTGCGCACTGGCTGGAGTGGCAGGATTGGGCCGATCCCGTCCTGCAGAAGCCGTACGAAGTCAGGAATGGTCGACTGCACATTCCGGATGTGCCTGGCATCGGTCTCGATTGGGATGAAGGCGCTGTAAAAGCCAATCTGGCCAATCTCTAGTTGGCAAGACTTTGGAGGAAGCTGTCCGATTGCTCGCCCGGGGTCATGGCGGCTGAGTGCAGGGGTAGTGGCCCCACTTTCTAGTTCCCGCGCTGCCCTTTCAAATGCCGGGATCTTGCATCATCAGCGCCAAGCGCCGCCGCCTTGGTGCCCGCAATCCAGAATTTGACGGCCCTGCGTACCAGTTCGGCCATCGTTGCCCCGGTTTCCTCGTGACGGCGTTTCAGTTCTGCAAGAACCGACGGATCAAGGGAAACCACCAGCTTCTCCACCTTGTTGCCAAAACCCAGCGCTGGCTGTCCGGCGGGCTGCTTGTTTCTCTTTTTGGCCACCGTGGTATCTCCAGGTAAAGAAAGGATCGATTGCCAATCTAGTGAAAACGGATTTTGGCGACCAGTATGGCGCTGGCGAATATCAGTGTGACCGCATTGGCGAGGATCAGCGGAAGGTCATTGATCAGAATGCCGTAAATGAGCCACAGGGTGAGGCCGGTCACCATCAGGGTGAACATCGCCAGCGATACGTCCTTGGTTGAACGGGAGCGCCAGGCCTGGATGGCTTGTGGTGCAAAAGCGGCGGTGGTCAGCAGGGCGGCGGCCATGCCGATCCATGTCGGTGAGAACGATAGTGTGGTCATAAGGCTGCCAAGGTTAGACTGGATTATAACGTTCGCTTTTCTGCTTATTTACGCCTTCTTTCCCGGACATATCCTGCAACAGGAGAACGCAAACCCCGTGGCATAATGGCTTCGGGATCGGATTCATTATGGATTTCTGGCAACACAGCGGTTATCAATTGCTCGAGCGGGCTGCCGACGGGCATCTGCTCGTCACCGACGATTATCTGAGACTTTATTACGCGCGGCCCGAACTGGCTCCCGTTGCGGAATCCTGCGCTGCCGAACAGCGCCTGCATGCGAGCGTGCTCGAGACACCGCGCCGCGTGGTCAGCGATGCTGAAATCACCGCCCTGGCAGACCCGGATGCTCGGGAAAATTACCGGGTGATGCTGCGTTTCCGCGACCAGCTGCTGGCGGCCCCTACGCTGGAAACCTTCTATTTCAGCCTGTTCCGCCAGGATGTCGCGGTTCCGCCGACGTTCATCTACCACACCGCCGAGGTTATTCTGCGCGGCATGCTCGAGGGCAGCGACAACGGCCTCCTCGCGCGTGCGGCGGAAACCTTTTTCCGCCAGCAGCGGGTCAGTGTCAATGACGGCGCGGTGATGCTGGCCGATGCCGAGACCGTCAACCTGCACGCCGAAAGCGGCGGGCTGGGTAATCTCGGGCGCATGCTGAAGGAAGTCAACGCACCGCTGCGCTCGATGGACCTCGACGTGCTTGATGGCAACAATCACGCCGAATATTTCCGCCGCGACGAACGTCGTGACACCGTGCTGCAGGTCAACCCGGGTTTGCCCGGTTCGCTGGCACTGTGCGAACTGCTGGCACGCTGGGTCGAACATTTCCACGGAACAAAGGTGAAGGTCACGCCCATCCGCGAGATTCCCGACGAGGAGTGGGTATGGCATGTCGGGCTTGATGTCGAGGCCAGCGCGATGCTGAACGACATTTATTCCGGCGGTGAAGTCGACGAGGAACGCATGCGTCGCGTGGTCGGCCTGTTTCGCATGGATTTTTCGGATGCCGCCGCATTACAGGCGGAGATGCGCGGGGCGCCGGTATTCCTCGGCATGGCGATGACCGCCGAGGGCAACATGCGGCTGA
The DNA here is from genome assembly GCA_019744975.1 of Burkholderiales bacterium. Classification (GTDB taxonomy): domain Bacteria; phylum Pseudomonadota; class Gammaproteobacteria; order Burkholderiales; family SG8-41. The sequence goes on from JAIETP010000025.1 coordinate 178,763, forward strand.
AACCGCAGAACCTGCTGATGAACCTGCCGCTGGCGAGGCGCGCATGAGCGGCGACATTTCCGGAAGCGGACTTTCTCCCGAAGCGCTGGCCGCCGAGCAGTGGCGGCGCATCACCCGCATGCCCGACGAAGATGTGTCGCTCGCGGAAGGTGCATTGTGGATCGCCGCCAGCGAATACCCGGGCCTGGCCGTGGATGACTATCTGGCGCGGCTGGATGAGATGGCGAACAAACTGCGCAGCCGTTTGCGCGCGGATGTCGCAACCGCTGAAAAGCTGCTGGCGCTGAACCATTTCCTGTTCTCCGAGCTGGGATTCAGCGGCAATACCGACAACTATTACGACCCGCGCAACAGTTTTCTCAACGAGGTGCTCGAACGCCGGCTCGGCATCCCGATCACGCTCGGCGTGGTCTACATTGAAATCGGCCGGCGCATTGGCCTCGGCCTGCACGGCGTGTCTTTCCCCGGACATTTCCTGGTGAAATGTGCATTGCGTGATGGTGTGGTGGTGCTGGATCCTTACAGCGGCGGCGTGTCGCTGGGAATGGATGAACTGCAGCAGCGGCTGCGCGCGGCCGGCAGCACTGCGGATGTTGACGAAGCCATCCTGTCGCATCTGCTCAGTGCCGCGTCCAACAAGGAAGTCCTGGCGCGCATGCTGCGCAACCTGAAAGGGGTTTACAGCGAGCAGGGCGACTGGCTGCGCGCCTTGTCCGCCAGCGAGCGGCTGATTGCGCTGACGCCGGATGATGCCGGAGATGAATACCGTGACCGCGGCGGCATTTACCTGAAACTGGAATGTTTTCGCGCGGCACTCGGCGATTTCGGCACCTATCTGAAGCAATGTCCCGGGGCGCCCGACGCCGATGCTGTGCGCGCCCAGATCGCAGACCTCGCAATCAGGGTGGCGCGCCTGAATTGAAGTGCGCAGGGTTTGTTATGCTAGTCGCATCATGACGCGCTGAGGGAGGTGATAATGGAAATGTATCTGCTGTGGGCGGTGACCGGCATCGTGCTGATCATCATCGAAATGCTGACGGGCACGTTTTATCTGCTGGTCCTGGGCATTGCCGCGCTGGCCGCCGCCGCTGCCGCGTACCTGGGGCAGTCATTCTGGGTGCAGGCAGTGACTGTTGCCGCAGTCTCGGTTCTCGGCGTGATCCTGATCAAGCGCTTTCGCGGTACAGTCCAGCCGGCAGCGGATCGGGGGCTCGATGTCGGCCAGACCGTGATGCTCGATGCCTGGATCAGCGAGGCTGACGGACTGGCCCGGGTCAAATACCGCAACGCGCAGTGGGAAGCGCAGGTCACGGGTGAACGTGTGCCGGGTGGCAAGGTGTTTTACATCCATGCGGTCGACGGCAATACGCTGCGCGTGTCCGCGGTCAGACCGCACTGAACTGATAACCGAGGGGGAGGCAGCATGTTTCCGAAACTGATCATTGTTGTGTTCATGACCGGTCTGCTGATTGCGTTCGACCAGAGGTCATTTGCGGTGCCGTTTTTTGTGGTGGCGCTGGGTGTGGTGGTGGCCATCGAATCCATACGCCAGGTACCGCAGCAGATGGCCTGGGTGGTGGAACGCATGGGCAAATACCATTCCGTGCTCGAGCCGGGGCTGAATGTGATCGTGCCTTTCCTCGACCGTGTCGCCTACCGGCATTCGCTGAAGGAAACTTCGCTTGATGTGCAGGAGCAGGTGTGTATCACGCGCGACAACACACAGCTCGGCGTGGACGGCATCATTTATTATCAGGTCACCGACCCGAAACTCGCATCCTACGGTTCCTCCGATTACGTATCAGCCGTGACCCAGCTGGCGCAGACCACGCTGCGTTCGGAAATCGGCAAGATGGAACTCGACAAGACCTTCGAAAGCCGCGACGAGATCAATCGCCAGGTGGTGGCGGTGCTGGACGAGGCCGGGCGGACCTGGGGCGTCAAGGTGCTGCGTTATGAAATCAAGAATCTGACTCCGCCGGAAGCGATCCTGCGCGCGATGCAGGCGCAGATCACTTCGGAGCGCGAGAAGCGCGCGCTGATCGCCAAATCAGAGGGCCAGCGACAGGAGGAAATCAACCTCGCCGACGGCGAGAAGCAGGCGGCGGTGCTGAAATCCGAGGGTGACAAGACTGCGGCGATCAACCGCGCCCAGGGTGAGGCGGCGCGTATCCAGCTGATTGCCGAGGCGACGGCAACCGCGATCAGCTCGGTGGCCGGCGCGCTGAATGCTCCTGGCGGCAATCAGGCGGCGAATCTGGAAGTGGCGAAGCAGTACGTCAATGCCTTCGCACATCTGGCGCGCACCAACAACACCTTGATCGTGCCGGCCAACGTTGCCGATGTGGCGACACTGGTCAGTTCGGCGATGGCGGTGATGGACAACGTGAAAAAGACAATGCCGGGACCGGGAAATACTCCCCCGGCGGCTTAACGGATTAACTCAGTTTAACTACTGCAGCCAGACGCGGACGACCGAGCGGGGCTCCGCGGCCACGGCAGGTGTATTCGATTGCGACACTTCCTCCGGCTTGTTGATTTCCGCTTCAGCCGGCGTGTCGGCGGTTGTGCCTGATACGTCCTCAGCTTTTGCCGGTTCTGCAGGCAGCGCCAGCAGCGGTTTGACGTTGATGCCGCTTTCTTTTTCGCGCGGCGGATTGCCGTCGTAAATCAGGTTGCGGCGGCGCTGGATATAGGCGTCGCGCACAAATTCATATTCATCGAGCGCGGCGACCGACAGCAATTGGCTGGCGCTGAGCAGTTCGGCGCGACGCGAGACCAGACGCAGGCCCATCGCCTGATTGCGGTCGCGCGACGGGTCGATGTAGGTCACCGGATCTGTCAGGGAATCTACGACCAGGCCGCCGGTATCACGCAGGTTGCGCGGGCCGAGGATGGGCAGCACCAGGTACGGGCCGTCGCCGATGCCCCAGTAGCCGAGGGTCTGGCCGAAATCCTCGTCGTGTTTTTCGAGGCCGGCCGGGCTTGCAACATCAAACAGGCCGAGCAGGCCGGCGGTGGTATTGATCGCGATACGGCCGACATCTGACGCTGCCTCGGTGAACTTTCCCTGCAGCAGATTGTTCAGTGCAACGATGACGTCATTCAGGTTGTTGAAAACGTTCCTGATCCCCGTGCGTGCGATGGGCGGCACGACACCCTGGTAGACCTCGGCGACGGGTTTCAGCAGCACGGTATCGACGGCGTCATTGAACTTGTAGACGCCGCGGTTCAGCGGCTCCAGCGGATCCCGGGGATCGTTGGTGGAGGCGCAGCCGCCGAGTACGCCAACGCTGACGATTACGCAGACAGCGGTCAATCGCAAACGGCGGACAAGGTGAAACATGTGAAAATCCCCTTTGAAGTGTTGCAGCTCAAACCGTTTCGGCATTATATACAACCGTTTACCGGTCCGCTGTTGATCAGCGCGGGCATCTGTTTTGTTCAGTTCAAGGTGACACGGCGCCTGCCGATGCCCGGATTCAGTGCATGGCCATTGGTCGGGGATTGGTCTGACGCCCTTTGTTATACTTTCCTGCTGTGTTCCGGGGAGTGTTTACCGCATCTTTCGGGTGCATTTTCGGGCGCATTTTTTAGCCCAAGGAGTCGAAGTCATGCTGCAAAAAGCCAAACCCGCGGTTGAACTGAAAGACCAGAGCCTGTTCCGCCAGCAATGTTATGTCGACGGCGCCTGGGTGGATGCCGATGACAAGTCGACGCTGGCGGTGCATAACCCGGCCACCGGCGCGCAAATCGGCACGGTGCCAAAAATGGGTGTCGCTGAAACCCGGCGTGCCATTGAAGCCGCGAATGCCGCATGGCCGGCATGGCGCGCAAAAACCGCCAAAGAACGCTCGATCATCCTGCGCAAATGGTTTGACCTGATGATGGCCAACCAGGAAGACCTGGCGAAACTGATGACGGTCGAGCAGGGCAAGCCGATTGCCGAGTCGCGTGGCGAGATCGCCTACGGCGCGTCGTTCATCGAATGGTTTGCCGAGGAAGGCAAGCGTATTTATGGCGACACCATCCCGACCCATGCGCCGGATAAACGTATTGTCGTCATCAAGCAGCCGATCGGGGTCTGCGCCGCGGTGACGCCGTGGAATTTCCCCAACGCGATGATCACCCGCAAGGCCGGTCCGGCATTGGCCGCCGGCTGTACCATGGTGATCAAGCCGGCCTCACAAACGCCGTATTCGGCGCTGGCCCTCTGCGAACTGGCTGAACGCGCCGGCATCCCCAAGGGTGTGCTGTCGGTGGTCACCGGTTCCGCCGGCCCGATTGGCAAAGAGCTCACCATCAATCCGCTGGTGCGCAAGTTCACCTTCACCGGCTCCACCGAGATCGGCAAGCTGCTGATGCAGCAGTGTGCGAGCACGGTGAAGAAGGTGTCGCTGGAACTCGGCGGCAACGCGCCCTTCATCGTGTTCGACGACGCCGACCTGGCATCGGCGGTCGAAGGCGCGATGGCTTCCAAGTTCCGCAACACCGGCCAGACCTGCGTCTGCGCCAACCGCATCTTTGTGCAGGACGCCGTGTACGACAAATTCGCCAAGATGCTGTCCGACAAGGTTGGCGCGATGAAAGTCGGCAACGGTCTCGAGGACGGCAACCTGCAGGGCCCGCTGATCGACATGAAGGCGGTCGAGAAGGTTGAGGAACATATCGCCGACGCGCTGGAGAAGGGCGCCAAAATCCTCACCGGCGGCAAACGCCATGAAAAAGGCGGGCAGTTTTTCCAGCCCACCGTGCTCGCCGGCGTGACCACCGACATGAAGGTCACGCATGAAGAGACCTTCGGTCCGGTGGCACCGCTGTATCGATTCAAGACTGAGGAGGAACTGCTGAAACTGGCGAACAACACCGAATATGGTCTGGCCTCGTACTTCTACAGCCGCGACATCGGTCGCATCTGGCGCGTCGCCGAAGGTCTGGAGTCGGGCATCGTCGGCATCAACGTCGGCATTATCTCCAACGAGATCGCGCCCTTTGGCGGCATCAAGGAGTCAGGCATCGGCCGCGAGGGTTCCAAATACGGCATCGAGGAGTTTGTCGAGGTGAAATACCTTTGTATGGGCGATATCAATAAGTAAGGTAAGCAAGCCAAAAAGTAAATAATCATTTAAAATCAATAACTTATAAATAATCGCACTATTTTGCCAGTTTCGCCTGCAAATTCCCGCTGCCGCACTCTTCGCTGCGGCGGTTTTGTTTGCGGATTGTGGCGAGTGAGCCACTGAATGTTCAGCATCCTCGGGCTCGACCATATTGTTCTTCGCGCTGCCAATGTGCCGCGCATGGTGCACTTTTATTGCGCGGTGCTGGGCTGTACGCTGGAGCGCGAGCGGACGGAGCTTGGTCTCACCCAACTCCGCGCCGGCAATTCGCTGATTGACCTGGTTGCAGTGGACGGCGAAATCGGCCGGAAGGGTGGCGCGGCGCCCGGGGTCGAGGGGCGCAACCTGGATCATCTGTGTCTGCGCATCGAACCCTTCGATCCGGGGGCGCTGACCGCGCAGCTGATCCGTCATGGCGTGGTGCCGGGCGAAATCAAATCCCGCTACGGCGCCGACGGCCACGGGCCTTCGGTTTATATCAGCGACCCTGAAGGCAATACTGTGGAATTGAAGGGGCCGCCGGAATCGCGTCCGGCGTAACCGTTGACCCTTCGACAGGCTCCGAACGGTGGCGGCAGTCGCTTAAATCGCCGCAACGAGTTTTGCTGTAAACGCCTTGGTGCCGAGTTTGCCGCCGAGATCGACGGTGCGCGTTTCCGGCGATTGCAGCGCGGCGTCGATCGCGGCTTCAATCGCCCCGGCGGCGGCGGCAAATTCCGGGCGTTGGTGTCTGCTCGCCAGCCATTCCAGCAGCATCACCGATGACAGCAGCAGCGATACCGGGTTGGCCTTGTCCTGACCGGCGATGTCCGGGGCGGAGCCGTGCTGGGCCTGCGCGCAGCAGGCGGTATCGCCGGTCATGGTCGAGCCGGCGATGCCCAGGCCGCCGGAGAGTTCCGAGGCTTCATCCGACAGGATGTCGCCGAACATGTTGCCGGTGACGATGCAGTCGAACTGGTCGGGGATGCGTACCAGGAGTGCTGCCATCGCATCGACGATTTTTTCATCAAGCTGGACGTCGGGATAATTCTTCGCCACTGTGCGCACTTCGCGCAGGAACAGGCCGTCGGACATGTGCAGCACATTGGCCTTGTGCACGGCGGTGACTTTTTTGCGTCGTTTGCGTGCCCATTCAAAGGCCACTTCGCTGATGCGTCGCGACTGTTTGGCGGTGACCTTGCGGATGGCGATGGCGACGTCCTCGGTCGGCATGAATTCACCGCGGCCCATGAACATGTTGCGGTCGCCGTAAAAACCCTCGGTGCATTCGCGGAAAATCACCAGGTCGATCGGTTTGCCGGTGAGTCCCACGCCCATGCGCGATTTCGCCGGGCGGATATTGGCAAACAGGTCGAGTTGCACACGCAGCCAGCCCGAAGGGTTGATGCCGCCCTGTTCCTTGGGCGGATATTGCAGGTGATCGACTGGACCGAGGATGATGCCGGGCGCCTTGCGTGCGGCTTCCTGGATTTCCACAGGAAAGGTCGAACCGTGTTTTTTCAGCGCGCCGAAACCGATTTCGCGGGTGTCCCACTCCAGGCCGAGTTTGAATTTTGCGCTGGCGCGGTCGAGGACGGCGAGTGTTGCCGCGGTGATTTCAGGGCCGATGCCGTCGCCGGGGAGTACCAGGATTTTCATTGCGATACCTGTTATGGTGAAGCAGGAATTGTAGCAGCGTCGCCGGATGATCCGGTTTGTGTTTGTCACCCCGACTTGTCACCCCGGTTTGCCATTCCATCTTCCGCTATTTAATTAACCATCCAAAGTCCATAACATGCCGCGCGTTGTTGCCCTCTACCGTTATCCCGTCAAAGGTTTTACTCCCGAACACTGCCCCTCGCTGACCGTGCTGCCAGAAGGCCGGGCTGCGGGAGACCGCGTGCTCGCATTCCGTTTCGCCAACGCGCCGGTCGCTGATGACCAGTGGTGCCGCAAGTACGAAGGCATCGTGCTGGCCAACACGCCGGGGCTGGCGCGGTTGAGCACGCAGTTTGATCATCGTGAACTGCGGTTGAAGATCGCGCTGGGCAGCCAGATGCTGGCCGATGAAAAACTCGATGACGCCGGCCGCAGCCGCCTGGTGGCGGCGCTGACGGCGTATGTGCTGAGCCTCAGGGAACACCCGCTGCGCAACCATCCTGACCGCCTGCCGCTGAAACTGATCGGCGACGGCGTCACGCCGCGTTACCAGGACAACGAAGCCGGGCAGGTGACGCTGCACAGCCGCGAGACCATTACATCCGCAGCGGCTGCGCTGCGCGATCCGAAACTGAGTGAACACCGATTCCGTTCCAACATCGCGATTGAAGGCATCGAGGCCTGGGCTGAACAATCCTGGATCGGGCGCGGCATCCGCATCGGCGGCGTTGAGTTTGATGTGGTGAAGTCCAAGGTGCGCTGCCTGGCGACCCATGCCAACCCGGTTACCGGCGAGCGCGACCTGCAGGTCATGCAGCAGCTGATGCGCTCGTTTGCGCAAAAAGAACCCGTGCTGGGCGTCGGCATGCTGACGCGCGGTGCCGGCGGCGAGATCCGTGTCGGCGACGAAGTCACGCTGATTTAGCGGCAATCCGCGACGGCAGTCTTGTCGTGCTGCACTGCGGCGTCTAGAATATGAAGTGTCTGCAGGAGAGCGGGATTCCCGTAATCCCCGCCGAAGGCGTAAACCCTCATGATCGCTCAGGCTCATTTACTGCAGACAGCAGCAGCCGATCTGGAGAGTGACCACCGGGAAACCGGCAAGGTCCACCGAAGGGGCACGCGAACCCAGGTTCGCAAAACTCTCAGGTAAATGGACAGCGAGGGCGGCGCGGAGCTGAAACAGGCTCCGTCTGTGTCCTTACTGGCCTGAGAGGTATTCATGAAAGTCATCGTACTGGGCGCCGGCGTCGTCGGCACCACGGCGGCGTGGTTTTTGACGCAAGCCGGGCATGAGGTTACCGTCATTGAACGACAGCCCGCTGCGGGACTGGAAACCAGCTTCGCCAACGGCGGGCAGATTTCCGTCAGCCATGCCGAACCCTGGGCCAATCCCGGCGCGCCGCTGAAGGTTTTTCAGTGGATGTTCCGCGAAGATGCGCCGCTGCTGTTCCGGCCACGCCTCGACCCGCGGCAATGGCAGTGGTGCTTGGAATTCCTGCGTGAATGCACGCCTGCGCGCACGCGGCACAACATCCGGCAACTGGTCAATCTCGGGTTGTACAGCCGCGGCCTGCTGCAAGAACTGCGCACCGAGACCGGCATCGAATATGATCACCTTGAGCGCGGCATCCTGCATTTCTACACCAGCCAGCAGGAATTCGATGCCGCGCAGGAGCCGGCGCGCATCATGCGCGAGTACGGCTGTGAACTCGACATGAAAACGCCGGAGGAATGTGTGGCGATCGAGCCGGCACTAGCGCATGCACGCACCGGCATCACCGGCGGCAGCCTGACGCCGTCGGACGAATCCGGTGATGCGCATCTGTTCACGCAGCGGCTGGCGGCCTTGTGCGAGAAATCCGGCGTACGATTTCTGTATGGCCATACCATTACGCATATCGCGACAACGGGTGGAGCGGTCAGCGGAATCAGTGTGACCGGTGCCGACAATCGTGCCGGACTGAGCACCGCTGATGCTTATGTGGTCGCGCTCGGCAGTTACAGCCCACAGCTGCTGGCGCCGCTGGGCGTCCGCCTGACGATTTATCCGGCCAAGGGTTATTCAGTGACCATGCCTGTCAAGGATCCGGCGCGCGCGCCCAGCGTCAGTCTGACCGATGACGAATACAAACTGGTGTATTCACGGCTGGGTAACCGTTTGCGCATCGCCGGTACCTGCGAACTGAACGGTTACGACACCGCGCTGAACGAGGTGCGCTGCCAGGCGATCATCCGCCGCACTGAAGAATTGTTTCCCGGAGCAGGGGATGTGGGGCAGGCGCAGTACTGGACGGGGCTGCGGCCGGCGACGCCGTCGAACGTGCCCTATATCGGCAAAACAAAATTTGCCAACCTTTATCTCGATACCGGCCACGGCACACTGGGCTGGACCCATGCCTGTGGTTCCGGGCGGGCGATTGCCGACATCATTTCCGGCAAAACACCCGAAGTTGATTTTGCCTTTGCCGGCATGCCATCTCGATCCTGACCCTGGTCTTGACCCTAATCTTGCAAGGATTGTATACCCTGTATACAATCCTTGTGAATCTGACATCGAGGAGATCGCCATGGAGGCAGCACAACGCAAGCAAACCAATGCCGTGAACAGTCCGGAACAGGTACGGGTCGTGCCCAGCGGTGCCGCACTGGGTGCGGAAATTCGCGGTGTTGACCTGTCGCAGCCGATACCGGATGCGACGTGCAAGCTGTTGCGCCAGGCCTGGTTCGACCATCTGGTGCTGTTCTGGCGCAAACAAACGCTGCCCGACGAGGCGTTTCTGGCCGCCGCGGGCATTTTCGGCATTCCCAAGGAACCGGCTGCGCGCAAGTACCAGGTGGCCGGCGGCTACAGGATCGGCGGCAGGATGGTGCCCCTGCATCCGCACCTGTCGCTGATCAGCAATCTCGATGAAGACGGCAACCCGATCAAAGACAACGGCGGGCTGGGCAGCTACGAAGTGGTCTGGCACAGCGACAATTCCTACGTCGCGGTACCGCCGGCAGGCAGCATGCTGTATTCGATCGTCATTCCGACCAATGGCGGCGGCGATACCTGGTTTAACAATCAGTACAAAGCCTACGAAGATTTGTCCACCGACCTGAAAGCAGCGATCAAGGGCCGCATGCAGATCCATGATGCCAGCCGCAACAGCGCCGGCGTGTTGCGCCCGACAGTGAAAATGCCGACTAAACCTGAGGAAGTCCCGGGCCCGGCGCACCCACTGGTGCGTATCCATCCTGCAACCGGCAAACCCGCGTTGTACCTGGGACGGCGGCGCGACTGGCCGTCGAATTACATCATCGGCATGTCCAACGAAGACAGTGAGGCGTTGCTCGACAAGCTGTGGGCACATGCGACCCAGGAAAAATATGCCTGGAAACACAGCTGGCAGGTCGGCGACGTCATCCTCTGGGACAACCGCTGCGCGATGCATTACCGTTCTGAAGTTGATTCGACGCAGGCCCGGGTCATGCACCGTACCGTGATCAACGGCGAAGCCGTGATTCCGGCATAAGCGATGGCCCCGCGCAGCAAAACCAGGAAGCCTTTGCGGGCGGCGCCGGACGAGGGTGCACTGGAGCGTATCGCCGCGCGGCGCATGCCGGCGGCGGGTGACGGGCGTTCGCTGGCTGAAGTGGCCTGTGATGAAATCCGCCGCGCCATCCGTGAAGGCCGGGTGCCCACCGGTGCGCACCTCACTGAAATGGAGCTCGCCGGCTGGCTGGGCATGAGCCGCACCCCCGTGCGCGAAGCGATGCGCAGGCTGGAAAGCGAAGGCCTGCTGCTGAACCAGCCGTTCCGGGGCGCGCTGGTCATGCGGCTCGACGTCGAGGACATGCAGCAGATGTTCGCGGTGCGGGAACTGCTGGAGCCGGCCGCAGCGGCGGCTTGCGCTTTGCGTGCCACCGAGTCCGAAATTGCGGCGCTGCGTGAAGTGCTGAGACGGGAAGCGGAGGTGCTGGGCAACCCTGCCGCGCTGATCCCGCTGAACAGGCAGTTCCACGACCTCATCCTTGAGGCGGCGCGCAACCAGTTTCTGAAAAAGGCGATCGCGGCGGTGTATGCGCTGATTCCGCTGCTCGGGGATTCCAATCTGCTTGATGAGCCGCATGCCCGCGCTGCGCATCTGCAGCATCTTGCAATCCTTGAGGCGATCGGGGAGCGGGATGCTGCGCGCGCAGAGTTGCTGGCACGTTCACACGTGAGTCATTCTCTGAAGTGCCGGCTGGCGCGCATCGAGGGGGATTCACAGATTACGCGGTCATGACCCGGCGTTTGCGTCGGCAAATTGCCAAATTCCAATAACCAAAAAAGTTCGAGGAGAGTGTTTTGAGGACGACATATTCGATTTTGATGTTAAGTGGACTGCTCGCCGGCGCGTTGCCCGCAGCCGCCCAGCAGTATCCCAACAGGCCGGTGCGCCTGTTGGTGCCGTTTGTGGCCGGCGGGGGAACTGATCTGGTGGCCCGGGCCGTGGCGCAGAAGCTGTCGGAACGCACAGGGCAACAGTTCGTGGTGGACAACCGGCCGGGCGCCGGTGGCCGGATCGCCATGGAGACCACCAAGCAGGCCGCGCCCGACGGATACACCTTGACGATGATTTCGGGCAGCACCACTGCAAGCAGCACGATGCACAAGGACCTGCCGTACGACATGGCGCGGGACTTCGCGCCGATCTCGCAGGTGACCCAGCAGCCTTATGTGGTACTGGTGACTAATTCCGTGCCCGTGAAATCGATCCCCGAGCTGATCGCGCTGACGAAGGCGAAACCCGGGGCATTGAACTACGGTTCTTCAGCCACCGGCGGCATGCAGCACCTCGCCGGCACGCTGCTGTCGCAGCGTGCCGGCATTTCCATGGTTCATGTGCCGTACAAGGGCGGTGGGCAGGTCATGGTCGAGCTGGCGGCCGGACAGGTGCAGCTCGCATTCCTCAATCCCCTGGGTGCGCGTCCGCACATGACCGCAGGCCGCATCCGCGGCATCGCGGTGACCACGCTCAAGCGCGCGCAGGCCTTTCCCAATCTGCCGGCAATTTCCGAAACGCTGCCGGGATTCGATGTCGGCAACTGGTACGGCATCGTCGCACCCCTGCAGACGCCGCAGCCGGTGGTGCAATTCCTGCATCAGCAGGTCAAGGCCATCATCGCCGACCCTGAAGTGCGTTCACGTATGGAAAAGGAAGGTTCCGAACTGGTCGGCAGCACGCCCAGGGAATTCGGCGCCCATATCAGGAACGAGGTGCAGATGTGGGGCAAGCTTATTCGTGATACCGGCATACAGACGAATTGAATTGATTTGACCACCAGATAACGGAAGAGGTCCGGAATGACTGCAACAATCAGCAAGGTTGAGGTGTTCAGCATAGGCATGCCTCTGGTGGGCACCTTCACCAGCGGCGGCGTCTCCAAAAAAATCACCAAGTGTGTCGTGGTGCGGGTGACCGATTCGGACGGTGCGATCGGCATCAGCAGCATCGATCCTTCATCCACGGCCAAGTCGCCGCACACCGGTCCGGAACTTGCGCTGGCCATCCAGGACCGTATCGCCCCGGCCCTGATCGGGCAGGATCCGCGTAACGCCAATCGCATTTTTGAGATTGCCTCCAGAATCACGCCATTACAGCCCGGCGCAGTTGTGGCGGTGGAGCTGGCCTGCATCGAGCTCGTCTGCAAGCGGGCGGACATCGCCCTTTACGATTACATCGGCGGCGCGATCCACGACCGCTTGTTGTTCAACGGCTGGGTCGGGGAACTGCCGCCGGAGGAAGCGGCAACCGAAGCGAAGCGCTGGAAGGACGCCGGATTCAAGTCGATGAAAATCAAGGTCGGCAACGATGTCGGCAAGGATAGCGCCAGGGTGATGGCGGTGCGGGATGCCGTCGGCAAGGATATTCAGTTGCGCATGGACGCCAACATGCAGTGCACCGTGGATCAGGCACTGGCCTTGTGCCGCGCCGTCAAGTCCTGCGATATGCAATTATTCGAGCAGCCGACGCCCAAGGACGATCTTGCGGGCCTGGCACGGGTGCGGCGGGAAGGCGGCATTCCGGTCATGGCTGATGAATCGATCAGCGATCACCAGAGCCTGATCCGGGTCATCAAGGCGGACTGCGCCGACTTTGTGAAGTTCGGCATCAAACAGGCCGGCGGTCTGTTGCCGGCCGCACGCATGCTGGCCACCGCGGAGGCCGCGGGTCTGCCGGTTGTGCTGGGCCACGGTTTCGGGCTGGATCTCAGCACGACGGCGGAGATCATGCTCGCCGCCACTTCGCGCAATGTCGTGCCCGGACTGGAATGTGTGGGGCCGCTGAAAGTGATCGATACCGTGGCGAAGACGCGGCTCGACATCAGCCGTGGCAGCATCGCCCTGCCATCCGGGCCCGGACTGGGGATAACCCTCGATGAGGAGAAGCTTGCGCGGTACAGCCTGAAGACGGCGCACTGAACTCTAATTCAAAGATTGCAAAAAAACGGCGCACCCTGTGCGCCGTTTTTTATTGGCGTTGCTGCTTTTACATGTGGCCGTACAGTTTTTTGCCGGCGAAAGGCACTTTGGCCGTCAACACATCGCCTGACAGTGCTTCGGTGATGTAAATCTGTTTGTGGTCGGGTCCACCGAAAGCGAGGTTGTCGAGGTGGTGGTGTTTGTTGTGGTCCTTCGACGAAATCAGGTGCGTCGGCAGCATGTTGGCATCGAAGCGCCAGATGCCAACGCCGAGCTGGCACACCAGCAAACCATTTTCACCGTCCATCTCGATGCCGTCGGGGCCGGCGACACCGCCGGAGAGCTGGATCGCCAGGCCGGTTTTTGACACCGAGCCGTCGGCCATCAGCGGCAGGCGCCATACCGAGTTGGAACGCGTCATGCCGACATAGACATGTTTTTCGGTGGTGGCCAGCGTGATGCCGTTGGGGCTGGGGCCGTTTTCGAGCAGCCGGCGCAGTTCGCCGTTGGCTTTCAGGCGGAACACACGACCGGTCGGGTCGGCGATGCCGGTCTGGCCCTGGTCGGTGAAGTAAAGGTCGCCGTTCGACGCAAAGTGCAGATCGTTCAAACCCTTGAACCCTTCGCTGTAGGCGGTGCGCAACACGTTTTCCATTTTGCCGGTCTTGACATCCAGCGTGAGCAGGCCTTCCTTGTAATCGCAGATGAACAAACGGCCGTCCTTGTGGAACTTCATGCCGTTGGGCCAGCCGTCGTACTGGATCACCAGGTCCCAGTCGCCCTTGGGTGTGATGCGGAAAATGCGGCCGAAGGGAATGTCGCAGACGAACAGGTTGCCGGCGCGGTCGAAAGCAGGGGCCTCCAGGAAACATTCCACTTCCGCATTCTGGCGATTCGGATCCGACCAGCTGCTGCGGCTTTTTTTGCGGAATTTTCCCGGCATGGAGGTGAAAACTTCGGCGTGAATGTGTTCCAGCGGTTTGAACGGATTGAACATGACGCGATGATTCCTCTAGGAATTAGTATAAGTATTTGATTTTATTGATATTTTTGTGATATCGGCAGGAAGCGTTTGCGGAAATCACGATGCCGCCACTGTGTCAGCTGCAACGGCAAACAAACGCCGTGATGGTAGCACGCGTGTTGTGCGGAATTAATATCAGTCTGTCCATATCGCGGCATGTGATCAACGCGGATTGCCACGGTGCGGTAGCATCGACGCCTTATTGATAAGGAGCAATGCCGTGTTCGAAGGTTTCAAGCATGTCCAGATCCAGACCACCGATCCCGAAGTCAAAATCAATCTGCGTTACGGCGGCAATGGCCCGCCCATCCTGCTGATCCACGGCAATCCGCTGACCCATGTGCACTGGCACCTGGTCGCGCCGCGGCTGGCGAAGGATTACACGGTGGTGGTCACCGATCTTCGCGGTTACGGCGACAGCGGCAAACCGCGCGGTTTGCCCGACCACAGCAATTATTCCTTCCGCCGCATGGGCCAGGATCAGATCGATGTCATGGCGCATCTCGGATTCAAACAATTCTGCGTTGCCGGCCACGACCGCGGCGCACGCACCGCCTTCCGCATGGCGCTCGACCATCCGGACAAGATCAAAAAATTCGCCAGCTTTGACATCCTGCCCACCCACCACATGCTGAGCAACGCCACTTGGCAGTGGGCGCTCAATTCCTCGCACTGGTTTTTCATGGCGCAGGCCTATGACATTCCGGAAAAGCTGATCGAAGGCAAATACGATTACTACATCAAACAGAAACTGACCAAACTCGGCATCGGCAAGGGCGGTTTCTCGGAAGAAACGCTGAAGGAATACGCGCGGGTCTGCACCGCAGAAAACATCCACGGCGTCTGCGAGGATTACCGTGCCGCGGTATCGGTGGACATGGCCATGGACACCGAGGACTTCAAGGCCGGGCGCAAGATCCAGTGCCCGACGGCGGTGTACTGGGGCGAACAAAGCCACACCGAAAAACATTTCGACCCGCGCAAGGCCTGGCCACAGTACGCGGCCAACATTGTGCGCATCAAACCTTTGCCCTGCGGCCATTACCCGGCGGAGCAGGTGCCGGACATGGTGTACGACGAGATCAGCACTTTTTTCCGTGACTGAGATTCGCGGGAACCGGTCAATAACAAACGGGCGGAAAATTCCGCCCGTTTGTTTCTGGATTGACTGCCTTCCCGGTGTCCGTTATCGATTGCCTTCATGAACATCCGCACCTCCGACAGCGAATCGCAGCGCTACCCGTACTGGCGCCGCAACCGGGTCGTGATGCCGCTCGCCAACCTGATCTGCGGGCTGGGATTCAACCTGGTGTGGCCGTTCGTGCCGCTGATGGTGCGCGGACTCGGCGTGCGCGAGAACCTCGAGACCTGGGTCGGTTACATGCTGATGGTGTTTTACCTGGTCAGCTTCGCGGTGAGCCCGGTCTGGGGCGGCATCGCCGACCATTACGGCCGCAAGCTGATGGTGCTGCGCGCGATGCTCGGCATCGGTGCCGCCATGATGCTGATGCCGCTGGCCGAAACGCCGCTGACGTTCGCGGCCCTGCTGATGCTGATCGCCGTGTTCAACGGCTTTACCCCCGCAGGTGTTTCGCTGCTGGTGGCCAACACTCCGCCCAAACGCATCGGCAGCGTGGTGGCGCTGGCACAGACCGGCGGGCTGGTCGGCCAGACGCTGGGGCCGGCGCTCGGCGCGGCACTGATCGCGATGCTCGATCAGCAGAACCGGGTGTTCTGGATCAGCGGCGCTTTCATGTTCATCGGCGGCATGCTGGTCACGTTTTATGTCGGCGAAGTCAAACAGCTGGCGGCCGGCCCGTGGCGCACGCGCTGGATCGGCGGTTTGCGCGAGCTGCTGGTGGTGCCGCGCATCGGCCTGCTCTACCTGCTCGGCTTCCTGTTCATGATCATGTGGTACGGCGGCGTCACGGTGATCACCCTGTTCGTGCTGCGTTTACTCGAAGCGCAGGGTGCGGATGCCGCCCAGGAGGCTTTCTGGGTGGGAGCGGCGGCGATGGCCATGGCGGCCGGAACTATTATTGCGCTGCCGCTGTGGGGGCGGGCGCTCGACCGTGTCGGGCCGGGCAGGGTGATGGTGTTCGCGTCCGTCGCGACCATCGTTACCCATTTGCCGCTGTTGGTGATCGACACGCCGCTGCAACTCGTCATCGCACGTGCGGCTTTCGGTCTGACCGCGGCGGCGATGCCCACGGCCATCGTTCAACTGATCCGCATCCATGCGCCGGCCGGTATGGATGCGCGGGCGATCTCCTATTCGACGGCGTTCCAGTTTTTTGCGATGGGCTTCGCACCCTTCGCAGCCGGCCTGATCGGACCGGTGTTCGGGCTGCGCGTTTATTTCGCGCTGACCATACTGGCGATGGCGGGCGGGTTAATACTTTGGCTGCGGGCCGTCAGGGCAGGGCTGCGGTAGGTCGCGCAGCCTGACGCGTCGATGGTCAGCTCGGTTTCAGGTTCGCCGCCCGGATCACCTTGCCCCATTTCGCCGATTCCGACTTGATGTAAGCGGTGAATTCATCGGGGGTGGAAGTTGCGGCGTCTATGCCCCGCGCGAGCAGTGCATCGCGAACGTCCTGGGACTGCAACACTGCCGTCAGGTCCTTGTTCAGGCGGCTGATGATGGTTTGCGGTGTGCCTGCGGGCGCAACCACGCCGTACCAATTGCTGGCCTCATAAGCCTTGAGGCCCGGGGTCTCGGCGACCGTCGGTACATCGGGCAAGGCCGTGGAACGTTTGGCGCCGGTCACCGCCAGTGCCACTGCGCGGCCGGCTTTGACCGGGGGCACTCCCGTGGAAATGACCGCCACGAATATCGGCACCTGGCCGCCGAGCAGGTCACTCAGTGCCGGGCCGCCGCCTTTGTACGGGATATGCACCATGTCGACCTTGGCCATGGTCTTGAACAGTTCACCGGCAAGATGTCCGGGGCTGCCCAGCCCGGAGGATGCGTAATTCAGCGCGCCCGGTTTCTGCTTCGCGAGTTTGATCAGGTCGGGGATGGATTTGGCGGCGACGGTCGGGTGCACGAGGAACATGTTCTGCAACTGCACGGCCATCGAGATCGTCGAAAAATCCTTCAGCGGATCGTAAGACACCTTGGTGATGGTCGGGCTGATCACCAGTGCGCCCAGCGTGCCGAGGTGCAGGTTGTAACCATCGGGGGTCGCGCTTGCGGCAAGTTCCGCGCCGATGGTGCCGTTGGCGCCGGCGCGGTTGTCGATGACCACCTGCTGTTTCAGTGTTTCGCCGAGTTTGGGCGCGATGATGCGCGCAACGAGGTCGGTGGCGCCACCGGGCGGGAAACCGATGATCATTCTGACCGGACGTACCGGATATTCTTCCGCGGCTACATTGCCGGCGGCGAGCACGAGCAGTGCCGAGCAGGCTGCGGCCAATGGTGTTCTGAACAGGGGCTGCGGGGTCATCAATCCACTCCTCCAGTGTTATCGTTCGGCCTGCTCATGTGTTCCGGCGGCCGTGGGGGGATTATACGAGTGCCCCGCCACGGATGCACGGCGCGGGGCCATTCCGGGTTAACGCCGGCCGAGGGATTACCGATGACCAAATCTGTGCTGCAGTTGCACACTTTGCTGGGCGACTACCCCAACACCGCCGCCCTGAAAATGGCAGCAGTAGCCTCGCCGCGCCTGGCTTTCGAATTTTCCGGCGAAAAACTGCCGCAAAACTCGTTCAAGGCCGTGGTGCGTGGGGAATTCGACATCGCCGAACTGGCCATCGTGACCTACCTGCAGGCGCTGGCCCATGGCAAGCCGGTGACCCTGCTGCCCGCCGTGGTGATGGCGATACCGCCGCATCCCTGCCTGGCCTGTAACACCGCGCAGGGTCTGCTGCGGCCGGCGGACCTGGCCGGCAAACGCATCGGCATTCGCGCCCATTCGGTGACCACCGTGGCCTGGGTGCGCGGCATTCTCGCCAACGATTACGGCGTCGACCTCGAGCGTGTGCAATGGGTGGCCTTCGAGGATCCGCATGTGCCGGAATGTATCGAGCCGCCGAACGTCACGCGTGCGCCGGCAGGCAAAACTTTGCTCGGCATGCTGCACGCCGGCGAACTTGATGCCGGCGTGGTGATGGCAAGTGACCAGAAAGACGGCCGCTTACAGCCGGTGATCCCGGAGCCGCAGGCTGCACTGCAGCGCTGGCGCGAGCGGCATAACGTGCGGCCGCTGAACCATGTGATGGTGATTCATCGCGACCTGGCCCGCGCGCAGCCCTGGGTGGCCGATGAAATGTTGCGGCTGCTGCAGCAAAGTGCCGCGCAGGCACCGCATATGCCCGGTGCCGACTCGATGCAGTTCGGCATCGAGGCGCTGCGGCCCACGCTGGACCTGATCATCCACTATGCGTTCCAGCAGCGGTTGATCCCGCGGCGTTTTGCCGTGGACGAACTGTTCAACATGTGAGATCGCGGGCTTGCAAGGGGTGAGCGTGGGCCGCTGCGCAGGTATAATCCGCGCACATTTTTGAGAGCTGAATTTTAAAAGCGAAGACCCATCCATGCTGGATACAAACAAAACCTGGGATCTGCTGGTCGTTGGTGGTGGCAATGCGGCGCTGTGTGCGGCGCTGATGGCGCGTGAAGCCGGTTGCAGCGTCATGCTGCTTGAAGGCGCGCCCAAACCCTTCCGCGGCGGCAACAGCCGCCACACCCGCAACCTGCGCTGCATGCATGAAGAGCCGCAGGACATCCTCACCGGCACTTATCCCGAAGAAGAATACTGGCAGGATTTGCTCAAAGTCACCGGCGGCCTGACCAGCGAACATCTGGCGCGGATCACCCTGAAACACACCTCCATGTGCCGGCCGTGGATGTACAAACACGGTGTGCGTTTCCAGCCGCCGCTGGGCGGCACGCTGCATCTGTCGCGCACCAATGCGTTTTTCCTCGGTGGCGGCAAGGCGCTGGTCAATGCCTATTACCACTCGGCTGAACAACTCGGCGTCGCCATTCATTACGAAGCGAGGATCACTGATCTCGAAATCGAGGGCGACAGTTTCAAGTCCGCGACCTTCACCTACGAAGGCGCCGAACACAAGGTGCGCGCCAAGGCGGTGGTGATTGCCTGCGGCGGTTTTCAGGCCAATCTCGAATGGCTGGAAGAAGCCTGGGGCCCGGCAGCGAAAAACTTCCTGGTGCGCGGTACGCCGTACAACCGCGGTGATGTATTGAAAGTGCTGCTCGCCAAGGGCGCCAAACAGATCAGCGATGCGATGCAGGGCCATTGTGTGGCGATCGATGCGCGCTCACCGAAATACGACGGCGGCATCATCACCCGCGTCGATGCAGTGTCGCTGGGCATCGTGGTCAATAAAAATGCGCAGCGCTTTTATGACGAGGGCGAGGATTTCTGGCCCAAGCGTTACGCGATCTGGGGCCGGCTGGTGGCGGGGCAACCCGACCAGATCGGTTATTCGATCATCGACGCCAAGGCCATGGGCAAGTTCATGCCGCCGGTGTATCCGCCGATCCGCGCCAAAACCCTGCGCGAGCTGGCGACCAAACTTGAAATCAATCCGGACGCGCTGGAAAAAACCGTCGCTGAATTCAACGCCGCAGTGCGACCGGGTACATTCGATCACACCATCCAGGACGATTGTGTGACCGAAGGCATCACGCCGGCGAAAACCCACTGGGCGCTGAAACTCGATACCCCACCGTATTTCGGTTATCCGCTGCGGCCGGGCATCACCTTCACCTATCTCGGGGTCACCGTGGACGACAAGTCGCGGATGATCATGCAGGACGACAAGCCCTGTAAAAACATCTTCGCAGCAGGGGAAATCATGGCGGGCAATGTATTGGGCAAGGGCTACCTGGCGGGCATCGGCATGTCCATCGGCACCACGTTTGGGCGCATCGCGGGCGAGGAGGCGGCTAAATATGTTCGCGGCTGAAGACAAAGCGATGACCCTCGATGAATTGATCGAGGATGCGCAGCGCGTGTTACGCATCTGCAACGCCTGCCGTTACTGCGAAGGCTACTGTTCAGTGTTCCCGGCACTGGCGCGCCGGCTTGAGTTCACCGAGAACGATGTACTGTATCTCGGCAACCTGTGCCACAACTGCGGCTCCTGCCTGTATGCCTGCCAGTTTTCGCCGCCGCATGAATTCCA
>JAIETP010000008.1 GCA_019744975.1 Burkholderiales bacterium
TTCAGAACACCAAGAATCTGGCTGTCGGTAAATCGCGATTTCTTCAAGGGAACCTCCTCGGGGTAGATTACGAGAAAATTCCACTTCTGGCTGATACTGATTTACGGGGGGATTACCATGGCATTTGATGTTGAAGATGTCAAATCAATAGTGAAATACAAGCAAACACTAACGGCTGTAGATCGCGACCTTGACCGCGCTATTGGTGATAAGGAAGACAGGAGCCTGTCTCTCAGTGTCGGACTATCGGATATTTCACTTGCGGGAAAAGTCCTGAATGTTGATAACGTGCTCAAGAATTTCGGAGTGCGCGCGATCTTGGGGAGGCATGTTTTTGCGCCACAAGGGGTCGTGGCATTGAATAAATTACTTCGCATGTTCGACCACGAGAAATCGGGCTTGGGCATTCAGGTGCTTGATTATTTTCGCATTCTGTCCGCAGGGGAGTCAGCAATACCGAAATCAAAGAAATAATCCGGTTATGATAACGACGTAGACATTGCGGTGCATTTTGATGTGGACCTACCGCATTAGACCACGCATGGATGTCTATACCATCTTCCGTTTGCCGGTGCTGCTGGAATGTAGGGCACTTACCCCACCGCAAACTCCATCCGATGCACCCCGCCGATCTGCTCCCGCCGCACCTCATCCACACCTGCAGCCTCGGCACACGCCGGCCAGTCTTCCACCGCAGTACGCACTTCATCAAGGATCACAGCAGCCCGCCCGCGTTTCATCTGCGCGAACTTTGCGCAGGCTTCAAAATCCGCCAGCGTAAATCCGTCGCGTTTGCCGTTCATCGTCATCTGGTGCGTGGCAGTCCACAGGCCGGCGGGGTTGTAGCTGTAGGTCATGTCGAATGCCGGCGCCAGTGACCAGCGGCCCTGCGGGTCCATCACAGCGGTAAAGGAATGGCGATCAAAATTTTCCTTCGTAGTGCGATGCTAGGCGACTTGCTTTCTGAAGCATTGGGCTCAATTTAGGTGGTACTCTTCGCGCTATCGGGATGGCATTAGCGTAGCGGGTCTGAAAGCTTTTCAACCACGGAATTTATTTAAACGATTGATTTTTAAGTTAAATATTGCTCTAATGGCAATCGTAGGATGTAACTGTATATAATTACAGTATATGCGACTCCAGTCTTATGAAATTACTCAGGACGACGGAGGACATCACATGATCAAGAATCTCTTCAATGAAAAGAAAGCGGCGCAGGCGGCTGCTTTCTTCCTTTTCCAGGCCGGGCAGCCGATGTCAGTGTTGAAACTGACAAAGCTGCTGTACCTCGCTGAGCGCCGTTCGTTCGAATTGCATGGCTCGCCGATGATCGGTGATCGGCTGGTGTCGATGCAGCATGGTCCAGTGTTGTCGGCAACGTACGACCACATGAATGGCGCGTTGGAGTCTGTCGAAGGTGGATGGGAATCCTGGATCGCGGATCGCGCGGGGCATGATCTGGATTTGCGTGATCGGCCCGCATTGAAAAATCCGGCTGACTTGCTGGAACTCAGCGATGCCGACGCGGCAGTTCTTTCCGAGGTGTGGGGGCAATTTGGCCGGATGACGGGCTGGGAACTGAGGAACTGGACGCACAGCAACTGTCCGGAGTGGAAAGACCCGGAAGGCTCAATGATTCCGATGAGGCTTGAGGAGTTGTTTGCTGCGCTGAAATACTCTCCCGAGCAAACGCGCGAAGCATTGGAGCGCCTTGAGAGCGAAAGTGCGGTTACCGCTGCTTTCGACTCCATCAAAAAGTGACAGTGCGTGATGCAGGGATGGCAGCTGTGTGCTGGCGCAACCCTGCTGATGCCATCGGGAAATCAGGGAAATCATCTCCACGTTGCGCTGAATGACCCTTGTCCATTTGAGAATTACGGATCCCATGCGTCAGTCATTCTCGTTAATCTGAGTTCGATCCGCGACGGTCTGCCCTACGATACAACCTGCGTGCTTGCCGCTGGTGCACACCCTTTCATCAAGCGCGACAGTTTTGTTTTTTACAGGAATGCGCGTATTGAACAGGCAAGCCACGTTGTGAAACTGGTCGAGCGCGGGGTATTCAGTGCGCATCAGCCGGTATCCGCTGAGGTGTTGCAGGTTGTGAAGGCTGGGCTGTATCAATCGCCATTCACCAAGCGCGAATTCAAGCAATTCAGGTTTTGATAATTCGCCGATAGCGAATTGCGGGCTATTGGGTGATTGCTGGCAATCGATCAACAGGGCGCGACTGCGTCGCGCATGACCAAGGCGGACCGGCGAGTTGTTACTCGCCCTACAAGGTCTTGCGGGCTCAGCTCGTCGTAAACGACAACCGATGCGCCTTGCGGATCTGTTCTTGCCGTACTTTATCCACGAGTGCAGTCTCCGCACATTCCGGCCAAGCCTCCACCGCAGCCCGCACTTCATCAAGGATGACAGCAGCACGACCGCGTTTCATCTGTGCCGCTTTTGCGCAGGCCTCAAAATCCGCGAGGGTGAAGCCGTCGCGTTTGCCGTTCATCGTCATCTGGTGCGTGGCCGTCCACAGGCCGGCGGGGTTGTAGCTGTAGGTCATGTCGAACGCCGGCGCCAGTGACCAGCGGCCCTGCGGGTCCATCAGGAAGGCGATGTTCTTGACGTGGTCGTCCTGGTTGCGCGCGACGATGTTGAACGCCATGCGCCTGAATTGTTCTTCCACGGCGGCCATCGGCAGCCCGAGCTGCCGTATGGTCATCAGCGCCTGTTCATAGGCATAGGCGCCGGCCTGGTTGAAATCGAAGTGCTGCAGGGCGCAGAGTGACTGCATGTGTATTTTTTCGCCGCCGGGCAGGCGGTCGAAACGCCGCGCCATGAAATGCCGGCGACCGTTTTCTTGGAGCAGGCGGCATTCGTTCATGCTGATGCCGGCTTTGCGCGCCATCAGGTAATAGGCATATTCAATGGCGCCGTAGCCTTGTGGATCTTCCAGCTCTTTATCTTTGTTGCCACTGACGCCGTCGAATTTGAGCAGCCAGTATTCAAAATCCGCGTCAGCGCTGACTTGCCCGGAGCGCACTTCGTTGGTGTTGCGGTTCCAGGCGATCACCGCCTTGGCGCGCGCACCACCCGCAGAGGTGCCCACGATCAGGATGTCGCGCAGTGCTTTCTCCCGCGCAGCACCGGCAAAACTCGCCTTGAGGTCGTCGCGGTGGGTGAGTACGTCAGAGGCGAGTTGCACCAGGGTATCGATCTCGATCTTCGCGGCCTTGCGCGGCCGCGGCCCCAGCACCGGCGCGAATTCCAGCGCGCCCATGCCGCGCGTGCCGGTGTAACACAGGCGTTCGACGGCATTGAAGCTCGCGGCGCTGCGGCCCTGGGTCGCGAGCCAGGCATCGATCAGGGCGTTGCCGAAGCGGTCGGGGAGTGAGTCGGCGAGGAGGCCCGGCAGTCCGTGGAAGGTATTGCGCGGCAGCGCGGGGAATTCGTAGACCTGATCGCTGAGCGGCATCACCAGCGGCGAGATTTCGATGCCGCTGGCGGCAAAGGCGGGGTCGTATTGAAAGGCGGCAAGGTCGCGGCCGGCCTCGATAGCCACCGCACCAATGGTGCGCCCCCACATGCGGACTTCTGCAATCACGCGGGTTTACCCCAGCGCCATTGGCCGGCGGGCTGCGCGCTGCTCTTGCGGCCCGTGGCGCGCTTGCGTTGCCGGCTTTGCAGCTTGAGTTGCGCGATGGGGCTGATGGCTTGTGCGGGGAGCAGCAGATCGAAGCGCTCCGCCAGGCCCAGCGCCCGGCACACGCGTATGAATCCCGAGAGCTGCGTTGCGGCCTGCCCGAGTTCCAGCCGCTGCAGCGTGCGCAGTCCAAGCCCGGCCTGTTCGGCGAGTTGTTCCTGGGTCAGGTTTTTGGCGAGGCGCAGTTGCGCCAGGCGCTCGCCGATCAAGTTGAGCAGGGCGGTGTCGGTCAGAGTGTTGTCCATGGGCATTGCGCCTCTAGTGGCGTATTGAAGATAGATTTCAGTTTAACACGTCATTAAAGGCGTTTAAATTATTATTTTATAAAGCGTCGGTTGTGGCGTAAATAAGCGGTATTTTCATTTAATACGTCTTATATGGCGTATTAATATAACTATTTGTTTTAATTGAATATTTTTCGGCGAGTCGGGCAATCGATAAGCAAGGCGCGACTGCGTCGCGCATGACAACGGCGGACCGGCGGGTTGGCACCCGCCCTACGGTTTCTGTGTATGGGATGTAGGGCGGGAGAATCCCGCCGTTTACCGCGGCTGCAGTTTGCTCAGCGCTTTTTCGCTGCGCGGGCTGCGGCTGCGGCACGACGCATCAGGCTCGGATGCAGTAGCCCCAGTTTCGGGGTCTGGCCGTGAGGTGCACCGGGTGCTACTGCAAACCATTGATCGTTGAAATCGATTTCAAACGTGTCGCCGAGGTTGAATTTGGTCGGGTAGCTCAGGCCTGCAGCGGTGAACGCGGCGTCATCGATAGGGGTGATGGCGAATTCTCCAGCATAGAGCTGATCCGTTTTCTGGCTGGTGGCATAACACACCTCGACGACAGGGTACCCAGCATGCTCGCCCACACGCAGGACGAGGGCAGGGCGCGGTTTGGGACCGGGACCGGGCAGGCCCCGCTGCGGGAACCTGCACCACACGATGTCGCCGGCGCGCGGGGCGGCAAACCAGCGCAGCGCCGGTGGCGCCATCAGAACAGACTTTCTTTGACGGTCATTCGCCCCGAGGGCTGCAATTCGTGGATGGCTTCTTTTTGCTCCGCTGTGAGCGGGCCGGCGTCGGCTTCATAACGCGGCAGGTTCTGCCGTGCGAAATGGGCGAGGGCGGCGTGGATGACCTGGGTTTCGGTTAGTCCCAGTGTTTTGGCGAGCTGGCTCGCGGTCTTGCGGGTGACGCCGTACGGGGTGTCGGCATCGCGGTAGCGCAACAGGATGCCTTCGGTGGCCGCTGTTTTCCCCCCCAAGAGGACTTGCTTCGCAGCGCCACCCAAGGTGACTTTCTTCGGGGCGCGCCGGGATGTGCTTTGTTTGGCGGACATGATGGTGTCTCCAAATGGTAGATATCATAATGATATCACGCACGCAGACTGTAGGGCGGGAGACATCCCCGTTTACCGCGGGCTATTTGTACTTCCGCACCAAGCCCACCACCACACCATAGATCTCGGCATCTTCCTTCGGGCGGATCACCGGGTAGGCCTTGTTCTCCGGCTTGAGGACGAGGCGGCCTTTTTCACGGGCCAGGCGTTTCAACGTGAATTCGTTGTCGACGATGGCCACGACGATGTCGCCGGGCATGGCCGCCACGCGCTTTTCGACGACGACGCGGTCGCCCGGATGGATGCCGGCGTCGATCATCGAATCGCCTTTGACGGTGATCAGGATGGTGCGCGAGGGTTTGCCAACGAGGTATTCATCAATGCTCAAGCCGTCGGGCCGGGTGTCGGCGGCGGGGCTGGGCATTCCGGCGCGCACACTTTCGGCGAGCGTGCGCTCGAAGAAACGTTTGCCCGGCTTCAGGCGGCGGTCCGGTGCGCTGTCGAGAAAACCTTCGGCCTTCAGCCGCATCGCCATCTCCGCCACCGAGGCCTTGGAACTCAGGCCAACCAGCGCGCCGATCCCTGAGTAGGAGGGCAGCATGCGGTGGCGGGCGTAGTAGTCCTGCAGTTTTGCCAGATATTGAGTGTCGTCGGCCATGGAGTTACGATACCGAACGATCGTTCGGTGGTCAATGTTGACCTCGGTGATAAGTAACTGCTGATTAGGTGATTAGGTGATTAGGTGATCGGTGATTGGTGATTCGGTGCGGAAGGCGGGATGCGCGTTGCTTCTCCCGCCCTACGGGTTCTGACTTGAGGTCACAAATTGTGACTTCAAGTTTATAAGCTATTGATTTAATTATTAAAAATTATAACTGGTCGCAATTTGCGACCGGTTCGCCGCATATCCAGATATACCTAATACGGTATAATCATGACCAAGAAACCGGCAGTGCTGGAAAGACCTTTGCATTGGGTGGGCTCGGCAAAAAAGGATTTGCTGGAATTTCCGGCGCTGGTAATTGATCGGCTCGGATATGGGCTGGGCGTGGTGCAGGCAGGCGGTATGCCGCCTGCCGCCAAGGCCTGGAAAGGCGAGGGGCCGGGCGTGTTTGAGTTGGTTGAGGATTGGCGGGGTGATACCTGGCGCGTGGTGTTTGTGGTGCGCTTCGAAAAGGCGATTTATGTGTTGCATTGTTTTCAGAAAAAATCACCTTCCGGGATGCGTACGGCGCAGCAGGATGTCGGATTGATTCACGAGCGCCTGAAAACGGCGCGTGCAGATTATGAGGTGCGTTATGGCTAAAAAGGTCAAAGGCAAGGCAAAGCAGTCCGCAGCAAAAGCGCGGCCCGGCAAACGCGGGGCGGTGGATGTTGGCAGCGGCAACGTGTTTGCCGATCTGGGCTACGCTGATTCAGATGAACGCCGGTTGCGCGTGCAGCTTGCCATGCAGTTGAATGAACTGATTGCCGCGCGTCCGCTTACGCAGGCGCAGGCCGCGGCGCTTTTCGGGATTCCGCAGCCGCATGTATCGGAGTTACGCAATTACAAGCTCACACGTTTTTCGTCGGAACGTTTGCTGCGTTTTCTGACGCAGCTTGATCGGGATGTACAGATATTGATTCGCCCCAAGGCGCGTGGGAGTGCGGCTGGGTTGGTTTCGGTGTTGGTGGCGTGAACTGCTGTTGGAGTAAGGCGCGACTGTGTCGCGCATGACCGAGGCGGACCGGCGGGTTACGCCCCGAAGGAAGTCCTATTGGGGGAAAACCCGCCTTACAGGTTCTACTAGTCCTCAGCCAGTCCCGGCGTTAGCCGCGGATTCCGTATAACATGGCGCAACTTTGTACCCTTGTTTTCCCCTTGATAAAGGCAGAATCATGCGTATTCAAATTCCGTATTTCACCTACATACTGACCGGCATCGCAGTACTGATGGTGCAACCGGCCGCAGCCCAGACTTATCCGTCGAAGCCGATCCGCATCCTGATTGCCCAGGCGCCGGGCAGCGCGACGGATAACATCAGCCGCGTGCTCACCAGCAAGCTCGCCGGGCAGATGGGCCAGCCGTTCGTGATTGAGGCGCGGCCGGGTGCCGGCGGTGCGGTCGGCACGGAAGCGGCGGCACGTTCGCCGGCTGATGGTTACACCCTGTTCATGGCCAACAATTCCACGCACGGTTCAAACCCCGCGGTGTACAAAAAGCTGCCCTACGATGCGATCAAGGATTTCTCGCCGATCATCCTGATCGCGTCCACACCCTATGTGCTGACGGCGCACCCGTCGCTGCCGGTGAAGAATGTGAAGGAATTGATTGCGCTGGCGAAGAAGCGGCCGGGCGATCTCAACTACGGTTCCGCCGGCAACGGCAGCACCCATCACCTGAGCGGCGAGCTGCTGAAAACCATGGCGGGCATCAACCTCGTGCATGTGCCGTACAAGGGCACGACTCCCGCGCTGACCGGGCTGCTGAGCGGCGAAGTGTCGGTCATGTTCTTTACCGTGGTCGGGATTGAGCCGCACGCGAAATCGGGCAAGGCGCGGGCGCTGGCGGTGACGACACCGAAACGCGCGAACTCGATGCCGGATCTGCCGACGATGACCGAGGCCGGTTATCCGGGTTTTGAAGTGACTTCGTGGTTCGGCCTGCTGGCGCCGGCGGGCACCCCCGCTGCCATCGTCAGCCGCGTCAATGCCGAGTCCGTGAAAGCCCTGGCGCTGCCCGATGTGAGTGGCGCCTTGAAGAAGATGGGCTTCGATGCGGTAGGCGGCACGCCGGAACAGTTTGCCGCACATATCAAGAGCGAGGTTGAGCGCTTCACCAAGCTGGTAAAGGCGACCGGGATTACGGTGGATTGAACAGCAGGATCTGAAGGGCAGCGCAGGGTGGCTTGATAATACCCATATTGGGGTTTATCATACCCAATATGGGTATTAAGAAAACAGACCAAGCCAAGGCACCAGCCGCTGTGGGGGTGGCCGATGCCTTGTTCACCAAGGTGCAGCAGCGGGTGCTCGCCGTGTTGTTCGGCAATCCGGGGCGGAGTTTTTATGCCAACGAGATCATCGTCCTCGCAGAATCCGGCACGGGTGCGGTACAGCGCGAGCTCACACGACTCGAGGCGTCCGGCCTGGTGACGGCGACTCGCGTGGGCAACCAGAAACACTATCAGGCCAATGCCGCGTCGGCGGTTTATGCTGAACTGCGCGGGCTGGTATTGAAAACCTCTGGACTCGCGGATGTGCTGCGTGCGGCCTTGCAGCCACTGGCGGCGCGCATTGAGAGCGCGTTTGTGTATGGCTCGGTGGCCAAGGGCGAGGACACGGCGGCCAGTGATATAGACCTGATGGTGGTGAGCGATGCGCTGTCTCTCGCTGATCTGTTTGCGGCGCTGCAGAACGCCGAGGGCCGGCTCGGGCGCAAGGTGAATCCGACGGTCTATACCCGCAAGGAACTCGACAAGCGGATGCGCGCGGAAAATGCGTTTGTCCGGCGCGTGTGGTCGCAACCCCGGCTGCCGGTGATTGGGGAATTGCGTGGCTTCGCCGCTTGAATTGCTCAGCGGTTCGGGCAAGCCGTTGCGGCCTGAACCGCCGGATGCAAAGGAATTTTCCGGTTTGCAGCGTTCGGGCATGGCGAGCAAAGCGGTGGCCGCGGCACTGGAAAAACTCAAGCCGCTGTGAAACCTTTTAATTCAGTTCAGTGGCTCACAAGTATCTGAGTTAACCTGAAGGCTTAACCAGGAGAACATCATGGCCAAAGGTCAGCAACGCAGCAACAAGGAACAGAAAAAACCGAAAAAGGACAAGAAGGCCGTGCCGGTGGCGGGCGGGTTTCTTAAGCCCAAACAGAGTGAGCCGGTCCGGAAATAGTTGGGCTTGGTTGTCGTAGGGCGGATGAGCCGCGAAGCGGCGTTATCCGCCGGATGATTGTTTGCAATGAATGAGCAAAGCAAGGCACGACTGCGTCGTGCATGACAACGGCGAACCGGCGGGTTAACACCCGCCCTACGGGTTCTGCGGCACTAACCGCGCTTCAATTCCGCGATTGATTTCACCAGCGCGCCATCCGCGCGTTTCAGCGGCCTGGTTGCGGCACGCGTGATGCCGAAGGTCGGCACGTATTGCGAGTGTTTGCCGGCGCCACCGGTGACGATGATGATCAGGTCATCGGGTTTCTGCCACATGTGCACGGGCGTATCGAGCGGGGCGTTGGCGTACTGCTCGGCGTTCCTGCGGCGGAAACGCCGCGCAATGTTTTCTTCGGAGAATCGCGACAGCGGGATCACCGCGTCGTCGTACAGCCATTGCTTCACTTGCGCCTTGGTCATGCCGCGGCTGGCGACGGTGGCGGCGTGTTCGGGGCCGAAGGCGAGCACCGGTTGCCCGGCGTAATAGGCGTTGTTCGATCCCGTGGTGGCCATGGTGCCCGAGACCATGCGCAGGATGCCTTCCGGCGTCAGGCTTTCGTGGTCGTTGATGTTGTGCGGGCCTTCGGCGGCGACGACCGTCACGGTGGTGGTGTCCTTTGAGTAACCCATTTCCACATGCAGCGGTTCCCAGGGGCTGGCGGCTTCGTTCTCGGCGACGCAGAAGCTCCATTTCGCCGGTGTGCCCGCGGTGGCCATGTCTCCGGTGCCGGGGATGGCGGCGCCGATGTTGACCAGCGCCAGGCGCACTGCGCGACCGATGGTGGCATTGGCGCGGAAATAATTGCCCATCACGTTGTGGCCGGCGTTGATGCCGACTTCGCGCGCCACCGGGCCGTTGAAAATCAGCATCGGTGTGCAGGGGTGGGTGGTCGCCTGCGTGCCATAGAGGTTGTATTGATCCTCGGCGAGTGTTTCCAGCGCCAGCAGCACCAGCGGGAAGTATTCCGGTTTGCAGCCGGCCATCACCGCATTGGCGGCGACGCGCACCGGCGTTGCAGCACCAAAACGCGGCGGGATCTTGATCACGGGTTGATCGAAATCGCGATCGCAGTACGACAGCATGCGTTCAACGCGCTCGGGTGTGGGCGGGATCACGGGGAATCCGTCGCTCCAGCCTTTGGCGCAGAGCAGGTCGAACACAGCTTCCGGGTCGTCGTCGCATTCGATCAGTGCGCCGGGTTTTTGCAGCAGGGTGGTGATGGCGCTCATGCGGGTTTCTCTTTGGAGGTATTGATGAACTTCAGTAACTGCGGCATCGCCACGGCAGCGCGTTCACGCACCTGGTCCATGTTCAGCCCGCCCAGCGGATGTTTGATTTCGAGCAAAGGCAGATCCGGCACGCCAAACACCTTGGCCTGCGCCTTGCCCAGCTTCATGAATGAATCCGAAACCACCACGGCGGCCAGCAGGCCGCGTTTGGTCAACTGCGCCATGTCGTGGACACTCCACGACGTGCACGACCCTCAATCGGCCATGGCACTGACGACGAGGTCCGCCTCCTTCGCCAGCTGGTCGAGAATGGCATCGGTCGCCGGTTTGCTGGAAAAGGGTTTACGCGTCATCACCACCGAATCGACCTTGAAATCCTTTTTGACGCCTTCGATGATCATATTCAGCAGGTGGTCGGCATTGCCCTTGCTGTTGTCGAGCACGCCGAGGCGGATGCCGGCACCGCCCAGCGTGCGGCTGGATTTGAGTTCGGCGGCCGCTTCAACCGGCGCATCCGGTACCACCAGGAATATCTTGCCCATTGCAACTCCTTGTGAAAATTAACTACTTATTTCAAATAACTAACCGTTCGCCCTGAGCTTGTCGAAGGGCGGGCTTCGACAGAGCCTGTCCTGAGTTTGTCGAAGGGCTCAGCCCGAACGGGGTTAAGTGTTTTTCAAAGATCATTAATTATTAACCTTGATCCCCGCCGCCTTGAACACCGGCGGCCATTTCTGCATTTCTTTTTTGACATGTTCGGTGAACTGCTCCGGTGTGTAGCTGACCGGATCAAAGCCGCGGGCTTCCATCTGCTGGTTCACATCCGGCAGTTTCAGGATGCGGTCGAATTCGGCATACAGCCGGTCGACGATGGGGCGCGGTGTTTTGCCCGGTGCGAGGATGCCGTAATAACCGTCAACGTCATATCCCGGCAGCGCGGCTTCGGCCACGGTCGGCACATCGGGCAGCGCCTTGACGCGTTTGGCCGAACCCACGGCGAGGGCGCGCAAGCGTCCGGCCTTGACGAAGGGAATCGCCGCACCCGGTGCCGTCATCAGCAAATGCACCTGGCCGCTGACGACGGCCGTGGTCGCGTCGCCCGCGCCTTTGTACGGCACATGGACCATGTTGATGCTGCCCGCCATGTGTTTGAGCAGTTCGATCGACAGGTGGCCGCCGGTGCCGGCGCCGGAGGAGGCGTAGTTGAGTTCACCGGGGCGCGATTTGGCGAGTGCGATCAGTTCCTTGGTGGATTTCACCGGCAGCGAAGGATGCACCACCAGCACATTGGGTGAGAACGCCAGCAGGTTGATGCGCGCGAAATCCTCGATGGTGTCGTACGGCAGTTTGGAGTACAGGCTGGGGTTCAGCCCGTAGCCGGTGGCGACGATCAGGATGGTGTGGCCGTCGGGCGGCGCTTTGGCGACGATCTCGGAGCCGAGAATGCCGGCCGCGCCGGGGCGCAGATCCACCAGCACCTGCTGGCCCCAGTTCTCGGTGATCCTGGCGCCGAACAGCCGCGCCAGATAATCATTGCCGCCGCCGGCGGAAGAGGGCACGACGAAACGGATGGGTTTGCTTGGGTAGGTCTGTGCCTGCGCTGCACTTGTGATCAGCAACAGGGTGCAGAGCAGGATGATGGTTTTGTTCATGGAGAAATCCTTAAAACTCTCACATCGTCATTCCGGCCAAGCGCAGCGCGAGCCGGAATCCAGTCGGTGCTAATTTATGGATTCCGGCTTTCGCCGGAATGACGGATTTGGGTATTTGGTTGAGTCACGTTATTCCAGTTTCAAACCAGTTTTCTTAACCAATCCCCGCCATTTGTCATATTCGTTTTTCGCCTGCTGCGTGAATTCTCTCGGCGCGTTGCCGACAACCTCGGTGCCGCCGGCTTCCATGCCGGCAGCCACCTTGGGCTCATTGACGGCCTTGGCGGCTTCTTTGTACAACTGTTCAACAATTGCGGGCGGGAGTTTTGCCGGGCCGAACAGGCCGAACCAGGCACTGACTTCGTAGCCGGGTACCGTTTCGGCTATGGTCGGCAGATCCGGCAGCGCCTTGAGCCGTTTCTCGGTGGTCACGGCGATGCCGCGCATGCGCCCGGCTTTGATCAGCGGTTGCGCCGAGATCGGGCTGCCGAGCATCCAGTTCACCTGGCCGGAGATCACCGCGGGGTAACCGTCGGCGACACCCTTGTACGGCACATGGGTCATTTTGGTATTGGTGAGGGCGGTGAGCAGTTCTGCGCCCATGTGCAATATGCCGCCGGTGCCGGATGAAGCGTAGGTGACGCTATCGGGTTTGGCTTTGGCCAGCGCAATCAGGTCGCTGACGGATTTCACCGGCAGCGACGGTGTGACCACGATGATGTACGGATTGGTGGTGAGCTTGGTGATCGGCTGGAAGTCGCGGATCGGGTCGTAACGCACGGTGCGGATCGCGGCATTGGTGAGGTAACTGCTGCTGCTGACCATCAGCGTGTAACCATCGGGCACCGCGCGCGCAACGATTTCCGCGCCAATGCTGCCGCCGGCACCGGCGCGGTTGTCGACGATGAAGGGCTGGCCCCACACGCTATTGAAGTGCTGGCCGATCAGCCGCGCCAGACTGTCGACGCCGCCGCCCGCCGAAACGGGAACAACGATGCGCACCGGGCGTTCCGGGTAAGCCGCGGCGATGGCGGTGAGCGGTGGGGTCAGCAGGGCGGCCATCAGTGCGGGCCGCAGTGTGCGTGAGATATTCATGAAATCTCCTCCGGTGTTGCAGCGCCTGTTTTTGTTGCGGGATCTTATGGGCCATATCTGTGACACGCGTGCAATTATCCGGCCCGCCAACTCTTGAGTAAAATGAAATTATTGCAACAATTGTTCGTGATGGCACATCAATGGCCTGCTGATCAAAGTCGGGCCTGACAGATCGCGGTATGATGCGCTCCCCTCAGCCGCAGGCCGCACATGGATTTTGATGTCATCGTTCTGGGTGCCGGCGCCGCCGGCATGATGTGCGCCGCCACGGCCGGGCAGCGCGGGCGGCGGGTGCTGCTCATCGATCACGCCGCGACCCTTGCTGAAAAAATCCGCATCTCCGGTGGCGGGCGCTGCAATTTCACCAATCGTGAGGTCGGGCCGGGGAATTTTCTCTCGCGCAATCCGCATTTCTGCCGTTCGGCGCTGGCGCGTTATACGCCGCGCGATTTCATTGCGCTGGTCGAGCGCCACAACATTTCTTATCACGAACGCAACCTGGGCCAGCTGTTCTGTGATGACAGTGCGACGCAGATCATCGCGATGCTCAAAGCCGAATGTGATGCCGCGGCTGTGCAGTGGGCGATGCCGGTGACGGTGGAGCGGGTGGCGCGGCTGGTGGGTGGTGAACAGGAGGATGCGCCGGGCTTCGAGGTGGCGACGAACAAGGGCAGTTATCGTACTCATGCGCTGGTGGTGGCCACCGGCGGACTGTCGATCCCGAAAATCGGCGCTACCCCGTTTGGTTACCGTTTGGCCGAACAATTCGGACTGAACATCGTGCCGCCCAAACCCGCGCTGGTGCCGCTGGCCCTGCCGCCGGAGTGGCTGGCGCAGTTCGGCGCCTTGTCCGGTTCATCATTTGATGCGGTGATGTCCTGCGTCGAGCTGCCGCGCGGCGCGCACTGGCCGGCGTTTCGCGAGGCGGCACTGGTCACCCATCGCGGCCTGTCGGGGCCGGCGATCCTGCAGGTGTCTTCGTACTGGCAGTTTGGCGGCGCGCGCGGGCCGGTGGCGATGGATCTGCTGCCGGATCTCGACGCCGCTGCCTGGCTCAATGAACACCGCCGCGATCAACAGACGCTGGGCGCTTTGCTGGCGGAACATCTACCGCGGCGTTTTGCAATCAGCTTTGCCGAGTTGCACGGCTGGACGCAGCCACTGGCGCAGTTGTCCAACGCAACGCTGGCCGGCATCGCGCAGACGCTGAAGGGCTGGCCACTCCAGCCTTCGGGCACGCTGGGTTATGCCAAGGCCGAGGTCACGCTGGGCGGTGTGGATACTGACGAGTTGTCACAACAGACACTGGAGGCGTGCCGCGTGCCGGGGCTTTATTTCATCGGCGAGGTGGTGGATGTGACGGGCTGGCTGGGCGGCTACAACTTTCAGTGGGCTTGGGCGTCGGGGCATGCGGCGGGGAGACACTGCTAGTGACTGGTGACTGGTGATTGGGTAATTAGGTGATTGGTAATGGGCGGGATTCTCTATAAGTATTTGATTTTATTGTTATTTTAATGGGTCATCCTTGATGCAGGTCAATCCTTTTTGGATTTGAGTATCGGATGCGGGCCGCTGTTACTCATGGGGTCGGTGTTGGTTTGCAGGGCGTCGCGTACTTCTGCGCGCAGCTGTTCTGCCGTCCAGTTCTTGGGCAGGAACAAATGGATGCCGGCCATGTTGGTGGCGCGGGTCAGGGTAGGGGTGTCGTCGCTGCTCGATGCCAGCACACGCAGTGTGTTGGAGTAGAGTTTGCGGACTCGAGTCAGGAACTGGATGCCGCTCATTCCCGTCATGTCGTTGTCGCTGATGACGATATCCATCCGGTTGCCGGCGAGGATTTCGAAACCGTCCCTGGCATTTCTTGCGGTCAGCACGCGGAAGCCGTCGGGTGCAAATGCCTGCATCAGCAGCTGTAGTTCATTTTCATTTTCGACAACCAGCAGCAGTGACACCGAGTTCCCGGTGGCCGGGCTCCGTGCCTGCGGCAGGCGCTTGTCGTCGGCGAGCATGCGCGCGCAGGCATCCGCCGGCAGGGGTTGCGAGAAATAAAAACCCTGGATTTCGTCGCAGCCGTGAAAACGCAGGAAATTAAGCTGGCCTTCGCTTTCGACGCCTTCAGCCACGACGCGGAGCTTGAGACTGTGCGCGAGATTGATGATGGTCACTGCGATTGCGGCGTCGTCCGGATCGTTGATGGCGTCGCGGATGAATTCGCGGTCGATCTTGAGTTCATCGAGCGGGAATCGTTTGAGATAAGCGAGGCTTGAGTATCCCGTACCAAAGTCGTCCACCGAGAGCTGCACACCCAGGCGTTTCAGCTGATGCAGGGTCTCGACGGACTCCTGTGCATCGCTCATCAGCAAAGACTCGGTCAGTTCCAGTTTGAGCAGGGCCGGCTTGACCTTGTTGATGCGCAGCGCCTGTCCGACAGTATCCACGAGATTTTTGACCTGGAACTGGCGGGCTGAAAGGTTGACTGCGACCGGATGCAGGACGACGCCTTCCTCTTCCCATTGCTTGATCTGCGCGCACACGCTGTTCAGTATCCAGTCACCGACGGGTACGATCATGCCGGTTTCCTCGAGGACGGTGATGAATTCGGCCGGCGGAACCAGCGCCTCACCGTTTTGCCAGCGCAGCAGCGCTTCAAATCCGGTGACGGCGCCGCTCGCGAGGTCGGCCTTGGGCTGGTAGTGCAGCAGGAATTCCCCGCGGTCCAGGGCGCCGTGCAGTTTTGCTTCAAGTTGCTGGCGCTGGATCAGCCGCTCGTTCATTTGCGGCAGATAGAATTGATAACCGTTGCGTCCCTGGATTTTGGCCCGATACATCGCCGTGTCTGCATTTTTCAGCAATGCGTCGGAATCCTTGCCATCACTCGGGTAGAGGGCGATGCCGATGCTGGCGGAAATATAGGCCTGCTGGCCGTTGATGTCGAAGGGTGCCGCC
The DNA here is from genome assembly GCA_019744975.1 of Burkholderiales bacterium. Classification (GTDB taxonomy): domain Bacteria; phylum Pseudomonadota; class Gammaproteobacteria; order Burkholderiales; family SG8-41. The sequence goes on from JAIETP010000008.1 coordinate 15,861, forward strand.
AATGCTTCCACGATCTTCTGCGCGATCATGCCGGCGTCGTCGGTTTTCGCCAGATTCGACAGCACGACGGCGAATTCGTCGCCGCTCAGCCGCCCGACGGTGTCGCTGTTGCGGACGCAGGCCAGCATGCGCGTCGCGGCCTGGCGCAGCAGTTCGTCACCTGCCGCGTGGCCGTAGGTGTCGTTGACGGCCTTGAAACGGTCGAGGTCCACAAACAGGATGCCCGCAGACCACTCGTTGCGTTGCGCCTGCGCCAGCATCTGGTTCAGTCGATCGGTGAACAAATAACGGTTCGGCAGGTCGGTGACGGTGTCGAAACGCGCGAGAAAACTCAGCTTGTCCTCGGCCTGTTTGCGCTGGATGAACTGCCCGATCTGGCTGCCGATCGAGACCGTCGTTTGCACCAGCGCGGGTTCCGGTTTGCGTATGTTCGGTCCGAAGAATTCCATGACGCCGACCACGTCGCCGCCGATCAGGATCGGGAAGGCATAGGCACTGTCCCATCCGAGTTTGATTGCGCTGGGCCGGCGGCGAAACGGTTTGTCGTCGTGCAGGTTGGAGAGCCAGGTGGCCTTTTTTTCATTCCAGGTGCGGCCCAGGAAGCGGCCGGTTTTGACATTTTTTGACGAGAGCCAGTTTTCCCGGTCGGCAGGATCGAATTCAGGTTCGGTTTTGCACCAGTATTCCGCGCGAATCATGAGCTGGGTTTTTTCGTCCAGCGACCAGCGCGCGCCATAAGCCCACTGCATCATTTCGCAGATGTTGCGGATGATCTGCTGCATGGCTTCGGCGACGGTCGTCGATTCGGCCAGCAGTTGGGTCACCGCATGCGACATGGCGCGGCGGACGGCGGCATCTTTTTCCTCGGTGATGTCCCGGCTGATGCCCACTGTGCCGATGATTTCCCCGTCGACGGTCCGCAGCGGCACCTTGCGCGTCGAGCCCCAGCGGATTTTGTCCGTCTCCCCATCTTTGTGCTCGATCATCAGCCTGTGTTCGGGGTTTTGTATCGGTATCCCTGTCTGCACGATCTCCCGGTCCTGGCTGGCCAGGGTTTCAGCCACTTTGGGCGGGAAAAAGTCATGGACGGTTTTGCCGGAAATATCGGTGTCGTGCGTGCCCCGGGCATTGAGCCAGCTCCGGTTGGCAATCAGGTAGGTGCCGTTCTTGTCCTTGGCGTAAATGTGATCGGGAAGGGCATCGATGATGGTGCGCATCAAGGCGCGTTCGCGGACGATCACTTCCTCTGTTTTTTTGCGTTCGGTGATGTCCTCGATGATCCTCAGGTGGTAGAGCGGATTGCCCGAAGCGTCGCGCACCATGGACACCGAGCGGTTGCCCCAGAACACGGAACCGTCTTTGCGCACGAACTTGCGCTCTGACGAAAACGAGGGTGCATTTTCTGTCTGCGCCAGGGCCTGGTACTTGGGGCGATCCTTGAACTGGTAATCAGGATGGACTAGTTGCGTGCTGGTCATGTTCAGCAACTCGTCTTCGCTGTACCCGAGCATTTCGCAAAGTTTTGGATTTGCACGCAGGATTTTGTAGGAATCGATGGCCGTGTGGAGGATGCCCACCGGCGCGTTGTCAATGGTCGCCCGGTAGCGCAATTCAGCTTCCTTACGCGCGGAGATGTCTTCGATGACCCTGATGAAGAACAGCGGTTTTCCGGAGGCATCGCGTGCCAGTGACACCGTGCGGTTGGTCCAGAGCGCAGTTCCGTCTTTGCGGATGTATCTTTTTTCTTCGTTCAAATGGTCGAGTTTTCCCTCCCACATCAGGCGGCGTTTGTTCACGTCGTTCTGGTGATCTTCCGGGAGGGTGAAATCAACGACTTTGCGGCCCAGCAGCTCTGCCTGGCTGTAACCCAGCATTTCGCAGAACTTGCGGTTGACCCGCAGGTAGCGGCCGTCGGCGGAGGTATGAACGATACCCACGGCGGCTTGATCGAAGGTTTCCTGGTGATGTTGTTCGAGTTCTTTTTTGTCGGAGATGTCCTCGACGATGCTGATGACGTACTGCGGCGCGCCTGCGCTATCGCAGGCAGTGGACATGGTGCGCCGCACCCACAGGGGAGTGCCGTCTTTGCGCAGGAAGCGTTTTTCACCGCTTCGTGAACCGCTGTCGCCGCCCTGGGAGCGGTATTGCGCACCAATCCCGTAATCATCCGGGTGGGTGATGTCTTTTATGGTCTTGCCCAGCAATTCTTCCTTGCTGAAACCGAGCAGGTCGCTGAATTTCTGGTTGCAGTCGATGAGCACTCCGTTCAGGTCGACACGGGTGATGCCCACCGCCGCCTGATCGAAGATTTCGCGGAAGCGGGCTTCGTTTTCCCGGGAACGCTGGTCAGCCAGCTTGCGCTGATGGATGTCGTCGATGGTATGGATCAGGTAGGACTCGCCATCGGGCGTCTGTGCCTTGGCCACGGTCCGCGAAACCCAGAAGGCGCTGCCGTCCTTGCGGACAAAACGTTTGTCGCTCGCGAAATGGTCGCGGATGCCTTCGATCAATTCGTGCCGCATGTGATCCTGCTGGTCGCGATCCTCGGGATGGGTCAGGTCGCGGGTGGTCATGCCGAGCAGTTCGTCAGCGGTATAACCCAGCATCTCGGTCAGTTTGCGGTTGCTGCCGAGGATCCTGCCTTCGGTGGTCGTATAGGCAATACCGACGGCAATCTGGTCAAAGAATGACTGAAAGCGGGCGCCGGTGGTATCAGCGGCAGGCGCAATGCCGCTCCCGGCCGCTTGAGCCGCGCTGTTGTCCGATTTCCCCCTTCGTGCCGCCATCGCTTTACCTGTCATTGTGGACGTTGGGTTTGATGCCCATGCGATTTCATGCGTCCGGTTTTGCCCCATCATGCATCGGATTCGATTTTGCAGTGCATGTTATCCCGGGGCCGTCCGTTAATGGTGATCCGCGGGATTTTGCAGGCAGCGGAAAGGCCGGGAAAAGCGGTTTTATGGGGTATGCGGGGGGAGACTGGCGGGGGGAGGAGCCCCTGCTTGCAAAAAATGGAATTATTCAATATTTATAATGGCTTAGTTGCGTTTCTGCGGGTAAGGGAGTACCTTTCGGCGTAATTCGTGGATCGGGAGGTGGCATCGTTAGGTCCATTTGGACATGGCGCGCTTGGTCAGCAGCACTGCTGCTGGTGATCGCGTCGGCGGCAAACGCCGCAGGTCTCGGCAAACTCGTCGTATTGTCGGCGATGGGGGAACCCTTCCGCGCTGAAATCGATCTGCTCAATCTGACGCAGTTTCCCGACAGCCGCACTACTGTGACGCCGCGTCTGGCATCCCCGGAGATCTACCCGCCGCTGGGTTTCCGCTATAACCCGGCATTGACCGGGGCCCGCCTGAGTATCCAGTCCCGTGCCAACGGTCGCCATGTGCTTGAGCTGGTATCCCTTCAGCCGCTGAATGAGCCGTTTGTCTATCTGCTGGTCGAGCTCGAGTCGGACGCAGCACGCATCGTGCGCGGCTACACCGCGCTGCTGGATCCGCCGGGTTACCGTGCGCCGCGGCAGACCGCGGCAGTGGAATATGTGCCTGCGGTGGTTCCACCCACTGTAACAGCGGTGACTCCCGCTGCCGTGCGCGCACCGGCGCTTGATCGCCGTCCGGCAGTTGCACGTCCGGCGCCGCGACAGGACGTTTTGTCGAACACTGATGCAAAAACGCTGGCGGCCATGCTCGACCGTGTTGCGGCGCTGGAGACCGCGGTCGCGCAATTGCAGCGCCATTGGGAAAAACCCGCGGTGGGCGCCGCGGCGCCGCCGCAAGCAGCACCGGTCGCAGCCCAGCCGGCAGCCGTTGCTGCGCCAGCACCACCTGCGATTCAGGCACCAGTGGTGCAGACAAAACCGGCAGCCCCTTTCGAATCCGCACCGCGTCGTGCCTCAGACCAGGATTCCCTGCTCAACAATGCCCTGCTGGTGCTGGCGATCGGCTTGTTGATCCTTCTGGGCGGGCTGGTCTATGTGATGTGGGGGCGTCCGGCCAAAGATCGACCCGCGAAGGTCGACTGAGTTTGGCAACGGCGCCTTTGGCATTACGTGTGGAGCTGACATGACTTATCTGATACTCGGTTTGATTTTTTTCCTCGGCATTCATTCGACCCGCATCGTCGCCGACGGTTTTCGCACGCGCAGCATTGTCCGCAGCGGACTCCTGCCGTGGAAGGGCGTCTATGCCCTGGTTTCAATCGCCGGTTTTGTGCTGCTGGTGTGGGGCTACGGACAGGCGCGTTACGAATCCGCAGTACTCTACAACCCGCCGCAGTTCATGCGTCATGTCGCCGGGCTGCTGATGCTGGTGTCGCTGGTGCTGGTGGCTGCGGCCTATGTGCCGCGCAATCACATCAAGGCGGCGCTCGGGCATCCGATGTTTGCCGGGATCAAGCTCTGGGCGTTTGCGCACCTGCTGTCGAACGGGCGGCTGGCGGATGTGCTGTTGTTCGGTACGTTTTTGGCCTGGGCCGTCGCCGGTTTTATTGTTTCGCGCAAACGGGACCGCGCCGCGGGTACGGTGTATCCGGCGGGGACTGGGCTGCGCACGCTGCTGACGGTGATTGTCGGGGTCGGGGCGTGGGCGGTGCTGGTGTCGGGCCTGCATCTTTGGCTGATCGGGGTTTCGCCCTTCGTGTAAAGTGGCGCACCCATCGGCCGGGGAGGGGCGATGAAGTCTTTGCAAACAGGGTATGTTGCGGCGGCAGGTTTTGCGCTCGCCGCTGTTATTCAGACACAAGCGCAGGCACAAGCGCAGGTGCAAGCGCAGGTGCAAGCGCAGGCACAAGCGCCTGCGCAGGATACGGGGCGGCCGGTCGCTGTTTTGCCCGAGGTCACGGTCAGCGCCACGCGCAGCGAGCGCGACAGCATGGATCTGCCGGTGTCCATCGACAGCGTGAACCTGCGCGCGATCCGCGAGGACAATCCGCAGGTCAATCTTTCCGAATCCCTGGGGCGCGTGCCCGGTATTGCGGTGCAGAACCGGCAGAACTACGCGCAGGATCTGCAGATTTCCTCCCGCGGTTTTGGTGCGCGTTCGGCGTTCGGGGTGCGCGGGATCCGGCTGATTGCCGACGGCATACCCGCCACCATGCCCGACGGCCAGGGGCAGGCGGCATCCTTCAATCTGTCATCGGCACAGCGCATCGAAGTACTGCGCGGCCCCTTCTCCAGCCTCTACGGCAACGCGGCCGGCGGCGTGGTGCAGATTTTTACCGCCGACGGGCCGGTGGATCCGACGTATTCGGCGAGCGCCGTGGCCGGCAGTTTCGGCAGCCGGAAGCTGGGTTTTCAGTACGGCGGGCAGCACGGGGCGCTCAATGTACTGATGGACGCCTCGCGTTTCGAGACCGACGGCTACCGTGACCACAGCGCGGCGCGGCGCGACCAGGTCAATGCCAGGCTCAAATACGATCTGGGCGGTGCGGGGCGCCTGACGCTGGTGTTCAACGCGCTTGACCAGCCGGAAGCCCAGGATCCGCTCGGTTTGACCGCGGCGCAGGTGGCGGCGAATCCGCGGCAGGCGGTTGCGAATGCCTACACCTTCAATACCCGCAAGAGCACGGCCCAGACGCAGGCCGGCATGACCTGGGAGATGCCGTTGAGCCCGCAGGATACCCTGCATGCGCGGGCTTATTTCGGCGACCGCCAGGTGACCCAGCACTTGGGTTTCGAAGGTGCTTTTCCCCTTCTCAGCTCAGGTGGCGTGGTTGATCTGGACCGCGGCTACGGCGGGGTCGGATTGCGCTGGTCGCGGGAGGCCAAAGTCGCAGGTCGTGCTTTCACGGTCAACTTAGGTATCGATCATGATCGTATGGCCGAGCGCCGGCGCGGTTTCGTCAACAATAACGGCATCACCGGTGCCTTGAAGCGCGACGAAGACAATACTGTCTCCAACACCGACGTTTATACGCAAGTCGAATGGCAGGCATCACGGCAACTGGGGTTGCTCGCGGGTGTGCGGCACAGCCGCGTTGCGTTTGATTCGCGTGATTATTTTGTTGCCGGCCTCAATGGCGATGACAGCGGCGCAATCGATTATGTTCGTACGACACCGGCCGTTGGCGCGATCTGGCGCTTTACGCCGGTTCTTAATGCCTACGCCAATTTCGGGCGAGGCTTTGAGACACCGACATTTGCTGAATTGGCATACCGGAGAAACGCAACTGGAACCCTGATTCCGGGACTCAACTTTGCGCTGAAACCGTCCAACAGCATGCATCGTGAGATCGGTATCAAAGCGCTGACGGGGGATCTCGGCCATGTCAATATGGCTCTGTTCCGCATCGACACCAAGGACGAGATTGTCGTCAACAGCTCTGCCAGCGGACGCACTGATTACCGCAATGCTTCGGGCACGCAGCGCAAAGGATTGGAAATCGCATGGCAGCAGCGGTACAGCGCGGGATTTGAATCCGCGCTGGCGTGGACTTTGCTCGACGCCAAATTCAGCCAGCCGTTTACCTCGGGCGTGCCGCCGACCACGGTGAACTCGGGTAACCGTCTCCCCGGTGTTGCACCCAATCTGTTTTATGGCGAGTTGGTTTGGCGTCATGCCGCGAGCGGATTTCATGCCGGGGTCGAGCTCCGACACAGCGGCAAGGTGTTCGTCAACGACCAGAACAGCGAGTCTGCCGCCGCCTACACGGTGGGCAATCTGCGTGCGGGTTTCCAGCAGCGTGGCCGAGGCTGGCGGCTCACCGAATTCCTGCGCATCGACAATGTTTCGGACCGGGCCTACATCGGTTCGGTCATCGTGGCGGATAACAACGGCCGTTATTATGAGCCGGCGCCGGGGCGCGCGGCGATTGTGGGAGTGGCGCTGGAGTTGACGCGCTGAGGCTGGAACCACTCCCGATGGGCGAGGTAATGCGCCAGCGCCGCTATGTCGGCATCCGTCGTTTTGTACATCACCGCATTCATGCTGGTATCGACGCCTGAGCGCTGGTTGTCGCGATAGGCCTTCAGCGCGGCGGCCGGATAATCTTCACGCTGGTTGGTGTTGCGCCGTCAGGGCCGTTGCAGGCTTTGCGGCCGCGGTTTTCCGGTGCTTGATCCAGTATCAATTCTTGCTGACCGAATTTACAAAAAAATAAATAAAAACAAATGGTTAAAATAATTCATCAGAGATGCCGGGTGGCGCGAAACGGTGCTGCAGGCGGAATGTCATCGCAGCCGGTGTTGCCGGTGAGTGTGCGGTATTGCGCTGGTGTGCCGGCGACGATGACTACAGAATGCCCGCAGAGGGAGGGAAGCATGGCGCGCAGCAGGAAAAATCTGGTTCATGACGTCATTGAGCTGACGGTTCGTTTGCCGTGGTGGGCTGGTGTGGCTGCGGCGCTGCTGTCGTGGGTGGTGTTGTATTGGCTCATTCGTACGCCGTCGCCGGTATCGTTTCCGTCGGATGTGGTGGTTTTGCCGGTGCTGCGCGGCCTCGCGATGGGTCTGCAATATCTGCTGCCGGCGGTTTTCCTCGCTGCTGCGGCAGTGTCGGCCTGGTTGCGTTACAAACAATACAAAAATTATGCTGATGTTGCCGGCGAGCGGGGCCATGCCGCGCTGGAACTGCTGACCTGGCGCGAGTTCGAGCATCTGGTGGCGGAGTTTTTCCGGCGCAAGGGTTTTCATGTCGAGCAGCGCGGCGGGCGCGAGCTCGACGGCGGCGTTGATCTGGTGGCGAGCATCGGTGAAGACCGTTATCTCGTGCAGTGCAAACACTGGCGGGTACAGCGCGTCGGTGTGAAGGTGGTGCGTGAAATCTGCGGCGTGGCCGCGGCCGAAAATGCCGCGGGCGTGTTTGTGGTGACTTCCGGCACATTCACCGACGAGGCACGGCGTTTTGTCGAGGAAAACCGCATTGACATCGAGCTCATTGCCGGCGACCAGCTGCGGCGGATGATCCAGGGGCTGGAAACCACCAAGCCCTGACGATTTCCACGCCCCGGTTATTTCAGCAGCTTATCTTGATGCCTTATTTGAGGGCCTCATTTGAGTGCCTCATTCGAGTACCTCATTTTAGTACATCACTGGCTTCCGCCGCCTTGATCAGTGCGGTGGCGTCTTTGTCCAGCAGGAATCCGGATGCCTTTGCGGTTTCGGTTGCCTTGCGCACCGCAGCCACGAATCCCGCATGGTCGCCGTAACGTTCCTCGAGTGAGGGCCTCGGGTCCTTGTTGGCTTCGCGTTCGGTTTTGGTTCTGGCGAAGGGAATCATGCCGCCGGCGTAATTGCAGAGTTGCCCAGCGTGGAAGGGCCGTGCGCCGCCGGCAGTGATGTTCCATCCGAGATAGGTGCCCAGCGGGGCTTCCAGCAATACCACGGGGATGCCGCCCACTTCGTTGCCGTCCGCGTTGACCTTCGGCACGAGCATTTTCAAGACCTGTTTTATTTTTGGCGGAGCATTGTCCGGGATGCCTGCGGCGTCGTTCGGATCAAACCGCGGGCCCCAGTCGTAATCCAGCAGCGGGTTGATCAGCTCGGCTTCGGGTGCGGTGGCTCGGAGGCCCGGCAGCGTCGGGAAACCCATCGCCGCCTTGTTCGGCGCCACGAGCTGGCCGGCGCTGATCGTCGGATAACGGCTTGGCGGCGGCGCGACATCCTTCATCACCCAGTCGCGAAAGTGCACGGTGATCGCGCGCCAGGGTTCATCATGGGACAGCGGGTTGGCCGGCAGCACGGCGTTGCCCCAGTTGTTGCCGGGGCAGTCGACAGGTTTCGCGGTTTTGTGGAATTCAGCGAGGCTCGCGTTGAAGCCGCCGCGCCCGCCGCCGTGGGTGCTGCTGGCGATGTAGTAGCGGCGCACGTTGTCGGGCATGGGAATGTCTTCTTTTGGATCGGTGCCCACCCATTCGGGCCCAAGTTTCAGCGCCCAGATTTCAGCGGCGCCAAAGTGTTCGATGATTTTCGGGCAGGTCTTTGTTGCCATGCAGCGGTCCTGGATGCTGCGCGCGGGCAGATTGCGCGCGCGGTCGGGCCAGGGTTGCCACCACTGCGGGCCTTCGCTGCCGGCCTGGTAGAGCTCGAGTACGCCGTCGGGTTGCGCCCAGCGGAAATTCAGCGCGATGCGCCGCCCGGCGATGACCGGCCACATGCCGTCGTGGACGCGGCGCGCAGTCGAACCCTGTTTATTTTCCTCCTGGTTGAAGCCGAGGTGCAGCCAGCCGCGCAGATAGTTGCCGGATTGTGAACGGCCGCGCGCGATGCTGTGGGTGATGCGCCCGGCGAGAGGGTTGGGGGTGCCGGCGTCATCCTGTTTTGCGTATTTGAAAAATGCGCCAAGGTCGCGCCAGGCGGCAAAACCGATGCCCAGCGGGTAGGGGTCTTTGGCGGTGTAGACCACTTGATAGAGTTTTGCCGCGTTGAAGCCGCCTTTCAGGCAGATCTGCACCGGCAGCCTTGTCAATGCGACCGGTTCATCGTAGGTTCCACCGCCGCAGAATTTCCAGTCGGCCGCGTCGATGGCGGTTTCGCCTTTTACCTTGCCGTCCAGCGTTTCGTGGTCGCGCGAGACCAGCGTGGCTTTTGTGGTGTCGAGGCTCGCCGGCATGTATGGCACCGGGTTGGTCTGCACGATCAGCGGCTGCGCGCCGGCGCCGCCGCGATTGATGATCCGCGCGAACACCGGGCCGGTAACCGGTGAGCCATCGGCATTTTTGGCAATCGGCAATTGCAGCCAGTGGTTGCCGCCGGCCGTCATGGTGGCGCGCACTGCCGTGCCGAGGGTCGGGCTCATGCCGGCGTTGTCACCCTGCCATGCGGTGGCGAGGCCGATGTCGCCGAATTCGCGCTCCTGGGTCGAGATCAACACCGGGCGGCCGCGGTTGGGCACTTCATGCCACAAGAGGCCGCTGGCCTTGCTCATGTCGACGGGCCTGGTGATGACGAAGGTGGCGACGTAACGTACCTTGCCGTCAGGGTCGCGCACGAGCTGGATGTCCTGGATCAGGCGGTTCAGCGGGTCGGCGGGGTCGAGTTCACCAAAGGCGCGACCGGCAATCTGTTCGTACTGGCCGGCGCCGCCCCAGGAGCCGCAGCTGTTGCCTTTGCAGAATGCGGGTGACACCGTTTCGTCGATCACGATGCGGGTGACGCGTGCCTGCGCGGGTGCGGCAAAGATCAATGCCGCAGCAATGGCGGCAGCCAGCGAATGACGGCTGTTCATGGAACTCCTCCGGACATGGCCGCTGAGCATTTTTTTTCAGTCACTTTACCGCAATTCGCGGCGCAGGCTGCGCTAAGATTGGGTGTCGGGTGGGTAACCACTGAAATGCAATCACTGCAATGCGGTCGCCGCCGACGCGGCCGCCATCATGCGGCAACAGGAGAGGTGAATGAATACGGAAATGTGCAAACCATTACAGGCGCTTGCTGCGCTGACACTGCTGATGCTTTCGGGGATCGCGGCAGTGCAGGCGGCAGAGGCGAAATATCCGACACGTCCGGTGCGCATGCTGATCAGTTATCCGCCCGGCGGCCCCAGTGACCTGACTGCGCGCCTGGTCGCGCCGCATCTGACCGAATCCCTCGGTCAGCAGTTCATCATCGACAACCGGGGCGGCGCCGGCGGCACGCTGGCGGTCACCTTGCTGACGCAGTCAACACCCGATGGTTATACCCTGCTGATGTCGGCGGGCGGTGAGATTGTCATTGCGCCGAATCTACGCTCGAAGCTGCCCTATGACCCGACGAAGGACATCATTCCGATCAGCCGCGTTGGTTCGAGCCAGCTGGTGCTGGTGGTGCATCCCTCGGTCGCGGCGAAGTCGGTGAAGGAACTGGTGGCGCTGGCGAAAACAAAGCCGGGGACGATCAATTTTGCGTCGGCCGGCTCGGGTTCGACGGCGCATCTCGCCGGTGAGCAGTTCAAATATCTCGCCGGCATCGACATCGTGCATGTGCCGTATAAAGGGGCGGGTCCTGCGTTGAGCGATTTGATCGGCGGCCAGGTGCAGATGCTGATCAGTGCCTATTCCTCGGCGTTTGCGCACATCAAGGCGGGCAAGCTGCGCCCGCTGGGCGTCACCGGCTTGAAGCGTATTGCGTCGGCCCCCGATCTGCCGACCATCGCCGAGACCGTGCCCGGTTATGAAGTATTGTCCTGGTATGGCCTGCATGCGCCCAAGGGTACGCCGCCCGCGGTGATCAGTCGCTTGCACCGGGAACTCGCGACCATCGTCCGCAAGCCGGAGATTTCAGAGCGCCTGGCCGGACTGGGCGTAGAACCCGAGGGCAATTCACCGCAGGAATTCCTGGCCCAGATCAAGACTGAGATTGCTGCCTGGGGCAAGGTGATTACGGCGGCGAAGATTCCGAAAGAGTAGGGCTGACTGGGGAAACGGTGTGGCGGGCTGCGCGGTGAATTATCCGTGCAATAACCCGCACGCGCGACGAATCATCAGCGCAAAAGCCCGCTCATTTCGAATTTCAGATACAGCTCGCGGCACACCCAGGCATCGGTCGCTGCATAAATGATTTGCGCGGGCGTCAGTTGCGGTGCCGACCAGTTGGTGGTTTTGGCGCCTTTGGGAATGCGGTAACCGAGGAAAATGCCGGCGAGGTTGCGCACGCCGCTTTGACCATAATCGTGGCGTTTGGCGACCTGGCCCAGGTCGACCACGTGTTTTTCCGCGAACGGAAACACCTGTTTCAGCGTGCGCAGATCATAGGCCAGCGCAACGCCGGCCTTGGCTGTCTCCTGTGCCTGAAGCATCTCGGTGATCACGGCGTGGGTGTCCGGGTAACGCAGCGGGAAAATGTAGGCCATGCTCGCGGTGGCGACCTGCACGATGCTCGGCAGGTAACTTTCGCCCTTGCGGAAAGCGGGCCGGGTTTCGGTATCGAGACCGACCACACGTTCGTTGCGGATGTCGGTCAGGGCGGCGAACAGCAGCGCGGGTGTGTCGACCAGTGTCACCGGGCCTTCGTAACGGCGTACCGGCAGCACGTTGAGGTCGTCGCGCGAGATTGCGCGTGCGGTTTCGGTTTGCGGGCCGGGGTTGTTCATCAGGAGTGGGAGAGTAACAGGTGGCGCGCGTGGTACAGTAATTATCTGCGATGACGGCAAGGAGGGGACATGGCGCAGCGGGTGATCGGGTGGTTTTTGTGTCTGGCAGTGCTGCTGCTGTCTGCCTGCGCGCAGCTGCCGGTCTACACCACGCTGCCGGTGGACGTGAAACCCTCGCCCAATGCCGGCGAGCGGCGGCCCAATTACGTGATCATCCATCACACCACCAATGACACGGCAGAACGCGCACTGGCCACGCTGACCAATCCTGCGCTTGGGGTCAGCGCGCATTACCTGATTGCACGAGACGGCCGGATCATTTACCTGGTGGACGAACTAAAACGCGCCTGGCATGCCGGTGATTCGTACTGGGGCGGCAACCGCGACCTCAATTCCTCGTCGATCGGCATCGAACTCGACAACAACGGGCGCGAACCTTTTGCCGAAGCGCAGATCGTCGCGCTGATCGCATTGCTCGCGGATCTGAAATCGCGCTGGAATATTCCGGCGGCCAATTTTCTGGGCCACGGTGATGTGGCGCCGGGGCGAAAAGTCGACCCGAGTGCATTTTTTCCGTGGCAACGGCTGGCTGCGGCGGGTTTCGGTTTGTGGTGCGAGCCGCCCTTCGATGCGGCGCCCGCGGGTGCGGACGATACGACGCTGCTCAGTGCGCTGGGTTACGACGTGACGGTGCCGTGGTCGGCGGTGGCGGCGTTCAAACGCCACTGGGCGGTGGAGGATACCGCGCCGGAGCTGACCCCCGAGCAGCGTGGCCTGTTGCAGTGCCTGATCCGCAAGCAGCAGGCGGGCGGTTAAATTATTTTTAAAAACAACATGTTATAAACACATGCGTGACCTGGGTGTGGCGACATGTTGACGGAGGTAGTGTGTTACACTTCTCGGCAATTTGTCATACACAGGTGTTTCCATGCCATTGTCAGTACGTATCCCGCAAGCCGTGGAGCAAGAGCTTGCCGAATACTGCATCAAGCATCGGGTTTCAAAAAGTGATGCGGTAAAGCAGGCGCTGGATGAATTCCTGGCGATCAAGGCCGGTGATCGTTCGCCGTACGAACTGGCTCGGGATTTGATTGCGCCTGATACCGATGAGCGTCCTACCGAGGACGTTGCCCGCAATACCAAGCGCCTGTTGCGTGAACGTTTCCGCGGCAAAGGCAAGTGAACAGGGTCCTGGTCGATACCGGTTTTCTGGCGGCCTTGTTCCGCCGCAACGACCGCCAGCGTGCGGCTGCCCGCGATTACCTGATTGCGCACCGGCATCCGCTGATTACTGTTTCTGCAGTGATCGTCGAGGCGTGTTTTTTTCTGGATCCCCGGGGTAAAAGTGATCTGTTGCAATGGGTGCAGCGTGGCGGTGTCGCGGTTGTTGATATCCCCGTTTCCGCTTATGCCTCAATCGAGGTGTTGATTCGCAAGTATGCGGATCGCGATATTGATTTCACGGATGCTGCGCTGGTCTGGCTGGCGCTCGAATCAGGTTTGCGTGAAATACTGACAGTCGATGAAAAAGACTTCACTGTTTTCCGGTTGAAGGCCGGCAAGCGATTTGACATCGTGCCGTGGATGCGCTGAAACCGGCGATTGTTCCCGGTTAGAATGCACTGACTGCACCCGTTCCCGGAGGAGGGTTCATGACGGTGAAGCTTGGGCTGATGGTGCCCGCCAACAATACGACCATGGAACCGGAACTGCTCGACTGGCTGCCCGGTTCGCAGTGCCGTACGCTGCGCATTCCGCGCGGCAAGGGCCTGCTCGGTCCCGCGGAAATTCCCGCTTATGTCGCGCAGGCGCTGGAACTGGCCCGCGATTACGATCCGGCGCAAACCGATATCGTGGCCTATGGCTGCACCGCCGCCGGATTTATCGGCGGCCCGGTGCGGGATGCGGAAATCCAGCAAAAACTCGCGGCGATTACCGGCAAACCGGTGGTGACCACCGCCGGCGCGATGATCGAGGCGCTGCGCCACATCGGCGCCCGGCGTATTGCCGTGGTGACGCCGTACCTGGACCTGGTCAATGAACGCCTGCGCGCCTACCTGGAACAATCCGGCATCACCGTGCTGCAACTGGCGAGTTTTAATGCGGAAACCACGGATGAACTCGGGGCGATTACGCCGGAGCAGATCACGGCGCTGGCGCGCGAGACCATGACGCCGGACGCCGATGCACTGTTCATCGCCTGTTCGCAGTTGCCGACCCGCGACATCATGCCGCGGCTGGAACGCGAGTTCGGCAAACCGGTGTGGTCGTCGATCAAAGCCACGGCCTGGAATGCGGAACGGGTGCTGACGGGTAAGGCGGCTCTTGCAGTCTGAATAAAATAACCAGGGGAGTGATGATGCGTTCCATGTTGAAGGCGGTGGCGGCGGCTGTATTCGCTGCGTTGTCCTGCACGGCGCCGGCGCAGAACTTTCCGGCGAAACCGGTGCGTATCGTCGTGCCCTTTCCGCCGGGCGGTGGCGTGGATATCGTCGCGCGCGTGGTCGGACCCAGACTCTCCGCGCAGTACGGCCAGCAGGTGATTGTCGAAAACCGCGCCGGTGCGGCGGGCATCATCGGCACCGAATTCACCGCGCGCGCCGCGCCCGATGGTTACACCTGGGCGATCGCGACGCTGGGCAATCTCGCGGCGAACAAACACCTGTATCCGAAAATGGCGGTGGATCCGCTGAAGGATCTGGCGGCGGTGACGCAGGTGGTGGATGTGCACTTCGTGATGGTGGCGCATCCCTCGCTGCCGGCGAAAACCGTGCCGCAGCTGATTGCGCTGGCGAAGGCGCGTCCCGGTGAAATCACCTTTGCGTCTTCAGGGGCGGGCGGCGCGCCGCACTTGGGCGGGGAACTCTTCAACCGCCTCGCCGGCGTCAAAATCATCCATGTGTCGTACAAGGGCAGCGGTCCGAGTTTTGCCGACCTGCTTGGCGGGCATGTGTCGCTGACCTACGACAGCATGCTGCAGGCCTTGCCGTACATCCGTGACAAAAAACTGGTGGCGCTGGGTGTGCTCGGCGGCAAACGCGCCGCGGCGCTGCCCGATGTGCCGACGATCGCCGAGCAGGGCGTGAAGGGTTACGAGCTGACCAACTGGTTCGGGCTGGTGGTGCCGTCCGCCACACCGAAAGACCTGATCACACGCATCCATGGCGATTTCACCCGGGTGCTGCAGGAAAAGGACATCCGCGACAAGATTGCCGGCATGGGTGCCGACGTGGTGGGCAATTCGCCGGAACAGTTCGCGGCGTTCTGGCGCAACGAATCGGAGAAGTGGGGGCGGGTGATTCGTGAGGCGGGGATTAAAGCTGAATGATGAGTGAGGAGTGATGAATGCGGAGTACAGGCAGAACCGCTTTTCGCTCATCACTCATCATTCATCGCTCATCATTAGCATTGCTCAACGCAAAGCGTTGAGCAATGCAAGCGCCTTGTCCATCGAGAATCTGCGCGTGTCCGGGCTGTAGGCCTTGGCATTCTCCGGCATCATGTAGCCGTGCAGGATGCCGGGGAAGATGTGCACTTCCAGACTGGCCAGGGTTTTGGCTTTTTCAACGTAAGCGGCCAGCACATCCGGTGGCGCGGCAGTGTCCTTGTCACCCCAGATCAGGCACACCGGTTTGCTCAGGCCGTCGAATTCCTGGAGGAAATCTTTCATCTGCGTGCTGTGGCAGCCGATGCCGGCGTCGTAACCGAGACGTTTCGGGCCGAGGATCGCGTACGGCCCGCCGAAACAGAAACCCATCGCGACGGCGCGGCCGTTGTGCTGTTTCAACTGGCGCACGGCGAGCAGCGTGTCGGCCATGTCGGTTTCACCGGACTTCAGCACGGGCATGCGCGGTTGCGAGCGTTGTCCGGCGCGTTCGTCTTCACGCGGCAACGGGCCGGGGATGGTGCGCCAGAACAGGTCGGGCGCCGCGGCGATATAACCCGCAGCGGCAAACTCGTCGGCAATGCCGCAGATGTCGGCATTGACGCCGTGTACGGCAGAGGCCAGCACGATGGCCGGCACCTTGTTGTTGCCGGCGGGTTTGGCGACATAGCAGTCGAATTCGCCGTTGTTGCGCGAGCGGACCTTGATGGTTTTGCCGGCCATGGGCGGCTCAGTCGATCGCGAGGAGTTCGACTTCGAACACCAGCGTGGCGTTCGGCGGGATCACGCCGCCGGCACCGCGCGCGCCGTAACCGAGTGCCGGCGGAATCGTCAGTTTGCGTTTGCCGCCGATTTTCATGCCCTGCACGCCTTCGTCCCAGCCGCGGATCACGCGGCCGCCGCCCAGCGGAAACACGAAGGGATCATCGCGGTCCTTGCTCGAATCAAATTTTTTGCCGTCGGTGAGCCAGCCGGTGTAATGCACGGTGACTTCGATGCCGGCGGTCGCTTCCGCGCCGTCGCCGGTGACGAGGTCTTCGATGATCAGTCCGCTTGCGGTGGTGGTCGATGCCATGGATGTGCCCTGTTGAGAATCGGATGGAGGCTGCATTATAAGCCTCGCGGGAGGGCGCTGAACCCGGCCCGGCATTTTTCCCATTTGCGCCGCTTCTATTGGGCCCTCTACTTGCGCATGTTCTGGTAACGCTGCGTAGCCAGCGTGATGCGGCCCCAGTCGATGGTGGTGGTGGTGCCGTCGAGTTTGACGGTGAAATCCTTGAAGTCCCATTCCGCGAACTTCGAGGGATAACGCGAGCGGTGGGCCTTGATGGTTTCGCTGCGGCTGCGCGCCGGCGGGCCGTATTTTTTGGTGAGTGTTTCCAGCGCCGTGCCCTGTCCCTGGATGCCCCAGGTGTTGATGTGGATGGCTTCGATGATGCCGTTGACCACCTCGACCATCATTTCACCGCGCGCCCAGGGCGTGGACGAGGTGTGTGGGTAGAACAGGTGATATTGCTCGGCGCCCCAGGCGGTTTTTGCGGTCAGCGATTCGGCGTAGCAGTGGCGTTTGGTCATGGTGTCTTCGCCGCGCGCACAGGCGGGGTAGAGAAAACGCGTGCCGAGTTCGACGTCGAACATGGTTTTGGCGGGATCGGCGGCGCCGGCGGTGGCGGGGAGCAGAAGCAGCGCGAGGATCGGCAGATGGCGCATTGTTTTCATTGGCGGCATGATACGCGGATATCAGATCAGACAGGGGAGCCGGTCTTGGGTTCATGGCAGGTGTATATCGCGCGTTGCGCCGACGGCACGCTGTATACAGGCATCGCGCGTGATGTCGAAAAGCGCATCGCCGAACACAACACCGGCAAGGGCGCGGCAGCCAGCTATACGCGCGCGCGGCGGCCGGTGGTGCTGGCGTACCAGGAGCCGGCGGCCGACCGCTCCTCGGCGAGCAAACGCGAATACCAGATCAAGCAGTTGAGCCGTGCGGAAAAGCTGGCGTTAGTACTCGCTTCAGGCGGCAGCAGGACGACTTCGACTTAGCAGCATCACCAGCAGCAATGCGGCCGCGCCCCAGCAGGCCGCCGGCAGATACATCAGCGCCTGCTGCAGCCCGGTGTCCTGGTTGAGTTGTGTGGCGATCATCAGGATGCGCAGCATCGCGGCGAAGGCGAACATCGAGAACATGCCGCCGGTGGCATAACCCTCGCGACCGCTGCGCCCGAGCAGGATAGCCGCGCCGAAGGCGCCAAACATCACCGCGGCCCATGCCGCCCCCGCGGCAAGTTGCGCGGCGATCAACAGGCCCAGCGATCCGGCTTGCGTGGCATAAGCGACGGCGAGTGCGCCGACCGCGGCACCGGCAGCGAGCACTTTGAAGTCACCATGGCGGCGGATCAAATACGTCAGCGGCAGCATCGCGAGGTTGAATCCCACCCAGAACACGGGCATCAGCTGACCGAGTTCGGCAGCGGGCACAAAACGCAGGTATTGCGGCGCCGAACTCAGTGAAAAATGCACCTGGAAACCCAGCGCGGTGAGCGCAACAATGGCGAGGAATGCGGCAATCGGCAGCGGTTTGCGCTCAGGCGTTTCCGGCAGCGGTGCGGCTGCCGTCGCGAGATGGCGTTCCGCCCAGGCCAGGGCCCATGCGGCGACTGCCACTGCGATCGACGCCAGGGCGAAGGGCAGCCGGGCATCGGTGTCGCGCAACACGCCGGTGAGGTAGGGCGCGATCGCGCCGGCGATGCCGAAGCCGAACAACCACAGTCCGGCGATGGCGGGTTGCGCGCCGGCGCCGGCGTATTTGCTGATCAGCATCAGCGGCGGCGCGCGCAGCGCCGACGAGGTGACGGTCCACAAAAAAGTCAGGCCGAGGAACAGCAGCGGGCTGGCCAGCGGTGCGGCAAACGGCAGCAGCAGGAAGGCGAACGCGGAGAGCAGAGTGATCAGCGCCAGCCGTGGTCCGAGTGTGCCGACGATGCGCGACATGCGGTCGGCTTTTGCGCCCATCAGCCAGTCGGCAATCATGAACACCAGCTGGTCGGCGATGAGTATCCACAGGATCCACGACTTGGGGATGCCGGCTTCAGCGGCGAGCCGCGGCAGGAAAATGACATAGACCGTCCACGCCAGCGTGAAAAAAAGCTGCAGCAGTGCGAAATAAATCCCAACGTGTCGGGTAATGGGAGTCATGGTGGCGCCGGCAGTGTGACGAAGCGCGCGGTGTCGGTCAATCGACGGCGGTTTGTTAACATCAATGCTGTAATTCCAAAGGGCAGAACCCACCATGACCGATATCAACCAGGCCGCGCCCGACGTTTTTGCCGCGGCGCATACGCGGCGTTCCATCCGCGCCTATAAATCCGATCCGGTGCCGCCGCAGCTGTTGCGCGACATCGTGGAACTCGGGCGTCATGCGCCCAGCGGTTCGAACATCCAGCCGTGGCGGGTGCATGTGCTGACGGGCTCGGCGCTGAAACGCGTGGGCACGGCGATCCAGTCGGCGTTTCTCAACGAAGAGCACGGCCATAAACGTGATTACGATTACTACACCGATCCGGTGTTCGAGCCGTACCTCAAGCGCCGCCGCGAATGCGGCTGGGGGCTTTACGGCATCCTCGGCATCGGCCGCGGTGACCATGAAAAATCAAAAGCGTACCGCGCCAGCAATTACACGTTCTTCGGTGCGCCTGCCGGTTTGATTTTCACCATCGAACGCAAACTGGAAAAGGGCAGCTGGCTGGATTACGGCATGTTTCTGCAGACGCTGATGCTCGCGGCGCGTGCGAAGGGATTACATACCTGTGCCGAAGCGTCGATCGCGAGTTATCCCGACGTGGTGCGGCGCGAGTTGGGTTTGAGCCATGACTGGGTGGTGATCTGCGGCATGGCGATGGGTTATGCCGACAACGCTGCAATAGTGAATACCTTCCAGCCCTCGCGCATCACGCTTGATGAATATACGACTTTCCTCGATTAATAAAAAAACTAATTAAAACAAATACTTATGGATAAAACACGCGGCTGCCCGAACGCGGCGGCTGTGTCTGCAGATGGCACCAGCCGGGTGTCGCGTCCGGATGTTCCAGCCACAAACCGAGTGCTTCGAGTGTGTCGAGATTGGCCATGCACCAGGCATCGAGCGCGCCGTTGCGGTCTTCGAGATCAATGGCGAGGCAGTTGAGGTGTTTGCTGCCGCGGGCGGCACCGGGTACCGCGGCATTGATGGATGCCGGTCGCCAGCCTGAAGTTACTTTGCGCATCATGCCGGCGCTTCTGAGCAGGCGATTCGTGCGGCGCAGAGTCTCGCGTGCATTGGCGCGTATTTCGCGGGTCAATTCGCTGCGATGCAGCTTGTCGCGACCCATGTAGTAGTCGGCGAGTTTCAGCGTGGGAGGACGTTTGCGGGCGGGCATGTTCAGTACGGATTTTAGCCGAAGCCAGGCACTATAATCACCAGACCCATGGACCTGCTGATACACGCCACATTGACCGTCACCGGCGAGCGCGAACAGCTGCCGGCGGCCGACGCGCGCATCAAGGCGCTGCTGGTCGAGGAGATTTTTGTCGGCGAATTCGAGGAGCACCACGGTGACGATGCGCTGTCCTATGACTTCAAGGTCCACGGCGGCATCCCGTTCCCGGCCTTCGCTGCCGCCTCACTGGAATTTCCGGAACTGAAGATTGCCGCGGAATGGGTCAATGTCGCCGCCGGCCGCAAGGGCCGCGCTCTTCTGACCAATGGCGCCATCGCGGAACATGTCGAAGAGCCCCTGGCCACGGGCAGCACTGAAACACACAACCGTTATTTGCGCGCCGCGCCTGACGGCACCCTGCAACTGGCCTTTGCGCTGCTGCGGCGCGGCCGCGGCGAGTGGGCGGGGTATGTGCTGAACCACGAGCGTGATGCGCTGTTCCGCATTACGCGGGATGGTGATGCCGTTGAGTTGCTGACCACCGAAGGCGCCACGGAATGGGCTTGTGCGTGGCGGCTGAATGGCCTGGACGACAGGCCTTCGCCGGCCGCCATGGCGCAGGCGGTTGAGCCGGGGTTGTATGCAGAACTGGAGCAACTCGCGCAGGACTATGTCGCGGAATGGTTCTGGCTCAGTACAGCGCCGGCCGTGGACAACGCGATCGAGATCGACCGTTACGCGCGTTACGGCTACACCGTGCGCGAAGCCAATGTGCGTGCCGCAAAATTGCACCGGCTGCGCGGTGAACTCGCAGCGACGGATGTGCTGGAATATTCGACGCTGGATGCGGACAACGTGTGGATCCGCGATTTGCTTCTTAAGTGCTGGTGATTAGGTGATTAAGTAATTAAGTGACGTGTGCTAATTCCCTAATCACCTGATCACTTAGTCACTTAATCACCGTCTCGACCGCCATTGCCGGATCAAAATATAACCGCCAAGCATGCCGCCCAGATGCGCAAAATGCGCAACGCCGGCCTGGGTGCCGGTGACACCGAGGTAGAGTTCGACCAATCCGTACAGCGTGACGAACAGCCACGCTGGCATGGGGATCGGCGGGAAAATCAGCAGTACCGTACGCTTCGGGAAAAAAAGGCCATAGGCGAGCAGCAGGCCGAACACGCCGCCGGAGGCGCCCACCGTCGGCAGCGCGGGGCCGCCACTGAAGGTCGACATCGCCAGTTGCGCCAGCGCCGCGGCGAACACGCAGCCCAGGTAATAGATCAGGAAGCGCCGCGATCCGAACACCTGTTCGATCTGGCCGCCGAACATGTACAGCGCCAGCATGTTGAAGCCGATGTGGATCAAGCCGCCATGCAGGAAGCCGTAGCTGATGACCTGCCATGGCAGGAAGCCGGCACCGAACGATGACGGTGTGTGGAAGGGCCACAACGCAAACCAGATGATCAGCATGTCACCGAACACCTGCTGCAACAGGTAGACGGTGACGTTAATGATCAGCAGCAGACGGGTGATGGGCGGCAGAAACATGCCCTGATGGTACTACGGCGCGACCATTCTCCGCTTCAGGCGAGGACTGGCGGCAATTGTGGCGCGAGTTTGGCGCGTTCCGCGGTGGCCGTGCCGTTCAGTGCGAAGCCCAGCAGTTTGCCGTCGGCGGCGACGAACAGGGATTTGACGCCGTCTGCCGTGGCTTCAACTTGCCATGTGCCTTCGGCGCCAATCGCGGGAGGAGAAACGATAGTCGGGCAGGCCGGGGTCTTGACCATCACCGGCATCGCAGGAAAAGAGACCGCTGTGCGCTTACCCGCCAGCGTCTGCGCCAGCGCGCGCGTGGCGTGCATGATCGGCATTACATAAGGCATCACCAGGCCTTCGATTTCGGCGCAGTCGCCCAGCGTGTAAACATCGGGGGCGCTGGTTTCGAGGTGGCGGTTGGCGATAATGCCGCGCCGGACCTCAATGCCGGCAGCGGCAGCGATGGCCGTGCGTGGTTTGAGGCCGACCGCGGACAGCACGACATCGACCCGCAGCACATTGCCGTTGGCCAGCTTGACCGCATAACCGGTCTCCGCGCGATCCACGGCCTCAACACTGGTGCCGAGATGCCACTGCACGCCGAGTGCGGCGAGCCTGGCCTGCAGCAGTGCGCCGCCTTCCGGTGGTAGCAGCCGGCCCAGCGCCTGTGGCGCGATGTCGATGATGTCGACGCCGTAACCGCCGATGGCAAGGTCATTGGCGAATTCACAGCCGATCAGACCGGCGCCGATGATGGCCACGCGTTTTTTGCCGGCGATGGTGCTGCGGAAACGCGCGTAATCGTCGAGGTCGTTGACGGTCAGGATATGGTCGGCGCCGCTACCCGTGATCGGCAGGCGGATCTGGTCGGCGCCCAGCGCCAGCACCAGTTTCGAATAGGCCAGCGTTTCATCACCGATGCGCAGCACATGCGCGGCGGTGTCGATGGCATCGACAGCGGTGTGCGCGCGTACCGTGGCATTGAGTTGCGTCGCCATCTGCTCCGGCGTGCTCAGTGCGATGGCTTCCGCCGTTTTTTTCGAGGCCAGCGCATTGGACAGCATGGGTTTGGAATAAAACGGGCCGCTGTCGGCGGCGATGATGACGAGGGGGGTTGCGGTGTCGAGTTTGCGCAGCTCCTTGGCGGTGTTGTAACCCGCGAGGCCGCTGCCGATGATGATGATGGGATTCATTGTGTTTCCATGGAAAATCAGCGCTGCATGGTATCAAACCGTACCATGCACCGCTTTTCTTGATTGGGGGTACAGCACCCGTCCCGCACAGGGCGGGACGGGGTATTGCGTGTTACTTCCTGCCAGTTACTTGATAACTTAATCACTTGATTATGGATTAAGCGGCTTTCAACACCATTTCGAAGTCGGCTTTGGCAACACCACACTCCGGGCAGGCCCAGTCTGCCGGGATGTCTTCCCAGCGGGTGCCGGCTTTGATGCCGTGTTCCGGATCACCCGCGGCTTCGTCATAAACGTAACCGCAGACGATACATTCCCATTTGCGCAGTTCAGTCGTCATGTTCATTGCTCCTTAAGCGGCTTTAACACGCGCCAGCGTGGCGCGGTAGTGGTTGGCGTGGCGTTCCTCGACCTTGGCCAGCGCGGCAAAACGTTTGGCGGCCTTGGCGAGGGTTTGCTGGAAACGCGCGGCGTGTTCCTTCGATTCCTCGATCTGCTCATCCATTTCCTTCACTGCGGCATGGTTGCCTTCCTGCTCGGCGAGGTGGCGGAACTGCGGATACATTTCGGTGTATTCGTAGGTCTCGCCGGCAATCGCCATATCCAGCGCCCTGGCCGGGGTCAGTTCGGTTTTCGGGTAGAGCAGGTCAAGGTGGCCGAAGGCATGCTGCACCTCCTGCGCGGCGGTTTCTTCGAACACTTTGGCGGTTTCAATGTCGCCCTGTTCGCGGCTGATTTTGGCGAAATACATGTATTTGATGTGCGCCATGGATTCGCCGGCGAAGGCGGCTTCGATGTTTTTGATGGTCACTGATTCGGCTTTCATCTGCATCTCCTGTGGTTAAAAAGTGGCGCGTCTTGCAACGCTTGGAGTGCATTCTGACTGCCGGCAGTTAATTAATCTAATTGATTGTTTTTAGTAAATTGATAGCAATTAACTATATTTGAGAAATGGTTATAAATATTTGATTTTTAAAGCTATTTTTTCTTGACCGGGGTGCTGCCGTTCAGATCGCAGGCCGCCACCGCATCGCGGATGACGTCCAGCGCGGCGTTGCGCGCGAAACTCGAACGCGACGCCAGCACTACCCGGCGGTCGGGCACCGGGCGCGAGAACGGGACATAGGTCAGCAGGTCGGCCGCCGCGCGTTTGGCCGGTACGGCCGAGGCCGGCAGCACGGTCATGCCCATGCCCGAGGCCACCATCAGGCGGATGGTTTCCAGCGAGGAGCCTTCGACGGTTTTTTGCAACGAGCCCGGCATGGCACTGGAGCGATTGAGCGCCGGGCAGGCATCGAGCACCTGGTCGCGAAAGCAGTGGCCGGTGCCGAGCAGCAGCAGGCTTTCGCGCGCGAGTTCGTCGGCGGCGATGGATTTGCGCGCGGCCCAGCTGTGGGTCTTGGCGAGCGCCACGACAAAAGATTCGTCGTAGAGGGGTGTCACGGTGATTCCCGCCTCACTGAAGGGCAGGGCGACAATGGCGGCGTCGATGTCGCCACGTTTCAGCCGCTCGGATAATGTCGCGGTGTAGTTCTCCTCGAGCATCAGCGGCATTTTTGGCGCGCGCCGGCGCAGCACTGGGATCAGTTGCGGTAGCAGGTAGGGTGCGATGGTGAAAATGACACCCAGCTTGAGCGGGCCTTCCAGCGGGTCGCCGGTGGACTTGGCGATGTTGCGGATTTTGTCGGCTTCTTCCAGCGCGCGTTGCGCCTGCTCGACGACACGGCCGCCGGCGGCGGTGACCGTGACCTCGGTCGGCCCGCGCTCGAAGAGCTGCACGCCCAGTTCTTCTTCGAGTTTTTTGACCGCCACCGACAGCGTTGGCTGGCTGACAAAGCAGGCTTCGGCGGCGCGGCCAAAATGACGCGCATGGGCGACGGCGACGATGTAACGCAGTTCAGTGAGGGTCATGGCGGCGGAACTTTACCGGAAACACCGGGTCTAGTTTTTGTGAGCGTTGTGCCGGGCCTGCGCTGATTTTGAAATCCCCGCAAAATCAATGGCCTGTGCGGAACGTGCACAAACGCATGCAGGATCCTCAAGGGCGCTTCCCCGGCGCCCTTTTTTTTGGGCAGGTCCCAGGCGCGCTTTTTGACTCATTTACGTAACTTATTTACGTAACTGAGCCGGACGGGATTTTCCAGGCATCTTCCTTGGACACCCCGGGCGGCGGGGTGAACAGGATCTGGGTTTCCTCCAGCAGTTTTGCCGCGCCGCCCCAGGCGTCCGCGGCCTTGCGCTGGTCGGCTTTGGCGCGGGCATCAACCGCTTCGGGATCACAAATCACGCGAAGTTTTTTCTCCAGGGCCTGCACGATTTCCGGGGAGCCGGCGGCCAGGTCACGGGTTTCGTCCGGATCTTTTGCCAGATCAAACAGTTGCGCCGGCATGCCGACGTGATAAATGAGTTTCATCGCGCCGTCGCGCAGGACAAAGGCGCCGGCTTTTGAGGCCTGCGCGTGGTATTCGGCAAAGGCGATGCGTTTTGTTTCATGTCCGCCGATCGCCGGCCACAGGTCCACACCCGGCAGGTCGGCGTCTGCAGCGCCGGGTTTTGCGCCGGCGCCGGCAAGCAGCGTCGGGAACAGGTCGATATGGGAGGCGAATTGCTGAACCACGCGGCCCTGCGGCACGCCGGGGCCGGCAATCAGCAGCGGCACTTTGATCGCGCCCTCATACAGGTTTTTCTTGCCGAACAGGCCCTGCGCGCCGAACAACTCGCCATGGTCGCTGGTATAGGCGATGCGGGTGTTGGCCAGCAATCCGAGTTCTTCCGCGCATTTCATGACTTCGCCGATTTGTTCATCGAGGTGGGTGATCAGGCCGAAATAACCCGCCGCGATGCGGCGCAGGGCGGCTTCGTCGGTCATCATGCGCATGCCGTCCATCCGGCGCAGGAATTCCATCGCGGGATGTTCGGGACGTTCACCGGGGCGGAAGGCCGGCGGCAGGGGCATGTCGCGTTCCGCATACAGGTCCCAGAAACGCTGCGGCACGGTGAACGGCGGATGGGCGCTGATGTAGGAGACATACAGCACCCAGGGTTTGCCGCCGGCATGGGCGTGCTGTTTCAGCCAGGCCACGGCCTTGGCGGTGATGTTGCGATCATAATCCTGATAATGCGTGGCGCCGACGCCGGAGCGCTCGATATAGAGTTTCCAGAAACTGGCATCGCCCTTGGGCGGCTCGTTGTCGTAGCCGCGCAGCAGGTTCTTGATCGCACCCTTGCCCTCGTGCAAATGCATGGGCACGATTTCCTCGGTGAAGCCGTTGTCGTCCTCGCTGGAGCGGTAGTGCAGTTTTCCCACCGCCGTGATGTTGTGGCCCTGTTCGCGCAGGCGGTGGTGCCAGGTCGGCAACCGGCCGTCGTAGGTCAGCGCGTTGTCCCAGTAACCGGTCTGGTGCGGGTAACGGCCGGTGGCGAGGCTGGAGCGCGACGGGCAGCACAGCGGGCTGGTGCAATAGGCATTGGCGAAACGCACGCCGGCCGCGGCGATGCGATCCATCACCGGCGTCTTCACGTAGGGATGGCCGTAACAGCCGGTGATCTGGCCGTTGTGGTTGTCCGACTGGAACAGGATCAGGTTGGCGGCTCGTGTCATGGCGTTTTGCGGTCGGATTATTTCAGTCGAGGACGATGCCGGCCTGTTTGCCGACGTTGGCGATGCGTGCGCGTTCGGCTTTCATGAAAGCGACGAATTCAGCGGGAGCCTCCGGGTTGGGGGTCGCGCCGTTCTTGTTCATCAAGGCTTTGACCTCCGGCGCATTGAGGGCGGTCATCAGTTCCTGATGCAGCCGGCGGGTGACCGCGGCCGGGGTGCCTTTGGGCGCGGCGATACCCCACCATTGCACAATTTCATAACCGGGCACCGTGTCGGCCACGGTCGGCAACTCCGGCAGCAACGGGTCGCGCTGCGCACCGGTTGAAGCCAGCACCTTGATGCGACCGGCGCGGCCGTGCGGCATCGCCACCAGAGGCGAGGTGATCAGGAACTGGATCTGGCCGCCCATCATGTCGGACATCGCCGGGGCGGCGCCTTTGTACGGAATATGCGTGGTCTTGACCCCCGCGAGCACGTTGAACATGGCGCCTGCAAGGTGCGCCGGTGAACCGTTGCCGGCGGAGCCGTAGTTGAGGGTTCCGGGTTTTGCCTTGGCCAGCTTGACGAGATCGGCAGTGGAATTCACGCCCAGTCCTGCATTTACGGTCACCACATTGGCCACCCAGGCGACGCGCGACAGTGCAATGAAATCCCGATCCGGGTCGTAGGGCAGTTTCTTTTTCAGCACCGGCAGCGACGCAAAGGTTGTCGAGGTGACCAGCAGAAGCGTGTAGCCGTCGGGCGCTGCGGCCCGGGCGATTTCGACGCCAATGATGCCGCTGCCGCCGGGGCGGGTGTCGACCACGACCTGGGTTTTCATCTGTTCCCCCAGCTTGTTGCCGACGATGCGCGCGAGGATGTCCGGCGAGCCGCCGGGGGCGGTGGGTACGATGAAGCGGATCGGTTTGCTGGGATAGGTTTGCGCCTGCGCAGCGCCGATGAAGCTGATGGTTGCCGCAATCAGGCATCTGAGCATGAGTCTGGGCATGATGGTCCTCCGGAGATGTTATGTTTTGGTGAATCAGCTTTTCTGGTCTGCGTAAAACGCCGCTTTGGAGCCGGGCGGCGGCGAATAACGGAAGGTGCCGAGCTTCTTGATGGCCTCGACACCGCCGTGCTGCGCGATCCGGGCTTTCTGGTCGGCCATGGCCAGCCGGTGCGCGGCATCGGGATCGACGACCGTGCGCAGCGCACGCTCGCATTCGGCGACGACGCCCGCATGCGCGGGATCGCACCCGAGATCCTTCAGTTCGAGAGGGTCGTTTTTCAGGTCGAAGAGCATCGGCGGCACGGTCGCGTAGTGGATGTATTTCCACTGGCCGTGGCGAATCATGAAGGCGCCGCACATCGATCCGGCCGCGTGGTATTCGGAAAGCACGGTGCGCGCCGGCACCCGGCCCTGCGCGATGTCGATCAGCGAGTTGCCGGGGAGTCTGGCGTCGTCGGGATGCGGCTTCGCGCCCAGCGCGTGGATGAAGGTCGGGAACCCGTCGGCCAGCGTCACCGGCGTGTCGCAGACGCTGCCGGCCGGCACGCCGGGCCCGGCGATCATCATCGGGATGCCCGCGGATTCCTCGTACATCGTCGATTTGCCCCACAGGCCGCGGGTGCCGAGGTTGTCGCCGTGATCCGAGGAATAAACCACGCGGGTATTGTTCATCAGGCCGGTTTCCTCGAGGGTGCGCAGGATCTTGCCGACGTTGTCGTCCATGAACGAAGTCAGGCCGAAGTAGGCGGTGATCGCGCGGCGCACCATCGCGATGTCGAAAAACCCCTCATCGTAACACTGGCTGGCGCGCAAGGCGTCGATGAACGGATGCCGCGGCCGTTGCGATTTTTCATAGAGATTCGGCAGCGGCACTGCGTCTTCCGGGTAGAGGTCGTAGAACTGCGGCGGGGCGATCAGCGGGAAGTGCGGCGCCACGAAGCCGACATACAGCGCCCAGGGTTTTGCCTGGGGGGAGGCTGCGCGGGCCTTGAGCCATTTCACGGTTTCATCGGCGATGTCACGGTCGTACTTGGTGTATTCGGATTCGCCGCGACCCGCCTCGGGCCCGAGCTTCAGCGCGCCGACGCGGCGCGGCAGTTCCTCGCGGATCATGCCCAGCAGGTCGCCCACGCCGTTGACGATGTGCATGGGCAGGATTTCCTCGTCGAAACCGTTTCTTTTGGCATCGGAATCCAGGTAATGCAGCTTGCCGATGGAGGCGACATGGTGGCCCTGGTCCATCAGGCGGTGGCCCCAGGTGGGGATTTTGCCGTCGTAGGCGATGGCGTTGTCCCAGTAGCGGATCTTGTGCACGTACTGGCCGGTGGCGAAGGACGCGCGCGCCGGCACGCAGATCGGGCAGTTGGTGTAGGCCGAGGTGAAACGCGTGCCGCGGGCGGCCAGTGCGTCGAGGTTGGGCGTCTTGATCATCGGGTGGCCGGCACAGCCGAGCACGCGTTTGTTGTGCTCGTCGGACAGGATAAATATCAGGTTGGTGGCTTCGCTCATGATGCTGGTGCTCCTTGCAGTGGGCTATTTGTATTTTTTGGTGATCAGGTCGGCAACGCTGGCGCCGGCATCGATGTCGGCCTTGCGTTTGGTATCACCGGCGTCAATCCTGCGCGCGGCTTCCAGCACCAGTGCGGCTTTTTCCCTCGGGATGAAGGCAACGCCCGCTTCGTCGGCGCAGGCGATGTCGCCGGGTCTGACCTGGATGCCGCAGATTTGCACCGTGCCGTTGATTTCCACGGTCTGCGTGCGCCATTTGCCGGTGATCGGCGTGAAGCCTTTGCACCACACCGGCCAGTCCATGCCGCGGTACTGCTCGGGGTCGCGCACGGTGGCGTCGACGATGGCGCCGATGAAACCCTGGCGTTTCGCAATGGTCGCCGACTGGCCGCCCATATTGGAGCAGCCCATTACGCCTTCGATCACCAGCACATCGCCGGGTTCGGCGAGATTGTGCGCCTCGGTTTCGCCCTGGCCGCTGGTTTTGTCATTCGCCGCTTTGTGGATTTGCGCGGTGTGCGCGATGTTGCGCACCGTCAGCGCCGGGCCGACGATGCGTTTGCCGGTGTTGACCGGCGGCAGGATGTAACCGGGGATCACCGCGACAATGCCGAGTTCATCGCAGGCATCGGACAAGGTGCCGGTGAGGTCAACGAGGTTGCGGAACCCTTCCAGGATTTCGGGGGCGACGCGCGGCAGTTCCAGCATGCGAATGGCGTCGCGCGGCAGTTTGCCGAGGGTGGTTTTGGGCATGGTTCTCCTCCAGTCGAGCGGGGAGTTTACATCGTGCGCGACTCGTACATGCTCCGGGCCCGAAGATGTGGACTTGGACTTAACCGACCTGGGTTCAATCAATAGTCAGTCGGGTCAGCCGGTTTTCAGCGCACACAGCGCGGCTGCAGTGCGCGTGGCAACTCCGAGCCGCCTGAATATGCTTTCAATCCGGGTCTTGACGGTGGACAGACTGATGCCCAGTGTTTTTGCGATCTCGTCATTGGTCTTGCCAGCGGCGATTTCGTGCAGCACTTCGGCTTCGCGCCGGCTGAGACCAAAACGCGTCATCAGAGCAAACACCGCGGCTACGCCGTAGATGTATTCAGCGTCGACGGAACGATTGGTTTCTGCGCGCAGGCTGGCGAGTTCGGAGCGCGCGGCAGCGTTTTGATAGGCCTGAATAAAGTGCGGCCGCAGGCTGGTCAGAAGGTCACGTTCGGTTTCGCTGAAATCGCGATGTTTCCGGCTGACTGCGAAAAAAATCAGCGAGTCTCCGATACGCTGGCCGATGGTTAACTGGAAGCGCACGTCGGCCAGCGGACGGTAGAAATCCGCGTATAGCCCCGAGCTGCGCCAGCGTTGCTGGCTGACAAAGTCGCTGGTTTTGAGCGCGCTTGTACCGCTGCCGTTCACCTTGAGGATGTGCTGCACTGAGGGATGCTGCTCGACATGATCGAAGAATGCCAGCCGCAGAACCGGGAAATCCGTGATCGGGTCGCTCAAGGCGCTCAAGGAATCGCCGTTCACCAGATTGATTTCGTTGTGACAGGTCAATTCGCCGCCAAACTCGCGTTTAACCATCGACAGCGAGCGTTCGCGGAAGTCATCAAGGCTCTCGGCTGCATAAATGCCGAGCAGGATTTCCGAAAGCGGGTGCAGGAACTGGGAGGCGGTGGCCGGATGATTCATGGTCGGTTTGCGTTGTGATTAACGTTGCCCGGAATGTCATTCAGTGCGCTGACCATAAAATCAGACTTTTGGCCGATGGTCAAAGTATAAAAGTATGAACATCATGCGCGGCAATGTCCTGGTTGGTTTTTTATCGGGTAATTTTCCAACAGGGTTATGCAGCGTTTGCGTGGCAGTGCGTAAGCGAATTAATTAAAATTAATTAAAAATCAATAACTTGCATAATGCCGGCGTCATCAACTCGAAAAACAAGATCAAACCTTTCCAGATTCAAAGTCCATCCGCTTGCTGAGCGGGGGGCGTTTCCTTGGGGTTCATTTCGGCGCTTTGTGCTACGGCCGATTGCGTTTGCGGTCATGTTGTCCTGGACGGCCGGTGCAATGGCCAACCCGACCGGCGCCCAAGTCGCAGCCGGCGCGGCCAGCTTCCAGACCTCTGGCAAAACCCTGACGGTGACCAATACTCCGGGGACTATTCTCAACTGGTCATCGTTTTCCATCGCTGCCGGTGAGGTTACACGGTTTCAGCAGCAGTCTGCGCTGAGCGCGGTACTGAACCGCGTCACCGGCGCCAATCCCTCCAGCATTCTCGGCACGCTGTCATCCAACGGCCGCGTATTCCTGGTCAATCCGCACGGCATCGTCTTCGGCCAGGGCTCGGTGATCAACACCGCGGGTTTTGTCGCTTCGACGCTCAATATCAGCGATGCCGATTTCCTCGCCGGCCGGATGAAATTCGAGGGCGGTGGCCACGGCGTGTTGCGCAACGAAGGCGCGATCCAGGCCGCGGGGGATATTTTCCTGGTCGGCCCGCGGATTGAAAACGCCGGACTGATCAAAAGCGACAACGGCAGCGTGCTGCTCGCCGCCGGGCAGGCCATCACCATCACCAGTCCGGACGCGCATGGTGTGCAGTTCGCGCTGCAGGCGCCGACCGACAGCGCGCTGAACCTCGGCGTGATTGAGGCGAAAAATGCGGCAGGAATGTTTGCGGGGACTCTGAAACATTCAGGCGACATCCGCGCCACCAGCGCCAGTGTCGATGCCAGTGGCCGCGTGGTTCTTGCCGCGCAGAAGGATGCGATCCTCGACGGCAATGCCACCATCAATGTCGACAACATCGCGGGCAAGGGTGGTGCGGTGCAGATCACCGGTGAACGCGTCGGGCTGTTTGACAATGCGACCGTGACCGCGCGTGGTGTCGCGGGTGGCGGCACGATTCTGGTGGGCGGCGATTATCAGGGCGCGAATCCGGCCGTGCGTAATGCAGCCCGCACTTTTGTCGGGTCCGGCGCCGTGCTTGATGCATCCGCTACTTCCAGCGGCGACGGCGGCAAGATCATCGTGTGGGCAGATGATGTCACCCGTTATTTCGGCAGCGCGGCAGTGCGCGGCGGCGCGCAGGGCGGTGACGGCGGGCTGGTCGAGGTGTCGGGCAAGAATGCGCTGGTTTTTGAAGGCCGCGTCGGGCTGGAGGCGGTCAATGGCAGGTCCGGTACGTTGTTGCTCGATCCTCTGAATATCACGGTGCAGGCGGGGGCCGGTACGTTGGATGGCGAATTGTCCGCGCCGGGCGATCCGCTGCTGGCTTTTGCTGAGCCTGACAACGTGACCACTGGCACGCTGAGCGTGGCGTCGCTGCAGGCCTTCACCACCGGTACCGTCGAGCTGCAGGCGAACAACAACATCACTTTTGATGCGGCGGTCACCATGCAGTCCGGCGTGTCGCTGAAAGCAGCGGCGATGAACAATGTCAACGTCAATGCCAACATCACCACTTCGGGCGGCGGCGTGCTGCGACTCGAAGCCGATACCGATCAATCGGGTGCCGGTGTGGTGAATCTGGGTACGGCCACCATCAACGCGCCCCTGATCATCGGTGATACCGGCAAGGAGTTTTCGGGGAATGCCAACATCACCGGCAATTTCAGCTTCGGCGGCAATACGCAGGTGTTCGGCCAGCTCAACCTCAGCACCGGTTCGATGACCGTTGCGACCGGGCAGACCCTGAGCCTGACCGGCGGCATGAACTGGGCGACCAGTGCGGGTATCAACGGGCCCGGCACGGTCACCCTGCCATCAGGCCAGACACTGACACTCGCGGGAAACGCCGACCGTCCGCTGGTCAACGCGACCTTCAACAACAACGGCACGGTGGTCAGCCAGGACGCCGGCGCCAACCTGCTGATCAACGACGGCTCGGTGTTCAACAACGCCGGGGTGTATCGCATTGTGTCGGGCGCCTCGATCACCCGCAATTCGGGTGCCGGCACATTCAACAATACTGGCGAGCTGGAGATCGGCGGCGCGATCACCGGTACGGTCAGCAATGTGACCTTCACCAACACCGGCGGCACACTCGACAGTGGCACCGGCACACTGGACCTCGGTGCCGGCGGCAGCCATTCCGGCGCGCTGACCATACAGGGCAACCACGTCAGGCTGAATTCCGGTACGCACACTTTTGCCGACAGCACGACGGTGGCAGGCCGGCTCAACGTGGTCGGCGGTACGGCCAGCTTTGGTACGGTGACAGTCAACGGCCTGGTGAACTACACCAGCGGAGGCATCAATGTCACTGCGGGTGACACGCTGACGCTGAATGGCGGTATGAGCTGGGCGACCGCCTCGGGCATCAGCGGGCCCGGCACGATCACACTGCCCACGGGGCAGACGCTGACGCTGGTGTCGAACATCGACCGCCCGCTGGTCAACGCGACCTTCAACAACAACGGCACGGTGGTCAGCCAGGACGCAGGCTCCAACCTGTTGATCAATGACAGCTCGGTGTTCAACAACGCCGGGGTGTATCGATTCCAAACGGGCGGTGCCATCACCCGCAATTCGGGTGCCGGCACATTCAACAACACCGGCGAAGTGGAGGGTGTTGCCGGCAACAACCAGGTCAACAACGTGACCTTCACCAATGCCGGCGGCACGCTCGACAGCGGTCCCGGCACACTTGAGCTGAATTCCGGCGGCAGCCATTCCGGTGCGCTGACGATGCAGGGCAACAACGTCAGGCTGAATGGCGGTACCCACACGTTTGCAGACAGCACGACCATCGCGGGCATACTGAATGTGACTGGCGGCGGCACCGCCAGCTTCGGCACGGTGGCTGCCAACGGGCTGGTGAATTACACCGGTGGCGGATTCAATGTCACCGCCGGCGACACGCTGACACTGAATGCCGGCATGAACTGGTCCGAGGGTTTCAGCATTGCCGGTCCGGGCACGGTTGTGCTGCCGGCAGGGCAGACGCTGGCCACGGCCGGTGGCGGCGGCAGCCGTACTCTGGTCAACGTCACCTTCAACAACAACGGCACCTTCGACAGCGGCAGCAACGGCAGTGTGCTGGTCAATGACAACTCGGTGTTCAACAACGCCGGGCTGTACCGCTTCCTGAACGCAGGCAATTTCATCAGCCGCAATTCGGGCGCAGGCACCTTCAACAACACCGGCACCATCCAGGTCGGCGGTGCCTTTCCGAACAACATCAACAATGTGACCTTCACCAACACCGGTGGCATCCTGGACAGCGGCACCGGAACGCTGAACCTGAATGCCGGCGGCAGCCACTCCGGTGCGCTGACGATGCAGGGCAGCAATGTGTTCCTCGCCGGCGGCACCCACGATTTTGCCGACGGCGCGACCGTGGCCGGGCGGCTCAATGTGGATGGCGGCACGGCGAGTTTCGGCACGGTGACCACCAACGGACTGGTGACCTACGACGGCGTCGGCTTCAATGTCACCGCGGCCGACACGCTGACTTTGAACGGCGGCATGAACTGGACCGCCGGCGATATCGGCGGCCCCGGCACCATCGTGCTGCCTGCCGGGCAGACGCTGGCGATGAGTAATGCCGGCAACCGCGCCATGGTCAATGTGGTGTTCAACAACAACGGCACGGTGACCAGCCAGATCGGGGCGCAACTGCTGATCAACGACGGGTCGGTGTTCAACAATGCGGGTGTGTACCGCTTTCTTGACAGCAGCGTGATCAACCGTACTTCCGGCACTGGCGCCTTCAACAACACCGGCGAAATCGAAGTGGTCGGCGCCTTCAACGGTTTTGTCAGCGGTGTGGCCCTCACCAACACCAGCGGCACACTCGACAGCGGTACCGGCATGTTGAGGCTGGACGCCAGCGGCACACATTCAGGCGCGCTGACGCTGCAGGGTACCAACGTGCAGTTGAACGCCGGCACGCACACTTTCGCCGACGGCACCACGGTGTCGGGCACGCTGAACGTGCAGGGCAGTGCCACCGCCAGCTTCGGCACCGTGACCATGAACGGGCTGGTGAATTACAGCAACGGTGGTTTCAATGTCACTGCCGGCGATACGCTGACGCTCAACGCCGGCATGAACTGGACAGGTGCCGGCATCAGCGGGCCGGGTGCGATCACGCTGCCGGCGGGGCAGACGCTGGCGATCAGCGCGGGTGGTGGCAGTGCCCTGGTCAACGTTACTTTCAACAACAATGGCACGGTGACCAGCCAGATCAACGGCGGCAGCGTGCTGAT
This sequence comes from Burkholderiales bacterium, assembly GCA_019744975.1. Taxonomy (GTDB): domain Bacteria; phylum Pseudomonadota; class Gammaproteobacteria; order Burkholderiales; family SG8-41. The sequence goes on from JAIETP010000008.1 coordinate 50,710, forward strand.
CAATGATGGTTCGGTGTTCAACAACGCCGGGGTGTTCCGCTTCCTGACCGGTGACGCCATCAACCGCACTTCGGGCACCGGTGTCTTCAACAACACCGGAGAAATTGAAGTGGGTGGTGCCTTCACCGCCTCGATGGCCAATGTGACGTTTACCAATACCGCAGGGACACTCGACAGCGGCACCGGCACGCTGAATCTGAATGCCGGCGGCAGTCATTCGGGAGCACTGACGATGCAGGGTACTGGAGTGCAGATGAGTGGCGGCACACATGATTTTGCCGATACCACCACCGTGGCCGGGCAGCTCAATGTGTCCGCAGGCGGCATCGCCAACTTCGGCACGGTGACCACCAACGGGCTGGTGAGCTACAGCAGCGGCGGTTCCGGATTCAATGTGACCGCGGGCGACACGCTGACGCTCAATGCCGGCATGAACTGGGCTGGCGGCGGCAATGTCAGCGGGCCGGGCACGGTCACGCTGCCGGCGGGGCAGACGCTGGCGATGGCCGGCGGTGGCGGCAACCGCGCGCTGGTCAATGTGACTTTCAACAACAACGGCACGGTGACCAGCCAGCTTGGTACGCAAGGCCTGCTGGTGAATGACGGTACGGTTTTCAACAACGCCGGGATGTATCGTTTTCTGAGTGGCGATTTCATCACCCGCAACTCGGGTACGGGCACTTTCAACAACACTGGCGAGATTGAAGTGGGCGGCGCGTTCACCGGCACCATGAACAACGTGGTTTTCAGCAATACCAGCGCCACGCTGGATGCCGGTACCGGCATCTTCAATCTCGATGGCGGCGGCAGCTACACCGGTACGATGACCTTGCAGGGCGCCAACGTACGTCTGAATGGCGGCACCCACAATATTGCCGACGGCGTGACGGTGGCGGGACAGCTCAATGTGACTAGCGGCGCGACCGCCAACTTTGGCACGGTGATCACCAACGGGCTGGTGAATTACGCGGCTACCGGTCTCAACGTCACCGCAGGCGACACGCTGACACTGAATGGCGGCATGAACTGGACGAGCGGCAACGTCAGTGGGCCAGGTACGGTCACGTTGCCTGCCGGGCAGACGCTGGCAATGACCAACACCAGTACCCATGCACTGGTCAACGCCACCTTCAACAACAATGGCACCGTGACCAGCCAGATCGGTGGCCAGAACCTGCTGATCAACGATGGTTCCGTCTTCAACAACGCCGGGGTGTACCGCTTCCTTGGCAGCGATGCCATCGCCCGTACGTCCGGTGCCGGCACCTTCAACAACACCGGCACCATGCAGGTGGTCGGCGCTTTCACCGGCACCGTCAACGATGTGGCGTTCAGCAACACCGGCGGCACACTGGATAGCGGCGCCGGCACGCTGAATCTGACTCCCGGCGGCAATCATTCCGGCGCGTTGACGATGCAGGGTGGCAATGTGCGGCTGGCTGCCGGTACGCACAACTTTGCGGATGGCACGACGGTGGCCGGGCAACTCAATGTGGCCGGCGGCACCGCAAGCTTCGGTACGGTGACGACGAATGGTCTGGTGAATTACACCGCGGGCGGCTTGAATATAACCGCGGGCGACACGCTGACGCTCAATGGCGGCATGAACTGGGTGACCGGCGCGAACATTTTCGGCCCCGGCGCGATTACCCTGCCGACGGGACAGACCATGGCCATGACCAATGCCGGCGGGAACGCCCTGGTCAACGCCATCTTCAACAACAATGGCACGGTGACCAGTCAGTTCAACGCCGGCCAGAACTTTTTGCTGAACGATGGTACGGTCTTCAACAATGCCGGCGTGTATCGCTTCCTCGATACCAACACCATTGTCCGCACTTCGGGGGTGGGCACTTTCAACAACAGCGGCACGCTGCAGGTGAACGGTGCTTTCACCGGCACCATGAACAATGTGGTGTTCAGCAACAACGGCGGCACCCTCGACAGCGGCGCCGGTACGCTTAACATCAATGTCGGCGGCGCACATTCCGGCACGATGACTGTCCAGGGCGCTGATGTCCGTTTCAACGCCGGTACACACATTTTCACGACAGCGAGTTTTGCCGGTAGCGGGGCCATCAATATTCAAGGTGCGGGTTTTACGCTGAGCAATACCAACTGGAATCGCCCGTTCAACCTGACTTCTGGCACGGTAACCATTCCGGCGGCAACCACCACCACGGTTCCCGCCGGCGCCAATATCGCCATCAATCATGCGGTCGGTGGCACCGGCACAATGCTGAACCAGGGTACCGTGGATTTGAGCGGGGGTTCGCTGGCGGGAACGCTGAACAATCAGGGCGCGCTGAATCTGACGTCGGGCAATACGACGGTGGGCGGCGGCATCTCGATGGTTTCGGGCGCGATCAACGTGGCGACCGCGCGTACGCTGAATGTCGCCGGCACCGGTGTTGACTGGCAGGGCGGCACATTGTCCGGCGCCGGCAGCTACAACCTGACCGGCGGCCTGGCGATCACCGGCGGCGGCGCGCGGGTGCTCAACGGTCCGACGCTGAATCTCGGCGCGACCACGCTGGGTGGCTCGCTGAACGTGCAATCCGGCGCACTCAACTTCGGCGGCATCGCCACCATCGGCCCGGCGGCGACGCTGGAGTTGACCGGCGGCACGGTGACCGGTGCGCTGGCCGTCGATGTGCAGGGACTGCTCAAGATGAATGGTGGTGTGCTCAACGCGGCCTCGGTGGGTCTGGTGCCCGGCGCAACCCTCAGCGGCAGCGGCGGCACGATCAATGCGCCGGTCGTCAACGGCGGCACTGTCGCGGTCGGCGCTTCGCCGGGCACGCTGGTGGTCAACGGCAATTATTCGCAGACACCGACCGGCGTGTTGAATGTCGAGCTAGGCGGCACCACGCAGGGCGTCAACTACGATCTGTTGCAGGTCAACGGCACGGCGAGCCTGGGCGGCACGATGAACGTATCGATGTTCGGCGGCTTCACCGGAGCGGTAGGCAATGTCTTTGATGTCATCACCTACACCAGTCGTACCGGAGATTTCACCACCATCAATTTCCCCCCCGGTTTTGGCATGAGCGCCGCGCCCAACGCCACTTTCTACCAACTGGCGCTGGCCTCGGTGCCGGCAGTTGCCGCTGGTCCGGGCGGTGCGACCGAGGCCGCGATACTCAAGCTGCTGGCTGGCGAGACCAAGATCCTCAACGACAAATTCCTCGCGACGGTTGATGCCGGCAAACAACCGGAAGAGGAAGAAAAGAAAGGCGCGGTGCTCGAATGCATCTGACTCCGCGCAACCCGGCTGTTGTTGCCCTGCATTCAGGCGATTATCATAAGTATTTGATTTTATTGATAAAATTAATATTTTTCACAATCGCCATATATGGCCTGTTGCTAAGCGCGCCGGCGCAGGCCCAGGTCGCGCGCGTGCTGGATACCAAAGGCACGGCGTTGGTCGAACGCAGCGGCCAGATTCCGCGCCTGCTCGGCGCCGGTGAACGGCTTGATGAGCGTGACGTGATCAACGTCGCGCGTGACTCCTGGGCGATCCTCGAATTCAACGACCAGACCCGCATCACGCTGCGGCCGAACACCGTGTTCCGCCTCGACAGTTACAAGGCCGATGCGCCGGAAGCGATGCTGCTGGGACTGGTGAAGGGTGGACTGCGCGTGGTGACCGGTTTGCTCGGCAAGCGCAATCCCTCCGGCGTCAAAGTACAGACCGCGGTGGCGACCATCGGTATCCGCGGTACCGAGTTTGATGCGCGTTTGTGCGAAGCGGATTGTGCAGTTGAAGAACGCACGCGGCCTGCGCCGCGGCCGCTGGTGCTGCCGGTGGCGCGGGTGGTGGAGATGAATGGCGTGGTCGGTGCCGGGCGCGCCGGCGAATCAGTGCGCCTGCTGGTGCCGGGTGCGATGCTTAATGAAGGGGATGCGGTGGCCGTTGGCCGTGGCGGCAGCGCGCTGCTGGTGTTTCGTGACGGCGCGCGTGTGGCGCTGGCGCAGAACAGCCGCTTCGCGATCAACCGTTTCCGTTACAGCGAAGCGCAGCCGCGCGAAGGCTCGGCGTTTCTGACCTTGTATGACGGTTATGCACTGGTCAGCACCGGGCAACTTGCCAAGATCAGCCCTGATGCCTTTTTGTTTCGCAGCGCGCTGGGGGTGGCACGGTTTTTGGGAAGTACCGGTGGTTTTTCCGGTTGTTTGGGTGCTGCCTGTGTCTCGGGCAGTGTATCGGTAAGCTCCGATGGCGTCACGGTGTCTGGCGGAGCGAGTGCCGGTGGGGCCAGCGCCACAGGCGAAACCACTGTAGACAGCGGTGGTGTCAGCGGATCGGGCTCAGTGACTGTAGGCAACAACACGGCATCCGGATCGACCGGCACGGCCAAGCTCAATCTGCCCGGCGGCCAGCAGGTGCTGTCGAATGCCGAGCAGCTTGCGAATGAAGTGGTCGACGGCGTGCGTAATATCACTGCCGTGGTGGTGTCGACGGTTGGTAACCAGAATCAGAACTTCCAGCAACAGGTGGGTAATGTTGTAACCCAGACGCAGAACACCTTCCAAAACACCACGCAGGTGGTCACCAATGCAGCAGTGGATCAGGCGGTCAATGCGCTGAATACGGCGACGGCACCCATCGTTGCCGAGATGACCGCGCTGCTGACGCAGATGCGCAACAACCCGCCGCAGACCGAGGCCGCCGCCCAGCAACTGTCCACGCGTGTGACGCAGTTATCCCAGTTGCTGACCACGGCATTGAATCAGGCGAGGACTGCGGCCGGGGCGGTTGCGCAGAATGATGCTTTCCGCGCGAGTTATGGTCTGGCAATGGCGGAATATCTGACCTTCAATTCGGTATTGGGGGCTGGAATGGCAGGGACTGGCGGCACTGGCGGAAGCCACTTTGCACAGCAGGCCATGTACGACTCAGAAATCAACAGGATTCTTGCCGATCCCTATGCGCTGGGCAGTATCGGCTTGGTAGGTCTCTCTGCTGGAGATTTGATCGAAGCACGTAATGCAGGTATTTACGGTGGCTCGGGTGTCATTCAGCGCGAGATCGCTTCGCACCTTGCAAGCCAGGGCAGTGCGGCGGCCAAGTCTTTTTTCAACGAAGCTCAATCAACTGCAACCACGTTCCAGCAGCGCGCAGCCGAAGAGGCGGCGCGCGTGGCTGCTGAGGCCGAGAGAATAGCCGCTGCCGCAAAAGTCGAGGCAGAGGCCAAGTTTGCTGCCCAACAGAAGATTGTCGAAGAGAAGCTCGCCCGGATCAAAGCCTTGGCTGTGTCTGCGGCGGACCGAGCCTCGTCAGCCATGAAGGAGTTGCACGCAGTTTTGGAGCGGATAAAAGGTCTTCCTGCTGACGGCGCTGCCGCAGAAACTGTTTTGGCGCAGGCGCGCAAGGACCTGACGCGAATTTCCGCAGAACTTAACGCGGTTGCAGCCTTGACTGCTGATCCGCAGTTGAGAAGCCAATTGCGACAACTTTCAGTACTCGCGACGGCGGTTATCTTGGCGCCAGGTCTGACTGGCGCGGTTGTAGCAGCGCTTGCCGTCGATGCGATAGTCGTGGCGGCACTGACGACTCTTGCCACAACCCCGGCAATGCTGGTCGCATCAGCCATGCTTTTGGAGTCGGTCGGTATGCAAGAGGCGGCTGCCGTATTACGCGGTGCTGCCGGGGATTTTCCTGATACGGCTCAGACAGTCCTGGTGGTGCGATCAATGCTGCTCAGCCTTCCTGCGACCGCAGCCTCGGCAGCAAGGCGGACAGTCGAGAACGTATTGGCGCGGTTGGAGCAGGATGCCACCCGGTTGGCAGCACAATCATCAAGGGCTGCCGCCGATGCTAAGTTCGCCAGAGCCAAAACCGATGTACAAACTACCGCCGAGATCGCTAGGATTATTACAACATTCACTGCCAATAAGGATGTTCGGGAGGCACAGGAAAGCCTGGAAAGACTCAGGGCCGAGCTCAGCAAATTGGGTGAGCAGGGGCGTATTTTACTGGGTCAGCTTGACCGCCTTTCTTTAACTGGCGGCGATGCGGTGGCGATAATGCTTGCTTTTCTCGACGGCATGAGAAAACAGTTTTCAGCAGATCGGGGCGGCGATGCCACCTCCAATTCAGCGCAAACATCAAATTCAGAAAAGACTGCTACAGACCCGATCGTTGTTGTCCATGATGGTGCAGTAGAGATCATTGGCCGCGGCCGTGTGCTGAAAGGTGAAATGCTGGCTGCGACCGGTGGTCCGATGCGTATGGCCGGCCTCGCCACTGTGCCGGATGTCAAGGTGGATCCCGATCTGTTCAAAAGCGCTGATAAAGCGGTTGATGAGGGCCTCTACGTCTGGGTCCGTGACGGCGCGGTTCGTGTGACCAAGGATGCGGAGTCGGTGGATGTTGCAGCCGGCAATGCCGCGGTGGTGACGGATCATGTGCGCCTGCTCGATGTTGTGCCGAACTTCATGCGCTTTGATGGCACGCCGCGTCCGCTGCCCAGCGGCAGCGGCTCGGTGATCGATACCTTCAGGGCGGGTGACGGGGCGATACTCAATATGTGCAGTGTGCGTTGAGTAAAAATATCAATAAAAACAAATACTTAATGATGACTCTCGATCTGGCTTCAGCGGCTGCACCAGTTCCCTGTCGATCTGCTAGGATCATTACGATCATACTGGTCATGGGAGATTGCAATGATCCGCGAAGCCCCCGCTGTCAAAGTGCGGCAAAACCTCGGCGAATTGCTGAACGAGGTGCAATACAAGCGCGACTCGGTGGTGATACTCAAGGATGGCAAGCCGGTAGCGGCGCTGATCGATATCGGACTGTTCGAGCGTATCCGCGCGATGGAGACGCGGTTCACCGAAATCACCAACAAGATACAGGCTGCTTTTGCCGGCTTGAGCGATGATGAACTGGAAACACTCATTGACGAGGCGGTGGAATACGCGCGCCGTCCGCCACGCAAGGCACGCAAATCCAAGTGAGGATCGTACTCGACACCAACGTCCTGCTCTCGGGGCTGACCCGGGCGGATCGACCGCCGGGGATTATCCTGTCAGCCTGGCACGAGGGGCAATTCGATCTGGTGATATCGGAGCCGATGATCGAGGAGATCCTGCGCGTTTTTCATTATCCCAAAGTGCGCAGGGTGCTCGCGAAAGCGGCCGTGACCTACGAGGATCCTCGCGAAATCACGGAAATGCTGAGATTGAGGGCGATCTTGGTGGACGTTACTGGCGTGGTGCTGCAGACGGTACCGCAAGACCCGAAGGACGCACTGGTGCTCGCAACGCTGATCGCAGCCGAAGCGGAATGGCTGGTCACCGGCGACAAGCGGGATCTGCTGTCGCTGGGGCTGCGCAATGTCATCACGGCGCGGGATTTCCTGTCGCGGCTCGAGGCGCTGCGCCTGCCGCCCCTGGCGGAGCAGCCGCGGGCGGCCTATCGGGTGGCGCGGGAACGGCGCAAGCGTCCGGCAGCGGTCGCGCAAGCCTGAGGCGGTTTGCCGCCGGTCTGGCCGGTGTGCTGCTACTGGCGATACTTTCGTTGGTCGCGGATGACGCATCCGCGCAAACTGCTGCCGAGCCGCGCTTCGCCGTCAGCGGCTACAAGGTGGAAGGTGACAACCCGCTGTCGGTAGAGGCAACCCAAGCATTACTCGCGCCGTACACCGGCGAGATCGTCAGCATCGACCGCCTGCAGGCTGCCGCCGCTGCGCTGGAGCAGACCCTCAAGGACCGCGGTTACGGTTTTCTGCGTGTGGTGATTCCACCGCAGGATGCCAAGGGCGTGATCACCCTGCGTGTGCTGGCGTTCAAGCTGAACACCATCAACGTCAGCGGCAACCAGCATTTTGATACCGATAACATCCGCCGCAGCCTGCCGGCGCTGCAAAGCGGCGCAACACCCAATCTGCTGGAAATCGCGCGCGCGCAGGCCCTGGCCAATGACCACGCCTCCAAACAACTCTCGGTGACCATCCAGCAGGGCAAGGCGACGGATACCGTCGATGCCGCGGTCAAGGTCGAAGACAGCAAGCCACTGCAGTTTTTCGCCAGCCTCGACAACACGGGCAACAAGCAAAGCGGCCATACGCGGCTGGGTGTCGGTGTGCAGCACAGCAATCTGTTCAACCGCGATCATGCGCTGACGGCGACCTGGACCACCTCGCCCGACGGCCATGTCGATGATCTGTCGCAGTATGGTTTTTATTACCGCGCGCCGATCTACGCATGGAACGGCGCCCTGTCGGCGTATTACACGCGGTCTGACACCGATTCCGGCGTGGTGGCGAATTTTTTCAATGTCAGCGGCAGCGGTGAATTTTATGGAATACGCTGGACGCACCGCCTGCTGCCTTTTGGCAGTTACAGCCATGCCGCCGAGGTCGGCCTCGAAAACCGTTTTTTCGGCAATGACGTGACGTTCAGCGGCACCCCCATCGGCACCGATGTGCGCAGCCGGCCGCTGCTGCTGCGCTACAGCGGGCGGCTCGATGGCGCGGCGTATGGCGTGCGCGGCAGCCTGGAATTCGCGCGCAACCTCTCCGGCGGTGCCAACAACACGGATATTGAATACGCCGCGAATCGCGCAGGTGCGACCGCGGACTGGCAGGCCTGGCGTTACTCGGTGGAGGGTTCGCAGGCGCTGGGGGCCTGGGCCGTCACTGCAAAACTGCGCGGCCAGGCATCAAGCGACGCGCTGATTCCCGGTGAACAGTTCGGCTTGGGTGGCGCATCCGGCGTACGCGGGCTGGAAGAACGTGAAGGAACCGGTGGCCAGGGCCTGCTCGGCAGTATCGAAGCAATGACGCCGCAGATTGTCGAAGGCCTGCGCCTGCTGGCCTTCGCTGATGCCGGCCAGGTGCGCAACCATCAGGCCGGGGCCGGTGTGCCGGAACGGGAAGGCGCCTCCGGTGCGGGCCTCGGCATGCGTTACCAGTGGCGGCGCAATTTCACCATGGCGGTGGACTGGGCTTATGTGCTGAACGGTGCGGGTACGACCAACAAACACGACAACCGCGCGCACGCTACTTTGGCATTCCGCTACTAGGTTGGCATCACTGTCAGCCGGGGTCATCCCATGACGCAACAGCCGAAACTCCTGCCTTGTCCCTGCTGCGGGAACAAGACATTGTCGCGGCGTGGCGCCGGCGAGGAATGCAGGCGCTGCCGCTGGTGTGATGATCCCGGGCAGAATGAACAACAGGCCGACCAGGTGATTGAGGGGCGCAACCACGGGCTGAGCCTGAACGCGGCGCGCAAGGTTCATCAGCACTACGGTTCGATCAGGCCAGCGGACTACATCCCCAACCATGTGCCGCTGGGCCGGCGGGTGTTCAGCGGCGTGATCGCTGCGCTGGTCATCGCCTACTGCGGGTTCAGCCTGTGGGTCGGGACCATGATCCTGCCGGGTGGCAGCGGTAACCGGCGGCCTGTTCAGCTTGAGGGAATGGAAGTCTGGCTGATGGTTGCGGCGGGGGTGGCCGGGGTGATGTACGGCGTACTGGCCATCGTCGATCACTACGACAAACGCCGCAACGAACATGTCTATCACAAGGCGGTGAAAGTCAGCTATGTGCTGATGGCGGTGTTCATGGGCCTGGCGCTCGTGGTCAAGGTGTACCGTGAGTTTGGCGGGTGGCTTGCGTTGGCGATGGGTTTCATGATGCTGGTGATCGTGTGCGGGGTGATTACCAGCGTCAGGGATCAGAAGATCGAATACTGATAGCCGATATTGCCAATGACTCCGCCCAGCGAAAAATACGACCTGCTGCTGACCGGCCGCATCCTGCCCGGCCACAAACGCGAGGTGGTGGCGGCTGCGCTGGCGAAACTGATGCGGATATCCGAAGCGCAGGCGCTGGAACTGCTGTCGGGGCGTGAGCAGACCGTCAAAGGCGGACTTGAACTGGCTGCAATGGGGCGTTATGTCCGGGCGCTGCGCGATGCGGGTGTGGAGACCCGTGCCGAGCTGGCGATCGCCGGTGCAATGATGGATTGCCCCTGCTGCCGCAAGCGTTCCCTGAAGCAGCGCGGTGCCGGCGAGTTGTGCCGGGTCTGCGGCTGGCGGGATGATGCGGAGCAGAACGAGTCCTGTCCTGATCAGGTGATTCCCGGACGCAACTGGGGGTACAGCCTCGCGCAGGCGCAAAAACAATTCGCTGAACGGGGTTCGCTGGAGCCGCTGAGTTACGTGCCCAATGTGGTGCCGCTGAAAAAACGCATCACCGAAACGCTGGTGACTTTGCTGGTTCTGGCCTATTGCGGCTACAGCCTGTGGCGCGATGCATTGTTCATACCCAACATCAGCCGTAATCAATTCGGCAGCGTACCGAGCTTCACGCTGCACGGTGTTGAGGCTTGGCTGGTTTCAGGGGCGCTGCTTTTTGGCGTGCTGCAGTTTTTTGTGCCTGTCATCGACCATTACGACAAACGCAACAACGAGGCGCTCTCCGAAAAGATCGCACTGATCTGCCGGGTGCTGATGTTTGTGTTTCTGGCGCTGTGGCTGGGGGCGAATATTTATCTGGGATCAGGTGGCGACCTGCGGGTGCTTGCGGTGCTTGTAGTGGTGGGGGTGGTATTGCTGGTGATGGGCATCAAGGTCTACAAGAACAGAAATAAATATCAATAAAATCAAATACTTATGTAATTTTATAGTGTCGCGCTTATTGTGGGAGGGAAGATGAGTGTGCCCTGGTTGAGTGAGCGTTACATGCTGCTGATCAGCGGCAAGCTGCGCGCCGGATTGTCCCGCGCCGAGGCGGCTGACGCTTTGCAGCGCCTGCTGGCAGTGGATGCAGCGCAGGCCGCGCATTGGCTGCAGGGCGGCTGGCAATTGTTGCGTATCGGGCTTGATGCCGGCGAGGCGAAGCGCCTGGCCGGGCTGCTGTCCAAGGCGGGCATGGAGACAAGGCAGCGGCGGATGACCGACGCCGAGAAAGCCCATGCCATGGGCTACCGTGAAAGCGCCGCAGATTTGCGGGCCTTCGAGGACGATCAGGAGACATTGAGCGCGGCGCATCCCGAACTGGTGCCGGCGCTGGAGGCGATGTCGATGCCGGCCCATCCTGAAGAAAACCAGCCAGCGTCGGGGAAACTGCCTTGCCCCTGCTGCGGCTGGCCGGCGCTGACACAGCGTGGCGCGGGTGAGGAATGCGTGGCCTGCGGCTGGCGTGATTATCGCGGGCAAAGCGAATATCAGCCGGACAAGGTGGTGCCGGGGCGTAATTTCGGCCTGAACCTGTCCGAAGCGCGCAAGGAATACGAGGCCTATGGTTCGATCAATCCGGCGCACTACACGCCGAATGCAGTGCCGCTGCGTACGCGGTTTTTCAATATTCTGCTGGCGCTGTTTTTTGTGGCTTATTCCGGTTACTGCCTGTGGATTGGCCAGATGTATTTTCCGTTCATCAACAAATATGCGCCGGGCCAGAGCATGGCCATTACTTTTCAAGGAGCCGAAACCTGGGTGATGGCGGCGGCTTTGCTGAGCTCGGTGCTGTTCTGTGTGCTGTCTGTCGTTGATCACTATGACAAAAGACGCAACGAACGCAGCTACCAGCTAGGAGTGCAAATCAGTATGGTGCTGTTCGGTTTGTTCATGATGATTGCAATGATCATGTACACATTCCGGGTGGAAGGTCTGGGTACCGCGTTGTGGATGGTGTTTGGAACGCTGGTGATACTGGGCGCGCTGGCCGTGCGTTTCAGCCGCGGCAGGATTGAATACTGAGCTGAGTGCCGATGGATGCAGGAAGGGATGACGCCATGAATAAAGGCATCGAATTCCAGAACATTGATCTCGCCCTGTTTAAGCGCCTGCTGCGGGAGCGGCCGTTCGCGGTCCTGGCCGTGCTGTCGCTGGCGGGTTGCGTATTCGTGCCGCATGGCAATACCTTCAGCGCCGGACAGATGATGACCACGCCACTGCTGGTTGGTGGCTGTGCGGGATTTGTCCTGGCGCTGTCCGCGGCGCTGCGTGATCCGGAGGTGGCGGAGCGCCGCCCGATGCTGTTCGACACGCGCAACGCCTTGTTCTACGCGATCCAGGCCGCGGTGGTTGCCGGACTTGCCGCCATCCTGCTGTCTTATGCCGTGAACCGCTGGATACCCGCGGGGTCGTGGCAGTGGCGGGAGTTGCAGGTCAAGGCCGTGCATCGTGAATCGGGTCGTTTCGGTCTCAGCGAGACGGCATTCATCAACGAGGAGCGATGCTGCCTCGGCTTGTCAGGCACGGATTATGGCGGAGTCGGCGCGCGGGTCGAGTTCCGCATGCGGCGGGGTCTGCTCGGCTACTGGGTCTACAGCGAATACCGCCACCCCGCAAGTCCACGGTGATGCGTAATGGTATGGAGTAACAAAAAAACGGCCGGGAAATCCCGGCCGTTTTTGATGGAGCGGGAAGCGCTCAGCCGCAGGCCCCGGTAAATCCGCAGGCCGTGCAGTAATCACAACCGTCCTTGCGGATCAGCGTGTGGTTGCCGCATTCATCACAGCGGCGGCCTTTCATGACCTGCGGCGTGGTGCTGCGCTCCGGCGTGGCGAGGATGCCCATCTGCGTCAGCGGTGCGCCGTTGGCGTCGAGGATACCGAGCATGGTGTAACGATGCAGGATCAGCCGCGCGACATAGGCGACGGTCGAGGGGAAGGTGGCCTGTTTGCGTTCACCCGGCACGAAGGCCATGAAGTCGCCGAGCGGCTCCGGGAATTCGAGGAGTTTTTGCAGTTTCATGCCGATCCACGCCGGATCCATCACGCGCATGTCCAGCGACAGGATTTTGCACAGGCCGTCGAGGGCGCGCGGGTATTCACCGGACAGCCACATCGAATAGGGCCGCGTGACGCCGGGGTTTTTGCCGTCGCCGGGCAGGGTGATTTCCTTCAGGCCCAGTACAAAATCGTCCCCGGTGCGCGGGTTCAGCACATCGACCGTCCACGACATCGTGCCGTCGGTGCCGGTCTTGGGTTCCTTCAGCGAGAACATGGCGTCGAATACGGGGGTCAGCGACTGGCCGAACAGCGGCGCGCCGGGCGGCGTGAGGCCCCCGAGCTGATCGACGCGCCAGCGCACGACCTGCGCGAAGGCGGCAACCACCGACGGCATGCGTTTGGTTTCGCCCAGTGGCGGGAAGGCCATGTCGAAGGGTTCGTCGCCGCCGGCCTTGGCCAGGGTGTCGAGTTTCAGTTGCAGCCAGCCCGGATCGCTGGCGCGCATGTCCATCGACAAAGTCTTGGCGACGGCGCCGAGGCCGCGCGGCTGTTCGCTGCCGTTGACCCAGACTTCGAAGGCCCGTTTGCTGCCGCTTTCGACGCTGCTTTCGACATGGCCGACAAACACCGCGAAGGCACCGTGCGGATGTTCGATCATGTAGGTCCAGGCCGGATTGCCGGCACTCATCGCCGGCCGGCCCGGCCAGCGCAGGCTGGACAGCACGGGCGCGGGCAGGTTCTGGATCAGGATGCGGCGGTTGACGTCATCGCTGCGGAAATCCTGTGGCGCTTTGTCCTTGCCCGAGGGCTCGACCGACAGCACCGAGCCGAGGATGTTGTTCGGGCGGTAGGTGGCAAGACCCTTCAAGCCGGATTTCCAGGCGCGGAAATAAAGATCCTGGAATTCGCCGTAGGGATAGTCTTCCGGCACGTTGACGGTTTTGGAAATGCTGGTGTCGACGTACGGTGCGACTGCAGCGACCATTTCTTCATGGGCACGCGCCGAGATTTCCAGCGCGGTGACAAACCACGGCGGCAGCTTGTCGGTGTTGCCGCCCTGCGCCTTGTAACGCCGCCAGGCGTGATCCTCGACCGCGAATTCGCGCATGGTGTTGTCGGGCATGCGTTTTTTGCGGGTGTAGGTCCAGGAAAACGGCGGCTCGATGCCGTTCGAGGCGTTGTCGGCGAAGGACAGGCTGATCGTGCCGGTGGGTGCGATTGACAGCAGGTGGCTGTTGCGGATGCCCTGTTTGCGGATGGCCTGTTTGACGTCTTCCGGCAGACGCGCGGCGAAACTGCTGCCGCTCAGGTACAAGTCGGCGTTGAACAGCGGGAACGCGCCTTTCTCGCGCGCGATCTCGCTGGATGCGCGATAGGCGTGGTCACGCATGGCTTCGGAAATTTTCGCCGCCATTTGCCGCGCTTCTGCGGTGTCGTATCGGAGGCGCAGCATGATCAGCGCGTCCCCCAGCCCGGTGAAGCCGAGGCCGACACGGCGTTTGTTCATCGCCTCTTCATGCTGCTGCTTCAGCGGCCAGGCGGTGACGTCGAGCACGTTGTCGAGCATGCGGGTGGCGACGGCGACGACGCGGCCGAAGTGTTCGTAATCGAAACTGGCGTTTTCAGCAAAAGGATGTTTAACGAATTTCGTCAGGTCGATTGAACCCAGGCAGCAGCAGCCGTAGGGAGGCAATGGTTGCTCGGCGCAGTTGTGTACGTACGCGCCGTTGGCGTCAAAGGCATGTACTTCGGATACGGTGACGTCGTAAACCGCTGCAATGCCGTCCTCATCGACACTGTCGATAGTCGCGACAAAATGGTCCTGGTTGAGGGCGCGTTGGTAGGCGCTGAGAGATCGCTGCAGACGGTTTTTCTTGTCGGCATCGGCAAAACCGATGCGTGTCGCAAATGTCGCCAGATTCACGCCGCTGATGATCAACTCATGCAGCGGCTGCGTCGGATACTCCCTGCTGCCGCCTTTGCCGTCGGGCAGCGCCTTCGGGCCGCCAGACCTGCGGTTGCGGTAAATGGTCGAATTGATGCCCAGTCGCGCCAGCATGCGCTGTGTGCCTTCGAGCACCGCGAGGCTGACCTGGGTGAGCCGCACGGAAACGCCTTTGGACTGCGTCCCTTGCACCGAGCCGTCCGCATCAAACAGGCCGCGCAGGAATCCACGATAAAACGCGGATGAGCAGCGCTCGATTTCAGGTGTCAGTGTTTTGTGGCCCGGCGCCATGCCCAGCGCATGGGCAAGGGTTTTCAGCGCGCCGAGCGCGAGCCGGTAATGTCCCGGTTGCCCGGCAACGGTCAGCCATCCGGTGAAGTCTGCGCGGTGCGGCAAGGTCAGCGCGGCGGCATGGGCGGCATCCATCATGGTGCGCACGCCATGCGATTGCAGGGTCTCGCCGTTTGCTGCTTTGCTTGCCAGCGGATCCCATGCACCCAGGAGTGCCTTGTCGGTCTTGAGCGTGCCGTCACCCAGCAGCAGGCCGATCAGATAACCTTCGGACTCCGAGTGCGGGCCCGCCCATTCGGCGACATCACCATGATTGTGGAGCACGATTCCATCGCCGGGTCGCAGGTCCTGCGCTTTGCGCCATTCAGTTTCCCGGCGATGACGCGTCCGTTCCGAAACGGACAACACCAGATGGTCAGGCGTCAGCCGCAACGCATGGCCTTCGCGGGTGCGTAGTTTCAGCACCGGCTTGGTGCCCGTGGCGAAAAAGCCGCTGGATTCGGTGTGGTAGGCCTTGCCATCAACAATGGCGTTGAACCGGGTGCCGATCAGCTGATGAACCTGCCTTGCGCCCTCGCTGGTCATGACCCAGGTATCGGCGGTCACGCAAGGATTCGTAGCCTCGATGGTTTCGCAGTAATTGAGGTTGTTGTCCTTGTTCATGCGGTCGATGAACAGGATGCCCGGCTCGGCGTGGTCGTAGGTCGATTGCATGATCTGTTCCCACAGCTCGCGTGCCGGTATCTTGCGGTAGACCCACAGGCCGTCTTCGCGCTGGTACGAACCTTTGGCCATCTGTTTGGCATTGGGTTTCGAACGGTGGACGAGTTCAACATCGGTATTGTTCTCGACCGCTTCCATGAACACGTCGGTGACGCCGACGGAGATGTTGAAGTTGGTGAGGTCGCCCTTGTCCTTGGCGTGGATAAACTCCTCGATATCCGGATGGTCGCAGCGCAGCACGCCCATCTGCGCGCCGCGGCGCGAGCCGGCGGATTCCACGGTTTCGCAGGAGCGGTCGAACACGCGCATGTAAGACACCGGGCCGCTGGCGTTGGACTGTGTGCCCTTGACATCTGCCCCCTTGGGCCGGATCGACGAGAAGTCATAACCGACGCCGCCGCCGCGGCGCATGGTTTCGGCGGCTTCCTGCAAGGCGATGTAAATGCCGGGGCGGCCGTCGACGGTCTCCGAAATCGAATCGCCGACCGGCTGCACAAAACAGTTGATCAGTGTGGCCGCCAGTTGCACACCGGCGGCGGAGTTGATGCGGCCGGCGGGAATGAAGCCGTCTTCCTGCGCCTGTAAAAAGCGTTTTTCCCAGACGGCGCGCTGGTCTTCGGCCTCGGCCTGGGCCAGTGCGCGCGCCACGCGGCGGCGCACTTCGGTGATGCTGGTTTCCCTGCCCTTGGCGTATTTCTCGATCAGCGTGTCGCGGCTGATTTCCTGTTCAGCGGGGATGTTCAATGCGGCGCCGGTCACTGCTTCGTTCATTGTTGCTGGCCTTTCGTGCTGCAGGTTGGTAGATGATCATCAAGTATGCGCCCAGCCGCGGGCCGTGAAAACCCCAATACGCGAGCACTCCCGAACGATGCGCAGGGTGGTTGCGCGCCGGCGACAGCGCCGGTATGGTGCCGGCACTTCAAGACGCACAAGGAAAGGCACCGCCATGTACCAGACCATCCAGTGGGAAATCCGCGAACACACCGGCGTACTGACGCTCAACCGTCCGGAGCGGCTCAATGCCATCGACAACGTGATGCGCAGCGAAGTCGAGCAGGTGCTGCGCGCGGCGGAAGCCAATGACGAGGTGTGGACCATCATCGTCACCGGCAACGGCCGGGGATTTTGTTCCGGCGCCGACCTGAAGGCGCGCGCCGAGGCCGAAAAAAGCGGCAACAGCAGCATGAATCCGCAGCCGCTGTTCGAGCCGAAGTATTACTACACGATTGTATTCAGCGAACTGACCAAGCCGGTGATTGCCGCGGTCAACGGTGTGACCCGTGGCGCGGGCTGCAATATGGTGTTTGCGGCGGATTTCCGCATCGCCAGCGAGCAGGCCAATTTTGGCGTCAACTTCGTCGAGCGCGGCTTGATGGGTGAAACCTCGACCTGGACGCTGCCGCGCCTGGTGGGGCATGCCATTGCCAGCGAGATCTGCCTGCTCGGCGAACCGTTCGACGCCGCGAAAGCCAAGGCCTGGGGGCTGCTGCATGCCGTGGTGCCTCACGACAAACTGATGGACGAGGCGATGGCGCTGGCACGGCGCATCAACAGCAAGGCGCCGCTGGCGGTGCGCATGACCAAGATGGCGCTGCGCCGCGCTTACGATCAAAGTGCCGAGCAGCATTTGGAAATGCAGAACACCATGAACGGCAAGCTGCGCAATACCCAAGACACACGGGAAGCGCTGCGCGCCTTCATTGAAAAACGGCCGCCGGTGTTCCGCGGCGTTTAAGTATTGTTGACCCTGCGGCCGGGTCAGAACACGATGCGCGGCGGCAGGTATTTCTCGATGATGGGGCGGTAGTCTTCCAGCCGGCCGCGTGGCCGTTTGAAGGGTGACTTGCTGAACAGGTCGTACATCTGGAAAGGCGTCAGGTAGCGTTCAGCGAGATCGCGGTCCTGTGCATCCATGTACGGCGCGCACAGTTCGGGCTCGATGCCGTGATAACGCACCAGCCAGGCTATTTGCGGCGGGAGGTGGTTTTTCAGCCGCGACCAGGCGAGGTCATCGCAACTCCACTGGAGTGTGCACTGATCCAGTCCGCATCCGGGTTCGCCGGTGGCCAGCAGGCTGTTCATGTAAGTCACATTTTCCGCCGACTCGCCCTTCAGCATGCACACCTTGCCGAGGTCATGCACCAGTGCGGCGAGGATGAATTCATCGCTGGCCATGCCGTCGGCGGCCATGGCCTCGACGACCTGCAGCATGTGGATTTCCTGGCTGGTGCAATAGAGGCGGTCATCGGCGGTGTCGATCACCCGCGCCATCATTTCGAACAGCGACCAGGTGGGGATTTCGCCGAATATCGGTTGCCGGTATTTGTGGCGCAACGCCGCTGCCTCAGCTGTGGTCTGCGCGGCGTGGCGGGCGCGGATCGCGGCGGCTTCCCGGGTGTAAGCCTCGTAAAACCGCATGGTCTGCTCTTGGACTCGCTCGGGGGTCCATGGCGGCTGCGCTGTGATGGTTGTTGTTGCCATTCGGGTATATCCGGCCCTCTGCTCAGCTTGCCGAATGATGCTAGCACAGGCATCCCGGGCCGGTGACAGGGGGCGGCATGCCTTGCCTCGGTCAGGCCCTTCAGCTATCGTGCGTTCCTGATTTTCACTCCTGATCCGACTCATTCCCATGGCTGACAAGAAAGCAAAAAGCACCGCCCGCAAAACCGGCATGCGCAAGGGCCTCACCGCTTATGGCGACGAGGGTTTTTCGCTGTTCCTGCGCAAGGCCTTCGTCAAGGCGATGGGTTATACCGATGACGCGCTCGACCGGCCCATCGTCGGCATCACCAACACTTTCAGCGGCTTCAATGCCTGTCACCGCAATGTGCCGGATCTGATCGAGGCGGTGAAACGAGGCGTGATGCTCGCCGGCGGTCTGCCGGTGGAATTCCCGGTGATCACGCTGCATGAATCGTTTGCCTACCCGACCAGCATGTACCTGCGCAACCTGATGTCGGTGGACACCGAGGAGATGATGCGCGGACAACCGGTGGATGCGGTGGTGCTGATCGGCGGTTGCGACAAAACCGTGCCCGCGCTGCTGATGGGCGCGGCGAGTGCCAACGTACCTTCGATCATGCTGGTGACCGGTCCGATGATCACCGGCGACCACAAGGGCGAACGCCTGGGTGCCTGCACTGATTGCCGCCGCTTCTGGGGCAAATACCGCGCCACCGAAATTTCCGAACAGGAAATCGGCGAAATCAACAACAAGCTCGCGCCCTCTGCCGGCACCTGCATGGTGATGGGCACGGCGAGTACGATGGCACTGTGCACCGAAGCGATGGGCATGATGCTGCCCGGCGGCTCCTGCGTGCCGGCGGTGATGGCGGATCGTTTGCGCCAGGCCGAGGCGAGCGGTGCGCGCGCGGTTGCGCTGGCGAAGGAGCGCCTGACCCCGGACAAGATCATGACCGTCGAAGCGTTCGAGAATGCGCTGCGCGTGTTGTTTGCCGTCGGTGGCTCGACCAACGCGATTGTGCATCTGGCGGCGATGGCGGGGCGGCTGGGCATCAAACTCGACCTCGACGCCTTCGACAAAATGGGCCGCGAAACCCCGGTGCTGGTCGATCTGAAACCCACCGGCCAGGGTTACATGGAAGATCTCTACAAGGCCGGCGGTCTTGCGGTGATCCTGCGCGAACTGAAGCACCAATTGAATCTGAAAGCGCTCACGGTCACCGGCAAGACGCTGGGCGAAGACCTTGCCGCTGCGCCGCCGGCGTGGGATCAGAAGGTCGTGCGCAAATTCAGGGACCCGGTATTCGCCGGCGGCAGCATTGCAGTGCTGCGCGGTAATCTGGCACCCGGTGGTGCGATCATCAAGCAGGCGGCGATGGATCCGAAGCTCGTGCGCCATGAAGGCCGTGCGGTGGTGTTTGAATCGCTGGAAGACATGGCGAATCGCGTCGATGATCCCAAACTCGACGTTCACGCAAATGACATATTGGTATTGAAGAATGCCGGACCGAAGGGTGCGCCGGGCATGCCGGAGGCGGGTTACCTGCCGATACCGAAAAAACTCGCGGCCAAAGGGGTCAAGGACATGGTGCGGATTTCGGATGCGCGCATGAGCGGCACTGCGTTTGGCGCGATCGTGCTGCATGTGACGCCGGAATCAGCCATGGGCGGCACGCTGGCGCTGGTGCAGAACGGCGACCGCATCCTGCTTGATGTGCCGGGGCGCAGATTGGAACTTCTGGTGAGTGATGCCGAGCTCGCCGCGCGACGCAAACGCTGGAAGGCGCCGGTGGCGCGCAAGGATGACGGTCGCGGCTACCGCAGGTTGTTCATGGATCAGATCACGCAGGCCGATGAGGGCTGCGACTTTACCTTTTTGCAACCCGAAATCACCACACAGGTTCCCCGCAAGCGATGACTCAACAAAAAAAGACCCGCAGCAGCACCCGTAAAAAAGCTAAAAAACATTTAAAAAACAATAAGTTAGTTAATAAAGCCACCGCCAAAAAAACGGCTGTCAAAAAACTTGTACCCAAAGTGGCTGTGCGCAATTCGCCCATTCATGGCCGCGGCGTATTTGCCGTGACCGCGATTGCCAGGGGCGCGCGCATCCTCGAATACACCGGCGAACGCATGACGCACGCCAAGGCGGACCGGCTGTATGGCGATCTGCATGACGGTTCGTCGCACACCATGCTGTTCGCGGCCAACGACAAGGTGGTGATCGACGCGACGAAACGCGGCGGGCCGGCGCGCTGGATCAACCATTCCTGCGCGCCGAACTGCGAGGCCAACGAGGAGGACGGCCGCGTGTTCATCGACGCGATTCGCGCGATCAAGCCGGGGCAGGAGTTGTCGTATGACTACAACCTGGTGCTGGAAGAGCGGCACACGGCGAAACAGAAACGTGAGCATCCCTGCCATTGTGGTGCGCGCAAATGCCGCCACACGCTGCTCGGGGATAAACGTTAAGAAGCAGTAACGAGAACGAAGGAAAACCGCGGCTGATCAGCCGCGGGTGTTTTTCTCGGGACGCAGTGCGCGCACCTGGCGTGACGCAAAAATGGTGCCGTGGTTGATGTGGGCTTCGTGGTTGGCTTCGATGTTGTCGAGGTCGTAGAGGTAGTTGACCATGAACCCTGCGCCGTTGTGCAGGCCTTTTTCCGAAACATCGCCGAGCCAGCGCACGTGTTCGATGCAGGCGCCGTTGCCGAGGTGGAAACGGGCGACCGGATCCGCAGGCCGGCCGGCGGCGTTTTTGGCTTCGAACAGATAGGTCGCCAGCAGATTTTGCAGCCTTGGGCGCAACTGGGCGGCAGCCATCGGATCGGTATGCCATCCGGCTTGCAGCAGCTGCTGCAGTTCGGGTGCTGAGGGATGCGTGTTTTTCAGCCAGGCCACGAAGCCCGGTACCGGTGACAGCGTGACGAAATTACGCAGTTGCGGGAAGTTGCGTTTCAGGTCGGCGGCGACCTGCTTGATCAGGAAATTGCCGAAGGACACGCCTTTCAGCGCTTTCTGGCAGTTGGAGATCGAATAAAACACGGCAGTGCGCGCCGATTTGATGTCCAGCGGCGGGCGTCCGTCGGCGAGCAGCGGGGCTATTGCATCCGGAATGTCGACCGTCAGCGCAACCTCGACAAAAATCAGCGGATCGTCGGCCAGTGTCGGATGGAAAAACGCGAAACACTTGCGGTCTGGCGGATCAAGGCGCCGCCTCAAGTCGCTCCAGCCGGAAATTTCATGCACGGCTTCGTAACGGATGATTTTTTCCAGCACCACCGCGGGCGTGTGCCAGTCGATCGGGCGCAGCTGCAGGAAGCCGCGGTTGAACCAGGAGTGGAACAGATGCTCGAAGTCGGCATCAACGTCGCGGAGCACCGGATATTCGCGCAGCAGTTCGAGCACATCTTCGCGCATGCGCAGCAGTCCTGCAGTACCGCTGGGCGCAAAATTGAGCCGGCGCAACACTTCCTGGCGGCGGGACTCGGCGGCGGCATGGAGTTGCCGGGCGGCGGCCGGGCCGGGATGCGCGGCGTAATGGCGGATCGCCGTTTCAAGGCGTTCGCCATCGACTGAAAACCGCGTCGAGAGTTCCAGCAGAAAATCGAGCTTGCCCTGTGGCGGCAGTGAGGCGTAACGCTCGAGGATGCGCCGTGCCAGCGCGGCACCCGACGCTTCACCGAGTTCGGAACGCAGGGTTTCTGCCGCCTTGACCAGCCATTGCTGGATGCGCCGTTCACGCAGCGTGTGGCCGCGCTGGGCGAGTCCGCGCCAGAGGCGGGCGATCATGCCGCCCGCCGCCGGTGCGTGGCTTACATCATCAGTTTTCGACCTTGGCACCCGACGCTTTCACGACCTTGCCCCAGGTCTCGATTTCTCCACGGACGAACTTGCCGAACTCGGCCGGAGACTGGCCGCCGGCGGTGGCACCCAGCGACGCCCATACTTTCTTGATCTGGGGGGCGTTCAGCGCTTTTGCCGTTGCCTGGTACATGCGATCAACGATCGGCTGCGGCGTGCCCTTGATGCCCCACAGTGCATACCAGGTGGTGACGTTGATGTTGATGCCGGACTCCTGCAGTGTCGGCACTTCAGTCAGCAGTTCCGAGCGTTTCGCGGTGGTGACTGCCAGCGCGCGCAGTTTTCCGCTTTGCACGTTCGGTGCCGCCGTGCCCATGCCGTCAAAGGCCATCGCCACTTCGCCTGACAGCAGCGCCGGTGTCAGCGGGCCCGCGCCCTTGTACGGGACGTGCACCAGCTTGGTTCCGGTGCTCAGGTTGAACAGTTCGCCGTTCATGTGATGGGTGGTGCCGTAACCGGCCGAACCGTAGTTGAGCTGGCCCGGCGCGCGTTTGTCGAGCGCGATCAGTTCCTTGATGGTTTTGGCCGGAACCGAGGGATGTACAACCACGACGCTGGGCACCGAAGCGGCGAGCGTGACCGGGACAAAATCGCGTTCGAGGCTGTAACTCAGCTTGCGGTACAGCGTTTCCGCGATGGTGTGGTGCACCGCGCCCATGAACCAGGTGTAACCGTCGGCAGGGGCGCGCGATGCCGTGCCCGCACCGAGTGTGCCGCCGGCGCCGCCGAGGTTTTCAATCAGGATCTGCTGGCCCAGATCGGCGGGCATGACGGCCGCAAGCGGTCGCGCAAAGGCGTCAGTGCCGCCCCCCGCCGGGAAAGGGTTGATGATGCGCACCGCACGGTTCGGCCAGTTCTGCGCCGAGGCGGCACTGGAAAATGCCGCAACGCCAAGTGCCAATATTCCGAGAGCCACCAATTTCCTGTTTTTCTCCAACATGATCTCCTCCGATCGGTTTTGGTATGTGGTGGCCCATTTTATGGAACTTGCCGGTGCTTGTATATGCGGCGGAGGGCTTTTTGCAATGGCGGCATTTCAGGTCGGTGGCGGGGTGGGTTCCTCGCGGTTGCGCATCCAGTCGGCGGTACCGAAAAAGGCTTTGAGCAGGCCGGCACGCAAGGGTTCGGCCACGCCGGTATCTTCCATGGCCTGGAGCATGCAGGCCAGCCAGGCATCGCGCTCATGGATGCCGATAGCGAAAGGCAGGTGCCGCGCACGCAGCATCGGGTGGCCGTATTTTTCGACATACAGCGACGGGCCGCCGAGCCAGCCCGAGAGGAACAGGTGGAGTTTTTCGCGCGAGCCGGTGAGATCCTGCGGATGCAGCTTGCGGATGCCGTGGTATTCCGGCACCTCGTCCATCAGATCGTAAAAACAGTCGACGAGACGCCGCAGGCCGGCATCGCCGCCGAGCAGGCCGTACGGCGTGTCGTCTGCCGGCGCCGGACTGCCCATGGCCTCAGGCGGCGGTGGCCTGTTCGGCCTTGTTCGCGCGTTTGCGGTCGTGTTCGTTCAGGTGGCGCTTGCGGATGCGGATCGACTTCGGCGTGATTTCGACCAGTTCATCATCGGCGATGAATTCGATCGCCGATTCGAGCGTGACCTGCACCGGCGGCACCAGGCGCACGGCCTCATCGGTGCCGGAGGCACGTACGTTGGTCAGTTGTTTGCCCTTGATCGGATTGACGACGAGGTCGTTGTCGCGGCTGTGGATGCCGATGACGATGCCGGTGTAGAGCGGATCCCCGGGGCTGACGAACATGCGGCCGCGCTCCTGCAGTTTCCACAGTGCGTAGGCGACCGCGGTGCCGTCCTCTGCGGAGATCAGCACGCCGTTGCGGCGTTCTTCCATGTCGGGTTTCATCGGACCGTAGTCGTCGAACACGTGGCTCATGATGCCGGTGCCGCGGGTCATGGTCATGAAGTCGGACTGGAATCCGATCAGGCCGCGCGCCGGGATGCGGTAATCGAGGCGCACGCGTCCTTTGCCGTCGGACTGCATGTCCTGCAGGTCACCGCGGCGCGTGCCCAGTGCTTCCATCACGGCGCCCTGATTGGTTTCGTCGACATCGACGGTGAGCATCTCGTACGGCTCCTGTTTTTCACCGTTCACTTCGCGGATCACCACGCGCGGCCGTGACACCGCGAGTTCGTAGCCTTCGCGGCGCATGTTTTCGAGCAGGATGGTCAGGTGCAGTTCGCCGCGGCCCGAAACTTCGAATACGTCGGCATCGGCGGTTTCGACGACTTTGAGCGCGACGTTGCTCATGATTTCGCGCTGCAGGCGTTCGCGCAGCTGGCGGCTGGTGACATATTTGCCTTCACGTCCGGCGAGCGGCGAGGTATTGACCTGGAAATTCATGGTCAGCGTCGGCTCATCGACTTTCAGCATCGGCAGCGCGTCCAGGTGATCGGGATCGGTCAGCGTGATGCCGATGCCGACTTCATCAATGCCGTTGACCAGTACGATGTCACCGGCCTGGGCTTCAGTGATGATGACCCGCTCCAGGCCGCGGAAACCCAGCACCTGGTTGACTTTGGCCATCACCGGGGTTGAGCCGGGTCCTTTGAGCGCGGCAACCGACTGGCCGGGACGGATGCGGCCGCGGTTGACGCGGCCGATGCCGATTTTGCCGACGTAGCTGGAGTAATCGAGCGAGCAGATCTGCAGTTGCAGCGGGCCGTCAGGGTTGTCTTCCCGCATCGGCACGTGGGCGAGTATGGCTTCGAACAGCGGATCCAGCGTGCCTTCGCGGACCTCCGGGTCGTTGCCGGCATAACCATTCAGCGCCGAGGCATAGACCACGGGGAAATCGAGCTGGGCCTCGGTGGCGCCGAGTTTGTCGAATAAATCGAAAGTCTGGTTGACCACCCAGTCGGCGCGCGCGCCGGGGCGGTCCACCTTGTTGACCACCACGATGGGTTTGAGGCCGAGGGCCAGTGCCTTGCGGGTGACAAAACGGGTCTGCGGCATCGGGCCTTCGACGGCATCGACCAGCAGCAGCACGCCGTCGACCATCGACAGCACGCGTTCGACTTCACCGCCGAAATCGGCATGACCGGGGGTGTCGACGATATTGATCAGCGTGTTTTTCCAAGTGACCGCACAGTTCTTGGCAAGAATGGTGATGCCGCGCTCGCGTTCAAGGTCGTTCGAATCCATTACGCGTTCGGCAATCTGCTCGTGTGCGGCGAAGGTGCCGGACTGGCGCAGCAGTTTGTCGACCAGCGTGGTTTTGCCGTGATCGACGTGGGCGATGATGGCGATGTTGCGTAGCGGGCGTTGCTCAGTGGCGGACACGGGATGGGGCCTTGAAAAAAGGGGCGGATTGTAGCATGCGCACCCCGCTATTACCTTGAATTTTTTGGCTTTTCCCTGTCATAACGGCTTGTGCCGGGAGCCGCTTTCCTCTGGCGGGCCGGAAAAAACCTCGCTATTTCCGGCACTTGCAGGTATAGTGCGCGCACCTTGCAGCGATATTTCAGTCGTTGTGCGCTGCAGGATGCATCTGTCCCTGACCCCTTCGTTTTCAGCTCCCTTCTCTGAATAGCTGCTTCCGCCACGGTTAGCGACGATACCCGTGCGCCGGTGGCCGCAGCCGCGACTTGAAGTCGTGGCCCGCCTAAGCAGCAGTGGCATTTCCTGCGCGTTTTGTTGTTTATAGCTGAAAAAGCATTTTCGGCCACAGAGCTTATTGCCCTGTGCCTGAGTGTGTCGTTTTTCGGTTGTTCTGCTTATTGAAAGTACACTCATGTCTTTTGCTTCATTGAATCTGAATCCCGCCATTGTGCAGGCCCTGGCCGCCGCGGGTTATACCGAACCGACACCGGTGCAGGCGCAGGCGATCCCCGCCGCGCTGACCGGTTTTGACCTGATGGTCTCCGCTCCCACCGGCACCGGCAAAACCGCAGCCTTCGTGCTGCCCGCGCTGCAGCGCCTGGCGCTGGCGCCGGTCAAAAACGGCCGTGGTCCGCGCGTGCTGGTGCTGACACCGACCCGCGAACTCGCGGTGCAGGTGACGGATGCCGTCGACAAATACTGCAAGTTCCTGCGCCACATGCGCACCGGCACCATATTGGGCGGCATGCCGTACCCGAAACAGCGCCGCCTGCTCGAGCAATCGCTCGACGTGCTGGTGGCGACGCCGGGCCGTCTGATTGATTTCATCGACCAGGGCAAGGTTGATTTTTCGCGCCTCGAACTGCTGGTGCTCGACGAAGCCGACCGCATGCTCGACATGGGTTTTATCGAGCCGGTCAAACGTATTGCCGCGAAAACCCCGGGCAATCGCCAGACCATGCTGTTTTCGGCGACGCTCGACGGCAATATCGCCAAACTGGGCCGCGAACTGCTGCGCGATCCGAAACTGATCGCAGTGTCCGCGCCCAAGGCGCAGCACGAAAACATCCTGCAGCGCCTGCACTATGTCGATGACGGCAGCCACAAACATCGCCTGCTCGACCACGTGCTGCGTTCGGAGGAATGCCAAGCGCAGTCCATCGTCTTCACCGCGACCAAACACGGTGCGGATCGTCTGGCGGATAAACTGTTCCACGCCGGGCACGAAGCCGCTGCCCTGCACGGCAACATGAACCAGTCGCAACGCAATCGCACGCTGGCGCGCCTGCGCAGCGGCGCGGTCAAAGTGCTGGTGGCCACCGATGTCGCCGCGCGCGGCATCGACGTCGCCAGCATCTCGCATGTGTTCAATTACGATCTGCCGAAAGTGGCTGAAGACTACGTGCACCGCATCGGCCGCACCGGCCGCGCCGGCGCCACCGGCACGGCGATTTCATTCGCCTCTTCCGAGGACGTGCGCCAGTTGAAGCAGATCGAGCATTACATCGGCCGTACCATCGAACGCTGGAGCGTGCCGGGTTTTGAAGCAAAGAACCCGATTCGCAGCGACAGCGGCGGTGGCAAACGCAGCGGTCGTCCGGCACCGCGCCGCGGCGCGCCGCCTTCGCGTGACGCGCGCGGTCGCGGCGGTTTCCGTTCGGACAACAACCGGCGCAGTGCCGGCGGTTCGCGCTAAGCGCGGCTGCAACTCATCAGTAGTATTGTGACGGTGTGAGGCCATCCCGTTGCGGCGACGCGCGACAGACAGTTTGTCGCGCGTCGTTTTACAATGACTGTGCAGCCAAATTAAAATTTATTTTTCATTAGGAATCAATATGTTACGTTTAATCGCTGTGGTTTCTGCAGTGTTTGTGACCGTGACTGGCGCCGTTGCCCAGGACTATCCGACGCGACCGGTTTCACTGGTTGTTCCGTTCGCGGCGGGTGGTCCGACCGATACGCTGGCGCGCAGTCTGGCGCAGCAAATGACCAAGACCATGAAGCAGCAGGTCATCGTCGAGAACCGCCCCGGCGCCGGCGGCACGCTGGCCCCCGCGGTCATCGCCAAGTCCAAGCCTGAGGGTTATCAGGTGCTGATCGCCCATATCGGCATGTCCACCGCGCCGGCGCTGTACCGCAAACTGCCGTTCAATCCACTGACCGACTTTGAATTCATCGGTCAGGTGGCCGATGTGCCGATGACGCTGATTGCGCGCACCGGCCTGCCGCCCGACAACTACAAGGACTTCGTCGCCTACGTGAAGGCGAACAAGGACAAGCTGAACATGGGTAATGCAGGGCTCGGCGCGGCATCGCATCTGTGCGGCCTGCTGTTCATGTCGCGCATCGAATCTGATATCCAGACCATTCCCTATACCGGGACCGGTCCGGCGATGTCGGCGCTGATGGGCAATCAGGTCGACCTGATGTGCGACCAGACCACCAATACCACCGGCGCGATCCAGTCCGGCAGAGTCAAGGTGTTCGGCGTGACCACCAAGAAGCGGGTGCCCTCCCTGCAATATGTGCCGACGCTGCACGAGCAGGGGCTGAAAGACTTTGAAGTTGCCGTCTGGCACGGGCTTTATGTCGCGAAAGGCACGCCCAAACCGGTGCTCGACAAACTGAATGCGGCACTGGTGGCCGCGATCAAGGATCCGCAATTCAAGGAATCGCTGGCGAAACTCGGCGCCGAACCGGTAACGCCGGATCGCGCGACGCCCGAGTCGCTGGCGAAACACCTGAAGGCTGAAATCGACAAGTGGGGCCCGATCATCAAGAAAGCCGGTATCTACGCCGACTGATTCGCGTTTCCGCCTGTTTATCAAATCCCCCGCTGCCGCAAGGCGCCGGGGGATTTTTTCGTCTGCAGGCGGGCTTCTGCGCATTGATTTTCGCGCATGCTGCCATTACAGTAGCCCGCTTTTGGTGCAACAAGACAAACAATGAAATTCAGCGGGGAGATTGCGGTTGCGGCACCGCGCGAGGCCGTGTTCGCGAAACTGCAGGACATCCGGTTTTTTGCGTCCTGCATTGACGGTGTGCGCGATCTGACGCCACTCGACGGGCGGCGCTTCGATGCCGTTCTCGAAACCAGGGTCGCCTACATGACCTTCAAATTCAAGGTCAACGTGGAGTTGACCGAGGTGGTGTCGCCGGAGCTGATCGCGGCCAAAATCGAAGGCGCGCCGATGGGGCTGGTCGGGCGGTTGACCGCGACTTCATCCACGCGGTTGATTGCGGCGGGTGACCACACCACCATCCAGTATGAAATCGATAGCGCGCTGACCGGCAAGCTGGGCAGCATCGGCCAGCCGGTACTGAAAGCCAAAGCCCGCGACATGGAAAAACAGTTTGCGAAAAATCTGGGCGCGGCCTTTGCGACTGCGCAGGGGGCGGCATGATTCCGTTTGAACTGGCTGAACCGCGCACTTTGAAGGCGGCGATGAAGCTGCTGGACGCCGGTGATGAGTCGGTGCGTGTTTTTGGCGGCGGTACCGCACTGATGCTGATGATGAAGGCCGGTGTGTTCCAGCCGACGCGGCTGATCAGCCTGCGCGGCATTGAAAAGCGTTATGCCAAGGTGACGTCCGGGCAGGACGGCAGCCTGCACATCGGTGCGCTGGTGACCCTGAGCGCGCTGGGCCGCACTGCTGCGGTCAAAAAACGCGCGCCGGTGATCATCGATACGCTGCGCACCCTGTCCAACGTGCGTATACGCAATGTTGCCACCCTTGGCGGCCATCTCGCGCATGCCGATCCGCACATGGATCTGCCGCCGGTGCTGATGGCCCTGGATGCGCAGGTAATCACTGCGGCGACCTCTGGCGCGCGCACCCTGGCCGTGGCTGATCTCTTTACCGGTTATTACGAAACCGCATTGGCGCGGAACGAGTTGATCAGCGAGGTGATCGTGCCGGCGCAGTCCGGACGGCGCTCGGCTTATGTCAAGCTGACCACGCGCGCCGCGGATGACTGGCCGACGCTGGGTATCGCAGTGTCCCTGCAGATGAATGGTGACACGGTGCAGGACGCGCGTTTCGTGGTCAGTGCCGCCACCGAAAAACCATTACGATTGCCGGGTGCCGAAGCCGTGCTGCACGGCGCGACCATCAGCGATGCCATGCTGGCGCGTGTTGGCGAGGCGGCTGCGGTTGAAGCGGAACTGACGGGTGATGCCCGTGGTTCGGCGGCCTATAAAACAGAACTGCTGCGGGTTCATGCGGGCCGTGCAGTACGCAAGGCGCTGGCCGCCTGAGCCGATTCCAGAGGAACGATTGTGGCCATCACATTAGGCAAGAACAACAGCGGCGCGGCCGAATTTTCGTCAGTCGGTCACTCGATTCCCCGCGTCGAAGCGCGCGCCAAGGTCACCGGCAAAGCGGAATATGTGCACAACCTGCGGCTGCCCGGCATGTTGTACGGCAGGATCCATCGCAGCACGGTGGCGCATGCGCGCCTGCTCAGTGTCGATGTTGCGGCAGCGCAGGCGATGCCCGGCGTTTATGCTGTGTATACCGCGGCTGACATTATCAAACTGATTCCCGAGCCTTTTTACGGCCCGGCCTTCCACGACCAGCCGATTCTGGCGATCGACAAGGTGCATTACGTCGGTGAACCGGTGGCGCTGGTGCTGGCTGCTGATCCGCATGTCGCCGAGGCGGCGGCGCAGTTGATCGTTGCCGAATACGAAGAATTGCCGGCGGTGTTCGATGAAGTCGAGGCAATGAACTCGAAAGCCGTGGTGCATGAGGTGCTGAAGCCGGCGGGTACTTTCCCCGACCTGAAACACCTCAAAGACAAACGCGACACCAACATCGCGCTGGATTTTCATCTGCGCCGCGGTGATGCGCAGAAGGCCTTCGCCGAGGCCGACCAGGTGTTTGAGCATACTTTCCGCACCCAGCAGGTGCTGCATCTGCCGCTGGAACCTTTTGTCACGGTCGCTGACCCCACGCCGAACCAACTGGTGATTCACACCGCCTCGCAAAGCCCTTCATTTGTGCGCATCGAAATCGCGCGGCTCCTCGGCTGGCCGGAAAACAGGGTGCGGGTCAAGGTGCCGTACCTGGGCGGGGGTTTCGGCGCCAAGCTTTATATCAAGCTCGAAGCGCTGGTATCGGCGGCGGCGCTGATCGCCGGACGGCCGGTGAAGATTGCGCTGACCATGGAAGAGCAGTTCTACACGCTGACCAAACACGCGACGACTCTGCGCATCAAGAGCGGCGTCAGCCGGGACGGGAAAATCACCGCGCGCGAATGCGAGGTGTGGTGGAACGGCGGCGCCTATGCCGACATCGGGCCGCGCATCACGCAGAAATCAGGTTTCACCGCGGCGGGGCCGTACGACATCGACCATGTCAGCATCGACTCCTATGCGCTGTACACCAACCTGCCGCCGGCCGGTGCGCTGCGCGGCTTCGGCATACCGCAACTGGTGTGGGCCTACGAAAGCCACACCGACATGATCGCCAAGGCGCTGAACATCGACCCGCTGGCGATCCGCCGCAAGAACATCCTGCGCGAAGGGCGCCCGCAGGCCACCGGCACACTGATGCGCGACGCCGGTATAGAGCCGGTGCTGGAGCGTCTGGCAAAACGTATGGCCTGGGAAAAAGCCTTCGACCACGGCAGCGGCACCATCCGCCGCGGCCGCGGCATCGCCATCGGCTTCAAGGCGAGCATTTCGCCGACGACCTCGGTGGCCATCGTCAACGTCGGCGCCGACGGCAGCTGCATGGTCCATTGCAGTACGGTCGACATGGGGCAGGGCTCGGATACCGCCATGGCGCAGATCGTCGCGGAAGCGCTGGGCATCCCGGTCGATTCTGTGACGCTGGTGCATCCCGATACCGATGTCACACCCTACGACATGGCGACGCTGGGTTCGCGATCGACCTACCACATGGGCCATGCCGTCAAACTCGCCGCCGAGGATGCGCGCGACAAACTGCTGCAACTGGCGCGTGACGTCGGCCTGTCGGCGGAAACCACGCCGATCCCGGATATTTTCCGCAAGAAATACGGCATGCAGGCCGGCAACATCGTCGGCATCGGCAGTTTTATTCCGCCGTATACGCCGCCGGAGCCGGGCACCGGACTGACCACCGATGCGACGCCATTCTGGATGATCGGCGCCACCGGTGCCGAAGTTGAAGTCGATACCGAAACCGGTGAATTCAAGATCACGCGACTGGTGAACCTGGTCGACGTAGGCCGTCCGGTGAATCCGGCCATCGTCGAAACCCAGATTTCCGGCGCGACCATCATGCAGTTGGGTTTCACGCTGTCCGAACGCATGGATTTTGATGCCGGGCAGGTGACCAATGCGTCGCTGGCGGATTACAAGATCCCCGGCATCCGCGACATACCGCCAATCATGGAAAACGAAGCCGTCGACATGGTGCAGAAGTCCGGTCCCTTTGGCGCCAAGGGTGTTGGCGAAAGCGGCACTTTTGGCGTATCACCGGCGATTGCCAGCGCCATTGATGATGCGGTCGGTGTGCGGCTGACCAGCCTGCCGCTGACGGCAGAGGCGGTTTACCGCGGGTTGCGCGCGAATGCGGGCAAGCCGTTACGGGATTAACTTCAAAAACATTAGCCACAGAGATCACAGACAACTGCAAAATCAATTTACAGGATGTACAGGATGTACAGGATGTACAGGATGCACAGGATCAATAACAGGATAGGCGGAAGAATCGATTCATTGTTTTTATCCTGATCATCCTGTACATCCTGTTAAATAGTTTTTTATGTTCTCTGTGGCCAAGGTTTTGACTTTTAACTATGCAAACACATCGTACGATTACATTTACTCTGAACGGCCGCCCGATCACGGCACATGCCGGCAACCATCAGAATCTGGTTGAGCTGCTGCAGGGGCAGGGCCTGTACGGTGCGCGCGAGAGCTGCGGGCAGGGGCTGTGCGGCTGCTGCACGGTGGTGGTCAATGGCACGGCGGTGACGGGTTGTCTGACCATGGCGACGCTGGTTGATGGTGCCGATGTGCGTACCATCGAGGACAGTGATGGCGGTCAGCTCGATGCTGTGCAGCAGGCGTTCATCGAGACCGGCGCTTTTCAGTGCGGCTTCTGCACCCCCGGCTTCATCCTGATGACGCGGCAGTTGCTGGACGCGCATCCGAATCCGACTGAAGACGAAATCCGTCATTACCTCGCGGGCAATCTGTGCCGCTGCGCGGCTTATACTGAAATCATCAAGGCCGTGCGCTTGGCGGCGAAAAAACGCAAGGGCTGACCATGAAACGTCCGACAGGCAACCCCCTCGATCTGCGCGCCTGGCTGGACACTGCCCGGTCCCTTGGCGAATTGAAGGATGTGCGCGGCGCGGACGCCAGGCTGGAGCTCGGCGCGATCAGCGAACTGAACGTCAAGATCGACGGTGCACCGGCGCTGCTGTTTGACGACATCCAAGGTTACCCCAAGGGTTTTCGTGTGGTGACCTGTACCACGGCGAGTCCGGCGCGGCTGTCCTCCATCCTGCGCCTGCCGGTGGAGCGCAGCCACCATAATCTGGTGCAGCAGCTGCGCGGACGGCCCAAGGGCTGGCAGGCCGAAGCACCGAAATACGAACCGGCGGTCGTTGAAACCGGCCCAGTGCTGGAGAATATCCAGGCCGGCAAGGGCGTCGACATCAATATTTTTCCGTCGCCGCTGTGGCATGAAAAAGACGGCGGCCCGTACATCGGCACCGGCTGCTGTGTCGTAACGAAGGATTTTGATTCCGACTGGGTCAACGTCGGCACCTACCGCGTGATGGTGCATGACAAGAACCATGTCGGCCTGGACATGATTCCCGGCAAACATGGCGCGATCCAGTACGACAAACACATGAAGGCCGGCAAACCCTTCCCGGTGGCCATCGTCATCGGCTGCGATCCCCTGGGTTACCTGATTTCCGGCATCGAAGTGCCCTTCGGCATGTGTGAATACAACTACATCGGCGCCATCCTTGGTGAGCCGGTGTCGGTGGTGCACGGCGAACTGACCGGGTTGCCGATACCGGCGGCCGCGGAAATCGTGCTTGAGGGTTATTGTTATCCCGGTGACGTCAAAATCGAAGGCCCCTTCGGCGAGTTTCACGGTTACTACCCGGGCAAGGAGGGCACTGCGCCGGTGATGACCGTCGAGCGGGTGTATTACCGCAACAATCCGGTCATTGTCGGCAGCCCGCCGGCAAAACCACCGAATGATTACTCCTATTCCAAGGCGGTGATGCGGTCAGCGTTGCTCTTTGATGCTTTGCTCGCCGCAGGCGTGCCAGACGTGGCGAGTGTGTGGGCGCATGAAATCGGGGGCGCGCGCATGTTCAACGTGGTGGCGATCAAACAACGTTATGCCGGCCATGCCCGCCAGGCCGGCCACATCCTCAACCAGTGCGGTGTCGGTGCCTATATGTCGCGCTACACGGTGGTGGTGGATGAAGACATTGATCCGTCCAACCTGCAGGAAGTGATGTGGGCCGTCGCCACGCGCAGCGATCCTGAAGTGGATATCGACATCATCAAGCGCGGCATGGGTTCGAAAAATGATCCGATGTTCGTTGCCTACCGCTACAACGCGCCGTACAACTCCAAGGCCATCATCGACGCCTGCCGGCCGTACGACCACTTGCATGAATTCCCTGCCGTGGCCGA
Organism: Burkholderiales bacterium; assembly: GCA_019744975.1. GTDB lineage: Bacteria > Pseudomonadota > Gammaproteobacteria > Burkholderiales > SG8-41. Next base: position 84,689 of record JAIETP010000008.1, read on the forward strand.
AGCCAGCAAGGAATTGCAGGAAAAGGTAAAAGCCAAGTGGAAAGATCTGTTCAAATAGCTGATTTATATAAGTTATTGATTATAAAGGATATTTTATGAAACCCCTGATTATTGCTGCTCTCGCCGCATTCGCCCTGACCGCGCATGCCGCCGATTACCCGACCAAGCCGATCCGTGTGCTGGTGCCCTTCGCGCCGGGCGGCGTGGTCGATACCTCCGCCCGCATTCTCACCAACAAGATCATGGAAAAACAGGGCTGGCAGTTCGTGGTCGACAACCGGCCGGGCGCCAATGGTTTCATCGCTGTCGGCACCACCGCGCGCGCGACCGCCGACGGTTACACGCTGCTCGCCGCGCACACCGGAGAATTTTCGGTGAACCCGATGTTGTTCAAGAACGTGCCGTACGACTTCAACCGTGATTTCACATCGATCATCATGGTCAGTGATGCGCCGATGCTGGTGGTGGTCAATGCCGGCTCGCCGTACAACAACCTGAAGGATCTGATCGCCGGCGCCAAAGCCAAGCCGGGCCAGCTGACCTTCGGTTCACCGGGCACCGGTTCGGTGAACCACATGGCCACCGAATGGCTGGTGGCGGCGGCCGGCGCCAAGGCGCTGCATGTGCCGTACAAGGGCGGCGCGCCGGCAGTGTCGGCGGTGGCATCGAACGAAGTGGTGTTCACGGTTGCCGGTCTGCCCGGCGTGTTGCCGCACCTGCAGGCAAAACGCGTCAAGGTTCTGGGTGTGACCACGGCGAAACGTTCGCCGCAGGTGCCGGATTACATGTCGGCGCAGGAAGCCGGTATTCCCGGCGTTGATGCCTCGATCTGGGTCGGCCTGTTTGCGCCGAAAGGTACGCCGAAGGACATAGTCGCCAAACTCTACCGGGCCTCGGCCGACGTGCTGTCAATGCCCGATGTCAAACAGCGTTACGCATCGGTCGGCGGCGCGGAAACCACGACCATGGGCAGCGCCGAATTCAACAAACGCATCAGCAGTGAACTGGAGCGTTATCGCAAGGTGGCAGCGCAGGTGGGCATCCAGCAGCAGTAAATGGGAATTCTGTGTTTGAAAAAATGGCCGGGTGATCCCCGGCCATTTTATTCATAAAAACTACACAGACGGAGTGCCGCCGTTCACGCTGCCGGCCTGCCCAGCCGGCCCTGATGAAAATCCACAAACGCCCGGCGGATTTCGTCGGTCGTGTTCATCACAAACGGGCCGTGTCCGACGATGGGCTCGTTCAGCGGTTCGCCGCTCAACAACAGCAGTTTGGCATCCGTGCCGGCGGTGATGGCCACTTCGCCATTGCCTGGCTCGAATACCACCACCTCGTCGACATTCGCACTTTCCGCATCATTAATGCGGATTGTTCCTTGCAGCACCACCAGCGCCACGGTATGTCCGTCGGGCAAGGGCAGCACGACGCGACCACCGGCATTCAGCCGCAGATCCCAGACATTGATCGGCGTGAACGTGTGTGCCGGACCGTGATACTCCTGATAATCTCCGGCCACCACGCGCAGCACGCCGGCACCGTTGTCCAGTGTCACTGCAGGGATATCCTTGTTCAGCAGGGTTTGATAACCCGGGGGCGCCATTTCCATGGTGCCGCCGCTGCGCGCGAAATCGGACGAGTGATATTCCTCGTGCAGGATGCCGGACGCCGCCGTCATCCATTGCACATCGCCGGCGCCGATGCGGCCGCCGTTGCCTGCTGAATCGCGGTGCTCCACCTCGCCTTCATAGACGATGGTGACGGTTTCAAAGCCGCGATGCGGATGTTCACCGACACCACGCTGGCGATCCGTCGGTGCGAATTTTGCCGGCCCGGCATGATCCAGCAGCAGGAAGGGGCTCAGTTCGCGGCCCAGCCTGTTGTACGAAAAGATCGAGCGCACCGGGAAGCCGTCGCCCACCCAGTGATGTTCGCCGGCACGATGGATTTCGCGGATGGTTCTCATGCTGTTTCTCCGGGTTGGGGCGGGGCCCGGGCAATCCGCCGCAGTTTGCCGCCATGCCTGCATATGGCGGCTCCGTGGCGGATATTCAACCCCTAGCGCGTCAGGTCGAAAATCTGCATGCCATCGGCGGGAATCAGCGCCTTGGTCCAGTCGGTATGGGCGCAGGTGCGGCGCACATCCTCCAGGCCGGCTTCCCACAGCTGGCGCACCGTGGCGCGGGAGAACTCGTAGTCCTTGGAATTGGTGGAGTGCCCGAAGCGGCGGTTGATCAGGTGGGCGATGGTGATCTGCCTTTTCCGCCCCACCAGTTTCTGCAGCATTTTGTAGTCCGGATCCTCGTGCAGGGCCGGCGGGATTTTTTCCAGCAGGCGGACAAGGGCGCGCCGCATGTTTTCGAGTTCCTGGCCGCGTTTGGTGTTGAAACGCGTCTTGCTCGAATACTGGATGTCCTTGGCGCGTTCCTGCACCTGGTCCAGGTTGTCCGGAAGCTGGCCCCTGGCGCTGAACAGATCGACCTGCAGAATCAGCGCGCTGATGTCCGGCGCATCGTCGAGCACGTACCACAGCGGGGAGTTGGACACGATGCCGCCGTCCCAGTATTGCTCGCCGCCGATGGTGATGGCCGGAAAACCCGGCGGCAGTGAGCCGCTGGCCATGATGTGATCGACTGTGATGCCGTGGTCCCGGCTGTCAAAATAGACGGAGTTTCCCGTCGTCACATGGACCGCGCCGACGCTGAGCCGCACGCGTTGCCGGTGATTCAGCAAATCGAAGTCGATGAGTTCTTCGAGGGTTTTGCGCAGCGGGGCAGTGTCGTAGATGCTGAGTGCACCGGGAGTGCCGTCGGGGGCGAACAGCGGGGGCGGCATCCGCGGCGAAAAAAATCCTGGCACACCGAATGTTGCTGCCGCCAGCGCGCTCAGGCGGTTGAGGCCCGTGCGCAAGGGGTCGAAATCCGCAAGGGTTGCCAGCGGGTTGCCGGACGATACCAGGTCCCAGAATTCGCGCAGGCGTTCCAGCCTGCGCTCCGGTGGGTTGCCGGCAATCAGCGCACCATTGACCGCGCCGATCGACACCCCGGTCACCCAGTCGGGGGCGATGCCGCGTTCCGTCATGCCTTCATAAACGCCGGCCTGGTAGGCGCCCAGCGCGCCGCCGCCCTGCAGCACCAGTACTGTGTGATCGTGTTTCGGCATGTCCTGTTCTGTTCCAGAGTCCGCGTGCGTGATGCAGGGTTTCATGCCAATTTATCGCGTACCCGGGATCTTGCGCAATGACCGGCGCCCGCGGGCAGGGTGATTCATGGATTGTGGTCATTGACCTGTATTATTGTGCAATGAGTGACGCGGCTTCCTGGCAACTGCAACTCGAGATCGAAGACGGGGCGGGCATACTGCGTCTCAGCGGGGTCTGGCGCCTGTCGAACCTGGCTGCGATATCCGCCGCACTGCGGTCGTCCGCCCTGGAGCCCCGCAAACGTTTTGTCCTGGACGGCAGCGCACTGCGCGAACTGGATACCGCGGCCGGCTTCATCCTCTATCGCCATCTTGCCGGCATCGGCTGCACCGAATCGATGGTGAGCCTGCGCGGTTTTACGCCGTCACATGAACGCCTGCTGGAACTGGTCTGCGAACGCATGACCTGCCCGCCCGCCGAAGCAAAAACCCGCTACCGGAACGCGGTGACCCGCATAGGCGCGGCGACATTCAACATCTGGCGCCTGCTGCGGGTGCATGTCGCCTTTGTCGGCGCCGTGGCATCCGAAATGCTTTTGTTGCTGCGCCGGCCGAAACTGTTCCGCGCCAAGGAAACGGTTTCACAGTTTGAAACCATCTGCCTTGATGCCATTCCCATCGCGGCGTTGGTGACGTTCCTGATCGGCGTGGTTTTTGCGTACCTGCTGGGGCTGCAGGCGCAGCGTTACGGCGCCAACATTTTTGTGGTTGATGGCGTGGGGCTGGCCATTTGCCGCGAACTGTCGCCGTTGCTGGTGGCGGTCATTGTTGCCGGGCGCTCGGGCGCCGCGTTCACCGCACAGATCGGCACGATGAAGGTGCAGGAGGAGATCGATGCAATCAGCACACTGGGGCTGTCACCGATCCAGGTGCTGGTGATCCCGCGGCTGGTGGCGATCATGGTGGCATTGCCGTTGCTGGTTTTTGTCGGCGATCTGGCGGGCATTGCCGGCGGCATGCTGGTTGCCGCCTGGCAACTCGATATTTCCCTGCCGACGTTTCTGGAACGGCTGCATGGCGTGCTGCCGATGAGCGCGCCGGTCGTCGGCCTGGTCAAGGCGCCGGTATTCGCGGCGTTCATCGCGATCATCGCCTGTCGCATGGGCATGCTGGTGGCGCGCGATGCGCGCAGCGTCGGCATCAATACCACGTCGACGGTCGTGCAAAGCATCGTCTGGGTGATTGTGCTCGACGCCGTGTTTGCCATCGTGTTCCAGCACCTGGATATCTGAGTGGATACCAACATTACCCCCGGTGTTGCCCGGCAGGACGAGGTGCTGCAGGTCGATGGTGTGGTCACCCGTTTTGGTTCCACAGTGATACATGACGGTGTCAGCTTCAGTGTGCAGCGGGGTCAGGTGGTGGCGCTGATCGGCGGCAGCGGCACCGGAAAATCGGTGTTGGTAAAAGAAATCATCGGACTGCTGCGTCCCAAAGCCGGAACCGTGCGCCTGCTCGATACCGATGTCTGGAACTGTGATGCGGAAGCGCTGAGCGCGCTGCGCCGTCGCTTCGGCATGTTGTTCCAGGATGGCGCGCTGTTTTCATCGCTGACCGTGGCCGAAAACATCGCCGTGCCGTTCCGTGAACATACCGACCTGCCGGCCGAACTGATCCCGCCGCTGGTCGGTTTCAAGCTGTCGCTGGTGGGGCTTTCACCGGAGACGGGTGCGAAGATGCCGGCCGAACTGTCGGGCGGCATGCGCAAGCGGGTTGCGCTGGCGCGTGCGCTGGCACTGGAGCCGGAAATCCTGTTTCTCGACGAACCGACCTCCGGGCTGGATCCGATCAGCGCCCGTGCTTTTGACCACCTGGTGCGGGTGCTGAGCGACAGCCTCGGGCTGACGGTCTTTATCGTGACCCATGATCTGGATACACTGCTTTCCATCATCGACCGGGTAATCGTGCTGTCCGGTGGCAAAGTCATCGCCGACGGCACGGTGGATGAAGTGACCCGGAGTGATGATCCCTGGATCAGGGACTATTTTTCAGCGCGGGCACCCGCCGCGCGCAAAGGAAGCTGATGGAACCGGAAGCCAAATACACGCTGGTCGGCACCGTGGTGCTGGTGCTGATCGCGCTGATCGCGATTGCCGCCGTGTGGCTGAAGGGCGCCGGCGGGGAGCGCGATGACCGGTCGTTCAAGATCTACTTTGCGCGCCAGTCGCTGGAGGGACTGCAGGTCCGCAGTGACGTCAAGATGCAGGGCATCAAGGTCGGCTCGGTCGAACGGTTCCGCATTTCCGCCCGCCGCCCGGGTTCAGTCGAAGTCGTCATCCGTGTCGACAGTTCCGCGCCCATCCGCGAGAGCACCCGTGCCGCTGTGGAACGGCAGTTGCTGACCGGCATCGCGAGCATCCGCCTGGTCAACATTGACGAGAACAGCCCGTCGCTGACCGAAGTGCCTCCCGATGAAGCCTATCCGCTGATTGCCGAGGGCGAGTCCGAGTACAAACTCACCGAATCCATGGCGCAGGTGGCGCAGCGCGCCGATGAAACAATGCAGCGCATCAACCTCGCGCTTTCGGACGAGAATCAGGTCGCGCTCAGCGAAATCCTCATCAACCTGCGGCAGATTTCAGGGAGCATGAGCCGCAGCATGGCTGGGCTGGACAAAACACTGGCTTCGCTGGGCCATGCTGCTGACGAGGTACGCAGCATGAGTGCCGTGGTCCGGGATGACGCGCACAAGCTGGCGCTGCGTTACGACACGCTGGGCGAGGAGTCGACCACGGCGGTCAGGGAAGTTTCGGCGGCGGTCCGCCAAATGAGTGCGGACGTCGCGCAGCTGTCGGGGCGCATGGATGCGCTGCTCAGCGACGGCAATGTCGAGTTGCGGGTGACCGCGCAGGAACTGCGCAGCACGGCCGATGCGCTGGGTGCGGCGGCGCGCCGGCTCGGTGATCCGGGTCGGGCATTGTTCGGGCCGGCGAAGGGCAGCATGGGACCGGGGGAGGCGTCAAAATGAAACCGCTGGCCGCGATTACCGGAAGCCTGTTGCTGCTGCTGGGCGGTTGCGCATCCTTCGGGCCGCAGGAAGCACAACGCCATTACGTCATTGAGGTGCCGCCGGCGCAGGCAAAAACGACCGCGACACCGCGCACGACGACACTGCTGGTCGCACCCGCCACGGTGTCCGGGTTTTACGAAACCCAGGACATTGTCTACAGCCGTGCCCCCGGTATGCGCGCCTATTACCAGTTCCATTCCTGGACGGAGCGCCCGGGCCGGCGCCTGTCCGAACTGCTGGTCATGCGTCTGGAGCGCGCGGGATCGTTCAGCACCGTGGCCACGGTGGTCAGCGGCGTCAAAGGGCAGCTGGTGCTCGGCACACACCTCGCGGAGTTTTACCATGATGCGGCCACGGCGCCCGGCAGTGTGAAAGTCACGATAACCGCGGAACTGACGGATCCGGTGCGGCGGGTGTTGCTGGCGCGGCGCAGCTTCGAACGATCGGCACCGGCGGCGACCTACGACGCGCCGGGCGCGGTGCAGGCGTTCAACATGGCCGTGACCGCGCTGCTCGATGAAATCGCCGCCTGGGTGGAGGTTGCCGCGCCACGCTGAATATCCGCCGGCCGGATCGCGTCTGTTCCGGGGAAATCCGCGCATACTGGCGAATCTACAGCGGTTCAACCCATGCATCTTTCTTTTTTCAACCCTTTTTTTCAATCTTTCTTTTTCGGGAATCCGCCATGACCATATCCATGTACCAAGCCAGCGTGCCGCGTTTCATCAACATCCTGAGCAACCTGTCCGCCATCCTCGACAAGGCGCAGGCCCATGTCGACGCGCACAAGCTCGATCCGTCGGCGCTGACCACATACCGGCTGTATCCGGACATGTTCGCGATGGCGCGCCAGGTGCAGATCGCCTGTGACACGGCCAAGGGCGCGGTGGCGCGGCTGGCCGGCGTCGATATTCCCGTCAACGAGGACACTGAACAGACGCTGGCCGAACTGAAAAAGCGGATCGCCACGACCATTGCCTTCGTGCAGTCAATCCAGCCGGAACAGATCGACGGCACCGAGGACAACGAGATCACGCTCCGCCGCGGCGAAAAAAGCACGACTTACAAGGGCATGCAGTTCCTGCTCGGCCACGCGCTGCCGAATTTCTATTTTCACGTCGCCACCACCTACAACATCCTGCGCCACAACGGAGTGCCGGTCGGCAAGCGGGATTATCTGGGTAATCCATAAATATCGTTTAAAAACAAATACTTATATAACTCACTCTGGAGGGGTGATGGGGAAAGCAAAACTGTTTGCGGGAATGCTGGGCGTGGTGCTGGGCTGCAGCGGATGGGTGCAGGCGCAGGAAAAATATCCGGTCAAACCGATCCGCATGATCGTCGGGTACGCCCCCGGCGGCGGCAGCGACATCATGGCGCGGCTGATCGCGCCGCAGATCACCGAGGCGCTGGGCCAGCAGGTCATCGTCGAGAACCGCGCCGGGCAGGCGCAGAACATCGCCGCCGAATTCCTCACCAAACAACCGGCCGACGGTTACAACCTGTTCCTGAGCTCTGCTGCGCTGGGCGTCAACGTCAGTCTCTATCCCAAGCTCAATTACGATCCGGTGAAGGACTTTGTGCCGATCGCCGTGTTCGCGAGCAGCGCCAACCTGCTGGTGACGCATCCCTCGCTGCCGGTGAAAACCGTCAAGGAGTTCATTGCCGTCATCAAAAAGAATCCGGGCAAGATGAATTTTTCGTCCTCGGGCAGCGGCAGCACCCAGCATCTGTCGGGTGAAATGCTCAAGCTGATGATCAAGGGCGACTTCACCCACATCCCCTACAAGGGCACCGGCCCCTCGCTGGTCGCGCTGGCCAGCGGCGAAGTCGAGTTCTCTTTCACCAACATCCCCGCCGCGCAGCCGTTGCTCAGCCGCATGCGTGTGCTCGGCATCACCGGCGAAAAACGCTCTGCGCTGATGCCCGAGGTGCCGACCATGATCGAAGGCGGCCTGCCGGGTTTTGTCACACAGACCTGGTACGGCGTGTTGTCGCAGCGCGGCACGCCGCAAGCGGTGGTGACCACGCTGAACAATGTCATCGTCAAGGCGGTGCAGCGCGAGGATTTTCGTAACAAGCTGGCGCAGATGGGCGCAGACCCGATCGCCGAATCTCCGGAATATTTCCGCAAGATGCTGGGCGAGGAGATTGAGCGCTGGAGCAAGGTGGTCAAGGCTTCGGGGATCAAGCCTTGATTGTTCGGACGATCAGTGCTTGGTTCGAGCCCGGGTTGGGGAGCCAGTTAGGTACGAATCTGGGCACTCCATTAGGTGTGCCCATTTTTGTTTCTACAGTTTTCGCCAGAGTCGCATAGCTACCTCGCAGCGTTACCTATTTCTTTTCCACGCGGATTTCATCGACCAAGAGCTGCAGATACCCCTTCGCAAAGTTGCGATTGCCGAAAAGCTTTGTCTTTAAGGAGTGGGTAGCGACACAGCGATGCTGACTTTATGTATATTCCAGTCAGTCTGAGCAGTTTTAAGGCTAAATTTCATAATGCAAAAAAAAGGGGGGGAATTATGAAGGCTCTGGCAATCGCACTAACAGCAGCGATATTTCTTTCGGGCTGCGCGGTGAATAAAGATTGGTCGGCAACCGGCGGCAGTCGATCTGACGGTGTTGTACGACTTTCCTATGAACTTAGAGAGTTCGAACAACCTCAGCTTAGCGAGCAGCAAGCCATCAGTCTGGCGACTCAGCGCTGTAAAACTTGGGGCTATACCGGCGCGGAAGCTTTTGGTGGCGTCACGCGCCAGTGCAACCAAGGGGGTGGCTTTGGCGGGTGTTCGCAGTGGATGGTGACTAAAGAATACCAATGCACTGGGACGGGGACTCCTGCAAAGTAAGCAGTAGTGGCTTACGCGGCTGTTAAGCAACTGATCCCCGACCAGGTTGATCGCGACAATGGTCACCGGCAGCGCAATCCCGTGTGCGACTTGCGCGGTCGTGACGACGATCAGTGCTGGTCTGCCGCACAGTACGACGTTAGGCCTGCAGAAAATGACTGCGTTATACTTGGCGCTGCCAAAGGAGAAGCCATGGAACTCTCTGCTGTCCTGACACCCGCTGCCGAAGGTGGCTTTGTCGCGCTGAATCCGGAAACCGGGACTACGACCCAGGGCGAAACTGTTGAAGAAGCGCTCGCCAACTTGCGTGAAGCCACCGAGCTTTACCTTGAGGAATTCCCGTTGGCCGTAACGGGCCGCGCACTGCTGACCACTTTCCATGTAGCGCATGCCTAGGTTGCCGGTTGTATCCGGCGCTGATGCGGTGCGCGCACTGGAGCGTCTCGGTTTTGTGGTGATTCGTCAGCGCGGCAGCCACATTATTCTCCGTCGCGCCTCTCAAGGCTGTGTTGTTCCCAATCATCGCGAACTGAAGACTGGCACACTCTCGGGTGTGCTCAAGCAGGCGGGCGTATCCGTTGAGGAGTTTATTGGCGCGCTGAAAGCCTGACGTGGGGATTACGCCTTCTGTTTGATTGTTTGTAATCTGCTCGGCTGGGTTGCCTTATTTCAACCGCGGATTCAACACATCCCGCAACTGATCCCCGACCAGGTTGATCGCGACAATCGTCACCAGCAGCGCAATGCCGGGGAAAAAGCTGATCCAGTATTTCCCGGACAACAGGTGCGTGTAGCCGTTGGCGATCAGCAGGCCCAGAGAGGGTGAGGTGATGGGCATGCCGAGGCCGAGGAAGGACAGCGTAGCTTCGAGTGCGATCGCGTGCGCGACCTGCACGGTCGCGACGACGATCAGCGGCGGCAGCACATTGGGCAGCACGTGGCGGAACAGGATGCGCGCGCCGCTGTAGCCGGCGCAGACTGCGGCATCGACGTATTCGCGGCGCAGTTCAACCAGTGCCGCGCCGCGCACGGTGCGCGCGTAATAGGCCCATTGCACGACGATCAGCGCGATGATGATCTTGTCCACGCCCTGGCCGGTCAGCGCGAGCAGGATCAGTGCGACGAGTATGGCCGGGAAGGACAGTTGCAGGTCGACGATGCGCATGATCAGCGCATCGATCCAGCCCCCCGCGCGGGCGGAGACCAGGCCGATGACCAGTCCCAGTCCGAGTGCGGCCACCGTGGACAACACGCCGACGCCGAGGCTGATGCGCAGGCCGTAGAGGATCGCGGAGGTCATGTCACGACCCTGGTCGTCGGTGCCCAGCCAATGGGTGTAACCCGTCGCAGCTTTTGCCCCAGGCGCCAGTTTGGCGTCGAGGATGTCGAGTTGCGCGAGGTCGTAGGGATTCTGCGGCGTGAGCCAGGGTGCGGCGACGGCGGCCAGCAGCAGCAGGCACAAGATCCAGAATGCGCCCAGCGCGATGCGGTCACGTGCAAAGCCGGTGGCGAATTCGCGGCCGGGCGACAGCGTGGCGTTCATCGTGCGCCTTTCAGCCGCACCCGCGGATCCAGCGCGGTATAGAGCAGATCGACCAGCAGGTTGATGAAAATGAATAAAAATACGATGACCAGCAGGTAGGCGACGATCACCGGGCGGTCGAGCACGTTGATGGAGTCGATCAGCAGCTTGCCCATGCCCGGCCAGGCGAACACGGTTTCGGTGACCACGGCAAAGGCGATCAGCGATCCGAGTTCCAGGCCGACCACGGTGACGATGGGGATCAGGATGTTGCGCAGCACGTGTACGCGAACGACATTGCTCTCGGGTACACCCTTGGCGCGGGCGTAACGCACGTAGTCCTGCAGCATGGCTTCACGCGTGCCGGCGCGGGTGAGGCGGATCAGCAGTGACAGTTTGAACAGCGCGAGATTGGTCGCCGGCAGGATCAGGTGGCGGATGCCGTCCCAGGTCAGGAAGCTGACGGGGATGCCGAAGACATCGACGGTGGCGCCGCGGCCGGTGGTCGGCAGCCAGCCGAGTTGCACCGAAAACACCATGATCAGCATCAGTCCGACCCAGAAGGTCGGCAGCGAAAAGCCGAGGATGGAGCCGGCCATGATGCCGCGGCCGATCCAGGAGTCGGGTTTCAGCCCGGCGAGCAGGCCCAGAGGAATGCCCAGCACGATGGCGATCAGCATCGCCATGAAGGCCAGCTCCAGCGTTGCCGGCATACGCTCGAAAATCAATTCAATGGCGGGAATGCTGGCGGCGAAGGATTTGCCGAGATCACCGCTGAAGGCGCCCTTGAGGAATATCCAGTACTGCTCCCACAGCGGCCGGTCGAGGCCGAGCCGCGCGATGGTCTGCGCGATTTCCGCCTGGTCGGCCTGCGGGTTGATCAGAATGTCCACCGGATTGCCGATGGCGTAGACGCCGGTGAACACCAGCAGCGACATCACGAACAGCGTGGCCACGCTCTGGGCGAGGCGGCGCAGCGTGAAGTTCAGCATGACGGTCGCGCGCCGCGGGACAGCGGCTCAGGCCGGAGCTGAAACAAAACGGCCCAGGCGCACCGCGGTCTGCCCGCGATAGAGCCACTTTGACGGCATCACCAGCACGCAGCGGTCGTATGGCGTGCGTACTTCGCGCTCGCCGTCCCAGCCGATGAGGGTTCCCGCCTGCTCGATCAGCTCCAGACCCGTGAACGGGCGCGCGAAACGGAATATTTCCGATTCGATGGTGACGGGATGGGTGACTTCGACCAGCTTTTGCGGCTGCGGATTTTCAGCGAAGCGGAATGGTCCCCGTTCGGCATCGATGACGCCATAACGGGCGAGAAAGCGCAGCGTGGTCTCGCGTGCGACCGTGACCGAGTGTTGCGCCCAGTGTTGTCCGCATTCGACCAGCAGCGCGTTGCTGGTGCTGGCGGCGTCGCCAAAGGCGGCGTAGTCGCGCATGCGCCGGCCGGCGGCATGTCCGGAATCGCAGACGGCGAGCGCGGGATAGCCGATTTCGCTGGCGAGCCGGCGGCCCTTGGCCAGCGGACCGGCCAGCAGCAGCGGCTCGGAGGGATGCTGCATGGAATGGATGTCGAGCAGGAAGTCGACGCCGTGGAGGAAGGGGCGGATGGTCCGGGCGCGGCGCAGTTCGACACTGTCGCGGCTGCCGTCGAGCACCTCGGGTGTCCACAGCCGGTTGAAATCCTCGTCGACCCAGCGCGAGGCTTCGGGCCGGGCCGGGTCGAAGCGCTCGAACGCGGCGACGTTGCAGAACGCGAGCGTCAGCCGGCCGTGCAGCGGGCGAATGCCGGCGCGGAACAGTTCGTCGAGGACGATCGCGCCGCAGATTTCATTGCCGTGCACCAGCGCAGTGATCATCACATGTGGTCCGGGAGCCCCGCTGTCGAGCGTGGTGAAGTAGTCGATGCCGGTGTTTCCGGCACGATAACCCGTAATGTCCGGGGGCGATGTTTCCACGGTATAGGCGTTGGGATCGGTCATGGCGTGCGTGGGGTGAAGTGGTGGGCAAAGGTGAACTCGTCCGTGCGCGGCGTGTAGCTGAGACTCGCGCGCATCGCCCAGCTGACGACCTGGTGGTGCAGGGGGATAAACGCGAGATCGTTCATTGCCAGAGTGTTCGCTTCACGTGCCAACGTTTCTCGCTTGTTGCGATCAATGCTGGCCAGGGCCTGTTCCATCAGCGCATCGACTTTGGGATTGGCATAACGCCCCCAGTTCCACGCGCCGTAACCTTTTTCGGGATTCGGTGCGGCGACCAGTGAACGCAGCGCGAGATCGGCGGCGAAGGAACCCCAGCCGAGCAGCGCGAATGCGGTTTCCTCCTTGCGCACCCGCCCGAGAAAGGCCGACATCGGCATGGCTTCGACGCGGGTGGTGATGCCGGCGCGGGTCAGCAGTTGCGCCACGGTCTGCAAGATCTGCTCATCGTTGATGTAACGGTTGTTGGGGCCGGCGAGGGTGACGTGGAAACCGTTGGGGTAACCGGCTGCAGCGAGCAGTTTTTTTGCGCCTTCGACATCGTAGGTTTCGGCTTTCAGCGCGGCGTTATGGCCGAACACACCCGGCGACACGATATTGTTGGCGGGGACTGCGAGGCCTTCCATCACGCGCTCGGCGATGGCGTTGCGATTGATCGCCTTGGAAATCGCCTGGCGTACGCGCAGGTCCATGAACGGATTTTTGGCGAGCGGTTTGCCATTGGCGTCGGTGACCCCCGGCGGCTGCGCGCGGTACTGGTCGAGGTGGAGCAGGATGGTGCGCCAGGAGGTGGTTTGGGTTACTCGTAAATTATTGTTTTTATTGACATTTTTAATATCCGCCGAGGGCACGTGTTCGATCGCGTCGAGTTCGCCCGAGAGCAGCGAGGCGGTGCGCGAGGGGTCCGCCGGTATCACCCGCAACGTCACCCTGTTCCAGGCCGGGGCCTTGCCCCACCAGTTGTCATGGCGCGCGAGTTCGAGCCGGTCGCCGCGCTGGTAACGCACAAATTTGTACGGCCCGGTGCCGATCATCGCGCGCCCCGCATCGAAATCTTCGGGCCCTGCGTTGAGCGCATGTTTTCTGGAAACGATCAGGATTGAATTGATGTCCTCCGGCAGCGCGCCGTACGGATATTTGGTTTTGATGCGCAGCGTGTGCGCATCCACCGCGGTGGCCGATTCGATGGCGCGTACATAGGAGGCAAACCCTCCCGGGCTGCCCTTGATCGACAGCGGGCGCTGCATTGAAAACGCGGCGTCCTCGGCGGTGAAGTCCGAGCCGTCATGGAATTTGACGCCGCGGCGCAGATTGAATTCCCAGGTGGTGACGTCAATCGCGCGCCAGCGTTCGGCGAGGCCGGGGATCAGTTTTGTCTGCGGATCGACGTCGGTCAGCGATTCAAAGACATGGCGGCCCACGGTCAGGTTGGGCTGCGAGGCGAGCAGGTGCGGGTCGAGCGACGTGACTTCGCCGGAGAGGCCGATGCGCAGTTCGGCGGCTGCGATGTTTATTGGTGTAAGGAGGAATACGCCGAACGCAGCGTAGAGTAAGGGGAGTGTTTTGAACCACCCCCACCCTAACCCTCCCCCTGAAGGGGAGGGAATGCCATGGAACTCCTTCCCCTTCAGGGGGAAGGCGGGGATGGGGGTGGTTTCAACAATCATTTCCCGGAAACAGCTGTGCATATTTGCTCCATGACCCCTTCAATATTGCCCAGCACTTCGTTGTTCCAGAATCGCAGTACACGAAAACCATTCTGTGCCAGAAATGCGTCGCGCTGGGCGTCTTTCGATTTCATCCCCGCATGTTGGCCACCATCGACTTCAATTGCAAGTTTCGCTGACAGACAGGCGAAGTCGATCACGTAAGGCCCGACGGGATGCTGGCGGCGAAACTTGATGCCCGCCATCTGTTTTTGCCGCAGATGTCGCCACAGCAGTTGTTCGGCATCCGTGAGTGTGCTGCGCAGTTTGCGGGAACGGGTGACTTGTTGCGTCGTCAGCTTTGGCACAACGCGGATGCAGTCAGCACGCCACTCATTGCAGCCGCATTACTGCGGCCGAAACTCAAAAGCGTTGGTGCGTTCATCCGCACGCGGTGCATACGCCACACCTTTGCGCGTGGCCCAGACGCTTTCCTGGTGGTAGAGCGGGATGATGCCCAGTTCGCTCATCGCCACCGCGGTGGCTTCCTGCAGCAGTCGTTCGCGTCTTGCGTCGTCGACCGTGGCCAGCGCCTGGTCGAGCAGCGCATCCATTTTGGCGCTGGAGTAACGACCGCGGTTGGCGTTGCCCATGCCCTTGGCGGTGTCGAAGGTGGCGAGCAGGGCTTTCAGCGGAGAAGAAGCCTCTGCTGTATCCGAACCCCAGCCGACCAGCATCAGGCTGAATTCGAGCTTGTTGGCGCGGCTGAAATAGACCGAGGAGGGCATCACATCGACCTTGGTGACGATGCCGACGCGGGTCAGCATTTGCGCGATGGCCTGCGCCACCTGTTCGTCATTGACGTAACGGTTGTTCGGGCCGTGGATGGTCAGGCCGAAACCGTCGGGATATCCGGCGGCCGCCAGTAATTTGCGCGCGCCCTCGGGATCAAAGGCTTCGGGTTTCACTTTCGGGTCGTAGCCGAACATGCCTTCGGGCATGACCTGACCGGTGGCGACTGCCGCGCCCTCCATCAGGCGTTCGACCAGCGCCTGGCGGTTGATGGCCTTGGATATCGCCTGGCGCACACGCACATCCTTCAGCGGATTGCGGTCCAGCGGGCGGCCGGCCTTGTCGGTGACCAGCGGCGACTGGTCGCGGTTGCTGTCGATGTGCAGGTACATCACCCGGTGCGAGACCTGGCGGTAAACCGACAGGTCGGGATTTTTCAGCACCTTGGCCAGGTCGGAGGTCGGCACGTTTTCAATGGCGCGCACATCACCGGACAAGAGGGCCGCGACCCGCGTCGGGTCGGAGGTGATGACGCGGAAGGTCACCTTGTCCCAGGCCGGTTTGGCGCCCCAGTAATTGTCGTTGCGCGCCAGTTCGACGCGGTCGCCTTTTTGCCAGCGTACGAATTTGAACGGCCCGGTGCCGACGGTGGCCTTGCCGCTATTGAAGTCATCGGTGGTGGCGCCCCTGGCGCGTGCCGGGATGATCATGATGGTACTCATGTCATTGGGCATCAGCGGGTACGGTTTCGCGGTTTTGAGCCGGATGGTGTACGGATCGACGGTGATGCGTTCGGTGATCTGTTTGCTGTAGGTCGCGAACGAAGAGGGGCTGTTCGGTACATTGGGCACGCGGTCCAGCGTCGCGGTGACGTCGGCCGCGGTGAATTCAGTGCCGTCGTGGAATTTGACGCCGCGGCGCAGCTTGAATTCCCAGGTCAGTTCATCGACCGCGCGCCACGATTCGGCAAGCGCCGGTTTCAGCCGGCCGCGCGGATCCTTGGCCACCAGGGTTTCAAACACGTGGTTGCCGACATTGTTGTTGGGGGTCAGGTTGTGGAAATGCGGATCCATGCTGGTGACATCGGCACCAAGCGCGATGCTGAGATCGGCGGCGGTGGCCGGGGTTGTCGTGAGGGCGGTGGCCCACAGTATTGCGGCCGCCAGGGTGCGCATGTTCATGGTTTTCTCCGCGGGTGGATGAACGGCTAGCATACCGCATGCCCTGCGTTGACAGTGCAGTGCGGCCTGCCTATCCTGACCCTTTAACGACGGACGTCAACATGAAGCCGCAAGTCGCGCCCGGCGCCGAAACCCTCAAGCTGATCCGTGAACTGATCGCCTTTCCGACGGTCAGCCGGGATTCCAACCTTGAACTGATTGATTACGTGCGCGAGCTGTTGCGGCCGCTCGATGCCGACGTGCGCATGACCTACGACCGCGACAAACGCAAGGCCAACCTGTTTGCGACGCTGGGTCCGCGCGGCATGCCCGGTGTGGTGCTGTCGGGCCATACCGACGTGGTGCCGGTGGACGGCCAGGACTGGGCCAGCGATCCGTTCACGGTCACCGAACGCGACGGGCGGCTTTATGGCCGCGGCACTTCCGACATGAAAAGTTTCATTGCCTGTGCGCTGGCGCTGGCGCCGGAGTTCGTGCAGCACGGATTAAAGACGCCGGTGCACATGGCCTTCAGTTATGACGAGGAAGTCGGCTGTCTCGGTGTGCGCGACCTGCTGGCGGACATGGTGCAGGCGGGCATCAAGCCGGCGTCCTGCATCGTCGGCGAACCGACGGAAATGCGCCCGGTAATCGCGCACAAGGGCAAGCAGAGTTACCGCTGCACGGTGCGCGGCCTGGCCTCACATTCCGCGTATGCGCCGTACGGCGTTAATGCGGTGGAGGCGGCGGCGGAGGCGGTGGCGTTCTTCAAGCAGCTGGCGCGCCGGCACCGCGACCGCGGACCCTATGACCGCGGCTTTGATGTTGCCTATACGACGGTGCACACGGGGGTGATCCGTGGCGGCACGGCGCTCAACATCGTGCCCCATGACTGCGTGTTCGATTTCGAATTCCGCAACCTGCCGGGGGATGATCCGAATGCCTTGTTGCAGGAATTCGAGGCGCATGTGCGCGGGGCGATCGAGCCGGAAATGCATGCGGTGGATCCGCGGAGCGGGTTCAGGATTGTCAAAATGTCCGAAATCCCGGCGCTGGATACCGGCGCCGAGGCGGAGATCACCGCGCTGGCGCAGGAGTTTTCGGGCAGCAACGACATTGCCAAGGTGTCGTTCGGCACCGAAGCCTCGCAGTTCCAGGTGGCGGGGGTGCCGACCATCGTGTGTGGACCGGGATCAATCCGTGAAGCACACAAACCTGATGAGTTCGTCACCCTGGCGCAGGTCGCGCAGTGTGAGACTTTCCTGCGGCGGCTGTTTGGGCGCTTGACTACAGGTCGTTCATAACTTCGGGATTTCGGTTTTAAACCCCGTTCGCCCTGAGCCTGTCGAAGGGCGGCTGGGCTTCGACAAGCCTGTCCTGAGCAAAATCGAAGGGCTCAACCCGAACGGAGGTTATAGTGATGAAGAGTATAAATATTTGATTTTATTGTATTTTTTAGAGCTATCGGCAACTGAATTCCGGGTTCCGATGTTCTAGTTGTTTTGGGTGGTCGCAATGAACTTGTCGTCACCCTGTTGCTCGCGCTCGAACTCGAGGAATTCGTAGTAACCGCAGCGTTTGGCATCCGGATATTCGCGGCACACGGCGGGGCGTGATTCGTACACCGTGCACTGGCGCTTTTTGGTGTCGAACAGCTTGCAGATCCTGCCGTAGTGTTTGTCGTCCTGCTGTTTCAGCGAGCGCACTTTTTCGGTGCGGTCGAAACGGGTGTAGCTGGATTCGGCCTGCGCATAAGTGATTTCGAAGCGTCTGGCCAGCCGCGCGATGTCGCGTTTGCCGACCTCGATCAGCGGATAGCTGCAGCAGTAGCCGGGACATTTGCTGCAGTCGTACTGGTTGGCGGATTTTTTTGCGGTCTTGCCCGAACTCGTTTTGCTCATTTTGAATATTACACGCCGGTAATGCAGCGCCTTTTGGGAAAGCGCGCATTCTACCCGCGTGTGACCGCTCAGTGGTGAAGGATTTTCGACAAAAACTGCTGTGCGCGCTCGGAGCGCGGTGTGCCGAAGAAGTCATCCTTGCCGGCGTCTTCGACGATTTCGCCGCGGTCCATGAAAATCACCCGGTGCGCGACCTTGCGCGCGAATCCCATTTCGTGGGTGACGCACATCATGGTCATGCCTTCCTGGGCCAGTTCGACCATCACGTCGAGCACCTCGTTGATCATTTCCGGGTCGAGCGCCGAGGTCGGCTCGTCGAACAGCATCGCGATCGGGTCCATGGCCAGCGCACGGGCAATCGCCACGCGTTGCTGCTGGCCGCCGGAGAGTTGTCCCGGGAATTTCTGCGCATGGTCGATCAGTCCGACACGCGTCAGCAGTGCGCGGGATTTTTCCGTGGCTTCCTCGACGCCGCGCCCCAGCACCTTGACCTGCGCCAGGTTCAGGTTGGCGGTGACATTCATGTGCGGGAACAGCTCGAAGTTCTGGAACACCATGCCGATTTTGGCGCGCAACTGCGGCAGGTTGGTCGTTTTATCACCCACCGACTGGCCGTTGACGATCAGGCTGCCTGACTGGAACGGTTCCAGGCCGTTGACGCATTTGATCAGCGTCGACTTGCCCGAGCCCGAAGGACCGCAGACGACGATGACCTCACCTTTTTCGACCTGGGTCGTGCAGTCCTTCAGCACCTGGAAGCTGCCGTACCATTTGCTGATGTTTTTGAATTCGATCATGGCCATGATGGATTGCCTTCGTTTTAACAGACCCTAGCGTGGCGGAGTGATGCGCAACTGCAGCCGCTTGACGGTATACGATGCGAGGAAGCAGAGGATGAAATAGATCAATGCCGCGAACAGGTACATTTCCACCAGCCGCCCGTCGCGCTGCGCGACCTTGCTCGCCGCGCCCATGAAATCGGTCAGGCCGACCACGTAGACCAGCGAGGTGTCCTGGAACAGGATGATGCCCTGGGTCAGGAGTATCGGCACCATGTTGCGGAAAGCCTGCGGCAGCACCACCAGCCGGGTGGCTTGCGAGTAGGTCAGGCCCAACGCGTAGCCGGCATTGACCTGGCCCGCGGGCACGCTCTGGATGCCGGCGCGGATGATTTCGCAGTAATAGGCGGCTTCAAACAGCGTGAACGCGATCAGCGCCGAATGGAACGGCCCGATGCCTTGGGCGTAACTGTCGCCGCTGATGTGTTTGATGGCGATCGGCACCAGGAAATAAAACCAGAAAATCACCAGGATCAGCGGTGTGGCGCGCAGCAGGTTGACGTAGATGCCGGCCGGGACGCTGATGGCCTTGATGCTGGACAGGCGCATCAGCGCGAGTATCGTGCCGAGCACGATGCCGCCGACCATCGCCAGCAGCGTCAGCCACAGCGTGGTCAGCATGCCCTGCCACAGATAGGGTAGGGCGCGCTGGATGACGTCGAAGTCGAAGTTCGAAAACATTTGTTATTTCCCGGTGCCGATGTAGCCGGGCACCCGTACGCGGCGTTCCAGCAACTGCATCAGGACCACCACCGCCATCGTGATCACCACATAAACCACGGTGGCCAGCGTGAAGATTTCAAAGGTGCGGAAGGTGTATTCGGAGATGGTGCGCGCCTGGGCGGTGAGTTCGAGCACACCGATGGTCAGCGCCACCGAGGAGTTCTTGAAAATGGTCAGAAATTCCGAGGTCAGCGGCGGAATCACGATGCGGTAACCCATCGGCAGCAGCAGGTGGCGGTAAACCTGCGGCATGGTCAGCCCGGTGGCGAGCGCGGCGTGGGTCTGGCCGCGGGGGATGGACTGGATGCCGGAGCGCACCTGCTCGGCGACGCGGGACGCGGTATAGAAGCCGAGCGCCAGTACCGCGCTCCAGAATTCGGGCATCGGCATGCCCTGCTTCATCCAGGTGCCCAGTGCCTTGGGTACGATTTCAGGCACCACGAAGTACCAGATGAACATCTGCACCAGCAGCGGGATGTTGCGGAACAGTTCGACGTAGGCGGTGGCGGGGAGGTTGAGCCACCACACCCTGGTGGTGCGCATCACCCCGAGCACGGAGCCGAGAGTGAAGGCGATGACCCAGGCGCAGAGCGAAACCAGCAATGTCCACTTGATGCCGGAGAAGACCCAGTCAAGGTAGGTGCCGCCGCCGGAGAATGCCGGCTGTGTCAGAAAGCCGAAGTCCATGAACTCAGTGTAACTGCAACGGCAAAGCCGGCGCAAAAAAATCGGGGGGCCGAAGCCCCCCGATTTAATCGTATTACCCGCTGGATCAATGTGCCGGGTTAATGTGCCAAGATCAGCACTTCATCTTGCCGCAGGCGCCGACACCCGTGTCATTGGGGTTCTTGATGGCGGCTTTCAGACCGTCCGACATCGGGAAGTTCAGGTTGATGCCCTTGGGCGGGATTTTCGATTCAAACCATTTGGTGTAGAGCTTGTTGATTTCACCGCTCTTGTAGAGCCCGCTCACAGTGTCATCGACCAGTTTCTTGAACGCCGGATCATCCTTGCGCAGCATGATCGCGTACGGGTCGTCGGACAGGAATTCGCCGATGACTTCGAAGTCGTTCGGGTTCTTGGCGCCGGCTTTCAGGCCGTAGAGCAGGATGTCATCCATCGGGAAGGCGACGGCGCGGCCGGTATCGACGGCGAGGAAGGATTCAGCATGATCCTTCGACGGAATGAAGTTGATGCCGAGTTTTTTCTCGTCGTTATAGGCCTTCATCGCGCGTTCGTTGGTGGTGCCCTGGGTGAAGACCACGGTTTTGCCCTTCAGATCGTCATAACCCTTGATGCCTGAACTTTTCTTGACGATGATCTTGGTGCCGGTCATGAAGTAGGTGGGTGCGAAGGCGACCTGTTTCTGCCGTTCAACCGAGTTGGTGGTCGAACCGCATTCCATGTCGATGTTGCCGCCCATCAGAACGGGGATCCGCGTCTGCGAGGTCACCGGCACGAATTCGACTTTCAGGTTCGGCATTTTCAGTTCGGCCTTGATGCGGTCGACGATTTTCGCGCAGATGTCCATGCCGTAGCCGATGGGTTTTTGCTGGTCATCGAGATAGGAGAACGGTACTGACGCGTCGCGGTGGCCGACTTTGACCACGCCGGTGTCCTTGATTTTTTTCAGGGTGCCGGTCAGTTCCTGTGCCTGCACGGGTGCGGCAAGCAGGCCCGCAGCGGCAATGGCGGCGAACAGATGCGAAATTCGAAACATGGTTAGTCTCCTTGTGTTCATGAAACGGAAAATGTCGGGGCCGCCGTCTGGATGACGGTATCGGAGCGTTGCAAGATTCAATCTAAGGGAAGTCACCAGCTTTGTCCAGTTTCGGGAGTGTCGGTTAGATGCCGAAAGTCGATTGTTTACAGAGGCTTGCTTGGTTGTGTGACCGGCCCGCTGGCAGCTTGATGCCAGGCCACGCAGGCCCGCGCCAGCGCGCGCGTGGCATCGATGCAGCGGGCCTTGACCGGGTTGTCGGCGTAATCGATCGCTACCGGTGTTTCGGTGCAGGCCAGAACCACCGCCTGCGCACCGCTGTCGAGCAGCCGGGCGACGGCCTCCAGGGCGAGACCATGGGCGCGCGGCAGATCGTTGGCTTTGACCGCGGCGATGGCCGGCAGCACCAGTTGATCCTGGTCAGCCCGGCTGCTGAGTATGCAATCGAGGCCGCGCGCGGCAAAACGCTGCTGGAAAAATCCCGCCTTGACGGTGCCATCGGTGCCGAGCAGACCGATCTTGCCGGCCGTGATGCCGCGTTCGGCGAGCATGTCGCAAACGGCGTCGGCAATGTGCAGGATGGGCAGCCCGCCTTGCCGCACCAGATCGTCATGCCAGTAATGCGCGGTATTGCAGGCAATGGCGACCACGCTTGCGCCGGCCTGTTTCAGCGCCGCGATGCCGCGCAGCATCTGCGGCAGGGGTGATTCACCGCCATGGAGGATCGCGGCCGGGCGTTCGGGTATCTGCGGCACACCCCAGGCGACGTAGGGAATATGGTCCTGGTCGCGCATCGCCGGAGTTTCGGCCACCAGTTTGGTGAGGAAATCGGCCGCGGCGAGCGGGCCCATGCCGCCCAGAACGCCGAGCAGGGGAAGAGAACGAGTGTTGGTCATGTTGGAACTTGCTGATGATCAGGGTGGTTAATCAGGATTTTAATTGTTCCGGACGCGCCAGCGTCCCGGACTGTAAGGGTTCATTCCAGAAAGCCTTCAATCAGCCGCGCGACGGCCGCGGGCTGATCGTGATGCAGCATGTGTCCCGCGTCTTCCACCCAGGTTTCCCGGAGATTGCGGAACGCGTTTTTGCGCTCGGCCAGCTGTTCCGGCGTGTCCTTCAGGTAGCCGGTGCCTTCGGAGTTTCGTCCGTACACCCACAATGTCGGCGCAGTGACCTCGCGCCAGCAGGCAATCAGTTCTTCGACGCGGAACAGCACCGGGTTGGCGCGTTTGTGGCGCGGATCGCTGAACATTTCGATCACTCCAGGTGCGGTTTCGCGGGCCCAGATGCGCGCGATGTACTGTGCTTTTTCAGTGCTCAGTCGCGGATTCTCGCGTTGCAGCCGCGCCGCCAGTGCGTCGAAGGAGTGGTAACTGCGGAAACGCGATTCTTCCGAGAGTTCACTTAACCAGCGCCGGTAACGTCCCGGCGCGTCGGCGGGTGTGGTGCGTGCGAGGCCGAAACCTTCCAGCGAAACCAGTTGTCCAACCCGGTCAGGGCGGATGCCCGCATAAGTGCCGGCGATGACGCCGCCCATGCTGTGGCCGACGATCTGTGCCGGCTGTTCCGGTGAATACAAGGCGAGCAGAGCGTCGAGATCGGCGTAATAGTCCGGGAACCAGTAACCGTGTTCCGCCCATGCGGACAGGCCGAAGCCGCGCCAGTCGGGCGCGATCACCTGCCAGTCGCGCCGGAGTTCGTCGACGACGAACTGGAAGGAGGCCGACACATCCATCCAGCCGTGTAGCAGGAACAGCGGCGGCGCACCGGCAGGGCCCCAGATGCGCACATGGTGGCGCAGGCCGTTGAATTCGTGGAAGGCGGAATGGCTGGGTTTCATGGTGGCGGCAATGTCCATCAGTTCAAGTGTTGCGTGCGGCTGTGCGGTTGCGTAATGCCGTCCAGGACAATACGGCGAGGCTGGTGACGATCAGCAGCATGCCGGCGGACTCGACGGCGCCCGGTTGTTCGCCGAGTTGCAGCCGCGACGACAGCACGCCGATCGCCGGCACCGCCATCACCGCCAGCCCGGCGACACCGGCCGGCAGCAGTTTCAACACATAAAACCACAGGGCCCAGCCGAGTACGGTGCCGAACAGCGTGGCGTAGGTCAGCAAAAACCAGAAGTACGGTGTCCACTGCACCGGGCGCGCCGACAGGAAAAATCCGGCGACTGCGAGCACCAGCCCGCCGAGCAGCATCTGCCACGCGGTCAGCGCAAAAGTACCGACGGCCAAATGCTCACGCCAGCGCCGCGTCAGCACCGCGGCGATGGCCCAGCTGACCCCCGTCAGCACCGCCAGCGTGTTGGCGGCGAAGCTGCCCTGCAGCGCCCAGGGTTCGAGCACCAGCAGCAGGCCGGCGGCGGAGAGTGCGACCGCCAGCCACTGCAGGCCGCGGATGCGTTCGCCGAGCACCGGCCAGGCGATCAGCACGGTCCAGAACGGCATGGTGTAGACCAGCACAGCGGTTTTGCCGGCGGCGCCGGATACCAGAGCCCAGGACACCAGCCCGTTGAAGGCGGCGGTCTGCCACAGGCCGAGGATGAACACATGGCGGGGTGAGCGCAGCGCCAGCGATTCGCCGCGCCAGGCGGCGATGGCAAACAGCAGCATGGCGCCCGGCAGCGTGCGCAGCGTGGCGTAATCCCAGGGATCGGCAAAACGCACCCCTTCCTTGAGGATCACCCAAGTGTAACCCCAGACGGCGGACAGCGCGATCAGCGCGAGGATGCCTTTGCGGGGCAGCGGCGGGTGTGGCATCAATAAGGGTGGGGTGCGGAGTCGACGCGGCAGCGGGAATGATGCGGGGATTGTATGCGGGAAATGCGGCGGACCGGCGATGACGCTGCCTGTTGCGTAGATCGTACGCAGCAGGCAGCGCTATGTCATGGATTTTATTGATGATAAACAAACCCGCGGATACGGGTTAATCCCGCCGGCGTCAGCACGTAAAATAGCCGCTTATGCAGCCTGCGTTCATTCATCTGCGCTTGCACAGCGAATATTCCATCGTTGATGGCATCGTGCGCGTCGATGACGCCTTGGCCGCGGCCAAGGCCGACGGCATGCCGGCGCTGGGCCTGACCGACCTCGGCAATGTGTTCGGCATGGTCAAGTTTTATCAGGCGGCGCGGGCAGCAGGTCTCAAACCGATCACCGGCTGCGACCTCTGGCTCAGCAACAGGGCGGACCGCGACAATCCCTTCCGGGTGCTGCTGCTGGCGCAGAATTACCAGGGTTATCTGCGGCTGTGTGAACTGCTGACCCGCGCCTATCGCAGCAACCAGTATCGCGGCCGCGCCGAAGTGATGAAGGAATGGCTGACCGAGACCGGGACTGACGGTTTGATCGCGTTGTCTGGTGCACATCATGGCGATGTCGGCCAGGCGCTGGTTTCCGGTCACGAAGATGCCGCGTGCCGGCTGGCGCAGGAATGGGCGACGCTGTTCCCCGGCCGTTATTACCTCGAAGTACAGCGCCTCGGGCCGCAGGCAATGACCGGGGGTGCAGCGACCGTCCCGGTGGAGCAGCATGTCGAGCGTGCGTTGCGGCTGGCGGGCGCGCTGGGCCTGCCCGCCGTGGCCACACATCCGGTGCAGTTCCTCAAGCCCGAAGATTTTCGCGCGCACGAGGCGCGGGTGTGCATCTCCGAAGGCTACATCCTGTCCGACCAGCGCCGGCCGAAACGTTTCAGCGGCGAACAGTATTTCAAAACCCAGCGCGAGATGGTGGAACTGTTCGCCGACGTGCCGGAGGTACTGGAAAACACCATTGAAATCGCCAAACGCTGCACGCTGGGCCTGACGCTGGGCAAAAGCCGGCTGCCGCATTTCCCGACGCCGGAGAATGTCAGCCTGGAGCAGCATTTGCGCGAGCAGGCGGGGGCGGGCCTGGATACGCGCATGGCCGAGCTGTATCCGGATGCGGCGGAGCGCGCGAAGCAGGATCCGACCTATCGCGAACGCCTGGAATTCGAGATCAAGACCATCCTGCAGATGGGTTTTCCGGGTTATTTCCTGATCGTCGCCGACTTCATCAACTGGGCGAAAAACAATGGTGTACCGGTGGGTCCGGGCCGCGGTTCGGGCGCCGGTTCGCTGGTGGCGTACAGCCTCGGCATCACCGACCTGGATCCGCTGCGTTACAACCTGCTGTTCGAGCGTTTTCTAAATCCGGAACGGGTGTCGATGCCCGATTTCGACATCGACTTCTGCCAGGACGGGCGCGACCGCGTCATTGACTACGTAAAAACGCGCTACGGCGCGGATTCGGTGTCGCAGATCGCCACCTTCGGCACCATGGCGGCCAAGGCCGTAGTGCGCGATGTCGGTCGCGTACTCGACCTCGGCTACAACTTCTGCGATCAATTGGCCAAGCTGATTCCGTTCCAGCCGGGTAAACACATCACGCTGGAAGAAGCGCGCAAGATGGAACCACAGTTGGCCGAGCGCGAGAAAAAAGAGGAGGAGGTCGCCGAACTGCTGGAACTGGCCGGCACCCTCGAGGGCCTCACGCGCAATGTCGGCATGCATGCGGGTGGTGTGCTGATCGCGCCGGGCAAACTCACGGATTTCTGCCCGCTGTATGTCGCCGATGCGTCGAATGCGGCGGTCAGCCAGTTCGACAAGGACGACGTCGAGGCCATCGGTCTCGTCAAGTTCGACTTTCTCGGCCTGACCACGCTGACCATCCTCGACTGGACGCTGCGTTACATCAAACAGCTTGATCCAAAATCGGAACTCAAGCTGGAAAAGCTGCCGCTCGACGACAAGGCGGCCTACGATATTTTTGCAAAGGCCAATACTTCGGCCGTGTTCCAGTTTGAATCGCGCGGCATGCGCGACATGCTGAAAAGCGCCAAACCCGACCGCTTCGACGACATTATCGCGCTGGTGGCGCTGTATCGTCCGGGTCCGATGGAACTGATCCCAGAATTCTGCGCGCGCAAACACGGCAAACGCTTCAGTTATCCCGATCCGCGCGTCGAAAGCATCCTCTCCGAGACCTACGCCATCATGGTCTACCAGGAGCAGGTGATGCAGATGGCGCAGATCATCGGCGGCTACAGCCTCGGCGGCGCCGACCTGTTGCGCCGCGCGATGGGCAAGAAAAAGCCGGAAGAAATGGCCGAACACCGCGGCCTGTTCCGCGAAGGCGCGGCGAAAAACGGGTTGAATCAGGGCAAGGCCGACGAGTTGTTCGACCTGATGGAAAAATTCGCCGGCTACGGTTTCAATAAATCGCATGCCGCGGCGTACGCGCTGGTCGCCTACCAGACCGCGTACATGAAGGCGCACCACCCGGCCGCGTTCATGGCGGCCAACATGTCGGCGGTGATGAATGACACCGACAAGGTGCAGCAGCTGGTCGATGATGCGCGCGACAACAAACTGGAAGTGCTGGCGCCTGATGTCAATTCCGGCGGTTATCGTTTCGAACCGGTTGACGAAAAACGCATCCGTTACGGCCTCGGCGGCATCAAGGGCACCGGCGAAGGCGCGATCCAGCAGATCGTCGAGGTGCGCAGCTCCGGCGGGCCGTTCAGGGATTTGTTTGATTTCTGCCACCGCGTCGACAAACGAGTGGTCAACCGGCGCGTGGTCGAGTCGCTGGTCCGTGCGGGGGCTTTTGACGGCGTCAACGACAATCGCGCGGAGCTGATGGCCTGTGTTGGCCTCGCGCTGGAGAGCGCGGAGCAGGCGAGTCGCTCCGCCTCACAGAACAGTTTGTTCGGCGACGCCGTTGATGCGCCGCGGGTGGTGGCGCCGGCGAATATTGCGCGCTGGAGCAAAAAGGAACTGCTGCAGAACGAAAAGCTGGCGCTGGGGTATTACCGCAGCGACCATTTGTTCAACGTCTATCGCGACGAAGTGCGGCGCATGGTCGGCAAAAAGCTCGGCGACCTGCAGACTGCCAGCGACATCGGCGGGCGCACGGCGAACATCGCCGGCGTGGTGCTGTCGGTGCGCGTGCAGAACACCGCCAGCGGCCGCATGGGCATCGTCACGCTGGCCGACGACACCGGCAAACATGAAGTGGTGGTGTTCCGCGAGGTGTTCGACCGCCATCGCCACAAGCTGCGCGAGGATGAGCTGCTGGTGATCGAGGTGCGCGGCCGCCAGCGTTACCGCAGTCCCGACGCCGAAGATGGCGGCGGCGGGGGTGGTGGCGCGGGTGACAACTCACTGCGGCTGGAGGCGATGGACATCATGGATCTCAACGAGGCGCGCAACCGTTATGCACGCGGCATCCGCCTGACCTGCAACGGCCAATCCTCGGGCAGCAAACTGAAAGAGTTGCTCGGACCGCATCGCCAGGGCCGTTGTACGGTGGCGATCGAATACAGCAGCAATGGTGCGCGTTGCGAAGTGAAGCTGGGGGCGGACTGGCAGGTCAATCTCAATGAAGACCTGTTGCGCTCGCTGGGTGAATGGCTGAAGCCGGAGAACGTCAATATTGATTACGGGAACTAGATTGCGCGCCATATGCGCTGCCGTATTGCTGGGGTTCGCCGTGCAGGTCCCGGCCGGCGAAGTCGAATGGAAAATGCTGACCGACCAGGCCAACCTGCATCTGCAGCGCGGCAGCCTGCAGCAGGCGGAACTGTTTGCGCGCGAGGCGATCGCCGAGGCCGATCGCAGTTTTGGTCAAAAGCATCGAGCCTACGACCAGAGCATCGCAACGCTGGGCCTGGTGCTGCGTTTTGCGCAGAAGTATCCCGAAGCGGAGAAGGAGTTCCGCCGTGCGCTGGTGCTGCGCGAAAAGGCGCTGGGACCGCGCGATCCGGCGGTGGCCATCCTGGTCAACAACCTTGCCGATGTGGTGCAGGCGCAAAAAAAATATGCCGAAGCCGAGAAGCTGCACCGCCGTGTGCTGGCGGTGTTCGAAAAAACCTATGGTGACGATCCGAAAACCGCGGCCAGCCTGAACAATCTCGGTGCGACACTGCATGCGCAGGGACGCAATGCCGAAGCCGAGCCGGTGCTGCGCCGCGCGCTGGCGATGAAGGAAAAAACGCTGGGGCCGGGCAGTCCCAGCGTCGCGCACACGCTGAATAACCTGGCGCAGGTGCTGGAAGCGCTGGGACGCAAGGCGGAGGCCGGCAAACACGCGGCGCGCGCCGCGGCGATCCACAAGAACGCCAATGCCGGGGTGAAAAGCTGAGGGCTGGGCTGAGGGGTGGGTTGGAATGCTGTTTATATATGTTATTGATTTTAAAGTAGTTTTATGTGGTCTGGCGGATCTCGAAACGACCGCCAAAGTCCTCTGCTGCCGCCACAGTACTGACTGTAACCTCGCTGACCTGTGACGCGCGCGGCCCGCGCTGGGCACATTCGATGATCGTGGTCACGGACTGTGGCGCGCCCTGCACCACCGCTTCGACGCTGCCGTCAAGGCGGTTGCGCACCCAACCTTTGATGCCGAGTTCGCCGGCCTTGTATTCGATGTAATTTCGATAACCCACGCCCTGTACGCGGCCGCGGATCATGAGATGGCGGGTGATGGTTTCACTCATGAGTGACGCTGGTTCCTGTTGCAGTGTTGATGAGTGCGGAGTAGTCTGGCTGCGCAATTTCCAAACCGCATAATCACATAATAATTTTATTTAATTCAGTGATTGGAGGAGTTTATGAAAAAAACATCCATTGCAGCAGTAGTGGCCGTCGCCGTGCTGGCCACAGGTTGCGCGGCCACCGGCGGCAATTCCAACGTCGGCGAAGACAAGGTGGTCTACCACGTCAACGATTCCAAGGTTCAGGCCGCCAATGCGCTGCGCAACGTCGGCAACCATCTTGAAGTGAATCCGAAGGCGAAGATCGTTGTTGTCACTCATGCCCAGGGCGTCGATTTCCTGTTCGACGGCGCCAAGGATGCAAACGGCAATCCTTTCAACATTTCTGTCGAGCAGTTGAAAGCCCAGGGTGTGCAGTTCGACGTCTGCGAGATCACCCTGCGCAATCGCAAACTGACACGCGGCCAGTTCATTCCGGAAGCGAAGTTCGTGCCCTCGGGCGTGGCCGAGATCACCCGCCTGCAGCAGCGCGAAGGTTACGCCTACCTGCGTCCTTGATTTAAGTTGGTGACATACCAACACCGTTCCCCCTGAGCCACTTCGACGTTGCTCAGGACAGGCTTGTCGAAGGGGGCAGGGCTTCGACGGGCTCAGCCCGAACGGCTTCTGTTTTTATGTCACAGGAATCAGCCAGCCACGGCCGTCGCACGCGCCATGCCTGCGGCGCGATCGGCGCACAGGTTCTGTTCGCCGAGTTTCTGCGCAAACCCTGAACGCTGGAACAGCGACAGGGGTTGCGCGCCGGCGCCCGCAATAATCAGCGTCTTGCCGTTTTTTGCCATCTTCCGGCGCAGGGCTTCGAGGATGTCGAGGCCGGTGGTGTCGACATTGATGGTTTTCTGCAGGTCAAGTACGAGCACCCGTGCTGGATCTGCCGGATCGGCGCGGGCCAGCAATGGTTCGAGTTTGTTGGCGGAGCCGAAAAACAGCGAACCGAACATTTCGTAGGCACACACACTGCGTGATGTTCCGCTGACGGTGATCTCGGTGATGCCGGTCAGCGATGACATGCGGGTGATGAACAGCAGCGCCGCCATCACCAGCCCGGCTTCGACGGCCACAGTCAGGTCGAACACCACGGTCAGCACAAAAGTCGCGAGCAGGATCGCGCGATAGTTCATCGTGTAGCGGCGCATTTCGCGGAAATCACCCCATTCGCCCATTTTCCAGGCGACCACGACGAGGATGGCCGACAGCGCGGCCAGCGGCACATGTCTGGCCAGGGGGGCCGCGACCAACACGATGGCGAGCAGCGTCAGCGCGTGCACGATGCCGGATATCGGACCGAATGCGCCCATGCGCACATTGGTGCTGGTGCGGGCGATGGCGCCGGTGGCGCAGAAGCCGCCGAACAGCGGGGCAACGATGTTGGCGATGCCCTGCGCCATCAGTTCCTGGTTGGGTTTGTGGCGGTCATCAATCATGTTGTCGGCGACAGTGGCCGAGAGCAGCGATTCGATGGCGCCGAGCAGTGCAATGGCAATGGCCGGTGCGATCAGGTGGCGCATGGTCGCAAGTGTGAGTTCGGGGAAGGCGAAGCCGGGGAGAGTCTGCGGGATGCCGCCGAAACGCGAACCGATGGTTTCCACCGGCAGGTTGAACAAGGCCACTGCCGTGGTGCCCGCAAGCAGTGCGACGATGGGTGAGGGTACGGCGCGCCAGGCCTGCGGCCAGAACACGATCAGTGCCAGGCAGGCGAGGGCCAGTGCGAACGCAGCCCAGTTGATGGTGTGCAGAGCCTGCCACAACACGGCGATCTGCGCGAAAAACTCCGCCGGCAGCTGCCCGGTGGCCAGACCGAAAAAATCCCGCACCTGGGACAGCAGGATCAGCACCGCGATGCCCTTGGTGAAACCGCTGATCACCGATACCGGGATGAAACGGATCCACGTGCCCATGCGCAGCAATCCCATCGCCAGCAGCATGAAGCCCGCCATCAGCGTGCAGATCAGCAGGTTGGCGACGCCATGCTGGACGACGATGCCGTAGACGATGACGATGAAGGCGCCGGTGGGGCCGCCGATCTGCACCCTGGAGCCGCCGAGTGCGGAGATGATGAAGCCGGCGATGATCGCGGTGTAGATGCCGGATTCCGGCGTCATGCCTGATGCAATCGCGAACGCAATCGCCAGCGGCAGCGCCAGCACACCGACCGTCATTCCCGCCAGCACGTCATTGCGCAGGCGGACGGCGTTGTACTCCCCGAGGACTTCGAGCAGGCGCGGGCGGAAGCGGGGCAATGCCGGCATTATTCGGAAAGCTGCAGTGCCGGTCAGTTGCTGCGGAACTTCTGGATCATTTTTTCATCGAGCTCGATGTCAAAACCGGGGCCGGTGGTGACCTGCATGATGCCTTTTTTGATCGCCGGGCGGTTGAGCCACATTGATTGCCACACCGGATCCCGCGCCGGATCGGCGAAACATTCGGCATAGGTGCCGTGGGGCACCGCGGCGAGCAGGTGGCTGGCGATCTGGGCCTCTTCGTGGTGCGCCATTGCCACGCCCGCGGCGCGGCACAGGCCTGCCGCGCGCAGCCAGTCGGTGACGCCGCCACCTTCCGACACGTCGTAATTGACGAGGTCCACCGCGCCGGCATCGACCAGACGGCGGATGGCATGGCTGGTGATTTCG
The DNA here is from genome assembly GCA_019744975.1 of Burkholderiales bacterium. Classification (GTDB taxonomy): domain Bacteria; phylum Pseudomonadota; class Gammaproteobacteria; order Burkholderiales; family SG8-41. The sequence goes on from JAIETP010000008.1 coordinate 116,239, forward strand.
CTCTGTCCGGCGGTGACCGGCATGGTGATGGCCTGCCGCACCCGCGCCATCTGCGCGGCGTCGTCGTGCCAGTGGCAGGGCTCCTCGAACCAGCGGATGTTGTAAGGCTCGACCAGCCGCGCAAAACGGATCGCGTCTTCCGCGGCCCAGCCGCGATTGGCATCGACGCAAATAATAAAATCATCGCCGACCGCCTTGCGAGCTGTCGCGACGCGTTTTGAATCTTCTTCCGGCGACAGGCCGCCGACCTTGAATTTGCAGCCGGCCATGCCGGCTTCGCGGTAAGAAAGGATTTCACGCGCGATGTCGGCATCGGTTTTGCCGGGCATGTAATAACCGCCGATGGAAATGATCGGCAGTTCGGTGGTGTAACCGCCGATCAGTTCGCGCACGCTTTTGCCCAGGGCTTTGCCGGTCAGGTCCCAGATCGCGCAGTCGACACAGGCGATGGCTTCCAGCAGCAGTTTTTTGTCACCGGCGGAATGGCTCAGTGCAAACATGCGGTCCCAGGCGCGTTCCCGCTCAAAAATATCCAAGCCTTTGATTACATTGAATAAGTCGTTTTCGATCAGTTTCGCGATTTGCGGCCCGTGGGCGCGGTTGTCACCGTTGTAGACATTGCTGGTCAGGCCGCTGTCGGTGCGCAGCCGTGTAATCACGGTGGATCGTTTGAGTACGCTGTAAGTCGAGCCGCCGAAATTTTTGCTGAGTGGGATGTCAACGGCAATGGCTTCGACGGCTGTGATGCGCATGGTGCTCCTTCAGGGGTGAACGGAACCTCAGATAAAAACGATCAGCGCACCCAGTACCAGGGCGCCACCGACGGCGCCGAGGAATATCTGCCGGTCGCGGGTGGACCATGGCGGTGCGCGCATCACGGTGTTGGCGCCCCAGTTGCGCTCGGATTCATCGCCGGCATCCAGGATGGCGGCATCAATGGAGTGGCGGCTGACGCCGAAGTTGGCGGCGAAAGCATTGGGGTCGGTGATGGCGCCGGTTTTCACCGCGAGGCGCATGGTGGCGGCCATCGAGTCGAATTCCTTGGCCAGACCGCGCGAGGGGATGGTGTCGCCGGGGAGAGTGGGTTCCAGGCTGCGATCCTCGGCGCGTGTCGCCGGTATCGTGGTGGTGTCAAACAGCATTTGCTGCGATTCCGTGCCCACCGGTAGTGTGGCGATCAGCGTCGGCACGGTGGCGCCCAGACCCTGCTGACGGCAGGCGCGCAGGTCAGAGGCGAGTTCGGCAATGCTGGCGTAACGTTCGTCGGCGGTCTTGGCCAGCGCCTTGGCGATGATCAGGTCGAGCATCTGCGGCAGGGCGGTGTTGACCGTGCTTGGCGGGGGCGGCGTGAAGTTGACGATCTGGAACATCAGCGAGTTGACGTCGATGCCGTTGAACGGCGGCTGTCCGGCAACCATTTCGTAGAGGATCACGCCCAGCGAAAAAATGTCGGCGCGGCCGTCGGAGCGTTTGCCCAGCACCTGTTCCGGCGACAGGTAACGCGGCGAACCCAGCACCACGCCGGTCTGCGTGCGCACATCAGCGGTGCGCATGCGGGCGATGCCGAAGTCCATGATTTTTACCCGGCCGTCACCGAGGATCATGATGTTGGCCGGCTTGATGTCACGATGCACGACATCATGCTGGTGCGCATAAGCAAGGCCGTCAGCAGCCTGCGCGGCGATTTCCAGCGCGCGATCCACTGTCAGTTCGCGGCCTACGATCAGTTCCTTCAGTTCGCGGCCTTCGAGGAATTCCATCGCCATGTAGGCGAGATCGCCGCTGCGGCCGATGTCATGGATGGTGACGATGTTCGGATGGTTGAGGCCGCCGGCGGCGCGCGCCTCGATGGTGAACCGTTTTTCGTAGTGCTCCATCTCGCCCGGATCGAGCGCCATGTTGATGGTCTTGATGGCGACCGTGCGTTCCAGCATCGGGTCGACGGCACGGTAAACCACGCCCATCGCGCCGCGGCCGATTTCGGAAACGACGTCGTAACGACCGATCTGCTTGGGCTGGGTCATCGGTGATTGCCGCGGTCAGCGTCCGCGTACATTGCGGTACACCGGGCCCCAGGTCGGATGTCCGGCCTCTGCCGGGCTCAGGCTGAATTTCGGGTCGGCCGCGATTGCGTTGCTGAATTCCTGGCGGCATTGCGCAATGCGTTCAGTGACGCAGTAGATGAATGCCAAGTACTTGTAGGCACGTGCCTGGTCGGTGCGCGAGGCCAAGCCCTCGCCCAGGGCGCCCTGGATCAGGCGCTGCGCATTGGCGTAGTTGCCTTCTTCATATTGAGTGATGCCTGATTTCAGCCGCGCTTCCGGCGTTGGTATTGCGGTTTCTTCAGTTGATTTGGCGCGCGCCTTTTCAAAATCCAGAGAGTCGGCGACGCTCTGTACGCCCTTTTTGACGGTTTCACAGCCACTCAGAAGCGGTATCAGCAACAGCATGATGATGAACAAACGCATTGCATTTCCCCTAACGGAACCGATGCTGGATTTTAATCTCTTCGCCCGGTTTGACTTCAACAACCTGCAGGTACGAGGCAAAGCCGGGGTTGCGGATCTCGAGTTTGTAGACCCCGGGCTTCAGCGCGATGTCGCGCAGTGGCGGCGAGACCCCGTATTGATTGCCGTTGATGCGGATTTCACCCCAGGGCAGCACGTTCAGGCGCACGGTGCCGGTGGCCGTCGCTTCCTGGCTGCGCGCCGGTTTTTTGGCGAGACTGGGTTTTGGCGGCGGTGCGGCTTCGACCGGCTGTGGCGGCGGTTCGGCTGCAGGGGGTTTTGTTTTCAGCGGCCGCGGCATGACCACGGTCGAGGCCGCAATTTCAGCCTGCCGTTCCGCTTCAGCTTCAGCTTTTTTCACGGTAATGCGCAGGGCGAGGGCGACGACCAGGATCAATGCCACCGTCAGACCAGTGACCAGCGGCGGTCGTCGCATGATCTGGGCGCGGATGGTATACGCGGCATGGACGATTTTTTCCATGATTGCCGTGGCATGAACCTCGGCGGCGCCGGGTTTGCGGCGCGGCAGGCGCGGTGGAGCCGGCGCCTTGCCCAGTGCATAGACCTCGTGTTCGCGCACATGTTTGTCGGTGCGCGCACCCTCGAAGTTGAACAGGTGCGCGTAATCGGGTGACAGTGCGGAAACCACTTCATAGTACGAACGGGATGCCAGCACCTGGTTGATTTCGGCAAAACTCATGACCCGCTGCGCGACATTGATGCCGTCACCGATGATGTTTGGCTGGCCGTTGATGTCCTTGACCAGCCGCACCGGTCCGAGGTTGATGCCGGTGCGCAGCCGCAGGGATTCGTCGCTGCGTTCGGCCAGTGTGTCGCGCAATGCCAGCCCGAGGAACAGGCCGTCCTCCGGATCGCCGAGAAAACTGATCGCCGCGCCGTCGCCGGTGTCGAGGATGATGCGGTCCTTGGTCGGCACGTCCGCCAGCGCCTGCGCCAGCATCAGGTTGAACTGCTCCTTGGCGCGCATCTGCTCCGCCACCGACTTCTTCGAATATTCGACGATGTCGATGAAGGCGACGCTGCAGACAAAAGTGCGGTTGTCGTTCATGGCCTGTGGCGGTGGGCTGCGGTCGTTATGTTATTTGATGCGCATGCCGGGTTGGGCACCGGAATCCGGCGACAGCAGGTACAACCCGGGCGTGTCGCCGCTGGCGGCGAGTACCATGCCCTCGGACATGCCGAATTTCATCTTGCGCGGCGCGAGATTGGCGACCACCACGGTCAGCCGGCCTTTCAATGTTTCCGGGTCGTAGGCCGCCTTGATGCCGGCAAACACCTGCTTGGTGCCCAGGCTGCCGACGTCCAGCGTCAGTTTCAGCAGTTTGTCCGCGCCTTCGACGTGTTCGGCGTTGGCGATTTTGGCGATGCGCAGATCGATTTTGGTGAAGTCGTCGATCGAGATGGTCGCCGGGCCGGTTGTGGCCGGCGCTGCTGTCGCGGTCACAGCTGATGGCGTGGGGGCGGTGGTCATTTGCAGGTTTTCCTTGTTGGCTTCGATCAGTGCAGCGATTTGTTTTGCATCGACACGTGTCATGAGGTGGCTATAGGGGCGAATTTCGTGATTGTCAGCGAGAACCTTGCTGGCATCGTTCCATTTAAGTTCTGGAATGTTAAGGAACTGTTCGACATTGCGCGCCATGCCCGGAATTACCGGTTTTAAATATAAAGTCAGTGTTCGAAACAGATTGAGGCCAACAGAGCAAATCAATCGAAGTCGTTTGTGCTCGCCAGGAGTTTTGGCTAACTCCCAAGGTTTGATGTCATCAATCCACTGGTTTGCGCGGTCAGTGAGCGCCATGATTTCCCGAAGCGCTTTTCCATACTCGCGACTGTCATATAAACGTGCGATTTCCGGGGCTTTGTCGGCAAACTCTTTGATTAAAGAGTCAGATTTGATGCCTCGGGACTCTGAGCCATATTCAAACAGCCCTTGGTTGGTTACTCGACCGTCAAATAATTTGGTCACAAAGCCAGCGCACCGACTCGCAATATTCACATACTTGCCAACCAGGTCGCTGTTCACCCGCGCCACAAAATCATCCAGATTCAGATCCAGATCTTCCATTGTCGAATTCAGCTTGGCGGCGTAGTAATAACGCAGCCATTCCGGATTCAGGCCCTGCTGGATGTAACTCTCGGCGGTGATGAAGGTGCCGCGCGACTTGGACATTTTTTCGCCGTTCACCGTCAGGAAGCCGTGGGCATAGACCCTGGTCGGGGTGCGGAATCCCGCGTGCTGCAGCATCGCCGGCCAGAACAGCGCGTGGAAATAGAGGATGTCCTTGCCGATGAAGTGAATCAGTTCGGTGTTGCCGCCTGGTTTCAGGAAGGCATCGGCGTCGATCTTCCTGCCTTTGGCTTGTTCTTTTTTGACGTAATTCAGGAAACTGCTGAAATAACCCACCGGCGCATCGAGCCAGACATAAAAGAATTTTTTGCCGTCAGTGCCGGGAATCGGAAAACCGAAATAGGGCGCGTCGCGTGAAATGTCCCAGTCGGAGAGTTTCGAGTCGCCGGGTTCGCCCAGCCACTCCTTCATTTTGTTGGCGGCTTCGGGCTGCAGCGCGCCGGATTTCTGCGTGAATTCGCGAAGGAACTTCTCGCAGCTTTCGTGGGAAAGCCTGAAGAAGTAGTGTTCGGACTGCCGGCGTTCGGGCTTGGCGCCCGATACAGTGGAGTAGGGATTCTTCAGGTCGGTCGGTGCGTAGGTCGCGCCGCAGACTTCGCAGGAATCGCCGTACTGGTCCTTCGCGCCGCACTTCGGGCATTCGCCCTTGATGTAGCGGTCGGGCAGGAACATCTGTTTCACCGGATCGTAAAACTGTTCGACCGAACGTGTGGCGATCAACTTACCGTCGTCCAGCTTTTTATATATTTCCGCGCACAACGCTTCGTTCTCCGGCGAATCGGTGGTGTAGTAGTTGTCGAAGCTGACGCCGAAACTTTTGAAGTCACGGTCATGCTCTTGCCACACGCGGGCGATCAGTTGTTTGGGGGTGATGCCTTCGCTGTCCGCGCGCAGCATCACCGGTGTGCCATGAGTGTCATCTGCGCCGACGTAGTGGATCTCATGGCCCTGCATGCGCTGGAACCTCACCCAGATGTCGGTCTGGATGTACTCGACCAGATGACCCAGGTGGATGGCGCCATTGGCATAAGGCAGCGCAGACGTGACAAGAATCCGGCGCGGCTTGTTTGCGATGTCAGTCATGGGCGAGCAAATAACAGCCCAGGAGGCTGCCGTTGGCATCATGCAGCGCAGAGGTCACGAGGACGCGGCGCGCAGTTTGCGGGATATCTTGCATGGGTGTGGGTAGGCGAGTGGTGCTAAAGGATTGAATTGTAACAAACTATTCTGAAACTCCCGGTCTGCAAAAGGGCGTCTGACACGGTTCGCGACGGTCGTTGTGGCAAGGATGCAAAAAAACCTTTGCCAGCATGGGGTTGAGGTGGTTTGCAGGGGGGTATCTCGCTACAATCGCCGCCTTACCACGCATTAATGAATGGAACCCTAGGCCATGGCTGTTACCCCGATTACCGAGCAGGACGTCCAGACCGCGCTGAAGGCGCTGACGGATCCCAACACCAAAACGGACTATGTCACCGGCAAGTCCGCAAAAAACATCAAGCTTGAAAACAACAACGTGTCGGTGGACATCCTGCTGGGATATCCCGGCAAGAGCCAGATTGAGCCGATCAGGAGGGCCGTTACCGACAAGCTTAAAACCCTGCCCGGCGTCGGCAGCGTGAAGGTCAATGTGTCGGTCAAGATCGTGCCGCATGCGGTGCAGCGTGGCGTGAAGCTGGTGCCCGGCGTGAAAAACATCATCGCTGTGGCTTCCGGCAAGGGCGGTGTCGGCAAAAGCACCACCGCGGTGAACCTGGCGCTGGCGCTGGCCGCTGAAGGCGCGAGCGTCGGTATTCTCGACGCCGACATCTATGGCCCGTCGCAGCCGATGATGCTGGGCATCGCCGGTCGTCCGGAATCGAAGGACGGCAAATCACTGGAGCCGATGGAGGCGCACGGCCTGCAGGCGATGTCGATCGGTTTCCTGATCGACACCGAAACGCCGATGGTGTGGCGCGGCCCGATGGTGACCCAGGCGCTGGAGCAGCTGGTGAATGAAACCAAATGGCGCGATATCGATTACCTCGTCGTCGATCTGCCGCCGGGCACCGGCGACATCCAGTTGACACTGGCGCAGCGCGTGCCGGTCACGGGCGCGGTGATTGTCACCACGCCGCAGGACATCGCGCTGATCGACGCGCGCAAGGGCCTGAAGATGTTCGAGAAGGTGGGCATCCCCATCCTCGGCATCGTCGAAAACATGTCGCTGCACATCTGCTCGAAGTGCGGTCACGAGGAGCACATCTTTGGTGAAGGCGGCGGCAGCCGCATGGGTGTCGATTACAACGTCGAACTGCTGGGTTCGCTGCCGCTGGACATCAATATCCGCAAGCAGGCGGACTCCGGCAAACCGACGGTGGTGGTTGATCCCGACGGCCGCATCTCCGAAATCTACCGCCAGATCGCGCGCCGTGTCGCGGTGAAAATCGCCGAGAAGCAGCAGGACCATTCTGCAGCCTTCCCGAAAATCGTCGTCAAGAACACCTGATCCCGTTTTAAGATAGGCAAACCATGCGCTTCCGTTTTCCGGTCATCATCATCGACGAAGACTTCCGCTCGGAAAACACCAGCGGTCTGGGCATCCGCGCGCTGGCCAAGGCGCTGGAGGACGAGGGTCTCGAAGTGCTTGGCGTCACCAGTTATGGCGATCTGTCCTCCTTCGCCCAGCAGCAGTCGCGCGCCTCGGCCTTCATCCTGTCGGTCGATGATGATGACTTTTCGGTGCAGGAACTGGAGTCGACCATCAGCGAGCTGCGCACCTTTGTCAAGGCGATCCGATTCCGCAATGCCGAGATCCCTATTTTTCTCTACGGCGAAACCCAGACTTCGCGACATATCCCGAACGACGTGCTGCGCGAACTGCACGGATTCATCCACATGTTCGAGGACACGCCGGAATTTGTCGCGCGTTACATTGTGCGCGAATCCAAGTCCTACCTCGACAGCCTGGCGCCGCCGTTTTTCCGCGCGCTGACGCATTACGCCCAGGACGGCTCCTATTCCTGGCACTGCCCGGGCCACTCCGGCGGCGTCGCCTTCCTGAAAAGCCCTGTCGGCCAGATGTTCCACCAGTTTTTCGGCGAGAACCTGCTGCGCGCCGACGTCTGCAACGCCGTTGATGAATTGGGCCAGTTGCTCGACCATTCGGGTCCGGTGGCGGCTTCGGAGCGCAACGCCGCGCGCATTTTCAACTGCGACCATCTCTTCTTCGTCACCAACGGCACCTCGACCTCGAACAAGATGGTGTGGCACTCGACCGTGGCGCCCGGCGACGTGGTGATCGTCGACCGCAACTGCCATGTGTCGATTCTGCACGCGATCACCATGACCGGTGCGGTGCCGGTGTTTCTGATGCCGACCCGGAACCATTTCGGCATCATCGGCCCGATCCCGCTGGAAGAGTTCACCTGGGAAAACATCGAGAAAAAAATCCGCGCCAATCCCTTCGCCGCCAAATCGACCTCGAAGCCGCGCATCCTGACCATCACGCAAAGCACCTACGACGGCATTCTCTACAACGTCGATGCAATCAAGGAAAAACTCGACGGCAGGATCGACACCCTGCATTTTGATGAAGCCTGGCTGCCGCACGCGACCTTCCACAAGTTCTACCACGGCATGCATGCCATCGGCCGCGACCGGCCGCGTACCAGGGAGTCGGTGGTGTTTTCAACGCAGTCGACGCACAAGCTGCTGGCGGGGCTGTCGCAGGCCTCGCAGATCCTGGTGCAGGACAGCGAGACGCGCAAACTCGATTACGACACCTTCAACGAAGCCTATCTGATGCATACCTCGACTTCACCGCAGTACGCGATCATCGCGTCCTGCGACGTTGCGGCGGCGATGATGGAGCCGCCGGGCGGCACCGCGCTGGTCGAGGAATCAATCATGGAGGCTCTGGATTTCCGCCGCGCAATGCGCAAGGTCGATGCCGAGTTCGGCAAGGATTGGTGGTTCAAGGTGTGGGGACCGGAGCGCCTCGCTGCGGAAGGCGTCGGCAACCGCGACGACTGGATGCTGCGGCCGTCGGAGCGCTGGCACGGCTTCGGCAACCTCGAGGCCGGTTTCAACATGCTGGATCCGATCAAGGCCACGGTGATCACCCCGGGGCTGGACGTGACCGGCAAGTTTGCCAAGAGCGGCATCCCGGCGGTGGTGGTGACCAAGTATCTCGCCGAACACGGCATCATTGTCGAGAAGACCGGTCTCTATTCCTTTTTCATCATGTTCACCATCGGCATCACCAAGGGCCGCTGGAACACGATGGTGACCGAGCTGCAGCAGTTCAAGGATGACTACGACAACAACCGTCCGCTGTGGCGCGTGCTGCCGGAATTTCTCGCCGCACATCCGCGTTACGAAAAAATCGGCCTGAAGGACCTGTGCGAACAGATCCACGGCGTCTACAAGGCCAACGACATTGCACGATTGACCACGGAGATGTATCTGTCCGACATGCAGCCGGCGATGCCGCCGGCCGAAGCCTGGGCGCGCATGGCGCATCGCAAGATTGAGCGTGTCGAGATTGATCATCTGGAAAAGCGGGTGGCCAGCGTGCTGCTGACGCCATATCCCCCGGGCATTCCGCTGCTGATACCGGGCGAACGCTTCAACAGCACCATCGTGCGTTACCTGCAGTTCGCGCGCATGTTCAACCGCCAGTTCCCCGGTTTTGATACCGATATCCACGGCCTGGTGGCGCAGGGCAGTGGCGAGCAGTTGCAGTATTTTGTCGACTGCGTGGCGGATTGATGACAAGCGCTGGGCAGGCGCTGATTAATCATAAGTATTTGATTTTATTGATTTATTTTTAGATTTTGCCGGGAGATCATCGCGCGATGCACAAGCTGGCGCATACCGCTGTTCCCGGCAGCGCGCTAGAGAGCGTACGGTGGCCGGCGCTACCTGGCGCCGAGGGCGCGCGCATGCTGGCGCTGCAATACCAGTTCGCGCTAAGCGAACGCTGGTCGCCGGCAGAGTTGCGTGCAGCGCAGTTTGCACAGCTGACCCAGTTGCTGCAGCACGCTAAAACCACCGTACCGTTTTATCGCGAGAGACTGGCTGGCGTTGCGGCCAATCGTGCACTGGATGTCGCGGCATTTGAGCGGATCCCCTTGCTGTGCAGACAGGACATCCAGGAAAATTTTGACGCGCTGGTCAGCCGCGCGCTGCCGCCGGACCACGGCGGCACGCAGGAAGGAAATACTTCGGGATCCACCGGCCGGCCGATCCGTTTCATGGCGACGCAGCTGACGGAGGTGTTCTGGCATGCCTTCACGCTGCGCGAACACCTGTGGCAGCGCCGCGATTTCTCCGGCAAGCTGGCCGCCATCCGTGCGCGTGTGACGCCCGGCAGCAGCGCAGGCTGGGGCGCGTCCACCGATTCGGCTTTTCGCACCGGCCCTTCGGTGATGTGCAATACCGAGCAGCCGATCCCGGAGCAGGCGCGGTGGCTGATGCAGGAAAATCCCGACTACTTGATCAGCGTCGCTTCCAATGTCCAGGAACTGGCCCGGCATTGCGGGCGGCACCGCCTGCGGCCGCCGCGGCTGCGCGAAGTGCGCACCTACGGCGAAGCGCTGCACCCCGATGCACGTGCGGACATTCGCTCAGCGTGGGGCGTGCCGGTGATTGACATGTACTCCTGTCGTGAAGCCGGGTATCTCGCACTGCAGTGTCCGGAACACGAGCACTACCATGTGCAGGCTGAGGGGATTTACCTGGAATTGCTCGATGATCAAGGGCAGCCCTGCGCACCCGGTACGCTGGGGCGGGTGGTGATCACAGTGCTGCATAATTTTGCGACGCCGCTGATCCGCTACGACATCGGCGATTATGCCGAGGCCGGAGAAGCCTGTGACTGCGGCCGCGGCCTGCCGGTGATCCGGCGCATTGTCGGTCGTGTGCGCAACATGCTGAGGCTACCTGACGGTGGCCTGCGCCATCCGCGTTTCGACGAAGCGCAGTTCGGCGGCATTGCGCCGGTGCGGCAGTTCCAGGTGGTGCAGAAAACCCTGCAGGACATCGAGGTGGCGCTGGTGGTGGCGCGCCCGTTGACACCGGCAGAGGAAGATACGCTGCGTGCGCTGATCATCAGGAATCTGGCGCACCCGTTCGCGGTGTCTTTTGTCTACTGCGACGAGATTCCGCGTGCGACCGGCGGCAAATTTGAGGATTTTCGTTCGGAAGTGGTGACATGAGTGTATCGCCGCTGGTGCCGCGTTCTGTCTGCGCCGGCGTTGCCTGGCCCGCGCTGCCGGACGACCGCAGCGCGCAGATGCTGGCCTTGCAATACCAGTTTGAGCAAAGCCAGTGGTGGCCCGTCGAACGCCTGCAGGACTTGCAACTTCAGCAGTTTGCGCAGGTGTTCCGCCATGCGATGACGACGGTGCCGTATTACCGCGAGCGTTTTGCGCCATGGGCCGCGGGTATCCCGTCGTGGGAGCATTACCGGGCGCTGCCGGTCAGCACGCGGCGCGATGTACAGCAGGCCGGCACCGACATGCACAGCGCAGTGGTGCCGCCGTCACATGGTGCGGTGATTACAACGCAGTCTTTGGGATCGACCGGCAGCCCGCTGGTGACGCGTGGCACGGCGTGGCCCCAGTTGTTGTGGCATGCGCTGTTGTTGCGCGATCATTTGTGGCACGGGCGGAATCTCGGTGGCAGGCTGGCTGCCATCCGCAGCAAGACGGCGGATGGCCGTATACCGGATTGGGGGCTTGCCACCGCAGCGTTTCAAACCGGGCCGTCGGCGGTGCGCAGTCTGTCGGCCGATCTCGACGAACAGGTGCGCTGGCTGGTCGATGAGGATCCGGATTATGTGCTGTCGTTTGCCACCAACCTGCGCGCCCTCGCTGCGCGCAGCCTTGAACTGGGTCTGCGCCCGTTGCGGTTGAAACAGGCGCGCACTTATGGCGAGACCTTGCAGCCCGATGCGCGCGATGTCGTACGCGCAGCCTGGGGGGTGGAGATCGCCGACAGTTACAGCTCCGAGGAGCTGGGATACATCGCGCTGCAATGCCCGGGACATGAGCACTACCACGTGCAGTCCGAAAGCCTGATCGTCGAAGTGCTGGACGACAACGGTGTGCCCTGCGCTCCGGGCGGAACAGGGCAGGTGGTGGTATCGACGCTGCACAATTTCGCGATGCCGCTGCTCCGGTATGCCAGCGGTGATTATGCGGAGGTCGGTGAACCCTGTGCCTGCGGTCGCGGCCTGCCGGTATTCGCGCGCGTCGTCGGCCGCCAGCGCAACATGCTGCTGCGTCCCGACGGCACCCGCTACTGGCCGAGTTTTCCGTCGGAAGTCTGGGCGGATCTTGCGCCGGTTGAACAGTTCCAGGTGATCCAGCGGGATCGCCGCAGCCTTGAATTGTGCATCGCCGCGCCGCGCGACCTGACGCCCGTCGAAAACGCGGCGCTGTGTGCGGCGCTGCGCAATGCCCTCGGTTATGATTACCGGATATCGCTGGTACGGTTGCCGCAGATTCCCCGTCCCGCCGGCGGCAAGTACGAGGATTTCATCTGCGCAGCGGAGTGAATGCCGCCCGCAATCATTGCGGCAGCTGCTTTTTCAACTCTTTCATCCATGCCGCGGCCCGGTTGTCGGCTTCCCGTTTCAGCGTCCCGGACAGTCCGGCGGCCAGCGCGGCGAGATTGCGTTCCGCATATTCGTCACCTTGTAGCGTGGCGACTTTGACCCAGAAATAAGCCTCCTGCGGATTGCGCTCGATGCCCTTGCCCTCGTGCAGGAGCAGGCCCAGATTGTACTGCGCCTGCACATGGCCGCGGCGCGCTGCTTCACGGAACCAGCGCGCGGCGCGCACCGGATCAGCAGCAACACCTTCGCCCTGCACATAGGTCAGGCCGAGGTTGAATTGCGCGCCGGGATCGTTTTGCGCGGCGGCAAAATTCCACCAGCGATGTGCCTCGGCCAGGTTTTTGCTGACGCCGTAGCCGCGCGCGTACATCAGGCCGAGGCTGGTCTGGGCGCGGGGATCGCCGGTTTTGGCCAGCCGCCGGTACCATTCCGCGGCCTTGGTGAAATCCTGCTCGGCGCCGTCCTGTCCTGCGTAATAGGCTTCGGCCAGTGCGCGCATCGCCGTGCGGTCTCCGGCGTCGGCGCGCAGGGTGAGGTCATTGATGGTGATGGGTGATTCTGCTGCCTGTGCGCCGCATGCCACGCAGAGCAGTAACAGTGCGGCCAACCTAAGCGACCACGCGGTCATGGATTTCAAAGCGGTAATCGTGGGCATGACGCTCATCCTTGCCAAAACACTTTGTGCTGTGCACACGCCATTGCGCGGCATCGAATTCAGGCATCAGCGTATCGCCGGCCGGTTCGGCATCAACGACCGTCAGATAAATGCGGTCGGCCCTGGGCATCGCGGCGCGGTAGAGCTCGCCGCCGCCGATGACGAAGATTTCGCTGTCGCCGGTACACAACGCAATGGCTTCATCCAGCGTGTGCGCGATTTTTGCACCGGGAATCGTGTAATTCTTTTGCCGGGTGACAATGACCGTGCTGCGGCCGGGCAGCAGGCGGTTGATCGACTCGTAGGTCTTGCGGCCCATGATGATGTGGTGGCCCATGGTCACCGACTTGAACAACTGCAGTTCATTGGGCAGGTGCCAGGGAATCTTGCCGTCGGCGCCGATGATGCGGTTTTTTGCCATGGCGACGATCAGCGAAAGGCGGGATTGAGGATTGGGGATTGAGGATTGAGTGGTCATAAAGGATCGTCCACTTTTATTTTCAGTGATTTTTGCAATCCACTCAGCATTTTTCCGATTTCATTAGTGCGTGCAAGGAGGGCGTCTGCCAAGGCCTGATCCAGATAATTCTGACGTAGCGAAATCGCAATCAACGTTTCTACTTCCATCAGGGAGCCAAAGGCGATGGATAAATGGTTCATGTAAGCATTGGTATATTTTCTGCCATGACCTTCCGCGATATTGCTTGGAACAGAGACTGCGGCGCGCCGCAGTTGGCTGCATAAGCCGAATTGTTCATTTGATGGAAAACGTCCGGTAGTCAGGTATACGGCATCTGTGAGATCCATAGCTTTTTGCCAGACCTTGAGGTCACGGTATTTCATGGCACCACCACCTCAATCCGCAATCCTGAAGTTTAAACTGCTACCGGGGCACGAATGGCCGGATGCGGATCATAGTTTTCCAGCGTGAAGTCTTCGTACTTGAACGTGAACAGGTCCTTGACCGCCGGGTTCAGTTTCATCACCGGCAGCGGGCGCGGCTCGCGCGAGAGTTGCTCCTTCACCTGATCCATGTGGTTCAGGTAGATGTGCGTGTCGCCGAAGGTGTGCACAAAATCCCCCGGTTTGAGTCCGCAGACCTGCGCCATCATCAGGGTCAGCAGTGCATAGGACGCGATGTTGAAGGGTACGCCGAGGAACATGTCGGCGCTGCGCTGGTAGAGCTGGCAGGAGAGTTTGCCGTCGGCGACGTAGAACTGGAAAAACGCGTGACAGGGCATCAGTGCCATCTGGTCGAGCTGGGCGACGTTCCATGCCGACACGATCATGCGCCGCGAATCGGGGTTTTTACGGAGCTGTTCCAGCACCTGTGTGATCTGGTCGATGTGGCGGCCGTCAGCCGCGGGCCAGGAGCGCCACTGGTAACCATACACCGGGCCGAGGTCGCCATCGGCGCGTGCCCATTCATTCCAGATGCTGACGCCGTTGTCTTTCAGGTATTTGACGTTGGTGTCGCCCTTCAGGAACCACAGCAGTTCATGGATGATCGACTTCAGGTGTACTTTTTTGGTGGTGACCAGCGGAAAGCCCGCGCTCAAATCAAAACGCAGCTGGGCGCCGAATACGGAAACCGTGCCGGTGCCGGTGCGGTCGGATTTGTGCGTGCCGTTTTCAAGCACATGGCGCAGCAGGTCAAGGTAGGGACGCATGGCGTATGGTTATGGCATTCAGTGATTACGCGTCGATTTTAACAGGCTGTGACCGCTATAATCGTCGCGAAATTCACTACGGGAAATTTCACCATGCTGGCCAAGTTGCATACCCAGGGCAGTCTGCCCGCCGCGCGCGAACTCGCAAAAGCAAAACATCTGTTGATTGTGGCGCCTGCCGGTACCGCGCCGTCAACGCTGCCGCTGGGTGACACACTGGCCCGTGCCTTGTCCCGCCGCGGCAAAAAAATGCTGGATGCCGCCATCAGTGCGCAGACGCCGGAAGGCGCGCTGGCGGTATGGGTTGCGCCGGACCTGAAAAAATCCGTATTCGAGCAGCAGACCGCCATGCGCAAGGCGGCCGGTACGCTGCTGGACGAACATCCGGAAGACATCACGGTGCTGGTCTCGGGCCCGGGTACATCGCGGCGGGCGCTGGCGGAACTCGCGGCCTATGTACTGTGGGTCAACGGCGCGCCGCTGCCCCAGCGCAAGAAAAAAACCGCAGGGAAACCCTTGCGCAAGATCCTGATGTGGGGCCACAAGGCGGCTGACGGCTTTGCGCAGGCGCGTGCAGTGGCGGAAGGCAACCAGCTGTGCCGTGAATTGACGGTATTGGCGCCGAACGAGCTGACGCCCGGCGCCTACCGCCAGCGTTTGCGCGGCATCGCGCGCGAATATGGCTGGACGCGCGAAGAGTATGACTACAACAAACTGAAACGCATGGGCGCCGGTGCATTCTGCGCGGTGGCGCAGGGCAGCGATGAGGATGACGCGGCCATCGTGCGCCTGCGTTACCGGCCGCGTGGCGCGAAAAAAACCGTGGCGCTGGTCGGCAAGGGCATCTGCTTCGACACCGGCGGCCATAACTTGAAGCCCGCCCGTTCTATGCAGGGCATGCACGAAGACATGAACGGCTCGGCGGTGGCGCTGGGCATTCTCGCCGCGGCGACTGAAGCCAAACTCAAGGTCAACATCGACTGCTGGCTGGCGCTTGCACAGAACCATCTGAGTCCGCGCGCCTACAAACAGAACGACATTGTCACCGCGCTGAACGGCACCACCATCGAAATCGTGCACACCGACGCCGAAGGCCGCATGGTGCTGGCGGACACGCTGACGCTGGCGGCGAAGGCGAAGCCCGGCGTGATGGTCGATTTCGCGACACTGACCGGTTCCATGCATGTCGCGCTGGGCAATCGTTACAGCGGCATCTTCGCGACGAGTGACACGCTGGCTGAGCAGGCGTTAAAGGCTGGCGTGGTGAGCGGTGAACGACTTTGTGCGTTTCCGATGGACGAGGATTACGACAGTGCGCTGGACAGCGCCGTGGCCGACGTCAAGCAGTGCACATTGGATGGCAACGCTGACCACATCCTTGCTGCGCGACTGCTGCAACGCTTCACCGACAAAACGCCGTGGATTCACATGGACCTGTCGGCGCACAGTAACAAGGGCGGGCTGGGTGCGGTGGCGACGGATTGCACCGGCTTTGGCGTGGCCTGGGGGACGATGTTTCTGCGGATGTTTAAATAATCAATAAAAACAATTAGTTATTGACTTTTCCGTGTTCACCGGTGCAGTCCTGCCGGTACTGGAGGTACGCGGTGACGGAGCACAGCCAGTTTCGACTGCTGACCGAGCGTCGTTTCGCGCCGTTTTTCGGCGTGCAGTTCCTCGGCGCGATGAATGACAACGTGTTCAAGCAGGCACTGGTGATCCTGCTTGCGTACCAGGCCGCGGCTTACACCACCTTGTCCACCGACGTGCTGCAGAATTTGGCGCAGGCGCTGTTCATCCTGCCGTTTTTCCTGTTTTCCGCGACTGCCGGCCAGCTTGCTGACAAATACGAGAAGTCGCGCCTGATCGGCATCACGGTGGCGATCGAACTGGCGGTGATGCTGCTGGGAGCCGCGGGATTTTTCATGCGCAGTCTGGAATTGTTGTTCGCCGCGCTGTTCCTCGGTGGCGTGCAATCCGCGCTGTTCGGGCCGGTGAAATACGCGATCCTGCCGCAGCACCTGCACGAGCATGAACTCATCGGCGGCAACGCGCTGGTCGAAACCGGCACTTCGGTGGCGATCCTCGGCGGCATGATTCTAGGCGGCTGGCTTGTCAGCCAGCAGGACTGGGGCATTCCCGCGGTGGCGGCGGTGACGGTGCTGATGTCGGCAACCGGTTACGCGCTGAGCCGGCTGATCCCGCTGTCGCCGGCGCCGGCACCGGAACTGCGCATCAACTGGAATCCGCTGACCGAAACCTGGCGCAATTTCCATTTCATGCGCGGCAACCGGACGGTGTTCCTGTCGGTGCTGGGCATTTCCTGGTTCTGGTTTGTTGGTTCGATGTTCCTGACCCAGTTTCCCAATCTGTCGAAAAACATCCTCGCCGGCAGCGAGGGCGTGGTCACGCTGCTGCTGGTGGTGTTCTCGATCGGCATCGGCCTGGGTTCGCTCCTGTGCGAAAAACTGTCCGGACACAAGATCGAAATCGGCCTGGTGCCCTTCGGTTCGATCGGCATCACGCTGTTTGGCATCGATCTGTATTTTGCGCTGGCCGGCCACATCGGCCACGGCCCCGTCGGCCTCAGCGCATTTGCCGCCGAGCCCGGCCACTGGCGCATCCTTGCCGACCTCGCGCTGATCGGCGTGTTCGGCGGTTTCTACATCGTGCCGCTTTATGCGCTGATCCAGGCCCGCAGCGAGCCCGCGCACCGCTCGCGCATCATCGCCGGCAACAACATCCTTAACGCGCTGTTCATGGTGGCCGCGGCCGGCATCGCCATCGGCCTGTTCCAACTGGGCGTCTCCATCCCGCAGTTGTTCCTGGTCACTGCGGTCCTCAACGCCGTCGTCGCGCTGTACATCTACACGCTGGTGCCGGAATTCCTGATGCGCTTCATCGTGTGGCTGCTGATTCACACGGTATACCGGCTTGACAAGACTGGTCTGGAGCACATTCCTGAGCAGGGCGGAGCGGTATTGGTGTGCAATCACGTGAGCTTCGTCGATGCGCTGATCATCGCCGCCGCCTGCCGCCGGCCAATCCGCTTCGTGATGGATCACCGCATTTTTCGCGTGCCGGTGCTGAGCTTCGTGTTCCGCACCGGCCGCTGCATCCCGATCGCGCCGGCGAAGGAAGACGCGCAGATGCTGGAGCGTGCCTACGACGAAATCGCCCGCGCACTGGAAGCGGGTGACCTGATCGGTATTTTCCCGGAAGGGCGCATCACCGACACCGGTGAGCTGTCTCCTTTTCGCTCCGGTATCCGGCGCATCATCGAACGCACACCGGTGCCGGTAATACCGCTGGCGCTGCGTGGTCTGTGGGGCAGTTTTTTCAGCCGCAAGGACGGCGCTGCGATGACCAAACCCTGGCGTGCACGGCCGCTGGCGAAAATCGCGCTGGCGGCAGCACCCGCGGTGCTGCCATCCGGTGTCTCGCCGGAAGACCTGCAGGCGCGGGTGCTGGCGTTGCGCGGTGACTGGAAATGAATCATGTCCACCGTCAACCGCGCTTTTTGTCCCAGACGTAACGCGCCAGCCGCTGCCAGCGGTTTTGCGGCTGTTTGAGCGCGTTGGGCGCACGGCCGGCCTGATCACGGGCATGGCTTTGTTTCACCAGTTCATGCAGTTCACGCATGTTCAGTCCGCCGGGACCTTTGATTTTTTCGGGGTCTGGTTTCTCAGAGTCGGGTTTGTCGCTCATTCGGGGCCTCGGCAGTCATGACGGCTATGTTAAACTTCGTGCTTGATTTTAATGGAGTTTTTCAGGGGGTTTTGAATAATGTCGGGCAGCACGCTGGGTACCCTGTTCTGCGTCACTTCTTTCGGCGAATCACACGGGCCGGCGATCGGCTGCGTGGTCGACGGCTGTCCGCCGGGAATGGCACTGAGCGAAGCCGACATCCAGCTTGAACTCGACCGCCGCAAACCCGGTACCTCGCGCCATGTCACGCAGCGGCGCGAAGAAGACAAGGTTGAAATCCTCTCCGGCGTGTTCGAGGGTAAAACCACCGGCACGCCCATCGGCCTCTTGATCCGCAATACCGACCAGCGCAGCAAGGATTACGGCAAGATCAAGGACCTGTTCCGTCCGGGGCATGCCGATTACACCTACTGGCAGAAATACGGCATCCGCGATTACCGCGGCGGCGGCCGCCAGTCGGCGCGCGAGACCGCAGTGCGCGTGGCCGCGGGCGCGATCGCGAAAAAATGGCTCAATGAAAAATACGGCACGGTGATCCGCGGCTATATGTCGCAGCTGGGTCCCGTCGAGATCCCGTTCGTCACCTGGGATGAAGTCGGCAACAATCCCTTCTTCGCGCCCAATGCGCAGATCGTCGATGAACTCGAGACTTTCATGGACAAGCTGCGCAAGTCCGGGGATTCCGTCGGCGCGAAAATCACCACGGTCGCGACCCGCGTGCCGGTGGGACTCGGCGAGCCGGTGTACGACAAGCTTGACGCCGACATTGCTTACAACATGATGAGCATCAACGCGGTGAAGGGGGTCGAGATCGGCGCCGGTTTCGCCGCGATTGCGCAAAGGGGCACGGAGCACTCCGACGAAATGACGCCCCAAGGTTTTGTCAGCAACAACGCCGGCGGCGTACTCGGCGGCATTTCGACCGGGCAGGACATTATCGTCAACGTCGCGGTGAAACCGACCTCGAGCATCCGTCTCGCGCGCCACACCATCGACACTGCGGGCAAGGCGGCGATGATCGAAACCCACGGCCGCCACGATCCCTGTGTCGGCATCCGTGCAACGCCGATCTGCGAGGCGATGCTGGCGCTGACGCTGATGGATCACGCCTTGCGCCAACGTGCGCAGAACGCGGATGTGAATACCGGCACGCCGGTGATTGCGGCGCAGGCGCCGCAGTCGGTGATCGACAAACTGCGCACGGCGGCAGCGGCGGAAAATCCGGATCCCGACGAAGCCTGATCTCCCATGGCCAGTGCAGTCAGGATTTATCGTTTGCACGTGGCCGTTGAGCACATCGCGCCGGCGATCTGGCGTGAAGTCGAAGTGCCGTCGAACATGACCCTCACAGGCCTGCATGGCGTCATGCAGGCGCTGATGGGCTGGCATGACGCCCACCTGTGGGCGTTCGAGCACAATGACCAGCGGTTCGAGCCGGCTGATCCTGATGCATCAGCGCCACTGCAACCGGCAGTCGATCCTGATCAGCTAACGCTCGGCACACTGTTGGCGAGCCGGGGAGATGGGCTGCGCTACAACTACGATTTCGGCGATGACTGGTGGCTCGGGATCAAGGTGGTGTCGGTTGGAAAGCCGCAGCCGAAGCTGCGCTATCCGCGTTGTCTTGCCGGCGAGCGCGCAGGGCCACCGGAAGACTGCGGTGGGCCGCCAGGATTTGAGGAATTGCTGGCGGCACGCAAGAATTCCCGCAGCAGGCAGGCCAAAGAACTGCTTGCCTGGGCCGGGCCTGACTGGGACCCGGAAAAGTTCGACCTGACATTGACCAGTAAATCGCTCGCTGCATTGCCCGCACCGCGCCGGCTGCATTAGGATGCCGCCATGGCCAAATATATGATCCGGCATGGTATCAGCCGCAATTTTACGGTTTCGATTTGGCCTTATGAAGAAGGTCATACCAGCCTGTGAATGTACTTCTGACATTTACGGGATTTCAAGACCCGTATTCCAAAAGTCTCCAGTCTGAAAATGATCAGACCGGGCCGATCCTGTCCTTGCTTGCGGTCCGGGAGTTTGATCGTGTTGTTCTGTTTTCCACTCCCAACACGATCGAACAATCCGCGCAGACCATGGCTGCGATTCAGGAGCGCCATCCCTCCGTGGAGGTTGAAGTAGGTCATGTTGAACTGACTGATCCCACCGATTATCTGGAAATCCTGCGCGGGCTGCGCCGGGTTATTGGTGCGCTTGATCTTGGCGCAGGCTCGGATGTCTATGTCTCGGTCGCATCCGGCACCCCGCAAATGCATGCCGTGTGGATATTGCTGGTGACCAGCGGGGAAGTGCCGGCACGCATTCTGCACGTGCGACCATTGCGATTCGTGTCCAAGGACAGGCCTGTCGTGTCGGAAGTGGATCTCGGCGGCACAGAGTTCCCTGATGTGCAACTGAGGATCGTGTCCCAGTCAGAAGTGCCTGAGTACCAGACCGCAGTGGATACCGCTGAAGTGACCCGGGAGATTGGAATCGTCGGCGATCATCCCGCTCTGCTCAAGGCTGTTGATGCGGTTGTGGCCCTGGCCGGTTCGGATGCCCCGGTACTGATTCTTGGAGAGACCGGAACAGGAAAAGAACTGTTTGCAAAAATGGTTCACCGCCTGAGTGGACGAGCAACGGACCGTTTCATTGCCCTCAACTGCGCGGCATTGCCCAAAGACCTGGCTGAAAGCATCCTGTTTGGCCACAAACGCGGTGCCTTCTCGGGTGCAGTTAACGACCAACTCGGAAAATTTGAGCTAGCGGATGGCGGCACCTTGTTTCTGGACGAGTTGGGCGAGTTGCCGCAGGAGTCGCAAGCAAAACTCCTCCGGGTAATTGAGGATGGCATTGTCGAGCCGATTGGTGTCAAGAAGGGGCGTCGGGTCAACGTGCGTATTGTCGCGGCAACCAATGTGGACCTGCGCAAGGCTGTGAAGCAGAAAAAGTTCAGGGACGATCTCTATTTCCGGTTGAATGTCGGTCAGGTTATTTTGCCGCCGCTTAGAGCGCGGGTGAGTGATATACCAAAACTGGCACTGTCGATTCTCGGTCGGTTGAACGAAACCATCCGACAGCCCAAGCGTCTTTCGATCAGTGCGCTGAAAGCATTGGAGCGGCACCCATGGCCCGGCAACGTGCGTGAGTTGGGCAATGTCATCGAGCGGGCGGTTTTGCTCACCAAACGGGAATCCATCGAAGAGAGCGATCTCGACTTTGCGAGGGACGGTGACGACACGTCCGGAGAGTTTCCGGTCCCTGATTTTGCGGATGGTTTTTCCATGGAAAGCTATCTCGCCGGAACTCGAAAGCAACTCGTCGCGCGTGCACTTGAGCTGTCCGACGGAAACAAGAGTCGGGCCGCCCGCCTGCTGGGCGTTACGCCGCAGGCTATTCATAAGTTCCTGGGCAAGCCGGGTTGATCTTCAACTGATGTTGAGTAGGGACTCAACAAAGGTTTAAATTCGCTGTGTGTGCGCGAAAAAGAATTTATATAAGTATTTGTTTTTAAACGACATTTTATTTTTCGCTGAGCTGGCATCCCTGTTGCTAAGTAAGAGGCAGGCACTTAACTTACAGGAGCACAGTGATGAATACGTTCCAGGTGGTTCGTGTGGTGGATGGTGATACGTTTGATGTCAGCCCGGGTTGGACATGGGGGGGTAGCAATGGCAACCGCGTTCGGCCAGCCGGTTATGACGCAGCAGAGATTAGCGCGGCCGGAGGGGCAACCGCTACGGCCAAGTTGTCTAGCCTTATCCTCGGGCGATCGGTTCAACTCGGTAATGCACATACGATCGATCGCGGGCGGTTGGTTTGCGAAGTCTTTTTTGATGGCAGGAATCTGGCTGAATATTTCAAGAGACGAACGCCTCATTACTGAGGCTGAAATGGCGACCGTTGGCGAATAACGCAAAAGAGACAGACGCGCGCATCCTGATCGACGACCAGCTTCGTCAGGTCGGCTGGGATCCTGCGGACAAGTCTCAGGTGGGAACCGAAATCTGGATATCTCATGACTCGTTCAAGGCACAAGCGCCGTCCGGCGAGACCACTGTTTTGTCCACGGGTTCTGCTGGTGGAGCTGCCGACTATGTGTTGTATGACCAGCGTGGACGCCCGCTGGCAGTCATCGAAGCCAAAAAGCAGGCGATTCAGCCTTACGTTGCCAAGCATCAGGCGCTGCCTTATGCGAAAGGGCTCAATGCGCCGTTCATTTTTCTGACCAACGGCGAACTGATCTATTTCTGGGATTACCAGAACGACGACGCGCGTATCGTCAATTCATTCTATTCGCGCCGCGATCTGGAGCGCCTGGTGGAAATGCGGGCCAATCGCAAGGCCATGGCCACCATTCCGATTCCCGACACTTATCAGCGCCAGGGTGAAACCCGCTCGGTGCGACCGTATCAGCAGGAAGCCATGCAGGCGCTCGACCGGACTGTCGAGCTGGGCAAGCGGCGCTTCCTGATCGAACTGCCGACAGGCTGCGGCAAGACCGATCTGATTTGCCTCTATCTGAAGCGGCTGCTGCAGTCGGGGCACGCCGAGCGCATCCTCTTTCTGGTTGACCGCGATCAACTGGCCAAGCAGGCCATCGAGGCCATTCAGGATCTGCTGCCCGGTCATCCGAGCTACTGGCTCAAGTCTGGCATGGCACAGCAGCAGAAGCAGATCACGGTTTGTCTGTTGCAGACGATGCTCGGGCGCCATCAGGAATTTAGTAGTGGTTATTTTGATGTGGTGGTGGCGGACGAATGTCATCGATCCATCTACGGCGCGTGGCAGACTTCACTAACCCATTTTGACGCGCTGCATATTGGCTTGACGGCAACGCCGGCGATCTACATGGAGCGCAACACTTTCCAGTTCTACCACTGCAAAGACAATGCGCCGGACTTTTCCTACACCATCCAGGAAGCGTTTCGGGGCGAGTACCTCACACCCTACAAGTTTGCAACCGGGATTACCGAGGTCATCGCGGCCGGTGCCGACAAGGACGACGAGCACTACGACCCGGCCGAGTTCGAACGCAAGTGGACCAACGAGAAAACCAACCGCCTGATGATGCAGGAGTTTGACCGGTTGGCGTGGCGTGATTACAAGAGTCTCGCGTCTAAGCAGAAAATCGGTCCGGGCAAGGCGGTCGTGTTCGCCATAAGCAAACACCACGCGGCGCGCCTCGCGCAATACCTGAACGAACTGCATCCCGAACACAAAGGGCGCTACGCCGAGGTCATTACCAGCGATGTGCCCAATGCAGATGAACTGATCCGCAAGTTCAAGCAGGATGATTACCCGCAGGTGGCCGTCAGTGTCGGCATGCTCGATACGGGCTTCGACTGTCGCGAAATCCTGCACCTGGTGATGTGCCGCCGCATCCGCAGCCCGATTTTGTATCAGCAGATGCGGGGCCGGGGCACGCGCACCGCACCTCACATCGGCAAGGAAAAGTTTGTCATTTACGACTTTTTCCGCAATCACGAGTATTTCAACGATTCCGACACTGATGTGTTCTCGGGCGCCGGCGGCGGCTATCGCACTGGCGGCACCGGCCCGCGTCCGCCCACACCGCGCGAACTGATCGAACTTGGCCTGGAAGACGAGTGGCTGGAAGCGGTCAATTACATAGAAGTCGGCCCTTCGGGCGAACGCATCGACAAGCGCGACTACGTGACGGATTGGGAAACCCATGTCCGCACGCAGGCGACCGGCGATGATTTGCTGGACAAGGTGCAGTCTGATAAGCCGCTGACCGAGGAGGAGGAAACCGAACTGGCGCAGCGCCTCAACCGGCCCGACCACTACTTCAATGAAGAAAACCTGCGCCGCGCCTATCGCAACCCGGGCGGTAATCTGATCGACTTCATCCGTGCAGCGCTGGGGAAGCTGCATATCAAGTCCAAGCCTGAACGCATCGAGGAGAACTTCCGTGCTTGGCTGGTGGCGCGCAACCTGACGCCAGAACAGGCGCAGTACCTAGCGCTGCTCAAAAACCGTGGCGTGGTCAAGGGCAAGGTCACCATCGATGACCTGTTTTCGCCGCCGCTTTCAATCCTCAATGCTGCAGGCGTGGGTATGGAATTGTTCGGTGAGCAGGGTTTGAAAGACATGGTCAACGAACTTAACCAGTCAGTGCTCGCCGCCTGACTTTAGTGAAACAGGAAAATTGTTTTGAATCAACAGCTTAGAAATAAACTCAATAAAATCACCAATGTGCTCTGGGCAGGTGGGGTCACCAATCCTGTCACTTACATTGAGCAGATTTCCTATCTGATTTTTCTCAAGTTGCTGGATGAGGAAGAAAACGACCGCGAACTGCGGTCGCGGTTGGAGTCAGGAAAAAACGGCCACGGCAATGCAAAGCTGTTGTTTCCGGCGCAGGCTGAGCGCTATCGTTGGAGTAAGTGGCGCTTCAAGAGCGGCAACGATCTGCGCGACTTCATCCGCGATGAAGTGTTTCCGTACATGGCCTCGCTCGCCAAGGACGAGCCGGAAGTCGCGGAATACTTCCGTGATGCTGTTCTGGAGATCGTCGATCCCAACGTGCTCAAGGAGGTTATCGACGAAATCGACGGTTTCGAATTCCGCAAACTCGGCCCCGACGTCAAAGGCGATATTTTCGAATACCTGCTGACGCACCTGGGCTCCAGCGCGCTCAATGGTCAGTTCCGTACGCCGCGCCAGATTCGTGCCTTCATGGTCGAGATGACCGATCCCGACGTCGGCGACTCAATGTTTGACCCGGCCTGCGGCACGGCGGGTTTCCTGATCGACGCGGTAGACTACCTGCTCGCCAAGTATTCCGACCACGTCAGTGAATACCCGATCTACGGTGAGGACTGGCTGGAGAAAAAAGGTAAATCGCTGGAAGAGCTGCGGAAGGAAATGCCGCGCCTGCAGACCTACCGCAAGGGCGCCGGTGAGAAAATTCCCGACTGGAGTCTGCTGGAGGCTTCGGTGTTTGGCACCGATGTATCGCGCCAGATGATCCGTATCAGCATGATGAACCTGGTGTTGCACGGCATTCGTCACGCCCAGCTCAAACGTGCCAATTCACTGTCCGACATGGGCGGCTTGTCCGAGGATGATCTGCGCCGGCGCTACAAGGTCATCCTGGCCAATCCGCCGTTTGCCGGGCAGCTACCCAAAGACTCCATTCGTGCTGACCTGCCGACCAACAGCAAGAAAAGCGAGTTGCTGTTTTTGTCATTGATGATGCAGCATCTTGCACCCGGTGGGCGCTGTGCGGTGGTAGTGCCGGAAGGACTCCTGTTTGGCTCCACTGGAGCGCACGTGGAATTGCGCAAGAAGCTGGTTACCGAATTTGATCTGCTCGCGGTTGTCAGCCTGCCTGCCGGCGTGTTCAAGCCCTACGCTGGCGTGAAGACCGCCGTGCTGGTGTTCCGCAGGCCGGCGACCGAATCGGCGAAGCGGTTGGACAAAGTCTGGTTCTACGAGGTGCGAAACGACGGCTATGACCCGGACAAGATTACTGGCGGCGGGCGCGTCGAAACCCCGGAGAAGAACGATATTCCTGGGCTGCTCGCGCAGTGGAAGGCGTGGAAGGCGAGCGGTTTTTCCGCGCCGCCGGGACTGGAGGCCAACGCGCTGCAGCCGCATGGAAGTGCCGCGCCGACCTGCTGGTGGACCACGCGCGAAAGACTTGGTGAGGCGGATTACAACCTTGGCGCTGGGCAGTGGAAGCCGCGCGTAGCTGAAAATGCCAGCAACGAAGACCCAAGTAAGCTCGTGGAGGACGTGCTGAAGGACTACCGGTCGGTAGTGGCAGGACTAGAAAAACTACATTCCGAGTTTGCCAAATGATGTGGCCGGAGGTTTCGATTGCTAATTTTTGCCAAACCGGTAGCGGAGGCACACCAAGTCGTAGCAATACGAATTATTACGGGGGCACGATTCCTTGGATTAAATCAGGTGAGTTACGTGATGAACCTCTTCGTGCAACGGAGGAATTCATCACTGAACAGGCGTTGAAAGATAGCAGTGCAAAGATTGTTCCGGCTGGTGCAATCTTAATTGCCATGTATGGCGCGACGGTTGGACGAACTGCATTGCTTGAGTTTGAGGCAACAACGAACCAAGCAGTTTGCTTTGTAATACCTGACAGTCGAATTGCCATAGGGCGATATGTTTGGTATGCGATGCGTGCCAATTATGAAAGTTTGCTATCTAAGCGTGTTGGTGGTGCGCAGCCGAACATTAGTCAGCAGATCATTAAAAACGTAAGGCTTCCAATCCCTTCGCTCTCTGAGCAATCCCGTATTGTCGAGCTTCTCGACGAAGCGGATCGTCTGCGCAAGCTGAGTTGCGAACTAGACGACAAGGTCTCCCGAATCCTGCCTGCGCTATTTCTCAAAATGTTTGGCGACCCGGCGACGAATCCGATGGGGTGGGCGCCGAAGCGGCTTGGGGAACTCGCTGACGACAAGCCCGAATACGGAGCAAATGCTAGTGCTTGTGCTGCATCTGAGGGAAAGCCCCGCTATGTCCGTATCACCGATATCCGCGAGAACGGGGTCTTATCTGACAAGGGTGTAGTTTCGCTAGATTTGGAAGACTATGGCCGCTATATGCTTGCTGAGGGTGATGTTTTGTTTGCTCGTAGTGGTAACACCGTTGGCAAGACATATATCTATCGTCTTGATGACGGAGCATGCGCCTACGCGGGCTATCTGATCCGTTTTCGATTCCGGTTAGGTGGCACCGATCCTTGGTTCATTTTTGGTCTCACACGCACCGCGTATTATCGTGGATGGGTTGAGTCGCATAAGCGGGTAGCTGGGCAGCCGAATATAAACGGTCAGGAGTATGCAGGCCTACTGGTCCCTGAACCACCCCTCGCTCTTCAACAGCGTTTTGGGGCGTTAGCTCGATCAATGGAGTCCATCGTTTCGCAAGCCAGTCGTGCCAATGAAAATCTGGAAGCATTATTCGATACGTTGCTTCAGCGTGCTTTCTCAGGTCAACTCACCGCCAAATGGCGCGAAGCGCACATGAAGGAACTGCTGACCGAGATGGAAGATCAAGCGCGAGTTTTGAACATTCCATTGCCGAAAGAGCTGGAGGCGACGGCATGACTCGCCGCCTCGCAGCGCTGCGTGTGGGCAATTTCAAGGCCTTTGCCGAAACCCAGCGCATTCCCCTCAAGCCCATTACGCTGATCTTCGGCCCGAACAGCGCGGGCAAGTCCAGCTTTATCCACAGCTTGGCGCTCGCGCATGAGGCGCATCGGAAAGGTCTGCTCGACGTTTTCCGTACGGAACTAGGCGGCACGTCCATTGATCTCGGTGGGTTCCGGCAGTACGTGCACAAAACCGATCGCGGTAACCGGGTGGAGTGGGCTGCCGAACTGGATGTGGCACAAATGCCGCCTGCACTTGCTGGCCGAATGGCCAACACAAAGCGCGTGACCGTCTCCTTACTGTTTGGTCTTGAGGGTGAGCTGGATTTGGACGAACTGATGGGCGAAACCAGCGTTTATTCCGACAAGCTTGACAAAGAGTCTGATTCGAAAGTCGTAGTGATGTATTACGAGCTACTGGCCGACGGCCAAAGCCTGGCAAAGATGAGCCGGCGGCGTGACGGTACCTTGCGACTGGACAGTCTGGATCGGGATCATCCTGTGTTCCGACAAGTTATTGACGCCATCATCGAAGTGTCCACGGCGCAAAATCCGGATTCCGCCAGAGCCATCTTGGTTGAGGCGGTAGATGCTTTGGTTCCTGAGATTTCGGCGCAAGTCATAAATTTCTTACCCAAGATAAATCTCCCTGAGCGTGATGGAGGTTTAATAGCCGATGCGATGCTTCAGCCAATAAGCCGCGACAATCGGGCAGACGATCTGGCGAATGCTGCACAGCTTTTTTTCCCAAGGGCGCTCAGTGACATTGTCAACGGTTTAAACGATCTGGTGCGCGAGGAGCTGGATACGTTGGTTTACCTCGGACCGCTACGTTCGTTTCCGCCGCGTCATATGGCGTTCGCTGAACACGATGACAAAAACTGGAAGGCTGGCGGTGGTTATGCTTGGGATGTGGTACGTGCTGATAAGGCCGTGCGTGATGCAGTGAACACGTGGCTGGGTTCACCCATCATGAAAACGCCTTATCGGCTGGCGGTCAGAACCTTGTTTGCTCTGGATCAGATGGCATCGCCGCTAGCGACGGAACTGGACGAGCTTGCTGAACGCATGAATGTCATGCCGAATCCTGACGCCGACATCGGCTATTCCGCCGAAATTGATAATTCAGACAAGGAGGCGCGGCAGATACTTCAGGCGATGCGCAAGTCGAATGTCGATCGTGTGACTGAGTTGGCATTGGTTGACGAGCGGACCAAAACGGTGGTGTCGCACCGTGATGTGGGTATTGGCATATCGCAGGTGCTACCGGTTCTCGTGACCGCTTTCGCCTCGCGTAACCGTATTGTGGCTATGGAGCAGCCGGAGATTCATCTTCATCCCGCGTTGCAGGCCGAGTTAGCAGATGTGTTTCTGGAGTCAGCGCTGGGCGAGCGCCAGAATACTTTTGTGCTGGAAACGCATAGCGAACATTTGGTACTTCGGCTTCTGCGGCGCATCCGGGAAACTGCTGATGGTGAACTGCCTGAAGGTATGCAATCCATCCGGCCAGAAGATATTTGTATTGTCTATGTGCAGCCAGGCCAAAAGGGTTCGTCTGTAGTCGAAATTCCGGTCACTTCGGACGGCGATTTCTCTGGTTCTTGGCCGGAGGGGTTTTTTGCAGAACGGGCAAAAGAGCTTTTCTAATGCTCAAGGAATTCGCCGTAGAGCCTGCGCTGCTGTCGACTTGGGAGCAGTTTCGCTATCTCATTGAAAAATTTGGGGTTTCAGAGGGGCGATTGATTTCTCGCTATCCCAAGCGTTGGAAGCAGATGGTCTATGACGCATTGGGAGGCTGTTCCGAGATGGATCGAAAGCGGATTGAGGTTCGGCTCCAGAATCTTGATGAAAAAATGATGGCTCGTTCGCATGAGTGGGATGCTGCGCGGGACTGGTTGACGAATGCCGAAAAGGAGCATGGGACCAGACCATTCGATGGAATTGTGGCTGCGCAAAATCCTCGCGCGCATCCGGCAGTGATACCGGTTGCTGAGCTTGATGATGGCGTTGGTATATGGCGAGTAAGCCGTGAGGTTGTGGTGCCGCGTGAGGCTAGAGCGATTGCCGGTGCCATGAGACCGCTTCTGCAGCTCTCGCGAAGAATCGTTTTTGTGGATCCGCATTTCAGTCCGTATAACCCGCGCGCTAGAGCCGCACTCGCGGCTTGTATGGCGCAAATCTGTTCACGTGCCAACCAGGTTCCAATTGAATCGATTGAGTTTCATACAAGCTTTCGTCCGGGTATTGCCCGATTTGCAGAAGAATGCCTTTCCCGTTTACCTAATCAAGTTCCGCGAGACCGTGTGCTTCGCATTGTTTGCCTTTCAGCGCGAGCGGGCGGAGATGGACTTCATAATCGCTACGTGTTGACGGAACGCGGTGGGGTGAGTTTGAGGTGGGGGCTCGATGAAGGTGCCCAAGGTGAGACTGATGACCTGAGCCTTCTGGACCGCGATGTATATTCGACCCGATGGGGACAGTATTGTGGGCCAAACCCAGCTTTCGATCTCGTTACCGAAACGATAGTGATTGGAACGGCGAGATAACGTTTATTGCTGGAAGATGAGATAAGGATCTGGTGATTTTCGGCGGGATTGTGAGTGACAGTGATAGTCACCCTTCAGAAAAACCAATAAAAACAAATACTTATAATCATGCCGGTGCGGCATGATGTAACCCGTGCCCAAGCCGATCTACCTCAATCTCTCCGCGTTTTACTTTTTTTATTTCGCCTATCTCGGCGCCTTCGCGCCGTTTTTTGCGCTGTACCTGAATTCGGTTGGCATGACTGCGGTCGAGATCGGCATGTTGATGGCATTGCCGCAACTGACGCGCATCCTCGCGCCGCATCTCTGGGGCTGGCTGGCGGATCGCAGCGGGCGGCGCATGCAGGTCGTGCGCTGGTCGGGGCTGGCCGGCACGCTGGTGTTCATGGGTGTTTTCACCGGTGAAAGTTTTGCGCTGCTCTGCGTGGTGCTGTTTGTGATGATGTTTTTCTGGAGCGCGGCGCTGCCGCTGGTCGAGGCCACCACGCTGTCGCATCTTGGCGATGAAACCGCGCGTTACGGCCGCATCCGGGTCTGGGGGTCGGTGGGTTTTATCGCGGCGGTGGTGGCGGTCGGTTACCTGCTGGATTTTTTCAATCCGCGCGCGGTGTTGTGGGTCATCGCCGGTTTGATGAGTTGCATGCTGCTGTTGTCCTGCGTGGTGGCGGAGGCGCCCGCCGTTCCGCATCCAGGGGATGACCGCACGGTGTGGCATGTTGTGCGCCAGCCGGCAGTCATTGCCATCATTGCGGCTTCGGCGCTGATGGCCGCGGCGCATGGCCCGTACTACACTTTTTATACGATCCATCTCGTCGATCACGGCTACAGCAAATCACTGGCCGGCTGGTTGTGGGCGCTGGGGGTAGTCTGCGAAATCGGCATTTTTGTCTGGATGTCCCATCTGTATCGCGCGTTCACGCTGCGCCAGATCCTGATCGTCAGCACGCTGCTCGCGGCTTTGCGTTTTGTCGTCATTGGCTGGGGCGCGGACAGTGTGTGGCTGCTGCTGGCGGCGCAGACCCTCCATGCAGCAAGTTTTGGTTCTTTCCACGCCGCAGCCATCGGCGTGGTGCACAAGCTGTTCCGTGGCCGCCACCAGGCGCGCGGCCAGGCGATTTACGGCAGTCTGGCATACGGACTCGGCGGGGCGGTGGGCGGACTAGCCAGCGGTTATGCCTGGGGCGGGCTGGGCGCCGGACCGACATTCACTCTGGCGGCGGGCTCTGCGCTGCTGGCGGCGGTCGTACTGTGGCGCGGGCTGAAAGCGGGAGCCTGAGCTGATGCCGCAGCCTGCTGCCCTATGACATAATCCATGGTTCATTGGTTATTACGTTAGTACATTACCAAAACATCACCAAACGGTAACACCATGGCAGGCAAAACGCTTTACGACAAACTCTGGGACAGCCATCTTGTGCGCGAAGAAGCGGACGGAACGGCGATGATCTACATCGATCGCCATCTGGTGCATGAAGTCACCAGCCCGCAGGCTTATGAAGGTCTGAAACTTGCCGGCCGTAAGGTGTGGCGCTCCGATTCCGTGGTGGCGACGGCTGATCACAATACGCCGACGCGTAATTGGGACAAGGGCATGGCCGGCATCACCGACCAGGTGTCGCGGCTGCAGATCGAGACCCTGGACAAGAACATCAAGGAGTTCAAGGCCAAGGTTTATTTCCCCTTCCTCGACAAGCGTCAGGGCATCGTGCACGTGATCGGGCCGGAGAATGGCGCGACGCTGCCGGGCATGACGGTGGTCTGCGGTGACTCGCATACCAGCACCCATGGCGCATTTGGCGCGCTCGCTTTCGGCATCGGCACCAGCGAAGTCGAGCACGTACTCGCCACGCAGTGCATGGTGATGAAAAAATACAAAAACATGAACATCGCCGTCGAGGGCAAGCTCGGCACCGGCGTCACGGCCAAGGATATTGCGCTCGCGGTCATCGGCAAGATCGGTACCGCCGGCGGTACGGGCCACGCCATCGAATTCACCGGCAGCGCGATCCGCGGTCTGAGCATGGAAGGGCGCATGACCCTGTGCAATATGGCCATCGAGGCGGGCGCGCGCACCGGCATGGTCGCGGTCGATGACAAGACCATTGAATACTGCAAGGGCCGCATGTTTTCACCGACCGGCGCCTTGTGGGACAAGGCGGCAGCCTACTGGCGCACGCTGACCAGCGATCCGGATGCGAAGTTCGATACCGTTGTGACCCTGCGCGCCGGGGACATCGTGCCGCAGGTGACATGGGGCACGTCGCCGGAAATGGTGACCACGGTGAGCGGCAGGGTGCCGGATCCGGCCAAGGAAACCAACCCGGTGAAACGCGAGGGTTATGCGCGGGCGCTGCAATACATGGACCTCAAGCCGAACACCTTGATTACCGAAATCAGCATCGACAAGGTGTTCATCGGTGCCTGCACCAATTCGCGTATCGAGGATCTGCGTGCGGCGGCGGCTGTGGCCAAGGGTCGCAAGGTTGCCGGCAATGTGAAACTGGCGATGGTGGTCCCCGGTTCCGGTCTGGTGAAAGCGCAGGCCGAGCAGGAAGGGCTGGACCGCATATTCAGGGAAGCGGGTTTTGAGTGGCGTGAACCGGGCTGCTCGATGTGCCTGGGCATGAACGAGGACCAGTTGAGCCCGGGTGAACGCTGCGCGTCAACATCGAACCGCAATTTCGAGGGTCGGCAGGGGCCCGGCGGCAGAACGCATTTGGTGAGTCCGGCGATGGCCGCGGCAGCGGCTGTGGCCGGGCATTTTGTTGATGTTCGTAATTTGGAATAATGAGTTTGACTGATGATATCAAGGAGACAAATATGAAACGTGTCGCATTTGTTTTTGTGTTGTTGAGCGTGGTGCTTGCCGGTTGCAATACCGTGGCCGGTGTGGGCAAGGATGTTGAAAAAGCCGGCGAGGCGATCCAGAAATCCACGAAGTGACATGGAAAAGTTCGTCCGCAAAGAGGGATTGGTCGCGCCGCTCGATCGCGCCAACGTCGATACCGACGCGATCATTCCCAAACAATTCCTGAAGTCGATCAAGCGCACGGGCTTCGGTCCGAACCTGTTCGACGAATGGCGTTATCTCGACCGCGGCGAGCCCGATTCGGACAACACCGGGCGTCCGCTGAATGCCGACTTTGTGCTGAACCGCAAACGTTTCGAGGGTGCCACGGTGTTGCTGGCGCGGGAAAATTTCGGCTGCGGTTCGTCGCGCGAACACGCGCCCTGGGCTCTGCAGCAGTTCGGCATCCAGACCATCATCGCGCCGAGTTTTGCCGACATTTTTTACAACAACAGCCTGAAGAACGGTCTGTTGCTGATCACGCTGGATCCGAAAATCGTCGACAAGCTGTTCCGCGACACCGAGGCCAACGAGGGTTACCGGCTGGCGGTTGACCTCGAGCAGCAGACAGTGAGTACGCCGGCGGGCGACAGTTATAAATTCGACATCGACCCGCATCGCAAACATTGCATGCTGAACGGTCTGGACGACATCGGCCTGACGCTGGCGCATGCCGATGACATTCGCGCCTTCGAGGCAAAACACAGGACGGCGCAGCCCTGGCTGTTTTAATAAATCTGTGAACGAGTGAACGAGTGAACGAGTGAACGAGTGACCCCGCACTGCCGGGGTTTTCCGTCTTCACCCGTTCACCCGTTCACCCGTTCACCTTTCACGGGGTGAAGATGAAAATCGCAGTCCTCGCCGGTGACGGCATCGGTCCCGAAATCGTCGGCCAGGCGCTGAAGGTATTGCGCCGGCTGGCGGCGGACGGCTTGAAGCTCGAATTCGAAGAGGCGCCGTTTGGCGGCGCCGGATTCGACGCACATGGTGATCCGCTGCCGCCGTCGACGCTGAAACTGGCGAAAGAAGCCGATGCCGTGTTGTGCGGTGCTGTCGGCGGTCCCAAGTACGACGCGCTGCCGCGGGCACAACGTCCGGAGCAGGGCATCCTGCGCATCCGCAAGGAGCTCGGTCTGTTCGCCAATCTGCGCCCGGCGGTGCTGTATCCGGAACTGGTGAGTGCTTCGACTTTGAAACCGGAAGTGGTGTCGGGGCTCGACCTGATGATCATCCGTGAACTGACCGGTGATATTTATTTCGGCGAACCGCGCGGCCGGCGCGACAATGCGCGCGGCGAACGCGAAGGTTACGACACGATGCTCTATTCGGAGCCGGAGATCCGCCGCATCGCTGAAGTCGGTTTCCAGACCGCGATGAAACGCGGCAAGAAGCTGTGCTCGGTGGACAAGGAAAACGTGCTGGAAACCAGCCGCTTCTGGCGCGAGATCGTCACCGATGTCGCGAAACAATATCCTGAGGTCGCTTTGTCACATATGTACGTGGACAACGCGGCGATGCAGCTGGTGAGGAATCCCAAGCAGTTTGACGTCATCGTCACCGGCAACATTTTTGGCGACATCCTGTCCGACGAGGCGTCGATGCTGACCGGCTCGATTGGCATGCTGCCCTCGGCCTCGCTGAATTCCGGCGGTGGCGGGTTGTATGAGCCGATCCACGGTTCCGCTCCCGACATCGCCGGCAGGAACATCGCCAACCCGCTGGCCACCATCCTCTCGACAGCGATGATGCTCCGGTATACGTTTAACAAGGACGAGTGGGCCTATCGCATTGAGGCGGCGGTCAAAAACGTGCTGGCGGCGGGTTATCGCACCCCGGATATCGACGAGCCCGGTGCGCGCAAGGTCGGTACTGTTGAAATGGGTGATGCAGTGGTTGCAGCGCTTTAGTGTAGACTATTGTTTTAAATAGGTATTTTTATGAATAAGGTCGGTATCATCGGTTGGCGCGGCATGGTCGGCTCAGTGCTCGTGGAGCGGATGCGGGCAGAGCGGGATTTTGATTTGATCGCCCCGACGTTTTTTTCAACATCGCAGGCTGGCGGCCGCGGGCCCGACATCGGGCGCGACGCCGGCAAGGTTGCCGACGCCAACAGCATCGACGCGCTGGCGGCAATGGACATCCTGATTTCCTGCCAGGGCAGTGATTACACCAACGCGATATTCCCCAAGCTGCGCGCTGCCGGCTGGGATGGATACTGGATCGACGCCGCTTCGGCGCTGCGCATGCAGCCGGATGCGGTGATCATCCTCGACCCGGTGAACCGCGACGTGATTGACGCGGCACTGGCCAAGGGGGTCAAAAATTATATTGGCGGCAATTGCACTGTCAGCCTGATGCTGATGGCGATGGCGGGCCTGTTCAAGGCCGGGTTGGTCGAGTGGATGACGGCGATGACCTACCAGGCGGCTTCAGGCGCCGGTGCGGCCAACATGCGTGAACTGGTGGCGCAGATGGGCGCGGTGCATGCCGCGGCGAAACCGCTGCTCGACAATCCCGCGTCGGCGATTCTCGAACTCGACCGCAAGGTGGCGGATACGCTGCGCAGCGGTGCCGTGCCGACGGAGCAGTTCGGCCATCCGCTGGCGGGCAGCCTGCTGCCGTGGATCGACAAGGATCTCGGCAACGGCCAGAGCAAGGAAGAATGGAAGGGTATGGCCGAGACCAACAAGATCCTCGGCCGCGAGGCGAAGCCGCTGCCGATCGATGGCGTCTGCGTACGCATTGGTGCGATGCGATGCCACAGCCAGGCGCTGACGGTCAAACTGACCCGCGATGTGCCGCTGGCCGAAATCGAACAGTTGCTGGCCCGCCACAATGAATGGGTCAAGGTCATTCCCAATCAGCGCGAGGTCTCGCTGCGCGAACTGACGCCGACAGCGGTCACCGGCACCCTGTCGGTGCCGGTGGGGCGCCTGCGCAAGCTGCCGATGGGCGGCGAATATCTCGCGGCCTTCACGGTGGGTGACCAGTTATTGTGGGGGGCGGCTGAACCGTTGCGCCGCATGCTGCGCATCGTTCTCGAAGCCGATGCTGCAACGCAGGCAAAGGCAGCCACCCGGACACCGGTAAGTGCCTGATCGTGCAGGGTGCGCCGGCCATGCGGCCGGTGCCGACCGGACAGGCTGGAATACGGAATTTCCTTTAAGAAATATGTGGTTGGGCAGCAACATTCGAGGTTTTGTTAGCTTGCATGCCTAACTGATTGATGCTAACTTTCTTGTCCCACAAAAAAATGATACGGGAGCGGTTCGTGCGCACATTTACTCATGGCAAAGCACTGGCTGTCGCACTGCTGCTGCTCGCGCCTTTGTTCGCGCATGCGGCCGGCCTGGGGCGGCTTAATGTGCAATCGAGCCTCGGGCAGCCCCTGAGCGCAGAAATCGACCTGGTCGCCATCAGGGGTGATGAGGCATCCACGCTGGCCGTCCGACTCGCATCACCGGATGATTATCAGCGGGCCAATCTCCAGTACAACGCCGGCCTGACCGGGCTCAAACTCAGTATTGAAAAACGTGCGAACGGTCAGTCGTACATCAAGGTGGTGGGCGGTCGTCCGGTAAATGAGCCGTTTGTCGACCTGTTGATTGAATTGACCACCGGAACCGGCGGTAAACTGGTACGCGAATACACCGTGCTGCTGGATCCGCCGGGTTATGGCCAGCAGGCTGCGCAAGTGGCGCCGGCTGCACCCGTGGCGGTACCGGAATCACGGCCGATCGTGGCAGCGCCTGCGTCCCCGGCGCCGAAAACGGCCCCCGCGCCCGCAGCACCCCGCGCCGGTGCACAGGAGTATGGCCCGATCGCCAAAGGCGAGACGCTGGGCAAGATCGCCGCCAGCCTGAAACCCCAGGGTGTGTCGCTGGAGCAGATGCTGGTCGGTTTGTATCGCAGCAATCCCGATGCATTCATCAAAAAGAACATGAATCTGGTGAAGTCGGGCAGGATCCTGCGCATCCCCGATGCACAGGAACTTGCCGCCATTTCGCAGGGCGAAGCGATGAAGGAATACCGTGCGCAAGTCGCCGACTGGCGCGCGTACAGCGGCCGCGTGGCCGATGCCGCAGGCCAGGCGCCCGAAGGCGCCGCCACGGCGCGCGGACGCATTACCGCGAAGGTTGAAGATCCTGCCGCAGCCGAGGGCAAGGATGTGGTCAAGTTGTCCAAGGGTGAGCCGGGCAAGGGCGGCAAACCGTTGACCGGTGCGGCGCGCGAGGCGGCCGTTGCGGAAGAAAAAGTGGCGCGCAAGCAGGAGCTGGCGGAGGCCAAGGATCGCATCGCGCAACTCGAGAAAACCGTCAAGAACGGGCAGAAGCTGGCCGAGCTGAAGAGCCCGGGCATGGCCGCTGCACAGCAGCAGGCCGAAGCCGCGAAAGCTGACGCAGCCAAAGCCGACGCCGCCAAAACCGAACCGGCCAAGCCGGCGGATCCCGCGAAACAGGCTGAGCCGGTCAAGCCGGATGCCGCTCCCGCAGCCAAACCGGATGCGGCTCCGGCTCCGACGGACGAAACCAAGAAGGATGTGGCTGCCGTACCGACCGACAAAGCCGCCGAGGAAGCGAAGCCGGCAGCGAAACCGAAGCCTAAGTTTGTTGCGCCGCCTCCGCCGCCGCCCGAGCCGAGCATGATGGACATGGCGATGGAGAATCTGCCGCTGATCGGCGGGGGAGCGCTGGCCGTGGTACTCGGTGGTGTGGGTTTTGCCGCCTTGCGCCGTCGTCGTGCGCGCGCACAGGATGACGACGAACCGATGCCGGTGGCACCGACCATGGGGGCCGCCGCCGGTGCAGCTGCTGACATGCCCGTGTCTGATGCCGCGGCGACGGCTGCTGCGCCGACCTCCGACGATGTCGATCCGGTGGCTGAAGCCGAGGTTTATATCGCCTACGGTCGTGACGGACAGGCCGAGGAAATCCTGAAAGAGGCGATGAGCCGCGACCCGGCGCGTGAAGACGTGCAGGTGAAACTGGCTGAAGTGTATGCAGCGCGCAAGGATGCAACGGCCTTCGCCGCGGTGGCTGATTCGATGTACGGGCTGACTGGCGGGGCCGGTGGCAACTGGTTGAAAGTTGCCACACTGGGTTACGTGCTGGATCCGGCCAATCCGCTGTATGAGGCCGGCAGGGATGCCGCGCCGGCCCCCATGGCCGACGACAGCCCCACGGGTACTGATCTTGATTTTGATCTGGGCGGCGATACCGCCGGCACCCCGGATATTGCGCTGGATGCAGATCCGGCGGGCCAGGCCACGGAGATGGGTGGGATTCAGGAACTCGCGGCAGCCGCTGATGCCGGCGCCGCTCCTGCTGAGCCGGATTTCAATCTGGATGCCGGAACACCCGCCGATGTCGCGACGCAGGCGCCGCCTGCTGAAGCCAGCAGCATTGATTTCAACTTTGAGTTGCCGCCGGTGGATGCCCCTGCGGTACCGGCCGCGCCGGCTGCCCCGGCAGCGGATGCCGGGCTTGATTTCAAAATCGATGTCGGCGATCTGAACATCAATCTGGATGATCCCGCCACCACGGCTGCGGTTGCCGAAGGCAAGGACGGCCACTGGTACGACGTTCAGCAGAAATTTGATCTGGCCAAGGCATACCAGGAAATGGGCGACAACGACGGCGCCCGGGAAATCCTGCAGGAAGTGCTGAAGGAAGGCGACAGCGGGCAAAAGGATCAGGCGCAGAAACTGCTCAGTACGCTCGGCTAGCCGCATTGCCCGGCGTGATCACGAACCGCGGCAGCGCTCCTGCCGCGGTTTGTTTTTCTGCGCTGGGTTGATTGAAAGAACCGGAGGGGCAGGCCCGTGAGAATGGCGCTCGGCATCGAATATGACGGCAACGGCTTCTGCGGCTGGCAGACCCAGCCGTCGGGCTGTGCCGTCCAGGATCGTCTTGAAGCGGCATTGGCGACGATCGCCGGTGTTCCGGTCGCGACCATCTGCGCCGGCCGCACCGATGCCGGCGTGCATGCGCTGGGCCAGGTCGTGCATTTTGATTGCGCGGTCGAGCGGCCGCTGAGCGCCTGGGTGCGAGGTGTCAATGCGTTGCTGCCGCCGGCGATGGCGGTGACCTGGGCGCAACCGGTGGCGGAAGATTTTCATGCGCGGTTTTCGGCGCGTGCGCGTGTTTACCGTTATGTGTTGCTTAATACCGCCGTGAGACCTGCTGCGGATCATGGCCGGGTTGGCTGGTTTCACCTGCCGCTGGACATTGCGCAGATGCGCGCAGCCGCGGCCTGCCTGGTCGGAGAGCATGATTTCACTGCGTTTCGTGCTGCCGAATGCCAGGCGCAGTCGCCGGTAAGGACTTTGCACGAAGCCAGCGTCGAGCAGGCGGGGCCGTACGTGATTTTCGGATTCCGCGCCAATGCCTTTCTGCACCACATGGTGCGCAACCTCGTCGGCAGCCTGGTCTATGTCGGCAAGGGCAAACATCCGCCGCAGTGGATGGCGGAGGTGTTGCGTGGGCGCGACCGGGCCCGGGCCGCGCCGACTTTTGATGCGTCCGGGCTGTACCTGATGCGGGTTGATTATGAAAACCAATGGGCATTGCCGGCGCCGCGGCTGCGCGCGCCGCAACTGGCGCATGCCGTGATCGAGTGAGGAACATGAATACACGCGTCAAAATTTGCGGCATCACCCGCGTCGAGGACGCACTGGCCGCGGCGCGACTGGGTGCGCACGCCATTGGCCTGGTGTTTTATGCCGGCAGCCCGCGCGCGGTGACGCCGGCGCAGGCGCGCGTCATCATCGATGCACTGCCGCCGTTTGTAGTGCCGGTGGGGCTGTTCGTGAATGCGGATGCCGCTGAAGTTCGTGCTGTCCTGGACGAGGTGCCGGTGCAGTTGCTGCAGTTCCACGGTGACGAAACAGCGGAATTCTGTGGCGGATTCGCGCTGCCGTACCTGCGCGCGGTGCGGGTCAGAGCTGGGACCGATTTGTTACAATACGCACGCGAATTTCGTGCGGCCAAGGGCCTGTTGCTGGATGCCTGGGTCGAGGGCGCGCGTGGCGGCACCGGCACCGTGTTTGACTGGTCGCTGATTCCCCGCGATTTGCCGGCGCCCGTGGTTCTGTCGGGCGGACTCAACCCTGACAACGTGGAACAGGCGGTGCGGCATGTGCGGCCCTGGGCCGTGGATGTGTCGAGCGGCGTGGAATCGGCGAAGGGCATCAAGGATGCCGTGAAAATGGAAGCATTCATGACTGGAGTGCGTAATGCGGGTATATGACTTGCCGGATGCCAAGGGCCATTTCGGGCCTTACGGCGGTGTGTTCGTTTCAGAAACGCTGATATCCGCGCTGGATGAACTGAAGGCGGCCTATGCCCGCTACAAGGATGATCCGGCGTTTGTCGCGGAATACGAATACGAACTGAAACATTATGTCGGCCGGCCGAGCCCGGTTTACCACGCGCGGCGCTGGTCCGAACATTTCGGCGGCGCGCAGGTGTATCTGAAACGCGAAGACCTGAACCATACCGGCGCACACAAGATCAACAACGTGATCGGCCAGGCACTGCTGGCGCGGCACCTCGGCAAGCCGCGGGTGATTGCCGAAACGGGTGCCGGCCAGCACGGCGTCGCCACGGCGACCATCGCTGCGCGGTACGGCATGGAATGTGTCGTCTACATGGGCTCGGAAGACGTCAAGCGCCAGGCGCAGAACGTCTATCGCATGAAACTGCTGGGTGCGACCGTGGTGCCGGTGGAATCCGGCTCGAAGACGCTGAAGGATGCGCTGAACGAGGCGATGCGCGACTGGGTGACCAATGTCGAGAATACTTTCTACATCATCGGCACCGTGGCCGGACCGCATCCCTACCCGATGATGGTGCGCGATTTCCAGTCGGTGATTGGCCGCGAAGCGCGCGAACAGGTACCGGAAATGACGGGGAAACAACCAGATGCGGTACTGGCCTGTGTCGGTGGCGGTTCCAACGCGATCGGCATTTTCCACGCCTTCATTCCCGACGAGAAAGTGCGCCTGATCGGCGTGGAAGCCGCGGGGCATGGCCTGGAAACCGGCAAACACTCGGCGACGCTGTGCGCCGGCCGCGCCGGTGTGCTGCACGGCAACCGCACCTACCTGCTGCAGGATGACAACGGCCAGATCATTGAAACCCATTCGATTTCGGCGGGTCTGGATTATCCCGGCGTTGGTCCCGAACACGCCTGGCTGAAGGACAGCGGTCGCGCCGAATACGTGGCGGTGACCGATGACGAGGCGCTGGAGGCCTTCCACAAGCTGTGCCGGCTCGAGGGCATCATTCCCGCGCTGGAATCCAGTCATGCACTGGCCTACGCCGCGAAAATTGCACCGCGCATGCGCAAGGATCAGATTCTGCTGGTCAATCTTTCCGGGCGTGGCGACAAGGACATGCATACCGTCGCTGAAAAGTCCGGACTCAAATTCTGACGCTGACGCGCATTCCAAAAGAAAACCCACTGATGTCACGCATCGCCGCCACTTTCGCCCGTCTGAGCAAACAAGGGCGCAAAGCCCTGATCCCTTTCATCACTGCCGGTGATCCCGACCCGGCGAGCTGTGTGCCGCTGATGCATGCGCTGGTGGCCGGTGGCGCCGACATCATCGAGCTGGGTGTGCCGTTTTCGGATCCCATGGCCGACGGCCCGGTGATCCAGCGCGCCAGTGAACGCGCGTTGAAACATGGTGTGTCTCTGCGCGATGTGATCGGCTGGGTGGCCGAGTTCCGCAAGACCAACGGCGAGACGCCGGTGGTGCTGATGGGTTATGCCAACCCGATTGAAGCCATGGGCACTGACAAGTTTGTGAAGGCCGCCAAAGCCGCAGGCGCAGATGGTGTCGTGGTGGTCGATTACCCGCCCGAAGAAGCCGGGCAGCT
Source organism: Burkholderiales bacterium (assembly GCA_019744975.1). GTDB lineage: Bacteria > Pseudomonadota > Gammaproteobacteria > Burkholderiales > SG8-41. The sequence goes on from JAIETP010000008.1 coordinate 157,946, forward strand.
GGTGGCCATTCTCGATGCGGCTGGTCTGGACACAATATTCCTGCTGTCGCCGACCACCTCCGATGTGCGCCTGAAGCAGGTTGCTGAACTTGGGCGTGGTTATTTGTACTACGTATCGCTGAAGGGTGTGACTGGTGCTGCGAATATCGACGTTGCCGATGTGGCGCAGCGCCTGGCACGCATCCGCAGCCATACCAAACTGCCGGTGGGTGTCGGTTTCGGCATCCGCGACGGCGAAACCGCGCGCAATATCGCCGAGGTGGCCGATGCCGTGGTGATCGGCAGCCGGCTGGTGCAGGAAATCGAGGCTGCACCGCAGGATGCCGTCGCCCGCGCCCGTGCTTTCATGGCCGGTATCCGCAGTGCGATGGACAGAGACGTCAAAGGCCGCGCCGCATGAGTTGGCTGCAAAAACTGCTGCCGCCGCGCATCAAGCGCGATGCCGGCAGCGTCAAAAAAGCAGTCCCGGAAGGGCTGTGGAGCAAGTGCGACTCCTGCGAAGCAGTGCTGTATCGCACGGATCTCGAGAAAAACCTGTTCGTCTGCCCGAAGTGCAACCACCACAACCGCATTTCCGCCCGCGAACGCCTGGACTGGCTGCTCGACATGGAGGGGCGCTACGAGATCGGTGTTGAGGTGACGCCGGTCGACAGCCTGAAATTCCGCGACAGCAAACGTTACGTCGACCGCCTCGCTGATGCGCGTACCGAAACCGGTGAAGAGGACGCGCTGGTGGTGATGCAGGGGTCGATCCGCGAAATCCCGGTGGTCACTGCCGCATTTGAATTCGGTTTTCTCGGCGGCTCCATGGGCTCGGTCGTTGGTGAGCGTTTTGTCCGTGGTGTGCAGGTTTGTGTCGAGCAGCGGCTGCCGTTCATCTGTTTTACCGCGACCGGCGGCGCGCGGATGCAGGAAGGATTGCTGTCACTGATGCAGATGGCGAAAACCTGTGCTGCGCTGACGCGCCTCGCCGACGACCGCCTGCCGTTCATCTCGGTGCTGACCGATCCGACCATGGGCGGGGTGTCGGCAAGTTTCGCCATGATCGGTGATGCCGTGATTGCCGAACCCAATGCGCTGATCGGTTTCGCCGGGCCACGGGTGATCGAGCAGACCGTGCGCGAGACGCTGCCCGAGGGTTTTCAGCGGGCCGAGTTTCTGATGCAGAAGGGCGCGCTGGACATGATCGTCGACCGCCGTCAGATGCGCGACACGCTGGCGCGGCTGCTGGCGCTGATGTTGAAGTCACCGGCGCCTTCGTCTTCCTGACCGTTCCGGATTTGCAGACAGGGTACCGGGTTACCCGGTTTCCGCGCCTCACGTGACAACCTTACCCGCAACACTGGCCGGCTGGCTGGAATACATTGAAGGCCAGCATCCGCAGTCCATCGCCCTCGGTCTCGATCGCGTCAACGTGGTGCGCGATGCGTTGTCATTAAAGCCAGAGTTCCCGCTGATCACCGTCGGCGGCACCAACGGCAAGGGATCGGCCTGCATGATGCTGGATGCCGTGCTCGGCTGCGCCGGTTATCGCGTCGGAACTTATACCTCGCCGCACTTGCTGCGGTACAACGAACGGGTCCGCATCGGCGGCCGCGAAGCCGGCGATGCCGATCTGGTACGTGCCTTTGCCGCGGTTGAGCAGGCGCGGACTGTCTGCAACGTGCCGCTGACTTATTTTGAATTCGGCACACTCGCGGCGATGTGGCTGTTTTGCGAAAGCAGGGTTGACGCTGCCATCCTTGAGGTCGGGCTGGGCGGGCGTCTGGATGCAGTCAATGCCTTCGATGACGACGCGGCCCTGTTGATGAGTGTTGGTCTCGATCACATGGATTATCTGGGGGACACACGCGAGGCCATCGGTTTTGAAAAGGCGCATATTTTTCGCGCCGCCCGGCCGGCGATCTGCGCCGATGCCGAACCGCCGGCCACGGTTACTGACTACGCGGCCGGCATCGGCGCCGACCTGCTGCTGATCGGGCGCGATTTCAGTTATCAGGCGCAGCCGCAGCAGTGGAGCTATAGAGGACCGGGCGGTGATCGTCATGGCTTGCCACCACCCGCATTGCGCGGTTCCTTCCAACTGGCGAATGCCAGTGCATGTATTGCGGCGCTCGATACCCTGCGCGGGCGTTTGCCGGTGACCACCGGCAACATCCGTGACGGCTTGGTGCGGGTCGAAAACCCCGGACGCTTCCAGGCCTTGCCCGGGCGGCCGACGATGATCCTGGATGTCGCGCATAACCCGCATGCCGCTGCGGCGCTGGCCGCCAACCTCGCGCAGATGACGGGTTATCGCAATACGCTGGCGGTGTTTTCAATGCTGAAGGACAAGGATGTCGCTGGTGTGGCGCGTGTTTTGCGTGGTCATGTTGACCACTGGATGGTGGCGCCGCTCGAAGGAGCGCGCGCGTTGTCGGCCGTGGCGCTTGAGCAGTATTTGCGCGAGGCCGGCGTGACAACAGGCATTACCGCGTGCGCAAATATCGTAGAAGCCTGTGACCGTGCGTATCAGATGGCGGGAGATGGTGATAGAATTTTGGCCTTCGGATCGTTTCTTACCGTGGCCGCCGCGATGACTGCAGTTCGTGCTCGCCGGGATCGGTGAAAATCGGTAAAATCGTTTAAAATCAATACTTTAATTCGCTTACGGCATATCAGGAATGGCGAGAAACGTTAGCGACGAAGAACTCCAGCTGAAGAAGCGCGCACGCCGCCGTCTGGTCGGCGCGATTGTGCTGGTGACTGCGGTGGCGGTCGTGCTGCCGATGATCCTCGATTCCGAGCCCAAACCGGCCACACAAAGCATCAATATCCAGATTCCGTCACCGGAAGCCGGTGTGTTGTCGGCGAAACCTGCACCGCTGAAGTCGGCGGAAAAACCGGCGATTGCCGCGCCTGCTGTTGCAGAACCTGCGCCGCCGAAAGCGGAAACCAAAACCGAACCCAAGCCCGAAATCAAGCCGGAGGCTGCGGTCATCACCAAGGCCGAACCTAAAGTCGAAACCAAGGCTGAACCCAGGGTTGCGCCAAAGCCGCAGGCAGCGCCCGAACCCGCACCGGCAAAACCAGTGACCAAGGCGGAAAGTGTTGCAAAAACCAAGGCCCCGGCCAGCGGCGCTTTCGTGATCCAGGTCGCTGCGCTGTCGGATGCCGCCAGGGCAAAGGAACTGCAGGCGAAAATCGCCGGCGGCGGGCTCAAGGCCTATACCGAAGTCGTGCAGACGGCGACCGGGCCGGTGACGCGCGTGCGTGTCGGCCCGTATGCCAGCCGCGAAGCTGCAGAGAAGGCGCGCCCGGCCTTGCAACGCCTGCAGCTGGACGGCAAGGTGATTCCCAAATAAGCGATGACCCTGCTTGATTATGCGGTGCTCACCATTATCGGTTTCTCGGTTCTCCTCGGCGTCATGCGCGGTCTGGTGCGGGAGGTTCTCGCACTGGCGGCATGGGCGGTCGCGTTCATCGCGGCCTGGCTGTTCGGCGGCGAGCTGGCCGCAATCATGCCGACGGAAATCCCCAGTGAGGAACTCCGCCGGATCGCCGGTTTTGCAGTGCTGTTTTTCGTTGTATTGCTCGCGATGAGTCTGATTGCGATGGCGGTGTCACAGATGGTCAAGAGTGCCGGACTGAGTGTTGAAGACCGTCTGCTGGGCAGCGTATTCGGCCTCGTGCGCGGCGTTGCTGTAGTGATGATTCTGGTATTGCTGGCCGGTGCGACAGCGTTGCCGAGCCAGCCGGTCTGGCGCGAGGCGGCATTGCGGCCGCTGCTGGAACGTGTAGCGATTGTGGTCAAGAGCTGGCTGCCGCTTGCGGTGAGCCAGCACATCCGGTATCGCTGAGACTAGGGCCTAAGGAAACGCCATGTGCGGAATCGTCGGAGTAGTCGCCCGCAGTCCCGTCAACCAGGTGCTGTATGACGGACTGCTGGTGCTGCAGCACCGCGGCCAGGACGCCGCCGGCATCGTTACCGCGGACGGTGCGAGTTTCCACATGCACAAGGGCGGCGGCATGGTGCGCGACGTGTTCCGGACCCGCAACATGCGCAGCCTCGCCGGTTTCGCCGGCATCGGCCACACGCGTTACCCGACGGCCGGATCGGCATTTTCGGCGGCCGAGTCGCAGCCTTTTTACGTGAACTCGCCTTTCGGCATCGTGCTCGGCCACAACGGCAACCTGACCAATTCCGAGCAATTGAAAAACGACCTGTTCCGTCTCGACCTGCGCCACGTCAATACCGAGTCCGACTCGGAGGTGCTGTTGAACGTGCTGGCGCATGAGCTGGCTGCTAACGCGACCAATTACAAGCTCGATCCGGCGACGATATTCGCCGCGGTGTCTGGTGTGCACCGGCGCTGCCGCGGTGCTTATGCGGTGGTCGCGATGATCGCGGGATACGGCTTGCTCGCATTCCGTGATCCCTTCGGCATCCGTCCGCTGGTGTTCGGCAAAATGGATACAGCGCAAGGGGCCGAATATATGGTGGCGTCAGAAAGCGTTGCGCTTGACGGCCTCGGTTTCAAGCTGATCCGCGACGTGGCGCCGGGCGAGGCGATATTCATCGATCTCGACGGCAATTTCTACAGCCAGCAGTGCGCGGACAATCCATCGCTGAATCCCTGCCTGTTCGAGTTTGTGTACCTGGCGCGCCCGGACTCGGTGATCGACGGCATCTCGGTGTACGAGACCCGTTTGCGCATGGGCGAGAGCCTGGGCCGCAAGATCGAGAAGGACTTCGCCAACCTCGATATCGATGTGGTGATCCCGATCCCGGATTCAAGCCAGCCCTCCGCGATGCAGCTGTCCAATCATCTCAACCTCGGCTATCGCGAAGGCTTCATCAAGAACCGTTACATCGGCCGCACCTTCATCATGCCGGGCCATGCGATACGCAAAAAATCAGTGCGGCAGAAACTGAACGCCATCGGCATGGAGTTCCGCGGCAAAAACGTGCTGCTGGTCGACGATTCGATCGTACGCGGCACCACCAGCCGCGAGATTGTGCAGATGGCCCGTGACGCAGGGGCACGCAAGGTCTATTTCGCTTCGGCGGCGCCGCCGGTGCGTTATGCCAACGTCTACGGCATCGACATGCCGACGCGTGAAGAGTTGATCGCCAGCGGCCGTTCCGACGAGGAAATCGCCCGCGAGATCGGCTGTGATGCGCTGATTTACCAGGAACTCGACGCGCTGATCGGCGACGTGCGCAGCGTCAATCCTGCGGTGACCAATTTCGAGGCTTCGTGCTTCAGCGGCCACTACATCACGGGTGATGTGACCCAGGCCTATCTCGACGGCGTCGAGACGCAGCGTCGTGACAGCGCCAAAGCCGCAGCCGCGACTGCAGCGACGCAACTCGACCTTGGCCTGGAACTGGTCGATTAGGCGGCGCGACCGGGCCGTTATTCCTCCGCCATGTATCAGGTTGCCGCGTTTCGCGAGGAACGCATCGAGGTGATGCATGCGCTGATCCGCGCGCATCCGCTGGCCGTGCTGGTCACCAGTGTCGGCGGCATCCTCGAAGCCAATCATCTGCCCTTGCTGATCGACCCCCTGCCATCGCCGCAGGGTACCTTGCGCGGTCATGTCGCCCGCGCCAATCCGCTGTGGCGCCAGTTGCACGAAAATGAGGTGTTGGCGGTTTTCCAGGGACCGCAGGTGTATGTCACACCGTCCTGGTACCCGGAAAAACGCGCGAGCGGCAAAGTGGTGCCGACCTGGAATTACGCGGTGGTGCACACCAGCGGACCGCTGGTCATTCATGATGACCGCGACTGGTTGCGCGATCTGGTATCACGCCTGACGGACCAGCAGGAAGCCGGCAGGGCGCAGCCCTGGGGGATCGCTGACGCCCCGGCGGATTACATCGAGCGCATGCTGGGCGCCGTTGTCGGCATCGAGATCCCGATCAGCCGCATTGAGGGCAAATGGAAAGTCAGCCAGAACCGGGCGGATGCCGATCGTTCGGGAGTGGCCGACGGCCTGGCGCAATCGGCCGACCCGCAGGCACAGGCCATGGCCGCGCTGGTGGCCGAGTCTGGCAAATAAGGTCTGGCCAAAGGGGGTGGCCAAAGAGGGTGGCCAATAAGCCCGGTTTGACGCCGGCTGCGGGCCTGCGGTAATCTCCCTGTTGCGCCGATTTGAAGAACAGCTTGCGGGCGCGTTAAAAATGCAGCTAAAGCGACGGAAGAACCCGGTCCGCGCTAGCTGGCCGGGTTTTTTATTTGATGGAGCGAGAACATGAAAAACGGTTTTACGACCACCATTCTCCATTCCGATCTGGAATCACCGATCGAGCATCATTCGGTGCTTAAACCGATGCATACCGCGGTGGCCTTCGGTTATCCGGATTCGCGCGACCTGGTCAAGGTGTTCAAGGGGGAAATGCCCGGTTACGCCTACGGCCGGCAGGGTAATCCCACCACAGCGGCGCTGGAATCAAAAATCAGCAAAATGGAAGACGGCATTGCGACAGCCTGTTTTGCCACGGGCATGGCGGCGATTGCCTCGGCCTTCATCGCGCTGCTGCGCGGCGGCGACCATGTGGTGTCGAGCGCCTTCCTGTTCGGCAACACCAACAGTCTGTTCGGCACCCTCGGGCAATTCGACTGCGACATCAGTTATGTCGATGCCACCCGTGTCGAGAACGTGGAAAAGGCGCTGAAGCCCAATACCAAAATGGTATTTGTCGAAACCATCGCCAATCCGCGGACCCAGGTTGCCGATCTGGCACGCATCGGCGAGTTGTGCGCACGCCGCGGACTGATTTATTTTGTCGACAATACGATGACTTCACCGTATCTGTTCCGGCCGAAACAGGTGCAGGCCAGCCTGGTGATCAATTCCCTGACCAAATACATCGGCGGCCATGGCAATGCGCTGGGCGGCGCGGTGACCGATACCGGGCTGTTCGACTGGAAGTCATATCCGAACATCTACGACAATTACAAGTCGGCCAATCCCGCCAACTGGGGCATTCTGCAAATCCGCAAAAAGGGCCTGCGCGATGTCGGGGCCACGCTGGCCGCGGAAGCGGCGCACCGGCTGGCGATGGGCGCCGAGACGCTGGCGCTGCGCATGGAGCGGGCGTCCGCCAATTGCCTGCAACTGGCGCGCTTTCTCGCCAAACATCCCAAGGTCACCAGGGTCTACTACCCCGGGCTCGAAAACCATCCGCAGCACAAGCTTGCCGGTGAGTTGTTCAAGACCCATGGCGCACTGATGAGCATCGAGCTGGCCGACAACATTGACTGCCTCGATTTTCTCAACCGTCTGCAGCTGGTGATCTCCTCCAGTCATCTCGGTGACAACCGGACGCTGGCGATCCCGGTCGCGCAAACGATCTACTGGGAGATGGGCGCGGCGCGACGCGCCGAGATGGGCATTGCGGATTCGCTGATCCGGCTGTCGATCGGCATCGAGGATGCCGAGGATCTGATCGCGGATTTCACGCAGGCGCTGGCCGGCTAGGTTCGAACCACGGAGCAGCCGGCAGCATCGCAGCGCAGGCAGCCGCCTGTTTCGTACCAGTCGTTGAGCACCCAGCGTTCGCAGGCGTGGCCATCCACTGTGTGCAGATGGCGCGCCGGACGGTGGGTGTGGCCGTGGATCAGCCGCGGATAGCCGTGTTTGCGCAGCAGTTCTTCCACGGCAGCCGGAGCGACATCCATGATCGCTTCGGTTTTCTGCTGCTTGCTGGCCTCACTTTGCGCGCGCAGGCCCAGCATCTGTTCGCGCCGCGCCGCCAGCGGCTGGGCGAGAAATTTAGCCTGGTTATCCGGATCGCGGGCGTAGCTGCGGAAACGCTGGTAATCTACGTCATCGGTGCATAAGGCATCGCCGTGGGTCAGCAGCGTCGGTGTGCCGTGCAGATCCACCAGTACCGGATCATCGAGCAGCGTGGCGCGGCAGCGCATGGCGAAGTCCGCACCCAGCAACACATCGCGGTTGCCCCGCATCAGAAACACCGGGGTGCCGCCATCGGCCAGTGCCGCAAGCGCCGAGGAAGCCGCGCCGTTCAGTGGATCCTTGATGTCGTCATCGCCGACCCAGTATTCGAACAGGTCGCCAAGGATATAGAGCGCGGCTGCGCGGGGTGCGGTGTTGCTGACGAAACGCAGGAACTGATCGGTGATCTGCGGCCGCTCGGGGGCGAGATGCAGGTCGGAGACGAGTAGGGTATGGGTCAAGGCGCGAGGGTGTAAAAGCGTGAACGGGTGAAAAGTGAACGAGTAACCCCTGCTCTCACCCGTCACCGGGGGAGAAGGCTGGGGAGAGGGGGTTCACCCGTTCACCGTTTTCCTAAATCACTTCAGCTTTTTCGATGACTACGTCTTCGACCGGCACGTCCTGATGCCCACCCTTGCTGCCGGTCTTGACCTTGCGGATCTTGTCGACGACATCAGTGCCGTCGACCACCTTGCCGAACACGCAATAACCCCAGCCCTGGGCGGTCGGAGCGGTGTGGTTCAGGAAGTCGTTGTCACCGACATTGATGAAAAACTGCGCGCTGGCCGAATGCGGCGCCGAGGTGCGTGCCATGGCGACGGTATAGATGTCGTTTTTCAGGCCATTGTTGGCTTCGTTCTGCACCGGCTCACGCGTCGGTTTCTGTTTCATGCCGGGTTCAAAGCCGCCGCCCTGGATCATGAAGCCGTCGATCACGCGATGGAAAATGGTGTTGCTGTAGTGGCCGTCCTTCACGTACTGGATGAAGTTGGCGACGGTGTCCGGGGCTTTGGCGGCGTCGAGTTCGATGCTGATGACGCCGTGTTTGGTATGCAGCTTGATCATGACATGTCCTTGCAATGCGGATTATTGGGCTTTTGCGGCGGGTTTGGATTTTGCAGCAGGGGCTTCTGCCAGCAAGCGCGCGCGTTCAATGACGATGGGCTGGCGCGGTACGTTCTGGTGCGGCCCGACGGTCGCGGTCGGGATCTGCAGCATTTTCTGCACCACGTCCATGCCGGAAGTCACCCGGGCGAATACCGTGTAACCGTAACCCTTGTCGTCGGGCGATTTGAAGTCGAGGAAATCGTTTTCGGCGACGTTGATGAAGAATTGCGCGGTGGCCGAATGCGGATCTGCGGTGCGGGCCATGGCTACCGTGCCGGTTGCATTGCGGAGACCGTTGCCGGCTTCGTTGCGGATCGCCGCGCGCGTGGTTTTTTGCTGGAGGTTCGGTGTAAAACCGCCGCCCTGTGCCATGAAGCCGGGAATCACGCGATGGAAAATCGTGCCGTCGTAAAAACCGTCTTTGACGTATTGCAGGAAGTTCTCGACGGTTTTCGGCGCGTTCTCCGGATACAGTTCGATGACCACGGCACCCAGCGTGGTCTTCAGTTCAACCTTGGGATTGGCGGCGAGGGCGGCCGGGGCAAACCATAAAGCGATTAAAAGCGGGAGCAGGCCGGGCAACCGGCGGGCAAAGGAAATGGGGGTAAAAAAGCGAATCATTATTTTCTCAATAAAATCAAATACTTATTAAACCTAAAGGGGTTCAGGCGGCGCCTTCGTGGACAATGCGCCAGCCGCCTTTTTCGAGTTGCCAGTATTGGCGTTTGCGCATTTTGTTGCTGATGTTGCTGCTGGCGTAATCCTGCTCGAAGGTCACCACGGCAAGATTTTCATCGCCCGGATACAGGAACATGCTGACCTTGTCGACTTTGATCTTGATCCACGATTTACCGGCGTTGACGCTGCGTTTCTGTGCCGCCCAGGCCGCGAGGTCCTGCTTGCCCGAGGCGAAATTGGTCGAGTAATGCTGCAGGTACTGTTCGGTGTTGCGGCTTTCCCAGTCCTGGCGCCACATTTCAATCGACTGCTGCAGGGCGTTGCGCGTGGTTTTTGCGCTGCCGGCTTCGACCCACTCGACCTCCTGCGCGATGATCACAGGCGTCAGGCCGACCTGCACGTGTTTCGAAATCGCCTGCAGGTCTTCATTGGTCAGCGCGACGCAGCCGTCGCTGGCGCGCGGCGGCCGGCTGTAGGTGTCGAAGGGCACGCCGTGCAGCCAGATGCCGTGGCCGTTGCGGCCGCGGCGACGGTCCCATTCGTTGGGATAGTTGATCGGGAATGCGCCGTCACCATAAAGCGCGCTTTGCGTGCCGTAAGTCCTGGTGAGCTGGTCGCGCGGCAAATTGCCTGTGACGTGGTAGACGCCCAGCGGCGTTTTTTTGTCGCCCTCGCGCAGCTTTTCAATGCCGTTGCGGCCGATGGTGGTGTAGTAATCGGCGATGTAACGCGGCGTACCCTTGTCATTTTCGAATACATACAGCGTGTATTTCGAGGTGTCGACAACAAACGCATATTTCTGCGCGGGATCAAGCTGAAGCAGTGCACGCGGCACCCTGTTGCCCGGGCGTTCCTGTTTGTGGCGAATCAGTCGCGCCCGCGCCTCATCGCGCAGGTCGGCGATACGTTCCATCGGCGCATCGGATGCGCTGCCAATGCTGCTGATCGGGCGTGCCCGCGCCATCAGCAGGTCGCCCTTGATCAGGTGCGCCAGGCGAAAATTCGGATTCTGCTGCAGCACCTTGTCGATTTCCGTCAGCGCGATGTCGAACTGGGAACTCGCGATTGCGAGCAGCGTCTGCGCCAGCAGGGCTTCCGGCGCACCAAGGGCGCTGCCGCCGCCGGGGCCAAGCAGGCTCCCCGTGCCGGATGACAAGGGGCGGTTGCCGAGGGCGAGGGTCGTGGAGGACGGCGTCAGCGCAGCGGCGGTAATGGCCGCGGTCAGCGCGCAGACGAGCAGCGGGCGTTTCATCCGCCGACGATTTCTTCCTGGATCAGCCATTGGTTGCCCGACCTGACCAGAACCAGCGTTTTGTTGGCGGAGGCCTTGAATGTGTTGGAGCGGTAATGCTGGCGGAAGGTGACGGTGGCGCGATTCGCTTCGTTAAAAGTGACTTTTGGCGCTTCGACACGGACTTCAATTTTGCGTGGTTTGGCGATTCTAGTCCTGCGTTCCGCCTCCCATTCCTTGCGTGGTTCGCCATCGGGTGTTTTGAAACCCGGCGCGTAACGTGCGAGGTAGCCATCGACATCATTATTGGCCCAGGCAGTGGCCCAGCCGTCGACCGCTTTGAGCACGGCGTCCGGATTATTGGCCGGAGGAGCGGTCTTGAGCGGCGCGGGTTCTTTTGCAGCTTCTTTGGCCGGTTCTTTGTTGTTGGCGACCGGCGCGGCTGCGGTTTTAGGCGCAACCGCTTGTGGCGCCGCCGGTGCGGCGGGTGCCGGAGTGATCGGTCGGGCGGCCGGTGCCGGTGTCGGGGCGGTTGCCGCAGCTTTCGGCGCGTTTTGCGTCAGCGCGGCGACCTTGGGCGGGCGAGGGCCGCCGGTGAACAGATCTTTGATCAGGTTGAGCTTGGTCTGTGCGGCCTGGTTGCCCTTGTCGAGCTGCAGCGCCTTGTCATAGGCTTGACTTGCCATCTTGGCGTAGATGTCGCCGAGGTTTTCGTGCGCGGTGGCGTAGCTCGGGTGGGTGCGGATGGCCATTTCCAGCGAGCCGCGCGCCTTGTCGTACTGGCCCTGCGAGGCATACAACACCGCGAGGTTGTTGTACGGCTCGGGCAGCTCCGGGTAATCCTGCGTCAGCTCGGTGAATACGCGGATCGCATCGGCCGGTTTGTTCTGCTCGGTGAGCAGGATGCCGCGCAGGAAACGGCCGCGCGCATCCTTGGGTCTGGTTTTCAGATACTGATCGACGCGCTCCATCGCGCGGTCGGTCTGCCCCTGTTTCAGCAACTGCTGGGCTTCCTGCAGATCGTCGTTCTGCGCCAGCACCGGAGCGGTAAGCCCCATGCAGAAGAGGATGGTGGCGAGGTGGGCAGCGGCCGGTTTGAAGGTCATCGTGCTATGATTCCGTGGTCGTTATAAAAACCGTAGTCATGTTTAAGACGACGACATTAGTCCTTGAATTTTCGGGATTTTACCAAGAACAACCACTAATTCAAATTTCTCTTTTTGCGGGATTCCCAGCCCCGCGATTCCACTCCGGATTCCGGTGTCCGGCAGGCCGCAACCATGCGGATCTCTGGACGCCCGACAGCCTGAAAACTCGCTAAAAAACCCAAACCACGGTCATTGTCAACGGATCAAGATTTGCCGACACTCATTAAATCAGGCTCTTGTAAGCGTGTGCGCTTGGTCGCTATGCGCCCCGAAGGAAGTCCCCTTGGGGGGGCTCCCCACGCGCCCGCTCCCCGCTTTTTCCTCGACTGAAAATGCTCAAAATCTACAACACTCTGGCACGGGACAAGCAGGTTTTCACCCCCCTGGTCCCCGGTAAGGTCCGCATGTACGTCTGCGGCATGACGGTTTACGACTACTGCCACCTCGGCCACGCCCGGGTGATGGTGATTTTCGACGTGGTGCAGCGCTGGCTGCGGGCCTCGGGCTACGATGTCACCTATGTGCGCAACATCACCGACATCGACGACAAGATCATCAAACGTGCCCAGGAAAACGGCGAAACCATGGGGGCGCTGACCGAACGTTTCATCCGTGCCATGGACGAGGATGCCGCGGCCCTCGGCGTGCAGAAGCCGGACGCCGAGCCGCGTGCCACCGAATACGTGCCGGGCATGCTCGACATGATCAAGCTGCTGCAGGGCCGTGGTTATGCCTACCAGGCCGCCGATGGTGATGTGAATTACGCGGTGCGCAAATTCGACGGTTACGGCAAATTGTCCGGCAAATCGCTGGAAGACCTGCGCGCCGGCGAACGTGTCGCAGTGGACGCGGCCAAGCAGGATCCGCTGGATTTTGTGTTGTGGAAACGCGCCAAACCCGGCGAACCGGCCTGGGAATCGCCCTGGGGCGCCGGTCGTCCCGGCTGGCATATCGAATGTTCGGTGATGTCCGGCGCGCTGCTCGGCAAACACTTCGACATCCACGGCGGCGGTCAGGACCTGCAGTTTCCGCATCACGAAAACGAAATCGCGCAATCCGAGGGCGCGCATGGCGGCACCTTTGTCAATTATTGGATGCACAACGGTTTTGTGCGGGTCGACAACGAGAAGATGTCGAAGTCGCTGGGTAATTTTTTTACCGTGCGCGAGATACTGAAAAAATACGATCCCGAGGTGGTGCGATTTTTCATCATTCGCGCGCACTACCGCAGCCCGCTGAATTATTCCGATGCGCACCTGGATGATGCGAAGCAGGCGTTGACGCGGCTTTACACGGCGCTGAAGGGTGTGGCGGCGGTTGCTGCGCCGGTCGATTGGAGCAATACCCATGCGGCGCGTTTCAAGGCGGCGCTGGATGATGATTTCAATACGCCGGAGGCGGTGGCGGTGTTGTTTGAGCTGGCGAATGAGGTCAACAAGTCGCGGTCGGCGGGGGATGCCGGATTGCTGAAAGCGCTCGCTGCCTTGTTGGGGCTGCTGCAGCGTGAACCGGAGGCGTTTTTGCAGGCCGGGGTGACTGAGGGGGATTGGACGCCGGAGCGGATTGAGGCGGCGATTGTAGCGCGGGCTGCGGCGAAGAAGGCCAAGCAGTTTTCCGAGGCTGATCGGATTCGGGATGAGTTGAAGGCGGCGGGGGTTGTTTTAGAAGACAGTGCTGCTGGGACTACTTGGCGGCGTAGTTGATTGTTGATTTAGATTTTTAAGGTCAAGTTCGCCGGGGGTAGCCCGGCGGCTAGTCACTTTCTTTTGTGCGGCCAAAAGAAAGTAACCAAAGAAAACGCCGCCCTGGTTCGTCGCCCCTTCGGGGTGCCCTGCGTTTCTCGCCGGCCCGGGCGGCTGCGCAACTCGCGCTGCGCGCTCAGACAGTGCTCGCCGACGGCCCCCGGACCGGCTGCGATACTCGGCGACTCACAAGGGAGTTAGTGGGCATCGTGCTTGCGTTGTGTGGTGATTCGTAATTTTTTTGATAAAGGAATTTTCCTGTGACCCGTATTGCTTCTGTCAAAGCCCATGCCATTTCCGCCAAGCTCAAACATACCCTGTGGACTGCGCATGAGGAGTTGCACAGTTCGAGCGTGATTCTGGTGGAGATCAAGACCGATGATGGGCTGACGGGGATTGGTCAGATCCATGGTTCACCGATGAAGGACATCTGCTCGTATGTCGAGAAATTCGGTGAAGTGATCAAGGGCATGAATGCGACGGAGCAGGTTGCGGTGTGGGACAAAATGCTGTCGCTGACTTCGCCGCGGGCGACCGGCATGGGCGGGCGGGATGGTTTGCCGCAGCCGATGTCGCGTGGTGACCGGCCGCAGATCATGGCGGCCATTGGTGGTATTGATCTGGCCTTGTGGGATATCAAGGGCAAGGCTTTCAACGTCCCGGTGTGGAAGCTGCTGGGCGGTGAGGGCAAGCCGCTGTTTACTTACGCCACCGGCGGATACTATGAACTAGACGCGCCGCTTTCGGTTTGTGCTGATGAGCTGGCGGGTTTCGTCAAACGCGGTTACCAGGCGGTGAAGCTGAAAACTGCGGGCCTGTCGATCGAGAAGGAAGTGGAGCGCATTCGCCTGACGCGCGCCGCGATCGGGCCCGATGTGCGGCTGATGCTGGACATGAACGCGGCGTACGATCTCGAGGATTGCATCCGTTTTGCGCATGCGGTCGAGCCGTACGACATTTACTGGCTGGAAGAACCATTGCACTGGTACCTGCAGCCCGCTGACTTCGTGGTGCTGGCGAAAAACACGCCGATCCCGCTGGCACACGGCGAGCGTGAGATGACGCGTTTCACCGCGCGCGATTTCATCAACAGCGGTGCGCTGGGTTTCATGCAGTTCGATGCCACGCGTTTTGCCGGCTTTACCGAGTCATTGCGCGTAAGCCATCTCGCCGAGCAGCAGGGCGTGCGTATCGCGCCGCATCTGGTGCCGGAAGTGCATTGCCATCTGGTGTCGGCCTTCCCGCGCCTGGGCTTCGGCGTGGAATCGCATGGCAATGCCGACCGTGATCCGCTGTGGTTCGAGATGTTCACCGAGCGCGCGCAGGTCAAGGATGGCCGTGTGCACATGAACGATCTGCCGGGCTTTGGTTTTGAGATCGACTGGAAGGCGATCGAGAAATACCGGGTTTGACGATGCGGCGTGGGGAATTATTCTATGTTATTGATTTTATTGGTTAATTCAAGATTGCAAAAATCACCGCCATGAAATTCCGCGGCCGCCCCTGTGGCGGTCCTGCCGGCGATTTCTGCAGCGTAATCCTCGGCATTGTCCTGCGGCGCATAAGCGACGCGCGCTGCATGCGGATTTTTCCAGCGCGCACGGGTGTTGTTGGATACGCCGTACAACAGCAGATAGCGGTAATCCGCCGCATCGATGCAACAGCGCACCAGCTGCACCATGTCGCGCGGGCTGATCCAGGTCGCCAGTTGCCGCGCATCCACCGGCCGTTCGCGAAATGAACCGATGCGCAGGCAGGCGACGCTGATGCCGTGTTTGTCGGCATACAGCCGGCCCAGTGCTTCGCCGTAGACCTTGGATACGCCGTAACGGCTGTCCGGACGCGGCTCGACATCAATGCCGATGCTGCGGCTGCTGCGGTGGAAGCCCACCACGTGGTTGGAGCTGGCAAAGATCACACGTTTCACGCCGCACTCGCGGGCGGCCTCGAACAGGTTGTAAGTACCGATGATGTTGGCCTCGAGTATCGACGGCCACGGTGCTTCCTTTGGAATGCCGCCCAGATGCACCGCGCAGTCGATTCCGCTCATCGCGGTTTTGACGGCGGCGTAATCGCCGAGATCGGCCGTATTCAGTTCTTCCCCGGTCGCGGCGGATTCCATGCCGCGCGCATCGCTCAGGCGCAGCAAGGGGTACTGCCCACGCAACCCGGCGCGCAGCGTGCTGCCGATGGCGCCTGCAGCGCCGGTAATCAATATTCGCTTCATTCCGGAATTATCTGCGGGCCGCGCTGAAATACGATGGCTGCACTTTCTGCCGCCGCGCGCCTTCAAGATGTTCGCGCAGCAGGGCCGCCGCCTGTTCGCGGTTGCCGCGCTCGATGGCTTCAAGAATGTGCAGGTGTTCGGCGGCCTGGCGCGCGCGGGCCCTGGGGTTGCCGGCGACAGCGCGGTATTCCACCAGTTTGCGCAACTGGTTGATGCGCCGGATGGTTTGCAGCATGAAGCGGTTGCCCGACCAGCGGGCGAGGGTTTCGTGAAAACGCGCATTGATGTCGGCCCATTCCACCGGCGTCATCGCGCCATAACCGCCATCGGCCATGAAGGCCTGCTGCCGTTTCAGCGCCTGCAATTCGTCGGCGACAGCCATGAATTTTCCGCTGAGCAGGCAGGCCGGTTCGATGACGCGGCGGATTTCGAAGTTTTCCTCGTAAGCCTCCACCGAATCGATCAGCGGCAGGAAGGTCCAGCCATGTCCCGCCCGCCGCTCGATCCAGCCTTCCTGCTGGATGCGTGCCAGCGCCTTGCGTATGGCGCTGCGGGTCGCGCCGAACTTACGGATCAGGCCGGCTTCAGTGACGGTTGCGGGCAGCCGGTGCGTCAGCTTGGCGTCAGCGATGCGCCGGTACAGCGGATCTTCGTAAGCCGGGGAAAGTTTTTTCGCCGAGGCGCCCAGCTGCTGTGCGTCATGGGCCAGAAAATAGCCGCGGTCTTTTTCGTGGCGCACGATGCCGATGCGGGCAAGATGGACCAGGGCCGCTTCAACCGGGTTGTGTGAAGTGCCGATTTCGCGTGCCAGCGCCAGTTTGGGCATATGGTGGCCGGCGGGACGGTTGTCGCGTCTCGCCAGCGCCACGATTTCGCGCGCCACACGCTGTTGCAGCGGGGTCAGCCGGGGAGTGGCGGCGCGCATGTTGATGACGATATTGCGAAAGATTCCAGCATGGGTGCAAGATTGCATATTTTACCGAAATTATGCAATACTGAACCATAAAATTTGTGATTAAAAATGTGATTAACGGATGTTATTAACGGATGTCATTAACGACAGGGAATCATCATGAATCTGGTAGTGATGGCCGGCGACGATATCGGCCCGGAAATCATCGCGGCGGCGATGGCGGTGGTGAAAGCGGCGGACGCGGAGTTTTCGCTGGGCCTGCGTTTTACCGATGTTGAAGTCGGCATGACCAGTCACCGCAAAAACGGCACCACGCTGACCGATGCAGCACTTCAGGCCGCGATGGATGCCGACGGCGTGATCGTCGGTCCCTGCGGCATGACCGACTACCCGCCGCTGGCAGAGGGTGGACTCAACATCCCCGGCACCATCCGCAAACGCCTCGACCTTTATGCCAACCTGCGCCCGGCGCGCAGCCGCGCCGGCATGCCTGATGCGCGCCGCGGGCTCGATGCGCTGATCGTGCGTGAGAACACCGAAGGTTTTTACTCCGACCGCACCATGTTCCAGGGCCAGGGTGAATTCATGCCCACCGAAGACGTCGCCTTGTCGGTACGCAAGATCACGCGCCAGGGTTCGGAGCGCATCGCCAAGGTTGCTTTTGAATACGCGCAGCGGCGCAGCAAACGCGTCACCGTGGTCGGCAAGCGTCATGTGCTGCAGATGACCGACGGCTTGTTCATGGCGCCGGCCTATGATCTGGTGAAGACGCACAAGGACATCACCCTGCGCGAAATGGACATCGACGCGATGGCGGCAGACATCTATACCCGCCCCGAACGCCATGACGTGATCCTGATCAGCAATATGTTCGGCGACATCCTGTCGAACCTCGCGGTGGCGCTGTCGGGCGGTCTCGGGCTCGCGGCGGCGATCAACGCCGGCGACAAACATGCCATTGCCAATGCCGGCCACGGTTCGGCGCCGGACATTGCGGGCAAGGGGATCGCCAATCCGACCGGCATGATCCTGTCGGCCGGCATGTTGCTCGAATGGCTGGGCATCCGCCACGGCAAACCAGCGTTCCAGCAGGCCTATCTCGCAATCCAGGCCGCTGTGGATGCCGCATTGGCCGATGCCAACGTGCGCACAGGTGATCTTGGCGGCAAAGGCAATACGAAGTCGTTCGCAGATACGGTGGTGCGTCATTTGCGTAATCCCAAGTTGCAGGTGGTGGCCGCCGGTTGAGCGTTTGCTGTTTTGTACATCCAAATTAAAACAGGAGGAGCAACATGAAACGAATCTTTGCCTGCATGGCGGCGCTGGCCATGGTCGCGGGCGGGGCTGCCGTTGCGCAGAACGCTGTCGCACAAAATTATCCGAGCAAGTCGATCCGCTTCCTGGTCGGTTATGCGCCGGGCGGCGGCACTGACATCATGGCGCGCACGGTTGCGGCCAAATTGACCGAAAGCCTCGGTCAGCAGGTGATCGTCGACAACCGGCCTGGCGCCAATGCCAACGTGGCTGCAGAAATTGCGTCCAAAGCCACGCCCGACGGTTACACGGTGATGTTCATTTCGGTATCGCATGCCATCAGCAGGCCGCTGTACAAAAAGCTCGGTTATGATCTGGTGCGCGACTTCACGCCGCTGATCAATGTGGCCTCGGTGCCGATGTTTGTCGTGGTGCCGCCGTCGTCTTCGCCGAAGACCGTTGCTGACCTTATTACGCTGGCGAAGTCGAAATCGATCAATTACGCCTCCTCCGGTGACGGCAGTCCCGAACACATTGCGGCCGAACTGCTGAAGGGCATGGCGAAAATTCCCATGACGCATGTTGCCTACAAGGGGGGTGCGCCGGGCGCGCTCGCGTTGATATCCGGAGAAGTGCAGGCCGGGTTCAACACCGCGCCGGTGGCCGTGCCGCACATCAAGTCCGGGCGCATGCGTGCGCTGGCGGTGACCAGTGCCAAGCGTAACCCCGCGCTGCCGGAAGTGCCGACAGTGGCGGAATCCGGTGTCCCGGGTTATGACATGATTGTCTGGTACGGTGCGATACTGCCGGCCGGCACACCGGCGGTTGCCGTCAATCGCCTCAATACCGATATCAACAAGGCACTGAAGCTGCCGGATGTGCAGCAGCGCCTGGCCAGCCTGGGCGCCGATCCGCTGGGCGGCAGTGCGGCTGAGTTTGGTACTTACATCAAGGCCGAGATCACCAAGTACACAAAAGTGGTGGTGGACAGCAAGTTGCAGCAGCAGTAACTTTAAGCGGCATAAAAAAGCCGGCGCATGCGCCGGCTTTTTTATGCATTCTCGGGAAAATTACTCACTTGCCAGCAGGCGCTGCGCGCATTTGCGCGAACCGCTCGGAGATTTCGCGCATGTCTTCCTGGGCGCGGATTATTTCTTCCAGTGACAATTCGGCCCAGCGCCGGAGTTGCTCACGGCGCGAGCCTTCCCAAGTGGTCAGACTCCAATCGAAATTATCGAGGTCAGGTTTATCGCCGGGCATCGTCTGGGTAGAGCATGCGTAACTC
Source organism: Burkholderiales bacterium (assembly GCA_019744975.1). GTDB lineage: Bacteria > Pseudomonadota > Gammaproteobacteria > Burkholderiales > SG8-41. The sequence goes on from JAIETP010000008.1 coordinate 177,256, forward strand.
GTGGATATCGAGTTTATCCTGTGTGCGGCCCGCGATTTCCTTCATACGAATCAGTGTCGGGATCGATACAAAATGAACTGCGGTATCACCCAGTATCTTGGAGAGTGATTTGTCGAATTCTTCATTAAAATCAAATAGTTCTATAACAAAGACATCGACAGGTGTTTCGCGGTGCGCGGCGCTCCAGAATTGCAGGACTTTCATGCCCTTGTCGTGTATCCAGCGCTCACGCTGCGTGTTATCAGAGAATTGGGCTGCGGTAATCGGTACCAAAGGGCGATAGCCGAGGCTGTTCAATGCGGCGAATGCGCGTTCAATATTTTCGGGCACCAGATGGACAACGACATCAACATCTTTGGTAAACCGGAGATAACCGTAGGCATTGACGGCCAGTCCGCCCGCGATCAGATAGCGAACGCCAGCGATGTCCAGTGCTTTGACTAAAGTTTCGAAACTGGAGAATTTCATGCTGCAGACATCCCCGATAACACCATGCCGCTAGCTTAGCACCACAGCGGCGGGGCATTACTCCGCGAAAAACGCCTTGACCCGGTCCATCCAGGAGTTGGCGCGCGGGTTGTGGCGCGCAGTATCCTTGTTGCTGATGGCTTCGAATTCCTGCAGCAATTCCTTCTGCCGCGAAGTCAGGCTCACGGGGGTCTCGACCACGACATGGCATTGCAGGTCGCCGTGGGTGCTTGAACGCACACCCTTGATGCCTTTGCCGCGCAGGCGGAAGATTTTGCCGGTCTGGGTTTCCGCCGGGATCTTGATCTTGGCGTAACCATCAAGCGTCGGGATTTCGATTTCGCCGCCGAGCGCCGCGGTGGTGAAACTCACCGGCATTTCGCAATGCAGGTCGTTGTGGTCGCGGGTGAATACGTTGTGCGGCTTGATCTGCATCACCACGTAGAGGTCGCCCGGCGGGCCGCCGTTGACGCCGGCTTCGCCTTCGCCCGACAGGCGGATGCGGTCACCCTCGTCGACACCGGCGGGAATTTTCACCGCCAGCGTCTTGTGTTTCTTGATGCGGCCGCTGCCGGAGCAAGTGCCGCAGGGATTGGCCACCATCTTGCCGGTGCCGTGGCAGCGCGGGCAGGTCTGCTGAATCGAGAAAAAGCCCTGTTGCATGCGCACCTGGCCGTGACCGCCGCAGGTGGTGCAGCTGGTCGGCTGGGTGCCGGGTTTGGCGCCGCTGCCGTGGCAGGTTTCGCATTCTTCCAGCGCCGGGATGCGAATGCGCGTTTCGGTGCCGCGCGCCGCATCCTCCAGTGAAATTTCCAGGTTGTAGCGCAGATCGGCGCCGCGATAGACCGTTGAGCGCTGCCGTCCGCCGCCGCCACCGCCGAAGATGTCGCCAAAAATGTCGCCGAAGGCGTCGCCGAAACCGCCGAATCCCGCGCCTGCCCCGGCGCCCGCGGAAGGGTCGACGCCGGCATGGCCGAACTGGTCATAGGCCGCGCGTTTTTGCGCATCGGTCAGGACTTCGTAGGCTTCCTTCGCTTCCTTGAAGTGTTCCTCGGCCTTGGGGTTGTCCGGGTTGCGGTCCGGATGCCATTTCATCGCGAGTTTGCGGTACGACTTTTTCAGGTCGTCCTCGGAGGCGTCGCGGTTGACGCCCAGCACTTCGTAATAGTCTTTTTTTGCCATGTTTTTATGGAAGGACGTGAACGAGTGAACGGGTGAACGAGTGAACGGGCAAAAACTGCGGTGTGGGCACAGTGTCGCAGCCTATCCCAATAAAAAACTCCCTCTCCCCCGGCAGGGGGAGAGGGCCGGGGAGAGGGGGATTCACTCGTTCACCCGTTCACTCGTTCACGAAGTAATTACTTCTTGTCTTTCACCTCTTCAAATTCCGCATCCACCACGTTGCCGTCCTCTTTTTTGCCGGCATCGGCTTTGCTGTCGTTGCTCCCGCTGCCGCCCGGAGCCGCGCCCTGGGCCTGCTGGGCTTTTTGCATCTCTTCGCCCAGCTTCTGCGCGGCCTGGGCCAGCGCCTGGGTTTTTGCCTCGATCGCGTCCTTGTCGTCGCCTTTGATGGCTTCTTCGGCTTCCTTCACCGCGGCCTCGATCTTCGCCTTGTCATCAGCACCGATCTTGTCGCCATATTCCGTCAGCGATTTTTTCACGCTGTGGATCATCGCGTCACACTGGTTGCGGGTGTCGACCAGTTCGCGCAGTTTCTTGTCTTCCTCGGCGTTGGCCTCGGCATCCTTGACCATGCGCTGGATCTCTTCTTCCGACAGACCCGAGCTCGCCTGGATCTTGATCTTGTTTTCCTTGCCGGTGGCCTTGTCCTTGGCCGACACATGCAGGATGCCGTTGGCGTCGATGTCGAAGGTGACTTCGATCTGCGGCATTCCGCGTTGCGCCGGCGGAATGTCGGTCAGGTTGAACTGGCCCAGCGATTTGTTGGCTTTCGCCATTTCGCGTTCGCCCTGCAGCACGTGGATGGTCACCGCATTCTGGTTGTCTTCGGCGGTCGAGAACACCTGCGACGCCTTGGTCGGGATCGTGGTGTTTTTCTGGATCAGCTTGGTCAGCACGCCGCCCAGCGTCTCGATGCCCAGCGACAGCGGGGTCACGTCGAGCAGCAGCACGTCCTTGACGTCGCCTTTCAGCACGCCGGCCTGGATCGCCGCACCCACGGCAACCGCTTCATCAGGATTGACGTCCTTGCGCGGTTCCTTGCCGAAGAAGTTCTTCACCGCTTCCTGTACTTTCGGCATGCGCGTCTGGCCGCCGACGAGGATCACGTCCTCGATGTCGGAGAGTTTGACGCCGGCATCCTTGACCGCGATTTCGCAGGGTTTGATGGTGCGCGCGATCAGGTCCTCGACCAGCGCCTCGAACTTGGCGCGGGTGATCTTGATCGCCAGATGTTTCGGGCCCGACTGGTCGGCGGTGATGTAGGGCAGGTTGATTTCGGTCTGCTGAGAGGACGAAAGTTCGATCTTCGCCTTCTCGGCAGCGTCCTTGAGGCGCTGCAGCGCGAGCATGTCCTTTTTCAGGTCGACGCCGGATTCCTTCTTGAACTCATCGCAGAGGTAATCCATCAGCCGCTGGTCGAAGTCTTCGCCGCCGAGGAAGGTGTCGCCGTTGGTCGACAGCACCTCGAACTGATGTTCGCCTTCCACTTCGGCGATTTCGATGATCGACACGTCGAAGGTGCCGCCACCCAGGTCATACACCGCAATCTTGCGGTCGCCTTTTTTCTTGTCCATGCCGAAGGCGAGCGCTGCCGCGGTCGGCTCGTTGATGATGCGTTTGACGTCGAGGCCCGCGATGCGGCCGGCGTCCTTGGTCGCCTGGCGCTGCGAGTCGTTGAAGTACGCGGGCACCGTGATCACCGCTTCGGTGACCGGTTCGCCAAGGTAGTCCTCGGCGGTCTTTTTCATTTTGATCAGCACCTGCGCGGAGACTTCCTGCGCGGCAATCTTCTTGCCGCGCACTTCCACCCAGGCGTCACCGTTGTCGGCCTTGACGATCTTGTAGGGCATCAGGTCGATGTCCTTCTGCACTTCTTTTTCTTCGAAGCGCCGGCCAATCAGCCGCTTCACGGCATACAGCGTGTTTTTCGGGTTGGTTACCGCCTGGCGTTTGCCGGGCGCGCCGACAAGCACCTCGCCGTCGTCCATGTAGGCGACGATCGACGGCGTGGTGCGCGCACCTTCGGAGTTTTCAATGACCTTCGGCTGGCCGTTTTCCATTACGGCCACGCAGGAGTTCGTGGTGCCCAGGTCGATGCCTATGATCTTGCCCATGTCTGTAACCTCGTTCTGAAAAGTGGTTGTGCTGACGATATCTTATAAGTAATTGATTATATTCAATAATTTATAAGGTATCGCCAGTGATCTTGTGTAGGTAATTGGGGTCGCTGATGTGGTTTTCAAGCGGTGGTTTTCAAGCGGTGGTTATCAAGTGTCGCGGGCCTTGGCCACGGTCACCAGCGCCGGGCGCACCACGCGGTCGTGCAGCACATAACCCTTCTGCAGCACCTGC
>JAIETP010000015.1 GCA_019744975.1 Burkholderiales bacterium
GGGCATCCCAAGACCGCCGCCTATTGCATCATCGCCCGTAAACTCCTGCGCATCGCCTTGGCCGTCTGGAAATCCGGGGGAACCTACCAACCACAACTCGTCGGGCAGACTAGACAGCGCTCATAGAATCTACGAATTAGCTAATTGCCGCTGTTCGCGGCCAGCTCCTCCCGCGTATTGATATTTCGAAACGCCGCCTCATCCGCAAACTGCACTTCCACCACCTTCAGCTGCGAGTACCACAAATCAATCTTGCGCCCGCCGGATTCCAGAAAAGCAGTCAGGCTCGGCAATACTGATTTACGACACAGGCTGAACACCGGATGCGGTTGATCGCCGGTCTTGGCAACAGCAAGGTCAGCATTGTTCGCATCCAGCGCGTCTTTGAGCTGCGCCACCAGATCCAGCGGCAGGAAGGGGGAGTCGCAGGGCGCGGTGACCACCAGCGGATGTTCGGCCTCGCTCAGTCCCCGATGCAAGCCGGCGAGAGGTCCGGCAAAGCCGCCGATGGCGTCGGGGATGACTCTGTAGTTAAGTATTTGATATTGTTCAATATTTTGATTGGCGTTGATCAGCAACTCATCGACCTGCGGCGCGAATCGTTCGACCACCCATTGCACCATGGTCTTGCCGCGTAGCAACTGCAGACCCTTGTCGACCGTGCCCATGCGCCGGCCCTGGCCGCCGGCGAGCACAACGCCGGTGATCATGCCGAGGCCAGCATCGTCGGCGACGACTGCTTGATGAAACGCCCGCGTCCGGTGAACAACAGATAGTGTTTGTTGATCGCGCGGCCGAGCATGGTGATGCCGGTGCGTTGCGCGATTTCGTAACCCATCTGCGTCAGGCCCGAGCGTGACACGAGGAAGGGGATTTGCATCTGCGCGGCCTTGATCACCATTTCCGAAGTCAGGCGGCCTGTGGTGTAGAACACCTTGTCCGAGCCGTCGATGTCGTTCAACCACATCAGTCCGGCAATGGCATCCACGGCATTGTGCCGGCCGACGTCTTCGACAAAATGCAGGATCTCGGCGTGGTCACCGCTGAGCTGGGCCAGCGCGCAGCCATGCACGGCACCGGCTGATTTGTAGATGGTTTCATGGCGGCGCACGGCATCGAGCAGATTGTAGAGACCGCTTTCACTGAGGCTGACATCGTCGCGCAGTTTGATGCTGTCAATTTCTTCCATCAGGTCACCGAACACCGTGCCCTGGCCGCAGCCCGTAGTCACGGTGCGTTTTTTCATGCGCTGGGTCAGGTTCTTGATGGCCTTGTGCGTGGTGACTGCGGCGGAATCGGTTTCCCAGTCGACCTGCACTTCGGCGATGTCGGCCACCGCGCGCACCAGGCGCTGGTTGCGCAGATATCCAAGGACCAGCGCTTCCGGGTGCTGGCCCAGCGTCATCAGCGTAACGATTTCGCGTTTATCGACGTAGATGGTCAGCGGATGTTCGCCGGCGATGGGGGTGGCGAGAACTTCGCCGTTTTCGTTCAGCGCATCGACTTCGACGGTGAGCGGGCGGGTGGCAGAGCTGATCTTGGGGCGCAGAGGTTTTTTTGTTGCCACCGATTAACCCCCGATATACGACATCTCGATTTTTTTCAGCGGCACGGTCTGTTCGCCGCGGATTTCCGAATAACGGTCTTCGCGTTGGGTCCAGACTTTGCCGATCGCGGCGTGGATGGTTTCATCGCTGGCGCCACCGCGCAGCAGTGCGCGCAGGTCATGGCCGAAGGTCGCAAACAGGCAAGTGTAGAGTTGGCCCTCGGTGGAAATGCGTGCGCGGGTGCAGTCGCGGCAGAAGGCCTGGGTCACCGAGGCGATGACGCCGATTTCACCGGGGCCGTCCTTGTAGCGCCAGCGGTTGGCGACTTCGCCGGTGTAATTGGGGTCGGCAGGCACCAGCGGCATTTCCGCCGAAATGCGTTCGACGATTTCCCGTGCGCTGACCACATCATCCATGCGCCAGCCGTTGGTGGCGCCGACATCCATGTATTCGATGAAACGCAGGATGTGGCCGCGTTCGCGGAAAAAACGCGCCATCGGCAGGATGCTGTCTTCGTTGAGGCCGCGTTTGACCACCATATTGATCTTGATCGGCGCGAAACCGGCTGCTGCTGCGGCATCGATGCCGTCCAGCACTTTGGCGACCGGGTAGTCAACGTCGTTCATTTGCTTGAATATCACGTCATCGAGCGAATCGAGGCTGACCGTGATGCGTTTCAGGCCGGCGGCGTGCAGCGCTTCGGCTTTTTTCACCAGCAGCGAACCGTTGGTGGTCAGCGTCAGGTCGAGCCCGGGAATTTCGGCGAGCAGGGCGATCAACCGTTCAACACCGCGGCGCACCAGCGGTTCGCCGCCGGTGAGGCGGATTTTTTCGATGCCGTGTTGCGTGAACAGGCGGGCGAGCCGCGCGATTTCCTCAAAACTCAACAGGGCTGAACGTTCAAGGAACTGGTAATCGGCTCCGAAGATTTCCTTGGGCATGCAATACACGCAGCGGAAATTGCAGCGGTCGGTGATGGAAATGCGCAGGTCGCGCAAGGGCCGGCCGAGGCGGTCGCGGGTCGCGGTGGTCTGTGCTGTGGTCTGGGGGCTGTTCATGGTCATCCTTAGACAACGATTATGGCAAATGCCACTCCCGCGGCGCAAGGATGACAACACTTGCAAATCAGGTATTTAGACAGCGTTGCGGTTGAATCCGGGGGTCTGCTGGCGCAGAATGCGCCCATGCTTGAATCCGAAACCATTGAATCGCAGCGCTGGCCTGCTGCCGTGATCATGCAGCGGACGGCGCTGAACAATCGCTGGGCCAGCGAAAAATGGGAAGCCAGCAGCGTGCTGCCTGATCTTAATTCGACTGCGCTTGAGCTTGGGGCTGCGCCGCGGGTGATCCTGGAGACGCCGGAGATCCTGCAGGTGTTGTTTTCCGGCCTGCAGATCAGGCTGCAGCGCGACGAGGCCGAGGGGTATTACATGAACATCACCTCGCCGCAGCCCAAGGTGTTTGTGTTGTGGCGCATGGGGGAGACCTGGGCTGAACCGCATTTTCTGAGCGTGAGCTACAACGAGGGTGCGCGCTGGCTGGACAGCAGCGAAATGGTCGATGGTGTGCCCTTGCCCATGGAACTGGTGCCCTGGCTGGCGAGTTATTGCGCCGATCATTACCGTCCGGAACCACCCAAGAAGAAAAAATACGCGAGCAGCAAGGACAAGGGGCGCATGGGCAACTGGCGGCCCGACAAGTAGTCTAGTTTTAGATCATGACGTCACCTGACCAAAAACCGAAAGAGACCGCCGAAGAATTCCTGTCGCGCTGGTCGAAACGCAAGCAGGAGCTGCGTGCGGAAGCTCAGGCGCCGCGTCCGGCGCAACCCGCTGCACCCGCAACGCCGGTGCCAGAGCTGCCGCCGGTGGAAAAACTCACCATGAATTCGGACTACAGCGGGTTTTTCCATCCCAAGGTGGATGAAGCTCTGCGCCGCAACGCACTGAAAAAACTGTTCAGCGATCCGCATTTCAACATCATGGATGGCCTCGATACCTATATTGATGACTATTCCATTACCGAGCCCGTCCCGGCGGCCATGCTGGCCGAAATGAAATCGGCACAGAACATTCTGGGCTGGGCCAAAGAGACGGAAAAAGAGGCTGAGCTGCGGCGCAATCCGCCGCCGGTGGATGCAAAACAGATTGCAGAAGGAAAGACGGATAAGGTGGAGAGCTTGCCTGCGGCGGATACTGTTGAGGCGCCGGAACCGGAGCCGGCCCAGCCTGCGGCCGATGAAGGCAAAAAAAGCACGTAAACGCATCTCTTAGACACATCGCGTAGACTCCGCACAGAATAATTTTTGCAGGAACGCCATGCGCCAAAAGCCCCTGTTGTGCAACTGCAATAAGACCATGCAGGTCGATGGTAAAAAAATCTCCAACGCGCTGGGCATGACGGACACGCCGGCCGTGCAAAGCGAAATGTGCCGGCAGCATCTGGCTTCCTTTGAAGCGGCGGTGAAGTCAGGTGATGACCTGCTGGTGGCCTGCACCCAGGAAGCGCCGCTGTTTACGGCCTTGCACGCCGAACTCGGCGGCGCCGGCGCCATCAGCTTTGTCAATATCCGCGAAACCGGCGGCTGGTCGGACGAAGGCAAACAGGCTGCACCCAAAATGGCAGCCCTGCTGGCTGCCGCCGACCTGCCCGAGCCGGAGCCGGTGCCGACAGTCAGTTATGAAGCCGGCGGCGAACTGCTGATCATCGGGCCCGGCGCGGCAGTGCTGCCCTGGGCGGAGCGGCTGGCGGAACAGTTGTCAGTAACGGTGCTGATGACGAATGAAGGGCAGGGTGCGGAATTGCCCTCAGAGCGTCGTTACCCCGTGTACTCGGGACGGATCACCGCGCTGGACGGTTATCTCGGCGCATTCACCGCGCAATGGGAGCAGCGCAACCCGATTGACCTCGATGCCTGTACGCGCTGCGGCGCCTGCATCGAAGTCTGTCCGGAGTATGCCATCGATTTCAGTTACCAGATTGATCTGGATAAATGCAAAAGCCACCGCAAGTGTGTAACTGCCTGCGGTAGTGTCGGCGCGATTGATTTTGAGCGGCCGGCGGTCGCGCGTGAAGATCGTTTTGACCTGGTATTGGATTTGTCGGCCGTGCCGCAAATCCGCCTGCATCAGCCGCCGCAGGGTTATCTGGCGCCGGGCAAGGATCCGCTGGAGCAGTCGCTGGCGGTGGCGAAGTTGACGCAGCTGACGGGCGTGTTCGAAAAGCCGAAATTTTTTGTCTACAAGGAAAAAATCTGCGCCCATGCCCGTTCGGAGATTACCGGCTGCAGGGCCTGTATTGATGTCTGTTCCACCGGCGCGATCAGCAGCCTGATTAAGGAAAACCGCGTTGCGATCGAGCCGCATCTGTGCATGGGCTGCGGCGCCTGTGCCACGGTCTGTCCGTCAGGGGCGATGACCTATGCTTATCCGCGTGTGGCTGATGTCGGCGCGCGTTTGAAGGCAGCATTAAAAGCCTACACCGCCGCGGGCGGACGCAATCCGCGGCTGCTGTTCCATAACAATACCGATGGTCGCGCATTGATCACGCGGCTGGGCCGCCAGGGCAGGGGATTGCCGGCGGACCTGATCCCGATCGAAGTGCTGCATGTCGCGGCCATCGGCATCGACCTGTTGCTGGGCAGCCTGGCGCTGGGTGCGGCGCAGGTGGTGATCCTCGCCGCGGGCTCCGAAGCGCCGGCTTATGCCGAGGCGACGGGCCGGCAGATCGCGCTGGCCGAAGACATCCTGCAGGGTTTTGGTTATGACGCCGGACGCCTGCACTGGGTCAGCGCCGACGACCTGCCGCAGGCCGAGCAGGCTTTGTGGGCGTTGAAAACACCGGCCGCATTGCCGTCAGCTGGGTTCAACCTGACCAACGAAAAACGCAGCACCCTGGATTTTGTGTTCGACCATTTGCGCAGTCATGCGCCCAAACCGGTGGACACGATTGCGCTGAACAGCGGTGCGCCCTTCGGCAACATCGGTGTCGATGCCGGAAAATGCACCCTGTGTATGGCCTGTGTCGGAGCCTGTCCGGAAGGTGCGCTGCTCGATTCCAAGGAAGCGCCGGCACTGCGCTTTATTGAAAAGAACTGCGTGCAATGCGGATTGTGCGTACGCACATGCCCGGAACAGGCGCTGGAACTGCAACCGCGTTTGTCGCTGGCACCCCAGGCCCAAACCGCGCGCACCATCAACGAAGCCCAGGCTTTTGGCTGCATCAAATGCGGAAAACCCTTTGGAACCAAACAGATGGTTGATGGCATGTTGGCCAAGCTGGGTAAACACTCGATGTTTGCCGAAGCGGGCGCGCTGGACCGTATCAAGATGTGCGCGGATTGCCGGGTGATTGATCTGCTGCAGACTTCGCGGCATGGCAACATAAACGACGTCTGATGTGGTGCTCATTTCGTACTCATTTTGTATTGTGCAACGCACTTTTTTTGTGCGCCACAGGATGGAGTTTTGATTCAAAGCCACATAAGATAGGCGAGATTTCATATATTGGCTGCGACGGCAGAAAATGTTAGCGACGGCAGAAAAACATTCCGTGCACACGGCTCCGGTAGCCGGGGTTGAGGAACACGCAGCGCGCGCCGCTTTATACGGCGTCCTCAGTCATCTGCTTTTTTCCGCGCCATCCCCTGATTTTTTGCAGCAAATCGCCGCTTCACGCGATGCCATCGGCGATGATGCATCGCCCTTGGCGCTGGCCTGGCGTGAACTGTGCGACGCCGCCGGCCGCGCCGATGCAACGGCAGTGCGCGGTGAATTCGATACAGTGTTTGTCAGTCCCGGCAAGCCGCCGGTTTCACTGTACGCTTCGAGTTACATGGCGGGGCGGCTGCGCGGCCAGTTGCTCGCCGAACTGCGCGATGAGCTGGCGCGTATGGGCTATGCGCGGGCTGAAGAGAGCACTGAATACGAGGATCACCTGTCGGCGCTGTGCGACGTGATGCGCGGCCTGATTGTTGACGAAAATGCGGACGAAAATGCGGACGAACAGGATCCCGCGGCGGCCTTTGCCGCGCAGCAGGTGTTTTTCCGCGATTACCTCGCGCCCTGGTTCAACAAGGTGTGCGCCGCCATCAATAACTCCGGGCAGACCGCGTTTTATCGCCCGGTTGCAGCATTTGCCCATGCGTTTTTCATCAACGAATCTGAATATTTCGAGCTCGCCTGAGGAGGCCATGACCATGAACGCCAAAATGAGTCGCAGAAAATTCCTTGCCGCCGCAGGTGTGGGCGGAGCCGCCGTGGCTGTTGTCGCGGCGACCGGGCGGGATCAAAAAACCGGGACCGGTGAAAAACAGGCGGCAACCCAGGGCAAGGGTTACCAGTTGACGGCGCATGTGCGCCGCTACTACGAAACCACCAAGGTTTAAGGAGAAGGCGCCATGATACTGACCCGTAAATCGACGAAGGCCGCTTCTTCCCAATACCCCTCCCAAAACCGGCTTGCGCGCGGCGCGTCCGCCTTCCTCGGAAACACCATTGACCGCCGGACTTTCCTGCGTCGCAGCGGCCTCGCCGCCGGTGGCGCCGCGGCGCTGTCGCAGCTGCCGTTTTCGATGATGCGCAAGGCCGAAGCGGCGGACAAGGCACCGGCCGGCAAGCTGGAGGTCAAACGCACGATCTGCACCCACTGCTCGGTGGGTTGCGCCATAGACGCCGTGGTGCAGAACGGCGTGTGGATTCGCCAGGAGCCGGTGTTTGATTCGCCGATCAACCTCGGCGCGCATTGTGCCAAGGGCGCGTCCATTCGCGAACACGGCATGCACGAGATTTCGCATCGTCTGCGCACGCCGATGAAACTGAACGGCGGCAAGTGGGAAAAGATTTCCTGGGACCAGGCCCTGACCGAAGTCGGCGACAAGCTGATGAAGATCAAGAAGGAATCCGGTCCGGACGCGACCTTCTGGATCGGCTCGTCCAAACACAACAACGAGCAGGCCTACCTGCTGCGCAAGTTCGTGTCCTTCTTCGGCACCAACAACATGGATCACCAGGCGCGCATCTGCCATTCCACCACGGTCGCCGGTGTGGCGAATACCTGGGGTTATGGCGCGATGACCAACTCCTACAACGACGAGCAGAATTCGAAGTGCATCCTGTTTTTCGGTTCGAATGCGGCGGAAGCGCATCCGGTGTCGATGCTGCATACGCTGCACGCCAAGGAGAACGGCGCCAAGGTCATCGTTGTTGATCCGCGTTTCACCCGGACGGCGGCCAAAGCGGATACCTATTACCGCATCCGTTCCGGCGCCGACGTGGCATTCCTGATGGGTATGCTGCACCACATTTTCAAGAACGGCTGGGAAGACAAGGAGTACATCAAGGCCCGTGTCTATGGCATGGACAAGGCCAGGGAAGAAGCCGCCAAGTGGACGCCGGACAAGGTCGAGGAAGTCACCGGCATGAAGGAAGCCGAAGTCCGCGACGTCGCCGAAAAAATGGCCAAGAACAAGCCCAGCACCATTGTCTGGGCGATGGGTCAGACCCAGCACACCAACGGCAATGCCATCGTGCGCGCCTCATGCATCCTGCAACTGGCGCTGGGCAACGTCGGCGTGTCGGGCGGCGGCACCAACATCTATCGCGGCCATGACAACGTGCAGGGCGCCACCGACGTCGGTCCGAATCCGGACTCGCTGCCGGGCTACTACGGTATTGCCACGGGTTCATGGAAACACTTTGCCAATGTCTGGGGCGTGGACTACGAGTGGATCAAGAAGCAGTTCGCATCACAGGCGATGATGGAGAAGCCGGGCCTTACGGTATCGCGCTGGGCGGATGCGGTGCTGGAGAAAAACGAGTTGATCGACCAGGACAACAACCTGAAAGCGGTGGTGTTCTGGGGCCATGCGCCGAACAGCCAGACCCGCGGCAAGGAAATGGTCGACGCGATGAAAAAGCTCGAACTGATGGTGGTCATCGACCCCTATCCCTCGGCGACCGCGGCCATGGCGGCGATGGTGCGCAAGGACAACGTATATCTGCTGCCGGCCGCCACGCAGCTGGAATGCGCGGGTTCGGCCACGGCATCGAACCGCTCGATCCAGTGGCGCGAAAAGGTGATCGATCCGATGTTCGAGTCGCGCACCGACCACATGATCATGTACCAGCTGGCGCAGAAGTTCGGTTTCGCCAAGGAGTTCACCGCCAAGATCAAGCTGAGCAAGGGCAAGGGCGGCATGGACGAGCCGGACATGGAAGACACGCTGCGCGAGATCAATCGCGGTGTGTGGACCATCGGTTACACCGGTCAGTCGCCGGAGCGCCTGCAGGCGCATATGCGCAACATGCATGTCTTCGACATCAAGACGCTGCGCGCCAAGGGCGGCAAGGATGCCAAGACCGGCTACGTGCTCGACGGTGATTATTTCGGCCTGCCGTGGCCTTGTTACGGCACCGCGGCGATCAAACATCCGGGCTCGCCCAATCTCTACGACACCTCGAAGCACATGATGGATGGCGGCGGGAATTTCCGCGCCAACTTTGGCGTCGAAAAGGATGGTGTCAATCTGCTGGCTGAGGACGGCTCGCATTCAAAAGGTGCCGATATCACCACGGGTTATCCTGAACTGGACCATGTGCTGCTGAAAAAACTCGGCTGGTGGGATGAACTCACGGAAGACGAGAAAAAAGCCGCCGAAGGCAAGAACTGGAAGACCGATCCTTCGGGCGGCATGATCCGCGTGTTCATGAAGGAACATGGCTGCCATCCCTTCGGCAACGCCAAGGCGCGTGCGGTGGTGTGGAACTTCCCGGACCCGGTGCCGCTGCACCGCGAGCCGCTGTACAGCCCGCGCGCCGACCTCGTCGAAAAATATCCGACACATGCCGACCAGAAAAACCGCTGGCGCGTGCCGGTGCTGTTCAAGACCGTGCAGGATGCCAACAAGGACGCCGGCAAGATGTATCCGCTGATCATGACCAGCGGCCGTTTGACGGAATACGAGGGTGGCGGTGATGAGACCCGGTCGAATCCCTGGCTGGCGGAATTGCAGCAGGAGATGTTTGTCGAGATCAATCCGAAGGACGCCAACGACCGCGGCGTGCGTAACAACGAGTATGTCTGGGTTGAATCACCGACCAAGGCGCGGCTCAAGGTCAAGACGCTGGTCACCGAACGTGTGGGAGCGGGCACGGTGTTCCTGCCGTTCCACTTTGCCGGCTGGTGGATGGGCGAGGACATGAAAAAGTATTACCCGGAAGGCGCTGCCCCGATCGTGCGCGGCGAGGCGGTCAACACGGCGACTACTTATGGTTACGACATCGTGACCATGATGCAGGAAACCAAGACCACGCTGTGCCAGGTGTCCAAGGCATAACGACCCGATACCCGCGAGGAGAACTTTATGGCCAGAATGAAATTCCTGTGTGACGCCGAGCGCTGCATCGAGTGCAACGGCTGTGTAACCGCCTGCAAGCAGGAGCACGAGGTGCCCTGGGGCGTGAACCGCCGGCGGGTGGTGACGCTCAACGACGGCCTGCCCGGCGAAAAATCGATCTCGGTCGCCTGCATGCACTGCTCGGATGCGCCGTGTATGGCGGTGTGCCCGGTGGACTGTTTCTACAAAACCGCCGAAGGCGTGGTACTCCACGACAAGGATCTCTGCATCGGCTGCGGTTATTGCTTTTATGCCTGCCCCTTCGGCGCGCCGCAGTTCCCGCAGGACGGCGCGTTTGGCCTGCGCGGCAAAATGGACAAATGCACCTTCTGCGCCGGCGGTCCCGAGGAGGATAACTCTGCGGCCGAGTTCAAGAAATACGGCCGCAACCGTCTGGCGGAAGGCAAACTGCCGGCCTGCGCCGAGATGTGTTCGACCAAGGCGTTGCTGGGTGGTGACGGTGACGTGGTGGCGGACATTTATCGTAATCGCGTGCTCAAGCGCGGCAAGGGTGCGGAAGTCTGGGGCTGGGGCACCGCCTACGGCAAACCGGAAAAAAGCGCGACGCCACCGGCAGGAGCCAAGTCATGAAAAAGCTGCTGGTTCCGATCATCGCCGGCGGCCTGCTCTTGCTGGCCGGTTGCGGTGAAAAGACGCAGGTCACCGTTTACAAGCAGGGCCAGTACCAGGGCAAACCCGACAAGCAGCCTTGGGACAACGCCCAGTTCAAGGGTGACAAGGTGGCCTGGGAAGCGGCCATCAGGGCCCGCAACGGCAATCAGAACGAATACACACGCGCCAGCAATTAGGAGGAGCAGTGATGCAAGTCCGATTGAGGCAATGGCTGATGGTGGTGCTGACGGTATTCGCCTGCGGGTGGTTGCCGGCATCGGTGCTGGCCGCCGACAACAGCGCGTCGCAGGAACAGGCTGCGCGCCAGCAAACGCAGCCCGGCAACAACGCGCCGGTCTGGCGCGATGTGCGCGGCGGTGACAATCCCTACCAGACCACGCAGGTTCGCGGCATCGAATCCACTGTGCTGATGCAGCCCGCCGGCGAGACCTGGCGGCAACTGCGCAACGGGCCGATCACCATTTATGGCGGCTGGCTGATTGTCGCGGTGATGATACTCATCGGCGCGTTTTACGCCTTAAAAGGGCCGATGAAGCTGCACGACCGGCCGACCGGGCGCCGCATGCTGCGCTTCGGTGCATGGGATCGCATGGTGCACTGGGGTGCCGCGATCAGTTTTGTGTTGCTGGCGGTGACCGGCATCATCATCCTGTTCGGCAAACACATCCTGCTGCCGGTTTTCGGTTACACGCTGTTTGCCTGGCTCGCGATACTGGCGAAAAACATCCACAATTTTGTCGGCCCGGTATTCGCGTTCTGCACCATTTTGATGTTCCTTACCTTCGTCAAGGACAACCTGCCGAAGCTGTACGACATTCAGTGGATTGCCAAGGCGGGCGGACTGTTCAGCGGCAAACACGTGCCCTCGGGGCGTTTCAACGCCGGCGAGAAGGCCTGGTTCTGGGGCGGCGTAACGCTGCTCGGCATCGTGGTCAGCGTCACCGGATTTATACTGAATTTCCCGAATTTCGAGCAAGGTCGGGAATTGATGCAACAGGCCAATGTGATCCATGCCATTGCTTCCATCGTGTTCATGACCCTGTCGCTGGGCCATATCTACATGGGTACCATCGGCGTTGAAGGCGCTTACGAGTCCATGCGTACCGGTTATGTGGACGAAGCCTGGGCCCGCGAACATCATGAATACTGGTATCAGGACACGGTGGCCAACAACAAAAGCGGCGGCGGGGCGGCAAAACCTGCTGCGGCATCGGCATTAAAGGAGGGGTGGAAAGCATGAACGCGCCTAAAATATGGAAAATAATTCCGGCATTGCTGGTATGTGGCGCGGTGGGGATGGCATCGGCGAAATTGCCGGCGCCGCCGCCGGTGGATCCGGTGAAGGCGGAAGAGGCCAAGAAAAAAGCGGCAGAGACCGCTAAAAAGGATGCCGATGACTTGGCCAAAGCCCAGGATCGGGCGGCGAATCACTACAAAAAACAAAAAGGCGGGGCCAAGGCCACAACCACTGCCAAGAAATGACGTAAATGCAAACGCAAATGCGGACGTAAAAAACGGAAGCGGCAGCAAATTAAAAAGCCCGGCAACCCCCGGGCTTTTTAATTTGTCTTTTTTGTTTATTTTATCAATAAAAACAAATACTTACGATAGATCAGCTTATTTTCCCGATGCTGTCTTCAAGCAAACCCCAGGCCGTGGCGCCGGTGCTGTCGCGCCAGCGCCGGTAAAAACCGGCTTCACACAAACGTTCCCGGAAGGCCTTGCGATCCACGGTGGTGGCGCTCATGCCCCAGCCGGCAATCTTTGATTCCAGCGCCCGGTTCAGTGCATCGGTGTGCGCGCGTTGGCGCGCAACGTGTTTGCGCGCGCAGCCTTCGATGATTTGTTGCACATCGGCGGGGAGTTTGTCCCAGAACTTGCGGCTGGCGATCAGGTTGAAGCCGGACCACATGTGGCTGGTCAGTGCGACGTGTTTGGTGACTTCATGCAGGCGCAGCGCTTCGGTGATCGACAGCGGATTTTCCTGGGCGTCGATTTCATGGTTCTGCAGCGCTGCGTACAGTTTCAACACATTGACTTCGACCGGCACCGCGCCGAGGCTGGCAAAGGCATCGGCAAACATCCTGCCTTCAGGAATGCGGATGCGCAGGCCTTCCAGATCTTCGGCTTTGCGGACGGGTTTGTCGGTGGTTGAAATGTGGCGAAAACCGTTTTCGAGCAGGCCGTAGGGCAGGGCGTGGATGCCTTTGGCGGCGAGTTCGCGGCGCAGGTAATCGCCAAGCGGACCGTCCAGTGTTTTGTGCACCTGCGCGTGGTCGCTGAACGCAAACGGCAGTCCCTGGATTTCCATCGCCGGCACCAGCGGGCCGAGGATGCCGCCCATCAGCACATAGAACTCGATCTCGCCGGCGATCAGCAGGTCGACGATGGCCAGGTGCGAGCCGGGCAGCCCGGCATTGCCGGCGGTGACGCTGGCGGTGAAACGGCCGTCAGTGGCCTGTTCGACTTCCTGCCACAGGTCGACGAGGAAGGGGTGGACGTGGCTGTCGGCTGAAAGGTAATGATATTGCCGGGCCCGCCATTGCGGCGCGCTCATGCCGGCAGTGCCGAGGCCATCAGCTCCGGATTGATGCCCTCAGCTTCGGCATTGGAAAAATTCAGCTCCACCTTGACGCCGTTGGGATCGAACAGGAACAGCTGGAACAATCCCTGGTCGCTGACCATGCGCTGGCGGAACTCCACTTTTTTGTCGCGCAGATGCTCCATCATGCCGCGCAATCCGGTGCAGCGAAAGGCCATGTGGTCGATCACGCCGCTACCCTGTGTTGCCTCCGATTGCTGGCCAAGGTAGGCCTTGCGGTTGGCACTGACGCCTTTGCCGCCCTCCGTCAGATGCACCACGTCCTTGTCGCCGAGATACAGCCAGACCACCGGAAACTTGAAATCCGGGTGCGGGCCTTCGCGGAAACCCAGCACATCGACGTACCAGTCGCGGGTGGCCTTGAGGTCGGCGGTCTGGATCAGAAAATGTTCAAGGTGGCTGACGGGCATGGCGTGTTCCTTTTCAGTTGGCCTTGATGCCGGCGGTTTTGGCGAGTTTGGCAAAATCCTCGACATTACGGCGGATGAAGCTGTTGTACTCGTCGAGCGATGCGCTGGCGACCAGCGGAATGCCGATTTT
The DNA here is from genome assembly GCA_019744975.1 of Burkholderiales bacterium. GTDB lineage: Bacteria > Pseudomonadota > Gammaproteobacteria > Burkholderiales > SG8-41. Next base: position 13,718 of record JAIETP010000015.1, read on the forward strand.
GTCAAAACGCTCGCGCAGGGATTCGACTGCAACGGCCTTGACCACTTCGGCGCGCAGCTTTTCGGCGATGTCGCGGGGTGTACCGGCCGGCGCCATCAGGCCGTTGAAGGTGGTGTCATGGAAACCCTTGACGCCGGATTCATCGATGGTCGGCAGGTCGGGAAACAGGGGGGTGCGTTTGGTGCTGGTCACGGCCAGCGCGCGCAACCGGCCGGACTTGATGTAGGCCGCCGAGGTGCTGACCTGATCGAACATCAGCATGATCTGGCCGCCGACCAGATCGGTGGTTGCCGGCGCGTTGCCTTTGTACGGAATGTGCATCAGCCTGATGCCGGCCTGCTGGCCGAGCATCTCGGCGGCAACATGGCCGGTGCCGCCGACGCCGGCGGAGCCGTAGGTCAGCTCACCGAGGCGCTTCTTGGCCAGTGCAATGAATTCGCGGAAGTTTTTGACCGGCAGCGAGGGATTGACCACCACCACCATCGGGATGTCGCAGGTCTGCGAAACCCCGGTGAAATCCTTGACCGGATCGTAGCCGGCGTCGGGGAGTATGGCCGGCACCCGGGCAAAGGTATTGGCGATGGCGAGCAGCGTATAACCGTCGGCGGGCTGGCCTTTGACGAAGCGGGTGCCGAGCAGTGCGCTGGCCCCCGGGCGGTTTTCCACCAGCACCTGCTGCCCGAGCTGTTTGCTCAGTTGTTCTGCAACACCACGCGCGACAATGTCCACGTTCCCGCCGGCCGCCAGCGGATTGATGATGCGGATGATTTTTGTCGGATACGGGCCGGCTTGGCCCCAGGCCGCAGCGGTGGTCAGTCCGGTGATGGCCGCAATGGCGGCAACAGCGATGCGTTTCATGATGACTTCTCCGGTTGGTACGGTTTTTTATTGGATTGCAGCATTGTGCGGTGCCCCATGCCGTCGGGCAAGTAAGGCCCTAGACCTTGACGGTCACGATGCGCCGTTCGTCGATCGATTGCAGCACGGCGTTGGTGACCGCCACGGTGTAGAGGCTGTCCTCGCCGTCCGGCAGCAGACTGCGCCCGCCGCGCACATCGGTCTCGAAGGCCTGCACCTGCAGGTCGTAGGCCGGGCTGACCGGGAAACGTTCCTCGGTGCTGCCTGTGGCATCACGGATGGTGATCACATGCTCCTTGGCGAAGCGCAGGGGCGAGGTGACCAGCGTGGCTTTTTCGCCTTCGATCAGCAGGTTGTTTTCGGCGCTGGCGACTTCACGCGTGGCCTTGGCCAGCGCGTGGCAGTCGCCGTCGAGGCGGCCGAGCACGGTCATCGTGTCATCGGGTTTTTTGTCACGGCGGTCGGGACGGGTGAATGCCGCGACTTCGACGAAGCGTTGCCCGCTGACGTACTGGATCAGGTCGAGCAGATGTACGCCGACGTCGTACATCACGCCGCTTTGTTCAAAATCGTTGCGCCAGGAGACCCGCGAACCGAGGCCGGAGGCGCGTTCCAGAGAAATTTCCGCGAGGCGCCCGAGGCGTCCCGACTGCACGATTTCGCGGGCGCGGACGATGGCGGCATCGAGCCGGATCTGGTGCGCGATGCGCAGTACTATGCCGGCGTCGCGGCAGGCTTTGACCATTTCGCGGGCGTGCGCGGTTTTCATCGCGAAGGGTTTTTCGCAGAGGATGTGTTTGCCGGCGCGGGCGAGTGTCAGCACCGCGGCATGGTGCATGGCATTGGGCAGCGCGATGTAGACGGCATCGACCCCGGAATCCGCGGCCAGACTGTCGAGGTCGGCATGCGTGCGCGCGACCTTGAATTTGTCGGCGAAAGCCCGACTTTTATCCGGCGTGCTGCCGAGGCAGGCGACGAGTTGTGAACCGGGGCTTTTGACGATGCCCGGTGCGACAAAATCGGTGGCGACCCAACCCAAGCCGACGACGGCCCAGTGGATCGGTTTATTGGTATTGCTCATGCGGTGTTTTTTTTCACTGTTGAGAGAGGATTGAGGAGTGAGGATTGAGGGGCGGAATCTCCGCCCTTCGCGAACCACGCCGCAATCCTCACTCCTCAATCCTCACAGCTTAAATCACTCCTTCCATGACCTGCACTTCGACCAGCGTACCCGAGGTGACATTGCCCTGTTCGCTGGGCAGGATGATGAAGCAATTGGCTTCTGACATCGAACGCAGGATGCCGGAGCCCTGTTCGCCGGTGACGCGGACGCTGAGTGCGCCGGATGCGTCACGCGACAGGATGCCGCGCTGGAATTCGGTGCGGCCGGGGGCTTTTTTCAATACCGAGGTGCAGGGTACCCTGAACGTGGGCAGCGCTTCAATCGGATCGCGGCCCGACAGCTTCAGCAGCGCATCACGCACGAACTGGTAGAAGGTCACCATCACCGACACCGGATTGCCGGGCAGTCCGAAAAAATGGGCTTTGCCGATTTTGCCGTAGGCGAGGGGACGGCCGGGTTTCATCGCGATTTTCCAGAACACGACTTCGCCCATCTGGTTGAGCAGTTCCTTGACGAAATCGGCTTCGCCGACGGACACGCCGCCGCTGGTGATGACGACATCGGCGACCGCAGCGGCTTCGCGGAAGGCAGCCTCCAGCAGTTTCGGATCATCACGCACCACACCCATATCGATGACTTCACAGCCCAGCCGCGTCAGCATGGCGTGCAGGGTGTAACGATTGCTGTCGTAAATCTGGCCTTCGCCAAGGGGTGATCCGATGGATACCAGTTCATCACCGGTGGAGAAGAAGGCCACGCGCAGTTTGCGGTAAACGGAAACCTCGGCGATACCCAGTGACGCAATCAGCCCGGTTTCAGCGGGGCGCAAGGGCTGGCCGCAGCGCAGCGCCGGCTGGCCGCGTTGCAGGTCTTCACCGGCACGGCGCAGGTGCTGGTTTTTCTTGTGGCCGCCGCCGATGGTGATCTGCCCGTCCCTGGCTTCGGCATGTTCCTGCATGACGATGGTGTCCGCGCCTTGTGGCACCACGCCGCCGGTCATGATACGTACGGTCTGGCCCGCGGCGACTGTGCCCTTGAACGGCACGCCGGCGAAGGAACTGCCGGTCATTTTAAGTGTGACCTTGCCGTCGGCCTTCAGGTCGGCAAACCGCAGCGCATAACCATCCATTGCCGAGTTGTCATGGGAAGGAACATCGACCGGAGAGATGACGTCTTCCGCCAGAACACGGCCCAAGGCTGCGCGCACGGAAACGCGTTCGATGGTGCTGACCGGTGACAGGAAACGTGCGATGACTTCCCGCGCCTTGGGCACCGGCATCGAGTTGGGATCGTAGTCGTCAGCGCAGGAGAGTTCGTGCAAGCTCGGATTCGGGGTATTCATCGATGGATCCTCGACGGCAGGGTGGAACGGGCAACAAGCATAACAAGCAAAATGAGCCTGAATTTTATCAGGCAGTCTGCGGGCCTATTCGAGCAATTCCGTGGCGGGTGCCCATTCCAGCGCGCCACCGGCTTTGTAGCCGGCCAGATTGGAGACCATTTTGCGAAATGCCGGTTGTTCAAGATGGGCGAGCAGGGCGCGTAACCGCGGCTGGCGCAATACGGTGGAGCGGACGGCCAGATAGTAGTGTTCCTTGACCAGTGGCACAAAGGCGAGATCCTGCTCCTTCGCCGCCGCTTCAATACCGAATCCGGCATCGGCCATGCCGCTGGCGACCGTGGCGGCGACCGCGGCATGGGTGAATTCCTCATGCGCATAGCCGTGGATGGCGCCGGGCCGCAGACCGCGGTCGGTCAGCAGAAAATCAAAACACAGGCGTGTGCCGGAACCCGGTTGGCGGTTGACGAAGCGCACACCTTTGCGTGCCAGGTCGGCAATGGTCACCAGTTTTTTCGGATTGCCGGGCGCGACCATCAGCCCCTGGGTGCGATCAAACAGATTGGTGATCAGCAGCGACTTCATGCGCAGCCATGGCCGCAATTGCGCCACCAGTGCGCTGGCTCCCGGCATCACCGGCAGATGAAATCCGGCGATATCGCATTGTTTGCGGCGCAGCGCGGCCAGGCAGTCGAGGCTGCCCTGGAAATGCAGTTCCAGCGTGGAATCCTTGTTGCTTTGCAGTAAATCGCGCAATCGCGCCAGTGCGAGATCGTGGCTGGCATGGACCACGACGGTTTTTGCCGGGCTGGCGGACTGGCTCGTTTCCAGCGTGGCCAGCAGCCGGGCCTCGGCTTCCCGGATTGCAGCGGCCAGCGGGCCGCTGGCATCGACCAGACCCGCCAGCAGACGTTCCGCCAGCGGCGACAGTCTTGTGCCTTTGCCTTGTTGTGGTACAACCAGCGATTCGCCCAGTTCATTGCCGGCCGCTTCCAGCAGCCCCCAGGCATGGCGATAGGAAAGTCCGGTGGTTTTGGCCGCGGTTTGCAGGTTGCCGGTGCGGGCAATCGACTCCAGCAGCATGACCAGCCGGGGTTCCATGGTCAGACCTTCGATGGTCCAGCGCACTTCCCCGGAAATCTTCATGGTTATGTTTTAAATTGCATATTGTGGTGATTTTTTATACCAATAAAATCAATATCTTTCAAGTATTGCTAAAAATTACATGAATAGTTTGGGGGAAGCATTTGCGGCGGCATGGAAACTGATCGCCGGCTTTGATGCAGAGCTGGCGCAGGTGGTCGGGCTCAGCCTGCAAGTCAGCCTGAGTGCCGTGGTGATTGCGACGCTGATCGGTCTGCCGCTGGGCGCGATGATCGCCGTCGAACGTTTTCCCGGCCGGCAAACCCTGATTGTTTTGCTCAATGCACTGATGGGACTGCCGCCGGTGGTGGTGGGCTTGGTGGTGTATCTGCTGCTGTCGCGTGCGGGGCCACTGGGCAGCCTCGGCATCCTGTTTACGCCGACCGCCATGGTCATTGCGCAGGCCGTGCTGATCACGCCGATCATTGCCGCGCTGTCGCGCCAGATCATCGAAGATGCCTGGCGGGAATATGACGAACAACTGCGCTCGCTGGGCGCGCAGCGACTCAATGCCGCAATGACGCTGATCTGGGATACACGGTTTTCGCTGCTGACCATCGTGCTCGCCGGTTTCGGCCGCGCTGCGGCGGAAGTCGGCGCCGTGATGATTGTCGGCGGCAACATCGACGGTGTGACGCGGGTGATGACCACCGCCATCGCGCTGGAAACCAGCAAGGGTGACCTGCCGCTGGCGCTGGGCCTGGGCATCGTGCTGGTTACGCTGGTGATCGTGCTGAACGCCTTGGCTGCGATCATCAGGGAGATGGCGCTGCGGCGCTATGGCTGAGCCATGCTTCCCCTTGAACTGGATCAGCTCACTTTCTCCGCGGGCAACGCGGCGATCATCCGTGGCATTTCGGCGCGCATCGAAGCCGGTCCGCGCACGGTAATCCTCGGTCCCAATGGTGCCGGCAAAAGTGTACTGATGCGGCTGTGCCACGGCCTGCTGACGCCGACCAGCGGCCGTGTTGTCTGGCATGGTTCAAAAAACGGTGATGTGCGCCGCCATCAGGCGATGGTGTTCCAGCGCCCGGTGATGCTGCGCCGTTCTGCCCTGGCCAATGTGGTGTACGGCCTGAAGCTGGCGGGCAAATCGCGCAGCCAATCCGAACTGCGCGCGATGGATGTATTGGAAGTGGTTGGTCTTGCACAACATGCAGCACGGCCGGCGCGGGTGCTGTCGGGCGGCGAGCAGCAGCGGCTGGCACTGGCGCGGGCCTGGGCGCTGGGGCCCGATGTGCTGTTCCTCGATGAACCCACGGCCAACCTCGATCCGGCATCGACCCAGGACATCGAGAGCATCATCAATGCCATCCATGCCTCCGGCACCAAAATCATCATGACCACACACAACCTCGGCCAGGCAAGGCGGCTGGGCGATGAAATTCTTTTTATCAGCAACGGCCGCCTGGTGGAGCACACGCCGATCGACCGGTTTTTCAAACAACCCGCTTCAGCCGAAGCGGCGACCTTTATCAAAGATGAAATGCCATGAGAATGTTAGGTAGCGCGGCACTGGGATTGGCGCTGCTGGGATTACTGCCGGGGCCGGCTGCCTGGGCGCAGAAGAAATTCATCACAGTGGCCTCCACGACCTCGACCGAGCAGTCGGGACTGTTCAAACACCTGTTGCCAATATTCGAGAAAAAAACCGGCATCCAGGTGCGTGTGGTGGCTTTGGGCACGGGGCAGGCGCTGGACATGGGCCGTCGCGGCGATGCCGACGTGGTGTTCGTGCACGACAAGGTGGCGGAAGAGAAATTTGTCGCCGATGGTTTTGGTGTGCAGCGTTTTGAGGTGATGTACAACGATTTCCTGCTGGTCGGGCCAAAAGCCGATCCGGCAAAAATCGCCGGTGGAAAAAACATCATTGAGGCTTATCAAAAAATCGCCGCGGCATCGGCACCTTTTGCTTCGCGTGGCGACAAAAGCGGCACCCATGCCGCTGAACTGCGTCTGTGGAAAATCTCTGGTGTTGATCCGCGGACCGGAAAGGGCGGCTGGTACCGCGAAACCGGTTCCGGCATGGGGCCGACGCTGAACACCGCATCAGCGATGAACGCCTATGCCTTCACCGACCGTGGCACCTGGCTGTCGTTCAAGAATCGCGGTGATCTGGTGATCGTGGTCGAAGGCGACCGGCAGCTGTTCAACCAGTATGGCGTGATGCTCGTCAATCCGGCGAAACATCCGCATGTCAAAAAAGAGCCGGGCCAGGCCTTTGTTGACTGGGTGATCTCCGCGGAAGGGCAGAAGGCCATCGCCGACTACAAGATCGGTGCCGACCAGCTGTTTTTCCCGAACGCTGGCCGTTAGACGGGTGCGGTATGCTGCGGCGGTTCTGGTTTAAGGAATTGCGGATTTGAATCCATCGGGAATATCCGGGGGGCGCGCCCCCGCTCTGATCATTGTCGCGGCAATACTGGCACTGATCATCATCGTCGCCATCGCATTTTCGGTCGGTCGTTACCCGATCGTTGTCGGCGATTTGCTGCGCGTGGTCTGGGCATGGCTGGGCGGTGCAGCGCATGGCCTGGATCCGGCCATTGAAACAGTGGTGCTGCAGATCCGCGGGCCGCGAGTGATCGCCGCACTGCTGGTCGGCGCATCACTGGCCGCGGCGGGCGCGGCCTATCAGAACCTGTTTCGCAATCCGCTGGTGTCGCCCGATATCCTCGGCGTATCAGCCGGTGCCGCGGTGGGTGCGGTGCTGGGCATATTCCTGTCGCTGGGCATCGTCGCCATCCAGTCCATGGCTTTGGCCGGAGGCCTCGCTGCCGTGGCCATGGTGTATGTGGTGGCGCGGGCGGTGCGCGGCCACGATCCGCTGCTGGTGCTGGTGCTCGCCGGTGTGGTGCTGGGCTCCTTGCTCGGCGCCTTTGTCGCGCTGATGAAATATCTCGCCGATCCCTACAACCAGTTGCCGGCCATTACGTTCTGGTTATTGGGAAGTCTGGCGTCGGTGGATCCGCGCGACCTGTGGGTGGCCGGACCGCTGATGCTCGCCGGCCTGCTGCCGCTGTGGCTGCTCCGGTGGCGCATCAACGTGTTGTCGCTGGATGACGAGGAGGCGCGGGCACTGGGAGTATCGACTGTACGCATCCGTCTCGCGGTGATTGTCGGTGCCACGCTGATGACCTCGGCGGCGGTGGCGATTTCGGGCGTCATCGGCTGGATCGGCCTGGTAATCCCGCATTTTGCGCGGCTGCTGACCGGCCCGGATTTTTCGCGGCTGCTGCCGGTGTCGGTACTGCTCGGCGCGGGTTTTCTGGTCGCGGTGGACACGCTGGCGCGCAGCATTGCCAATATCGAAGTGCCGCTGGGCGTGCTGACGGCTTTTATCGGTACGCCGCTGTTCCTGTGGCAACTGATGACTGCGCGGCGAGAATGGCGATGAGAGGCGGGCAATGAGCCTGGCTGCAAAAAACCTGGGGTTTGGTTACCGTGATCGCCGCGTCGGCAGTGATGTCACGCTGGAACTTGCGGCGGGCGAAGTGTTATGCCTGCTCGGTCCCAACGGCAGCGGAAAAACCACCTTGTTCAAGACCCTGCTCGGATTGTTGCCGCAGCAGCAAGGCGCTGTGTTGATCGAAGGTCGTGATGCGAACACTTTGACGCGCGACGCGATTGCACGGCAGATCAGTTATGTGCCGCAGGCGCATGGCGCCTTTTTCCCCTACACAGTGCGTGAAACCGTGCTGATGGGGCGTACCGCGCATCTGGGATTGTTCTCGGTGCCGTCTTCGCGTGATCACGCAGCAACGGCGGCCGCCATTGAACGCATGGGCATCAGCCACCTGGCCGATGCCGTTTATACGCAGATTTCCGGCGGCGAACGGCAACTGGCGCTGATCGCGCGGGCGCTGGCGCAGGAAGCACGCGTGGTGATCATGGATGAACCGACGGCCAATCTCGATTTCGGCAACCAGGTGCGGGTGCTGGAGCGCATTCGCTTACTGGCCGGCGAGGGCATCGGCGTGTTGTTGTCGACGCATGATCCGGACCATGCCTTTTTGTGCGCCGACCGCGTGGCGATGTTGCATCAGGGGCGCTTGATGGCTTGCGGCACGGTGAGTGAGGTCATGACCGCGGAAAAACTGCAGCAACTCTACGGCGTAGCGGTAACAGTGATTGCGGTGCCGATGGGCGACGGCAAGATGCGCAGCGTTTGCCTGCCGCTGGGCCGGAAATAAAGCTGTTAATGATGAAATCATATAAGTTATTGTTTTTATTTATATTTTCATTATTCTCCGGAGCATGGATCAACCACGGCCACGCGCAGCGCGACATCCCTGTAATCGCTGCGGCTTCTGATCTGCAGTTCGCACTGGAAGACATTGCTGCGCGTTTCCGCGCCGACAGCCGGAAAGACGTGCGACTGTCCTTCGGTTCCTCGGGCAATTATTTCCGCCAGATTGAACAGGGGGCGCCATTCCAGTTGTTTTTGTCGGCGGATGAGGACTTTGTATTTCGATTGCACCAGACCGGCAGAACAGAAGATCGCGGTGTGCTTTATGCGACCGGTCGCATCGTATTGTTTGCACCCAGGGGTTCACCGCTGAATGTGGATCAGCGGATGGCGGGCCTCAAGGCTGAACTTGCCGCCAAACGCATCAGCCGTTTTGCCATCGCGAATCCCGAACATGCGCCGTACGGTCGTGCTGCCGAGCAGGCTTTGCGCAAACTGGGATTGTGGGAAGGGCTGCAGGGCAAACTGGTGCTCGGCGAAAACGTGTCGCAGGCGGCGCAGTTCGCGACCAGCGGCTCGGCGCAGGGCGGCATTTTTGCGTATTCGCTGGCCTTGTCCCCCAGTGTTTCCAAACTGGGAAATCATGTTCTCCTGCCCGAAGACCTGCACCAGCCGCTGCGCCAGCGCATGGTGCTGGTCAAAGGTGCCGGCGAGACCTCCCGCGCGTTTTATGCTTACCTGCAGCAACCGGCTGCGCAGAAGATTCTTGAGCAATATGGTTTTGTGCTGCCGGCGGGAACGGCCAAATAAATCATGGATTGGTCCGCACTCAATCTTTCTCTGAAACTCGCCGCCTGCACGGTGCTGATCCTGCTGCCGCTGGGCATCTGGGCCGGGCATGCGCTGGCGGCGCATCACTTCCGCGGCAAGGCCTGGGTCGAGGCGCTGCTGGCGCTGCCGCTGGTGTTGCCGCCGACCGTGTTGGGTTATTACCTGCTGGTGATGATGGGAGGGACTTCACCCATCGGCCAGTTCTATGAATCCGTATTCGGCCGGCCGCTGGTGTTCAGTTTTGAGGGCTTGCTGCTGGCGTCGGTGATTTTCAACATTCCGTTCGCGATCCAGCCCATGCAGCGCGGCTTCGAGGCGATCGCGCCGGAAGTGCGTGATGCCGCGGCCTGCTGTGGACTTACGCGCTGGCGCACGCTGTGGCGCATCGAATTGCCGCTGGCCTGGCCCGGCATCCTGTCGGCGGTGGTGCTGACCTTTGCGCACACGCTGGGTGAATTCGGCGTGGTGCTGATGGTCGGCGGCAGCATACCCGGCGAAACCAAAACCATCGCCATCGCGATCTACGACCGGGTGCAGGCTTTCGATACTGCCGGCGCCGGCGTGATGTCCGCGGCCTTGCTGCTGATTTCGCTGATTGCCATCGGCGCCGCCTATTTCACCGCCTCGCGCACCCGGTCGCATCGCCATGACTGAGCCCGGTATCCGCATCCGTTTGCAGCAAAGCGGGCCGATTCCGCTGGATGCCGTGCTGGACTGCGCGCCAGGCGAAGTGCTGGCGCTGGTCGGGCCGTCGGGCAGCGGCAAGACCACCATCCTGCGCGCGATTGCCGGATTGCAGCGCGTCAAACACGGCTTGATTCATTGCAATGGCGAATGCTGGTTTGATGGCGAACGTCAGTTCCGGGTGGAGACCCGCCAAAGGCGTGTCGGTTATGTGTTCCAGAACTACGCACTGTTCCCGCACCTGAGTGCCCTGCACAACGTGATGGAGGCCATGCTCGAACTGCCGGTGGCCGAGCGCGAACGCCGCGCGCGCGACGTACTGGCGCGGGTGCGGCTCGCCGGACTTGAGCACCGTGTGCCGGCAGCGCTTTCAGGCGGGCAGCAGCAACGCGTCGCCGTGGCGCGTGCACTGGCGCGTGAACCGCGGGTGCTGCTGCTCGATGAGCCGTTTTCCGCGGTGGATCGAGCGACGCGTCAGCGTTTGTACCGTGAACTGGCTGAACTGCGGCGTGAACTGGCGATGCCGGTGATCCTGGTCACGCATGACCTCGATGAAGCCATGATGCTGGCCGACAGGATGTGTGTATTGCATCAGGGCCGCACACTGCAATCCGGTGATCCCTACGTGGTGATGACGCGCCCGGATAACGTGGAAGTCGCCCATCTGGTCGGCCTGCGCAATGTGTTCCGGGCCGGTGTGCTTGCGCATGACGCGGAGCGTGGCCTGACCACCATTGAGTGGCGCAAACATCGCCTCGAAGCACGGCTGCAACCGGATTTCCAGGCGGGACAGCAGGTGACCTGGACCATATCACCGGGGCATCTGGTGTTGCACCGGCGCGACCGGCCGTCGCGCGGCGAGCGCGAAAACCCGGTGTCCGGCAGGGTGCTTGAATATCTGCCGCTGGGCGAAAACGTCGCGCTGACCGTGGCTGTCAACGGTCCGGACCGGCCGCCGCTGTTCCTGACCGTCCCCGCGCACACCGCGCGGCGCAACGGCATCGCGCAGGGTGTGGAGATCGGCGTGTCCCTGCTCGCCGAAGGGATACACCTGATGCCTGCCGACGAGTCGCGCACTCCGGCAAAACCCGCCTAGGGTGTGGGGCGGGAACGTCGGGACCGGGGCGCTGGTAATATTGGTTCCACGAGGAGAACGCAGGGCATGAAAATTTTCGGCTTTGCCGGGTATTCCGGCAGCGGCAAAACCACCTTGATCGAAAAACTGATTCCGCTGTTTGTGCAGCAGAACCTGAAAGTGTCGCTGATCAAACACGCGCACCACACCTTCGACGTCGACCAGCCGGGCAAGGATTCCTTTCGCCATCGCCATGCCGGTTGCACCGAGGTGCTGGTGACATCGTCGCGGCGCTGGGCACTGATGCATGAATTGCGCGGTGCGCCGGAACCGGGACTGACCGAGCAGATCGAACGCCTGTCGCCCTGCGACCTGCTGCTGGTCGAGGGCTTCAAACACGAACGTATTCCCAAGCTGGAGATTTACCGGTCGGAGGTCGGTGAATCGCTGCTGCATCCCCACGACAGCAATATTGTCGCGGTGGCCAGTGATGCAAAGGTGGATACCAGGCTGCCGCAGTTCGACCTGAATGCGCCACCGGCCATCGCGGAATTCATTCTGAAACAGGTCGGGCTGGGGGCCGGCGGACGATGATTACGCTGCTGTATTTCGCCCGTTTGCGCGAAGCGCTGGGCACCGGCCAGGAACAACTGGCGCTGCCGGCCGGTGTGACGACGCTGACCGCATTGCGCGCGCATCTGGCCTTGCGCGGCGGGGTCTGGGCGAAGGAAATGGCCGCGGAACGCAATCTGCGCGCCGCCGTGAATCAAACGGTCGCTGCGGCGGATGCGCCGGTGACGGATGGCGATGAGGTTGCATTTTTTCCGCCGGTGACTGGCGGATAGGAGTGACGATGAACGTGCGCGTGCAGCAGCAGGACTTCGACATCAGCGCCGAAATCGCCGCGATGCGCAGCGGCAATCCGAAAATCGGCGCCATCGCGAGTTTTGTCGGCGTGGTGCGCGACATCAACGAAGGTGATGCCGTATCAACCATGACGCTGGAGCATTACCCCGGCATGACTGAAAAATCGATCGCCGGCATCATCGACCAGGCGCGCGGCCGCTGGGAGGTGCTGGATGCGCTGGTGATCCACCGCGTCGGCACTTTAAGACCCACGGACCAGATCGTGCTGGTCATCGTCGCCAGCACGCACCGCGGCGATGCCTTTGCCGCCTGTGAATTCATCATGGATTACCTGAAGACGCAGGCGCCGTTCTGGAAAAAGGAAATCACGCCGCAGGGCGGGCGCTGGGTGGATGCGCGGGTGACCGATGACAAGGCGGCGGAGCGGTGGAAAACCTGAACCGCTTGCCCGGTAGTGTGCCCAGTCCCTGCGTCCGCAACTGCTGCCTCGACGACCAGGATATCTGTCTGGGCTGTTACCGCACCATCAGCGAAATCACCGGTTGGAGCGGGGCGGACAATCATCAGAGAAATGAAATTCTCGCCCGCTGCCAGCAGCGCCGCGAACAGCGGGCGGCGCGGAGCAAATAAACAGCACTCGTGACTACATAAAAATATCAATAAAATCAAATATTTATAATCAATCATTACTGTTGTTTCGCCGGGATGACCGGCAACAACAGATGGGATGCCCTGCTGCCCCCGGCATGAATGGTGTTGTGCGCACCGGCGTTGTAGTCGGCGTGATAGTGGGTGAAATGCGAGGAGCCGGTGCCGTCCTTGGGGCCGATATCAAGCCGGATCCTGTGGCCCTTGCGGAACACCATGCAGGTTGGCCAGATCTCGACCTGGCATTCGACGATTTCACCGGGTTTCAACCACTGCCGCTCGTCATGCGCGTGATACGGCCGGTAGGGCAGCGAGCGCTGCGGATCGAGCTTGCGTTGTGATGCGCGCAGCCATCCCTTGGTCACGCAATACAGCGGCTCGCCGCGTTGGCCGACCTCCGGCAGGTCTTTGCCATCGGGGCCGATATTGCGGATGGTGGCGAACAGGTCCATGTCTTTTGCGGTGCTCGACACCCAGAGTTTTAATACGATCGGTCCCGTGATCTCGGTATCCTGTTCGAGTGCGGCGGTTTCGAAGGACACACCGGTGCGTCCGCCATGGTTATGGCGTCCGCCGGGGGAGGCGGGATAGGTGATTTTGGTTTCCGCGCCGGGTGCCGTTGTATGCAACCGTCCTTCGGCGGCATCGTTTTCACCCGCCGCTGTTTCACGCAGCGGTTGCAGATAAAACCGGGTCCATTGCGTGCGCGCCAGCGGCCATTCGTTTTCAAAGCGGAAGGCATAGGGTTTCTTGCTGCCGCCGGTGCGGATTTCGAGCTTGACCGGCGGTTCTTCCATGATTCCGGTGTCGATGCCCTTCAGCCAGTGATCGAACCAGCGCAACTGGTCCACCCGCGCTTCTTCTGCGTAAAAAGGGTGGAAGTGCGAGCCGGTATGGATGCGCAGTTTTTTGTGCTTCGACGCGGCGTTCATGTAACCCTCGGTATTGCCGCGGAGATGCAGCGAGGTTCCGCCCCAGTTGCCGACGCTGTAAAGCGGCACTTCAATCCGTTCCCAGCGCGCGCTGATCCGCCGCCAGAAATCGGAATCGAGGTCATTGCGCATGTACGTCCACAAGAGATTGTTGTGGAATGCATCGGGGTTGTAGCTGCGGGGTTCACCGAGCAGGTGGTGTGCGGTCTGCAGCACCCACCAGCTGGTCATGAAACCCGTCGAGAAAATCCCGCCGTGGTAGGCCTGATCGCGGTAGAGGTCGGCACGGCCTTCCCAGGGCATGATCGCCTTCAGTGAGGGCGGCTGCAGTCCCGCCACGCGCCACTGGAAATTGGCGTGATATGAAATGCCCAGCGCGCCCACCTTGCCCGAACACCAGGGCTGTCCGGCGAACCATTCGATCGCGTCGTAGGCATCCACGGCCTCCTGCATCGAGCTGGGTTCCGACAATCCCGGCGACTTGCCCGATCCGCGGCTGTCGACGCGCACGCAGACGTAACCCCGCGGGCACCACCACAGGGGATTCACGGTCTCCCAGTTCATGTACGGATTGGCTTTTTCCTCCAGATCTTCCGGCGGTTCCCAGATTTTGTCCTTCTGGTAGGGACCGATGGTGAAAATCACCGGGAAACGTTCGGCGCCGCCATCGGGACGGAACACATCGGCATAAATCACGGTGCCGTCGCGCAGCGGGACCTGCACGTCCTTCTCGATGATCATTTTGTAATCCCGGGGTTGGGATGTTTTTACGGATTTGTCGGCCATGTGTTCTCCGGATGCGGCACTGATGACTGGTCACCCTTGCGCAGTGACGCGAGAGGGCAGGTTGGCGCTTTAATACGCTTCCCGATCGTTGTTCTTTTCAGTCTGCGGGAAGTGCAAGGCAGACTATTCGCTTCATCGCAGATTTTCGACCGCAAGTCCACAAGACGAACATGAATTGAATGCGGAACCATCCGGCGTTCTGATGTCCTGACATCATCGTCCCGGGAGCGGATTTGAAGGGACATCCGGACCGCGGGACTGGCGCAGGAAGTGGCCGCGCTGCCGGCTTGTTATGATTACACACCACCAGCCGTCCCTGCCGCGGCGCAATGCCGAAACATGCGCCTTGAAACATGCCTATCATCGAAAAAAACCTCTCCAGATCCTTCCAGGAATTTTTCAATTCCGAAAAATCCAGCGGCATCCTGCTGATCCTGTGCACGCTGGTTTCGCTGCTGCTGGCGAATTCCCTGATCGGCACGCATTACCTGCAGTTCTGGCAGACCCGCATCGCCGGTCTGAGCATCGGGCAATGGATCAACGATGCGCTGATGGCGGTTTTCTTTTTGTTGATCGGCCTGGAGCTGGAGCGCGAACTGTATGTCGGCGAGCTGTCGAATTTCCGCAAAGCGCTGCTGCCGATGTTTGCGGCGCTCGGCGGGGTCCTTGCGCCGGCGCTGATCCATTATTCACTGAACGCGGGGACGCCGGCCGAGGCCGGCTTCGGCATCCCGATGGCGACCGACATCGCCTTTGCGCTGGGGGTGCTGGCGCTTCTGGGCAGCAGGGTGCCGTGGTCGCTGAAGGTGCTGGTGGTGGCATACGCGGTGATCGACGACCTCTGCGCGATCATTGTCATCGCCGTGTTCTATACGGCGGAACTCTCGACGGCCTATTTGCTGGCGGCACTGGCGGTCTGGGGCGTGCTGCTGGTTTTCAACCGCATGTTCAGGGTGATGGCGTTGTTGCCATATCTGATCGGCGGGACGCTGATGTGGGTGCTGATGCTCAAGTCCGGAGTGCATGCGACGATTGCCGGCGTGATGCTGGCTTTTGCCATTCCGTTTTCGCACCGGGATGACGATGCAGCGTCGCCTTCGCACAGGCTGGAGCACATGCTGCACAAACCGGTGGCCTTCATCATCCTGCCGGTTTTTGCGCTGGCCAATACCGGTGTCGTGATCGGCGCCGACTGGCTGCAAAGCCTGAGCAGCGCCAACGGCCTGGGCATCGTCGCCGGTTTGTTGCTGGGCAAACCGGCGGGCGTCGTGCTGTTTTGTCTTGTCGCCGTCGCCACCGGCCTGTGCCGCCTGCCGGATGATCTGGGCTGGCGCCATGTGCTGGGCGCCGGGATTCTCGGCGGCATCGGTTTCACCATGTCCATATTCATCACCAACCTGGCGTTTGCCGGCGATCCGGCGGCCATCAATGCGTCAAAAATGGCGATTTTTCTGGCGTCATTGACGGCGGGAACAGTGGGTTTCCTGTGGCTGAAATGGGTTTGCCGATCCGGATCAGCCGACAAGGCCTGAACCCGACGGGCTGAGACGGGTCATACAGTTATGAACAGGCATTATTGAAAATTCCGTAAATAATGACAAAACATGCCTCTGACGAGGCAGTCATGTTTTTGGAAAATATCAATAACACGTGCTGTTGCCGAATCCGGGAATCAATTGATTCTGATCAATTCAATAAGTGTTTCCGGCTTGGTTACATAATTGTTTTTGTCCGTCAAGGAGGTTCACATGTACAAGAGAATTCTGGTGCCGATTGATGGCAGTCGCACATCAATGCTGGGCTTGAAGGAAGCAATCCGGTTGGCCAAGGCCTGCAAGGCAAAACTGCGGCTGATTCATGTCGTTGATGAATCAGTGGTGCTGCAGGACTCGGTCCATACCTTCGGTACGACAGATATGCTGGGCATCCTGAAAAAGGGCGGCCAGGAATCCCTCAAAAGAGCCCTTGATCTGGTGGCCAGGCAAGGCGTGAAGGCGGAGTCCGGTCTGATCGAAAGTTTTACCGGACGAGTCGCCGAGATCGTTGTCCGCGATGCCAAAAAATGGCGCGCGGACCTGATCGTCATGGGCACTCACGGCCGGCGCGGTTTCAGTCACATGGTAATGGGCAGTGATGCGGAAATGGTGATCAGGTCAACCCCGGTGCCGGTGTTGCTGGTGCGCGGCTCCAAACTCGCGAAACGCCGCCGCGCAAAATGAGAAAGTGCGGAGAAAGTGCGGTATCGCATGACTGCGACCGACAGTATTTGATAGGCATGGTTATGGATGGTCATTGATAGTAATTGGCTATTTTAGTCATTCCAACAATCAATTGGCACTATCCAATCGCAGGGCCTACCCTAGGGCTTCCACTTTTTCACAGGAGGCCGTGATGAGCAAAATCCCGCAAAACCTGTTGACCAGCGCCAGCGGCGCGCTAATCGCCTCAAGCTAGCCCGGCCGGCAAGGTCGAATTGCTATCCATCCGCAACTTACAAACAAGCGAAGGAGAGAACCATGTCAAACGAAGCAAAGTGCCCGTTCTCGGGCGGGATCGGCAAAAACACCGTGGCGCGTGGCGCCCCGTCAAACGCTGACTGGTGGCCCAATCAACTGAAGCTGGGCATCCTGCACCAGCATTCTTCCAAGTCCGATCCCATGGGCGAGGGATTCAACTATGCTGAAGAGTTCAAGAGTCTTGACCTGAATGCAGTGGTCAAGGATCTCAAGGCCTTGATGACGGATTCGCAGGACTGGTGGCCTGCGGACTGGGGGCATTACGGCGGGCTGATGATCCGCATGGCCTGGCATGCCGCAGGCACCTACCGTACCAGTGACGGTCGTGGTGGCGCCGGCACCGGCAATCAGCGCTTTGCACCCCTGAACAGCTGGCCTGACAACGGCAACCTCGACAAGGCGCGCCGTTTGCTGTGGCCGATCAAGCAGAAATATGGCCGCAAGATTTCCTGGGCCGACCTGATGATCCTCGCCGGCAACGTCGCGCTGGAATCGATGGGCTTCAAGACCTTTGGTTTTGCCGGTGGCCGCCCGGACATCTGGGAGCCGGAAGAAGACATTTATTGGGGCGCTGAACGCGAGTGGCTGGCAACCAGCAACAAACCCAACAGCCGTTATTCCGGCGACAGAAACCTTGAAAACCCGCTGGCCGCCGTGCAGATGGGCCTGATCTATGTCAACCCGGAAGGCCCGGATGGCAACCCGGATCCGGTGGCCTCGGGCCGTGATGTTCGTGAAACGTTCGCGCGTATGGCGATGAACGACGAAGAAACCGTGGCGCTGGTGGCCGGCGGCCACACCTTCGGCAAGGCCCACGGCGCCGGTGACCCCAAGCTGGTGGGGCCCGAACCCGAAGGTGCTCCGATTGAAGAACAGGGCCTGGGCTGGATCAACAAGCTCGGCAGCGGCAAGGGCGTACACACCACCACCAGCGGCATTGAAGGTGCGTGGAAACCCAATCCCACAAAATGGGATAACGGCTATTTCGACATGCTGTTCGGCTACGAGTGGGAACTGACCAGGAGCCCGGCCGGCGCCCATCAATGGGTGGCGAAAAACGTCAAGCCGGAACACATGATTCCGGATGCGCACGATCCGTCGAAAAAACATCCGCCGATGATGACCACAGCCGATCTTTCGCTGCGCATGGATCCGGCCTACGAGAAAATCTCGCGCCGTTTCCACAAGAATCCGAAGGCGTTCGCCGATGCCTTCGCCCGCGCCTGGTTCAAGCTGACCCATCGCGACATGGGCCCGCTGGCCCGTTACCTCGGCCCGCTGGTGCCGAAGGAAGAACTGATCTGGCAGGATCCGATTCCGGCAGTCAATCACCCGCTGGTCAACGAGCAGGACATTGCCGCCCTGAAAACAAAGATCCTCGCATCCGGATTGTCCATCCCGCAGCTGGTGAGCACGGCCTGGGCTTCGGCTTCAACCTTCCGCGGCAGCGACAAACGCGGTGGCGCCAACGGTGCGCGCATCCGCCTCGCGCCGCAGAAGGACTGGGAAGCCAACCAGCCGGCTGAACTGGCCAGGGTGCTGCAGAAGCTGGAAACCATCCAGAAGGACTTCAGCGCTGGCGGCAAAAAAGTTTCGCTGGCGGACCTGATCGTGCTGGGCGGCTGCGCAGCGGTCGAGGCTGCTGCAAAAAAGGCCGGTCATGACGTAAAGGTTCCATTCACGCCGGGGCGCATGGATGCGTCGCAGGCGCAGACCGATGTCGATTCCTTCGCCCCGCTGGAGCCGTTCGCAGACGGGTTCCGCAACCATGCCCACAAGGGGCTCGAGGGATCGGCGGCGGAACTGCTGGTGGACAAGGCGCAGTTGTTGACGTTGACCGCGCCCGAGATGACGGTATTGATCGGCGGTCTGCGCGTGCTGAACGCGAACGTCGGCCAGTCCAAACACGGCGTGTTCACCAAGCGACCTGAAACCCTGAGCAATGACTTTTTCGTCAACCTCCTCGACATGAGCACCAAGTGGCAGAAGTCCGCCACTGAAGGCGTTCTGGAGGGACGCGACCGGAAAACAGGTGAACTCAAATGGACCGGTACGATTGTTGACCTGGTATTCGGTTCGAACTCCCAGCTCCGGGCCCTGGCGGAAGTTTATGCCTGCAGCGACGCGCAGAAGACCTTCGTCAATGACTTTGTGGCCGCCTGGAGCAAGGTGATGAACCTGGATCGGTTTGACCTTGCGTGATTTTGCTTAAGTAAAAATTTCCGCCTCAAGA
The DNA here is from genome assembly GCA_019744975.1 of Burkholderiales bacterium. Taxonomy (GTDB): domain Bacteria; phylum Pseudomonadota; class Gammaproteobacteria; order Burkholderiales; family SG8-41. The sequence continues at coordinate 32,942 of JAIETP010000015.1, forward strand.
GGGCGGAGAGGCTGCAAGAAACGGGCGGAACGCGAGTTCTGCCCGTTTTGTTTGAGCAAGGCGGATGTTGCTGGGCATTGATTTAAAATAGACGCACTTGCCCAAACTGCAAAAAGCCCGCACATGAATCAGACCTTTCGCGCCGCATGCCTGCAGCTCAACAGCGGCAGTGACCTGGCGGCGAATCTCGCCAACGTCAAAAGCATGGTCGCCGAAGCGGCTGGTCAGGGGGCGCAACTGGTGCTGACGCCGGAATACTCGCTGATGATGGATGGCAGCGGCCGCGTGATGCGCGAGGGTGCGCTGGTTCCGGATGGCGGCACGACGTTGCTTGAGCTGCAGTACCTGGCGCGCAGCCACAAGGTCTGGCTGCTGTTTGGTTCACTGACACTGAAAACAGGTGAGGAGCGCATCGTCAACCGTTCGTACCTGATCGCTGCAGATGGCGTGGTGGTGGCGACCTACGACAAGATCCACATGTTTGATGTCACGCTGCCCGACGGCAAGGTGATCCGCGAATCGTCGTCGTATCGCCCGGGTGAACAGGCGGTGGTGGCAACGATGCCCTGGGGCCTGCTGGGCATGACCATCTGCTACGACGTACGATTCCCGCATCTGTATCGCACACTGGCGCAGCGGGGTGCGCAGTTCATCAGTGTTCCTGCTTCTTTCCAGCGCCAGACCGGCAAGATGCACTGGCATACCCTGCTCAAGGCGCGTGCCATTGAAAACGCCGCCTACATCCTGGCGCCTGCGATGTGTGGTGAACATGCGGGCAATCGCCAGACCTATGGCCATGCACTGATCGTCGATCCCTGGGGTGAAGTATTGGCTGATGGTGGTGAGGCGCCCGGCATCATTTATGCGGAGATTGATCCGGCGCGGGTGGCGAAAATCCGCGGCATGATGCCGTCGCTGGAGCATGACCGGCCTTATACTGTCGCGGCAATAAAATAATAAATAAAAACAAATACTTAAAATAATTTATTTGATTGATGGGTGACATGGCGAAGCCTGCTGTGTCAAGGGTTGGAGGAGGTTATGCCTGATTCAAGGGCTGCTGGTCCCCGCATGCCGGTGGAGTCCATCCCTGTCGGCGGCACGGTGCCTCGCCGCGACTATGGTCTGCTACGGCCGCTGGGGCGCTGGATACTGCGGCGACTGGACTGGTGCAGCGAGGGTGCGTTTCCGGATCAGCCGAAGCTGGTCATTGCCATCGCGCCGCATTCCTCCGCCTGGGATTTCATCATCGATGCCGCCTTTCTCTACGTGATGGGCCTGCGCGTGGCCTTCATCGCCAAACACACCTTGTTTTTCTGGCCGCTCGGCGGCTTCATGCGCTGGCTGGGTGGCATACCGGTCAACCGCGCCCAGCCGCAGGATCTGGCCGAAGTCATGGCCGCGGCCTTCGGCAAACACGAACAATTGTGGCTGGCGATCACGCCGGAAGGCACGCGCCGCGAGGGCGCGCGTTTCAAATCCGGTTTTTACCGGATTGCCCGCGCCGCGGGTGTGCCGATCCTGCCGGTGTATTTCAATTACCGGCGGCGGGTCACGGGTTTTCTGCCGCTGGTGCAGCCGGGGGATGACGTGGCGGCGGGTGTTGAGCAGTTGCGCTTGTTGTTGCAGCAGCACGGTGCACGCCGCCGCAGCAAAACTGATCAGTAGGACTTCGGCAGTCCCAGCACGCGTTCCGCGATGTAGCAGAGAATCAGCTGCGGGCTGACCGGCGCGATGCGCGCAATCATCGCTTCGCGGAAATAGCGTTCGACATGGAATTCCTTGGCGTAACCCATGCCGCCATGGGTCAGCACCGCGGTTTCGCAGGCCTTGAATCCGGCTTCCCCGGCAAAATATTTCGCGGCATTGGCTTCGGCGCCGCAGGGCTTGCCGGCATCGTAGAGGCTTGCCGCCTTGTAGGTCAGCAGCCGCGCGGCTTCGAGTTCGATCCAGCGTTGCGCCAGCGGATGCTGGATCGCCTGGTTCTGGCCGATCGGCCGGTCGAACACAATGCGCTCCCCGGCATATTGGGTTGCGCGATTTAATGCCGCGCGGCCGAGGCCCGCGGCTTCGGCGGCGACGAGGATGCGTTCGGGATTGAGGCCGTCGAGGATATAGCGGAAACCCTTGCCTTCCTCGCCGATGCGGTCGGCGGCGGGTACCCGGAGGCCGTCGATGAACACCTGGTTGGAATCCACCGCCTTGCGGCCCATTTTCTCGATTTCGCGCGCCTCGACCTTGCTGCGGTCGATGTCGGCGTAAAACAGGGTCAGGCCGTCGATCGGATTTTTGGTCTGTTCCAGCGGCGTGGTGCGGGTCAGCAGCAGCATCTTGTTGGCAACCTGCGCGGTGGATATCCAGACTTTTTGGCCGGTGATGACGTAATCATCACCGTCTCGCACCGCCTTGGTGGAGAGGCGCGTCGTGTTGAGACCGGCGCCGGGTTCGGTGACGCCGAAACAGGCCTTGTCGGTGCCGGCGATCAACGGCGGCAGCCAGCGTTGTTTCTGTTCGTCGTTTGCATACACCACCACCGGGTGCAGGCCGAAAATGTTCATGTGTATCGCCGAGGCTCCGGAAAATCCGGCGCCGGAGGCGGCGATGGTTTCCATCATCAGTGCCGCTTCGGTGATGCCAAGGCCGCTGCCGCCGTACTGCTCAGGCATGGCGATGCCCAGCCAGCCGTCGGCGGCAATTGCGGCATGGAATTCATGCGGAAAACCACCGTCACGGTCCTTCTGCAACCAGTAATCGGCACCGAAACGCGCGCAGACACGGGTAATGGCGTCCTGGATGGCGCGCTGGTCGTCTGAAAATTCGAAGTCCATCAGATACTGTCCTCAGGCAGGGAGTGTGGTGACGCCCGCCGCGGCGAGCTTGCGAATTTCGTCGTCACTGTAACCGGCCGCCCGCAATACTTCCGCGCCATGTTCGCCGAGCCGTGGCGCACCACATTGTGGCGCCGGCGGTGTGTGTGACCATTGCGTGGCAGCGCGGGTGCTGCGCAGCCTGCCTTCGGTCGGATGTTCTTCCATCCTGATAAAACCGGTGGCGGTCAGGTGTTCATCGTCGATGACGTCATCAATCGCATTCATCCGCGCGGCGGGTATGTCGGCGGCCATCAGCACGCTCAACCAGTCGCCGGTGCTGCGTTTGAGCATTTCGCCGGCGACAAAAGCATTGACCTCGTCGATACGCGCCGAGCGGTTTTCGTGGGAGTTGAAACGCGGATCGTCGCGATACAGGTCATCGCGGCCGATCAGGCGGAAAAATCCCTGCCACTGTTTGTCGTTGTACATCAGCACGCAGATGTAACCGTCTTTGGTGCGGAAGGGTTTGCGCTGCGGCGCCAGCACCCGTGCGTAACCGGCGGCGCCCGCCGGAGGATCGAATGTGCGGCCGCCGAAGTGATCGCCGAGGATCATCTGGCTCATGCATTCGAACATCGGCACCTCGACGGCCTGGCCGGTGCCGGTGCGTTCGCGGTGGTAGAGCGCGGTGGTCACGGCATACACCGCATGCAGGCCGACAATGCGGTCGGCCAGCGTTGCCGGGATATAGCGGGGCTCTTCCGCGCCTGATTGCTGCAGCAGCCACGGCAGCCCCGACATGCCCTGGATCAGATCGTCATACGCAGGACGCGCGGCGTAGGGGCCTTGCTGACCGAAACCGTAGGCGCCGACATAGATGATGCGCGGATTGACCGCGGCAACATCGGCATAACCCAGGCGCAGCCGCTGCATCGCCTGCGGCCGGATGTTGTAGATCAACACATCGGCTTTTGCGGCAATTTTCAGCAGTGCATCGCGGCCGGCCGGCTGCTTCAAGTCAAGCACGATGCTTTTTTTATTGCGATTCAGGTGCAGAAACATGTGACCCATGCCGCGATTTTTCATCGGGCCGACATGGCGCACATTGTCGCCGCCCGGGGCTTCGACCTTGATGATGCTGGCACCCAGGTCACCGAGGATCTGGGTGGCGTAGGGTCCCATGACCACCGTGGTCAGATCGACCACGGTGAGACCAGCCAGCGGACCGCTCATCGGCTGCGCAGTTTCGCCGGAATCACACAACCCTTGGCGCGGAGTGTTTCATCGACCCAGCGCCGGTCAACCTTGCCTTTGCTGCGGATCGCTTTCAACAGTGCAGCTTCTTTTTTGGCCTGGTCCAGTGCCAGCTTGATGGTCTCCGCAGCGAGCGCCTGCGGCAGCACCAGCAGGCCGTCGTCATCGCCGATGATGATGTCGCCGGGGTTGACCACGGCTTCGCCAATGACCACCGGCACGTTGATTTCACCGGGGCCGTTTTTGTATGGTCCGCGATGGGTCACGCCGCCGGCATAAACAGGGAAGGACGACAGGGCCAGTGCATCGGCATCACGGATCGCGCCGTCGATGACCATGCCCGCGGCGCCGTTCCTTTCGGCGAGTGATGCCATGATTTCGCCGATGATGGCCTGGGTATTGACGCCGCCGGCATCAACCACGATCACGTCGCCGGGGCGGGCGATGTCGATGGCCTTGTGCACCATCAGGTTGTCGCCGGGACTCACTTTGACGGTCAGCGCCGTGCCGACCAGTTTTCCGCCGCGGTGGCAGGGCCAGAGGCCGGATCCGACCGCATGCAGGCGGTGCATGTTGTCGCTGAGGTGCGCGGTGGCGATTTTACGCAGCGCATTGATGATTTTCGCCGGAGCCTGGGGCGGGAAGGGCAGGATGCGGAAGCCGATGGGAGCCATGGTTGTAAGCCGGTGGTTTATAGGGATGGGTATCCTAGCATCCATGCCGGTCTCCGCTGCAGCGCATGCTAAAATCCGCGCCGTATGCAGGACTTTGAAGCGCAGGACTTTGAAACGCAGTGACTTTGAAGCGATCACCTGCCGCAATGCAGGATACATAACAAAGCAAACCGAAACATCAGCGTGCGCATTCTGCTCAGCAACGACGACGGTTATTTTGCACCGGGCCTGGCCGCCCTGGAACAGGCGCTTGCAGCGCTGGGCACCGTCACCGTTGTCGCACCCGAACGCGATCGCAGCGGTGCCAGCAATTCACTCACTCTTGACCGGCCGCTGTCCGTGCGCCGTGCCAGCAATGGTTATTACTATGTCAACGGCACACCAACCGACTGCGTACACCTGGCAGTGACCGGATTGCTGCCGGAACTGCCGGATGTCGTGGTCTCCGGCATCAATCATGGCGCCAACATGGGCGATGACACGATTTATTCCGGGACTGTTGCCGCGGCCACCGAAGGTTTCCTGCTCGGCATCCCGTCGCTGGCGATATCGCTGGTCGCCGCCGGCCATGACCATTTTGCGACTGCGGGGCAGGTGGCTGCCGAACTGGTGACACGTTTCGCCAGACACCGTGTTGAGCAACCGGTGCTGCTCAATGTCAATGTGCCTGATGTGCCGCATACGGCATTGCAGGGCATCAAGGTCACCCGTCTCGGCAAACGGCACAAGGCGGAACCGGTGCTTAAAGCCAGCACGCCGCGCGGTGAAACCGTGTACTGGGTGGGTGCTGCCGGTGGTGCGCAGGATGCCGGTGAGGGAACTGATTTCCATGCCGCAGCTTCGAATCAGGTATCGGTGACGCCGCTGCAGATGGATCTGACGCGGTTTGCGCAAATGGAGACGGTCGAACGCTGGCTGGGCCAGGGCGCATGAACGCGGCCAACTCCGGCATCGGCATGACTTCGCAGCGTACGCGCATGCGCATGGTGGAGCGGCTGCGCGGGCAGGGCATACGCGATGAAATCATTCTGGCCGCGATGGGTGAAGTACCGCGGCATATTTTTGTCGATGAGGCGCTGGCGAGCCGGGCGTACGAGGACATGTCGCTGCCGCTCGGTTTCGGCCAGACGATTTCCAGTCCGTACACCGTGGCGCGCATGCTCGAGCTGCTACGCAATGGTGGAACGCTGGACAAGGTGCTGGAAATCGGCACCGGCTGCGGCTACCAGGCGGCGGTGCTGTCGCGGCTGGCGCGCGAAGTGTATTCGGTGGAGCGGCTGGCGCCGTTGTTGACCAAGGCGCGGCGGCATCTGCGTGATGCGCGCGCACACAACGTGCGGGTACGCAACGCCGACGGCAACCTCGGCATGCCGGAGCAGGCGCCGTTTGACGGCATCATCGTGGCCGCCGCTGCGACACATGTGCCGCAGGCTTTGCGTGACCAGCTGGCGACGGGTGGTAAACTCATCATCCCGCTGACGCACCATGGCAAGCAGTCGTTGCATGTCATTGAAAAAACCGCACAAGGTTATGTCGATCGCAAAGTGGAAGTTGCCAATTTTGTTCCGCTGCTCCCCGGCCTGGGCTGAGCACCAGCGGCGCGCCGTGCCGGTGCAGCGCATGGGCAGGCAAATCGGCATCGGCATTTCCGGTTTTCTGCTGGTCCTGCTGTCCGGGTGCATGACCGGACGTCCCGCACCCGTCACCGAGCGACTTCCTCCGCAGACCAAGGCACCGCCGGCCAAACCCGCGCCGCGCGTAACGCAGGCGCCGGTGCCGGATCAGCCCCGCCCCGCGTTTTACACGGTAAAAACCGGCGATACGCTGTACAGCATTGCGCTGGAGTTCGGCCTGGATTACCGCGAACTGGCGACGTGGAACAACATTGAACCGTCGCGTATCCGCGTCGGCCAGCAATTGCGTCTCTCGCCGCCGGGGGGGGTGGTCGCTTCACCCCTGCGCACACCGTCGGGCACGGTGGAGGCGAAACCGCTGGGGACCGGTCCGGGTGGTCCCGGGGCTGCCGTCGGTGCGCGGGTGGAACCGCGTGGCGTACGGGTGCCGTACTCGGATCAAATGTACGCCCAGATGTCGGGCGCCAAGCCGGATCCTGCCGTGGCGGCCAAACCGCCGGTCCAGTCTGAACCCAAACCTTTTCCACCAGGCGTCGATGAAATCGACTGGATCTGGCCGGTGACCGGCAAGATTGTCAGTCCGTTCAACGATGCCTCGAACAAGGGGATCGGCATTGCCGGAAAAATGGGCCAGACGGTGGTGGCGGCAGGACCGGGGCGGGTGATTTTCAGCGGCACCGGCATACGCGGCCTGGGCAAACTGATTGTGATCAAACACAACGAAAAATTTCTCAGCGTGTATGCGCACAATCGCGAACTGCTGGTGAAGGAAGGCCAGACCGTGACGCGTGGCCAGAAAATTGCGGAAATGGGCAATACCGACAGCGATCAGGTGAAGCTGCACTTTGAAATCCGCCGCCTGGGCAAACCGGTGGATCCGGCGGAGTTGTTGCCGCCAGCGTAGATTGGTCGACGGAGCTTACTCCCACCTTTCTTTATAAGTATTTGTTTTTATTGATATTTTTATACTGAAAAAGTGCGCACCCGATTTTTGAAGTCCTGTATCCGGCTTGCTCCCGATTCCCCGCCGTAACGCAGCGCGACATACAGCGTGGTGATTTCATTCACCGCGCCAGTCAGTTCAGGATGCTGCTGTGCGGCGCGCTGTGCAAACACGCGGGGGCCTTCCGCCGGATCACGCAACAATCCACGCTGCTCCAGTTTCCGGCAAAACCGCGTATAGATTTTTTTCACTGCATCTTCGCGCACGCCGCGCAGATCGCGCAAGGCAAACCCCGCGCCGATCAAAACGGCGACCCCGGCGCAGAACATCAGCAGGAAGGCCAGGGTCTGCCATGTCGCTTCGCTGAAACCGACATAGGACAGCAGGCGGCGCTGGCGGTCAGGGGTGTAACCCAACACCCATTGATTCCAGGTATAGGTCACCGAGTCCAGCGTCAGTCGCATGCGTTGCAGCAGCGCAAAGTCGCCGCGCACAAACATCGGCAGCGGATCGCTGCGCGGCAGCGCGGAGGCTATGCCGCGTTCCACCCGTGCCGGAGACACCGCGGCGGTGGGATCCACGCGCACCCAGCCGGTATTTTCCAGCCAGATCTCCACCCAGGCATGGGCATCGGCCTGGCGCACGAGGATGTATTCGCCGACCGGATTGATTTCACCGCCGAGATAACCGGTGACCACACGCGCCGGTATGCCCGCGGCACGCATCAGCACCGTGAATGCCGAGGCGTAGTGTTCGCAGAAACCGCGGCGCGTTTCAAACAGGAATTCGTCGACCGGATGTTCGCCGAGCAGCGGCGGCGAGAGGGTATAGACAAAATTCTCGTTGCGGAAACGGGTCAGCACATCAGCAACGAGATTGCGGTCGTTGGGGAATTTTTTACGCAGATCCTGCGCAAAGGCATGGGTACGCGGGTTGGTATCGGCCGGCAGGCGCAGGTTGCGCTCAAGCAGGCTGCGGTCGTCGTCCGCGCCGTAAGCGGTGCCGATGGACGACGTCATGTCGTAACGCAGGCGGCTCCGGACCGGCGTGAAGCTGAGCAACTGCATGTCGCGGGTGGCAATCGAGCGCGGTGGCCGGATACCCGGAAACTCCAGTGCGAACAGCCAGCGTTTATTGTGCGGCTCGACGGTGACCGTATATTCAATCTGGGCGCCGTTGTCCGGCAGGTCGTTGGTGTTTTGCACAATGCGCGGTGCGGTCCAGGTCTTGCCGTCGTAATCCCATAACACGGGACCGCGCCAGTACAGATCCTTGGGTTCGGGAATCTTGCCGCTGAAGGTGGCGCGAAAAGCGACGGCGTCGGACAGGATCAGGCTGTTCAGGCTGCCCGGACTCATGTTGTCGGATAAGCCGCTCAGCCCGGCATAGGCGTCCTGCGGCAGTCCCCACAGCGGCCCCTGCAGGCGGGGAAACAGCAGGAACAGCACCAGCATCAGCGGTATGCCCTGCAGGATCAGCACGCCGGCGCGACGCACGGGTTGTCGCCAGCCGGGCCATGCTCCCGTGTACTGCATGCCGATCAGGCTGGCGACCAGCAGCCAAGCGCAGCCCAGCATGTAAACCGCGGTCGGTATGGTCTGCGAGTGCAGAAAATTGGTGACCAGCAAAAAACAGCCGAGGAAGCTCAGCAGCATGCCGTCGCGCTGGTTGCGGGTTTCCAGCAGCTTCAGCGCGAGCATGATCACCAGCAAGGCAACACCGGCATCGCGTCCGAACAATGTCCGGTACTGCATCAGGATGCCGACGCTGGCGGCAAAGGCGATCAGCACCATCAGCCATTTTGCAGCGGGCTTGCTGTGCATCCGCAGTTGCAGCAGGCGCCAGCCGGCAATGGCGACGGCCAGCACGGAAATCCATATCGGCATCCGCAACAGATGCGGCAGGCTGGCGAGCAGGAACCCGGCACTCAGCCAGAGGATGTCACGGGATCCGATGATCCGCGTGTTAAGCGTGGTCGGCAGCGAGACCATGCAGGGCGAGTGCGCGCAGGCAATCGCCGCGGTGCATGGCACCGTTGGCGATCGGCAGTGTCAGGCCGGGCAGGCGCAGGCCGTAAGCCAGGCCGGCGGCATCGGCGTCGATGACCCATCGCGTCAAGTGCGCGATGCGGTTTTCGGTATCCATCGCCGGCGGCAGCAATTCCCAGGCCAGCCAGAGTTCGGAATCGGCGCGGCCGGCGAATTGTTTGGTTAGCAGCGGTTTGTTCAGCAGCGCGTCATCGCGCGCCACCACCTTCCATGCGATGTGGCGGGGCGAGTCACCGGGACGGTACGGTCGCAGTCCGGAGAATTCATCATGGCCATGACCATGCACGCCGCCGTCGCCGCTGCCGGATTCCGGCAATGGCAGCGCCAACCCCGGCGACGCCGGCGCGGGATACACCAGGCCGCGCATGTCGAGATCGGCATATGACCAGGCGCGGAACAGGCCCACCGGGAAAAAAGTGAACAGTGTCAGCCGGCCCGGGCGCAGCCAGCCGCGCCGGATGGCCGGTATCGATACCGTTGCGGTGATTTCGTCATTGGGCGGTACATCGACGTAGACGGCGCCCAGTTTGTCACGGGTGAGACCGATGCTGTAGCGGTGCATCCGGGCATGATTGGCAATACGAATCTGGAATTGCGCCTGTTCACCGGCGAATACCGGCTGCACCCGCCCCGGGGCAATACGCAGGTTGGCCATGTTGCGGAAAGTGTGCAGCAGCGACTGGATGCCGGTGGCGCCGAGCAGAAATGCGAGGATGAAGCCGAGTGACAGGTCGTAATTGACCGATCCGATCAGCATCAGCACGATCACGCCGGCGAACAGCAGGCCTTGGCGCGTGGGCAGTATGAACACGCGCCGTTGCACCAGCACAATGGTGCCGCGTTCGGGGCCGCGCCACTGGAACATCCATTCCAGGACGCCATTTTTGAGCGCGCCGAACAGTGATGGCGATCCGCCAGCCGGTGGCATCAGGGGATGGCGACCTGCTGCAGCAGGCGCGCAACAAGGTCGCTGCGGCTTGCGCCACCGAGTTCGCCGGATGGACTCAGCCGGTGAGCGATGACGGCCGGCAGCACGGTCTGCAGGTCTTCCGGCTCGACATGTTTGCGGTCATCCATATAGGCCCAGGCGCGGGCACCGTGCAGCATCGCCAGTGCGGCGCGCGGCGAGAGCCCATGTTCGAAATACGGCGCCTGGCGGGTGTGATTGACCAGCGCCTGCAGATAGTCGAGCAGGGCGGGTGAGGCATGAACCTGCTGTACTTCACGCTGCAATTGGGCCAGGCCTTCGGGTTCGAGACGGGGCTGCAGATTGTCCAGCAGTTCGCGCCGGTCGATGCCGTTGAGCAATGCGCGTTCGGCCTGCGTGTCCGGATATCCGAGTTCGATACGCATCAGGAAACGGTCGAGCTGGGATTCCGGCAAGGGAAAAGTGCCGATCTGGTGCGAGGGATTCTGCGTTGCAATGACGAAAAACGGGCGCGGCAACTGCCGGGTTTCACCTTCGGTGGTGACCTGGTTTTCCTCCATGGCTTCGAGCAGCGCGCTTTGCGCGCGCGGGGTGGCGCGGTTGACCTCGTCGGCGAGCACGACGTTGGTGAATACCGGGCCGGGATGGAATTCGAAGCTGCCGCTGTCGCGGTTATAGACGGATACGCCGAGGATATCGGCCGGCAGCAGGTCGCTGGTGAACTGGATGCGCTGGAATTTCAGTCCCAGCGAGGTTGCAATGGCGTGGGCCAGCGTGGTTTTGCCGACGCCCGGCACATCTTCAATCAGCAGGTGGCCGCGCGCCAGCAGGCAGGCGATGGCCAGCCTGATCTGCTGCGATTTGCCGAGAATGATGCTGTTGATCTGTTCGGCAACCGCATTGATCTCTGAAGGCATGGCAGTAAGGCTTTCGTATGAAAATAAGGAGGGAAAGGCCGGAAGCAGGAAAGTATGGATGAAACGAATTAGACAAGGTAAGGACGCAATTATAAGATGAACCATCGTACTTCAGTGTCCATGACAGCCGGTCCGTCTGTAAAACACGCATATGAAAGACCGTGACAAATTCATCGGGGAGGGGAACGTTGCAGAACAGCGGTGATGCGCGCAACCCCCGATCGCTGACCGGACGCCTGCCCGCGAGCCTGCACAATCCGCGTTATCTCCTGATGCTGGGTGCATTGTTGCTCGGCGCAGCCATACTGGTCGCAAACGAGGCGGCGATCCACAGGGCCAATACCGCGACCACTCAAACCGTGGAGCGGCTTACCGAAACGCTGTCCAGGGCGCTGCGTGACCAGCTGGATGCGCGGCTGACCGCAGACGAGAATCTGGTGCGGCTGATTGCCGCGGAAGCGCAGCACGAAGGACTGTATGTTGCTGCACAGCGCACCTCAAGGATGGTTGCGGGAAGAAGCGTGAAGTTTGCCGAATTCACGCTGTTTGATGCGGACGGCGCCAAAGTCTGGGAAAGCCGGGAGATGGTGATTCCGCCGGAGATCATCTCCGCGCATTTTGCCGTCCACCGGCGGGACGCACCCAGGGTGCATATCAGCCCGGCAAGGCAGTCCGGCAATGCCGGAGACTGGACCTTGAATCTGAGTTATCCGGTCAAGGATTCCGGCGACAGGCTGCTGGGTATTACCCTGGTGACAGCCCATGTTTCCCAATTGCAGCGGATACGCGGCGAGATGGATCTGGGTGCGGACAACGTGGTGTCCCTGCTCGGGAAAGACGGAAAACTTATTGCAGGCATGAACGGCGAGGGTGTCATTGCCGGCAACGACCTGAGCGGCGATGAGCGGCTCCGGCCGGTATTGCAGCTGACCCGGGGATGCCGGACAGGAATGCTGCCCGGCCCGCTGGATGGCATTGAACGCGTCAGCACTTTTTGCGCGATGGACAACCATCCATTGCTGGTCGGGGTTGGTGTCAGTGCCGGTGCGGCGATGGCCGGCAGCAGCATGACAGCCATGCGCTACCGCATCATCGCCGGACTGCTGATCGGACTGCTTGCCGTCGGCACGTTGGTGCTGCTGGTATTGCTGGCCCGGCAGCAGGCGACACAAAGCGCGTTGCGCAACAGCGAGTCCCGCTTCAAGGCCCTGAATGCGCTGGGCTCCGACTGGTATTGGGAAGCGGACGCGGAATACCGGATGACGCAGATTTCCGAGGGTTTTTCCCGGCTGACGGGCAGGTCTGCAGGGGAAATACTGGGTAAATCACGCTGGGAAATCAGCTTCATTACACCCTTGGGATCCGACTGGACGGCCCACAAGGCGGTGGTTGCACGCTCTGCGCCTTTCCGCAGCCTGACCCTGCGCTACATCAGCCCCCAGGGTGTCGTGACTTACGGCAGCATCAGCGGTGAACCGTTTTTTGCTGACGACGGGACACTCGCCGGGTACCGGGGCGTGGGCAATGACATTACCGCCGAGGTTGTGCTGGGGCAGCAATTACGCATGCAGCATGATGTTGCGCGCATCCTGGCCCGGGAAAAAGACCAGGGGCAGGCGATACAGAAAGTGATTGAAACCATTTGCCGGACCATGGAGTGGGGCTGGGGCGCGCGCCGGCATATCGACCCTGAAACGCTGACGCTGACTTGTCATGAATACTGGCTGGCACCTGGCATCCGGGCGGATTCGTTTGTCGAGTTTGCCCGTGCTCCCAGGATGGTCAACATGAATACGGGAACGGTCAGTCTGGCCGTGTCGCGCAACGAAATTGTCTGGCATACGGATTTTACGCAGCGGAGCGAACGGCGGCGATATTTCGCCCGGGAGGCCGGATTGCGCGGCGCCGTCGCCGTGCCCATCCGGCGCAGCCGCGATACCGAGGATGCGCTGGAATTTTTCAGTGTACGCGTCGAGGCGCCTGATCAGGTGATGCTCGACACCCTCGAGGTAATCGGCCGCGAGATCGGCCAGTTCATGGATCGCGCCGAGGCGCAGCAAACCAGCACGTATCTCGAGCGCGAACGCCGCCACCTGCTGGACATGCTGGAGCTGCAACTGGAACACATGCCGGTGGCCTGCCTGCTGCAGGATCAGGATTTCCTCGTGGTGTACTGCAATCCTGCCGCAGAACGCATTTTCGGTTATACCGTCGACGAGTTGCGCGGACGGGATACTGTTTCTCTGATCGTGCCAGAGTCGCTGCTTCCGCAGGTGCTTGAGCGGCGCGCACGCCTGAAGTCCAAAGACATGAATGTCGCTGGCAACAACGAAAACATCTGCAAGGATGGCCGCCGCATCATCTGCGAATGGAACAACACGCCGCTGACTGATGAGTCGGGAAATTTTACCGGCGTACTGGCCATTGCCCAGGATGTCACCGAGCGCATGAAAATGGTCGAGGCGCTGGAGGCGAGCGAAGAGCGTTATCGCCGGATTTTCGCGGCGACGCCGTTGCCGATGTGGGTCACCGAGGTGCACGCCCCGAAGTTTCTCGCGGTCAACGACGCAGCCATCGAGAAATACGGCTATACGCGCGGGGAGTTCCTGGCGATGAGCGCCCTTGATCTGCAGGTCAAGGAGACCCGCGAGATGGTATTGCAGCAACTGCTTGATCGCGACCCGACGCAGCCGGCGCATTTCGAGCGGCGGCATGTCACCAAGAGCGGACAGGTCATCACCGTTGAAATCACCGCGCAGCCTTTTCAGTACGGCGGTCAGCCGGCGCGACTGGTGCTGGCCATGGACGTCACTGACCGCAAACGCGGACAGCTTGCGCTGGAGGAAAGCGAAACACGTTTCCGGGCGGTATTCGAACAGGCTTCGGTGGGCATCGCGATCAGGGATCTGTCCGATCAGCCGCGGTTCCTGCGTGTAAACCGCAAGCTGTGCGAAATTCTCGGCTACTCGGAAAGCGAGTTGCTGCAGATGACGACAACGCAGCTGACCGCGGATGATGACATGGAGTCAACCAGGGAGATCAACCGGCGGCTTATGCACGGAAATCTGAAAAGTTATTCCCGCAGAAAACGCTACAAACACAAGGACGGCAGGATTATCTGGGTGAACCTTTCGGTATCGAAACTCGCCACTGAACTTGCTGAAGGCCATACCGGCTATCTGATTTCCGTCATCGAGGACATTTCGGAACAGGTTGCCAGCGAAGTGCGGGTTCTTGAAAGCGAGGCCCGCTACCGGCAGATTTTCAATCTGACCCCGCTGCCGATGTACCTGCGGCATGAAGGCAGGCTGCATTTTATCGACGTCAATGATGCCTGCCTGGCGATGTACGGTTATAGCCGTGAGCAGATGTTGTCGATGAATCTGCTCGATATCCAGACTCCGGCCGGCCGCGCGCGTTACCTCGAAGGCATGGAGGAACGGCCGACCGGCATCGTCGAAAGACTGCAGAAACAGCATATGCGCAGCAATGGCGAGGTGGTTGACGTCGAGATCTATTCCTACCCGACCCTGCTCGCGGGGGAAAAAGTCCGGCTGGTTCTGCTGCGCGACATGTCCGAGCAGTTGCGCATGGAGCGGCTGTTGCGCGACAACGAAAGCCGGTTGCGGGCCATTGCCGACAATGTGCCGGCGGTCATTGCGTTTTTCGACGAAAAACAGCAGCTTCATTACTCGAACATTGCGTTCGACCGCTGGTTCGGCCCTGCCAGGCTGGATGTGCTGGACGGTGTATTGCGGGTCGAGCAGGACGTGTCGCAATACGGGGAGACACTGGCGCCGCTGCTGACCCGCGCACTGAATGGCGATGAGGTCACCACGGAACGCGTACTCGAAACCCATGTCGGCCCGCGGGTTGCCTGCTTGACGCTGATTCCGCATGTTGCCGATAACGGCGCGGTGACCGGCGTACACCTGATGGGTTATGACCTGACCGATTTTCGCCATGCCGAGGCCGAGGTGCGCCATTTGAACGCGGAGCTTGAACAACGCGTCGAACAGCGCACCCGTGCGCTGGCGGCAGCCAACCGTGAACTCGAATCGTTTTCGTACTCGGTATCCCATGATCTGCGTGCGCCGCTGCGCACCATCGACGGCTTCAGCCAGATACTGCTTGACGAGTACGCATCGAAGCTGGATGCCACCGGCCGCAGTTATCTGGACCGGGTGCGCGCCGGCAGCCAGCGCATGGCGAAACTGATCGATGACCTGCTGGAACTGGCTCGGGTCACCCGCCGTGATCCGCAGATCCGCGCCTGCGACCTGACGGCACTGGCGCTCGACATCACCGCGGAACTGTCAACAGCAGATCCCGGACGCAAAATCAGCATCAAGGTGGCGCCGGGCATGGTGGTCGCAGCGGATGCCGGCTTATTGCGCATCGCACTGGATAACCTGCTGCGTAATGCCTGGAAATTTACCAGTACCAGGCCCGATGCCGTGGTTGAGGTCGGCTGCGTCGAAGCCGCGGACGGCCGCACTTATTTTATCCGTGACAATGGCGTAGGTTTCGACATGACTTACGTCAATAAACTGTTCGGCGCCTTTCAGCGTCTGCACAGCGAGTCGGAATTCCAGGGCACGGGTATCGGACTGGCGCTGGTGCAGCGGGTGATCCGGCGCCACGGCGGCCAGGTCTGGGCCGAAGCCGAACCCGGCCTGGGCGCGACGTTTTACTTCACGCTGCCCCTGCAGCCTGTGTTTGCCGGGGAACCGGTGAATCCAATCAGGGCAGAAACATAGCCGCAACCACGCGCCGGCCTTCGTTCATCAGGATGTTGTAGGTGCGGCAGGCCGCAGGGGTATTCATGGTTTCGAGGCCGATTCCGGCTTCGATCAGCGGCCGCAGGACTGCCGGTGCAACAAAACGCTGCGTGGCGCCGCTGCCCAGAACGATGATTTCAGGACGTTTTTCCAGCAAAGCCGCCAACGCCGCTGCGTCCAGCGTGTCGAATTGCAGTACCGGCCACGGTTCCGGGGCCTGTTCGGGGGTAATCACCAGCGGCTGCTCGTAGCGGACAGTGTTCACGGCGAGGTACCCCGCCCCGTAGCCGGTGATCGCATAGCGGTTTTTGCTGTCTGCCAGATGCAGTTTCATAACTCTCTGATTTGCCGCGAATAATCGGCTTCGATACAATCGTGTGTTTTCCGGCCGCAGACAGCCGGTGCGCCGGATTTTTTGGCGTTGCAGCATGGCAACTGACGGTGGATTTTACCCAGATTCAGGATTGATTGAACTCGATTAACTCGATTCGCAGAGTACCACTCAGAGATTCAGACATGGAAGAATTTCCGCGCATCAAACGCCTGCCGCCGTATGTGTTCAACGTCACCGGCGAGCTTAAACTCGCCGCCCGCCGGCGCGGCGAGGACATCATCGATTTCAGCATGGGCAATCCCGATCAGCCCACGCCGCGGCACATCGTCGACAAATTGATCGAATCCGTGCAGCGCACCGACACCCACGGTTATTCGGTATCCAAGGGCATTTCGCGTCTGCGCAAGGCGATTTGCAACTGGTACCAGACCCGTTATGGCGTGGAACTCGATCCGGATTCCGAGGCCATCGTCACCATCGGCTCCAAGGAAGGCATCGCGCATCTTGCGCTGGCGACCCTGGAGCGGGGCGACATCGTGCTGGTGCCCAATCCGAGTTATCCGATCCACATCTATGGTCCGGTGATCGCCGGCGCGGACATCCGCCATGTGCCGATGCACGCCGGCGTTGATTTTTTCGAGGCCCTTCAGCAGTCGATCAAGGACACCTATCCCAAGCCGAAGATGCTGATCGTCAACTTCCCGAGCAACCCGACGACGCAGTGCGTGGACCTGGCGTTTTTCGAGCGCCTGATCGCGATTGCGAAAGAACATGACATTTATGTGGTGCACGATCTGGCCTATGCCGACATCGTGTTCGACGGTTACAAGGCGCCGTCCATCCTGCAGGTGCCGGGGGCGCGGGACATCGCAGTCGAGTTTTTCACCATGTCCAAGAGCTACAACATGGCCGGCTGGCGCGTCGGTTTCATGGTCGGCAACCGGGATCTGGTCAATGCGCTGGCGCGGATGAAGAGTTATCACGACTACGGCACCTTCACGCCGATTCAGGTGGCATCGATCATCGCGCTTGAAGGTCCGCAGGATTGCGTGGAAAACGTGCGTCAGATCTATCAGGGCCGCCGCGACGTGTTGTGGTCGGGCATGAATGCCATGGGTTGGGAAGTGCCCAAACCGCAGGCGACGATGTATATCTGGGCGCCGATCCCGGAGCCGTACAAAAAGATGGGCTCGCTGGAGTTCTCGAAAAAGCTGCTGGCAGAGGGCAAGGTGGCTGTGGCGCCGGGCACCGGCTTCGGTCATTACGGTGACGACTTTGTGCGCTTCGCGTTGATTGAAAATGAAGCGCGGACCCGACAGGCGATACGCACGATTAAAGAAATGTTCCGCAAGGACGGATTGGTGAAGTAGCGGGAAAAGCAAGGTAAACCCGGTAACAGGAAACAGGAAAAAATGAAACCGATCAATGTGGGATTGCTGGGCACCGGTACTGTCGGTGGCGGCACGTTCAAGGTGCTTCAGCGCAACAGCGAGGAAATTTCGCGCCGCGCGGGCTGCACCATCCGCATCGCCGTGGTCGCCGACAAGGACGTCGTGCGCGCCAAGGCGGTGGCGGGCGATGCGGCGCGGGTGACCGGGGATGCGTTTGAGGTGGTGAATGATCCGCAGGTGGATGTGGTCGTCGAACTGATCGGCGGTTACACCATCGCCAAGGAATTGATGCTGAAGGCGATTGCCAACGGCAAACACGTGGTCACCGCGAACAAGGCGCTGCTGGCGATACACGGCAACGAGATTTTTTCGGCCGCCCGCAAGCAGGGCGTGATGGTGGCCTTCGAGGCCGCCGTCGGCGGCGGTATTCCGATCATCAAGTCGCTGCGCGAAGGGTTGTCCGCCAACCGCATCGAATGGATCGCCGGCATCATCAATGGCACCAGCAATTTCATCCTGTCGGAAATGCGCGCCAAGGGCGCGGCGTTTGCCGACGTGCTGAAAGAAGCCCAGAATAAGGGGTACGCCGAGGCGGATCCGACCTTCGACATCGAGGGTGTCGATGCCGCGCACAAGCTGGCGATCATGGCGGCAATCGGCTTTGGTATCCCGGTGCAGTTCGACAAGGCCTATGTTGAAGGCATCTCGAAGCTGGCGCAGCAGGACATTCGTTACGCCGAAGAGTTGGGCTACCGCATCAAGCTGCTGGGCATCGCCAAACGCAAAGCAGCCGGCTTCGAACTGCGCGTGCATCCGACGTTGATCCCGGCCCGGCAGCTGATCGCCAATGTCGAAGGCGTGATGAATGCGATCCTGGTCAAGGGCGACGCCGTCGGCCAGACCATGTATTACGGCGCGGGGGCGGGTGCCGAGCCGACCGCGTCGGCGGTGGTGGCCGACCTGGTCGATGTCGCGCGCGCGCTGACCGCGGATCCAGAACACCGGGTGCCGCATCTGGCGTTCCAGCATGATCAATTGTCGAATGTACCGATCCTGCCGATGGGCGAGGTCGAGACTTCGTATTACCTGCGGCTGCGGGTTGCGGACAAAGCCGGTGTGCTGGCCGACATCACGCGCATCCTGGCGGACCAGGCGATTTCAATCGAAGCGCTGGTGCAGAAGCCACATGATGGCGAGGAATACGTTGACATCATTCTGCTCACGCACCTGACGCGGGAAAAGAAAATCGATGCCGCGATCCGCAGCATCGAGGCGCTGCCGGTGGTGTCCGGGAAAATCACCCGCATCCGCATGGAAGCCCTGCAATGAGCGCTGTGCCGAAAACCGCTGCCGGCGGTGCCGTGCGTTATGTCAGCACCCGTGGCCGCATGTCTGGCGCGCGTTTCTGCGATGTGCTGCTGGGCGGCCTCGCGCCTGATGGCGGATTGGTGGTACCGCAATCCTATCCTCGGCTGGATGCCAGGGAATTGGCTGCGCTGCGACCGCTGTCCTACCCGGACCTGGCTCTGGCCATCATCAGCCGGTTTGTCGATGACATCCCGCAGGACGATCTGCGGGCGCTGGTGCGCCGCGCCTATCGCAGCGAAACCTTCGGTTCGGCGGACATCACACCGCTGCAGACACTGGAGCCGGGCCTGCATCTGCTGAAGTTGTCCAACGGTCCGACGCTGGCATTCAAGGACGTGGCGATGCAGTTGCTCGGCGAACTGTTCGAATATGTGCTGAAGCGCGAAGGCAAGACACTGAACATCCTCGGCGCGACTTCGGGCGACACCGGCTCCGCGGCCGAGTACGCGATGCGCGGCCGCCAGGGCATCCGGGTTTTCATGCTGTCGCCGCACGGCAAGATGAGCCCGTTCCAGCGGGCGCAGATGTATTCTCTGCAGGACGCCAACATTTTCAACATCGCGATCCGCGGCGTGTTCGACGACTGCCAGGACATCGTCAAGGCAGTCAGCGGCGATGCTGCTTTCAAGAACGCGCATCGCATCGGCGCGGTGAATTCGATCAACTGGGCCCGGGTCGTGGCGCAGGTGGTGTATTACTTCAAAGGCTACTTTGCCGCGACCAAGAGCAACGACGAGCAGGTGTCGTTTGCGGTGCCCTCGGGAAATTTCGGCAATATCTTTGCCGGCCATATCGCGCGCATGATGGGCCTGCCGATCAAACACCTGATCCTCGCATCGAATGAAAACGACGTGCTCGACGAGTTTTTCCGCTCGGGGCGTTACCGGGTGCGCTCGGGACGGGAAACGGCGCAGACTTCCAGCCCGTCGATGGATATTTCCAAGGCCTCGAATTTTGAACGCTTTGTGTTTGACCTGGTGGAGCGCGACCCGGCGATGGTGGCGCGTTTGTGGCGCGAGGTCGAGGATGCCGGCGGTTTCAATCTGGGTGAAACAACGTACTGGCGGCAGATTGCAAAATACGGATTCATTTCCGGTCGCAGCACCCACGCTGATCGGGTGGCGACGATCCGCCGCATCAGTGAACAATATGGCGTGATCATCGATCCGCATACGGCGGATGGCGTCAATGTCGGATTGCGGCAGCGCGAGGCCGGGGTACCGCTGATTTGCCTGGAAACGGCCTTGCCGGCGAAATTCGCCGAGACCATCCGTGAAGCGCTGGGCCGCGACCCCGCAGTACCGCCGGGTTACGAAGGGCTTGAGAACCGTCTGCAGCGGGTGGCGGTCATGGATCCCGATGTGGAGGCCGTCAAAACCTTCATTGCCCGACGCACTAAATAAATATTGTTTAAAAACAATAACTTATAGTGAAATTCAGAGTGGTTTTCTGAGCGGGCCCTAGTACCCCGGCGCAAACCGTAACGACAGATCAACGGCGGCAATATCCTTGGTCAGCGCGCCGATCGAAATCCGGTCGACGCCGGTTTCGGCAATCGCGCGCACGTTGTCGAGCGTGATCCCGCCTGAAGCTTCAAGCTCCGCGCGGCCCGCGGTCCAGCTCACTGCGGCACGCATGTCCTCCAGCGACATATTGTCGAGCAGCACCATGGTTGCGCCCGCGGTGACCGCTTCGTGCAGCTGTGCCGGTGTTTCGACTTCGATTTGCACCCAGGCTGCGCGTTTGTCCCGCTTCGCCGCCGCCAGCGCGGGGATTATGCCGCCGGCCGCTGCAATGTGATTTTCCTTGATCAGGATGGCGTCCCACAAACCCATGCGGTGATTGCGGCCACCACCAACCGTGACCGCGTATTTTTGCGCAACACGCAGGCCGGGCAGGGTTTTCCGCGTGTCGAGAATGGCGGCGCGGGTGCCGGCAACACGGTCCACGTAGCGCCGGGTGGTGGTCGCCACGGCAGACAGCAATTGCAGGAAATTCAGCGCGCTGCGTTCCGCCGTCAACAGTGCGCGCGATGAGCCCGTGATGTCGCAGATGCGTGTGCCTGCGGCCACACGATCGCCGTCCTGCGCCAGCCAGTATAGGCGGGCGGCGGGATCCAGGCGCTGCACACAGGCCGCGAACCAGGCAGTGCCGCAAAGTACTGCATCCTCACGGCAGAGCACATGGGCCCGCGCATCGGCCACATCGGGCGCCAGCTCTGCGGTGAGGTCACCCGAAGCGACATCCTCCGTCAATGCAGCGGTCACATTCCGTTCGATTTCGGCGGCCAGACTCATCAAGGGGGAGCGCTTTGCGATTGTCGGCAAACTGATATAGTGGGGCAGGAATTTTAACCGAGTACCCGGTTAACCGAGTATTCAGCCACGCAATATGCGGGCAGCAGGGGGAGTGCACATGGGCGAAATCATGGGTGTGCTGTCTTACGGCATCGGTACGGTGCTTGGTTTTGTGATCATCGGGTGGCTGGCTTTCATGATCATCCACGATGTCACCCAGAAAAAACACACGGTCCTGCGCAATTATCCGCTGATCGGCCGGCTGCGGTTTTTCTTTGAAGACCTCGGTGAATATTTCCGCCAGTATTTTTTCGCCAATGACCGCGAGGAAATGCCGTTCAACCGCGCGACCCGCGGCTGGGTTTACAAGAGCGCAAAAAACGAAGGCGGCATCATCGGTTTCGGCTCCACCAACGATCTGAACTCACCAGGCTCCATCCTGTTCGTCAACCATCCCTATCCGGTACTCGAGGAAGACCGGCTGCCGACACCGTCGGTGCTGATCGGCAACAACTACTGCGAGCAGCCTTTCGAAGCCAAATCCATTTTCAACATCAGCGGCATGAGTTTCGGCGCGATTTCGCAGCCGGCGGTGGAGGCCTTGTCACGCGGTGCTGCTGAAGCGGGGTGCTGGATGGACACCGGCGAAGGCGGTCTTTCGCCGTACCATCTGACAGGCGGTTGCGACGTCATCATGCAGATCGGCACCGCCAAATACGGCATTCGCGAACTCGACGGCGGTTTTTCCGCGCAGAAGGCGAAAGAGCTGGCAAAACATGTGAAGGCCTTCGAAATCAAGCTGTCGCAGGGCGCCAAACCCGGCAAGGGAGGTGTGCTGCCCGGCGAAAAAGTCACAGAGGAAATCGCCCGCATCCGCGGCATACCGGCAGGACAAGATTCGATCAGCCCGAACCGCCATCATGACATTGCCAGCATCGATGACCTGCTCGACAAGATCGCCTACGTACGCAACCTGACCGGCCGCCCGGTGGGAGTCAAAACCGCGATCGGCGGCTGGGCCTTCATGAATGATTTGTGCGACGCCGTGCTGCGCCGCGGTCGGGAGTTTGCGCCGGATTTCATCGCCATCGACGGCGGCGAAGGCGGCAGCGGCGCCGCGCCGCAAACGCTGATGGACCATATGGCATTGCCGATTGCCGAAGCCCTGCCGCGGGTGGTCGATGCACTGATCCAGGCTGATTTGCGCGACCGGGTGCGGATCATTGCCGCCGGCAAACTGGTGACTTCGGCCAAGGCTGCCTGGGCGCTTTGCGTCGGTGCTGATTTCATCAACTCGGCGCGCGGTTTCATGTTTGCGCTGGGCTGCATCCAGGCGCTGCGCTGCCACCAGAACACCTGCCCGACGGGTGTCACCACGCACAACAAGCGCCTGCAGCGGGGCCTGGTCGTCGCCGAGAAATACCTGCGCGTGGCCAACTACTGCAACAACATGAACAAGGAAATCGACATGATCGCCCATGCCTGCGGCTGCCGCCATGCGCGGGAACTGAAGCGTGAGCATGTACGCATCGTGCAGACCGCGAACCAGAGCATCGCACTCAACATGCTGTATCCCTATCCGGAAGCCGGTTTTCGCAAAAAACCGGAAGCTGTCCGGCAATCATCGGGCATCGCCGCCTGATTGCAGATCGCAGTCCCGGTGCCGTGATTTTGTAGTGCGTCGCAGCATTTTGGATGCTGATTTTCTGATGCGCAGAATAAAATATTTTATGGCCTGCAGCCCTTTACAGCGCGGTCGGCTCATCCCATCCTGATAATTGAGCTTGGCCAAAATCACCTTAACCAAAATCACATCAAGCACCATACGAGAAGAGGCGTACCATGGCAGATAAAATCACCGGTCTGGCGAATCCGGAGCAGGGAACTTCACGCCGCGACTTCATGGCCAAAGTGGCCGTTGCCGCCGTGACGGCGGGCACGACAATACCGAGGCTGGCATCCGCCCAGACTGCAGCCAAACCGCCCGCCGATCCCGCGGGTGTGATTTCCAATGACGTGGTGATGGCCGGCAAGGATGCCGCGCTGAAAATGCATTCGGAACGGCCGCTGACCGCCAGCGCGACCGCCGAGTTCCTCGCCGATGAGATCACGCCGACCAACCGCGTGTTCGTGCGCAACAACCTGTTCACCACGGAGTTCAGCGAAGCGAATCATGTTGTCGAAATCAAGGGCCTGGTCGACAAGCCGCTGAAACTGACCGTGGCCGACATAAAAAGCATGTTCAAGAACACGTCCACCGTGGCGATGATTGAATGCGCCGGCGCCGGCCGCACCGCGTTCAATCCGGTACCCCGCGGCACACCCTGGCCGGCGACCGGTGGCATGAGCTGTCCGAAATGGAATGGTGTGCGTTTGGGCGACGTGCTCAAGGCGGCGGGCATCCGTTCCGACGGCGCGCATGTTTCATTCACCGGCGCTGATTTCGGCGCACTGCCGACGATCCCGAAGGTCGCGCGCAGCGTGCCGCTGTGGAAGGCGCTGGAAGAACATTCGATGATCGTCTACGGGATGAACGACGGGCCGTTGCCGGTGGTGCACGGCGCGCCGATCCGCGTGATGATCCCGGGCTGGGCCGGTTCCGCCTCGGTGAAATGGGTGGCCGGCATCGAAGTGCTCAGTGCGCCGCTGAAGGGGCCGTACATGGATTCGAGTTACCGCATGCCCAGGCATCCGGTGGCGCCGGGCAGCAAAATGCCGGAAGACGCGGTCAGCACCGAGGGCTGGCCGATCAAATCAATGATCACCAATCCGGCGCCGAATGCGAGATTCAAGATCGGCAAACCGGTGCTGGTCGCCGGTCACGCCTGGGTTGCCGAGGCCGACATCGAGCGGGTCGAGTTGTCATTCGACGAGGGCCGTAGCTGGCAAAATGCACAACTCAATGCCAAGGCGGCCAAATACGCCTGGCAGACTTTCAGTTACGCCTATACGCCGCGTGGCCCGGGTTATATGACCGTGCTGGCGCGCGCCACCGACAGCAAGGGCAACACCCAGCCCATCGTCACTCCCTGGAACCCGCTGGGTTATTACTGGAACGGCATCCATCGCGTCGGTTTCAGCGTCGAGTCATGACCTTGCGACAGCGATACTGGCTGGCGGCTGGGGCCGCCATCTGCCTGTTGGGCGCGAGCGGCACAGCCATCGCGCCGCTCGCGGCGCAGGAACAGATTGCACCCTCAAAAACGCTGACGCCGGGCAAAGGCTCCGAACTGACCACCGCGCGCTGCGTGATCTGCCACGACGCCACGCATATCACGCGTTCCAGGCTGTCGCGCGCCGAATGGGAAGACAACATCCAGGTGATGATCAAGCGCGGCATGCCGATCGCGCCGGACGAAATCCCGGTGGTTGTCGAGTATCTTGCGACGTACTACAGCCATGCCGCGCCTCCGGCGGCTGACAGCGCCCCTGTCGCAGCTTCAGCGCCAGCCGCAGCTGCCGAGGATCCGGTGCAGAAGCTGCTGACCACGAATGCCTGCATGGCCTGTCATGCCCTTGACCGCAAACTGGTGGGGCCCGGATTCCGCGAGATTGCACAGCGTTACCAGGGTGACAATGCTGCGCCGGAAAAACTGGCGCGCAAGATCCGTGAAGGCGGGGTCGGTGCCTGGGGTGCCATTCCGATGCCGCCGCATCAGCAGCTCGGCAGTGCAGACCTGGCGTTGATCGTGACCTGGGTGATGCGCCAGAAGTAGCCCGAGCTGATTTCTGCGTTAATCCTGCATCTCGTCATAATATTGTAAGTATTTGTTTTTATTAAATAATTTGGCAATCCGCCGTTAATACCCACACGCCGCGCATTGAAAACCGGCAATTCATGCCCCATTTCGTGAATATCCGTATTCACTGGCAATGGAATTCCAATGCGTTTTGACAAATTCACCACCAAGTTCCAGCAGGCCTTCGCAGACGCGCAAAGTGCTGCCGTCGGCAGCGACCACGCCTATATCGAAGCGCAGCACCTGCTGCAGGCACTGCTCAACCAGGCCGACGGCGGCACCGCAGCGTTGCTGCAGCATGCGGGTGTCAATGTTTCCGCGCTTCGGGGCGGCCTCAAAACCGCGATCGAACGCCTGCCCAAAATCGAGGGCAGCGGCGGTGAGGTCACCATTTCCCGCGATCTCGGCAACCTGCTGAACCTCACCGACAAGGAAGCGCAGAAACGCGGCGACCAGTACATCGCCTCCGAGCTGTTCCTGCTGGCGCTGACCCAGGACAAGGGCGAAACCGGTCGGATGCTGAAACAGCATGGCGGCGACCGCGCCCACATCGAGCAGGCGGTCAATGCCATGCGTGGCGGCGAATCCGTCGCCAATCCGGAAGCGGAAGGCAGCCGCGAAGCGCTGAAAAAATACACCACGGACCTGACCGAACGCGCGCGCGCTGCGAAACTCGATCCGGTGATCGGCCGCGACGACGAAATCCGCCGCGTGATACAGATCCTGCAGCGCCGCACCAAGAACAATCCGGTGCTGATTGGCGAGCC
This sequence comes from Burkholderiales bacterium, assembly GCA_019744975.1. GTDB lineage: Bacteria > Pseudomonadota > Gammaproteobacteria > Burkholderiales > SG8-41. Next base: position 58,828 of record JAIETP010000015.1, read on the forward strand.
CGGCGTCGGCAAAACCGCCATCGTCGAGGGCCTGGCGCAGCGCATCGTCAACGGCGAGGTGCCGGAAACGCTGAAAAACAAACGCGTGCTGTCGCTGGACATGTCCTCGCTGCTGGCCGGCGCCAAATACCGCGGTGAATTCGAGGAGCGGCTGAAGTCGGTGCTCAAGGAAATTTCACAGGATGCCGGGCAGACCATCGTTTTTATCGATGAACTGCACACCATGGTCGGGGCCGGAAAGGCCGAGGGCGCCATTGATGCCGGCAACATGCTGAAGCCGGCGCTGGCGCGCGGCGAACTGCATTGTGTCGGTGCGACCACGCTCGACGAATACCGTAAATACATCGAAAAAGACGCCGCCCTTGAACGTCGCTTCCAGAAAGTACTGGTCGATGAGCCGTCGGTGGAGGCGACCATCGCCATCCTCCGCGGCTTGCAGGAAAAATATGAATTGCACCACGGCGTTGAAATCACCGATCCGGCGATTGTCGCCGCCGCCGAACTGTCGCACCGCTACATCACCGACCGTTTCCTGCCGGACAAGGCGATCGACCTGATCGACGAGGCGGCGTCGCGCATCAAGATGGAAATCGATTCCAAGCCGGAGGTGATGGACAAACTCGACCGGCGTCTGATCCAGCTCAAAATCGAACGTGAAGCCATCAAGAAGGAAAAGGACGAGGCGTCACGCAAGCGTCTTGATTTGCTCGAGACCGAGATCAAATCGCTGGAGCGCGAATACGCCGACCTCGACGACATCTGGAAATCCGAAAAAGCACAGGTGCAGGGCAGCGCGCACATCAAGGAAGAGATCGAGCGAGTGCGCGCCGACATTGTCCAGCTGCAGCGCGCCGGAAAACTCGACAAGGTGGCCGAACTGCAATACGGAAAACTGCCGCAACTCGAGGCGCAACTAAAGCAGGCCGAGACCGCCGGTGCAACCGAAACCAGACACCGGCTGCTGCGCACCCATGTCGGCACCGAGGAAATCGCCGAGGTGGTATCGCGGGCGACCGGCATCCCGGTATCGAAAATGATGCAGGGCGAGCGCGAGAAACTGTTGAAAATGGAAGAGCGCCTGCACGCCCGCGTCGTGGGTCAGGACGAGGCCGTGCGGCTGGTGTCCGATGCCATCCGGCGCTCACGCTCCGGTCTGGGTGACCCGCAACGGCCCTACGGATCCTTCCTGTTTCTCGGTCCGACGGGGGTCGGCAAGACCGAGCTGTGCAAGGCATTGGCGGAGTTCATGTTTGACGCCGCAGACCATCTGATCCGCATCGACATGTCGGAATTCATGGAGAAACATTCCGTGGCCCGGCTGATCGGCGCGCCACCCGGCTACGTGGGCTACGAGGAGGGCGGCCATCTGGCGGAAGCGGTACGCCGCAAACCCTACTCGGTGATCCTGCTCGACGAAATCGAAAAGGCGCATCCGGACGTGTTCAACGTGCTGTTGCAGGTGCTGGATGACGGTCGCATGACCGACGGTCAGGGCCGCACGGTCGATTTCAAGAACACGGTGATTGTGATGACGTCCAATCTCGGCTCGCAGATGATCCAGGGCATGCAGGGTGATGATTACCAGGTCGTCAAGCTGGCGGTACTCGGCGAGGTCAAGGCCCATTTCCGCCCTGAATTCATCAACCGCATCGACGAGATCGTGGTGTTCCATGCGCTCGACGAGAAACACATCAAATCGATCGCGCGCATCCAGCTGGCCTATCTTGAGAAACGCCTGACGCAGATGGAGATGAGACTTGAAATCAGCGATGCAGCCCTGAAGGTAATCGCCGAGGCGGGGTTTGATCCTGTCTATGGCGCGCGGCCGCTGAAGCGGGCCATCCAGTCGCAGATCGAAAACCCGCTGGCCAAACACATCCTCGAAGGCCGGTTCGGACCGAAAGATGTGATCCGCGTTGATGCGAAAAGAGGCGGCATGAGCTTCGAGAGGGCTGAAGCTGCCGCGGCAGTGGCATGAGTTTTACCGGGAATGTTTTACCCGAGATACGTGCGCTAAGTTTTTGTTTTTCCGAAGGCAATAAATCATGCTGCCTGCTGAATTCATTGCCGGATGATTCATGATGTTTACTGACGGAAAAAAAGGGCAAAAAATCCTTTGACGTCTGTCATTGACAGGCGTAGAAATGTAAACAGAGTTGCGCAGCACTGCGGATCCGGTACCGGGATGCGCAGAGTGCGAGATTCCGGGCAACCGTCCGGGTATCGCCTGTCAAGGCGACAGCCGCAAGCTGCAGCCGGCGCAAATCCGGAGTGGTGTGATGCCATTCATCAAAGGACGCCGCTCTATGGTGGCGCCGCACCGGGCAACCGGTCGCAACAAAGCCCCGCTCAATGCGGGGCTTTCCATTGGGAGCGTGCTCCAGTTACGGCGGAAGTCACGGGGCCACTTGACGGGTTTTGATCGAAACCTCGGAATGCAGTGTCCGGTGTACCGGGCATTTGTCGGCGATCTCCATCAGCCGCGTGCGCTGCTCCGGGCTGAGCGCGCCAGCGAGGCTGATTTCGCGATCGATGTGGTCTATCCTGCCTTCCCGGGTTTCGCAGTCGGCGCAGTCGGCAGCATGGATTTTTTGGTGGCTGAGCCGTACGGTGACGCGTTCCAGCGGCCATTGCTTCTGCTCGGCGTACAGGCGCAGGGTCATCGAGGTGCAGGCACCGAGGCCGGCAAGCAGGAAATCATAGGGGCCAGGGCCGCTGTCGGTGCCGCCGGATGCCACGGGTTCGTCTGCGCGCAGATGATGCCGGCCTGCTGTTACGGTCTGGGTGAATTTGGCTTCCCGCGTTTCGCGCACCACCACCACACCGGGTTCACCGCTCTCCACCTTGTCGGGCTGCGTCGCTGTTGCGATGTAGCGGCTGGCCCAGGCCGCGAGCACGGCGGCGACATAGACGGCATCAGCCTTGCGCGTCAACAGATGATCGGCGGTGTCCAGCGACACAAAACTCTTGGGATGTTTGGCCGCAACGAAGATTTTCGCGGCGTTGTCGATGTCGACCGTGGTGTCGTGTGGCGAATGAAACACCAGCAGGGCCTTGCGCAGGGCGGCAATACGTGAGGCATTGCTCTGGCTCGCAATATCGTCGAGAAACTGTTTTTTGATACGGAATCTGCGACCACCAAGATCGACTTCGGCCTCGCCTGCGGCTTCGATGTCCGGCGCCGCACCGTGAAGGAGGTGACGCACATGGCCGGGGTCGAAAGGTGCACCTATGGTGGCTACGGCCGCCGCTTCCGGGACCTGTGCGGCGGCGGCGAGGACTGCTGCGCCGCCCAGGCTGTGCCCGATCATTACGCGGGGAGCCTGATGATGCTCGCGCAACCAGTTCGCGGCAGCAACCAGATCGGCAATGTTGGAGGTGAAATTGGTATTGGCGAACTCCCCCTCGCTGCCGCCGAGTCCCGTGAAATCGAAACGCAACACGCCAAAACCGTGCTCGACCAGGGCGGCGCTGATGCGCGTCGCCGCCAGCGTGTCCTTGGAGCAGGTGAAGCAATGCGCGAACAACGCATAGGCTGCTGCCGGTTGCTCCGGCAGATCAAGCCGTGCCGCCAACGGCGTTGCGAAAGCGCCGGGAAAATGTACCGCATGTGTACTCATGGCGCTGCTCCATGGTGGGTGTCGGGGAGTGTCATGGGTGCCGCCGCCGGGCATCGCGCGGCACGCATGGTGGTATCATTGCATGCCCGCAATCGTCACAGAGTATTCAGGAGAAAATAATTTGAAATCAAATATTTATCTAACATCCCTGATGTGGGCTGCGGCCTGCGCCGCGATCCATGCGGCACCGGCAGTTGCGCAGATTTATCCGGTAAAACCGGTACGCATGATCATCCCGTTTTCAGCCGGCGGCGCAGCCGACGTGCCGGGGCGCATCGTGATGCAGCAGCTCTCCGCGGTGCTCAAGCAGCAGGTCATCGTTGAGAACCGGTCCGGCGCCGGTTCGACCATAGGCGCCGATATCGCGGCAAAATCCGCACCCGACGGTTATACCATTTTCATGATCAGCAACACGCACTTCGTCAGCGCGGCCCTGCATAAAAAACTGCCTTACGATTCGCTGAACGATTTCACTCCGGTCACTCAGATCACCAGCGCACCGAATGTGCTGGTGGTGCACCCTTCATTGCCGGTGAAATCGGTAAAAGACCTGATCGCACTCGCAAAAGCCAGGCCCGGCCAGATCGACTATGCATCGTCGGGTAATGGCAGCACCCAGCATCTGACCGGAGCGCTGTTTGCCAGCATGGCCGGTATCAGGCTGACGCACATCCCGTATCGCGGCAGTGGTCCGGTGACGGCCGACCTGCTCGGCGGCCAGGTGATGGTGGCATTTCCCGGCATCGCCGGCATGCTGGCGCATATCAAGAGCGGCAAACTGCGTCCGCTGGGTGTCACCGGAGCGAAACGTTCGCCGGAACTGCCCAATGTGCCGACGATTGCCGAGGCCGGTGTCAAAGGTTATGAAATGGTGGCCTGGTTCGGCGTGGCCGGGCCCAAGGGCCTGCCGCGCGAAATCCAGATGAAGCTGCACGCCGATCTGCTGCGGGTGCTGAAAGCGCCGGAAATGGGCGGCAGCCTGCAGGCGGTCGGGCAGGAGCCGGCGTGGCAGGATACACCGGAGAAGTTTTTTGATTTCATGAAAGTCGAAGCCACGAAATGGGCCAAGGTGGTCAAGGCCAGCGGCGCGGAAATCAACTGACATTGCGCCGCAACATCCCTGTTTTGCATTAAACGCCGCTTCTTGCGGCGTTTTTTTTGCACTTCACCAGCAAGTTGTTACCATGTGACAGGAAATTCAAAATAAAACCGGAGGAGATTATGGTTAAAGTAACCGCAGGAAATGTCGTGTTCATGGCAGTTGGCGTCATGCTCGGCTCCACAGCCGCCGCGCAAAATTATCCCGAACGGCCGGTGCGGATGATCATTCCGTTCGCTGCGGGTGGCGCGACCGACGTGCCGACCCGGGTGATGTCAGCCAAGCTGGCGGAACGTCTGGGGCAACAGTTCGTGGTTGATAACCGGCCGGGACAGGGCGGCGCCCTGGGTACCGCAGTGGCGGCCAAGGCCGAACCCGATGGTTATACGATCCTGCAGGTCGCCACGCCCTTCGTGGTCAGCCCGCATGTTTACAGCAAGCTGAGCTACGACCCGCTGAAGGATTTTGTGCCGGTGACCCAGTTCGGCTCGGCGCCGAATGTGCTGGTGGTGCATCCTTCCTTGCCGGCCAAATCAGTCAAGGAACTGATCGCGCTGGCCAAAAGTCAGCCGGGCAAACTCGACTGGGCATCATCCGGCACCGGCGGCGGTCAGCATTTGTTCGGCGAGCTGTTCATGTCCATGGCAGACATCAAGATCACCCATATTTCGTACAAGGGCAGCGGTGCTGCCGCCGCAGATTTGCTGGGTGGCCAGGTAAAAATCGGTTTTCCCGGCATTGCCATTGCCCTGCAGCACCACAAGTCGGGTCGCCTGCTCGCGTTGGCGGTGACTACTGCACAGCGTTCGCAGCAGATGCCCGACGTGCCGAGCGTGGCCGAAGCCGGTGTTCCGGGTTACGAGGCAACGTTCTGGATGGGTATGGTAGTGCCGAAGGGTACGCCCAAAAACATCATCGACAAGCTGCAGCGCGAAACCACTGCACTGCTCAAATCACCCGAGGTCGTTGAGGGATTCAAACGTGCAGGCACCGATGCGGCGCCATCAAACCCCGAACAGTTCCGCAAGTTCATTCAATCGGAATATGACAAATGGGGCAAGGTCATCCGTACGGTGGGTATCAAGGCCTGATACCGCTGACCCGATAAAAAACGCCGCCTGCGGGCGGCGTTTTTTATCGGGCGGGGCCTGCGTCAAGCTGCGCTGCGCTCAGGCCACATTTCCGCCAGGCCGTCGGCATCCGTGGCGGAAATGGTGGTGCGGATCATGTGACGGGGTTCGGTGACCGACCATGGCCGCCCGCGGTGCATCGTGGCCCGGTTGTCCCACATGATGACGTCGCCGGGCTGCCAGCGGTGCTGGTAGATGTGTTCCGGCTGCGTGGCAAAAGCGGTCAGTTCATCAATCAGTTGCAGCGCTTCCTCGCGGCCCATGCCGTCAATGGCGCAGGTATGCGAGGCGATGTACAGCGCGTCACGGCCGTTCACCGGGTTGCGCCAGCGCATGCGCCAGGACACCGCGGGCATTGTTGAACGTTCACGTTCGGAGGCCAGGTGCGGCGCAATTTTTCCGCGCGAGTGCGCGTAGTCATGCCAGGCGTATGCGTTATCGAGTTTTTTGCGCATTTCACCCGGCAGCCGCTCCCAGGTCAGCCGCATCGAAGTGAATTCGGTTTCGCCGCCGGTTGTGGCCACAGTCCTGCCTGACAGCACCGACGCCAGTGCCGGCGGAATCTTGAAACAGCTGTCGGTGTGCCACAGCTGATTCGCCTTGGCGCGCAATTCCTCCTTGTGGCCGGGTGGCACCAGCGTGCCATCGGGTTCGACATTGGTCAGGATGCTGAACGGCGTGCCTTCACCGCGTGAAGCGGCTTTGGCGATTTCCAGCGGGCCGAATTTTCGTGAAAAAGCCATCTGCAGTTCATTGGTGATCGGCTGCGCACGGAATACCAGCACCGAATGTTCTTCAAAAGCGGCGCGCACCGCGGCATAAATTTCATCGCTGGCCGCGACATCAGCCATGCCGGCGCCGCGTACTTCAGCGGCAAATCCCGGGCCCAGCGGTATCAGTTCCATCGGCGTCTTCTCCTCAGACTGCATGCGGCATGGTGCCGCCAGCAGATTCTACGCCCCGGTGTGCCGTAAATTCCTCCGGAGTCACGATATGGAACGGCAGTGGCGGGCGGTGCCGCGCCAGCGCCAGCAGTGCCTGATCCCTGCTCAGCAGGTAATGGGCACCGGTGCCTGCGGCCAGCTCAAGAAATTTCTGGTCATCGCTGTCCGCGCATGCGGGCAGGGTGATGGTGCAGGGTGTTTCCACTGTGCGCGAGACAGCACGGCATCGGTCAATGCAGTTGATCTGCTGCCCGGCATCCAGTGTCCATTTCTGCAGCGGATAAGCGAGTACGCGCAGCAACTCGGCTTCGCAATCGGCGTTGATGACGACTTCAGCCTCGCCCGCATCAACAGCCACCTGCAGCGCTTTGATGCCCGGATCATCAAACACCAGCCAGTCCAGCCAGACATTGGTGTCCAGCACCAGCCGCAGCATGATTACCCGGCCCTGGCCGTGGCCGGCTTCAGCGATTTCCAGGTGGAGGTCGCGCAGGCGATCATTTCACCCTGTTCATCCACAAGCTCCGAACGCAGGAATGAAATGCTGCGGCCGTGGCGGATGAAGCGTGCAACGCAGGTCAGGCGGCCGGCCTTTGCCGCCTTCAGATACTGCACCTTCATTTCCAGCGTTGCACCGGGGCCGCTCGTACGATGCAGCAGGTGGCCCATCGAAATGTCGAGCACAAAGGCGCTGATGCCGCCGTGCAGACCGCCCTGGGGGTTGAACATGAAATCCTTCAGATCGAATGTGATGCGGCATTCTTCCGCGGTATAGGCCAACTCGAGGCCGAACAGGCGTGCAAGGAAAAATTTGCCGAAGTCCTGCTCGTAAGTGGCCAGGGCCTGTTCAAAGGCCTGGCGTGCTGCGGATTCATCCATGGGTTATGACATCCAGTCAAGGTTTTCGAAAGCCGAATGCTAACACCGCAAGCCTTTGTTATATTGGCTGCAGTTGCCGTATCAAAAAATCAAACCAGCAGGAGGCGGGCAATATGCGAGTACTTGCGATTCGTGCAAGTGCGGGATGGATGTGCGGATTATTGCTGTTGCTGTTCTTCGTCGGCAGCGTCCAGGCGCAACCCGCCGGCTGGAAGCCCGACCGTGTGATTGAAATCATCGTTGGCACTGCGCCCGGCGCGGCTCCGGACAAAACGGCAAGGCTGATCCAGCGCCTGTGGCAGACGCGCGGCCTGTATGACGGCCCGGTAACGGTGGTCAACAAACCGGGGGGCGGCAACCTGATTGCCTGGAACTATCTCAACCAGCACGCCGGCAACGGGCATTACCAGATGATCGGTAATTTCAATGTGCTGATCAGCAGGGCCATTGGCCAGAGTCCCTACGCGCACTCCGATTACACCTGGATCGCGATGCTGTTCGATGAATTTTTTGCGGTTTCGGTGCGCGCCGATTCGCCGATTGCGAGTGGCAGGGATTTAACCGCGCGCCTGCTGAAGGATGCCGGTTCGGTGGTGATCGGCGTATCGACGTCGATCGGTGGCGCCAACCACCTGTCAGCGGCCCTGGCATTGCAGCGGGCCGGAGTGGATCCGCGACGGGTGAAATTTGTCGCCTTCAAAGGCAGCGCGGACTCGGTGACTGCATTGCTGGGCGGCCATATCGATGCGGTGGCAACCGCCGTTTCCGCGGTTGTACCGCATGTGCGTAACGGTCAGTTGCGCACGATTGCCGTATCTTCGCCACAACGCCTCGGCGGCGCGCTGGCTGCGGTGCCAACCTGGGCAGAGCAGGGCATCAAGGGCACGATGACCAATTTTCGTGCCGTGATCGCGCCCAAAGGCACTGACGCCGGTGCCGTGAAATTCTGGGAAACGCGTTACGCCGAACTGGCGGCGCAGGATGAATGGAAAAAAGACCTGGAAGCCAATCTGTGGGCCTGGAATTTTCTCGATGCCGGCAAGACCGTGGCGGCGGTGGCTGAATACGCCGGTGATGTGGATGCGCTGGTCGGTATCCTGGGTTTACGCAAAACGCCTTGATTGTCTCGTTCGGGTATCAATATAAGTATTTGATTTTATTGATAATTTAAATACGGTTTATCCGTGCGCAGGCAAGCGAAAAACAGATTTGTCCTGCTCACCGAGTTGCGCCATCAGGCCGGTTTCCCAGGCCAGGTACTGCTTCATCGCGGCGCGGTTGCCGGCATGGCGGTCATGCACAAAAAACAGGTGATCAATACATTCGCGATCCGCCGGAATGTCCGCTGATGCCGCAGTCGGCTTGCCGGCCTTGCTCCACGCCGCAGCGCCACCGGAAAACAGACGAATATCGCTGATTCCAGAATCGTGCAATTCGGTCGCGGCAAGTCGCGCGACATCCAGGTCTTCTGCCGTGAGCACAATGGGTGTTTTCACATCCCGGGCATCGTTGGCGATGCGGGTGCGTATGCTCCAGCGGCTGCCGGGGATATGTGCCTTGCGATAGGCCATGCTGGCGCCGACATCGAACACGGTGCAGGTTTTGGCATTGACGAGTTTCTGCAGTTCATCGGCGCCGATCAACGGCAATTCCGGCAGCGCCGGTTTGGCTGCTGGTGCAGCAGTGAGTGAGGCTTTGACACCACCTTCAAGCACAAAGGCATCGCAGCCCAGTTGCAGCAACCAGCTGGCGACCACCGGGGCGCGCACGTTTTCGCCCCCGTCGATCAGTACGATGCGGGCATTGCGTACACCCACCCACTGATCAGTGGCCTGGATCAGCTGGCCGCCGGGCGTGTGTTGCGCGCCGGGCAGGCTGCCTGCGGCGAATTCCTCCGGTGTGCGCACATCGCAGAGATAAGTCGTGCGATCCGTTTCCCTGAGCCAGCCGGCGACGTCATTCGCAGCAACCATGCGCACCTTGAAGCGTTCGATCAATGCTTTGGCCGCCTGTTGCTGAGCCGGCAGCACCGCGGGATCAATCCTGTCCGGATACTGCAGAGCTGAACCGTATTCCAGCTGCAGGTCGGACAGGTACCAGCCTTGTGTGCCGTTTTCCAGTGCATAAACCGGGTTGGGTATGCCGAAATTGATCAGGGTCTGCGCGCCGAGGATGGAGCGGGTACGCCCGGCGCAGTTGACGATGATTTTGGTTTTGGGATTCTTCACCATGCTGGTCACCCGGTACGGCAGTTCGGCGTTGGGGCAACAGGTGCTGCCGGGAATGGTCATTTTGTGATGTTCGTGCACCGGGCGGCCGTCAAACAACGCAAAATCCTCGCCCGACTCTTTCATTTTCACCAGATCCCGGGCGGAGATCCGTGGCGTGTTGTAGGCATGTTCGACCAGTTCGCCGAACAGTTTGCTGGGTACGTTGACACCTTTGAACAACACGTAGCCGGCGGCTTTCCAGCCGCGTGTGCCGCCGTCGAGCACGGCAAGATCGGTATAACCCAGTCCGGACAGGCGTGCCGCCGCACGTTTTGCAATACCGGATGCGCCGTCATCGCACAATACGATGCGTGCGTTTTTGCGCGGCACCAGCGCTGTTATGCCCAGTTCCAGCCGGCTGTACGGCAGGGGAGTGGCGAACAGCAGGTGATCTTCACCGAATTCGCCGTCTTCACGGACATCGAGCAGGGCGATTTCGCCGCCGTCGTGCAGTGCGTTCTGGAGTTCGACGGGGGCCATGGAGCGGGTCTGTGTCATACGTACACCCTGGATGCAAAAATGAACGGGGATTATAGCCGCGGTGCAATGCTCACCTGATCAGCAGGGGCAGGCCGCTGATGATGAGGATCACCGCCACCAGGCGCTTGAATGCAACATCGTTCAGATTGGCGTGGATGCGGTTGCCGATAAAAATGCCCAGCCCCATCATTGGCAGCGCAACGGCGCAGGCAATCATCACGTCCCGGGTGAATTCGCCGGCTGCCATATAGGCGCCACCGCGCAGGATGCCCAGCGCGAACAGGACGGCTGCCACTGTCGCACGGAACGCGTCACGGCTGTGGCGGAGGATGTCGAGGTAGATGGCGAAAAACATGCCGGCCATGGAGCCGAACATGGTGCCGACAAAACCGGCGAAGGTGCCGGCCACCGGTGTAATGGCGTACATCGGCAGGTTCACCTTGCCCGGCGGCCGCCAGGTGGCGAGCAGTGCATGAGCACCGTAAGCCAGCACCACGCCGCCGAGGATGCGGGCCAGCGTGGCGGCATCCAGTATTTTGAAAAAATACACGCCGATCGCGACGCCCAGTGCGATCCATGGCAGCAGGCGCCACAGGTCGCGCCAGACGACATGACGGTGGTCTGTGCGCAGAATTGCAATCGAGGAGATCACGCCGAGAAAGGTCACCATCGGTATCACGGTTTTCAGCGACAGCACCCAGGCCAGCAGCGGTACCGTCACGCCGCCGAAACCCGCGCTGCCGCGGATGGCATAGGAAATAATGATGATGAAGCAGAAATACAGCAGTTCCGCGGTGGTCAGCGCTTCCACGGATCAGCGCAACGGCTTATTTCTTGTCTTTGACGGCAAGGCCACCGAGCAGGGCTGCTGCCGGGCGGCGGGTTCTTCCTTGCGATACCGGCGGCTTCTGCGCAACGGGACTGCCTGCGCTTGCGGGTTGGTAAGGTTTGCTGAAGTCGAAACCATCGCTGGCGCGTTGCGGTTTGGGCGGCGATGGTGAATGTGCCGGTGTCTGGGCTTGCGCTGCAGGGCGTGGTGTCGCCGGCGCGGTCTGCTGTGGTTCGCGGCGCGGCGCCTCGTTGCGCGTCTCACGGCGCGGACGCTGTTCGCGACCACGATCGAGGTCAAAATTGTCCGGAGTTTTACGCGGTATCGCCCGTTTCAGCAGTTTTTCGATTTCGGTCAGCAGCCGTTCTTCGTCCGGGCTCATCAGCGATATCGCTTCACCCGGCAGGCCCGCGCGTCCGGTGCGACCGATGCGGTGCACATAGTCTTCCGGCGTGTATGGCAGTTCGTAATTGATGACGAAAGGCAATTCGGCGATGTCGATGCCGCGGGCTGCGATGTCCGTGGCGACCAGCGCCGTGGTGCGGCCTTCCTTGAAGTCCGCCAGTGCCAGTTCGCGTTCGGCCTGGGTGCGATCGCTGTGGATGGCGGTGGCATTGATGCCGTCACGCACCAGTTCGCGGGCCAGCTTGTTGCAATCCTTTTTCATGCGTAAAAACACCAGGACCTGTTTCATGTCCCGGGAACGGATCAGGTGCGCCAGCAGCGCGCGTTTACTGGCGGCAGGTGTTTCGTAAACCTGATGTTCAACCAGGTCGGCCGGTGCGTTGCGTCGCGCGACCTCGATCAGCAGCGGATTGCGCAGCAGCTGGTTGGCCAGTTTTTTGATGTCCTCGGAAAAAGTGGCCGAGAACAGCAGACTTTGGCGTTGAGTCGGAATCAAGCCCATGATGCGGCGGATATCGGGCAGGAAGCCCATGTCGAGCATGCGGTCGGCTTCGTCGAGGATCAGGATTTCGACCTGGCCCAGCGAAACGCTTTTCTGCTGCACATGGTCGAGCAGGCGGCCGGGCGTGGCAATCAGGATGTCGACGCCTTCACGCAGGGCCTTGGTCTGGGGTGTCATGTCGACGCCGCCGTAAACAACGGTCGAACGCAATTTCAGGTGTTTGCTGTAAGTGCGGACGCTGTCGCTGACCTGGGCTGCCAGTTCGCGGGTCGGTGTCAGGATCAGCGCGCGCACCGGATGTCTCGCAGGCGAGGGGCTGGAGTTCGCATACGGCGCGAGCAGCTGCAACATCGGCAATGTGAAGCCGGCGGTTTTGCCGGTGCCGGTCTGGGCGCAGCCCATGATGTCGCGACGTTCAAGCACGGCCGGTATCGCCTTGGCCTGGATCGGCGTCGGCTCGGTATAACCTTCATCAGCGACGGCGCGCTGGAGTTCGGGAATCAGATTGAGATCGGCAAAGGACATGTCAGTAAAGTGCGCAGTGAAGTGCGCATGAAAGTGCGCGGCAAAATGCAAGCAGGCGCTGCCCGGTAAAAAAACCTGCGGGGCCGGGCGATCATGGCGCGCGGCGCGGGCGCGCAAAGCCGCAAGGCTGGATCGACGGCGACGCCGGATGTGGATTCGAGCCGGGATGTGAACCGGAATATGAAACGGGGTAAATCACGCTGGCGGAGTATATCGCGACCCTTGCCTGGCGGCCAGCCGGAGGTCAAAAACTTCCAAATATTCAAAAATCTGGTAAATTGTTGTGGCATTTCAACATGCGTCATTTCTGGATGATTTTTTGGATAAAAATCTGCCCGCAATGGATGGCTATCACCCGACATTGAATGATCCGGCGGTCACCCCTCCGTTTCCGCTGATCCTGACGCTGGACACGCATGGCGTGCCGCATCGCTGGATCAGCTGGCAGCACGCCTGCTACTACTACGCCAAAGACCAGGTGGCCTGGAGCATGGGTAATGAGGCGTTTACCGTGCACGGCGGCATGAATCGCATTACCGGTGAACGTTCGATGATCAGCGGTTCCAGCATCATCGCCATCAAGGGCAAGGCGATGGCGATGAAGTCCTTCAATCAGGTGCCGCCGCTCAATAATCGTGAACTCTTCCATCGCGACCGCCAGATCTGCGCCTATTGCGCGACCAGTTTTACCGGTGCACGCCTGACCCGCGACCATATCGTGCCGTTCTCCAAGGGGGGGCGGGACACCTGGATGAATGTGGTCACTGCCTGCCGCGCCTGCAATGAGCGCAAAAGCGACCGCACCCCGGAAGGCGCAGGAATGGAGCTGGTGTACCTGCCGTATGTGCCGAACCGCGCCGAGTACCTGATTCTCACCAACCGGCGCATCCTCGCCGACCAGATGGAGTTTCTTGCGCAACATGTTCCAGCGCAAAGCCGGCTGCACCAGCCGCGTTAGTTTGGTTATTGATGGCGATCGACAACGGCGCCGGCAGGCGCCGTTGTCATTTGCGCGCGAGTTGCTGCATCGCCGCCCGCATTTCCTCGTCCGAAGGCGGGTTTTTGTCACGGAAAATCAGCCACAGCAGCGCGCCGTTGACCAGAATGAACATGACTTCCAGGTAGAGCAGGGTTTCGACGATCACGTGCGCCGGCTTTTGCGAAAAAATGAAATAGAAGCCCTCGAACGTCGGGATCGCTGCCTTGGTCAGCGCAAACACGGATTCCATTGGCGGAAACAGCAGCATCAACACCAGATTGATGCCGGTAAAAAGCAGAGAGGCTTTCTGCAGGCTCATGTTGCGGGTTTTTATGCCCGCGGATTTGTCGCTCAGCAGCAGCCAGGCAATTGCCAGGTTGATCAATACCACGGTGATTTCAATTGCCAGCAAATCAGTATTGACAACGCTCATCGGTGGTTTGCCGGCGATGAAATAAAAACCGGCGAATACCGGTACGGCGGATGAAACGACGGAATACTGGTCAATCGGCGGGAACAGCGTGATCAGCAGCAGATTGGCCACGGCGACAGCCAGCGCAATGCTTTGATTTCTGTTCATGCCGGTGGGCATCTCCCTCAATTTTTCGGAGTATAGCTCAACCGTCAATCGGCGGGTACTGGTAAGCCGTTGTTTTTAAAGCGGCCTTGATTAGCCGGTGCCACACCACGGCAGGGTCAGCGCCTGCAGAGCGGCGCCGGTTCGGGTGTCCTGGACAAAAACAGCAATATGAAGATCGGCCGTTTTCCATTCCCGATCCTTGCGGATGATCTGCTCCAGATTCAGCGGAGCGTCGGCGGTCACCGTAAACGGACCATACAGTTGACGCACGACAAAATCGTGACGCAGACGTTTGCCACGGTTTTCACCCGCGGACACTTCAGTAACGAGATTGTTTTCGTAAATCGCAGCGTAAACCTGCGCCGAATTGGCCACGGTTTTGATCCTTGCGCGTAACCGCGGTTGTGCGTCCCCGGCCTCGATACGCATGCTGATTTGCGCACCCGCCGCTTTATTGGCGGCGATGCGCTGCCCGAGATCATCGCCAAATACGCCGCGCCGGTAGTCGGCCCCATCCAGCAGCAGTTGCGGTGTGTAAACTACCCGTGCCTTGTTGCGGCGACTGGCGTCACGTTGTCGGGCGCTGAATTGTGCCTGTGCGTACGGATCTTTCCAGCCGAGGTAATTCCAGTAGTCGACGTGAAAAGCCAGTGCCAGCACCTGTTGGGGTGTGTAGCCGCGCTGCGGCAACTTGCTGAACCACAGATCGGCGGGCGGGCAGCTGTCGCAACCTTCGGAGGTGTACAGCTCGAGCAGGGCCACCCGGGATTTGCCCGATTCGGCGCTGCAGGTACTGGCCGCAGCGGGATGGGTGAGCATCAGTGCCAGCACAGTGATGATGAGCGTGTGTGATATGGGCATGCGAGATAGTCGCGGCAGGCGGCTATTACTTACCAGACCTGCATCTGCGCGATTCCGGTGAAGTTTGGTATGATGCCGGCGATAATTCTCTAATTATTTGATTTTATTGAAATTTCTATGAAAGTTGACCTGCACAGTCATTCCACCTGTTCCGACGGCCTGCTGAGTCCGGCCGAACTGGTGGAGCGCGCCGTTTTGCGCGGCGTGGACATGCTGGCGCTGACCGATCACGATGAACTCGCCGGCCTCGCGCCTGCGCGTGTTGCCGCCGGGCAGTGGGGCCTGCGACTGATTGATGGTGTGGAAATATCGGTGCAGTGGGAAGAAATCACGCTGCACATCGTCGGGCTCAACGTGGATCCCGGACATGTACCGCTGCTGGATGGGCTTGCCGCAATCCGCGGCGGCAGGGGACAACGTGCACAGCGCATGGCGGACAGTCTCGCTGCAGCAGGCATAACCGGCAGCCTGGAAGGCGCCCGCCGTTACGCCAAAAATCCGGAGTTGCTCAGTCGTTCGCATTTTGCGCGCTATCTGGTGGAAGCAGGGCATGCACGCGATACCAATGCGGTGTTCCGCAGTTACCTGACCCCCGGCAAGCCCGGCTATGTACCGCATCAATGGGCCGCGTTGAGGGATGCACTGGGCTGGATTACCGGGAGTGGCGGACTGGCCGTGCTGGCACATCCCGGACGTTACCCCTTGAACCAGCAGCAGTCCGAGCGCCTGCTCGGCGAATTTGTCGAACTGGGCGGTGCCGCCGTTGAGGTGGTCACGGGTTCGCACACGCCCGACGAGTTCGTGACCTGGGCGCGCTACGCCAAACGTTTCGGATTACGCGCTTCAGCGGGCTCGGATTTTCACGGCCCCGGCGAAGGTTATCGCGACGTCGGCAATGTGCCGGTGCTGCCCGCGGGTTGCGATCCGGTCTGGTCCGGGTTTTAAACGGCCACCCTTGGCAGGATTGCCAGCTCGCCGTGTCGCAGTTTTTTTCCATTCATCCGGACAATCCGCAGCCGCGTCTGATCAAGCGCGCGGCGGAAATCATCCGTGCCGGGGGCATCATCGTTTATCCGACCGATTCCTGTTATGCATTGGGTTGCCATATCGGCGACAAGACTGCGATGGAGCGTATTCGCACGATCCGCGGTGTCGATGCCCGGCATCATTTCGCGCTGGTCTGCCGCGACCTGTCGGAACTGGCCACGTATGCGCGGGTCGACAACCGGCAGTTCCGGTTGTTGAAGGCGATCACGCCGGGCAGTTATGTCTTCATTCTTGAGGCAACCCGCGAATTGCCGAAAAGGCTGCAGCATCCGAAGCGGCGCACCATCGGACTGCGCATCCCGGACCACCCGGTGGTGGATGCCTTGCTGGCCGAACTCGGTGAACCCCTGCTGTCTTCGACATTGCTGCTGCCCGGTGATCAGCAACCGCATACCGATGCCGGGGAAATCCGCGAACGTCTCGAGCATCAGGTTGACCTGATCCTGGATGGCGGTTCCTGCGGCATCGAGCCGACCACAGTAGTCGATCTGACCGGCGCAGCGCCGCTGGTGACCCGGGCGGGGAAGGGTAGCCTGGCGCCGTTCGGATTGTAAAAATCCCGAAAAATCAGGTCTTTGCGCTGCAATTTGGGGCTTAAGTTAAAATTGGTTCCGACCTGGTGCGGTATCTACCCAACTGAAATTCATAACTTATTGTTTTTATTGATATTTTCATGCGACATGGACTCGAACACAGGATTTCCATGCCCCGCATCCGACCAGTCTCGATGGTAATTTCCGGAACCCTACATGTTTGAAAACCGCGTTTTATCCGGCATGCGCCCGACCGGCGCATTACATTTTGGCCATTACCACGGCGTGCTCAAAAACTGGATCAAGCTCCAGCATGAACACCAGTGCCTGTTCTTTGTCGCCGACTGGCATGCGCTGACCACGCATTACGACGATCCGGCGACGATCGAGAATCACGCCTGGGACATGGTGGTGGACTGGCTGGCTGCGGGTGTGGATCCGGCACAAGCCGTGTTGTTCATCCAGTCAAAGGTGCCGGAGCACGCGGAACTGCATCTGCTGCTGTCGATGATCACGCCATTGTCGTGGCTGGAGCGGGTGCCAACCTATAAAGACCAGCAGGAAAAACTCGCGGAAAAGGATCTGGCGACCTACGGTTTTCTCGGTTATCCGCTGCTGCAAAGCGCGGACATCCTGATTTATCGTGCGAACCTGGTGCCGGTCGGCGAAGACCAGGTGCCGCATGTCGAAATCACCCGTGAAATCGCCCGTCGCTTCAATCACGTATTCGGCCGCGAACCCGGTTTCGAAGCCAAGGCCGAAACCGCGATCAAAAAACTTGGCGCGCGCCGCGCCAAACTCTACCGCAAATTGCGCACCGATTATCTGGAGCAGGGTGATGCCGAGGCGTTGGCCGCTGCACGGGCGCTGCTCGTGGAAACACAGAACCTGCCGCTGGGCGACCGTGAACGCCTGTTCGGTTATATCGAGGGCGGCGGCAAGGTCATCCTCACCGAACCCAAGGCACTGCTGACCGAGGCCTCCAAGATGCCGGGACTGGACGGCCAGAAGATGTCCAAGTCCTACAACAACACGATCGGTTTGCGCGAAAGTCCGGAGAATGTGTCAAAAAAAGTGAAAACCATGCCCACCGATCCGGCGCGCATCAAGCGCACCGATCCGGGTGACCCGGAGAAATGCCCGGTATGGCAATTGCATCTGGTGTACTCGGACGACGCGAAGAAAAAATGGGTGCAGGAGGGCTGTCGCAGCGCGGGCATCGGCTGCATCGAATGCAAACAGCCGGTGATCGACGCCATTATTGCGGAGCAGAAGCCGATGCGCGAACGTGCTGAACGTTATCTTGATGATCCGACGCTGGTGCGCAACATCATTGCTGATGGTTGCGAGAAAGCACGCAAACTGGCGCAAGAAACGCTGCGCGATGTGCGTGAGGTGATGGGGCTCGACTACTCCTGAATTGCCGGGTAGCAGTCAGGAGGAATGAAGTGAGAAATGCTGTGGGCGGCGCCGTCCTGGCGCCGCGCTCAGAACCACTTGCCGTTGCGAATAACGCCGACGGCGATACCTTCGATTTCCAGGGGATCCCGTTTCAGGTCCACCACGATTGGTTTGAAATCCGGATTTTCGGCAATCAGCTCAACCGTATTGCGATTGCGCTGGATGCGTTTGACGGTGACTTCGTCATGCAGGCGGGCAACAACGATCTGCCCCGATTTGAAATGCGGAGTGCGGTGTATTGCCAGCAGGTCGCCCTCGAGGATTCCGGCATCGCGCATGCTCATGCCGCGTACCCGCAGCAGGTAATCGGCGGCCGGTTCAAACATGGCGGGATCGACGCGGTAGCGCTGCTCGACGTTTTGTTCCGCGAGCATCGGGCTGCCGGCGGCGACTCGTCCAACCACGGGCAGGCTGTCCTGTTGCTGGGTCAGGCGGATGCCGCGTGATGCGCCGGAAGTCATGACAATGACGCCTTTGCGTTCCAGTGCCCGCAGGTGGGTCTCGGCGGCATTCGGTGAACTGAAACCCATGGCGCTGCAGATTTCTGCGCGCGTTGGCGGGAATCCCGACTCTTCAACATGGGCCTCGATCAGGCGCAGGATTTCTGTCTGACGGGAGGTCAGCGGCCTTTGATTATCGGCCAGAGGTTCGGTCAGGTTTCCGGCTTGGTTTCCGGTTTGGTTTTCATTATCCATGACTGTAATTATATACAGTCATTTGCAATGCGCAATAGAGCGCATGCGCAAAACCGGAATTTATTGCATTTTAATCGATTAACTTATTGTATTAAAAGAATATTATTGATCCTGAGCTTAATGCCGAAGTCAAGTCAGGTTATTGGACGAATTCCGTTTTATTGTTATACTTCATAGTTCTGTGAAACGGATTGGGCAGCGCACACGGATGGGCGGATCGCCCATTTTTTGTTTGTGCGGCTGATTTTGCATGGATTTGCAGGGTTTGCTTGAAAAAACGCTGGCCGGACTCGGCTACGAACTGGTGGAACTTGAGCGTTCGACCAAGGGCGGGCTGTTGCGTGTTTTTATCGACAAATCCGGCGGCATCAATGTTGATGACTGCGCCCTGGTGAGCAATCATCTGGGCCGGTGGCTTGCAGTGGAGAATGTCGGTTACGAACGTCTGGAAGTATCGTCGCCGGGACTGGACAGGCCGCTGCGCACGGCAAAGGATTTTGCGCGATTCAGCGGGCAAAAGGCACGGTTGAAGTTGCGTGTTCCGCTGGCAGGACAACGTAATTTTGTCGGTGTGCTGCGTGATACCGAAGCAGGCAAAGTGGGTCTGGAAGTCGACGGGCAGCTGCTGTCGCTGGATCTGGGCAATGTGGATAAGGCGCGGCTGGTGCCGGTGCTTTGAGCGGGAGACGGAAATGAATCGTGAAATTCTGTTGTTGGTTGACGCGCTGGCGCGCGAAAAGAACGTCGACAAGGAAATCGTGTTCGGCGCGCTTGAACTCGCCCTGGCTTCGGCGGCCAAAAAGAAGTTCACCGAGGACGTCGATGTCCGCGCTTCGGTAGACCGCACCACGGGTGAGTTTTCCTTTTTCCGCCGCTGGGAAGTGGTGAAAAACGAGGAAATCGAGGTCCCGTCGCGCCAGTACAAGCTGCACGAGGCGCAGGAAGAAGATCCGGAATTCGAAGTCGGTGAATTTGTCGAAGAACCGCTCGACGGCATGGAAGTCGGCCGCATCGGCGCGCAGACGGCAAAACAGGTCATCGTGCAAAAAATCCGCGACGCTGAACGCGAACAGATCCTCAACGATTTCCTCGCGCGCAAGGAACATCTGGTCACCGGAGTCATCAAACGCATGGAACGCGGCAATGCCATCGTTGAATCCGGACGCCTGGAAGCCATGTTGCCGCGCGACCAGATGATCCCCAAGGAAAATCTGCGTCTGGGCGACCGTGTACGTGCTTACGTCTGGAAAGTCGACCGGCTGGCGCGAGGCCCGCACCTGATCCTGTCGCGGACCGCACCGGAATTCATCGCCAAACTGTTCGAACTCGAAGTACCGGAAATCGAAGAAGGCTTGCTCGAGATCAAGGGCGCCGCGCGCGATCCCGGCTCGCGGGCCAAGATTGCCGTGCATTCCAAGGATGCGCGCATCGATCCGATCGGCACCTGCGTCGGCATGCGCGGTTCGCGCGTGCAGGCGGTGACCGCCGAACTGGCGCAGGAGCGTGTCGACATCGTGCTGTGGAATCCGGATCCGGCGCAGTTTGTGATCAATGCCCTGGCGCCGGCGGAAGTCAGCAGCATTGTCGTCGATGAAGAAAAACACAGCATGGACATCGTTGTTGACGAGGAAAACCTGGCGCAGGCGATCGGCCGCAGCGGGCAGAATGTCCGGCTGGCGGGCGAGTTGACCGGCTGGGAACTGAACCTGATGACCGAGGTTGACGCGAAGAAAAAGAGCGAGGAAGAAACCTCGCGTACACGCGCGGAATTCATGGAAAAGCTGGACGTTGACGAGGAAGTGGCTGAGATCCTGGTGCAGGAGGGTTTTGCAACGCTGGAAGAAGTCGCTTATGTGCCGCTCACCGAGATGCTGGAAATCGAGTCATTTGACGAAGCCACTGTCAATGAACTGCGCAGCCGCGCCCGCAATGCGCTGCTGACACAAGCCATCGCCAGCGAGGAAAAAGTCGAGCATGACATCGAAGACCTGCTGAAGGTCGAGGGCATGGATAACGATACGGCGCGGTTGCTGGCTTCGAAAGGCATCGCTACGCAGGAAGATCTCGCTGACTACGCGACGGACGATCTTGTGGAACTGACCGCGCTCGATACAGAGCGCGCCAAAACGCTCATCATGGCGGCTCGTGCGCCTTGGTTCGCTGAAACCAGCGCTTGAGATCATAAAAGTCAAAAAGTAATCATCAATGGCCCAGATTAAAGTCAAAGAGTTTGCCCAGGAATTGGGGCTGCAGCCGGAACTGCTCCTTGAGCAGTTGCGCGCTGCCGGCGTGAAAAAGGCGCTGACTGACGACGCCGCACTGACCGAAAAAGACAAGACCCAGCTGCTCGACTATCTGCGCGAGGCGCATGGTGCCAAGGAAGGCAAGCAGAAGATCACGTTGACTCGCCGGCAAACGACTGAAATCAAGAAGGCTGATGCAACAACTGGCAAGGCCCGGACGATTCAGGTCGAGGTGCGCAAGAAGCGCGTGTTGATCAAGCGTGATGCAGTGGAACCGGAAAAGGTCGAGGAACAGCCGCAAGCGGTCAAACCCATCATTGATGCCGCAGAAATTGCCGCCCGCGAAGCCGAAGCCAAACAGCACGCAGAACTTGCCTCGCGTCAGGCCGAAGACGCCGCAAAGAAGCAGGAAAAACGCAAAAAAGCCCAGGTTGTCGCCGAAGCTGCCGTAGAAACGCCCAAGGCTCCGCCCGTTGCGGTTCCGGCAACCGCGACTGCGGAAACAGAAGCGGTGGTCGAAGGCACGATACACAAACCCGCCGTGCCGGCCAGCGATGCTGCCAGCAAAGCGAAAAAGGGCGCCAAAAAACCGGTCAAGCAGGTTGTCTGGCAGGACCCGACGGCGCGCAAGCGCAGCATCAAAACGCGTGGCGACGCCACCGGCGGTCTCGGCTGGCGCGAACGCAAGGTGCATCGCACCACTCACAAGCAGGATGGCGACCAACAGCACGGTTTTATGGCGCCGACCGAGCCGGTGGTGCGCGACGTCATGGTGCCGGAAACCATTACCGTCGGAGAACTCGCACACAAAATGTCGCTCAAGGCCGCCGAGTTGATCAAGACGCTGATGAAGCTGGGCACGATGGCGACCATCAACCAGGTTCTCGACCAGGACACCGCGATCATTCTCGTCGAAGAAATGGGCCACACCGCCAAACGCGCCAAACTCGATGAACCCGATGCCTTCCTTGCGGAATCAGCCGGACAGTCCGAGGTCAAGTCTGAGTCACGCGCGCCCGTGGTAACCGTGATGGGCCATGTTGACCACGGCAAGACCTCTTTGCTCGATTACATCCGGCGTACACGGGTCGCCAGTGGCGAGGCTGGCGGCATTACCCAGCACATTGGTGCGTACCACGTGGAAACGCCGCGCGGGATGATTACTTTTCTCGATACGCCCGGGCACGAAGCATTCACGGCCATGCGCGCCCGCGGTGCAAAAGTGACCGATCTGGTCATTCTGGTGGTGGCGGCCGATGACGGCGTGATGCCCCAGACCGCGGAAGCCATTCATCACGCAAAAGCCGGGAACGTGCCGATCATTGTCGCGCTGAACAAGATCGACAAGCCGGAAGCCAACGCGGAGCGCGTCAAGCAGGATCTCGCCTCGCGCGAAGTGGTTCCCGAAGAGTGGGGCGGCGATACCATGTTCGTTGAAGTGTCGGCCAAGACCGGGCAGGGCATCGACAGCCTGCTCGAACGAATTCTGCTGCAGGCTGAAGTGCTGGAATTAAAAGCGCCGCGCGATGCGCCGGCAAAAGGCATCGTCGTCGAATCACGCCTGGACAAGGGGCGGGGCCCGGTGGCAACCGTGCTGATCCAGTCAGGCACTCTGAAACGGGGTGATATCGTGCTCGCCGGTTCGGTATTCGGCCGCGTACGGGCCTTGCTGGACGAAGCCGGAAAAACCATCGAGTCCGCGGGCCCGTCCATTCCGGTGGAAGTGCTCGGGTTATCTGAGGTGCCGGCAGCCGGCGCCGAAGTCATGGTGCTCGGAGACGAGCGCAAGGCACGAGAAATCGCGCTGTTCCGCCAGGGCAAATTCCGTGACGTGAAACTGGCCAAGCAGCATGCCGCAAAACTCGAAAACATGTTCGAGCAGATGGGCGAGGGAGAAGTCAAAACCCTGTCGCTGATCATCAAGGCGGATGTGCAGGGTTCCTTCGAGGGGCTGGCGCATGCACTGGGTAAACTTTCTACCGAAGAAGTAAAAGTGAATATCGTGCACTCTGCCGTCGGCGGCATCACCGAATCCGACGTCAATCTCGCGCTTGCCTCGAAGGCGGTGATCATCGGCTTCAATGCCCGTGCCGACGGCATGGCGCGCAAACTGGCCGAGAGCAGTGGCGTCGATATCCGTTATTACAACGTGATTTACGACGCTGTTGATGAAATCAAGGCGGCACTGACCGGCATGCTTTCACCGGAGCGCAAGGAAAGCGCAGTCGGCCTGGTCGAAATCCGCCAGGTTTTCCGCATTTCAAAAGTGGGTGCTGTCGCCGGCTGTTATGTGCTTGAAGGTATGATTCGCCGAGGTTCAAAAGTGCGGCTGCTCCGCGACAACGTCGTGATCCACGAAGGCGAACTCGATTCGTTGAAACGTTTCAAAGACGATGCGCGCGAGGTCAAGGCCGGATTCGAATGCGGCCTGTCCCTCAAGAACTTCAATGACATCAAGGAAGGCGACCAACTGGAAGTCTTCGAGGTTGTCGAAGTCGCGAGGACTTTGTAACGCAGCACCGGATTATTGTCCGGACCGGCGGCATGCCGCTGGTTGCAGATCGGGTATCACATGCCTAAAGATTTTTCCCGCGGACGGCGCATCGCCGATCAGATCCAGCGCGAGTTGTCCGAAATCATCCGGCTCGAACTCAAGGATCCGCGCGTCGATCTGATCACCATCACCGATGTCGAGGTCACGCAGGACAACGCGCACGCCAAGATATTTTTTACCGCGCTCGGCGAGCCTGTGCAGCAGGAAGCCGCCACCAAGGCGCTTAATCATGCCGCAGGTTTTTTGCGCAGCGCGCTGGCAAAAAGCATCAAGTTGCGCACCGTTCCCCAACTGCATTTTCACTACGACATTTCGGTGGAGCGCGGCGTACGGCTGTCGAAACTCATCGACGACGCGGTCTCTGGAACAGGCGCGGACAAAAAGCGGCCGTGATGGCAGCCGTCCCCAACCGTGCCGTGGTTGACGGCGTGTTGCTGCTCAACAAACCCCGGGGACTGACTTCCCAGCAGGCCGTATCACGTGCCAAACGGCTTTTTCAGGCGCGCAAAGCAGGCCATACCGGGACGCTGGATCCACTGGCGGACGGGTTGCTGCCGATCGGCCTGGGCGAGGCCACCAAATTCTCGCAATTTTTGCTGGACGCGGACAAACGTTATCGGGCAACGCTGCGCTTGGGCATCGTCACCACAACCGGCGATGCCGAAGGCGACATCATCAGCGAGCAGCCAGTGGCCGTGACCCTGCCACAAGTCACCGCGGTGTTGCGGCGTTTTGTCGGGTCGTTACAGCAGGTTCCGCCCATGCATGCCGCCATCAAAGTGGCGGGTAAGCCCCTGTATGCCTACGCGCGGGCCGGTCAAACCTTAACGCGCGAGCCTCGGTCCATTGTTATAAATGATATACAAATACTTGATTTTATTGATAAAAATTTGATTCTGCGGGTATCCTGCAGCAAAGGTACTTACATCCGGGTGCTGGCCGAGGACATAGGCGCCGCCTTGGGCTGTGGTGCCCACCTGACTGCGCTGACGCGGGAAGGTGCCGGCCCCCTGGATCTGGCAAATAGCGTATCCATAGCCGACCTGGAAGGCATGACCATGGCGCATCGGCTGGAACGGCTGCTGCCGCTGGAGACGTTTGCAGCTGGTTTGCGCCGCCAGGATGTCACGGCAGACGATGAGCGCCGGATATTCAGCGGGCAGCGCGTGGATTTCGGGGGAGGCGCAGTGCCGGGCCTGTGCCGCTTATACGGGGCTGCAGGCGTGTTTTTTGGCATTGGAGAGGTGGCGGCAGGAATCCTGACGGCGCGACGCCTGGTCACCCAGCCAGCGCCAACGGTTCCGGGTCAAAACGGCTTGAGTAATCCGGTAGTTACGGGGTAAAATAACGCGATTTTTCGTCGGAGATAGAAGACATGGCTGTAACCACTGCCCAGAAGGCGCAGGTTCTGCAGGATTTCCAGCGTGCCAAGGGCGACACGGGTTCGCCCGAAGTCCAGATCGCGCTGCTGACCGCACGCATCACGGATCTGACCGAGCATTTCAAAGCGCACAGCAAGGATCACCATTCCCGCCGCGGTTTGCTGCGGATGGTCAGCACGCGCCGTAAACTGCTGGATTATCTGAAAAGAACCAAAGCCGAACAGTACAAGGCGCTGATCGAGCGTCTTGGCCTGCGCAAGTAATCTTGGCAAATAAGCAGGCGCATGCAGGTCTGTAATGCCAGCGTCCGTGCGTATTCCGCACGGCGCATGGTCGGCAAGCCGGCGCTGGGGAGCGTCGGCGTCTAGACTTTATTGATCCTCCGGAAGACCGCGTGTGCGGTCTTTTTGTTTTTGAGCACAGAAAATTAAAGCAATACAGAGAAAAGGAAATTCATAGTGAATCCCGTTAAAAAAACATTGATGTGGGGTCGCCACCAGCTGACGCTGGAGACCGGCGAAATCGCGCGCCAGGCTTCCGGCGCGGTCATGGTCACCATGGAAGACACGGTAGTGCTGGTCACCGTTGTCGGTGCACGCAACGCAAAACCGGGGCAGGATTTTTTCCCGCTGACCGTCGATTACCAGGAACGCACTTACGCCGCGGGCAAGATTCCCGGCGGATTTTTCCGTCGCGAAGGCCGCCCGTCAGAGAAGGAAATCCTGACCAGCCGGCTGATTGATCGCCCGATCCGCCCGTTGTTCCCCGAAGGTTTTTACAATGAAGTTCAGATCATCGCCACGGTGATGTCCTCGAACAACGAAATCGATTCTGACATTCCGGCCATGGTCGGCGCATCCGCAGCACTGGCGCTCTCCGGCATGCCGTTTGACGGCCCGATCGGCGCCGCGCGGGTGGGTTACAGCGATGGCCAGTACATCCTCAATCCGACTGCCACCGAGCTGAAGACTTCGCAGATGGATCTGGTGGTTGCCGGCACACAACAGGCGGTGCTGATGGTCGAATCCGAAGCCCAGCAACTGTCGGAAGACATCATGCTGGGTGCAGTCGTGTTCGGTCACGAACAACTGCGCACCGTCATCAACGCGATCAACGAAATGGTCGATGAAATTGGTGTGCCGGAGTACAACTGGGCGCCGCCGCAGAAAGACGAGCAGCTGATTGCACGCATGGCACAGATCGCCGAGGCCGAACTGCGTCAGGCTTATCAAATCAAGCAGAAGCAGGCCCGCACCGTTCGCGTCAAGGAAATCAGCGCGAAGGTCATCGCTGAACTGCTGCCGGCGGATGCTTCGCCTGACCTGATCAATGCCGTCAAAAACGAACTGGGCAATCTCGAGGCGAAAATCGTCCGCAACCAGATCCTCGACGGCGAACCGCGTATCGACGGCCGCGATACTCGTACCGTGCGTCCGATCACCATCCGCACCGGTGTATTGCCGCGCACCCATGGCTCGGCGCTGTTCACCCGTGGTGAAACCCAGGCCATCGTGGTCGCCACGCTGGGCACATCACGCGACGAGCAGATTGTCGACGCCCTGCAAGGCACCTACCGCGAACGTTTCATGCTGCACTACAACTTCCCCCCGTATTCGACCGGTGAAACCGGCCGTGTCGGCACACCGAAACGCCGCGAAATCGGCCATGGCCGTCTTGCCAAACGCGCGCTGGTGGCGGTGTTGCCGTCGGCCGAGGAATTCGCCTATTCCATCCGTGTTGTTTCGGAAATCACCGAATCCAACGGTTCCAGCTCGATGGCATCGGTCTGCGGCGGCTGCCTGTCGCTGATGGACGCCGGTGTGCCGCTGAAGGCGCAGGTGGCTGGCATCGCAATGGGCCTGATCAAGGAAGGCAACCGTTTTGCAGTGTTGTCCGACATCCTCGGCGACGAGGATCATCTCGGCGACATGGATTTCAAGGTGGCCGGCACCGAGAACGGCGTTACGGCACTGCAGATGGACATCAAGATCAACGGCATCACCAAGGAAATCATGCACGCCGCGCTGAGCCAGGCGCGTGAAGGCCGCCTGCACATCCTGGAGAAGATGGCCAGCGCGATCAACGCTCCGCGAACAGAACTCTCAGCCTGGGCGCCGCGCATGATCACCATGAAAATCAAACCGGAAAAAATCCGCGACGTCATCGGCAAGGGCGGGGCAGTCATCCGTGCCATTACCGAAGAGACCGGCACCACCATCGACATCCAGGACGACGGCACCGTGGTCATTGCCTGCGTATCTTCCGAAGGCGGCGAAAATGCCCGCAAACGCATCGAGGAGCTGACCGCTGATGTTGAAGTCGGCCGTATCTACGAAGGCACCGTGTTGAAGCTGCTGGATTTCGGCGCGATCGTCAGCGTACTGCCCGGTCGCGATGGCCTGCTGCATATCTCGCAGATCGCCAATGAGCGCGTCAACAGCGTGGCCGACCACCTCAAGGAAGGCCAGGCGGTGCGCGTCAAAGTCCTCGAAGCCGATGAAAAAGGACGTTTGCGTCTGTCGATGAAGGCAGTCGGTGCGCCGGCGGAAGCGCAGCCTGCGCAAGTGCAGTGAGTGGTTCAGGCCCGCGCCGGAGTTGATCCCGGCGCAAGGCAATAAAAAAAGGGAGCCCTTGGCTCCCTTTTTTATTGCTGCTGTTCTTTATTTGGCGACTTGGCGCTCGCGTAATTCATCCAGCGTCTTGCAGTCGATGCACAGGGTGGCGGTTGGCCGCGCTTCCAGCCGTTTGATGCCGATTTCCACACCGCATGAATTGCAGTAGCCGTAATCCTTGGCAATGATGAGGTTTATGGTTTCGTCGATTTTTTTGATCAATTTGCGTTCACGGTCGCGATTGCGCAATTCCAGCGACATGTCGGATTCCTGGCTGGCGCGGTCATTGGGGTCCGCAAAAATGGTGGCCTCGTCCTGCATCGTGTGGACGGTGCGGTCAATGTCCTGGGACAACTCCCGTTTCATTTCCTCAAGCATCTTGCGGAAATGCGCCAACTGCCGCGCATTCATGTATTCCTCTTTTGCCTTGGCAGGCTTGTATGCGGGGTAATTCTTGAGTATTTCAGTGGCCATGAGAGCGATTATGCGCTTAAAAAAAGAGCTTTAATAACAGAATTCGATACCCGTCGCAAGCAGACCAGCGGCGGTGTAACGGGCCGGGTGCGGACTTGGTTCAGGGTTCGCGGAATTGACGCTTACGTCAGGGGCGGAGTATATTACGCGCCTTCGGTTCCGGCGGAACATTTTCCGGCATACCCGCTCGTTTGTGCCCGTAGCTCAATCGGATAGAGCACCGGCCTTCTAAGCCGGGGGTTGTGGGTTCGAGTCCCGCCGGGCGCGCCACAAATCAGCGTGTTTTAGTTTGCTTCGGTGGTGGCTGTAGCTCAGCTGGTAGAGTCCCGGATTGTGATTCCGGTTGTCGCGGGTTCGAGTCCCGTCAGCCACCCCACACCATAGCTGTTTGGCGGCATACCCGCAAAACCTGCAGTTCACTATTTTGCACGTATCAGCCGCTGCTGTTCACGCTGCCACTCCCGGTCTTTTTCCGTATCCCGTTTATCGTGCTGTTTTTTGCCTTTGGCGAGCCCGATTTCCAGTTTGATCCTGCCTTTTGCGTAATGCAGGTTCAAGGGCACCAGGGTGTATCCCGCACGTTCCACGCTGCCGATCAGGCGGTTGATTTCCTCGGCATGCAGCAGCAGCTTGCGGGTCCGGGTGGGATCCGGCTGGACATGGGTGGAGGCGGCTGGCAAGGGGCTGATATGGCAGCCAATCAGGAACAATTCGGAGTTGCCGACGATTACGTATGCCTCTTTCAACTGCGCGCGCCCGGCCCGGATGGCTTTTACTTCCCAACCCTCCAAGGCAATACCCGCCTCAAAGCGCTGTTCGATAAAATAGTCGTAAAACGCCTTTTTGTTCTCAACGATACTCATTGCGCAGCCAAGTCATGACAAACCGTATTTTAACCGGGCCGGACACGGCGCTGCCGATTCCCGTATGAAAGTATCCCGCTCGGCACTGGTCAACTTCAGCGCGGCGCAGATGTTCGACCTGGTGGATGACATCGAGCGATATCCTGAATTTCTGCCGTGGTGCAGCGGCACGGCGGTGACTTTGCGCAACCCGGCGACCACCTGCGCGACCATAAACATCAGCTACCGCGGCATTCGACAGCAGTTTTCGACTGAAAATCACAAGCGGTTTCCGGATCGGATGACCATGCAGCTCGTCGAAGGCCCCTTCAGGGCGCTGGATGGTGAATGGCGGTTTACGCCGCTCGACGAGCAGGCCTGCAGGATTGACTTCCAGCTGCATTATGAGTTTTCCAGCATTTTGCTGGAAAAACTGCTGGGCCCTGTTTTCGGCTATATCACCGGCACCATGGTGGATGCTTTCCTGAAGCGGGCAGAGCAGTTGCACAAAGCGTGAGCTGGATGAAAATCTCTGTCGTTTACGCATTACCCGATCGGCAAATCGTTCGGGAATTGGAGTTGCCCATCGGCGCGACCGCCGGTTTTGCGTTGCGGGAATCAGGATTGTTGCGGGAGTTTCCGGGAATTGATCCGGACGCGACACCGCTTGGAATATACGGGATCGTTGTATCCGGTGATGCCGTGCTGCGGCACGGGGATCGGCTGGAAATCTATCGGCCGCTGAATGTCGAACCCAAGGCGGCGCGAAGGCTGCGCAGCAAAAAACGCTGAGGGGTTATTTGCGGTTGCTTGTTTGCAACGGCTTATTTACAACTGCTTATTTGCAATTGCTTTCCACTGCGCGCTGAGCCCGCGCTGTTTCCGAGGCGCGCTCGCCGTCTTCCATGAATACGCGCTCACCGGTCACTGGATCGGTTTTTCCGATCCGGTTTCCGGATTGCAGGCTGGTCAGGTAAGACTTCGCCGCTTCGCAGTTCTGCTTTTGATCAGCAGTTTGCTGGTTCTTTTCCTCGCTTTTTTTGGCCGCTTCCTGCTGCTCGGTGGCGCGTTTACGGAAATCGGCCTCACGTTCGGCCAGGGATTTTTGCGGGCTTGCCGGGGCTGCCGCCGGATTGTTGCGGATGCCGGTGTTCTCCGCCTTGGTGCCGGGAGGGCAGACGGCGGCAAATTCAACCCGGCCACCGGCGCCGATGCACTTCATGATCTGGGCATGTACCGTAAACGGCAGGGAAGCAACAGCCAGAATTGCGACAAGACTTTTCATGGTCAACACCTGCTTAATTTTGGGGGGTGTAGCCGTAATGCCTGTAATGCCGATCGGAGCGAGACTGCCCAGAAAATAGCCAGTTTGCGCACTGCCGTCAATGGAATAACGCCGCAGTCAGTTTACCGTTTACGCCTCAGCGCCTATAATCCGCGCTTTGCGAAGGACGCAACCCATGCGCGTGGTGCAGAAAGCCCTGACTTTCGACGATGTGCTGCTGATTCCGGCACATTCCTCAATCCTGCCGCGTGAAGTCAGCCTCAAAACCAAGCTTACCCGCGGCATCTCCCTGAACATACCGCTGCTGTCGGCGGCGATGGATACCGTGACGGAATCCCGCCTCGCGATCGCCATTGCCCAGGAAGGCGGCATCGGCATCGTCCACAAGAACATGACACCGAAGGCGCAGGCCGTCGAGGTCACCAAGGTCAAACGGTTCGAGAGCGGCATCGTCAAGGATCCGATCACCATCACGCAGGACATGACGGTGAAGGACGTGCTGGCACTGACCCGGCAGCACCGTATCTCCGGCCTGCCGGTGGTCGGCGCCGACGGCAAGGTGGTCGGCATCGTGACCAACCGCGACCTGCGTTTTGAAAGCAAGCTGAACCAGCCGGTCAAAAACATCATGACGCCACGCGCCAGGCTGATCACAGTGCGCGAAGGTTCGGGCCGGGAAGAGGCCAGGATGCTGATGCATAAACACCGGCTGGAGCGCGTGCTGGTGGTCAACAAGAATTTCGAGTTGCGCGGCCTGATCACGGTCAAGGACATCCTCAAATCCTCCGAGCATCCGAACGCCTGCAAGGACAAGCTGGGCCGCTTGCGTGTCGGTGCGGCGGTGGGCGTCGGCGAAGGCACTGAAGAGCGTGCCGAGGCACTGGTCGAAGCCGGGGTTGATGTCATCATCGTCGATACCGCGCACGGCCATTCGGAAGGCGTGCTGAAACGCGTGCGCTGGCTGAAACGCACATACCCGAAACTGCAGGTCATCGGCGGCAATATCGCCACCGCTTCCGCGGCCAAAGCACTGGTCGACCATGGTGTCGATGGCGTCAAGGTCGGCATCGGTCCGGGTTCGATCTGCACCACGCGCATCGTTGCCGGTATCGGTGTGCCGCAAATCACCGCCGTGGACAATGTTGCAAAGGCGTTGGCAAAAACCGATGTGCCGCTGATCGCCGACGGCGGCATCCGTTATTCCGGCGATATTGCCAAGGCCATTGCCGCCGGCGCCCATTCGGTGATGGTCGGCAGCCTGTTTGCCGGCACCGAAGAATCCCCGGGCGAAATCGAACTGTTTCAGGGCCGCTCCTACAAGTCTTACCGCGGCATGGGCTCTCTGGGCGCGATGCAGCAAGGTTCCGCCGATCGCTATTTCCAGGAACTCGACGAACTCGATACTGAAAAACTGGTGCCCGAGGGCGTTGAAGGCCGTGTGCCGTACAAGGGCGGGGTGGCGCCGCTGATCCATCAACTGATGGGCGGTCTGCGTGCAAGCATGGGTTATATGGGTTGCGGCAGCGTCGATGCCATCCGCCGTGAAGCCGAGTTCGTCGAGATCACCTCGGCAGGCATCCGCGAATCCCATGTGCATGACGTGCAAATCGTCAAGGAAGCACCGAACTATCGTGTCGAATAATTCGCGTTGAATGATCGCTCCGCCGGCGCCCTGTGCGCCGGCGCCTGAAAACCAGACGTAACGGTCCCGTCCGTGCACCACGAAAAAATCCTGATTCTCGATTTCGGTTCGCAATACACCCAGTTGATTGCGCGCCGGGTGCGCGAACTTCATGTTTACTGCGAACTGCACCCGCATGACGTCACGGAAGATTTCATCCGGACGTTCAAACCAGACGGGGTGATCCTGTCCGGCGGCCCGGCTTCCGTATGGGAAGACAGCACGCCGCGCGCCCCGGCCCTGGTGTACGAACTGGGCGTGCCGGTATTGGGTATTTGTTACGGCATGCAAACCATGGCGGAGCAGCTGGGCGGCAAGGTCGAGATGGGCAAGGTGCGCGAATTCGGTTATGCCGAAGTGCGCGCACGCGGCCATACCGCGTTGCTGAGGGACATTCAGGACCGGACCACAACCGACGGCCACGGCATGCTCGACGTGTGGATGAGCCACGGCGATAAGGTCATCGACCTGCCGCCGGGCTTCAAGCTGATGGCCAGCAACGCGACCTGTCCGATCGCCGGCATGGCCGACGAGGCGCGCAAATTCTACGCCGTGCAGTTCCACCCCGAAGTCACGCACACGCTGCAGGGCAGGGCATTGATCGAACGCTTCGTGCTGGGGATCTGTGGATTGGCCGGCGACTGGAGCATGCCCAATTACGTCGAAGAAGCCGTTGCGCGCATCCGTCGCGATGTCGGTGACGAAGAGGTCATCCTCGGTCTGTCGGGCGGTGTTGACTCTTCAGTGGCTGCAGCGCTGATCCACCGTGCCATTGGTAAACAACTGACCTGTGTATTCGTTGATAACGGCCTGCTGCGCCTGAACGAAGCGGAGCAGGTGATGGCGACTTTTGCGCAGAATCTCGGCGTCCGGGTGATTCACGTCAACGCCCGCGACCAGTTCATGGGCCATCTGGCGGGCGTCACCGATCCGGAACAAAAACGCAAAATCATCGGCCGCGAGTTCATCGAGATTTTCCAAGCCGAGTCGGCAAAATTGCCCAAAGCCAAGTGGCTGGCGCAGGGCACGATCTACCCGGACGTCATCGAGTCAGCCGGCGCCAAAACCAAAAAAGCGCACACCATTAAATCGCACCACAATGTCGGCGGCCTGCCGGACACACTGCACCTGAAACTGCTGGAACCGCTGCGCGAACTGTTCAAGGACGAAGTGCGCGATCTGGGCCTGGCCCTTGGCCTGCCCCGCGACATGGTGTTCCGCCATCCTTTTCCGGGCCCCGGCCTGGGTGTGCGCATCCTCGGCGAGGTCAAGGCGCAATACGCCGACCTGCTGCGCGAAGCCGACGCGATTTTTATAGAAGAACTGCGTGCCGCTGACTGGTATGAAAAAACCGCGCAGGCTTTTGCCGTGTTTCTGCCGGTCAAATCGGTGGGCGTGATGGGCGACGGCCGCACTTATGAATATGTGGTCGCGTTGCGTGCGGTGCAGACCACGGACTTCATGACCGCGCACTGGGCCGAACTGCCGTACAGCCTGCTGGCCAAGGTATCGAACCGCATTATCAACGAGGTGCGCGGCATCAATCGCGTGGTGTACGACATCTCGGGCAAGCCGCCGGCGACTATCGAGTGGGAATAACGTTTAGCAGGGTGGAACAGGGGCGCCGCAAAGCTGGGATTCGCCCCGGAGGAAAACCCCCTTGGGCCTGAGCGACCCGCAATAAAAAGGATTCCGAATGACTATTGCCCTGCATGGCATTCGCAATTGCGACACCATGAAAAAAGCGCGTGCATGGCTGGACACGCATCAAGTGGATTACGTTTTCCACGATTACAAAACAGCAGGCATTGACGCCGATCGCCTGCAGCGCTGGTGCAGGGAACTGGGCTGGGAAACTTTGCTCAACCGCGCCGGCACCACCTTCCGCAAACTGCCCGACGCGGACAAACAGGGTCTCACTGAACGCAAGGCCATCGCACTGATGCTGGCGCAGCCGTCGATGATCAAGCGCCCGGTGCTGGACCTCGGCAAACAACGGTTGGTTGGTTTCAATCCGGAACTCTACGAGCGCGCATTACGCGCAAACTGACCGCGCATGAGCGACACGGCTTACATGCAGGAGGCACTGAAGCTGGCGGCGCAGGCGGCGGCCGCCGGCGAAGTGCCGGTGGGTGCGGTGGTGGTGAAAAACGGCGTCATCGTCGGCCGCGGTTACAACCAGCCCATCGCTGGTGCCGACCCGACGGCCCATGCCGAAATCATGGCCATGCGCGATGCCGGAAAAACGCTGGGCAATTACCGGCTTGCTGATTGTGATCTGTACGTGACACTGGAACCCTGTGTGATGTGTTCGGGCGCGATCATGCATGCACGCATCCGGCGGGTCATCTACGGTGCGCGTGATCCCAAAACCGGTGCCTGCGGCAGCGCCATCGATTTGTTTGCGCAAGCACATCTCAACCATCACGCCGAGGTCATTGGCGGTATGCTGGCTGATGAAGCAGTGGCTTTGTTGCAGGACTTCTTTACGCGGCGGCGCAGCAAAAATTGAAAATCACCATCAACATCAAATCGCAAATCCTGGAGTTGTACGATGACCAGGGCACATTGCTGCAAAGTTACGCCATCTCCAGCGCGCTCAAGGGCACCGGGCAGCTCAAAGGCAGTTTCTGTACGCCGCTGGGGCGCCATATCGTCCGCGCCAAAATCGGCGCTGGCCAGCCGGAAAATACGGTGTTTGTCGGCCGCCGTCCGACCGGAGAAATCTATACGCCGGCGCTGGGCGAGGCCTTCCCGGGGCGGGACTGGATGCTGACCCGGATCCTCTGGTTGTCCGGCTGCGAAGTCGGCCACAACCGCCTGGGGGACGTCGATACCATGCGCCGCTATATCTACATCCATGGCAGCCCTGATGGCGTGCCCATGGGGGTGCCGGGATCGATCGGTTGCATCCGCATGCGTAACCGCGACGTCATGGATCTGTTTGATCGCGTTCCTCCCGGAACGCCGACAGAAATAACTGCATAAACAAATAGTTAGCCAATTTTGCCGTTTTGCACGCAGCGCGTCATGGGCTGATCTGCTCTCGGTCAAGCCTCTTTTTAGTGCAAAATAACTATTTAAAATCAATACTCTGATGCTTTCATGCGCAATCATTGTGCATCGCGCCAGAATGGGCTAAATTGTGCGCCGCAACTGCCGAGCACCGGCGGTCAATACTAAAGGTAATACATGCGACTCAAAGACAAGGTGGCCATCATCACTGGCGCCGGCAGGGGAATCGGGCAGGCCACGGCAGTCAAATTTGCGCGCGAAGGCGCCAAAGTCATGGTTTGTGACATCAAGCAGGACTGGATCGACGATACCGTCCAGCAGTGCAAGGCAGCAGGCAGCGACGCCATCGGCCAGATCGCCGATGTGCGCGACATGAAATCGCTGGAAGCCATGGTCAAGACCACTGTGGATAAATGGGGCCGGGTGGACTGCCTGGTCAACAACGCCGGCATCGTTGCCGATGCGCAAATGAAAAACATGACGGAAGAGCAGTTCGACAACGTGATCGGCATCAACCTCAAGGGTGTCTATAACTGCACCAAGGCGGTAGTGAACAAGATGCTCGAACAGCAGTCCGGCGTGATCCTCAACTCCTCCTCCATCGTCGGCCTTCATGGCAATTTCGGCCAGACCAACTATGCCGCGGCCAAATTCGGTGTCATCGGCATGGCCAAGACCTGGGCGCGCGAACTGGGCCGCAAGGGCATCCGCTCCAATGCCGTTTGCCCTGGATTCATCTCAACGCCGATCATCAGCACGGTCCCGGAAAAAGTCATCCATGCGCTGGAAGAGCGCGTACCGATGGGCCGTCTCGGCAAACCGGAAGAAATCGCCAATACCTTTGCCTTTCTCGCTTCCGACGAGGCCAGCTACATCAACGGCGCCGTCATCGAAGTCAGCGGTGGCCTGACGATCTGATTGAACAAGCGCCGCCTGGCGCCTGGTTTTGATGCGGTTTTTGCAGGGAACACCGCGCTGACTATAATCAGCGCATGCATCCGCCCCCGAAATTCACCGTCCGCGCCGCCTCATGGCGCGATGACATCGCGCCGTTGCAGGATTTGCGGCGCTGGGTGTTCATCATCGAACAGCAGGTGCCGGAGGAACTGGAATGGGATGAAGCCGATCCCACGGCGGTCCATGCCCTGGCGCTGGATGCGGAGGGATGCCCGATCGGCACCGGCCGCTTGCTGGACGACGGCCATATCGGCCGCATTGCCGTTGTCCGCGAATGGCGCCGCCGCGGCGTTGGCAGTGCAATCCTCGAATGGCTGATTGCCCGCGCCCGGGAGCAGGGCGCCAATTCGGTGCGCCTCCATGCCCAGACCCATGCGCTGGGTTTTTATGCCAGGCACGGCTTCATTGCCCATGGCGAGGTATTCACCGAGGCCGGTATCCTGCACCGGGCCATGTCGCTCAGCTGGTAATGGCGGGGGCGCGTTCCAGGCGGAAGGCGCGGGCATCAGCGCCCAGTGGTGCGCCGTGGGGGCCAAAACGTTTTTCGTGGACGAATACGTCACCCGATGCATGAACCAGCAGCACGGTGGATGTGCGTGTGCCGTAATGCTCGCCGCTGATGAACGGCGGCGACAGTTCGCGTTCGCGCTGGCGGTCGATGCCGGTGTCGGGCAATGACGCATCCTGCGCGATACCGCGGTCGGCAAGCACCGCAAACAGCGTTGCGCTGATGGCATCTGCATCTTCGAGATTCCGGGTGGCGGCGACTGCAGCGCATCCGACGGTAACCTTGGGCCAGGGCGTATCCAGCAGATGGTTGCTCAGGCCGTGTATGCCGGGCGTTACCAGATTGATGCCAGTGCCGCGATTGGAATAAAAAACCAGATGATCCAGATCACCCGCGATCATGCTGAACGGGTTGTAGTCATGGACGGACTGCGCCGCCTTGCCGAAATAGTCGGCAGCGGCGGCGTCGCCGGCGAGAAACCCGCTGACCAGTTCACCGCGCGAACGCGGCGCCACGGCGCCGGGCCGGCCTTCGCGGTAATTGGTGATTGCGGCAAAACGGCCATGGGTATGGATGCCCATCCAGGTGCCACCTTTTTCCAGATCGCGGCCGCCGTAAATATCGGGATGGTCATCCCAGAATCCGGCTGCCGCGGCAGGGCGGCTGTAATGCTCGTCGCGGTTGGCGGCAACCACCAACGGAAAGTGGCGATGCGCACGGAAACTGAACAGGATCAGGCACATTGCTTTATTCCGCGAAACATTCGGTATGCCGCGCGCTGCCGGCCTGGAGCAGGGCGTTGATCCCGGACACAGCCACGGCTTCGGCGAGTTCCCATTCGAACTTCGCCTCGTCGCTTACCGGTTCGTAGATTTCCATCCACAACAGCGGCTCATTGCGCTTTTTCAGTACGCGACCCTGGACACCGGTACGATTTC
The DNA here is from genome assembly GCA_019744975.1 of Burkholderiales bacterium. Lineage (GTDB taxonomy): Bacteria > Pseudomonadota > Gammaproteobacteria > Burkholderiales > SG8-41. The sequence continues at coordinate 96,158 of JAIETP010000015.1, forward strand.
GCATGATTGCCAGCAATTTCTGAACGGCAGCGGCGCAGGCCTCAGCCTGCGCGGCATCGACGCGGTAATAGATGTAATACGACCAGGACATGCTCAATCCGTCTTTCAACCTGTTTTGTAGGGCAGGGGCAGCAGTTCCAGCAGGGGGCCCTGCAATGAACCCAGATGATACGGCGCGGATAGTGCATGCGCCGTCTGCATCACCGCCAACACCTCATGCCGGCCATCTGTGGCGGGTGCCACCGTGACGACCATGCCGGCGGACTGGTCGCCGAGTTCCGCGCAGTACAGCTTGTCACCGGGCACCGCGAGGGCGGCAACACTGGCGCGGTACATGCGCTGCTTCAGCCTGCCGAGATAATGGGTGCGGGCGACGATCTCCTGGCCGGGATAACAACCCTTGCTGTAACTCAGTCCGCCGATCAGGTCGAGGTTGACCATCTGCGGCACAAATTCCTCCTGGGTCGCCGGCGTGATGAACGGAATGCCGGCCGCGATATCGAGTCCGCTCCAGGCATCATTGCCATCGGCCAGGTTCGCCTGTGTCCTCGGCATGACGGTCAGATACCGTGCCACAGGCAAAGAAATAACGGTCACGCCGTCACGTTCGACGACGCCATGCAGACGGTCGGGCGCTGCAGCGAGCCCTTGTGCGGCATCCACGCCATGGACACCGACGCAGGCATGATCCGCTGTGATGTCTTCGACTTTCACCTTGGCGCGCAGCACGTACATCATCAGCCGTTTGCGGATCGGTTCCGCCAGTACTGAGGGCAGCAGCATCGTATAAGTCCCGCCGGCAGACCACAGCAGGAAGGTCGCCAGCAGCCGGCCTTTGGGCGTGCAATAGCCGCCGTAAGTACTGTTACCCGGTTGCAGCGCCGCCACATCACAGGTCAGCTGGCCCTGCAGAAACGATTGCGCATCCGCACCGGAAAAACGCAGCAGGGAATACTGCGGCAGATATTGGGAGACGACTGATTGAGTTGGGATTGCGGCGGTCACGGCTGATACCTGGAAAGATTGCTGACAGGACGAAATGACGAGTGCGGATGATAACGCATCTCGCGGAGCGTGAATTAAATTATCAATAAAATCAATTAGTTATATAAACCCACTGGCGCGTTTGCATTCACCTTCTGAATCGGCTGCAATGGTTGCAATGAATGATCACCGGATCCCGCGCATCGCGTCTTTGACGCTGCGGCCTTCCCGTCGCCTGGCTGCCATCCTGATTCTTGCGCATGCGGCAACCGGCGGCTTGCTGCTGGCGCTGCCATTGTCATCATGGCTGACGGCCGCTGCCAGCCTGATGCTGCTGGCCAGTGCAGCCTGGTGCGTACATCGATACGCAATGCTGCGTGGCCCGGGGGCGATCACCGCATTGGCCTTCAGTGATCGTGAAACCATACGCCTGACCCTGCGCGACGGCAGCACACAGGCCGGCCATGTGCTGGGCAGCAGCACGGTCGGCACAACGCTGGCGATACTGAACATCGCGCTCGCCGGAAAACGCCTGCCCGTGCATGTGGTGTTGCTGGGTGACAGTCTGGCTGCCGAAGATTTCCGCCGGCTGCGGGTATGGCTGCGCTGGGGGCCGCGACCGCAGGACGAAGAGCCGGCTGCCCCATGAACTCTCATGAACTCATTTCAGCGCCCGGATTCCTCCGGCGGCTTCACCGCGCTGAACATTTTCAGCAGCGTCAGGTCGTAAACGATTTTCAATGCACCGCAGATCACCAGCGGCCAGCCAAAAGCGCTGATGGTCAGCAGCGCACCGGCGAGCGAGGGGCTCAGCGCGCTGGCCAGACTGCGCGGCACTGCCGTCACACTTGCCGCGGCCGGACGTTCTCCGGGCGACACCACGGCCATGACATAGGACGTACGCGCCGGCACATCCATCGATGACAGGGCGCTGCGCAGGAATAAAAACAGCAGCGCCAGTTCCAGCGTGGGCATGAACGGGACCAGGATCAGAAACACGTTGGCCGGCAGGTGGGTGAACACCATGGTGTTGATCAAACCGAAGCGGGCGGCAATACGTGCCGCGGCCAGATGCGAAAAAGCGGTCAACAGTCCGGTCCAGAAAAATATCGTGCCGGCTGCCGTCACCGACAGATCGAAACGCTGGAACAGCCACAAGGCCAGCAGCGATTGCACCGCAAACCCGCCGGCAAAGGCATCAATGCTGAACAGAGCCGCCAGCGTGTAGACCATGCGTTTGGATTTGCCGAGAGGAACCGGCTGTTCATGGCGCTCCGGCTCCAGCGCCGGCGAAATGCGCAGGTAGAGCACAAAAGTGCTTGCACCCAGCAGCGCGTACAGCACAAACATCGCCTGGATCGCGGGCAGCAGATCACCACCCCGACCGGCATACAAATCCGGCAAGCCGGCGGCCTGCGCTCCCAGTGCCGCAATCAGGGCGCCGATCAGGCTGTAACGTGCAAACAACGCCGTGCGCGATTGTGCCGGCGCCGCGCGTGTCAGCAGCGTCTGTTCAAGAGGGGAAAACAGAGTCACATCACTTGCGGCAGGATTCAGCGTGCCGACCACGGCCACCACCAGCAGTGGCCAGAAATCGGTCAGCAAGGATGCGCCGAGACCGGTGGCCACCATCAGCAGGCTGGCGCCCAGCAGCAAATGACGGGTGGAATGGCGATGGGCAATAAACCCGGTGGCCAGCGTCAGAAGGCCCGAACCGAGCAGCGTGGCTGTCACCAGAAGGCCGATCTGCAGCGCGCTGTAGCCGAGCAGGGTCAGGTAATAGGGCAGCAGCAGGCTGACAAAACCGTCGCCGAAAGCGCGCAGGGCGCGGGCGGCGAGCAGGGCGCGCGCATCGGGCAGGGTGCCCGGCGGCAACAGTGCATTACGGAAGGAAATCATGGCGAACCGCCGCAAGAGTAGCAGCAAATCCATGGCGAAAGCCGGAATGGCGCCTGCGTTATACTTCGCGCTTCCCTGATCCGCACCTGCCGGAGGCATGATGATCGAGCTGTACAGCTGGGCAACGCCCAATGGCCACAAAATTCATATCATGCTGGAAGAAACCGGATTGCCGTACCGGGTGCATGGCGTGAACATCCGTACCGGCGAACAGTTCAAGCCCGAGTTTCTCGGGATCAGTCCGAACAACCGTATCCCGGCCATCGTCGATCCCGAAGGCCCCAACGGCAAACCGCTGACATTGATGGAGTCCGGCGCGATCCTGCTCTATCTCGCATCGAAGTCCGGCAAATTTTTGCCCGAAGACATCAACCGGCGCTGGACCTGCGTGCAGTGGCTGATGTGGCAGATGGGTGGTGTCGGCCCGATGTTCGGACAGGCCAATCACTTCCGCCGTTATGCCAAGGACAAGATCGAATACGCGGTCGAGCGTTATACCAACGAAGCCAACCGTCTGACGCATGTGCTGGACAAACAACTGGCGCAGAACAAATTCGTCGCCGGCGGCGAATACACCATCGCCGACATGGCGATTTTTCCCTGGATGCGCGGCGCCGAAAGCCGCGGTATCGACATGAAGGAATATCCCAACGCCAAACGCTGGTTTGACGCGATTGATGCCCGTCCTGCGGTGCAGCGTGCGCTGAAGGTATTGTCGGGGGAATCGACCAGCAACCCGGTCGACGACAAGGCGCGTGAAGTGATGTTCGGCAAGACCCAGTTCCAGAAACGCTGACACGCCCTCAAACCTGGAGCATCTTTCATTGACTGCTGAAAAGAAAAACGTCGCGCTGCTGTGCGCGGCGCAGGCATTGTTGTTCACCAACAACACCATCCTGATTGCCATCAACGGTCTGGCCGGTTATGCGCTTGCCGCCGATAAATCCCTGGCGACGCTGCCGGTCACCTCGTACGTGATTGGCGCCGCACTGACCACGCTGCCGGTCTCGCACCTGATGCGCCGCGTCGGGCGCATCAACGGCTTTACCATCGGCACGCTGATCGGCATTCTCGGCGCATTAATCTGCGGGTTTGCGGTCTACAGCCACAGTTTCTGGACGCTGTGTTTCGGCACCCTGGTCATGGGCATCTACAACGCGTCGGGCCAGTATTACCGATTTGCCGCCGCAGACGTCGCCAGTGCCGACTTCAAGAGCAAGGCGATTTCGCTGGTGATGGCGGGAGGGCTGGTGGGTGGCATACTCGGGCCGCAAACCAGCAAATGGACCAAGGATCTGCTGCCCGGCGAATTCCTCGGCAGCTACCTGGCGTTGATCGGTTTCTGCGTGGTGGCGCTGGTCCTGCAACGTCTGATGAGCATTCCCCGCTTGACTGCGGCCGAGCAGAAGGATCAGGGCCGGCCGCTGCGCGAAATCGCCCGCCAGCCGGCATTTCTGGTTGCCGTAATGTCCGGCATGATCGGTTACGGCGTGATGAACCTGCTGATGACCGCGACACCGCTGGCGATGAAATCCTGCGCTCATCCGTTCAGTGATGCCGCTTTTGTCATCCAGTGGCATGTCATCGCGATGTTCGCGCCGTCGTTTGTCACGGGTTCGCTGATCAAACGGTTCGGCGTGCGCAACATCCTGCTCACCGGCGTGCTGCTCAGCCTGTCCTGCGTCGCCATCGCGCTCTCCGGCGTCGAGGTCATGCATTTCTGGCTGGCACTGGTGCTGATCGGGGTCGGCTGGAACTTCATGTACCTGGGCGGCACCACGCTGCTGACCGAAACCCATACCCCGGCTGAAAAAGCCAAGGTGCAGGGCGCCAATGACATGGCTATTTTTATCACCATGGCGATCAGTTCGGCCTCGTCAGGCTGGCTGTTTTCGGCACGCGGCTGGGAGATCATGAACTATGGCGCGATCCCGTTCCTGTTGGTTACAGGCCTCGCCATTCTGCTGTTTGGCGGGGGCCGCAGGGCCGTCGCCTGACCCGATTTTTGACGATTTGAGGTAAAATCCGGGGCGTCCGGCAGAGCGGAATCCACACATTTCGCTTTGCCTTTGTTTTTTCATAAAAATCAACGTGTTCCGCAAGAGGAGCTTCTGATGAACCAGCCAGCGACCAAGGCGCAAGTCACGCCTGCGATGGATAGTCCCTCCCACGTCACCCATGCAAAACTGCTGGCCTGGGTCGCCGAAACGGCACTGCTGACCAAGCCCGAGCGCATTGTCTGGTGTGATGGTTCGCAGGAAGAATACGACCGGCTGTGCAATGAAATGGTCGCCGCCGGCACGCTGATCCGCCTCAACCAGGAAAAACGCCCGGGTTGTTTTCTCGCCCGCTCGGATCCCGACGACGTGGCGCGGATGGAAGACCGCACCTTCGTCTGCAGCAAAAACAAGGACGACGCCGGCCCCAACAACAACTGGTTGCCGCCTGAAGAAATGAAGGCGACCATGCGCAAGCTGTACGACGGCTGCATGCGCGGCCGCACCATGTACGTGATTCCGTTCAGCATGGGCCCGCTGGGTTCGCATATCGCGCACATCGGCGTGGAATTGACGGACTCCCCATATGTCGTAGTCAGCATGCGCATCATGACCCGCATCGGCCGCAAGGTGCTGGACATCCTCGGCGCCAAGGGCGAATTCGTGCCCTGCCTGCATTCCGTGGGCATGCCGCTTGCGGCAGGGCAGAAAGACATCGCCTGGCCGAGCAACAAGGAACACAAGTTCATCACCCATTTCCCGGAAGAAAAACTGATCTGGTCTTTCGGCAGCGGCTACGGCGGCAACGCGCTGCTCGGCAAAAAATGTTTTGCGCTGCGCATCGCCTCGATCATGGCCAAAGAGCAGGGCTGGCTGGCCGAACACATGCTGATCCTCGGCATCCAGCCCCCGGGCGGCAAAAAACATTACATCGCGGCGGCATTCCCCAGTGCCTGCGGCAAAACCAATCTGGCGATGCTGATTCCGCCGAAATCGCTGGAAGGCTGGAAGGTCACGACCATCGGTGAGGACATCGCCTGGATCAAGCCCGGTCCGGACGGCCGGCTGTATGCGATCAACCCGGAATACGGCGCCTTTGGTGTCGCGCCCGGCACCTCTGAAGAAACCAACGCCAACTGCCTGGCCGCACTGAAGAAAAACACCATTTTCACCAACGTTGCGCTGACCGATGACGGCGACGTGTGGTGGGAGGGCTTGAGCAAGGAAGCACCGAAACACCTGACCGACTGGACCGGCAAGTCCTGGACCCCGGACAGCGGCCGCCTGGCTGCGCACCCGAACTCGCGATTCACGGTGCTGGCTTCGCAGATTCCGTCGATGGATGCTGACTGGGAAAACCCGGCCGGCGTACCGATCAGTGCCTTCCTGTTCGGCGGCCGCCGCACCACCATCGTGCCGCTGGTCACCGAAGCCAAGGACTGGAATCACGGCGTGTATCTCGCCGCGACCATGGCCTCCGAAACCACCGCGGCCATCGTCGGCAAGGTCGGTGTGGTGCGCCGCGATCCGTTTGCGATGTTGCCGTTCTGCGGTTACCACTTTGGTGATTACTTCAAACACTGGCTCAACGTCGGCACCAAAGTCAAGGTGCCGCCGAAGATTTTCGCCGTCAACTGGTTCCGCCGCGATGCCAAGGGCAAATTCATGTGGCCGGGTTTTGGCGACAACATGCGTGTGCTGAAATGGGTGATCGAGCGTTGCGAAGGAAAATCCGGTGCCACCGAAACCCCGATCGGCAACATGCCGCGTTACGAAGACATGGAGTGGCAGGGCCTGACCGGTTTCAGCCGCGAAATGTTTGACACGCTGACCCATGTCGACCACGATGCTTGGCGTGCCGAGTTGAAGGACCACGACGAACTGTTCGCCAAACTCAAATCACGGTTGCCCGCGGAAATGACCGCGCAACGGCAGGGTCTGGAGAAGGCGCTATAAGCCGCCTTTCCGCATCTTCGGTTGCAACAACGGCGACAGCGCTGCAGCGCTGCCGCCGTTTTATTTTTATCTAAGGAGAAATATCCATGGCACAACCGAACTACGGGTTTGCAAAACGGCAGCGCGAATTGGCGAAGAAGCAGAAAAAAGAGGAAAAAAAGCGGCGCAAGGAAGCCGAAAATGCACCGCCGGCGGGTGAGGGTGCGGCAGAACAACCCGGCGAACCGGCGAAGGATTCGTCGCAGGGCTGATGTGACGTCATCATTGAATCTGATGCAAAGGGCGCTCCGGCGCCCTTTGTCATTGAATTTCCGGCTCACCAGGAAACACATGAAGTCATTCACCGGGCGGCCCGCAAGGAAATCCCTGTTCATGCCGGAGCATGCATTTCAGGCCGATGCGATTGCGAGTTCGCGCCAGGATGTGGTGCATCGCGGGGATCGGCGCATGGATTTCATGCGCCATGGCTGTTCGATGCCGGCGCCGGCAAAGGTTGCGGTGTTCATGCCGTATGTTTTGTTGATCGCATCCATGGCTGCCATCAGGCGGGCGGCGCGTGATGGCTGGCCGGCGGTAAAAAGGCCCGCCTGTGCTGCGGCCATCGGTTGCAGCCCCCCCAGCATGACCCCGGCTTTTTTATAGCGATAACCCGGACGGTAAATCCGTTCGAGTCCGTGCAGTGCGGCGGCGCACAGGCGCCGGGTGTCATCCGAAGGCGCTGCCAGCGGCACCAGGGTGGCAGGACTGTGGCAGGGCGTTCCCGGCCGGTGTTTTCCGGTTTGAATGAACACGGAAACCCGGGTGCAGACGGAATGTTGCCCGCGCAACCGTTCCGCAGCGCGGATGACATAAGTCGTCACGGCTTCGCGAAGCTCTCCCAGTTCCGTCACCGGGCGGCCGAAACTCCGCGTGGCCTGGATATGGGCTTTGGCTGCCATGACATCCTCCAGCGCCAGGCAGGATTCGCCATTGAGTTCGGCAACCGTGCGCTCCAGGACCACGCTGAAATTTCTGCGAATCCGCGCAGCGCCGGCACCCCGCAGATCGAGAACCGTATGGATATCCATGCGCTTCAGTTGCGCGGCGAGTTTTCGGCCCACACCCCAGACCCTGCCCGCCGGGATATTGCCCATCAATGCGGTTTGTCCGGCCGCAGGCAATTCCGCCCAGTCGAACACGCCCTTGCATTCATTGCGGGTCTTGGCGACATGGTTGGCAAGTTTGGCCAGTGTTTTGGAACTGCCGATGCCGGTGCAGGTGGTGATACCCAGATACTGGTGGATGCGCCGGCGGATTTCACGGCCGTGGGTGCTCGGGCTCCCGGGCACGCCGCTGAAATCAAGAAAACACTCATCGATGGAATAAATTTCCTGGCGCGGCGTGCATTCGCCAAGCAGCGCCATCATCCTCCTGCTCATGTCGCCATAAAGCGCGTAATTGGAACTGAGCCAGACCAGGCCGTGGCTGCCGACCAGCGGACGAATTTCAAAAAACGGCACGCCCATGCGGATGCCCAGCGCCTTCGCCTCATCACTGCGCGACACCACGCAGCCGTCATTGTTGGACAGCACCACCACGGGCCGGCGTTCAAGCGCGGGATTGAACACCCGTTCGCAGGATACGTAGAAATTATTGCCGTCGACCAGCGCAATGACCCGGCTCATGGCGTATGCACCACATGCGCCACCACGCCCCAGATCTGCAGTTCATGATCGTCGGCGACGGCAATATCGGGGTAGGCGGGATTTTCAGCGCGCAGCGTAATCCGGCCGCGGGCGCGATGCAGGCGTTTGACCGTGAGTCCGCCGTTCAGCACAGCCACGACCACACGGCCGGATGCAGCTTCAAGCGACCGGTCAACGACCAGCAGATCGCCGTGGTGGATGCCGGCGCCGGTCATTGAATCGCCTTTGACGCGCAGGAAAAAAGTGGCCTCCGGATGCGGCGCCAGATACTCGTTCAGATCCAGGCACTGCTCAACGTGATCGGTCGCCGGCGAGGGGAAACCTGCTTCAGCCTTGCCGGCGCACAGGGGCAGCAATCGTGCCGCGGCGCCTGTGACGGCGCCCATTGGAACACTGAAGGGTAATTGGCGCGATGGCCCTGCTCGTGGTGGAAGTCGTGGTGGAAGATTCGTCGGCATACTGTAATTATATACAGCATTTGTTGCCGGCGTCATTCAGCGCTTCCGCGCTTGAACCTAGAGCTTGACCGTATTGCCCTTCGCAATTGACTGGATTACCGCCTCGAACGAGGCAATCGTGTTCACCATCTCGTCGGTGGTGATCGGATAAGGCGCCACACCCGCCACTGCATCAGCGAACGCATCCATCTCCGCCAGCACCGAATCGATTTTCGGAAAATCCCGGACCTCGGTCCTGCCGCCTTTGAGGCGGATGATGGTCCGCGTTTCATCAAGCGCTTCGACCGAACCTTCGTCACCGAAGGCATGTACGCGGAAGTAGAGCGGGGATGCGCGCACCGCGCCGAGAAAACCGCTGATGCCGTTCCTGAATTTGAACAGCACCGACACCGTGTCGCGCGGGTCGGCGCCGGTACGGTGGGCGATGAACTGCGCGGTGAGTTGTTCGGCCGGGCCGGCGATGTTGGCGAAGGCATCGAGGATGTGGATGCCGGTACCGGTCATGCCAGCCCCCGGGGTTTCGGCCGGCAGGTCGCGCCAGGGTGCGAAAAACTTGCTGGAGTGTTCGTTGCTGTAGTGTCCCTCGACATGCATGACGCGGCCCAACGCGCCGCTGGCGATGACACGGCGCAACTCGACCATCGATGGCCAGAAGCGTTTGTTCTGGCCGACACCCAGCGGAACCTTGGCGGCCTTGCAGGCTGCGACTGCACGTTCGGCGTCGGCGCGGATCAGTGACAGCGGTTTTTCGCAGAACACCGCTTTGCCGGCACGGGCAACCTGCACCACCTGGTCGGCATGCAGCGAATGTGGCGTAGCCAGCACCACCGCCTGCACCATAGGGTCGGCCAGCGCTTCGTCCAGGCTTGCCGACAGTTTGAATCCTTTTGCCTTCGCGTACTCGCGCGTGGCCTCGAGCTCCTGGGTCACGCCATGCACAAAGTGCAATTTGGTGCTTTTACCCTGCACGGCGTCGGCGATGTTTTTGCCCCACCAGCCGAGACCGACAATAGCCGCATTGATCATAAATTTATCAATAAAAACAAATAGTTATAATCTTAATCATGCCTTGCCGCGCAAATCCTGCAGGCATATTCCTCGAGCGTCGCGCGGGTCACGCCGACCGCGCCATGCTGACGGCGGTTGTATTCCTCGCTTTCGAGTTCGGTGCGAAAGGAATCGTTGAGCCGGTTGATCATGTTGAACATGCCGGTGATCAGCGAGATTTCGACGATTTCCGCATCGCTGAAATGTTTTTTGAGATCGTTCCAGACCTTGTTGTCGCTTTTGGCGGTGTTCAGCGTCATCGCTTCCGCCCAGGCCATCACGGCTTTTTCTTTTTCATTGAACAGCGGGCTGTCGCGGTAATCATCAGCCTGCAATGCATCGAACTCGGTGTCTTTCAGTCCCAGTGCTTGACCAAGCACGTAGTTGTGTTCCGTTCAGTATTTGCAGCCGTTCACCGTTGAGGTCTTGAGCACGGCGAGATTGCGCAAGCGCACATCGGAAACGGCGCCGGCGTTGGGCTGACGCACCGCGGCAATGAAGGGCAGGGTCCAGCGCGCAAGGTAGGGACTGTGTGCAAGGATGCGCATCAGGTTGGCGGTGCGGCCGAGCATCCGGTTGGAGGCTTCAAACAGTTCTTTTGCAGGACCGGTGGCCTCCTCGTCGCTGATGCCGCGGATACGCTGGGTCATAGCCTTGCCTTTCAGGTGAATTCAGGAACTTTCGGGAACGGGTTCGATGCTGACATAACGTCCGCGGCAATAACCCAGCGGCGCGCGGTCGGCATAACTGTAGTGCAGCACATGACCGATAAAAATCACGTGGTCGCCGCTGTAATGGCGCGCTTCGGTACGGCATTCAAATTGTGCCGCGGCGCCGTCGAGCAGCGGCATGCCGTGCGCACCGAAACCGTGGGCGACGCCGTCAAATTTGCGCGGCAACGGTTTTGCGAAACGCTGCGACAGCGCAATCTGGTCATGGGCCAGCACATTGACGGCGAAGTGCGTGGCCTGCAGGAAATTCGGCAGATTGGGGGAGCGCAGCGACAGGCTCCACAACACCAGCGGCGGCGACAACGAGACCGAACTGAACGAATTCGCCGTCAGACCGATGGGTTCTCCGGCGGAGGTCCTGGTGGTGACGATGGTGACGCCGGTGGCAAACAGGCCCAGCGCGTTGCGGAAGTCGCGCGGGTCGAGGTCCGGGCTGGCCGGTGCGGTCGGCGTATCGGCCACAGTGCTACAGCGTCGGCAGGTCGGCGGCGATGCCGAGCAGGGACTTGCCGGCCATCGTGGTGGCGATATCCCAGGCCAGCGCGTAATGGCTGTTCGCGGCGTGGATATCACGGAAAGAACGTTGTATAACTTGTTGATTATAAAGAAATTCTCCGCCGCCGGCGCCGAACAGCAGGTCGACACCTTCGGTGCACAGGTGGGCGGCATAAGCACCATCGCGACGCATGCGGATTTTAAGGTCACGCGCAGGCACCGCGTTGGTCGCGGCCAGGGCCATGGCTTCCCGGCAATTGCCGATCAGGATGCGCTCCGCGGCCGAGATCGCTGAGGCAGCATGGCCGAGCCGCGCCTGTGTGGTCGCGTAATCGGCGAGCAGGGTCGTGGCATAGGCGGTAATGCGATGACGAATATCGGCGCTGAATTCCTCGACGGCCCCCTGGGCAATGCCCAGGGCGGCGCCGGCCACGACATAGGGAAACATGTCGAACACCGGTAGTCGATACAGCGCGGCAGTTTCGCCGCCCGGCGCAACACCGCCTTTCATCTCCTCGACCGTCAGTGCGCGGTGCGCCGGCACGAAGATTTCGCTGACTTCGACATCCTTGCTGCCGGTGCCGCGCAGACCCGCGACATGCCAGGTATCGATGATTTTGTAATCGGCCTTGGGCACCAGGAACACATAATATTGCGGCAGTTCACCTTCGGCGCTGCTGGTGATGCCGCCCAACATGCACCAATCGCAGGCGTCTATGCCGCTGGAGAATTTCCAATGGCCGGACAAACGAAAACCCTTGCCGTCGCGCTCGGCATGTCCCGCCGGAAACATCAGTGCTGAACCGATTAATGCGTCTGGAGAAGCGGCGCCGGGCGACGGGCCCCAGATTTCATCCTGCGCGACACGCGGCCACAGCGCGAGCATCCAGTGATGGTTGGCCAGATTGGCCAGCACCCAGGCGGTTGAACCGCAGCCGCGGCCGATGATGGCGGTCAGCTCAACGATGGCTTCATAGGACAATTCACTGCCGCCAACCCGTTTTGGCTGCAGCATGCGAAACAGGCCGCTGGCGTGCAGGTCATTGATGGTGTCGTCGGGGATGCGCCGCAGTTCTTCCGTATGAGGCGCCCGTTCGCGCAGCACCGGCACCAGTGCCTGCGCACGTTTGGCAAGTTCAGCGTGTGACGGCGCAGTTTTTGTCATCAGGACTCGACGTTGACGATGGCGCCACTGGCAGCTGATTTGAAAATGGCTTCCAGCGCGGAGATATTGGCAATCATCTGCGATTGCGGCACCGGGTAGGGCGCGCGGCCCTCGGCGGCATCGGCGAAGGCCTCGAGGTTGGCCAGCACATTGGGGGCGGGTGGAAACTCGCGGACTTCCTTTTTCCCGCCGCGCAGGGTCTTGGTCAGCACCCAGCCTTCGGGCGCTTCCGGGTGCGTCTTGTCGCGGACTTCGATCCAGCCCTTGTTGCAATACACCGCGAAGCGGCCCTCAAAGGGCGTGGCGAGTATCGCGCTGATCAATGCATGGCCGCCATTTTTGAATGACACCAGGATCGCCAGCGTATCGCCGTTGACCAGCTGGCTGCCGAGCTGTTTGACGCTGGCGAACACGCGTTCGGCTTCACCGAAAACACCCACGGACAAATCGAGCAGATGGATGCCGGTGGCCGTCATCGGACCTGCCGGGGCTTCCTTGCCTGACAACCGCCAGTTGTCGGCGGCGAGCGTCAGGAATTTGTCCTGACTGAAATTAGCCTCGACCTGCAACGGTGTGCCGAGTTCTCCCGACTGGATGATGCGCATGGCTTCAAGCACCGGCGGTTCGAAACGCCGCTCATGGCCCACGGCCAGCGCCACCTTGTTGTCATTGACGGCCTTGATCGCGCGCAGCACATCAGCACGGGTCATCGACAGCGGTTTTTCGCAAAACACATGTTTGCCGGCGTTGGCGGCGGCGATGATCTGTTCGGTGTGCTGGGTGTGCGGCGTGCACAGCACGACACCCTGGATCGCCGGGTCTTTCAATACGGCGTTGAAGTCGCTGACCACCCTGATCTTGTGCTGTTGCGCGAAGTCCGCGATGGCTGCTGCATTGACTTCAACAACTGTGCTGACGCTGATTTTTTTGCTGGTCTTGAGCAGTGGAACAATGATCTTGCCCCACCAACCCATGCCGACGACTGCGACGTTAAACAACGTGTTGCTCCTTCGCGTATTACTTTGAAGATTGATCAGGCGGCCTTGCTGCTTTTTTTTGCGATGGCGGCATTGACCGCCGGCATCACTTTTTCAGCCATCAGCTCCATCGAACGTTTGGCCAGTTTGGGATCCATCCAGTCATGGCAGGCATAGACCAGCATGCCGAAATCACCGACCTGCTCACGAAAGGCGAGGATCTGGTCGACCACGCTGTTGACGGTGCCGGCGATGACCAGCTTGTCGGTGACGTATTCCGGCGTGATCGCCGAGTCCGGCATGTTCTGGTCAACCTTGAACAGGTTGCCGCGGCCGCTGAAACCGACCAGCTTGCGCACCAGCTGCTTGAAATAGAAGTGGTAGGGACCTTCCGCGGTCTTGCCGTAACGCTGCGCGGTGGCTTCGTCATCGGCAACAAAAATACTTTTGGCAATGCGCCAGTCGGCGGGGTTGGCGACCTGGCCGATGTTCTTCTTGCCCTCGGCGTAGTTCGGCCAGTGTGTCTTGACCCATTCCGGCATCAGGAAGTTGGCGGAGATCGGCTGCCAGCCGCGTTCGGCCATCGCAATCACGCCCTTGGAGAAGGGCGCGACCACGGTGCCGACAATCAGCGGATGCGGTTTCTGGAAGGGTTTCAGGATGATGCCCTGGCCGATTTCCGGGATCATGGTTTTCTGGGTGGTGACTTTCCAGAATTTACCTTCCAGGTTGTACGGAGGCTCGGATTCCCAGATTTTCAGCACCATGTTGATGCCCTCGACGAACATCGCATTGCGGTCGCGTTCGAGGTTGCCAAAGACTTCCGCGTCGGAAGCCAGTCCACCGGGGCTGATACCCATGATGAAACGGCCTTCGAGCAAATTGTCCATCATCGCGACCTGCGCGGCGATGGCGGCGGGATGGGAACACGGAATGTTGATGGTGCCGGTGCCGAGTTTGATGCGTTTGGTTTCCGAAATCAGGCTGGCGAGGAAAGTCATGCAGTGCGTGACTGTTTCCGCGGCATCGGTGACATGTTCGCCGACGTAGGCTTCTTCGAAGCCCAGCTTGTCGGCGAGAATGATCGCCTCGCGGTCCTCGCGCAGCGATTGCGGATAACTCTTCCCGGGCGGGTGGAGCGGCATCATGAACGTTCCGAGTTTCATCCTTGCGTCCTTCGGTGGTTTATATGGCTGCAGTTGTCATTCGGTCTTGATGTTGTTGTCACGGATCGCCTTGTCGAAGCGGTCGGTCTCGCTTTTCACGAAAGCCCTGAAGTCCGCCGGGCTTTTGCTGGTGATTATCTCAACGCCGCTGTCGCCGAGTTTCTTGACGACCCCCGGATCTTTCATCGCGGCCTGACCGACCTTGTACAGCGTGCTGACCACATTGGCCGGGGTGCCCTTGGGCACAAACAGGCCTTGCCACGAGCCCACCACCATGTTGAAACCCTGCTCGCGCATCGTCGGGGCCTCCGGCATCGCGGAACTGCGTTCGGGCGCAATGATGCCCAGCATGCGCAAGCGGCCCTGTTTGGCAAAATTCACCGTTGAACTGAAAGTCGCCATCAGCCACTGCACTTCATTGCCGAGCAGGCCGACGGTGGCGGGACCGGCGCCGCCCTTGTACGGAATCATCGTGGCCTGGGTGCCTGACAGGTTCAGGAACATCAGCGCCTCCAGCGTATTGGCGCTGCTGGGTGCGGCGGCGCCGTAGTTCAGTTTGCCGGGATTGGCCTTCATGTGGGCCACCAGTTCCTTGACGGTCTTTGCCGGCACGGACGGATGGGACACCAGGCTGCCGGGTACATCAACCACCTGGGTGATCGGGATCAGGTCGGTCAGCGGCTTGAACTGGAACTTGGTGTAGTACACCGGGTTGATCGCCATCGTGCCGACATTGCCGAGCAGGAAGGTGTAACCGTCGGAACTGGCACGTGCAGCGGTTTCGACGCCGATGTTGCCCGAAGCACCGGGGCGGTTGTCAACGACGACGGTTTGCTTCATCAGCTCGGCCATCGCCGGCTGGATGATGCGCCCGACGAAGTCGGAAGCGCCGCCCGGTGCAAAAGGCACGATCATGCGTACGGGACGATCGGGATAGGTCTCCGCGCTGAGAGCGGTGCCGCAGGCAAACATCGACAACGCAGCGGCCAAGGCAGTACGTTTGAAGCAGATCATGGTTTTCTCCTTTGGTTTATATTTAAGCATTTGTTTTTATTGATATTTTTATTATATTTTTTCATCGCCTGGAGCGATCGGCAGTTTCACCGGACGCTTCAGTTTTGCCGACAGGTCGATGGCTTTGGTCAGCATCAACCGATTATGGCCCTCCGCAGCCGTCGCGTGTTGCGTGGGCACACCCAGCGACACCCGATTCAACCATGAATTGGTTTCCTCGCGCATCGGTCCGCGCAGTTCACCCAAAGCCATGTCGCCCACCGGATAACTGGTGAGGAAATCGACGTGACGGCGTTTGTCCGGCGCATAACCTTCACTCTGGATCAGGTTGGTGGCGAGCACGATGTCGCGGTGGGTGTCGTCGATGGTCAGCACACCTTCAGTGCCCACTGCGCCGACTTCGAGGCTGTACACCGCGCCCGGCCAGACTTCGGGCAGGGCCCAGGAAATGACGCCGTGGTAAATCGCGCCATCATCAAACGAAATCGTGTAACCGGTGCCGTCCACGCCCTGCCAGGTCGGGCCCAGGGCCTTGTTCACCGAGCGTGCATAAACCTCGACCGGTTTTTTCGCTTCCATCAGCCACATCACCACATCCAGCGCGTGGGTGCCGGAAATCACCATCGGCGTCACTTCGGCGCGATTGTCGCTGCGTTTGTAGTTGTCGATGGCGACCAGGCGGTTCATGAAAGCGCGCGATGTCACCATCGTCACATCGCCTAGCGAACCGGTGCGCACTTTTTCCTTGGCCACCAGCCAGCGGCGGCGGAAACGTTGCGTGTATCCGATCACCGCATCAACGCCGGATTTTTCGATCGCGGCCAGTGTCTGCGCGGACTCGCCGAGATCGGTCGCCAGCGGTTTTTCGATCAGCATCGGCAGCTTGCGTTCTGCGGCCATGATCACCGGATCGACATGCAGGTGTTCGTCGGTGCAGACCGCGACCGCATTCACTTCGGGACGTGACAGCAGTTCCTTGTAATCAGTGGTGACAAAATCACCGCCGCATTTTTCGCGGACGATTTCGCCACGCTCCGGATTCAGTTCGGCGATGCCGATCCAGCCCACGGAAGGATGGCGCGCCGCGAGTTCAGCGCGAATCAGGCCGACACGGCCGGCACCGATGATGGCGAGGCCGATTTTTTTCGGGTCTTTTTTCATTGTTGAATCCAGTTCAAAAGCAATTTACAGGATGGACAGGATGATCAGGATAAAACCTGCCAGGGGATTGTTTTTATCCTGCAAATCCTGTCCATCCTGTTAAGTAGTTTTTCAGCGTCCCACCGCGGCCACAGCCGGCCGCGACTCAGGCAGCGGCAGGTTGACCGGTTCATTGCGCTCGGCGGAGATGTCGGCGGCGACGTAGAGTTCCATCACGTTGCGCGCTTCCTCCGCGGTGACCAGCACCGGGCGGTCGCAGCACACGGCCTCGATGAAATGCACGGTTTCGGCGTGCATCGGGCCGGCAAAGGCGTGATCGACCCGTTCACCCGGCATCGACGACATCGGCAGCTGCATGCCGCTTTTCATGGTGTTGAGAATCACATCGCGATGGGTATCGTCAACCATCAGCGCGCCATCGGTGCCGATCATTTCGATCCAGGTCGAGCAGGCATTCGGGTAGCCCGGCGGCAGGCTCCAGCCGGCGCCGATGACAAAGGACATGCCGCTGTCCATGGTCACGGTGATCCACTGCGTATCCGGCACGTCCTTGCCGCTGTTCGCACGCATCACGCCGTAGTTGGTCTGTGAATAGACCCGGATCGGTTTGGCGGGCGCCAGGCACCACAGGATAAAGTCGAGGTCATGCGTGGCTTCCATTGCCGCCGGCGACAGTTTGCTGCGGCCGGTGATCTTGGCGCCGAGGCTGCGCTGGATGTGACGGCTGACCATGGCGCTGACGGGTTTGCCGATGGCGCCGCTGTCCAGGCATTTTTTGACGTAGGCGTATTTGGGATTGAAGCGCTGCGAATAACCGATGGTGAACTTGACGCCCTTGCGCCTGGCGATGGCGATCAGGTCATCAGCCTCGTGCAATTCGACGGCGATCGGTTTTTCCATGAACACGTGCAGGCCGGCTTCGAGGCAGTCGCGCGCCATCGGGTAGTGCAGGGCTTCCGGCGTCGCGGAAATCATCACCGCATCAAGATCCTTAACCTCGAGCATTTTGCGGTAATCGTCACTCGCGGTTTTGGCGCCGGTGGCCTTGGCCACTTCCGCCAGGCGCTCCGGTCTGGTTTCGACGATGTGCAGGTCTTTCACTGCCGGATTGATGGCGCAGGTGTCGGCGCGGATGCCGCCGCACCAGCCGGTGCCGATGATGCCCATGTTGATCTGCTTCACTGCCCGATTCTCCTTGAAGGGTAAGTCTGCTTTCAGCGATGCACCATGTTAACGACGGCGGGGGGTCGGGACAAATACCGAATCACATGCCGTGACATAACAAATCAGCATGGATAGACTAGGCGCATGGGGAGATCATTTATTCCGCAATGCAGCATGTTTGGCATTGAAAAACCGCTGCCCGCGGACAATCCGGGAGCTCCGCTGCCGATACGGCCAAACATGCCGCTTTGTTATCTCAGCAGGAACAAAACATGAGCATGGATCTGCGCGGCATCCGCTATTTCGTGCAGATTGCCGAACTGGGCAGCATCACCCGTGCCGCCCAGCACCTGCGTGTGGCGCAGCCGGCGCTGTCCCGCCATATCCATGCGCTGGAGGAGGAACTCGGCGTGCCGCTGCTGGTGCGGCTGCCGCGCGGCGTACGCCTGACCACCGCGGGGCGGCAATTTCTCGATCATTGCCAGCGCATCCTGCGCGAACTGGGGCGGGCCCAGGACGAGCTGCGCAGTGGCGGCGCAGCGGCGCAGGGGCGGGTGATCCTTGGTGTGTCGCCGACCACCGGACCGTTGCTGCTGCCGGGCGTGGTCGAACGCATGCGTCGGCAATGTCCGCAAATCAGCCTGAAAGTGGTGGACGGATTCAGCAACCAGCTCTACGACTGGCTGCAGACGGGCCGCGCCGACGTTGCGGTGCTGACCAATCCGGTGAATTCACGGGTGGTCAAGGTCACGCCGCTGATATCCGAACCCATTGTCGTATTCGCGCGGTCGCAGGCACGCGCCGCCAAACGGTTTTTTACCTCGGCGGAGCTGGCACGCACTCCGGTGGTCAGCACCGAAGCCATCCGCATCATTGCCGACGAGCAGCTGCAGCGGCACAAGGCGCGTGTCAGCGTCGAGGCCGAGATCGATTCAGTCGAAGCAATCCGCCGGCTGGTGCTGCGCGGCGTCAGCATGGCGCTGATGCCGGTATCCACTTTTCATGAAGACACCGGCAGCGGCAAACTGTCGGCCTCGCCGATTGCCGATGCAAACATCCATCGTATACTCACGCTCGGCCAGCAGGCGGACCGGCGGCCATCCGCGGCAGTCGACGAGGTGGCGCAGATCATGACCGCCGAAGTGCGGGCGCTGGCGGAAGAGGGCGTGTTCAGCCTGCCGGGCCATGCCAATAAAATAACGCGGACAGCGCGCCAGAAAAAAACCCGTAACCAGGAGCAGGCATGAAGCGTATCGACGTTCACAACCACGTGATCCCCGAGACCATCGTCAAGGCGATGCAGGCGAATCCCGTTTACAACACGAAAATCGAGGGTGAAGGCCACAACCGCGTGTTCATCCGCGGCAAGGTGCGTTTTCCGTTTGAGGCGGAGTTCTACGACGCCGATGCCAAGCTGGAGTCGATGGATCGCAAAAAAATCGACATCGCGTTCATCTCTCCCGGTCCACAGACGTTTTTCTACAATCTGAAGGATGAGCTCGCGATCCAGACCGCGCGCATCGTCAATGAAGGCATTGCGCAAATGGTTGCCGCCAAACCGGACCGGCTGCGCGGCATGGCGACGCTGCCGATGCAGCACCCGGAGGCGGCCATCGCCGAACTGGAACGCGTGGTCAAAGAATATGGCTTCAAGGGTGTGGAGCTCGGTACCGCGATCGGTGAGGAGGAACTGGCGGATCCGAAATTCCGTCCCGTGCTGAAACGCATTGAAGAGTTGAAAGTCATGATTTTTGCCCATCCCAATACCCAGGGCGCGGCGGGGCGGCTCGACTGTTATTACCTGATGAACCTGATCGGCAATCCGCTGGACACCACGATCATGGTCGGCAAACTCATGTTCAGCGGCGCGCTGGATGAACTGAAAGACCTGAAAATCCTGCTCGCCCACGGCGGCGGTTTCCTGCCGTACCAGATCGGCCGTTTTGTACACGGCCACAAGGTGCGTCCGGATACCGCCGAGTTCACCCGATCAGACCCCATGCGGATGCTGAAACGTTTCTGGTTCGATGCGCTGACCCACAGCCCGCAGGCGATCCGCCACCTGATCGACGTCGTCGGCTCGGAGAACGTGGTGCTGGGTACTGATGCGCCCTTCGACATGGGTGAGATGGCGCCGGTCGACCGTGTGGAACTGGTGCCGGGGCTGACACAGCAGGAACGCGAAAACATTTACTGCAAGGCGGCCACGGCGCTGTTCAACGGCAGGATTTGATACTGCACATCGTGGACGAGACACCCGGCATGCGGCGCGTCGCATGCTAGGATAAAACCAGACTATTCATTGTTTGCGGGGCATGCCGTGCCTTTTCATCGTTTTGAGGATTTCGAAAGCAATTACCTGACGCCACACCTGTCCACCGGCAAGGCGCCGGTGATCGACGGGCGTTACATGTACTTCTGTATGTTGCATAAAAACGCAGGCACCGGATCGGAACTGCACTATCACCCGAACGAACTGCTGATTTTTCCGGTGCGCGGCAGGATCAATGGCATCGTCGGCAAGGACCGACGTGTGGTGTCTCCCGGCACCTTTGTCCATGCCCCGGCGTATGCGCGTCATTCAATGAAGGCCACCGAGGATGGCAATCTGCAATACCTCTATATCAAGGACAAGACCTGGACCGTGGTCGGCCTTGCCGAGGACGAAGCAGTACCCGATCAGGCGATGACCATCGCCGAGGTCAACAAAAAATACAGGGTCGGGGACAAAGACAAACACCAGAAAACCCAGGGCAAATCGCAGGCCATCATCGAAGGCCTGCCGGTGTGTTTTCATCCCATTCTTGACAGCCTTGATGCGCCGCGGCGTTCCGGGCGTTGCGTGAACTGGATTGAGGGTGAGCGCCTGGCCTTCGGCCTGTTTGAAGTCCCGGCAGGTTATGACGAACCTGAGGCGGTTTCGGCACGGGAAATGTTTATTTATGTACTCAGCGGCAAAATCGACGCCCAGGCCGGCAAAGATAAAAAATCCATCAGCAGCGGCGACATCGTCCATGTGCCGCGTGGTGAACGTTACCGGCTGCAGGTGCGCAGCCATGCACGTTATGCCATGGTCTGTTCAACACCCTATCTCGAAGGCCGCATCGACAACATGACGCCGGAACAGGCCGAGCAGGCCCGCATCAACATGAAACCGAATTAGCCAGCCCACAAAATTCAGCGCCACATAAATATTTATTTAAAATCAATAACTTACAGTAATTTTCTGATTAACTGCATAAAATGCCACGGCATTCGCCGACCATGACCAAAAGATCAGTCATCAAACAAACCATAGGCAGCATCGGCCTCGGCATCATGGGTGGCGCATTCGCGCGCCACCTGCTGTCCGAGGGATTCGCGGTAACCGGTTTTGATATTGATGCAAAACGCCGCGCGGCGTTGAAAAAACTCGGTGGCACTCCCGCGGCGACCGCAACGGCTGTCAGCCGTCAGTGCGCCATCCTCGTCACCTCGCTGCCAAGCATCGCCGCCGTCAACGCGGCGTTTTTCAGCAAAGGCGGCATTGTCGACAGCGCCAGACGCGGCACGGTGGTCATCGAGACCAGTACGCTGCCGCTGGCGATCAAACACGACATCCGCGACCGCTGCGCCCAACGCGGCATCGCGGTGCTCGACTGCCCGGTCAGCGGCACCGGGGCGCAGGCCGCCAATCGCGACATTGCCATCTATGCCAGCGGTGACCACAAGGCCTATGTGAAGGCGGAAGCCGCGCTGAAAGGATTCTCGCGCAGCGTCTATTACTGTGGCGAGTTCGGCAACGGCTCCAAACTCAAGTATGTCGCCAATCTGCTGGTCACCATCCACAATGTGTCGACTGCCGAAGCCATGGTCATGGGCATGAAATCGGGCCTCGACCTGGAACTGCTGTACAAGGTGATCAAGGACGGAGCGGGGACCTCGCGCATGTTCGAGGTCCGCGGCCCGCTGATGATCGCCGGCGACTACAGCAAGGCGACCATGAAAGTGGACGTTTACAAGAAAGATATTGATATCATTGAGCAGTTCGCGGCCGACCTGCATTGCCCGGTGCCGCTGTTCGAGGCTTCAAAACCGTTTTATGCCGCGGCTCATGCGCAGGGCCGTGCGCTGGAAGACACCGCTGCCGTCTGCGCAGTACTTGAGCAGATGGCCGGTGTGCAGCGCAAGAAACGCAGTATTTCAAAATCCAAAACCCGAAAGAGAAAGACCCGATGAAACCGACCATGTCACCGCAGGCCCAGGCCGCACAGACCATCTCCCGCAACATGAAGCTGATTTCCCACAATGAGCTCGCCGGTTTCGGCGGCGTGGGCGAGGGTATCAACATGCAGGTGACCAAGAATGGTCGCCGCATCCTGTGGCTGGCGCACGAGTCCGCGCCGAAGAACTTTACCGGTGTTGACGTCACCGATGTCAAAAACCCGAAAGTGATCGTGCAGACCGATCTGCCGCATGAGCGGGTGCGTTCAAACTCCCTGGATGTGGTCGGTGACATCATGGCCGTGGCCTACCAGACCAAAAAAACCGGCGACAAACCGGCCGGCATGGACCTGTTCGACATCAGCACCCCGGAAAAGCCGAAACTGATTTCGCATTTCGATGCTTCAGGCCCGCACTCGCGCGGCGCGCACTGTGTGTGGTTTGCCGACGGTGAATACGTGCATCTGACTTCCGGGTCGGAGGATTTCGAGCCGACGCACCCCAACGACTTCCAGTTTTACCGCATCATCGACGTGCGCAATCCGTCGAAGCCGGTGGAAGTGGGCCGCTGGCACTATCCCGGCACACACAAGGGGGACAAGGAAGCGCCGCCACCGCGCCATCCCAAATTCGACGGCGGCTACCGTCCGCACAACATCAACGTCTACCCGGAGCATCCGGACCGCGCCTATGTCGCCTACCTCGACGGCGGCGCACTGATCCTCGACATTTCGGACAAATCCAAACCCAGGGTCATCACCAACTGGAAATACTCGCCGCCGTACAACGGCTTCTGCCACACGGTGATGCCGCTGATCGGGCGCGACCTGCTGATTGTCACCGACGAATGCACCAAGGATGACGGCATCGACTGGCCGAAACTCGGCTGGGTCGTCAATGCCGCGACGGAAACCAACCTGGTGCCGATGTCCACATTGCCGCTGCCGCCGGTGGAGAATTTTGCAAAACGCGGTGGTCGATATGGCGCGCACAACCTGCATGAGAACCTGCCAGGCCCGGCTTCCTTCCGCTCCAACACCATCGTTTTCGGCACTTTTTTCAACGGCGGTGTGCGTGCATTCGACACTTCGAACCCGTACCAGCCGCAGGAGATCGCCTATTACGTCCCGGGCAAACCGGCGATGTCGCCAAAAAGCGCCGTGCAGATCAACGACGTCTGGGTCGATGAAAACGGACTGGTCTATGCCGTGGATCGTTTCGGCGGCGGTCTCTATGCCATCGAAATGACGGCCTGATTTTGACGATACTTTGAAGATATAAACGGGGAGCCCATCAGCAATGCTGGATGCACTATCCGGGAAATTCCCGGTCAGCGTCGTCACCGGATTTCTCGGCAGCGGCAAGACGACGCTGATCAACCGGCTGCTGAAGCGGCCGGACATGAATCGTGTCGCGGTCATCGTCAACGAGTTCGGCGAGCAGGCGATCGACAACGACCTGGTCGAGGTGTCCTCCGAGCAGATGATGCTGCTCAACAACGGCTGCCTGTGCTGCGTGCTGCGTGGTGACCTGCAGGAGACGCTGCGCGACCTCTACGTCAAGCGGCGCAACGGCGACATCATCGACTTTACCCGCGTCATCATCGAAACCACCGGCCTCGCCGATCCTGCGCCGGTGATGCAGACATTGATGACCGATGAAATGCTGCAGGAGAATTATCGTCTCGATTGTGTCGTGACACTGGCCGATGCGGTGAATGGTCTTGAGCAACTGGAGACCATGGAGGAACCGGTCAAACAGGCGGCGCTGGCTGATCGTATTGTCATCACCAAGTCGGATCTGGCCGGCGAGGAAGTCACGGCCAGGCTGGAAGCGCGCCTCAGGGAACTCAACCCGCAGGCGCCGATTCGCCGTGCGCTGAATGGCGAAATCGAGCTGGCCTTCCTGATCGATGTCGGCCTGCGCAACGTGAAGGGCAAGCTGGAAGACATCGAGCGCTGGATGGGGGAGCCGGATGAACACGGTCATCGCCACAGCCACGATTCCAAGGTGAAGTCGTTCTCCCTGCGTTACACCGAACCGCTGAGCTGGCAGTTGTTTTCACAAACCATGGAAGTGCTGGGCGCGCTGCGCGGCTCGGACATGCTGCGGGTGAAAGGCCTGGTCAATGTGGCCGGCCACAAGGGACCGATGGTGATCCAGGGAGTGCAGCACCTGTTTCACCCGCCGGTTGAGCTCGAGGCCTGGCCCAGCGCCGACCACTCAACACGCATCGTGTTCATCACCCGCAATATTCCGCGGGAAACAGTGGCCAACCTGTTTGCAGCGATAGGCGCGGTGACCGCCGCGGCTTAAGCACGGTTACCGGAAACAGCAAGGCATGGGCATCATCCTCGATCGCATCCATGCACTGGGCCTTGAACTGCCGCCGGTGCATCCCCATGCCAACCCGAACCGCAGGGCCTGTGTGCAATCGGGAAATGTGCTCTTCCTGTCCGGACACAGCTCGGGCAGGCATGACATGCCTTTGGGTGTTATCACCGCCGGCAAAGTAGGCACCGAAGTGTCCGAGGCGGAAGCCTATAAAACAGCCCGATCGGTTGCGTTGGTCATCATGGCAACGCTGCAGGCTTATACCGGCAACCTTGACCGCGTCACCCGCATCATCCGGCTGTTCGGCATGATCAATTCAGCGCCGGGCTTTGAACGGCAGTTTGCAGTGATGGATGGTGCATCCGATTTGTTTTATGAGGTATGGGGGGCTGACATGGGTTGCCATGCCAGGACGGCCGTTGGCATTGCCGAATTGCCGCGACGGGCAGTGGTTGAAATCAACGGGGAGTTTGAGCTGGACGGTGAATCGCGGCTGTAAGCCGTCACCGGAAAAAGCGGTTTACTTGCGCCTCAGATACAGTGCTTCCACTCTGGCTCTTGCCCAGGGTGTTCTGCGCAGAAACTTCAGGCTGGAGGCAATGCTCGGTTCATGGGTAAAGCAGCGTATGGGCAGGGCGGTTCCCATCGCATTCCAGCCCATCATTTCGACCAGTTCTGTCAGCATTTTCTCAAGCGTAATGCCGTGCAGCGGGTTTCCGGGTTGGGGCAGGCTCATTGTGCACAGGCCCTAGTGGTCAATACCCACGATGTCATCCGCTTCAAATTCGTCCGGCACGGTGCCGTCGCCGAGACCGGTGACCATGGCGGCCATGGTGGCGCTCTGCTTGACGAAGTATTCCTGGCTGATCGGGTCAAAAAAACGCTGACCAATGGCGACTTCGTGGAATTTGATGCGGTGACGGGCAGGGTGATTGGTCATGCCGGATCGGAAAAAGTGAAAGGTTCCAAAACCTCATTGACCCCGGCTGTAAATCGGGGCCGCTCCGTGTTTGCGGTAGATTACTACATCCTGTCGTGACTGCCGGAAGCCCTGTATTCCATTCCCGGAAACACAAAAGCCCGGCCACGGGGGCTGGGCTCAGTGCAGGGACAGGTGCAAATTTCTGGCTCCCCGACCTGGGCTCGAACCAGGGACAACCTGATTAACAGTCAGGTGCTCTACCGACTGAGCTATCGGGGAATAAATCGGTTAAAAAACGGTCCAACAATCCACAAAATTGCGGTAAAACGGATGTTGCGACTGCAAACAGGGGCGTATTCTATCCGTCGTTCGAATGATGGTCAACGCAGGAATCCCCGCAATGAAATGGTTGAAACGCCTCGGTGTCCTTGTTTTTGTTCTGGTTTTGCTGCTGGGCATTGTGCCCTTTTTTGTCTCTGTTGATGATTACCGGCCGCAGATCGAGCGCTTGGTGTCCGAGCGGATCAAGGAGCCGGTTCGACTGAAAAGCCTGCGCCTGGCCGGGCTGCCACTGCCGCACCTGGTCATCGAAGGCGTTGAAATCGGCAAGGCGGACGTCAATGTCGGCAGGATCAAGGTGACCCCGGACTTGTTGTCCATGCTGGGTGACATCAAGGTCATCCGCAGCGTTGATGTTTCCGGGCTGGTCATCAACCAGCGCGCGCTGGACAGGCTGCCCTTGTGGACCGCAAGTGATCCCAAGGCCAAGCCCGCGAATTTCACGGTCCTCGTGCGCAGTGTCAGCCTGGATGATGCCATGCTGAAATTGCAGCAAAACACCTTCGGCCCGTTTGACGCCCGCGTGAGTATTTCCGGCAGCGGCCAGCCGGAGCGTGCCGACATCACCGCCCGGGATGGCAAATTCAAACTGGCGATCAAGCCGGCGGGAAAAAAATTCAACATCGAGGTTCAGGCGAAGGATTGGCGCCTGCCTGCCGGACCGCCCATCCATTTCACCGAACTGCAGGTGAAGGGTGTTGCAACGCTGGATGACGCGAACCTGCCGGAGGTAAGAGCCCGGTTATATGGCGGCACTGTTAATGGCCAAATGACAGCAGGCTGGAAGAAAGGGCTGCAAGTGAAGGGCGATTACGCGGTCAATGATGTTGAGTTGCGCGATCTGGTGCCGATGTTTTCACCGAAAACCCGGCTGAGCGGACGCCTGACCGCGAAGCCGGTGTTCAGCGCCAATGCGCCGAATGCCGAGCAACTGAAAAATGCACTGAAACTGGAAACGCCTTTTGACATTCGCGACGGCGTGCTGCAGGGAATTGATATCAAGAAAGCGGCAACCAGCCTGCTGACGAAAGACAGCAGCGGCCAGACCCGATTCGATGTGTTGTCCGGCCATTTCGCCATGGAGCGCGGCACGCAGCGCATTACCGGCCTGAATGTGTCTTCCGGGTCCCTTGCAGCGGACGGCAATGTAACCATAGCGCCGAACAAGGCCTTGTCGGGACGCATCAACGCAAAAGTATCGGTGGCTGGGATGGCGGCCGCAACAGTGCCGCTGAACATCAGCGGCACCGTCGATTCACCGCTGGCACTGCCCACCGGAGCCGCCATGACCGGGGCTGCGATCGGCACGGCGATACTCCCGGGAGTCGGTACAGCCGCAGGCGCCAAGGTCGGCAACTGGGCTGAAGGGCTGTTCGGCGACGGCAAAAAGAAATAACCGGCCCGCAGGCCGGCTTTCAGGGCGCCGGCGCAGCGCGGCTAGGTCAGTACCTTGGCGATGGCCTGCGCCACGTAGTCGATGTTCTTGGTATTCAGCGCTGCGACACAGATGCGGCCGCTGTCGAGCGCATAAATCGAATACTCCTCGCGCAGCTTGCGCACCTGCTCTTTGGTCAGACCGGAGTAGGAAAACATGCCGCGCTGTTCGACGATAAAGCTGAAGTCGAAGTCAGCGCGCAGGGCGCGGATTTTCTCCACCAGTTGTCTGCGCATGACCTTGATGCGGTCGCGCATCTCGCCGAGTTCTTTTTCCCATAGCGCCCGCAGTTCGGGATCGGTCAGCACCATCACCACGGCTTTGCCGCCATGGGTCGGCGGGTTGGAGTAATTGGTGCGAATGACGCGTTTGAGCTGGCTCAGCGTGCGCGCCGCTTCTTCCTTGCCGGCGGTAACGATGCTCAGCGCACCGACGCGCTCGCCATAGAGCGACAACGATTTGGAGAACGAACTGGCCACAAACAGCGCGGGAAATTCCATGGAAAACCGCCGCACAACCGCCGCATCTTCTTCCAGGCCGTCGGCAAAACCCTGGTACGCAAGGTCGAGAAAAGGGATCAATTCAGCCTGTTTGACCACGGTCAGGACCTGCTCCCACTGATCGGTGGTCAGGTCGATGCCGGTGGGATTGTGGCAGCAGGCGTGCAGCACCACGATGCTGCTTTTGGGCATGGCCTTGAATGCCGCCAGCATGTCGTTGAACCGGACGCCGTTGGTTGCCGCGTCGTAGTAGGGATAAGTCTTGACCGTGAAGCCGGCGTATTCAAAAACAGCGCGATGATTTTCCCAGCTCGGATCGCTGATATAGAGTTCGGCGCCGGGATTGAAGCGGCGCAGGAAATCGCCGCCGACTTTGAGTCCACCGGTGCCGCCCAGTGTTTGCACGGTCACGATGCGTCCTGATTTGACGGGTTCGGAGTCTGCCCCGAACAGCGCTTCCTGCGCGGCGCGATCATAGGCCGCGATGCCGTCGATCGGCAGATATCCACGCGGCAGCGGTGATTCAACCAGTTTCTGTTCGGCACGGCGCACGCATTGCAGCACCGGTACCTTGCCATTGTCGTCGGTGTAGACGCCAACACCCAGATTCACCTTTTTCGGATTCTGGTCGGCGTTATAGGCTTCGGTCACGCCCAGGATCGGATCCTTGGGCGCCATTCCGATGTTTTCGAGTACTGAGGAGGTCATTGGCTGGTTCAAATGGGAAAAAGTAAGTGAAAAATAAGGAAAAAAAATAAGGGAAAGATCGCTGGAAAGTGGTTTAAAGCGCCATTTTAGCCGTGTTTTTGCACTGCACCCAAACGGAATCGTTGCGGCACCGCCAGTTGGCCGGGCAGCGCATCGGGCAGGCGTGGCGCGATACCGGTAACATGGGCGTTTTTGCCCGAAACATACACTCGGAATTCATACCCGAAACGTTTACCCAAAATACATGGAAATCATCACTTTCCCCGACAGCCCGTTTCGCCTGCACCAGACGTTCAAGCCGGCCGGGGACCAGCCGGAGGCCATCGCCAAACTCGAAGAGGGGGTGCGCAACGGCCTGATCCACCAGACGCTGCTCGGGGTCACCGGTTCAGGCAAGACCTACACCATGGCGCATGTCATTGCGCGCCTCGGCGTGCCGGCGCTGATCATGGCGCCGAACAAAACACTGGCGGCACAGCTGTATGCGGAGATGCGCGAATTTTTTCCGGAAAACGCGGTCGAGTATTTTGTTTCGTATTACGACTATTACCAGCCTGAAGCCTACGTGCCCTCGAAGGACATGTTCATCGAGAAGGACTCGAACATCAACGAGCACATCGAGCAGATGCGCCTCTCGGCGACCAAGGCGCTGCTGGAGCGGCGCGACACCATCATCGTCGCCACGGTGTCCGCGATTTACGGTATCGGCGACCCCGTGGATTACCACGGCATGATCCTGCACCTGCACGAAAATGAAAAGCTGTCGCAGCGTGACGCCATCGAACGCCTGATCGCGATGCAGTACGAACGCAATGACATCGAGTTCCAGCGCGGTACGTTCCGCGTGCGCGGCGACATCCTCGACATATTCCCGGCGGAGAATTCGGAAACCGCGGTGCGGGTCTCGCTGTTCGACGACGAGGTCGAGAGTATCCAGATTTTTGATCCGCTGACCGGGCACATTCTGCAGCGGGTGTCGCGTTTCACCGTTTACCCGTCCAGCCATTACGTGACGCCGCGGGCGACCACGGTGCGTGCCATCGAAGCCATCAAAATCGAATTGCGTGAACGTATCGACCAGTTCCAGCAGGAACACAAACTGGTCGAAGCCCAGCGCATCGAGCAACGCACACGTTTCGATCTGGAAATGCTCAACGAAATGGGATTTTGCAAGGGCATCGAAAATTATTCGCGCCATCTGTCCGGCCGCAAACCGGGCGAGCCGCCGCCGACGCTGATCGACTACCTGCCGAAGGACGCGCTGATGGTGATCGACGAGAGCCATGTCACCATCCCGCAGGTCGGCGGCATGTACAAAGGGGACAGGGCACGCAAGGAAAACCTGGTCAATTACGGCTTCCGGCTGCCGTCAGCGCTGGACAACCGGCCACTGCGATTTGATGAATTCGAGAAATTCCTGCGCCGTGTTGTTTACGTTTCCGCAACCCCGGCTGAATATGAACGCGAACACCAGGGCCAGGTGGTGGAGCAGGTGGTGCGTCCGACAGGCCTCGTCGATCCGGCGCTGGAAGTGCGGCCGGCGATCACCCAAGTCGACGACCTGCTCTCGGAAATCAACAAACGTGTCACCCTTGGCGAACGCGTGCTGGTGACCACGCTGACCAAACGCATGTCCGAAGACCTGACGGATTACCTCGCCGAACACGGCATCAAGGTGCGTTACCTGCATTCAGACATTGATACCGTCGAGCGTGTTGAAATCCTCCGTGACCTGCGCCTCGGCGAATTCGACGTGCTGGTCGGCATCAATCTGCTGCGTGAGGGCCTCGATCTGCCCGAAGTGTCGCTGGTGGCCATCCTTGATGCCGACAAGGAGGGCTTCCTGCGTTCGGAACGTTCGCTGATCCAGACCATCGGCCGTGCTGCTCGCCATCTCAACGGCATGGCGATTCTTTATGCCGACAAAATCACCGAATCCATGCGCCGCGCCATCGGCGAAACCGAACGCCGCCGCGCGAAGCAGCTTGCACACAACCTGGCGCAGGGCATCACCCCGATTGGCGTCACCAAACGCATCAAGGACATCATCGACGGCATTTATGATCACGACAGTGCGCGCGAAGGACAGCGGGCGGCGCAGAACCAGGCGCGTTACGATCTGATGGGTGACAAGGAAATGACCCGCGAAATCAAACGCGTCGAAAAGGACATGTACGATGCCGCGCGCAACCTTGAATTCGAGCGCGCCGCGCAGTTGCGCGACGAACTGCAACGGTTGAAAAAGCGGTTTTTCATCGACGCGGCGTGATGGAGCGATGAAAACCCGGCTGCCGGCCGGACGGCTTTAACGAGTTTCGAGTTCGGCCACCGGTTCGATATGCCGATACCGCTTCGAATCCTTCTCAAGCACCCACAGATCGACTGCCTCCTGCATCCGCAGCCAGCTCTCCGGTGTGGTACCGGTCAGACGGGCGATTCGCATGGCCATATCCGCGGACAAGGCGCGTTTTCCGTGCAGCAGTTCGGACACGCTCAATCGGCTTACGCCCAGGCGTTCCGCGAGTTCGGTTTGCGTCATGTTGAGTGCGGGCAGCATGTCGTCGCGCAGAATCTCGCCGGGGTGCGTCGGTTTTCTCTTGGGGTCTCTCATGCTTTTCATCAGTGGTAATCCTCCAGGTTTACGTCAACAGCATCGCCATCCTCGAAGCGGAAGGTGATCCGCCAGTTACCTGACACCGAAACCGCATAGCTGCCTTTGCGGTCGCCTTTCAGCCCGTGATATCGATAGCCCGGAAGATTCATATCATCGGGTTTTGTCGCGGCATCCAGGCGGTCAAGCAATCGGAATATTCTTGCTGCCTGCCGGGCATCAATCCCGCTGCGATCACTTTTCGCGAAGAACCGTTCAAGCCCTTTGTGCCGGAAGCCGCGGATCATCGGTGGCCTGTCATGTGTGACATTACAAGCATTGTAATGTCCGGCATAACAATGTCAAGGCTTGTCGTCGCATGCAGGTACGCAATTTCAAACATTTGATATGCCGTGCCGAGAGTTGCATTTATTATCGTGCATCGCCACAATCCGTGAAGTTTTCTGGGTGCAAATTATTACCATAACCATATGAAAA
The DNA here is from genome assembly GCA_019744975.1 of Burkholderiales bacterium. Classification (GTDB taxonomy): domain Bacteria; phylum Pseudomonadota; class Gammaproteobacteria; order Burkholderiales; family SG8-41. The sequence continues at coordinate 127,586 of JAIETP010000015.1, forward strand.
TAAAAGAAAAAACAAAGATTCTGTTTGTTTGCATGGGCAATATCTGCCGGTCGCCGACGGCGGAAGGGGTATTTCGCCACCTGGTCGAACAGCAGCGGCTGGGCGGACAGATCATTGTTGATTCCGCCGGGACTCATGATTACCACGTCGGTGATGCGCCCGATCCACGATCCCAGGCCGCCGCTGCGCGCCGTGGTTATGACTTGAGCGGCTTGCGTGCGCGCCAGATCGTGCGTGATGATTTCAGAACATTCGATTACGTACTGGCGATGGATGAAGTCAATCTGGGGCTGTTGCGTCAGCAATGCCCGGATGATTGCCGCGAGCGCTTGAAATTGTTTCTCGAATTCGCCGATGATGGCGCATTGCGCGAAGTGCCCGATCCGTACTATGGCGGGGCGCAGGGTTTTGAGCAGGTGCTGGACCTGGTGGAGCATGCGGCGCATGGCCTGCTTCGCGACATCATTAAAAACGATAAAAATAATCAATAAAAACAATAGCTTATAAAATACCATTCGTATAAATAAATAGTGCGCAGTATCGGCACGTAAATTCGGCGTGCAGTTTCGGTACGTAGTTTTGGTACGTAGTTTTGGTACGCAGTTTCGGCACGCAGTTTCGTCAATTTGTGCGCTAACGACGCAGGGGAGAAGGCCGTGAATGCAAGTCCGGTATTCACCGCGGATACGTATGCCTGGGCGCTGCGCACGATATGCCGCCTGCACCGGCAGCCGTACGCAGCACAGCTCGTGCTGCAGCAGGTCGCGCCGCCGTACGGCGTAGCTGAAATCGGGCAGGCGGCAACGGCACTGGGTTTCAGGTTCGCCGTCGAGAACATCCCCGCGGCCAGACTGCAGGGGCAGTCGCTGCCTTGCCTCGTATTGCTGTCGCCGCAGGACAACGGGGCGCCGCATGGCCTGGCCGTTTTATTGCGCAGTCCCGGCGATGAGTTGCTGCTGCTCGAGCCGCAGCATGCCGAGCCCGTGGCTGTCAGTATGGAAAATTTTTCCGGACGTTATGCCGGCACCGCCATCCTGCTGGCAAGGGAGACGGAAGCATCGGCCTCTGCCGAGACTGAGCCCGTCGCCGGAGATTTCGACTTCCGCTGGTTCATTCCGGAACTGCTGAAACACCGCCCGATCTGGCGCGACGTGCTGCTGGCATCCCTGGTGATCCAGCTGCTGGCGCTGGCCACACCGGTGTTCACCCAGATCATCATCGACAAGGTAATCACCCATCGCAGCGTCAACACGCTGTTGGTCATTGCCATTGCGCTGTTGGTGATCATGGCGTTCAGCGCGGCTTTAAGCTGGGTGCGGCAATACCTGATCCTGCACACCGGCAACCGTATCGACGCCGCGCTCGGCAGCCGGGTTTTTGAGCATTTGTTCAAACTGCCGCCGCGTTATTTCGAGCAACGGCCCACCGGCACGGTAATCGCCCGCGTGCAGGGTGTGGAAACCATCCGCGAATTCCTCAGCGGCGCGGCGGTCACGCTGATCCTCGATCTGCCGTTCCTGCTGATCTTCCTCGCGATGATGTTTTATTACAGCTGGGTGCTGAGCCTGCTGGCCATCGCCATCATCGCGGCGATCGCCGTGCTGAGTTTCGCCGTCACGCCGCTGCTGCGCGAACGCCTGAACCGCCAGTTCCTGCTCGGTGCGCGCAACCAGGCCTTTCTCACCGAATACGTCGCCGGCATGGACACCGTGAAATCGCTGCAGATGGAGCCCCAGCTCAGCACCCGCTATGGCGATTACCTGGCCAGTTACCTGCAGGCCACGTTCGCCACGCGCCAGCTGTCGAACACCTACAACACCGTCGCCCATGCCCTCGAACAGTTGCTGACGCTGACCATCCTCTGCATCGGCGCCTGGCTGGTGATGACCACCGGCAGCCTGACGGTGGGCATGCTGGTGGCGTTCCAGATGTTCGCGGCGCGGCTGGCGCAACCGGTGCTGCGCATGGTCGGCCTGTGGCAGGAATTCCAGCAGGCGAACATCGCCGTGCGGCGGCTGGGGGACCTGATGAACGCGGAACCCGAACCGCATACGCTGGTGCCGTCGCGCGAAGCTGCCGGCCGCGGGCGCATTACAATCAACAATCTCGGGTTTCGTTACGCCGACAACCTGCCGTATCTGTACCGCGGCTTCAATCTGGATATTGCGCCGGGGCAGTGCGTCGCCATCATGGGAGCTTCGGGTGTCGGCAAAAGTACGCTGGCCAAATTGTTGCAGGCCTTCTGCCACCCGACCGAAGGCGCAATCCTGCTCGACGGTCACGATACCCGGCATCTGGCCGCCAACGAATTGCGGCAATATTTCGGCGTGGTGCCGCAGGACACCGTGCTGTTCAGCGGCACGATCCATGAAAATCTGGTGCTGGCCAATCCGCATGCCGCGTTCGAGGAGGTGGTGCAGGCCTGCAAGCTGGCGGAAATCCATGCCGCGATTGAACTGTTGCCACAGGGTTATCAGACCGCCATCGGCGAACATGGCGCGGGGCTGTCCGGCGGACAGAAACAGCGCATTGCCATCGCAAGGGCGTTGCTGAAACGGCCGCAGGTGCTGATTTTTGACGAGGCGACCAGCAGCCTTGATGCCGCGACGGCAGCGGCGTTTGCAGAGACCATCAACCGTTACAAAGGCAAGGTCACGCTGTTGTTCATCGCCCATCACCTGCCGCCGAACCTGCAGGTCGACAAGACGGTGCAGTTGGGGCAGCGAGGGTAATCAGTAAACGAATTATTCCAGCTTGATGTTCGCCGCCTTGATGACTTTTTTCCAGTCCTCGAACTCTGTCCGCATGAACCTGCCGAGTTCCTCCGGCGTTCCCGGCGCCGGTTCGGCGCCCTGGCTGGAAAAACGTTTGGCCATTTCCGGTTCCGACAGCGCCTTCACCGATTCCGCGTTGATCTTGGCGATGATGTCCTTTGGCGCACCGGCATGCGTGAGCAGGGCATACCAGGTCACATACTGAAAACCTTTGAGTCCGGACTCGGCGACCGTCGGGATATCCGGCGCGGCCGGCGAACGCTTCGCACTGCCGACAGCGATGCCGCGCAGGCGGCCGGTGGCGATATGCGGCAGCACCGAAGGCATGCTGTTGAACATCGCCGATATCTGCCCGGCCATCAGTTCGGTCATCGCCGGTGCCGTGCCCTTGTACGGGATGTGCACCAGGTTGACGCCGGCCATTGATTTCAGCAGTTCCATACCCATGTGCTGCGGGCTGCCGGGTCCGACCGAACCATAGTTGATCTGTCCGGGTTTGGCCTTTGCGAGTTTGATCAGGTCATTGACCGAACGCACCGGCAGCGACGGGTGCACGACGAGGATTTGCGGATTGATCACCAACAGGGTGATCGGCGCCAAGTCGGTGAACACGTTGTAGGGCAGTTTCGGATTCAAGGCCGGCGCCAGCGCCAGCGAACCACCCGTGCCGAACAGCAGGGAATAACCGTCGGGCGGGGCGCGCAGCACGCTTTCGATGCCGATGATGCCGCCAGCGCCGGGACGGTTTTCGACAAGGACCTGCTGCTTCCAGGCTTCGCTCAATTTCTGTCCGAGGGCACGGCCGACAAAATCGGTGGGGCCGCCGGGCGGGAAATGGATCACCATGCGCAAGGCCCGGTTCGGAAATTGCTGTGCGCTCTGCGCCATGGCCCATGATGCGGATGCCAACAGAAGTGCCGCCATGCCGCAGTGAATGATTTTTTTCATGATTCCTCCTCACGTGTTTGTCGATGTTATAAGTGTGAATCTAACATGACCCGGGTTTGACCCGGCAATCAGCAGCCGTTATCTTCGGCCTTCATGATTTGCATTGAGTCCAAACAATGAACGACGCCATCCAGGCCCTGCTGCATCCGAAATCCATCGCCGTCATCGGCGCCTCATCCGACTTCAACAAAATCAACGGCCGCACGCTGAAAGCGCTGGTCGACAAAAAATACGCCGGCCGCATCCTGCCGGTCAATCCCAAATACCAGACGCTGCTCGATCTGCCGTGTTATCCGGATGTGGCGTCGATTCCCGGCACCGTGGATCTCGCCGTTGTTGCCGTACCGGCGAAACATGTGCCGGATACCTTGCGTGAACTGGGTAAAAAGGGTGTCAAAGCCGCCGTGGTGTTCAGCTCCGGCTTCAGCGAAGTCGGCGGCGACGGCATCCGTCTTGAGGCCGAACTGAAAAAAGCGATCCAGGACAGCGGGGTGCGCATCCTCGGCCCGAACTGCCTCGGCCTGGTCAATGTCGCCGAAAACGTGATGGCCACCTTCAGTCAGTTCTCACTGGGGCCGACCCCCGACGGTCCTGCCGCATTCGTCACGCAGTCCGGCGCGCTGGGTACCGCCACTGCCGGCACGGCGCGCAAACGCGGGCTCAACTTCGGTTATTTCGTCAACACCGGCAATGAAACCGACATCCAGTTCGTCGATGTCATGCGCGCGATCATCGCCGAAGACAACATCAAGGTCGGTGCGGGTTACATTGAAGGACTGAAGAATGGACCGGGCCTGCTCGAAGTCGCCGAAGATGCGCTGCAACGCGCGAAACCCCTGGTGCTGACCAAGGTCGGGCGCACCAAGGCGGGCGCCAAGGCGATTGCATCGCATACCGGTTCACTGGCTGGCGAAGACGCAGTGTTTGATGGCGTGATCCGCCAGCGCGGCATCATTCGCGCCCGCAGTGACGAGCAACTACTTGATTTTGTTGATATATTTTCGCAATGCGCCTTGCCCGGCGGCAAAGGCATCGGTTTCATTACCCGCTCCGGTGGCGCCGGCGCCTTGATGGCCGACCGCGCCGAAGAAATCGGGCTCGATGTCGCAACCCTCAGCGCGGAAACCACCGCGGCCTTGCGCAAAGTGGTGCCGGCCTTCGGTTCGACCAGCAATCCGGTGGACATCACCGCACAGGGTCTGGTCAATCCTGCCCTGATGCGCGACAGCCTGAAAATCCTGCTCTCCGATGCCAAAGTCGATGCCGCCATCGTCTGGCTGTCGTTCACCGACAAATACGCCGAAGTCACGGTGCAGAGTTTTGCCGAAGCCAAAGCCCAGACCAGCAAGCCCTTCATCGTCTGCTGGATGGGCATGCCGGACGTTGCCGTACCCCTGATGCGTGCGGCAGGTATTCCGTATTTGCGCAGTGCTGAAGCGGCAGTCGATGCTCTTGCGGCATTGATGCGTTATGCCGAGGCGCGACGCAACTGGCTGAGTGATGCGCCGGCACGCGCGGCACTGCAGTTGTCCAAACCTGTATTGCCCGCGGGCGCCGGCGCGGTCAGCAGCATGGAAGGGCAGGCGCTGTTGCAATCTTTTGGCGTACCCACAGCGGCAGCAAGACTGGCAACAACCGCGGATGAAGCCGTGGCTGCCGCCAGGGCGCTGGGTTATCCGGTGGTGCTGAAAATCGAATCCCCGGACATCCTGCACAAGACCGAAGCCAAAGGTGTCGCACTGAATCTCGGCGATGAAGCCGCGGTACGCAGCGCATACACCACCCTGATCGCCAATGCCAGACAATACAAAGCCGACGCCCGCATCGCCGGGGTGCTGGTGCAGGCCATGGCCCGCGGCGATGTTGAACTGGTGATTGGCCTCAAACGCGATCCGACTTTCGGCCCGGTGGTGATGGTCGGCTTGGGCGGAGTGCTGATCGAGGTGTTCAAGGACGTGGTGTTCCGCGCGGCACCGGTCACCGAAGCCGAAGCCCTGCGCATGCTGGATGAACTCAAAAGCCGGGTGATCCTCGACGGCGTGCGCGGCAAACCGCCGGTCGACAAAACAGCGCTGGCACGGATGATCAGCGCGGTATCGCGCTTCGGTGCAGCGGCGGGACCGCGACTTGCGGAACTGGATCTCAACCCGGTGCTGGCCGGACCGCAGGGTGTTACCGCCGTTGATTGGTTGATGTTGCTGGAGTAACCGGAGAACAACATGGATTTCACGCTGCCCGAAGAACTGCGCATGCTGCGCGATACCGTCGCGCGATTTGTGCGCGAAGAACTGCTGCCGCTGGAACGCGATGTGATCAAACGCGAAGCCGAACGCGGCCTGACCGACGCGCCGCTGATCGATCCTGAAGTTGAAAAGGAACTGAATCGCAAGGCCAAGGCCATCGGCCTCTACGGCATCGACGTGCCCGAGGAATACGGCGGGCAGAACCTCGGCATGCTGGCCAAGGCGGTGGTGATCGAGGAATTAAAAACCAGCATCGTGCCCTTCGTGCTGCCGCCGGACAGCCCGAACCTGTGGATGCTGCGCGAAACCTGCAAGGGCGATCAGATCCAGAAATACCTGCTGCCTTATGCCAGCGGTGATAAAAAAAGCGCCATTGCCATTTCGGAGCCGGGCGCAGGTTCGGATCCCGCCGGCATGAAAACCCGCGCCGAATACAAAAACGGCAAATGGGTACTCAACGGCCAGAAAATCTGGATCAGCCACGCCCGCCATGCCGATTTCATGATTGTCATGGCCGTGACCGATCCAGCCAAGGGTTCGCGCGGCGGCATGACTGCCTTCCTGGTCGACAAGGGCACCAAGGGCCTGTCGATTCCATCGGTGTTCAATACCATGGGGGAACACGCGCCGTACGCGGTGTTCCTCGATAACGTTGAACTGTCGGACGACCAGGTGCTGGGCGAAGTCGGCAACGGTTTCGGGCCGATGCAGAATCGGCTCGGCGTGCGGCGCATGGAAATCGCCTGCCGTGCGCTGGGTTACGCGCGGCGCTGTATGGACCTGATGCTGGCCCAGGCCAACCAGCGCAAAACCTTCGGCGCTTTGCTCGCTGAACGCCAGCAGGTGCAGTGGTGGCTCGCCGACAGCTGGCAGGAAATGGAAATGGTGCGCTGGATCACCTGGAGACTGGCGTGGAAGATGGACAGAAGCGTGGACCAGGGCGGTGCCGACTGGCGGCGCGAGGCGTCGATGGTCAAGCTGCAGGGCAGTGAAATGATCGCGCGGGTATCCGATCGCGCGATTCAACTGCTGGGCGGCATGGGCGTGTCGAAAGACATGCCGCTGGAGTACATCGCAAGGGCGGTGCGTGTGCTGCGCATTTTCGAAGGCCCGAGTGAAGTGCATCGCTGGGTGATCGCGCGCGACCTGCTGCGCAACGGCATGCCGGCGGATTGAGCCTCCCGGGTCGCCGCATCGGTTAAAATAGCGGTCTGATTTTTTACATCGTGAACTCACAGGAATAAGCCATGAATGCACCCGCAACCGCTGCCATACCCATGACGGACCGCCTGCTGGCCGAGAAAAAAGGCGGCATCGGCTGGATCACTTTCAACAATCCCGCTCGTCACAATGCGGTCTCGTTCGAGATGTGGCTGAAATTGCCGGTGGTGCTGGCGGAATTTGCCGCTGACCCCGAGGTGCGCGTGATCGTGCTGAAGGGCGCGGGCGAAAAAGCCTTTGTCGCCGGTGCCGATATTTCGCAGTTCAAGGAAAAACGCAGCAGTGAAGATGCCGTGCAGGCTTATAACAAGGCTGCGGACGATGCCAGTAAAGCCCTCCAGGAATGCCCGAAGCCGACGATCGCGATGGTGCGAGGTTATTGCATTGGCGGCGGCACGGCAATTGCCGTGAATTGCGACATGCGGATTGCTTCAGAAGACGCCAAGTTCGGTGTGCCGGCCGGCAAACTCGGCCTGGGTTACCGTTTTGTCGGCATCAAGCGTTTGACCGACGTGGTGGGGCCGCAATTCACCGCGGAGATTTTCTTCACCGCGCGCCAATTCACGGCGCAGGAAGCGCTGCAGATGAACCTGGTGAATCGCGTGGTGCCCGCAGCGGAGCTGGAAAAATACACCACCGATTATGCAAGCACGATCGCCGGCAACGCACCGCTCACGCTGGCGTCGGTCAAGGCCTCGATCATCGAATGCCTCAAGGATCCGGCCAAACGCGATCTGGACCGGCTGCAGAAAATGGTGGACGCCTGCTACAAGAGCGAGGACTACAAGGAAGGTCAGGCCGCCTTTGCCGAGAAGCGCAAACCGGTGTTCAAGGGCAAGTAAATATAAGTATTTGATTTTATTGATATTTTATAAAGGTTAACTATGGCTTTTGATGCCAACCGCGCCGACCTCTGCGTCGGTGTGATCGGAACCGGCGCGATGGGGCGCGGTATTGTGCAGGTATCCGCTGCCGGCGGCATGCATGTGCTGATGATGGATACGAGGCCGGGCGCTGCCGATGAAGCCCGCGATTTTGTCGCCAAGATGCTGCTGCGTGCGGCGGAGAAGGGCAGCATGAGCAAGGCCGACGCCGATGCCGCCACGGCGCGTATCCGTGTCGCGCAGTCGCTGGCGGAATTCAAGGACTGCCACATGGTCGTCGAGGCCATCGTCGAAAACCTCGACGCCAAACGCGCGTTGTTCGGCGAACTGGAGGGCGTGGTCAAGCCGGATTGCATCCTGGCGACCAACACCTCGTCGATGTCGGTGACCACCATCGCCGCCAAACTGAAAACCCCGCAGCGTTTTGCCGGACTGCATTTTTTCAATCCGGTGCCGCTGATGAAGCTGGTCGAAGTCATCGACGGCTTGTTGACCGAAAACTGGGTATCCGAAGCGCTGATGGTGATCGGCAAACGCATGACGCGCGAGCCGGTGCGGCTGACGGATGCGCCGGGCTTCCTCGTCAACCAGGTCGGCCGCGGTTTTACGCTCGAGGCCTCGCATCTGGTTTATGAGGGTGTGTCGAACTTTGTCGACGTCGATCGCGTGATGCGTGACGTCTGCGGTTTCCGCATGGGCCCCTTCGAGCTGATGGAGTTGACCGGACTTGATGTGACGCAGCCGGCCTCATCGCTGATCTACAACCAGTTTTTCCAGGAGCCGCGCTACCGCCCGAATCTGATCATGCAGTCGCGTTACGAAGCCGGTGTGCTCGGTCGAAAGAGCAAAAAGGGTTTTTACAATTACGACGCGGAGATGAAACCCATCATCGCGCCGGAACCGGCCGCGCCCACGGCGAAGCCCGCCAGCGTCTGGGTCAGCAAGGCCGAGCCGCAAGGCCATGAAGTGCTGACTGCGTTGTTGACCAAACTCGGCGCCACCATCGAGAGCGGTGCCAAACCTTCGGCGAAAGCATTGATCTTCGTGACGCCGATCGGCAAGGATGCCACGACCTCTGCGGTGGAGGAGGGTCTGGATCCGAAACGCACGGTCGCCGTCGACACGCTGTTTCCGATGGTCAAACGCCGCACGATCATGGGCACGCCGCTGACCGATGCCGCGATGAAGGATGCCGCGCATGGACTGCTGGCCTCCGATGGCGTACCGGTGACGGTGTGCCGTGACAGCCCGGGCTTCATCGCGCAGCGCATCGTGGCGATGATCGTCAACATCGGCTGTTCGATTGCGCAAAGCCGCACCGCGCAACCCGCTGATATCGACAAGGCCGTGGTACTGGGCCTCAATTACCCGAACGGTCCGCTGAAATTCGGCGACGTGGCCGGGGTCGAGCGCATTCATCAAGTGCTCGCCACCATGAATTCGATTTATGCCGATCCGCGTTATCGCCCCAACATCTGGATGCGGCGCCGCGCCCAGCTCGGCGTTTCGCTGCTGACTCCCGAACCCTGATTACCTGAGAGGAAAAAACATGCTCAACGCTTATCTGTACGAAGGACTGCGCACCCCGTTCGGCCGCCATGGCGGCACGCTGGCAAAAGTCCGCCCCGATGACCTGCTCGCCGACGTGATGAAAAACGTGATGGCCAAATCCAAATTCAAGGTGGAGCAGGTTGAAGACATCGTTGTCGGCTGCGGCAACCAGAGCGGTGAAGACAGCCGCTGCGTGGCGCGCCATGCCGGCCTCGCAGCCGGTTTCCCGATTGAAATTCCGGGCACCGTCCTGCAGCGCAACTGCGCCAGCGGTCTTGGCGCACTGGCCCATGCCGCGCATTCGATCACGGCGGGTGAGGGTGATGTGTTCATCGTCGGCGGTGTCGAGAGCATGAGCCGTTCGCCGATCATCATCAGCCGCGCCGAAAGCCCGTTTGATCGCGGCATCAAGATGGCCGACACCACCATCGGCCCGCGTTTCTCCAATCCGAAACTGGCCAAACAGTTTGGCGACCATCAGATGCCGCAGACCGCCGACAATCTGGCGCGCGAGTACGGCATCACCCGCGAACAGGCGGATACCTTTGCCGCCGCCTCCCAGCAGAAATTTGCACTCGCCAAAGGCGAGGGTTTTTTTGCCGGTGAGATCGCGCCGGTCGAAATGCCGGCGAGCCGCAAAGGTCCGGTTCCCGCAGTGGCCGAGGACGAACATCCCCGTCCCGGCACCGAAATCGCAGCCCTGGCCAAGATGAAGACCCTGTACGAAGGCGGCGTAACCACGGCCGGCAATGCGTCCGGCGTCAATGACGGTGCCGTCGCGCTGGTGGTGGGTTCACTCGCTGCCGGTGAAAAAGCCGGCGCCAAACCGATGGCCCGCGTCATTGCCAGTGCGGCGATGGGCGTGCGTCCCGACATCATGGGTATCGGCCCGGTTGCCGCCTCGCAAAAAGCGCTGGCGCGCGCCGGGCTCAGCCTGAAGGACATGGACATCATCGAGATCAATGAAGCGTTTGCGGCTCAGGTGCTGGCCTGCCTGAAAGGCCTCGGCGTGGCCTTCGATGACAAACGCGTCAATCCGAATGGCGGCGCGATTGCGGTGGGTCACCCGATCGGTGCTTCCGGTGCGCGTATTGCTCTGACCGCGGCGCGGCAGTTGCAGCGCAGCGGCGGCAAATATGCGCTGGTGTCGTTGTGTATCGGCGGCGGGCAGGGCATGGCTGTTGTGCTGGAGCGCGTATAAGCGGCAGCGATGAATCAGGATTTTCCGGGGTGGTCACCGCCCCGGAAAATGTGAACTTGGTCACGATTTTCAGTCGTGTGGCGCAAGGCAAACTTATCAAAATGGTAGATTTGCCCGCAATTGTCGCGACGCGCATACTTTGACCCTGTTAAAAAGCACGGATGGTCAGGGGCTGAAAGTGAGTGACATGGAAACCATCGCCACGTTAAAACAGGGCACGCCGTTACCGCCGCAGAAATTGATTGAGCTGCGGTCCAAGGGCATGCACACGGTGCGCTTTGAATTCATCGTGCGCCTGCTGCGTCTGAATACCCAGATCATTACCCTGTCGATTTACTGGGAAGACGGCCGCGAGTTCATGCAGATTCCCGCGGTGCAGAATGTCGAACGCAAACTGGTTTATGCCAGTGAGCCGCGGGTGCATGGCTTGTTCGATGACATGTCGCTGCTCTGTTATCCCCACGACGCAGCCGCCAAGAGCAAGGTCGATGCCGAGCTCGACAGAATGGTGGAGGTGATCGGGGAGTATGGCAGCAGGATGACGCGGAATTAAGCAGCTTTGGATGGCGCGCTGCAGTAAGCAGCAAACAAAAACGGCGCAGAATCTCTGCGCCGTTTTTTTAAATATCAATAAAAACAATCACTTAATTGATATTTTTCAGTAACGCTCTGATTCTTCAACCTTAGCCGCGAGTCTCTACCTGCTGCAAGGGCTCGCTGGGGACGTTCTCCACCGGCTGACGTACGCGTTTGACGCGTTTGGGCGCGCCGTCATCGGCAGAAGCCTGTGCCGCAGCCTGCTGGCGTTCCCGGCTGGTTTCGACTTGTTGCAAATCGGAAGGCCAGTCGAGTTTGAGCGCTTGCATCGGGGCGGCAGCCGGAGCAGGGGCCGCGGCCACGGGTTCGGCTACCGGAGCAACGGGCGCCCGGACAACGGGTTCCGTGTAGGCCGGTTGCTGGAAGACCGGTGCGGCTTCCGGTGCTGCTGTTTCTTCAGACATCGGCTCGGAGACGCGGGTCGATTCCGGCATTTGCATGTACGGAACAGAGGCCGCATCCCGCATCGGCGCGTCATGCTGCACGGACTCGCGCACGATTTCCCCGACTGGGGCGACTTCAGCAACGGCAGCAACGACTTCCGGGGCTTGCTCGTATGCGATGTTGGCGCCCGGTACGGCATTGGCGGCATTCGGGTCCGGCACAAAGGGTGTGCGCGGGTACCAGACGCGGTCGCCGCGTTGTTGCTGGCCCTGGCGTTCCTGCTGCTCGCCACGTTCACCGCGATCGGCGCCACCACGACGGCCACGGCGACGACGGTTGCCGCCACGCTCTTCGCCTTGTTGTTCAGCTGCCGGCGCGCCGCCATTGGCTGGCGTACCGTTGATGGCCATGGCCGCATCCAGCTGCGGCATGTCCTGTGCAGCGGCCGGGGATTGCACGGCCTGATCACGTTCCGGGCGGTCACGACGCTGCTGGTCGCGGCCTTGTTCTCGTCCTTCACCACGGCCGCCGCGACGCTGTTGTTGACCTTCGTTGCGGGCTTCGCCAGCGGCTCCGGCTTCGCGGTCCGGACGCTCGCCGCGACCGCGTCCACCACGGCCGCCACGCTCGCCACCACGGGCGCCGCGCTCATTGCGGCCAGACTCATTACGTCCTGACTCATTGCGTCCCGACTCTCCACGCTCGCCGCGTTGCGGACGACCGCCGCGGCCGCGGTCACCATTGCCGCCGCGGGAGGCGGAGCGCTGGGTATTGCGTGCGGGCTCGGCTGTCGCGCTGGCTGCCGGTTCGGTTGACGGCTTGCGGCGGAACCAGCCCATGATTTTGCCGATGATGGAATCTTCATCACCTGCAGGCAATGCGGTGGAGGGCGCTGCAGCCGCCGGTTCAGCGGCACGCATCGGTGCGGGCTGCATCTGCATCGGCGTGATGCCTTTGACCGCGGCTTCCTGCTTGGGTGTCGCGGCTTCGGCTTCGGCGCCAGATTTGTCTTCTTCGCTGGGCAGCTGCACCATTTGATAACTGGGCGCCAGCGGTTCGCTCTGGTTCAAGTCATCGTGACGCATCCGCGCGATGGTGTAGTTGGGCGTCTGCAGGTGAATATTCGGGATCAGCATCACATTGACGCGATGACGGGACTCCAGCAGTTGCAGGTCAACGCGTTTTTCGTTGAGCAGGAAGGTGGCGACGTCCACCGGCACCTGGGCATGTACTGCCGCGGTGTTGTCCTTCATCGCCTCTTCCTGAATGATGCGCAGGATGTGCAATGCGGTCGATTCAGTGCCGCGGATATGGCCGGTGCCGTGGCAGCGCGGGCAGGCGCTGTGATTCGACTCGCCAAGCGAGGGGCGCAGCCGCTGACGCGACAGCTCCATCAGGCCAAAGCGGGAAATCTTGCCGATCTGCACGCGGGCGCGGTCGTATTTCAGTGCATCGCGCAGCCGGTTCTCGACTTCGCGCTGGTTGCGCTGTGATTCCATGTCGATGAAATCGATGACCACCAGGCCGCCCAGGTCGCGCAGACGCAGCTGGCGCGCAGCTTCATCGGCGGCTTCGAGGTTGGTGCGGAAGGCGGTTTCTTCGATGTCGGCGCCGCGGGTCGAACGCGCGGAGTTGACGTCGATGGAGACCAGCGCTTCGGTATGGTCGATGACAATCGCGCCGCCGGCGGGCAGGTTGACCGAGCGCGAAAACGCGGATTCGATCTGGTGCTCGATCTGGAAACGCGAGAACAGCGGCACGTCGTCACGGTAAAGCTTGGCGCGATCGACGTAATTCGGCATGACATGGCTCATGAACTGCACGGCCTGTTCATGGATCGACTCGGTGTCGATCAGGATTTCGCCGATTTCCTCGTGGAAGTAGTCGCGGATGGCGCGGATGACCAGGCTGGATTCCTGGAAAATCAGGAATGCACCGTCCTGCTGTTTGGCCGCGCCTTCGATGGCGGTCCACAGCTGGAGCAGGTATTTCAGGTCCCAGTTCAGTTCTTCGGCACTGCGGCCGATGCCGGCGGTGCGGGCAATCACGCTCATGCCGTTGGGCACGTCGAGCTGGGCCACCGTTTCCTTGAGCTCGGCGCGTTCTTCGCCTTCGATACGGCGCGAGACGCCGCCGCCGCGGGGGTTGTTGGGCATCAGCACCAGGTAACGACCGGCGAGACTGATGAAGGTGGTCAGCGCGGCGCCCTTGTTGCCGCGTTCGTCCTTGTCGACCTGGACGATGATTTCCTGGCGTTCGCGCAGGGCGTCCTGGATACGGGCCGTGCTGACGTTGATGCCGGACTTGAAGTAGGCGCGGGCGACTTCCTTGAACGGCAGAAAGCCGTGGCGGTCATTGCCGTAATCAACAAAGGCGGCTTCGAGACTGGGCTCGATGCGGGTGATGACGCCCTTGTATATGTTGCTTTTGCGCTGCTCTTTACCGGCGGATTCGATGTCGAGATCGATCAGTTTCTGACCGTCGACGATGGCAACGCGCAGCTCTTCGGCCTGCGTTGCATTGAACAACATGCGTTTCATTTTCTTCTCCCGCGCTCAAGGATTTGCACGGGATGCACACTACGGCAGCCGCCCGCAGGCGGCGGACTCAAAATATTTCAGTCGATTGACAGCTACATGAATCGATCGTGATCAGTGTCCTGGTTATGCAGTGTGTATTGCGGGGAGTTGCGTAAAAAGCGGCGCAAAAAGCGGCGCAAAATGATCGCAAGTCCGGAATTCAAACAGTGCCTTGAGCGCGTAAATCATCTACTATCGCTACTTCCGTCGGTGAGCGACTTTAACCCTGTATTTTTGCCAGCCTCGACGCCAACTTCTTAGTTAACGCCATCGGCCATCGCAAACTTTATTGCAGTCACGGCAGTTTGCCGTGGCACTTGCAACAGTCCTGTCGCCGCATTCGCGTCATCCAGGCATCCATTGCAGAGCGCGCCAGTGCCGGAATTCCGCCGCGTCGGGCTCTGGCCCATGATGCCGGTTTCGGCATCCGCGTCGTCCGTTAGTGGAGCGCTGCCAAGAAGTATAAGTAAATGAACAAGTTAAGTAAAGATTCCACATTACGGCAGGTATTGCGGCAGCCTGTTGGCGAGGACGAGGCCGGCCAGCGCATCGACAACTACTTGATGCGACGGCTGAAAGGGGTGCCGAAAAGCCATGTCTACCGGATCCTGCGCAGCGGAGAGGTCCGGGTCAACAGCGGCAGGATCGGCCCGGACTACCGGTTGAAGGCCGGCGACCTGCTGCGTATCCCGCCGGTACGCACGGCGGAACCGGCCGCCGTCCGGCCCATGCCCAAAAACGCCTATACCCCCGTCATCCTGTTTGAAGATGAAGCCCTGCTCGTGGTCGACAAGCCCTCAGGGCTGGCGGTGCATGGCGGGAGCGGGGTCAGTTTCGGGGTGATCGAGGCGCTGCGCCAGGGTCGTCCGGACAGCAAATTCCTCGAACTGGTGCACCGGATCGACCGTGATACCTCCGGTGTGCTGATGCTGGCGAAAAAACGCGCTGCACTGGTCGAGTTGCACCGCCAGATGCAGGCCGGTGAAATCGAAAAACACTATCGGGTGCTGGTCAAAGGCCTGTGGACCGAACGTAAACGGCTGATCGATCTGCCGCTGGAAAAACATGTGCGCTCCTCGGGTGAGCGACGGGTCAATGTCGGCGCCGAGGGCGACCAGGCGATCACCATTTTCCGGCTGGAGCGGCGCGTCGGCCCGTACAGCCTGCTCGATGCCGAACTCAAAACCGGTCGCACGCACCAGATCCGGGTGCACCTGGCGCATCTGGGTTTTCCGATCCTTGGCGACGACAAGTATGGCGATTTCACGCTGAACAAGGCCTTGCCGAAACAGGGGCTGAAACGCATGTTTCTGCATTCCTGCCGCATCGTCGTCCGTCACCCGCTGAGCCGGGAGCGGGTGACCTTCGAGGCGCCGCTGCCGGAAGAATTGCGCGCCTTTATCGAAATCACGGGAAAAGCAAAAAAACATGCCCCGGCAGTTTGAGTTGCTGGTGTTTGACTGGGACGGCACGCTGATGGATTCCGCTGCGGCCATTTCCGAATCATTGCAGGCGACCTGCGCCGAGTTGGGCTTGCCGATACCGAGCAGGGAGCGGGCGCGTTATGTGATCGGACTGGGACTGGCGGACGCGCTGGCTTATGTGCTGCCGGAATTGCCGGCAGCGGATTACCCGAAAGTGCTGGATCATTTCCGGGTGCATTTCCTGTGCCGCGATGCCGGGACCACCTTGTTTCCCGGCGCCGCGGACATGATCCGTGAACTGCACGCCACGGGTTTTATGCTCGCCGTTGCCACCGGCAAGAGCCGCCGCGGATTGGACCGGGCCTTGCATGAAACCGGATTGAAGGATTTTTTTCATGCGACACGCTGTGCCGATGAGGGTTTTTCAAAACCCCATCCGGGCATGCTGGAAGCGGTGATGGGCGCGCTGGCCAAGCCGCCTGCGGCAACGGTAATGATCGGTGACACCACGCATGACCTGGAAATGGCAAAAGCTGCCGGTGTGGCCGCGGTTGCCGTAACCTATGGGGCGCATGAGCGTGCCGCGCTGACCGCCTGCAAGCCGCTGGCGACGGTGGATGAATTGCGGGGCTTGCGCAGTTGGTTAATGTTACGGGCGTAATGTTACGGGCGAAAACGTTACGGGCAAAAACGCGACGGGCTTGATGGTGGAGCGGTAACATCGTATTTTTATAAGTATTTGTTTTTAAAGGAAATTATATGTCAGATCAACCGGGTGGTCCGCAGTGGGAACGCGCAGTGCTGGAGAAGGTGGCGCTGGCCGCGATCCAGGAACAACGCCGCTCGCGGCAGTGGAGCATGTTCTTCAAGATGATGGTGCTGCTCTATCTGTTCGTGTTGCTGTTCATCGGCATGGGCTGGTACAGCAAAGGTGATGCCTCACCGGGCAGTCATACCGCACTGGTCGACATCAGCGGCGTGATCGCTCCGGGCAGCACAGCGAGCGCCGACAGAATCATGGCCGGCATGCAGGCTGCGTTCAAGGATAAAAACACCAAGGGCGTGATCCTGCGCATCAACAGTCCCGGCGGCAGCCCGGTACAGGCCGGTTACATCTATGACGAAATCAAACGTCTGCGCGCCAAACATCCGGAAATTCCGCTGTATGCCGTGGTCGAAGACATCTGCGCCTCCGGTGGTTATTACATCGCCGCGGCCGCCGACAAAATTTATGTCGACAAGGCCAGCATCATCGGTTCCATCGGCGTACTGATGGATGGTTTCGGTTTTACCGGCACCATGGAAAAACTCGGCGTTGAACGCCGTCTGCTGGCCGCCGGCAAAAACAAGGGTTTCCTTGATCCGTTCTCGCCGATCCAGCCTGAACAAACCGCGCATGCCGAAACCCTTCTCGACGACATCCACCAGCAGTTCATCACGGTGGTGCGCCAGGGGCGCGGCAAACGACTGAAGGAAACCCCGGACATGTTTTCGGGCCTGCTGTGGGTCGGCAAAAAGAGCATCGATCTCGGTCTGGCCGACGCGCTGGGCAGCCTGGAATATGTCGCCCGTGAAGTTGTCAAGGCCGAGGACATCGTCGACTACACCCAGCAGGAAAACATCGCCGAACGTTTCGCGCGTCGCTTCGGTGCGGCCAGTGCTGAAACCCTGCTCAAATTCAGCGGGCTGGGCGGCTTTAATGTCAGGTAAATGCGGTGAGGTAAATGCGATCAGCTGGCGCGGCGGGTACCCTTGGCGCAATAAAGCAGGAACACCGATGGGCGTTTGTCCAGTTCGGGAATGTTCCTGCGCCAGTCGGCGATGCTGCGGGTCATGATCTGCTCGCCGGGCTGGGTGATGTCGGTGGCAATGCACAGCAGGGTTTGCGGCGAACATTCCGCGAGCAGGGCCTGCAGCATCGCGTCATTGCGGTAGGGAGTTTCGATAAAAATCTGCGTGGCGTCGTCGCGTCGCGAGCGTTGCTCCAGATCGCGCACATGCCATGCCCGCCGGGTTTTTTCGATTGGCAGATAGCCGTGGAAAACAAAGTTCTGGCCGTTCAGCCCTGAAGCCATCAGTGCCAGCAGGATGGCCGACGGCCCGACCAGCGGCACCACACGGATCCCGGCTTCGTGCGCCGCGCGCACCAGCAGCGCGCCGGGATCCGCAACCGCTGGACAACCCGCTTCAGATACCAGCGCCACATCGATGCCGTCCAGCAGTGGTGCGAGCAGCGCGGGGATGGCCGCGGCCGGCGTGTCCTTGCTCAACTCATTGATGGTTGCCGTGTTGATCGGGCGCGGATAGTCGACCTGCTTGAGAAAGGCGCGTGCGGATTTCGGATTTTCAGCGATGAAATGGCTGAGGCGATGCGCGACTTGGCGTGAACCCGCCGGCAATGTGCTGTCGAGCGCGTTATCGCCCAGTCCTGTCGGCAGCAGGTAAAGGATGCCGCGGGGCGTTTTAGCAGTCATGGAATCCGGACACCTTCTTTTTGCAGCATGGTGACAAGGGCGATCAACGGCAGACCAATCAGTGCCGTGGGGTCATCGCTTTCCAGTTGCTCGACCAGCGCGATGCCCAACGCTTCGATCCTGGCGCTGCCGGCGCAATCATACGGTTGATCCTGTCGCAGATAACGTTCGATTTGTCCGGTATCCAGTGCGCGGAACCGCACGGTGGTCGGCACATTGACCAGCTGCACGGCACCGGTCGCGGCGTTGAGCAGGCATAACGCAGTATGGAAAACAACCGTTTCGCCGCTCATCGCCTGCAGTTGTCGCACTGCTGCGGCGTGGGTGCCGGGTTTACCGATCAGTTGATTGCCCAAGACCGCGACCTGGTCGGAGCCGATGATCAGTGCGGCGGTTTCCTGTCCGGCGATTTTGCGCGCCTTGGTTTCGGCCAGGCGCAGCGCAGTCGCGGCGGGCGCTTCGTTTTGCAGTGCGTTCTCGTCAATATCCGGGGAGATCGCGGGACAATCGAGACCGATGCGGGCAAGCAATGCCTTGCGGTATGCCGACGAAGACGCCAGCACGATGCGCGGTGGGGATGTCATGCGGTGCCTGGCAGCCGGACGTAAGTGCCTGAATGAACGGGTGTTAAGTAAATAACGACGAGGACGGCGGGTTTTAAGCGTCGCAACAAATGAATATCGCTAAGTGCTTGGCTGAACAGGGAATTTGGCATGGCAGATTTTGACAGCGGGAGCCGAAAATACTATCATGCGCCGCTTATGTCCGGGCCTGCCGCAGTTCATCGCATCGAGGATCCGTTTGCATTTGCACGTGCCGCCGGCCTGCACAGCGGTCAGGTGGCGCTTGCCGCGATGCCGCGTCTGCAGGATCGACTCGCCGGTGATACCGGAACGGTGGCTTTTGTGGTGCGCGGAAAAGTGGATCAGCGCCAGCGGCCGTTACTGGAACTGGAAATTACCGGCAATCCCAGTTTGCGCTGTGGCCGTTGTCTCGGGCCGCTGGATTTTGCTTTGCAGCTGCAATCGCGGGTGTTGCTGGTGGAGCACGGCGCGGTGATGCAGGAAGACGATGACCCCGAGTCACCGGAATGGATTGAAGCGGGGCCGGATCTGGATGTGCTGGAGTTGGTTGAAGACGAGATATTACTCAGCCTGCCGTTATCAGTAAGGCATGACGAGGGAAAATGCAGTGATGGCGACGGGCCGGGCTGGACCGGCGAACGGGACAACCCGTTTGCCAAACTGGCCACGCTGCTGAACCCGAAATGAATGGGATGAAAAGCGGGAATAAATAGCAGCACCAAACGAACACAAGTTAATTTTTAGGAGAACACCATGGCTGTCCAACAAAACAAGAAGTCCCCCTCGAAGCGCGGGATGCACCGTTCGCACGACGGGCTCAGCAAGCCGGCACTCGCCGTCGAGCCGACCTCCGGTGAAGCGCACCTGCGCCATCACATCAGCCCCAACGGCTACTACCGCGGCAAAAAAATCATCAAAGCCAAGGGCGAGTAATCTGCCTTTGCGGGACGACTGGCTTCGACAAGCCTGGCTCTGACAAGAATCAGCAGACGGAGCCTGAAGAGGAGGATCCCTGATGGATGTGACCGTTGCCATCGATTGCATGGGCGGCGACCACGGTGCGCGCGTGACCGTGCCCGCCGCGGTCGAGTGGTCGCGTCGGGATACGCACTGCAGTTTTGTGCTGGTCGGTCTGCAGGATCAAATCCTCGCTGAATTGCAACGTGCCGGCGCTGCTGCCGGCGACCGGTTGCGGGTTCATCACGCGACCGAAGTCGTGACCATGGATGAACCGCCGGCCAATGCACTGCGCGGCAAAAAAGATTCCTCGATGCGCATCGCCATTGACCTGGTCAAGAGCGGCGATGCACAGGCCTGCGTCAGCGCCGGCAACACCGGTGCGCTGATGGCCATTTCGCGGTTTGTGCTGAAAACCCTGCCCGGCATAGACCGTCCGGCCATTGCCACGATGCTGCCCACTCTGAAAGGGCATACCCACATTCTTGACCTCGGCGCCAACGTTGATTGCACCGCGGAACACCTGCTGCAGTTTGCCATCATGGGTTCAGAACTGGTGGCTTCCGTCGAGCACAAAGCGCGTCCGACGGTCGGCCTGCTGAACATCGGCGAAGAAGACATCAAGGGCAACGAAGTTGTCAAGGAGGCGGCGGTGCTGCTGCGTGCCAGCGGCCTGAATTTCCACGGTAACATCGAGGATATCTACAAAGGCACGACTGATGTCGTGGTCTGCGACGGCTTCGTCGGCAACGTCGCACTGAAAACTTCCGAAGGTCTGGCGCAAATGCTGCGTACTTATTTGCGTGAGGAATTCAGCAAAAACTTGTTCACCAAGTTGCTGGGCCTGGCCGCAATGCCGGTGCTCAAGGCGTTCAAGAAACGCGTAGACCACCGCCGCTACAATGGCGCCAGCCTGCTCGGTCTTCGCGGCATTGTCATCAAAAGCCACGGCTCGGCGGATACATTTGCCTTCGGTTTTGCCATCGAGCACGCGATCGACGAAGTCCGCACCGGTGTACTGGCGCACATCAGCGAACGCATGGCGGCGCTGGAGCAGAAAGTCCAATCGGCATGACGGTCATCCATTCACGCATCATCGGCACCGGCAGTTATTTGCCGGAAAAAATCCTGACCAACTCGGACCTGGCGGCACTGGTCGAGACTTCAGATGAATGGATACAGCAGCGCACCGGCATCCGCCAGCGCCATATTGCCGCGGACAACGAGACCACCAGTGATCTGGCGCTGAAAGCCTCTCAGCGCGCGCTTGATATGGCCGGCATTGCCGCGGACAAGCTCGACCTGATCATCGTTGCCACGACCACACCCGACATGGTATTTCCGGGCACGGCCTGCCTGCTGCAGGCCAAGCTGGGCGCAAAGGGCATGCCGGCATTCGACGTGCAGGCCGTTTGCAGCGGTTTTGTCTACGCGCTGGCCACGGCCGATCAGTTCATGCGTTCCGGACAGTACGAGCATATTCTCGTCGTTGGCGCTGAAATCTATTCGCGCATACTCGACTGGCAGGATCGCGGCACCTGCGTGTTGTTCGGTGATGGCGCGGGCGCCGTGGTGCTCAAGCGCAGCACCGCACCCGGCATTCTCGCCGCGCGCCTGCACGCCGACGGCAGCCATGCCGGCATCCTCTCGGTGCCGGGCAGTGTCTGCGGCGGCAAGATCAGCGGCAGGCCGCTGCTGCAGATGGATGGCACGGCGGTATTCAAGTTTGCAGTGAAGGTGCTGGAAGAAGTGGCGCTGGAAACGCTGACCGCGGCCGGATTGCAAAAATCCGACATCGACTGGCTGATTCCGCACCAGGCGAATATCCGCATCATCCAGGCCACGGCAAAAAAACTCGGCATGTCGATGGAGCGGGTGATCACGACCGTGGATCGCCATGCCAATACTTCGGCGGCTTCAGTGCCGCTGGCACTGGACGAAGCGGTGCGTGACGGACGCATCAAGCCGGGGCAGCATGTGATGCTCGAAGGTGTCGGCGGTGGATTCACCTGGGGTGCGGTACTGATCAAATGGTAAGCAGGCAGTGAGGATTCTTTAAAACATGAAACTGGCTTTGGTATTTCCGGGGCAGGGCTCGCAGGCGGTGGGCATGATGCAGGGTTTTGCCGACAGCAAAATCGTACGCGATACCTTTGCCGAGGCTTCGGCTGCATTGGGGCAGGATTTGTGGCAACTCGTGGCGGAAGGTCCAACCGAAGAATTGAGTGCCACGGTGAACACACAACCGGTAATGCTGACCGCTGCCTATGCCATGTACCGTGCCTGGCAGGAAGCCGGCGGACCAGCACCGGCCTTTGTTGCGGGACACAGTCTTGGCGAGTACACGGCGCTGGTCGCCGCAGGGGCGCTGGCTTTCGCCGACGCCGTGCCATTGGTGCGATTCCGCGCGCAAGCGATGCAGGAAGCGGTGCCGGTGGGCACCGGTGCGATGGCGGCGATTCTTGGCTTGGACGATGACGCAGTACGCGCGGCCTGCGCCGAAGCTGCTCAAGGTGAAGTCGTCGAACCGGTCAATTTCAATGCGCCGAACCAGGTGGTCATTGCCGGTCACAAGGCCGCTGTCGAGCGTGGCGCGGAAGCAGCCAAGGTGCGCGGCGCCAAACGCGCGGTGATGCTGCCGGTCAGCGCGCCGTTCCATTCGTCCCTGCTGAAACCCGCCGCCGATCGTTTGCAGGAGCGCCTGCAAACCGTGACTTTCCGCGCACCGCAGATTGCAATCATCAATAATGTCGATGTGGCGACGGTGACTGATCCGGCGCGGATCAAGGACGCCCTGGCCCGACAGGCCTGCAATCCCGTGCGCTGGGTGGAAATCGTGCGCTCACTTGCAGCGCAGGGTGTCACCCATGTTGTGGAGTGCGGGCCAGGCAAAGTGCTTGCCGGACTGACCAAACGCATCGAAGGCAGCCTGCAGGGCTACGCGGTGACCGATCCGGCATCGCTGCAGCAAACCATGGAGGCGTTGCGATGAGCACATTAAAAGGCAGGGTTGCGCTGGTGACCGGCGCATCACGCGGCATCGGCCAGGGCATTGCAATGGCACTGGGCATGGCTGGCGCCACGGTTGCCGGCACGGCAACGACGGCCGCGGGGGCCGAAGGCATTACCAAGGAACTGGCGGCAGCGGGCATTACCGGTGCCGGTTATGCGATGGACGTCAACGACCAGGCGCAGGTCGATGCTGCACTGGCGGCAATCCAGCAGCAGTGGGGCGACGTGGGCATCCTGGTCAACAACGCAGGGGTTACCCGCGACAATCTGCTGATGCGAATGAAGGAGGAGGAGTGGGACATGATCATGTCGACCAACCTCAAATCGGTGTATCGCCTGTCCAAAGCCGTCATGCGCAGCATGATGAAGGCGCGCACCGGACGCATCATCAACGTGACTTCGGTGGTCGGCGCGATGGGTAATGCCGGCCAGAGCAACTATGCCGCGGCCAAGGCCGGGGTCGAAGGTTTTTCCCGGGCACTGGCGCGGGAAGTCGGCAGCCGCAATATCACCGTGAACTGCGTGGCTCCGGGTTTTATCGACACTGATATGACACGGGCGCTGGACGAAGCCCAGCGTACAGGCCTGGTCGGGCAGATCCCGCTGGCTCGTCTCGGCACGGTGGCCGATGTCGCCGGCGCGGTGGTCTATCTGGCGTCTGATGCTGCCTCTTATGTCACCGGTTGTACATTGCATGTGAACGGCGGCATGCATATGGGCTAGAATGCGCGGCAGCCGATATTTGGCCGGCTTCAAGCATTAGTCATAAGCAATTGTTTTTAAAGGATTTCTTAAATCCGGTTTGTGGTAAAATTCACGCTTTTAAGGGGTCATCCGGCGGCTTTTCCGCGATTACGGACCGATCCAAACATCATCAAGCAATTCGAAAGGGGACTTAGATGGAAAATATCGAGCAACGTGTTAAAAAAATTGTTGCCGAGCAACTGGGCGTCAACGAGGCTGACGTCAAGAACGAGTCATCCTTCGTCAACGACCTCGGCGCCGACTCGCTGGACACGGTCGAGCTGGTAATGGCGCTGGAAGAGGAATTCGAGACCGAAATCCCCGATGATGAAGCCGAAAAAATCACCACCGTGCAACAGGCTTCTGATTACATCAAGTCGCATCTGAAGGCGTAATCCGCAAGTGTAAGTGCGGCGGAAGGCTTTCCCTCCCGTTGCCGTCAATCTCACAGCAGGGGGCGCAACCGCGCTCCCTCAGCATTTAAAACATGCCGCGTCCAAGCACCCGCAGAGTCGTCGTGACCGGACTGGGGATCATTTCCCCGGTCGGCATCGGGCTGACCGAATCCTGGTCGAGCATTACCGCCGGCAAATCCGGCATCACCAAGGTCACCCGTTTTGATGCCTCCGGGTATACCTCGCAGATTGCCGGCGAGGTCAAGGGGTTTGATCCCGGCGCCTATTTGCCAGTCAAGGAAGCGCGGCGCTTCGATACCTTCATCCACTACGGCCTGGCAGCGGGGATTGATGCCATCAAGGACGCCGGACTGGATCTCGACAAGCTCAACCGCGAGATGATCGGCGTTTGCATCGGCTCCGGCATCGGTGGTCTGCCGCTGATCGAGGACACGCACAATGCGCTGTTGTCAGGTGGGCCGCGCAAAATTTCACCGTTTTTTGTACCGGGCTCGATCATCAACATGATTTCGGGCCAGTTGTCGATCATGTACAAGCTGCAGGGGCCCAACATTGCCGTGGTCACCGCCTGCACAACGGCCAACCACAGCATCGGCGAAGCCGGTCGGCTGATCGAATACGGCGATGCCGACATCATGATTGCCGGCGGCGCCGAATCCACTGTTTCCCCGCTGGGCATCGGCGGCTTCTGCGCTGCGCGTGCGCTGTCATCGCGCAACGATGACCCGGCTGCGGCCAGCCGCCCCTGGGACAAGGATCGCGACGGTTTTGTGATGGGCGAGGGCGCCGGTGTATTAGTGCTCGAAGAATACGAACACGCCAAAAAACGCGGTGCGCGGATTTACTGCGAACTGGCGGGTTACGGACTGAGCGCCGATGCACATCACATCACCGCACCCTGCGAAGACGGTGCGGGTGCGGTGCGCTGCATGAATCACGCGCTGCGCAACGCCGGCCTCAACCACGATCAGGTCGATTACATCAATGCCCACGGCACCTCGACCCCACTGGGTGATATTGCCGAAACCATTGCGGTCAAAAACTGCTTTGGCGCACACGCCAAAAAACTGGCTGTCAGTTCGACCAAGTCGATGACCGGTCATCTGCTCGGTGCTGCGGGTGGCATCGAGGCGGTATTTTCGGTGCTGGCCATCCGTGACCAGGTCGCGCCGCCGACCATCAATCTGGTCAACCAGGATCCGCAGTGTGATCTGGATTACGTACCGAACACCGCGCGCCCGATGAAAATCGATGTCGCGCTTTCCAATTCCTTCGGCTTCGGCGGCACCAACGGCAGTCTGGTGTTCCGCAAGATCTGAAATCCTTCCGGCATTCTGCCGGCTGATGCGGCGGAAGCAACCGGCGAAAGCGACGGCATGCCGATGATACTGGTCGATGGTTTGCCGGCAAACGCTGTACCCGCCGATGACCGCGGTTTCACCTATGGCGATGGCGTGTTCCGCACGCTGCCCATGCGCAACGGTCATGCGCAATGGTGGCCGCAGCAGTATGCCAAACTCGCGGCTGATTGCGGCGCATTGGGCATCTCACCGCCGGCAGAAGCTGATCTGCGCCGGGATCTCCAGACCATTGCAGCACAACTGCCGGACTGCGCACTGCGCATTACCGTGACTCGCGGCAGCGGCGGACGTGGTTATGTGATGCCGGAAAACCCGCAATCGCGCCGCGTGGTCTCAGCGAATCCCCTGCCTGAATATCCGAGGCAATGGCGGGAGCAGGGCGTCAGCGTGCGGATATGCGAGTTGCGGCTTGCGGCGCAGCCGCGACTGGCCGGCATCAAACATCTGAACCGACTGGAAAACGTGCTGGCCCGCACTGAATGGGACGATCCTGCGATCGCCGAAGGTTTACTGCAGGATGCCGCGGGCCATGTCATCGAGGGCACGCGCTGTAATGTTTTTATGGTCGAAGATGGCGTATTGCTCACGCCGGATCTGTCGCACTGCGGTGTGGCCGGCGTCACTCGCGATTTGGTCATTGCCGCCGCCGGTCGCAATGGCATGCGCTGCCGGATCGAGCCGATCAACCGCCGGCGACTGGAAGCTGCGACGGAAGTTTTTCTGGTCAACAGCCTGATCGGCGTGTGGCCGGTCGCTGCGCTGGAGCAGCGCCGTTGGTCGGACTTCAAGGTCGCACGGCTCGTGCGAAAATGGCTGGATGCGCTCGATTCTCCGCTTCATTAAATTCCTGATCTGGTCCGGGTTGTTGCTGGTGGCAGCTTGCGTCGCCGGCTTGTACTACTACGCGCATGACGAATTGCCGCTTGAAAAATCGCCGGTGACCTTTGAGTTGCGCGCAGGCAGCAGCCTCAGAAACGTGGCCGCCCAGCTCGCGAAAGCGGGCGTCATCAGCCGCCCCGAACCATTCGAGGCACTGGCGCGGGTGCTCGGTGAATCGGCGAAACTGAAGGCGGGTAATTACGAGTTTTCACGTCCATTGACCCCGCTGAGCCTGTTGCAACGAATGACGCGGGGCGACGTAAACCTCGTTGCAGTCACCTTCGTCGAGGGCTGGACTTTCAAGCAAATGCGCAAGGCGCTGCAGGACAACCCGAAAATACGCGTTGAAACGGCTGCCATGACGGAAGCCGAAATACTGGAAAAACTGGAAATTTCCCAGCCGCTCGGAGAAGGCTGGTTTTTCCCTGACACCTATCATTTCAGCGAAGGCACCAGCGACCTGGCGATTCTGCGTCGCGCCCACCAGTTGATGCTGCGCCACCTTAACCAGGAATGGGAGCGCCGCGCGCCCGGACTGCCGCTGAAAACGCCGACTGAGGCTCTTATCCTCGCCTCGATCGTTGAGAAGGAAACCGGCAGACCGGAGGAACGCGGGCTGGTCGCCGCGGTATTCATCAACCGCTTGCGCATCGGCATGCTGCTGCAGACCGATCCGACGGTGATCTATGGCATGGGCGAATCCTTCAACGGCAACATCCGCAAAAGCGATCTGACCACGGATACCCCATACAATACCTACACCCGTGCCGGCCTGCCGCCCACACCCATTGCCATGCCTGGACTTGAAGCCTTGCGCGCAACGCTGAATCCCGCATCGAGTGACGCGCTGTATTTTGTCGCGCGCGGTGACGGCACATCGAAATTTTCTCGCACGTTGGCCGAACACGAACGTGCTGTGACCCAGTACCAGCGTCGGGGCCGAAAATGAGCCGCGGCAAATTCATTACGCTGGAAGGCATGGACGGCGCCGGTAAAACAACGCACCTCGATTGGCTGCGCGAAAAACTGCTGGCCCGCGGCATGGTACTGACAATCACCCGCGAACCCGGCGGCACACCTTTGGGCGAGGCCCTGCGCAAACTGCTGCTCGACAATCACGATCCGCGACATCCCGATACCGAAGCGCTGCTGATGTTTGCCGCGCGGCGTGAACATATCGCACAGGTCATCGAGCCGGCACTGGCCGCCGGAAACTGCGTGCTGTGCGACCGCTTTACCGACGCCACCTATGCCTACCAGGCGGGCGGCAGCGGCATGGGCTGGGAACGGGTGGCGGAACTCGAACGTTGGGTGCAGGGCGCGCTGCAGCCGGATCTGACGCTTTATTTTGATCTGGATCCGGCGATCGGCCGGGCCCGGACCCGGCAGGTCCGTGAACCGGATCGTTTCGAGCGGGAAAAACAGGCGTTTTACGAACGGGTGCGGGCCGCCTACCTGCGCCGGGCTGCCGAACATCCACGCCGGATCCGCATAATCGACGCTTCCCGGACCATTTCCGAGATACAGCTTGAACTTGAGAGTATTATTACAAGTATTTGATTTTAATCATTATTTAAATAAGCCTTTGATTTTAATAAAGTACTTGCGATTTCTACATTCAATGCATTGATTTTTAATGACTATCTGGTTCAAAAATGAGTTGAAATCGGTGCTGGCGCAAAAAGCGCAGCTGGCGCATGCCCTGCTGATCAAGGGGCCGCGGGGCATTGGCAAACAAGCCTTTGGCATGGAGCTGGCGCAGGCCTTGTTATGCGAAACCCCTGCAGCGGATAGTGCTGCCTGCGGTCAGTGCAAAGCCTGCAACTGGTTCACCTCGGCTGCCCACCCGGATTTCCGCATGCTGGCGCCGATCACGGAAGGCGATGCCGAAGCCGAAACCGAAGAAGGCAGCAAGAAAACCAAAGCCAGCCCCTGGATCAGCATTGAGCAGGTGCGTGAGCTGCACGATTTCATTTATGTTTCCAGCCACCGCGGCGGACGCAAAGTAATCCTCGTCTGTCCGGCGGAAGCCCTGAACGTCAATGCGGCGAATGCCCTGCTGAAAAGCCTCGAAGAACCGCCGCCGCTGACCCATTTCATCCTGATCAGCCACCGTCCGCATCGCCTGCCGCGCACCATCATCAGCCGCTGCCGGCAACTGAGCCTGCAGCAACCGGACCGTGCCACGGCGCTGGCCTGGCTGGGCGGGCAGGGCGTGGCCGATCCGGAAGTGGCGCTGGCGCAATCGTCCGGCGCGCCGCTGCTGGCACTGGCCGCCAGCGAAGGGGATGAGCTGGCAGGGCGTCGCGATTTCCTGGCGCGCATCGCCCCGCCGGATTTTGATCCACTGGCCATTGCCGAGACCTTCCGCGATCTGCCGCTGGAGCGTTTCATCGGCTGGCTGCAGAAATGGACTTACGACATCGCCGAGCAGCGCATGCTCGGCACCATCCGCTTCAACCCGGACCTGGCGCGCGAGCTGGCCATCATCGCCAAACGCGTGGAACCGCTGGCGGCGCTGCGCCTGCACCGCAAGCTGGTGCGCGAGCAGCGCAATATCCACCATCCGCTGAACGGTCGCCTGTATATCGAAAGTGTGTTGCTCGCTTACGCCGCAGTGGTGAATCCGTCGCGCAAGGCGGCGTGAACATGCTGGTCGATTCACACTGCCATCTCGATTTTCCGGAACTCGCCGATAACCTGCCCGCGATTCTGGAAACCATGCGCGAAAACGATGTCGGCGCCGCGCTCTGCATCAGTGTGACGCTGGAAGATTTCCCCAAAGTGCTGGCGCTGGCCGAGCAGCATGAAAACCTTTTTGCCTCGGTCGGTGTGCATCCCGATTACCCCGATCTGCGCGAACCGACAGTCGCCGAACTGGTCGAACTGGCAAGTCATCCGAAGGTGGTGGCGATCGGTGAAACGGGCTTGGACTATTACCGGCTGACCGGTGACCTCGAATGGCAACGCGAACGTTTCCGCGTACACATCCGCGCGGCGCGGCAGTCCGGCAAACCGCTGATCATTCATACCCGCTCGGCATCGGCCGACACCCTGCGGCTGATGCAGGAAGAGCGGGCGGCTGAGGCGGGCGGGGTGATGCACTGTTTTACCGAAAGCTGGGAAGTAGCGCAGGGCGCCCTCGAAATGGGGTTCCATATCTCCTTCTCCGGCATCGTGACTTTCAAAAATGCCAAGGAGCTAAAGGATGTGGCCCGGCAGGTGCCGCTGGATCGACTGTTGGTGGAAACGGATTCGCCCTATCTGGCCCCGGTGCCGTACCGCGGCAAAACCAACCAGCCCGGGTGGGTCAAACACGTGGCCGAGGAAGTCGCCAGGCTGCAAAACCGCACATTTGCAGATGTGGCTGCAGCGACCACCAGTAATTTTTTTAAATTATTCAATATAAACATATAATTACATGAAATTTCGCAAGTTTTTTCTGATTATGGGTTTGGCCGGATTTTGCGTATTCAGCAACAGTGCCACGGCAGGCGCCTACGAGGACATGCTGCAGGCTATCCGTATTGATGACGAAAAAACCATTGTCCAGTTGCTCCAGCGCGGCATGGATGTAGACACCGTCAGCCCCAAGGGCGAAACCCTGCTGATGCTCGCAGCCCGGGAAGGCAAGCCCAATGTGGTCAAAACCCTGCTCGCCGCCCGCCCCAGACTCCAGACTCGTAATCCGCTGGGCGAATCGGCACTGATGCTGGCGACCATCCTGGGACATACGGAGATTGCCCGGCTGCTGCTTGATGCCGGCGCCCCGGTTAACCACGACGGCTGGACCCCTTTGATCTATGCCGCAGCCCGGAATCGGACCGACATCGGGCGCCTGCTGATTGCCAAGGGCGCCAATGTCAATGCGGCCGCGGATAACGGCACCACGGCGCTGATGATGGCAGCCAGGGAAGGCCAGCTGCAGATGCTGCTGTTGCTGCTGGAACATGGCGCGGACGCCAAATATGTATCGCCGCATGGCCATTCGGCATTAAGCCTGGCCAAAGACCGTGGTCAGGGGGAAATCGAGGCTGTGTTACGAAGGGCCGGGGTCGAGGAGTAAGGCCGTTCTGAGTATTGGGAAAATCCAGTTTCCCTCTGGGAATGCCCATTACTTGGTGCGTATAATCAGTATTATGTAAAATTAATGGGGCTGGCGCATAGCAGGAGCCAGGCCAACTTACCTCTCTCGTCCGGCCTCATGAACCACCTTCTGGATCGGTGACAGCAGATACTCCATGACGCTGCGCGTGCCGAGATGGATTTCGGCATTGACCTGCATGCCGGGCATCAGCGGATGGCGCGTTCCGTTGCGTTCAAGATGGCCATTATCCAAAGCCACCAGTACCCTGTAATACAACGGTGATGCCATCGGTTGGTTTTTAACCAAAGAACCTTGTGCGCCAGGCTCGCTCGAATCCGCGCTGACTTGCCTGACCATGCCCTCAACCATTCCGTATTTCTGGAACGGATAGGCATCAATCTTGATCCGCGCCCTCTGGTCTGGCGCAATAAAACCCGCATCCGCGTTCGCCACCCAAACTTCCGCTTGCACCGGCTCATCGCGGGGCACCAGCGTCATGACCACAGTACCGGGGGCAACCACGGTGCCCGGTGTATGTGTCGCCAGGTCCTTGACGATACCTGCCTGGGGGGCGCGCAATTCCAGCAAACCGGAACGGTGCTGCTGTTTGTCGAGTTCCTGCTGCGCACGGTGGTGTTGTGATGAAATCTCGGAGCGCTCAGCCTGTAGTTGCTGCAGATACCCGGACTGCAGCTGGGCCAAGCGCTTTTCCGCCTGCGCCATGGATGCCTTGAGGCCGGCAATCAGATGCCCCTGCGCCTTCAGATCCTGGGCGCTCTCGATGTATTGGCGCTGCCGATCCATGGCTAGCAGTTTTCCGGCAAAACCCTCCTGAGCCAGTTTTTCCCAGCCTTCGGCCTGCGCGCGGTAAATGGGCACGGTGTGCTTGAGTTTGCCCTCCACTTCGTACGCCATATTCAAGTCATGGCGCGCTTTCAATAATTGTGCCTGCTCTGCCGCCAATGCATCTATATGCGCCCGCCGCCGCGCCTGAAACTGCGCTTCAACTTCGTCGAACAGCAGAACATCCGTTCCAGGCAGGCGCGCCATGGATCGCCCGCGCAATTCTGCGTCAACGCGTTGCAGCTGCAGGAACTTGACTTTGACTTCGCGATCAACAGCGCGCATATCCGCTTCGGCCAGATTCCTGTCCATGCGCATCAGCAATTGCCCCTCCCTGACCGACTCGCCTTCTTTGATCAGGATTTCACGCACGATACCGGCTTCGGCCGGCTGCACTATTTTCAGGAAACTCTGCGGCACCAGCTTGCCGGGAGCAACTGCGACTATGTCCAATCTCCCGAATACAGCCCAGATCAGCGCTATGGTGAACAGTGCCAGCAACAGATAAAGCAATGCTCGCGGCAATGGCGCCGGCGGTTGCTGTTGGGTACGCAGCAGGGCTGGCGCAAAGTCCAGCGCTTGCCCCTCTGGAAACAGCAGGGCCTTCAGTTTCCCGGGTAACGACATGTCTGCCCGATCAACCCAGAGCCCTGAGACCTTCCTCGAGCCCCCGGAATGGTTTCAGGTTATGGCCATCCAGGGTCGGTAAATGGTTGCGTCCGAAACCGGATCCGCTTTCGAAGGTACTGCGGCTCAACCACGGCAATCCGGAAAACTCTTCGTAGCCCGTGTTTTCGGATCGCCCCGCGCCACCACGCGGATGATCACGAAGCCATTGTTCCGAGGCTGCCCAGCCCGCGCGTATTGCTGCCGTTTCCGCCTTGATGGCCTGGGCGCCATCGCGCGACTCATCCAGCCAGCTCTGCACAGCATCACCGGCATGCCGCCGCTCATCAAACCATTTGTCGATCAGCCTGCTGAAATCCTTGTCGTGTTTGTTGTCACCTCCGGCATGATCATGATCCTGTTTTCCGGAGGCATCATGGTTGCGGCGGCCGTCTCTTTCGCCGCCTCGTCGGTGGTGATGGGTATCCCCGCCCTCTTCGTCCCGCCCATGATCGAGATGGCTCCGGCGCATGACTTCCCGCAAATCAATGGCCTGCCCATTGGCAAACCGAAGCGTCTCAATGCTGTCTTTGCGGGACGACCAGTCACGGATCGTGAGCCGGTCATTGGTGCCGTTGATGCTGATGGTCAGATCCCCATCGTTTTTTGCAAACCGCAAATCCCGCAGCGTTATCCCGTCACCAAACAGCACCGTGTCAAGATCCCCGGCCGCACCGTCATCATCAATGATGTCCTTGCCACCTCCCCTGCCGAACAGATAAATGTCGGCGCCTTTGCCGCCCTTTAGCGTGTCATTGCCGCGTCGACCATCAAGAATATCGCTGCCCTTGCCACCAAGCAGACGATCCGCCCCCGTACCGCCAACCAGCAGGTCGTCGCCTTCCAATCCACTCAAGGTGTCGTTGCCGCCACGCCCCTCGATAATGTCGTTGAACGCGGTACCGACGAGCGACTCGGATGCCGGTGTCCCGATCAGCGTAATACCGCCACTCCCGGCGGCAACCGTCAGGTTGAAATCGGCAAACGCCTGCGCACCAGCCCTGTCCGTCGCCGTCACCCGCAACGCAAAATCTCCCGCAGTTCCCGTTGGCGGCATACCGGAAAAAATTCCGGTTAAGGCATCAAAAGCCATCCATGCCGGCAATGGCCCGCCATCAGGCAGGCCTGCACCATACGCAAGCACATCACCTGCATCGACATCGAGGAATGTATTGGCGGGTATTGCAAAACCAAAAGCCGTATTTTCAGAAGCGGCTTGGTCAGCAATCGCATGAACTGTCGTCGGTGCATCGTTGGTATTTTGCACGGTCACGGCAAACGTCCCTGCAGCACTGGCGCCGGCGAGGTCAGTAGCGGTCACCTCCAGCGCAAGGCTTCCGACATCCCCGTTCAACGGAGTTCCGGAAAATCTGCGCGCAGCCGGGTCAAAAAGGAGCCAGTCCGGCAGCGGCGAGCCGTCGGCCAGGCGAGCGGCATAGGTCAGCGCATCGCCGCTGTCAGGATCGCTGAAGCGCTGCTCCGGCACGACAAAGCTGAAGGCCAGATCTTCGCTTGCCTGCTGATCATCGATGGGCGGCAAATATTGCGGTGCATCGTTGACATTGACAACGGTAATGTCGAAAAACCCTGAAACCGATGCGCCTGCGGAGTCGGATGCGGTGACTTTTACAGACAGCGCTCCGACATGTTCATTACCCGGCTGGCCGCTGAAGTTGCCTGAACCCGGATCAAAATTGAGCCACTCCGGCAGCGGGCTGTCATCAGCTTGCGCAGCGCTGTAAGTCAGCACATCACCGGCATCGGGATCGAGAAAACTGCCTTCCGGCAAGGCAAAGCTGAACGCCGTGTCCTCCAAAACCAGTTGTGGGCGCGGCGGAATGCCGACTGTCGGCGACGAATTAACGGTGACTGCGGGCAGCTGCTCCAGTATCGCCCTGCTCCAGGTCGACCCATCGGAAAACTCGACAAGATCGACCCCGCTGCCATGGGCCTGATCCCACTGGATGCGAATCTCGTCAGCGCTGGCACGGGCCCGCAGCACCACTTGCCCGTCTTCCCTGGTACCGCTGATGTCTTCAGCAACGCGATCGCGCAGTACTATCCTGTTGATTGTTCCGGTTTCGAAAAAATCGCTGACAATGTCCGCGCCGTTCCCGCGATCAAAGAAATAACTGTCCCCGCCGGCACCACCTGCAAGCACATCATTACCGCCCCCGTCATGGAAACGGTCATGAATATTGGTGCCACGCAGAATATCGTCGTTGTCGGTGCCGGCGATGTCAAATCCGCGCTCCAGGACCTCCCCATAAGTCAGTTCATTCGTCAGCGTCCATATCGGATCAAATGAGCCATCAGGCAATTCCTCACCTTGCGCAACATCCCAGAATTGCAATGCGGCGAACAGGGTATTGCCATGGACATCATCCGGATTAAAACCCTGAAAATGGATTTCATCGCCGGCCGGGCCATAACGCAGGCGGAGGGAGCCCAGCCCCAGTTGAATCTGTTCCGGCGTGATGCCATCACCAAACACAATCAGATCGTCGGCATCCGGATCGAGAATCGTGTCCGAACCCGAGTTTTCCTGAAAATAAAATTCGTCAATTCCTGCGCCGCCACTCAATACGTCATTGCCTGCACCGCCATCAATGTAATCCCAGCCCGCCAGCCCACGAATCCGGTCATCTGTGTCTGTCCCGAACAGATAATCGTCAAACGACGTGCCGAGATAACCTTCTTCCTCCGCGAGAGCAACCAGATCACCGATATAAACCGGATCGCTGCCAAAGATGATCTCTTCAATGCCGTGTCCGATCAAATCCGTGGCAGACGGCAATTCGATATCAATGACTTTGTCGGTTCCCCAAAGCAGGCGAAGCACACGGTTCTGATCGCCGTATTCCCCCGGGGTCGCAAATCCCGTGGTTATTTCATCCACATTGGTCTCAAAGTCAGCCAGCTCCACGGTATCTTTTGCGAGAACGCCCGATTCAAAGAAAGGCCGCAGCGCTGCGTGATTGTCGGCGGTGAATTCGGACAGATCAGGGGCGCCGGGTATTTGCTGGACGTCCGCCGGGCTGAATTGCAGACCCAAGTCCGCAAAGTCCCGCATCATGTCTTCGATGGAGTTGTACACCCATGTGTAATACCCGTCGCTGCTATAAGGCCCCCGGAAAAACCCGTCCGCTATACCACGCGGAAAACCTGGCGCTGATGGCAACACTGTGTATCGCTGCGTTTCACCATTACCCAGGTCAAGCTCGGCATAAGTCAGCGCGGAAAAAAGATTCCGGTAAGCATCGGAACTGCTGCCACCAAACCGCGCCTCCAGTGCATTCTGGAAGTGGAGGCTGGTCTCACCGCCCAGCCGATACTTCCCGCCATAGACCAGATTTGACAGAGAATCCGCGAATCCGGCACGCGACATAAATTCAGTCAGTGAAACACCATTCTGGTCCCGCACCTGATCCCAGCCCGCCTCACCGGATCGAAAATGAAAGGTGGTTTCCCCCTCGCCACCACTCAGGAGGTCATCATCCGCGCCGCCGGCGATGAATCGGCCATCAGACAGAATGTCAAAACCGTTGCCGCCGAAAGCATAAGCGCCACCTGTTATCCGGTCGTTGCCGTCGTTGCCAAATGCGAAATCAAACTGGCCAGCGCTTACAAAATCATTTCCTGCGCCAGCGTCAATCAACGCGATCCTGTCGCCGGCACTATCCAGCATTCCGACAATCGAGTTATTACTGCTGCCCGCCTCAATATCTTCGATCACCGGATTTTCGACAATCTGGTGAATCCTCAAACCGAATTGCCCCAGTCCGTCGCTGCGTAAATTCAGGGATACCCATCCTTCCGCGCTGGACTCGGTGATGGTATTGGTTACAAAGCCGTTTTGATTTGAATAAGTTCTTGGATTTGAAAACGGACCACCCCCACCAGCATTGAAGGTGTAGGACACTGAATTGGCAGAAATGCCGGGGGTCTGCCTCGCGGCAATGTATGCGTCATCGGTTATCGTTTGGGTGACGATTGGCTGCACCAGGCGCTGGGTAATCGTATTGCCGGACAATGGAAGTCCGACAATATGAGCGCCCTGCCGGATGCCGTATCCGCCGATGGAAGTGTCTGTAACGGGAGCATTGACCCAGGTTACGGTTTGCCGCACCGGCTCCGGCAGTGCGTTCACCAGAGTGGTCCACTGCGCAATCGTTTGTGACCAGGTGGAATTGATATAAACATGCGTCGGCAGATCCAAATTCGGCTGACTCTGCGCCTGCCACTCTCCGAGCAGCCGCTGTTTGTAATCCGCCATCGCATCAACGGCATACGGGTTTTCGGTGGTGCTTTGCGTGTTATGGAAATCAAGCAAAGACTGGCTGCCCTCGACCGCGCTGGTGATTTGCCAGGCGTCCGAGCCGCCGGCCGCAAAAAATCCCTGTACCCGCGCGCTTCCACCGTTGCCACGCATGGTCACCAGCAGATCATCACCATCGCGCGTGGTCCTGACACCATCCAGTGTGCCGGCATTCAGCAGCGCCAGGGTGTTGCTCTGCCCGTCGGTGGTCTCGATGATGCGGTCAGATCCCATGCCCCAGTACAGTGCGTAATTGTCGCCGCCTGTTCCGCCTTCGAGTACATCATCGCCAGTGAAGGTTCGGGTTCCCGTTGTGCGCCGCTCCGGCGACGGACCACCATCCAGATAGTCGTCTCCGTCATGCCCGCGCAGCACGTCGTTGCTGGCAGTGCCATAGAGTTCGTCGGTCGCCGCCGTTCCGTCAATAACGCCAATCTCCAGTACGTCGAGAGCGGCTTTATCTATCGTCTCTCCATCCGCAAAAACAATGCTTTCGATATCAGCGCCAGGCACGCCATATTGGCCTTCGATCAGGATTTCATCGCCGGCGCCGTAGCGCACGGTCAGGTTGCCGTCGCCGGTACGCAGCAATGACACATCGCTGCGGGTGATACCCTGCCCAAACAGGATGCGGTCCGTATGGCCAGGGTCAGAAAGCCCCGGCACGAACAATGAACCCTCGACCACGCTATCCAGACCATCGCCACGGACAAACCGGTAATCATCGCTGCCCATGCCACCGGCCAGCAGATCGTTGCCGGTCCCGCCGTCCAGCACATCATTGCCGTTGCCGCCATCCAGCCGGTCCGCGCCGCCGTCGCCGGTCAGCACATCATTGCCGTCGCGTCCTTCGAGTTCGTCGCTCCCTGCAAAGCCGCGAATCCGGTCCGTGACCGAGGTGCCGATCAGCGCCGTGCCGCCGGCGTCGTCCAGCGCCGTGCCGTCGATATCGAAGCCCTGGGCGAGGATGTCGGCGTAGTCCATGGAAGAGCCATCGGCAAAGCGGATTTCGCCGATGG
The DNA here is from genome assembly GCA_019744975.1 of Burkholderiales bacterium. Lineage (GTDB taxonomy): Bacteria > Pseudomonadota > Gammaproteobacteria > Burkholderiales > SG8-41. Next base: position 164,752 of record JAIETP010000015.1, read on the forward strand.
CTGCGGTGAGATCGGGAAAATCATTATTGAAGTTGGTGAAGTGAATCTGGTCGTTGCCGGCCAGTGGATCATCAGGATTGGACGGCCCCAGGTCGACGAGCAGGCTGCCCGGGCGGAACTTGATGTCTCTTTGGGAGATGCCGTCACCCAGTACCAAGACGCTGGCTTCCGGGATTTTTGCATCGCCGGCAGTATCGACAATGATCTCGGTGCCATCGCCGCGGTTAAAGACGTAAGTGTCTTTGCCGGCGCCGCCGATCAATTGATCCAGTCCTTTGCCGCCGATGAGGATGTCGTTGCCGGCGCCGCCACTGAGGATGTCTTCCCCCACGTCGCCGATCAGGATGTCGTCCCCGCCGTCACCCTGCAAAGTGTCATTGCCCACGCCGCCGTCCAGATAATCAGCGCCTTGCTCTTCGAATGCGACAGTGACGCCGTCACCGACTAATACGTCATTCTCAGTACCCCCGATCACCACGTCCGAGCCTTCATCGCCGAACAGCACATCCGCCCCGCTGCCGCCATCGATGAAATCATCCCCCTTGCCACCGAAGGCCCAGTCCACCCCGGCGCCGCCGTACAGCACATCGCGGCCCACGCCATCGGCCACGCTGTTGATGCCCGTGAACAGCGTCTGATAGTTGAACCCGGACAAGGCGCTGCCGCTCACCTGACGGGTGATCAGCCACGCCGCATCGGGCGCAGTGTGATTGCGGTCGCCGAACAGGTTGTCGTTGCCGGCCCCGCCGACGAGGATGTCATCCCCGTCGCCGCCGAGCAGGGCATCGTTACCTTTATCCCCCACGATCCAGTCGTTGCCGGCCTCGCCGGACTGGAAGTCGCCAATGACGTTAGTGGCGACATCGGTCTCGCCGTTGCGGATTGCATCGGCCAGCGCGATCTTGACGTTGCCGTAGAGTTCATCATCACCAGCACCACCAGCGATCATGTCGCCGCCGGCTACCACGCCAGAAACGCCCAGCACCACCGTGCCGTCCGCACCACCCTCGACCAGATCATTGCCCGTGCCGGCATTGACCACATCGCGCCCCGCCCCCGCGCTGATGACATCTGCCCCGCTGCGCAATGCATCGATATTGTCATTGCCGCCGCCGGCGAGGATGTTGTCGTTACCGGGGGTGTCGTAGAGTTGATCGGCGAGATCGGGCTGGTCCTCATCGGTGCGCCGGATGTTGCCGAATTCATCGGCCTCGTTGTAGAGCAGACTCAACGTGGCCGGCAGGATGTAATAGGCAATACCACCAGAGGTTTGCCACAGCGTGTAGCCGCTGCCCGGTGCAAACCGCACATTGAGCCATTCCGCGGGCGTGGAATCACTCAGCCGTTCATACACGGCACCTGAACCATCGGGCGCCGTAAAGCTGATTGGATTGCCATTGGGCAGCTTGCGCTGCGTTTGCTGGCCGGGGAGGTCGAGGTATTGTTTGTCACCGAGGATTTCGGTGGTGGTTTGCGGGGCAGTGCGCAGCGCCTCCAGCAAACGAATTCCAAAATCCCCCTCGTTCCAGTTTTTCAGTGTGACCGTGCCGCCGCCCTCGCCGTTGATCACCACCACCAGATCAGCGTTGGTCTTGACGTAATTAAACTTGCCATCCGCGCTTTGCCAGGTGGTCTCGTTCAATTTGACTGAAGCATCAATCGCGATACTTGTCTCCACTCCGGAGACGAAGCCGATACTGGTCGTGGTCTTGACGACACGCAGTACGCCTTTGCCATCAGTATCCAGCACGGTATCAGCGCCATCGCCATCGACAGTGCTGCCGAAGATGCCGTTGCGACGCGTACGGTTATAGGTATAAAGATCCATCCCTCGGCCGCCTTCGAGGGTGTCCTGCCCGCCGCGACCTTCGATGATGTCGGCGCTGTCTCCGCCAAACAGCTTGTCACCGAGCACATGGTCGCTGCCGTTGAGATAACGGCCCGCGTCGTCGGCGAATTGAATCAGCTCGGTCGGCAACGCACCCGGCGCGTGATCCGCCGCCTGCGCAAAGAGTACGCGCTCCTGGCCATTCTCGTAGTAGCGATACTCGAATTCGCGATCATCAACCACGGGAATGACCGCGATATCGGGATTGTCCTGCGTGTTGCGCAGCAAAACTGCTTCCAGCAGTTTTGCGCGCTCGGTGAGCCAGGATTCGGTGAGATTACCGGTCTTCTGCGCCGGGTCGTAGAGATTCAGTTCGCTTTTTTCATTGTGAATCGCATAAAGGGAATTGTCGCCGATAATGGCGAAGGGATTGAGAGCTTTGAGGGCATAGCGATAAGCTAATGCTGTTGATCCCGAAGCAAGATTGGTAAGACTGGAAGCATCTGTATTGATCAATGAGTCAATCTGGAGCGGTGTATTTGCTATCAGGCTCGGAATAATCGTTTGCAGTTGAACAACCTGCTGATAGAACGCCTCGCGGTCTTTGACGCGCGCGACCAGCGGCGAAAAACCAAATCCAAAGAAATTGACCAGCGCATCGATAGTGGTTTCCAGCGACTGGGCAGGTTGATTAGACATTGCCCGCAGAATCGCAGTGATTTTATTGATACCCGTCGCTGGTTCGGTCGTATTGAGCGCCGGATCGATCTTGGCTAAGAGATCGTAAACAGAAAGCGCATCTGTAACGAAAGGTATCCTGTGAGCTGAAATCGGATCCAGATTAAGCGGGCTCAACTGCGAATTTTCGGTCTCCGTAAAAATTTGAATCTGTGCCTTTCCCTGTATTGTTCCGATTAATTGAGCCGGCTCACCACGAACGACAAGGTTCTCTCCATTGCCCGATCCAAAGGTTCCAGAAGGCAACCCCAGCAACGTGGATACTTGACCAAAAAATGAGGCATTAGGATCGGTAACTCCAAGAGCGTTAAAGGTGAACACGCCGACGCTGCCAAACAGGCGCTGATACACTTGAGCCAGATAGCCACCCAGGCTATGGCCACTGACGGCCATTGATTCCGGGGCAATCCCAGAACCGACACCTTGAACAAGAGCTCCCGTAAAACCCAAGCCTGATGCATTTGCATTGAGTGATAGCTGCTGCGTAGTGCCGCTTCCCCCAACGGCGAGTCGAAGTACATAATTCACCATTGAGACCAATTGTTTCGCCGCAACGCTGGAGACAGCCAGATTGAGATCTGCATCTAAAAAATCGTTAAATATTTCAGTTGAACCACGAAAAGCAAGGGTGTATTGACCTGTCGGTTGCTGGTTAGCACCCAGTCGCTCCAGCAAGGTTGCGGAAAATCCATTGCTCAATAAGCCGGTCTCTGAGAACTGAGAAGCGACGCGCCAGTTTTGAACAAAGGAGGCGGCTTGAGCAGGCGAGAATTGTTCGGCAATGAGTGCGTCTTGAATACCTGCGTTCGTGTTGTAAATCGCCCCCGTATCAGGATTGATAAAATTCGCGTACGCAGCCTCTGCTAATTGGGCTTGTTGAAATAGACCTCGAATCGTATTCATCTTATTTCCCTTTTTCGCCCAAAGAAGTAACTGATTCCATAAATGTTGAGAGCCTGCCACTATTCAGAGTGCCGCCAGGACAATGTCTGCTATCCAACCAAAATTTCCACCCAGACCAGCCTGCCTGTCGCTGTTCGTATGCTGTTGAGAAGTCCACGTAACGCGCCAGTACTTCGCTCGATTTGTTATCAACCACTTCCTTCTCATGTCGCCATCGATTAAACAGAAATTGGCCGTTATGTTTCACCACCCAATTGAACCGTTGATTCAAAAAATATGTGTCGGTGTAATTCGTCATATCCCCTTGTCGCGTCGATGGGGCCAATTTATTCGCTACCAGCGTCTCTGCCACCTTGGGATTTTCTTTTTTCCACTGGTCGAGGCTCTTGTAGACCCAGAATCCTGAATCCTTTGCACAGTAAAACTGATGCACAGCCACCGTGGGTATCCAGTCCCAGAAAGGGATCAGATACATCACCAGCACCGCACCCCATCCCCAACGATTCACACTCTTGCCGTTATTTTTCGCGTACTTGATTGCGCCAATGACAACCACAATCGAAAGCAGCAGATAAAGCGCCAACACGCCCAGAATGACTAAGCCCATGTCGAGCCTCCATTTTTTGTTGTTGAGGGCGACATGGGGTCGTCACAGAACGATATATTGAGGACGATAAGGTCATTGAGGACAATCGGGTCAGGTCTTGCATTCATACATTCCCCTCATGAAATGCTTGCATTTCGCGCCTCGGAGTATCCACAGTAACCCCGACGATCAATGGCCACGTTGAGTGAACAAGAGACAAGCCCACCGCCCGACGCCAGAATGCATCGACACGCTCTGTTGCCGCAGTAGTCCCCTGCCTGCCGCATGCGCACACCCCTGTCCGCAAGGCCACAGCGTTGCGCTGTCGGCCACTTATTGTTTTTCGATGGTGTGGGGGAGTCGGGATGCGGTCAAATCTAACAAAATGATAAGTTTGGCCAGTCGTCGCAGCCTGGTGGATCCATTGATGAGTGGCTCTCAGCCAATAATTATAAATAAAATCAAATGGTTACACTGTTTTCCAGATTAAGGCGGCATGCTTTTCTTGTGGCCCAAGTCGGACAAAACGCAGGGGGCCTGTTGCGTTCCGTGCAAACTATATTTGCTGTGGCGCCGAACTTTGATCATCCGCAGACCATAGTCCAACACGCCCTAATCGGATCGGACCAACGCAACGTACTGATTCAGAAAAACAAGAGTTCAAATTCAAGTCATCTGAATGGCTTGGCACTGCGTTTTCAGGGGCAATATCGCGGCTTTAAGGAACGAGCCATGCCCCGCGCCAATCGCCATTTCCTGCCCGGCCAGTTCTGACACCTCACGCATCGTTGCCATGAGAGATCATTCCTGTTCAGGTTTGCCCGTGATAGACGAGCCTACCGGCGCTGGTTATTCGAGGCGAAGAAGCGTTTCGGGTTACGCGTGCTCAACTATGTCGTCACGTCCAATCATGTTCATTTGCTGGTGCAGGACAGCGGTGACGGTGTAATCGCGCAGAGCATGCAGCTTGCCGCTGGCCGCACGGCGCAGGAGTACAACCAGCGTAAAAGGCGCCAGGGCGCCTACTGGGAGGATCGTTATCACGCCACGGCAATCGAAGGCGACGAACATTTACATCGCTGCATTGCCTATATCGATCTGAACATGGTGCGGGCCGGCCTTGTCCGGCATCCCGCCGCATGGACGAACGGCGGCTATCGGGAAATCCAGCATCCGCCGCGACGCTATGCGCTGATCGACCTGGATGACTTGAGCGCCTGGTGCGGTTTTGCGAGTGTGGGTGCTTTTCAGCAGGCGCACCGTCAATGGGTCGAGGAAGCGCTGATGCGTAATGAACGACAGCGGGACGAACGCTGGTCGGAAGCGATCGCGGTGGGCAGCTACGCCTTCGCCGAGAAGATCAAGCACGAACTGGCGCTGAAAGCCAGGCATCGCAATATCGATGCGGTCGACGGAATCTGCGCGTTGCGCGAACCTGCGAATGCTTATACGGCTATTTTTGGTGGAGAAAGCAGCGCTCTAAGGACGGAAAACGCTGGTTTTTGGGCGTGAAAATTTGTTGATTCAGTCACTTACCTTGGTCCGACCCGAAATCGCCACCCCCCATTCGCACGTAAGCAGCCGTCGCTAATGCAGCGTACTTGTAATAGTCAATGATGGTCGCCACAGTGGCCTCCGTTACTTGATCGGTTTGAGAACATCTCGATAAATAAGACTGTTATGCCTACTGTTCGGTCCGCCATCCGGACCATCGCAAGAATACGGTGGCACACCTAAACCAATGTAAAACCAGTATGGTCCGCGGCCATACTCGATGTAGCGCCCCACGACTTCCCCCGTGGCGTTATCTGTAACACGTGATTCTTGCATTGTTATTTTGTGAGCAATCTGCTCACCATAAATATTCCTGGTGTAGTGATACCGCGCCGTGGGTTTGTCGAGTTTGGTGATGCGCCAACCCTCGCCTTTTTTCGGATACACGAGCGCCTCAGTACGCTCGTCAAGGTCGACCCGCAGCACGTCCTTTTCAGCGGCTTTTAATGGTCGGCGTTCTTTCTCGTACTTCTCGATGGCCTGACGCGTAAATTCCGCATCGCCGAATTCCAGCCGTATTGCACCTTGATTGGATCCTTTTCGTCGTTGCTCTGGTGAATACGATTCGATGAAACGGTAACCGCCTGGTCGAACAAGATCGAGTGGTGCACCCGTAGAGTTATAAAACCCTTCCACCTCCACCGTCTTGTTGACGAAAATGCCCGCATCTTTGCGGCATAACTGTCCGAAATTCCACGCAATCCAAAACTCTTCCAGCCACGGTGCCACCAACACCAACGCCACCACCGACCATGCCGTTGGCCCGCTAAATTTGCGCTTCAGCCCCTTGGTCCACCACAACCACAGACCGATCATCGCCAAAGCATAGAAAACGCCGAGCAGCATCAAGCTGAAAACACTTGGATAGTAGAAGCGCATGGTCTGTCCAGTCAGTAATAGATGAGGGCTGGTATGTGCTGCGTGAGGACAATAGGGCCAAGTATTGCATTCATACATTCCCCTCATGAAATACTTGCGTTTCGCGCCTCGGAGTATCCGCAGTAACCCCGACCGGAAGCCTTGCGATCAATGGCGACATTGAGTGAAAAAGAGAAAAACCCATCGCCCGACGACAGAATACGTCGAATGCTTATATGGCTATTTCTGGCGGAGAAAGCGGCGCTTTAAGGATGAAAAACGCTGGTTTTTGGGCATAAAAATTTGCTGACTCAGTCACTTACCTTGGTCCGACCCGAAATCGACAGCGAGCTGCATCGTTCATTTCGAATCTCCCTCTAAGATAAATAGCTGCTGCAAATCAGATCTAATCGTTTTCAAATCAGGGCAAGAAAAAGTTGTTCCTTCCGAAAAACCTGTGGGTAAATTACCTCCAGACCGCGCATACACAATCGACTTTGCCACGATAGCCTGGTAATCCCCCCGTAAATCAGTATCAGCCAGAAGTGGAATTTTCTCGTAATCTACCCCGAGGAGGTTCCCTTGAAG
>JAIETP010000006.1 GCA_019744975.1 Burkholderiales bacterium
GTCTGTCACCGGTAAACTACGAGAAGCAGTATTTTGAGAGGCTCGCCAGTGTCTAGGAAACCGGGGGCGATTCAAAAATCACCCCATCATCTCGCAAAAAACGATAAAGCAAAGACAAGCGCGGGTACATCATGCACAACCACTTGTCGTGCCTAGAAAGGTCCTCAGCTTCCGCACCTACAACTCTGCCAAGCCATTCCCGGATTTCAGGACTGTTTACATTGTCGTTGTAAATCCACCCCCTTCGCTTACCCTCCTCATCGCGCTCGTCTTGCCCCGTGTTGTACGGCGGGTCAATGTAGATGCATTTCACCTGACCGGCGTAATAGGGCAGCAGCGCCTTCAGCGCTTCGAGGTTGTCGCCCTGCACAATGAGATTGCCCGAGCCCGGATCGCCACAGCCGAGTTCGGGGACGTCCTTCAGCAGACGGAAGGGCACTTTGAGGTGGTGGTTGACCACCGCGTCCTTGCCGAGCCAGTTCAGTGTCGGCATGCAGCAGCTTCAGTGATTGGATTGCAGAGCACGGACGACTTCCCCTGTAGATGTTATTGATTTTTGATGCGTGCGCTGTGCATCCGAAAACTATACCCGATACCGGGCCGCCGCGGTACCGTCAGCTCTGTGGAATAACCCGCACGCTACGCGGGCACCAGTGTCAGATCAAACCTCGCCTGCCACACGCCCTGCGCATCACGGCGCAACACCGCCTGTAATGCATCGGGAATGCCGCGCCCGGAACCGAAATAGAGCTGGGTGACCAGCAAGGCATGGCCGGGATGGCTGATGCGGTAATGAATGTGGCGCGGGCGACCCGGATATTCGCCGGGCAGGATGGTCGCGTAGCGGTACTGTCCCGCAGCGTCCGCAATCACGCTGGCGCGCAGCAGGCAGCGCGGATCATCGCGCGCACCACCGACCTGCGTGTAATCGCCGTGCGCGTCCGCCTGCCAGACTTCCACACGCACGCCGGCCAGCGGCACGCAATTGGGCAGACCCGTGACGCGACCGGTAACCACCAGTTTTTCCGTGCCGCCGCTGCCGCTTACGCACAATTCACCGGTTGCCGGCGCGTCGCTTTTATAGAACGGCCCCAGCGCATCGCGCGGCGTCCCCTTGCATTGCTGCGCCAGCGCGGCCCACGGCGCGGCGCACAGGCCAAAACCGAAGCCCGCCAGCACCAGCCGCCGCCTCTGCGCTGACGGTCTCATGCTCAGACCTTCGGCACCGCCATGCCGCGTTGCACCGCGGGGCGCGCGGAGATACGGTCATACCAGCGTTTGACGCCGGGGAAATCCTTGAGATCGACCTTGTGCCATTCGTGGCGTGCAACCCAGGGATAGGTCGCCATGTCGGCAATGGTGTATTCGCCGGCGGCCAGCCACTCGTGTCCTGCGAGCTGTTTGTCGAGCACGCCGTAGAGGCGCCGCGTTTCCTTGACATAACGCTCGATGCCGTACGGCACCGGTTCCTTCGCCGCGCGCAGGAAATGGTGGGCCTGGCCGAACATCGGGCCGACACCGCCCATCTGGAACATCAGCCACTGCAGTGCGTCGTAACGCCCACGCACGGCTTGCGGCAAAAATTTTCCGGTTTTGCCGGCGAGATAAATCAAAATGGCGCCGGACTCCATCATGGCGATGGGTTTGCCGTCGGGACCGTCGCTGTCGACGATCGCCGGAATTTTGCTGTTGGGATTGATCGCGACGAACTCGGGCTTGAACTGATCATTCTGACCGATGTTGATGGCATGGGTCTGGTACGGCAGACCGCACTCTTCGAGCATGATGGAAATCTTGCGGCCGTTGGGTGTGCTCCAGGTATAAAAATCGATCATCACAATGCCCTTTATAAGTATTTGATTTTATTAAATATTTTTTAATGCTGCCAGCCGCGCCCGGGACACCGCCGCCTTGATGTCGGCCGGTGCTGCGTGATTGCGCGCCACGGCGCCGGCATCCACCGCCAGCGTCGCTTCATGTGCGCGGCGCAAACGCTGACGCGCCGGCTCCGCATCGGCTTCACCGGCCAGCGCCGCCTGCACCAGCGCAGTAAACCGTTCCGGCCGCCGCCAGGCATCCGCTGCTTCGAGCAAACCCAGCAACTCTTCCGTATCGATACCCGCTGCATCAACCAGCGCGTTGCCATGCCGCGCCGCCAGCACCGCGAGATCGCGGCAGCCGGCGGGCGCTTTTATTTTTGTGCAAAACGCCTCCACCGCTTCGGGTTCCAGCCCGTGTGCCAGCGCGGCAAAACGCACATCGAGTGAACCGCCTTCTTCCGCCGCCGCATCAAGTGCCTGCAAGGACTCTTCGGCGCGGCCTTCGTCATACAAGGCATCGAGTTGCGGCAACACGCGCGCCAGCGCGCCGCAATCGCGCAATACCGCAAACATCGTCGACGGCGTTTGTTCCAGCAGCCCCTTCGCCAGTTCCTGCCATACACGCTCGGGCACCAGCGCATCAGCCTCTCCCGCCGCAACCATCTGCACCATCAGCGCCTGCGTTTCCGGAGCGACGCTGAAACCGAAACGCGCGGCAAACCGCGCAACGCGCAGAATGCGCACCGGGTCTTCGGCAAACGCCGGGCTGACATGGCGCAGCAAACCGTGGCTGAGATCTTCGGCGCCGTGGTGGGGATCAATCAGCCGCCCCGCTTCATCGCGGGCCATCGCATTGATGGTCAGGTCGCGGCGCTGCAGATCCTCCTCCAGCGTGACTTCGGGCGCGGCATGGAAGGTGAAACCGTGATAACCGGGTGCGGTCTTGCGTTCGGTGCGCGCCAGCGCGTATTCCTCGTGGGTCTCGGGATGCAGGAACACCGGGAAGTCGCGGCCAACGGGGCGGTAGCCGTTCTTGACCATGTCATCCGGCGTCGCACCAACCACGACGTAATCGCGGTCCTGCACCGGCAGGCCGAGCATTTCGTCGCGGACCGCACCGCCCACGGTGTAGATTTTCATGATTCGTACAATAGGGGCAGCGGCCTGTGATCAACGTCCGGCAAGGTTGCGGAAACGCTGGTAACGCGCACGCGGCGTGCGCACGGCCAGCCACGCCGGCGCCACCGCTTCCAGCGCCTGCGGCTTGATGCCAAAGGGAAACGCACTGTCGCTGACGCTGTCGATTTCCATGGAACGCAGGTTGTCGCGGGTCATCAGCTTCACCGGCAGCCATTCCATCGCGCAGGCCTGACCATAGGACAAGGCGCGGTTGAGTCCGATGATCGGCCGTGGATGGCCGGTGATGCGGCCGACGTACGCGACCAGTTCGCGCAGCGTGTAGCGTTGCGGACCGCACAACGCATAACTCTGGCCAAAGGTCTTCATGTCGGTCAGCGCACGCACGAATGCAGCGGCGACATCATCGACATAGACCGGCTGAAAACGCGCGCCCGGGCTCGCCAGCGCGATGACCGGCAGCACCCGCGCCAGACAGGCAAACATGTTGAGAAAACTGTCATCGGGTCCGAAAATCACCGACGGCCGGAAGATCGTGAAATCAAGGCCGGATTCGCGCACGATCATTTCAGCTGCGCCCTTGCTGCGCAGATAGGCGCTGGGCGCGTCCGGTGCCGCAGCCAGTGCGCTCATCTGCAGCAGGCGACGGACGTTATTGGCGCGGCAGGCGGCGACAACCTTGCGCGCCAGTTCGACATGCGCCGCCTCAAAACCGCGTTTTCCACGTGCGTCGTGCAATACACCGACCAGATTGATTACCGCATCACATCCCTTGACCACCGCCGCCAGCGCCACGGGATCCTGCACATCCGCCACCACCACATCGACCGTGGGCAGCAGGATCAGCGTTTTGGCGCGTTCGCGGTCGCGCGTCGGCACGCGCAGGCGATAACCCTGCGCAGCGAGCTGCTGACAGAGATGGCGGCCGACAAAACCCGTACCGCCGATGACACAGATATTGGTGATTTGCATCAGCCCATTCTACCCTTCACCCATCGCCCATTACCCATCTCCGAGCTAGGGCGTATCACCCAGCGATTTCTCGCGATCACGGACACGCGGCTCGATGACGCCGATGCGCGACTTCAGCGATTGCGATTGCTGGCTGAAATTGCTGGCGTAATAACTGGCATTGGCCATCACCCGTTTTACGTAATCACGGGTTTCGTTGAAAGGGATGCTCTCGGCGTAGATCGCCGCCTCCATGCCCTGACTGTCGCGCCAGGCGCGGGCGCGGCCCGGCCCGGCGTTGTAGGCGGCGGAAGCCAGCACCGGGCTGCCGTCCAGCGTGTCGAGTACATGACGCAGATAATAGGTGCCGAGACTCAGATTGGTTTCGACATCGGTGACCTGCGACCATTGCCAGTCCTTCAACCCGATTTTGCCGGCCACCCATTTTGCGGTCGCCGGCATCAGTTGCATCAGCCCGCTGGCGCCAACCCGTGACTTGGCCTGCGCGATAAAGCGGCTTTCCTGACGGATCAGGCCGTTGACCCAGGCTTCGTCAAGGTCGAGCTGACGTGCCGCGGCCTTCAACTGGTCGCGGTATGGTGCCAGATAACGCAAACCAAAATCATGCTCGAACAGCGTGCGGTCGGCGGTATTGATCGCACGGTCATAGACCGCGTTGCGGCGGGCGACTTCGGCGGCTGCGAGCAATTGCCGGTCGCTGAGCCCGCGGATCGCCCACAGCCATTCGCGCACCGCTTCCAGCCGCAGATCCAGACGGAACAGTTCCAGCGCACGTTTGATGCCCGGACGCGCCGCAACACTGCGGATTTCTTCATCCGTCGGTTTGTATGCGGTCGCGGGCGCCTGCACTGATCCGCCGAGATCCTCCAGTGCGAGCTGGCCGTAAAAATGGTATTCAGCCGAAAGTGGTTTTAACAGCGCGGTGGCTTCCGTGGTGCGGCCCTGTGTTTTCAGCGCACGCGCCTTCCAGTAGCGCCAGGCCGGATCTTCGGCCTCTTTCGGTGTCATCGCCTCGATCGCCGCCAGCACCTCGGGCCAGCGTTTGGCGCGCAGCGCAGCACGCACTTTCCAGCCGAGCTGCAGATCACTCATGCCCGAACTCTGGGCAAACCAGTCGAGCGCCGCCGGGTCATGGCGCATCGCGCCGAAATAGCCGAGCATGCCCCACACGTAAGAACGTTCTTCCTCGGTAAATCGCTGAGCGAGTTTGACCCAGTGCGCGGCAGCCTGCTGCGGCGAAGTCCGCGCCAGCCGATAGACGGCGAACATCGTTGTTTCGCGATTTGCGCGCGATTTGAAATCGAGACGCGTCTCGGCCAGTTGCGACGCCGGATTGCTTGAAATGGCCGACAGCGCACGCGGATCCGGCGCCTGGCCCTTGGGCAGGTAGGCCGCCACCCGGTTGGCGAGGCTGACCTGCCCGGCTTCCAGCGCCAGTCGGATGCGGATCCAGATGTCTTCCACCGACAGCTGCCGGGCTTCCACCAGTGCCTGAAACAGTGGGTCGCAACTGCCGGGCAGATCGCGCGCGACAAACCACAGTGGACGTGCTTCGCGCAGGGCCAGTGTGTCGGTGAGCACACGCGCCTGCAGCCCGTAGCAGGTCATTTCCGGGTCATCGTTGACCAGCGCCGGCAGCTCGGCATTGAACAACTCCCACTGCCCGTTTTTGCCGAGCAGCTTCAACCAGTCGCGGCGCAGGTAGTCCGACAGCGGCGTGTCGCGGTTGGCGGCAAGCCAGGAGCGCATTTCCTCGGCTTCGCGCGCTTCCAGCCGCGCCCTCAAGCGCCAGTACTGGACATAGGGTTCCAGCACATGCCCCTGGAATTTTGTGGCCAGCTGTTCCAGTTGTTTGCTGTCACCAGTACGCGCCGCGTCGCGCGCCTTCAGGAAAGCATCATCCAGATTGGCGGCGCCGGCAGCTCCAGCGCCCATCAGCAAAACGCAGATCAGGATTCGATGCAGCGGTGAGAACCAAGGGTCAATCATAAGCATTTGATTTTAAACATGTTTATTTAAAGCCTTCTTACGCCAGAAACAGTCGATACGCCGGATTCCGCGTTTCATCACAGTACGGGTAACCGACCTGCGCGAGGAAAGTCTGGAAACGCGCCTTGTCCGCCGGCGGCACTTCCATGCCCACCAGCACGCGGCCGTAATCCGCGCCATGGTTGCGGTAATGGAACAGGCTGATATTCCAGCCGCGGCTCATGCTGGTGAGAAAACGCATCAACGCACCCGGCCGCTCGGGAAACTCGAAGCGGTAGAGGATTTCATTTTTTGCCCCCGGCGCGTGGCCGCCGACCATATGCCGCACATGCAGTTTGGCCAACTCGTTGCCACTGAGGTCCAGCGTCTGCAGACCGCGCCTGCGCAAGGCACGCACCAGCTGCGCCGTCTCCTTGCGGTCGCGCACCTGCACACCGACAAACACCCGCGCCTCTTTGGCATCGTCATAACGATAATTGAACTCCGTCACGTTGCGCGGCCCGAGCTGCTCGCAGAAAGCCTTGAAACTGCCGGGCTGTTCCGGAATCGTCACCGCGAGAATCGCTTCGCGGTTTTCACCGAGTTCCGCTTCTTCTGCGACAAAGCGCAGCCGGTCAAAGTTCATATTGGCGCCACAGGCGACGGCGACAAAGGTCGCGCCGCGCGATTTTTTGCGTGCCGCCCAGGCCTTGGCGCCGGCGATCGCCAGCGCACCCGCGGGTTCGAGGATGGCGCGGGTGTCCTCAAACACATCCTTGATTGCCGCGCACATGGCGTCGGTGTCGACGCGGATCACTTCGTCGACCAGCGTGCGGCACAGGCGGAAAGTCTCGCGGCCAACCTGCTTGACCGCAACGCCATCGGCAAACAGGCCGACCTGGGCGAGTTTGACGCGGCGCCCCGCCTTCAACGACTGGTACATGGCATCCGAGTCCGTGGGTTCGACGCCGATGATCTTGATCTCGGGACGCAGGCGTTTCACGTAGGCGGCAATGCCGGCAATCAATCCGCCGCCGCCGATGGCGACAAAAATCGCATCGATCGGCTCGGGATGCTGGCGCAGGATTTCCATCGCGATCGTGCCCTGACCGGCGATCACATCAGGATCGTCGTAGGGATGTACATAGGTCAGGCCGCCGCGTTTTTCCAGTTTGCGCGCATGCGCCGCGGCCTCGTCATAGGAGTCGCCATGCAAGACGACCCTGGCACCACGCCCCCGCACCGCATTGACCTTGATGTCGGGCGTGGTCACCGGCATCACGATGGTCGCCGTGCAGCCGAGGCGCTGCGCCGCGAGCGCCACACCCTGGGCATGGTTGCCGGCGGACGCCGCGATCACCCCGCGACGCAGGGCTTCCGGCGTCAGCTGCGCCATCTTGTTGTAGGCGCCGCGCAGCTTGAAGGAAAACACCGGCTGCATGTCTTCGCGTTTGAGCAGGATGCGGTTGTGCAGGCGCCGCGACAGAATGGGGGCGAGTTCCAGCGGCGTCTCGATCGCCACATCGTAAACCCGCGCGTTGAGGATGCGTTCCAGGTAATCGGTTTTTTTCATGGTTTTGTTTGGTGCTGACCCGCAAATTGCTGATTCCCAAAGGTTATCAGGAATAGGCCTGTCCGGCACGGACTGCGGTCGCAGCACGGCGGGTATCGTGTATATTGAATCGCAGGCGCAACATGGAGAAAAAACGGATGGCACAAAATATGATGACGCAAAATTCATGAATCAGGATGCACTGAAGCAGGCCGCGGCCAAGGCGGCTGTCGCGATGGTCCCGGCCGGCAGCATTGTCGGTGTCGGCACCGGCTCCACGGTGAATTTTTTCATCGACGAACTGGCGCTGATCAAAAGCCGCATCGAGGGCGCAGTTTCCAGTTCCGAAGCCAGCGCAAAACGGCTGAAGGCTGCCGGCATCGAGGTCATGGACCTGAACAACGTGCGCGACCTGCCGGTGTACGTCGACGGCGCCGATGAAGTCACGCGGCACCTGATGATGATCAAGGGCGGCGGCGGGGCGCTGACCCGCGAGAAAATCGTCGCCGCAGTGGCGCAAAAGCTGATCTGCATCGCCGACACCTCGAAACTGGTCGATGTGCTGGGCCGTTTCCCGCTGCCGGTCGAGGTCATCCCGATGGCGCGCTCCTTTGTCGCGCGCGAGATCGTCAAACTCGGCGGCCAGCCCGAGTGGCGCGCCAATTTCGTCACCGACAACGGCAACCTGATTCTTGATGTGCACAATATGACCATTCTCGACCCGCCGGAGCTGGAGTCGCGCCTGAACCAGATCACCGGCGTCGTCACCAACGGCCTGTTCGCGCGGCGGCCGGCCGACATACTGCTGCTCGCCGGCAAAATGGGCGTGGAAACCCTGCGCCGCCCGGCTGCCGCCACGAAATTGTCATAATTCCCCTTTATAAATCGTCTTCTTGTATCGTCCCGTTTTTATCGTCCGCTTTTATTGTCAATATCTCGCCGAGAAAGACCGCCATGCCGGAACATACGCTGAAACAATTTGACACCGAACTGGAAGAAATCCGTTCGCGGGTGCTGCAAATGGGCGGCCTCGTCGAGGAACAGATCGTCAGCGCGCTGGAAGCGCTGATCAGCGGCAATATCACGCTGGCCCGCCAGGTCATGGAAAACGACCACCGCGTCAATGCGCTGGAAGTGGCGATTGACGAAGATTGCAGCACGGTGATCGCCCGCCGCCAGCCCGCGGCCAAGGATCTGCGCATGGTGATGACCGTGGTCAAAACCATCACCGACCTTGAACGCA
Organism: Burkholderiales bacterium; assembly: GCA_019744975.1. Taxonomy (GTDB): domain Bacteria; phylum Pseudomonadota; class Gammaproteobacteria; order Burkholderiales; family SG8-41. The sequence goes on from JAIETP010000006.1 coordinate 8,693, forward strand.
TCGGTGACGAAGCCGCCAAAATTGCCCGCATGACCCGGGCGATCTACGAAAGCGACCGGCCGACCGTGCCGCGCACCTCCGAAATCCAGCATGTCGCCGATATCGCGCTGGGCATGCTGCGAACCTCCCTCGATGCCTTCGCGCGCCTCGACCTGACGGTGGCGGCGACTGTGGTGCGCCAGGACGAACAGGTCGACAAGGCCTTTGTCAGCATCCTGCGCCAGTTGATCACCTTCATGATGGAAGACCCGCGGACGATTTCCCATGCCATCGAGATCCTGTTCATCGCCAAGGCCATCGAGCGCATCGGCGACCACGCCAAGAACATGTCCGAGTACGTGGTTTACCTGGTCAAGGGCAAGGATGTGCGTCACACCAGCGTCGAGACCTTCGAACGCGAAGCCCTGGGCTAACCTGCCTGCAGCAGTTGCTGCTTCCGCGTCACCGGTGCGTGGTACACTCGTCCGGGATTCGCGGAGCAGGCAGGCAATGACGCAAACTATCGGAAATTCCATAGATAATGACAAAAACATGCCTCTGCTCGGTTGGCAGATTCGGCTGTCATGTTTTTGGAACAACTCAACGGGCGGGCGGCGATGAAACCAGGAGCACCCTGAGGTGGCCGACCAGTCCACCATCGTCGCCGTTGACCTCGGCTCCAACTCCTTCCATTGCCAGATCGCCCGCGTCACCGGCGACCAGTTTTTCCCCCTCGATTCACTGCGCGAGCCGGTGCGCCTCGGCGCCGGGCTGGGCAAAGACAAAAAACTCGATGAAGAATCACAGGAACGTGCGCTGGCCTGCCTCGCGCGTTTCGGCGAACGCCTGCGCGGCCTCGACCGGCACGCCGTGCGCGCCATCGGCACCAACACGCTGCGGGTGGCCAAAAACGCCAAACAATTCCTGCGCAAGGCGCGCTCCGCGCTGGGTTTCCCCATTGAGGTCGTGGCCGGGCGCGAAGAAGCGCGGCTGATCTATCTCGGCGTCTCGCACAGCCTGCCGGCCTCGCGCGAAAAACGGCTGGTGGTCGACATCGGCGGCGGTTCCACCGAATGCATCATCGGCAGCGGTTACAAGCCGCTGCGCCTGGAAAGCCTGTACATGGGCTGCGTGTCGTACAGCCTGCGTTATTTCCGCGACGGCCGCATCACCAAATCGGCGTTCAAGGCCGCGGAACTCGCCGCACGCGCGGAGCTGCAGCCCATGGCCAGCGGTTATGTCCGCGGCAACTGGAAACACGCCGTCGGCTCTTCGGGCACCGTCCGCGCCCTGGCTGAAATCCTCCAGTTGTGCGGATACACCGACGGGCCGGTCACGCTGGACGGGCTCGATCAGTTGCGCAGCCAGTTGATCAAGGCCGGCGACATGGAATACATCGAACTTCCCGGCCTGCGCCCGGACCGCCGGCCGGTGCTCGCCGGCGGTCTGGCCATCCTGCATGCGGTGTTTGACGAATTACGCATCGAGACACTGACACCCGCCACCGGCGCGATGCGCCAGGGCATTCTCTACGACATGCTCGGCCGCTTCCATAACCACGACATGCGCGACGTCACTGTCGCGCAGTTCATGCGCCGCTATCATGTCGATCCGCGGCAGGCGCGACGCGTGGGAGCACATGCCGCCGCGCTGTACGAAAAACTCGCCGGCAACAGCATCGATGACGACAGACTGCGCCTGCTCGGCTGGGCCGCCAGACTGCATGAAATCGGCATTCCCGTGGCCTACAGCGGGTACCACAAACATGCGGCCTACATCATCAGCAATGCCGACATGCCGGGATTTTCGCGCGAGGAGCAGGAACAACTGGCGGCCCTGGTGCTGCGCCATCGCCGCTCGCTGAAAAAATCCCTGGAAGAAGCGCCGGAGGAAATCGACATGGCGACCGTACTCGCGCTGCGCCTTGCGGTGGTGTTATGCCGGGCGCGCCGCGACACCCGCTTTCCGCCGCTGGACATCAAGCTGCAGGGCGATCGTGTACGCCTGACTTTTGACGAATCCTGGCTGGAAACCAATCCGCTGACAGCGACCGCGCTGCGCGAGGAAATCGACGAGTGGGCGCGGATCGGCCGGGAAATAAAAATCCCCGGGCTCGATGACATAGTACTGGCGCAGGAACCGGTACTCGCCGAGTAAACGTTTTTTGCCGGGACTACAAAATCCCGGGCGTCATCACCGCCTTCACCCGCACGCCGTCGGCGTCACGGGCCAGCCACCAGATCGCGCCTTTTTTCAGACTCCATGCTGCGGCCTCGCCGGTCAGTGCCAGCGCCGCGACCGCGCCCAGTGTCGGCTGGTGACCGACAACGAGGACCGTGCCGGCCCCGTCGGGCCAGCCGGCGACCTTGAGTATCCCCTGGGGTGTCGCGGCAGTGGACAGCGCTTTTTCGATGATGAACTGTTCCGTGAATGCCGCCGCAGTTTCGCGCGTCCGCGCCGCCGGGCTGACGATGACCCGGCAACCAGCCGGCAGGCGCGCCGCCAGCCATGCCGCCATTTTTTGCGCCTGCTTGCGGCCTTTGGCGGTTAATCGCCGCGCTTCGTCCGGTACGCCGTCTTCCGCATCGGCATGCCGCCATAAAATCAGCTCCATCCGGGTCCTCGTTCCAGTCACTTCTGCCAGGGACGCGGCGCGGCGCGGAACCGGCGCCAGGCGTTTTGCAGGGCCCTGCGTTCGGCCGCAGCCCGCGCCTCGCACCAGCCGGTCACAATGCCGGTCGCCGCGATGAATTCGCGATCGTCCGTGGCTGCGGCGTTGAGCAGCGATTGCACGGCTGCCGCATCATTGATGCGACCGAGTATATCCTGCAGCAACACCAGCCGGTCGCGCAGCGTGGCCATGCCGCGCTCCGCAAACAGCGTGGCAAAAAATTCCGTCGCATATCGCAGTTGTTTGACGGCAATGCGCAGGCGGTGCAGTTCGGCGGCCGGGCGCTGTTCAAGGCGGCGCCCGCGCTTCAATACCCGCGCATGGCGCGCGGCGAGGATCTGCACGGCGCAGTCACGCACCGGCTGTTGCCAGGCCGCATTGCCGTCGCCGCCGAGGGCTGCCAGCCAGCCACTCAGCGCGATCATCGATTCATTGTAAGTATTTGATTTAATTGATTTTTTTGACTTGGCGCGGGCGGCCTGCCAACGCCGGCGGCACAGCGCTTCAAAGCGGTCGGCGGCGACATGTGCGGCCAGCGCCGGACGCACCATGGGCAGGGTTTCGGTGACAAACACATCCCAGTCGCGCGCCGGCCCCAGCGCGCCGGCCATCGCGCGCAAGGCCGCGGCCTGCGGCGCAGCCGCATCCCCCAGCATTTCACGGAACAGACTGAAGGCCGAGCGCAGGCGACGGATGCCGACACGCATCTGGTGCAGATATTCGGGATTGTCCGAGCCCAGCACACCGCGTTCATTGGCATGCACCTGCGCCAGCGTGGCCGCTGCGATCGCGAGAAAACCCTGTCCGGCCGTCATGTCGCGGACCAGCGCCAGCGGCACCGCTTTTGCCGGCGCCGTGCCGGCGCCGCAAAACAAGGCATAACCGCGCTCCGCCTTGGATTGATGTTCGAGCGCCAGCGGCACGACCTCTGCGAGTTGTTGCGCCAGATCGAACAGCGCGGTGACCGGCCCCCTTTTCAGTTCCAGCTCGATCTCGCAGACCTGCTGACGACGGCGTCCGCTGCGAATGAAGCCGCGGTCGATCGCCACCTCGACCAGCACACCGGGCACGGGTTCAAGCAGGCGCAGGGAACGCGTGATTTCGGTGTGCAGCACCGGCAGCAGCGACTCCACGATTTTTTTCGACTTCAGTATTCTGGTGACCGGATGCCGCGGCAGCAGCGACAGATCCGGATGCCGGTCGTTGAGCGTGGTCTCGATCTCCAGCCGCTGATGTACGCCGGAAGCCGTCGATCCGCCGCCCTTCACCGCCTGCACCCAGCGCCGGCCCTCGCGGCGCACACGCAGCGCAATGTGCCGCCGTGACAAGTCCAGCGTCGGCGTGTCGAAATACGTGGCGGCCAGTTTGCGGGTGGCCATCCTGCTCGCCGGCGCCAACAGCGGCAGCGCCAGCACCTCGCGCAAGTGTTTCGGCGGGAAACGCAGCTTGAGTTCGATTTCGGTCGCGACCGCGGTATCGCCGGTTTTGCGCCGGCCGCCGGCGCTGCCGCTCATGCGCCCGGCTTGCGGGCGAGCAGATCCAGCAACTGCTCCTGGGCGATGGCCGGTTTTGCACGTCCCGGGACCCGGCAGACGTACTGGCCGTCCTCGCCCATCATCCACGCCTGTGTGTTGTCTTCGAGATACGACAGCAGCCCTTCGGCAATCACCCGCTGCTTGAGTTCCGGATCCAGTATCGGGAAGCACACTTCGACACGACCGAAGAAATTGCGGTCCATCCAGTCCGCGCTGGACAGGAAAACGTCCTCGGCGCCGTCATTGTGGAAATGAAACACGCGGGTGTGTTCCAGAAAACGGCCGATGATCGAGCGCACGCGGATATTCTCCGAAAGGCCGGGAACCCCGGGGCGCAGCGCACATACCCCGCGCACGATCAGGTCAATCTGCACGCCCGCCTGCGACGCCAGGTACAAGGCGCCGACGACGTCCGACTCGAGCAGCGCATTCATCTTGGCGATGATCTGCCCTTTGCGCCCGGCCTTGGCGATCGCCGTTTCGTTCTCGATGGCGCGGATCATTTCCTTGTGCAGCGTGAACGGCGACTGGCGCAGATGGCGCAGCTTGGTGGCGCGGCCCAACCCGGTCAGCTGCATGAAGATGTCGGCAACGTCATTGCCGATGTCCTCGTTGCTGGTGAACAGGCCGAAATCGGTGTAGAGGCGCGCGGTGCGCGGATGATAGTTGCCGGTCGACAGGTGTACATAACGGTGCAGCCCTTCACCCTCGCGGCGTACCACCATCAGCATCTTGGCGTGGGTCTTGTGGCCGACCACGCCATAAACAACGTGCGCGCCGACCTCCTCCAGCCGCTGCGCCCAGTTGATGTTCGCTTCCTCATCGAAACGCGCCATCAGCTCAAGCACCACGGTCACTTCCTTGCCGCTGCGCGCGGCGCTGATCAACACTTCCATCAGTTCCGATTCGGCGCCGGTACGGTACACCGTCATCTTGATCGCCGCCACCGCCGGATCACGGGCCGCCTGCTGCAGGAACACGATCACCGGCTGAAAGGACTGGAAGGGGTGGTGCAGCAAGACATCGCGGGCGCGGATCGCGGCGAACATGTCGCCCGGCTGCTCAAGAAGTTTCGGCAAACCGGGGCGGAACTGCGGAAATTTCAGTTCGGGGCGGTCAACCCAGTCGGGCACGCTGATCACGCGCGCAAGATTCACCGGGCCGTCAACACGATAGAGATCCTCCTCGTCGAGCATGAACTGGCGCAGCAGGAAGTTCGAAATGTGCTGCGAACAGTTGTCGGTCACCTCCAGCCGCACCTCGTCGCCGAAATGGCGATGCGGCAATTCGCCGCGCAGGGCGGTGCGCAGGTCCTTGACCTCCTCCTCGTCGACAAAGAGATCGCTGTTGCGCGTCAGGCGGAACTGGTAACAGCCGAGCACCTTCATGCCGGTAAAGAGTTCGCCGACATGTTCGTGCAGGACCGATGATAGGAATACAAAATCGTACTCCGCCCCGGCGACTTCCTGCGGCAGCCGGATCACCCGCGGCAACACCCGCGGCGCCTGCACAATCGCGATGCCTGAATTGCGGCCGAAAGCGTCCTTGCCTTCGAGCTCGACGGCAAAATTCAGGCTCTTGTTGAGCACGCGCGGGAAGGGATGCGCCGGATCGAGGCCGATCGGCGTCAGCACCGGCATCACCTCGCGCAGGAAGTAACTCCTGACCCAGTCCGCCTGCTGCGGCGTGAACCCGCTGCGGCGCAGGAAGCGGATGCCCGCCTGCTCCAACCCGGGCAGGACCTCCTCGTTCAGCAACTGGTACTGGCGGGCGACCAGTTCATGGGCTTCACGCGCCACCTGCCGGTAGACCTGGTCGGCGCGCATCTGGTCGGGGTAGATCGGGGCCGAGCCGGCTTCAATCTCGGCCTGCAGGCCGGCGACGCGAACTTCGAAAAACTCGTCGAGATTGCTGCTGACGATGCACAGGAAACGCAGGCGTTCGAGCAGCGGATGCGCGCGGTTTTCGGCCTGCGCCAGCACACGCCGGTTGAAGGACAGCAGTCCCAGTTCGCGGTTGAGATAGAACTCCGGCGCAAAACCCGCTTTGCCGGGAGCGCGGCGCGGCCGGCGTGCGGCGGCATTCATGACAATGAGGCGCCGGGCGTGTCGCCGGAGTGGGTATTACTTCGGTGGCGGCACATAACCGGCAGCGGCATCCGCGCCGCCGCCGAAAAAGTGCCGGTCCATCTGCTGCGCAAGGTAATCACGGGCTTTTTTGTCTGCCAGGTTGAGCCGGTTCTCGTTCACCAGCATTTTTTGCTGCTCCAGCCACTGCTTCCAGGCTTCCTTGGACACGTTTTCGAATATTCGTTTGCCCAGTTCACCGGGGTACGGCGGGAAATCCAGGCCTTCGGCCTCACGTTTGAGTTTTACACACTGCACCTGGCGCGCCATGTCATTTCTCCACAATAAGACATTCATGTTAACGAATTGTGACAGCGGCCCCGCCTGGCCGCCTCTCACAGTTTTTTGATCAGAACCACCGAACGGCGATGGTAGTTGTACAGTTCCTTCTTTTTCTGCGGCAGCGCGCTGACATCGGTCTCGATGAAACCACGCTCGACGAACCAGTGTTCGGCGCGCGTGGTCAGCACGAACAACTGCTTCAGCCTCAATCCGCGCGCGCGTTTTTCGATCGCTTCCAGCAGCCGCTCGCCGGCGCCCCGGCCGCGGAAATCCGGATGCACCGCAAGGCCTGCGAGCTCCCCGGAGCGCTCATCCGAAAAAGGGTACAGGGCCGCGCAGCCGATGATCAGCCGGTCGTGCTCGAGCACCCAGAAACGGTCGATTTCCATTTCGAGCAAATCGCGGTTGCGTTTGACCAGGATGCCTTCGGCCTCCAGCGGCTCGATCAGGCCGAGGATGCCGCCGATGTCATCGATTTTCGCATGGCGCAAGGTTTCCAGTGGGTCCGGCGTCACCAGCGTACCGACGCCCTTGTGCGTAAACAGCTCCAGCAACAGGCTGTCGTCAAGATGCCCGGAAATCAGGTGGGACCGTCCCACACCCTGTTCGCAGGCGCGCACCGCCGCCGGCAGATAGGTCTGCATCTCTTCCGGCGCCACCCGGCCCCGCGTCAGCAAGGCCCGCGCTTCGCGCACCGTCAGCTCGCGCAGCAGTTCGCCGCGGCGTCCGGTCACCCCGGCTGACTCCATCAGGAAAATCAGCTTGTCCGCCTTCAGCGCCACCGCGGTCGCCGCGGCGACGTCGCCCAGCGCCAGATTGAACACTTCACCGGTCGGCGAATAGCCCAGCGGCGAAATGACCACCAGTTCGTCGTCTTTCAGCCGCCGCTCAATGGCCAGCGCGTCAACCTTGCGCACTTCGCCGGTATGCATCAGATCCACACCATCAACGACACCAATCGGCCGCGCCGTGACGAAATTACCGCTGGCCACGCGGATATCGGCGCCGGCCATCGGCGAATTGGGCAGCCCCATCGACAGCAGCGCCTCGATCTGCACCCGCAAGGTGCCGGCAACCTCCATCGCCGCTTCCAGCGCGGCGGCATCGGTGATGCGCAGTTTCTCGGCAAAACGGCTGCGGACTTTCTGCGTTTTCAGTTTGGCTTCGATCTGTCGCCGCGAACCATGCACCAGCACCAGCTTGACGCCCAGCGCGGCGAGCAGGTTCAGGTCGTGGGTCAGGTGGAAAAACCGCCCGTCGGCGACCACCTCGCCGCCAAAGGCGATGACGAACACCTTGCCGCGGAAGGCGTGGATATAAGGCGCGACGGACTGGAACCAGTCGATAAAGCGGTCCTGCGCTGACAGGCGTGGCCGCGTGCCGGCAGGCAGTTTCTGCGTTTCCTGGGCGGCGGGCACTTTTTTATTTACGGTGGAAATGGCGATTTCCTTTCTGCTGCAGAATGAGCCGTTGAAATTGATGGTATGCGAGAACCCACTGTGGCGAAAGTCGCCGCTAGAAATCCCCCCACAGGGTCTGCATCGCCGCCAGCAAGGCCACCGCCGCGGTTTCGGTACGCAACACCCGGGGCCCCAGCCGCAAGGGCAGGAATCCGGCGCGCCCGGCGTCATCGGCCTCCACCGCGGTCAGTCCTCCCTCGGGGCCGGCCAGCACCGTCACCACGCCGGAAGGCCGCGGCAATTCGCGCAGCCCCGTCGCGGCGCCCGGCGCCAGCAGCAGACGCAGGCCATCCGTCTCGGCCGGCTGCTCCAGCCAGTCGCGCAGCGACAACAATGGTCGCACCTCGGGCACATGATTACGTCCGCATTGCTCGCAGGCAGCCACCACCACGCCCTGCCAGTGCAACAGGCGTTTGGCGGCACGTTCGCCGGACAGGCGCACGACACAACGCTCGCTCAGCAGCGGCTGCACCGTATTCACACCGAGTTCCACCGCTTTTTGTATCGTGTAATCCATGCGCTCACCGCTGGACACCGCCTGCGCCAGCGTCACCTGCAGCGGCGACTCGCGGTCTTCACTGCGGCTGCCACTGACACGTACGCTCACCGCGCCGCGCGCAATAGTTGTGATCACCGCGTCATGCACGGTGCCGCGCCCGTCGAACAGCAGCACCGGATCTCCGGGCGCGAGACGCAGCACATGCAACACGTGATGCGCCTTCAAGTCCGGCAGCCGGCATTCGCCATGATCCGGGATGGCTTCCGGAAAATATATTCTGGTCAATGGCTTAGCCTTGATTTTCGAGCGTCAAATTATGCCATATCGTATGCCCGCGGGTCGGGAGGCGTGACCGCGTCGCCATGCAGCCCGGGTATACAATTGCGCTTTTTCCGGAACGCCATCCGGCATTCCGGCAGGGAGATTCCGTTTGCGTATTGTCATACTCGGTGCCGGGCAGGTCGGCAGCTCCATCGCTGAAAACCTGGTTTCTGAAGCAAACGACATCACCGTCGTCGATACCGACGCCGGACGCCTGCGCAAACTGCAGGACCGCCTCGACCTGCGCACCATTGTCGGCAATGCCGGCCATCCGGAAACCCTGGAACGCGCCGGCGCCCGCGACGCCGACATGATCCTTGCCGTCACGCAAAGCGACGAAATCAACCTGGTCGCCTGCAAGCTGGCCGCGACCATGTTCAACATCCCGACCAAGATCGCGCGCATCCGTGCCGCGGATTACCTGTCGCACCCGGAAATGTTCTCGGCGGAAAATTTTTCGGTCGATACCGTGATCTGCCCCGAACAGGTGCTCACCGACTACATTGCCAAGCTGATCGAATTTCCAGAGTCACTGCAGGTGCTGGAATTCGCGGAAGGCCGCGTCAGCCTGGTCGCCGTGCGCGCCTTCCATGGCGGACCCCTGGTCGGCCAGGAACTGCAGACCATCCGCCAGCACCTGCCCAACCTCGACACCCGGGTGGCGGCCATTTTCCGCCAGGACAGTCCGATCATGCCCGACGGCAGCACGGTGATCGAAGCCGGCGACGAGGTGTTTTTCATCGCCGCAACCGAAAACATCCGCGGCGTCATGCGCGAGTTGCGGCGCATGGACAAGCCGGTGAAGCGGGTTATGATCGGCGGCGGCGGCAATATCGGGCGGCGTCTGGCCAAGGCCATCGAAGACCGCTACGACGTCAAGATCATCGAATACAACCGCAGCGGCGCGGAAAAACTCGCCGCCGAACTGAAAACCACGCTGGTGCTGGTCGGTGACGTCACCGACGAGGACCTGCTGCAGGCCGAGAACATCGGCGACATGGATGTCTTTTGCGCGCTGACCAACGACGACGAGAACAACATCATGTCCTCGCTGCTCGCCAAACGCATGGGGGTGCGCAGGGTGGTGGCGCTGATCAACCGCGGTTCGTACGTCAACCTGGTGCAGGCCGGACAGATCGACATCGCGATCTCCCCGGCGCAGGCCACGATCGGCACATTGCTGGCCCATGTACGCCAGGGTGACTGTGTCGCGGTGCACAGCCTGCGCCGCGGTGCAGCCGAAGCGCTGGAACTGGTAGCCCACGGTGACGCCCAATCGTCGAAAGTCGTCGGCCGGCGGATTGAAGAACTGGATCTGCCCAAAGGCGTCACCATCGGCGCCATCGTCCGCCCGCCCCGGGAAACCGAAAACGGCAAATCCGCAGACAAGCACCAGGTGCTGATCGCGCATCACGATACCGTCATCGAATCCGAAGACCACGTCATCGTGTTCGCAATCAACAAACGCATCGTGCCCAAGGTCGAAAAGCTGTTCCAGGTCAGCATCGGATTTCTTTGAGTCTCCGGTACACGTACAACATGCATCCTGCCCAGCGCTGAACCGGCATGTCCTGGTTATTGACCATTGCCCCGGTGTCCGCGCTCATCGCCATGGCGATGAGCCTGACCCATCTGCTGCCCATCGGCGTATCGCTGGCGCTCGACGACGGCGCCGCCGGGGCGCTGACGCTGTCGATGGTATTCAATTTTTCCGTGGGCGCGGTCATCTGGCTGCTGACCCGGCAGTACAAACGCGAACTCAGCCTGCGCGAAGGCATCCTGCTGGTGGTCACCGTGTGGTCGGGCGGCGCCTTGTTCGCGACGCTGCCGCTGATGCTGACGATTCCGCAGCTCTCCTTTATCGACGCCTACTTCGAAGCCATCTCCGGCCTGACGGCAACCGGCGCCACCGTGCTGGCCGGACTCGAACATCTGCCGCCCTCGATCAACGTCTGGCGCGCCGTGCTGCAATGGCTGGGCGGCATGGGCGTGATCGTGCTGGTGGTGGCCATTCTGCCGATGCTTGGCGTGGGCGGACGCCAGATCTCCAAGTCCGAGATTCCCGGACCGATGAAGGACGAACAACTGACGCCGCGCATCACCCAGACCGCCAAGGGTTTGTGGCTGATCTATGCCGTGCTGACACTGTTCTGCGGCTTGGCCTACTACATGGCCGGAATGACCCGGCTCGACGCAATGATCCACAGTTTTACGACCATGTCGCTGGGCGGGTTTTCTTCCTACGACGCCAGTCTCGGTCATTTCAACTCGGCCACCGTGGAACTGGTGGCGATCACCTTCATGATCATCGCCGGCATCAATTTCTCGACCCATTTCCTGGTCTGGCGCAGCAAAAGCCTGCGCGCTTACGCCCGCGATACCGAGGCGCGTTATTTCATGCTGGTCATTGTCGCCAGCGTCGCCGGCATTGCCATCCTGCTCTACGGTTCCGGCACCTACCCGGACTTCCCGACGGCGCTCCGTTATGCCGCCTTCAACATCATTTCCGTCGGCACCACCACCGGTTATGCCACGGCCGACTACAACCTGTGGCCGGTGTTCGCGCCGCTGTGGGTATTGTTCCTCGGCACTTTCCTCAGTTGCTCGGGTTCCGCCGGCGGCGGGATCAAGATGATGCGTGCGATGATTCTTTACCGGCAGGTGTACCGTGAGATCAAGAGCCTTGCCCATCCGCAGGCGGTCAGCCCGGTAAAAATCGCCGGGCAGGTGGTCGCTGATCCGGTGGTGTTCGCGGTGCTCGGGTTTTTCTTCGTCTGGGTCGCGCTGCTGGTGACCATGACGCTGATCCTCGGCTGGACGGGGCTGGATGCGATGACCGCGTTTTCAGCCGTGGTGGCCTCGCTGAACAACATCGGACCCGGCCTGCACCAGGTCGGGCCGGCAACCAATTTTTCGGTACTGACCGATTTCCAGACCGCCGTCTGCGCCTTCGCGATGCTGCTCGGCCGCCTGGAATTGTTCGCGCTGCTGGTGATTTTTACGCCGGCGTTCTGGCGTAAATGAGTTGGCGGAAATGAGCGGCGCAAATAAAGTTCAGGGCTTCACCGCCTTGAACAGTTCCAGCGCCCGCAAACGCGCCACGGCATGGTCAACCACCGGCGCCGGATAATCGCGGCCGATGATCACCCCCGCTGCGCGCTGCTGATCCAGGGACATGGTCCACGGCGCATGGATGGCCCGCGCATCACAGCGCGCCAGTTCCGGCACGTAACGGCGGATGAACGCGCCGTCCGCATCGAATTTCTCCGACTGCGTCACCGGGTTGAAAATGCGGAAGTAGGGTTGCGCATCGCAACCGGTTGAAGCCGCCCACTGCCAGCCGCCGTTGTTGGCGGACAGATCAAAATCGTTGAGTTGATCGGCGAAATATTTTTCGCCCCGGCGCCAGTCCACCAGCAGATCCTTGACCAGGAAGGAGGCCGCGATCATGCGCAGCCGGTTGTGCATGTAGCCGGTCTGGTTGATCTGGCGCATCGCGGCATCGACGATTGGGTACCCGGTACGGCCCGTGCACCAGGCATCGAACAATGTTTTGTCATTGGGCCAGCGGATGGCATCGTATGCGGGTTTGAAAGCGTGAGTCACTACGCGCGGATGGTGGTGCAAGATCATGAAATAAAAATCCCGCCACACCAGTTCCGACAGCCAGGTCGCCGCACCCTCTCCGCCGCCTTCCTCTACCGACTGCCAGGCTTTGTGCGCCAGTTCGCGGATGGAAATCGTGCCAAAGCGCAGATGCACCGATAAATACGATGGTCCTTTTTTTGCAGGGAAATTGCGCGCATCACGATAACGCGCCATACGCGGCGCAAAATCGGCAAACAGTTTCTGCGCGGCAGCGGCGCCGCCGGCGATGCCCAGTGCCTGCAGATTGGTCGCATTGAATCCGAGGTCCGCCAGTGAAAACGTTCTGAACTTCCCCGGCGCCGACGCCAGCTTGCCTGCATACTGGTCGACGGGATACGGTTTCACAAAAAACGGTTCGAGTTTTTTCAGCCAGGCATTTTTGTACGGCGTGAACACCGAAAACGGCGTGCCGCCCAGGGTCAGGATTTCATCCTTTTCAAAAATGACCTGGTCTTTGCGGGTCAGGAACTGACATGGCAAAAGCTCGTGCGCAACCGCGGCATCACGCGCCAGCGCGCCGGGCTCGTAATCATGATTGGCGTATACCGCCTGCACGCCGAGCCGCGCGGCCAGCCGGGGTATTTCCGCGCGGGCACTGCCGTGCAGAACGATCAGTTGTCCGCCGCGCGCCGCCAGTTCGCGCCCGAGTTCCTCCACCGATTGCAGGATGAATTCGACACGGCGATCCGCTCGCGACGGCAAAACATCAAGGATTTCAGTGTCGTAGACAAAAACACAATAAACACGGCGCGCCGCCTTCAGTGCGGCATACAGCGCGGCATTGTCGATTACGCGCAAATCACGGCGAAACCACATCAGTGCAGAGTCAATACCAGACATCGCGGTTTGTCAGGATTATTTTGGGGGAGATTCAATTGTGGCGGTCGCCCCCCGGCTTTACAATAGCAGCGCAGCCCATGAACAGCGTCGACCTCACCCGGCATTTCCTGATCGCCATGCCCGCCATGGCTGATCCGCACTTTGCCAAAACGCTGACGCTGGTCTGCGAGCACAATGAAAACGGTGCGCTGGGCATCATCATCAACCGCCCGACCGATCTCAGCCTGCGCGGCCTGCTGGAGCAGGTCAAAATCGTGCCGGGCGTTGATACTTTGCACGCGGTGCCGGTGCATTTCGGCGGCCCGGTGCAGGTGGACCGCGGTTTTGTACTGCACCAGCCGGTGGGCGCCTGGCAATCGACGCTGGCCGTGGGATCCGAAATCGGCCTGACGACGTCCAAGGACATACTCGAAGCGGTTGCCCGCGGCGAAGGCCCGCCGCAGATTCTGGTCACACTCGGCTACGCCGGCTGGGCGCCGGGACAGCTCGAGCATGAACTGGCACAGAACGCCTGGCTGACGGTGCCGGCGAGCACCGACATCCTGTTCGACATGCCGGCCGAAGAACGCTTCGCCGCAGCCATGCACGTGCTCGGCGTCGATTACGCCAATCTCTCGGACGTGGCCGGCCACGCGTGAGTCCGAGGCCGGCACGCGGCGCGGTGCTCGCCTTCGATTTCGGCGAAAAACGCATCGGCGTGGCCGTCGGTGAAATCGAACTGGCGATTCCCCACGCGCTGACGGTCATCGCGGCCGAAGACAACAACGGCCGTTTTGCGGCCATCGCCACACTGATCACGGAGTGGCGGCCGGTGCGACTGGTGGTCGGCATCGCCAGCCATGCTGACGGCGGGGTGCACGAAACCGGACGGCTGGCGCGGCGTTTCGGCCAGCGCCTGCACGGTCGTTTCGGCCTCGAGGTGGATTATGTTGACGAACGGCTGACTTCGCTCGCGGCGGAGACCGCGCTGCGGGAAGCCGGGGTAAGGACCGACAAACGCACCGCGCTGCTCGACGCGGCGGCGGCCGCGGAAATCCTCCGCGGGTGGTTCGCTGCGCCGCCGGAAAATGCCACCTGATTACGCATAAATCTGCGCCGCCGCCATTTTAGCGACGCGTCGATTGTGTTAGTCTACGGCCCGCCATGCCGGCTAACCCGCTTCCTGATGCCGAGCAACTGCTCGCATCGCTGATCGACCGGATGCGGCCCGCCATCGGGCCGAACACCGGACTGGTGGGTATTCATACCGGCGGCGTGTGGCTCGCCGAACGCCTGCATCAGGCGCTGAACATCCAGCTGCCCCTCGGCACCCTCGACGTTTCCTTCTACCGCGACGACTTCAACAAGAAGGGGCTGCGGCGCAACGTCAAGAGTTCCGACATTCCCTTCGACGTCGACGGCTGCGCCGTGGTGATTGTCGACGACGTGCTCTATACCGGACGCACCATCCGCGCCGCCATCAACGAACTGTTTGATTACGGCCGCCCGGCAAGCATCCGCCTCGCGGCCCTGGTCGACCGCGGCGGACGTGAACTGCCGATCGCTGCGGAATTCACCGGTGCCGCGGTCCATGTGCCTCCGGGGCAACAGATTGAACTCACGCGCAACGCTCAGGGCCGGCTGGCCCTGCAGCTGACCCGGGACTGACGGCGATGTGGCTTGACTCTGCCAACCCGCAACTCAACAAAAACGGCGAACTGCACCATCTGCTGTCGCTGGAAGGCCTGCCCGCGGATGTGTTGCGGCAGATCCTCGACACCGCGGAGTCCTTTGTCGGCGTCACCCAGCGCGAGGTCAAGAAAGTACCGCTGCTGCGCGGCAAGGCGGTGTTCAACCTGTTTTTCGAACCCTCGACTCGCACCCGCACCACCTTTGAAATCGCCGCCAAACGCCTGTCAGCGGACGTGATCAATCTCGCGATCAACGTCTCCTCGCAAAGCAAGGGCGAATCGGTGCTCGACACCGTGGCCAACCTCGCGGCGATGCAGGCGGACATGTTCATTGTGCGCCACGCCGCCAGTGGCGCCCCGCACCTGATCGCCAAACATGTCGCCCCCGACATCCATATCATCAACGCCGGCGACGGCCGCCATGCGCATCCGACGCAGGGCCTGCTCGACATGTACACCATCCGCCACTACAAGGGCGACTTCACCAGGCTGCGGGTGGCGATCGTCGGCGACATCCTGCATTCGCGCGTCGCGCGTTCGCAGATCCACGCGCTGACCACGCTGGGCTGCCCGGAAATCCGCGTCATCGGCCCGAAAACGCTGCTGCCGGCGCAGGTCAACCGGCTGGGCGTGCAGGTCTACCCCGACATGAAAAGCGGGCTGAAGGATGTCGATGTGGTGATGATGCTGCGCCTGCAGAACGAACGCATGAACGGTGCCTTGCTGCCCTCGGCGCAGGAGTTCTACAAATATTACGGACTGACCGAGGACAAACTCGCGCTGGCCAGACCCGATGCCATCGTGCTGCATCCGGGCCCGATGAACCGCGGCGTGGAAATCGACTCCAGTGTCGCCGACGGCAAACAATCAGTGATCCTGCCGCAGGTGACCTTCGGCATCGCCATTCGCATGGCGGTGATGAGCATACTGGCGGGCAACTGACGCTCACAATGAAAATCCACATCAAAAACGGCCGCCTGATCGACCCGAAAAACGGGATCGATGCCGTACGCGATATTTATCTCGCCGCCGGCAAGGTGGTTGCGGTGGGCGAGGCTCCGGCCAATTTCGGCGCCAACCGCATCATCGACGCCACCGGTCGCGTGGTCTGTCCCGGACTGGTTGATCTCGCCGTAAGACTGCGCGAACCCGGTTATGAATACATGGCGACGCTGGAATCCGAAATGGATGCGGCGATTGCCGGCGGCGTGACCAGCCTCGCCTGCCCGCCCGACACCGACCCGCCGCTGGACGAACCCGGGCTGGTGGAAATGCTCAAGTTCCGCGCGAAAAACCTGAATCAGGCGCATGTGTATCCGGTGGGCGCACTCACTGTCGGGCTCAAAGGCGCTCAGCTCACCGAAATGGCCGAACTGCGCGATGCCGGCTGTGTCGCGTTTTCTCAGGCGGAAGCCCCCATCACCGACAACCAGGTACTGCTGCATGCGCTGGAATACGCGGCGACCTTCGGCTTCGCGGTATGGCTGCGCGCACAAGATCCGGCACTGGCGCGCCACGGCGTTGCGCACGAAGGTGAGGTTGCCACCCGCCTCGGCCTGCCGGCCATTCCAGTGACCGCCGAAACCGTCGCGCTGTCGACCATCCTGATCATTGCCCGTGAAACCGGCGCCCGCATCCATATCGCCCGGCTGTCCTCCGCGGAAGGTGTCGCCATGGTGCGGGATGCGAAATCCCGCGGTCTGCCGCTGACCTGCGACATTGGCATCCATCACGCCCACCTGTCGGAAATGGACATCGGTTACTTTGACCCGAACTGCCACCTGACGCCGCCGTTGCGCAGCCAGCGCGATCGCGATGCACTGCGCGCGGGACTCGCCGACGGCACCATCGACGCCTTGTGTTCGGATCACACGCCGGTCGATGAAGACGTCAAACAGGTGCCTTTTTCCGAAGCCGAGCCCGGCGCCACCGGCGTTGAGCTGCTGCTGCCGCTGGCGCTGAAATGGGCGGAAGAATCCGGACTCGGTCTCGGTGCCGCCATCGAACGCATCACGGCAAAACCTGCTGCCATCCTCGGCATTGACGCCGGGCACTTGGGCGTTGGCGCCACCGCCGACGTCTGCATCTTCGATCCCGACAATCACTGGCGCATCGAAGCCGCGGCACTCCAAAGCCAGGGCAAAAACACACCCTTTTCCGGGATCGAAGTGCGCGGCCGCGTGACCCACACGCTGGTCAGCGGCACGCTGGTCTATGAGAAAAAATAATCAATAAAAACAAATAGTTATAGTGATTCTGCGGCCCCTGTCCGCGGAATGTCTGTTAAACTAAGCGCCGTTCCGCTGGTCACACCACCAGCACCTCCATCACCATAGCGAATCATGAATCCCTTACTCGATTTTTCGGGCCTGCCCCGTTTTGCCGATTTCAAACCCGCGCATGTTGCGCCGGCGATTGACCAGTTGCTGGAAGAAAACCGCGCATTGATCGCAGGGCTCGCGGCAGATCCCGCAGCGCCGGCCTGGAATAATTTTGTCGGGCCGCTGGAGGACGCCAATGAACGGCTGCATCGCGCCTGGGGCCAGGTCGGCCACTTGAATGCAGTGATGAACAGCCCGGAACTGCGCGAGGCTTACAACGCCGTCCTGCCCAAAATCACCCAGTACTACACCGAGCTCGGCCAGCATGAAGGGCTGTACCGCAAATTCAAGGCACTGCGCGCCACGGCCGGATTTTCTGCACTGAGCCCGGCGCAGCAAAAAATCATCGACAACGAAGTGCGCGATTTCCGCCTCGGCGGCGCCGAACTGCCGGCCGCCGGCAAGCAACGCTATACCGAGATCAGTGACCGGCTGTCGATGCTGACTTCGCGTTTCAGCGACAACCTGCTCGATGCCACCAATGCCTGGTCGCATGTCGTTACCGATGCCGCGGAACTCGCCGGCTTGCCCGACGATGCGCGCGAAGCGGCGCGCGCCGCAGCCGAAGCAGACAAACAGGCCGGCTGGAAATTCACTCTGCACGCGCCTTCGTACATGCCGGTGCTGCAATACGCCGACAACCGCGTATTGCGCGAACGCATGTACCGCGCCTATGTCACCCGCGCCTCCGAATTCGGTGATGCCAAACTCGACAACACCGCGCTGATCACTGAAATCGTCAGCCTGCGCCGTGAAATGGCGCAACTGCTCGGCTTCGGCAATTTCGCTGAATATTCGCTGGAAGCCAAAATGGCGGATACGCCGGCGCAGGTACTGCAATTCCTGCGCGAATTGGCGGTGCGCGCAAAACCCTATGCCCGGCGCGACCTGAAGGAACTGCAGGAATTCGCCCGCGCGGAACTGGGCATGACCGAACTCTCCGCCTGGGACTACGCTTACGTATCGGAAAAACTGCGGGTTGCGCAATACGCCTTCTCCGAAAACGAAGTGAAGCAGTATTTCCCGGAGACCACGGTGCTGCCCGGCATGTTCAAGGTGGTCGAAACCTTGTACGGCTTGAGCATCGCGCCGGCCGAAGCCCCGCAATGGCATGACGACGTGCGTTTTTTCTCCATCCGCGACCGCAGCGGCGCGCTGGTCGGCCAGTTTTATCTCGACCTCTACGCGCGCCCGAGCAAACGCGGCGGCGCGTGGATGGACGACGCCATCACCCGGCGCAGCACGGCGCAGGGCACGCAGGCGCCGGTGGCTTATCTCAACTGCAATTTCACGCCGCCGGCGGCTAAAAAACCCGCCCTTTTTACGCACGACGAAGTGATCACGCTGTTCCATGAATTCGGCCACGGCCTGCACCACCTGCTGACCCGTGTCGATTACCTCGGCGTGTCCGGCATCAACGGCGTGGAATGGGATGCGGTCGAGCTGCCGAGCCAGTTCATGGAAAACTTCTGCTGGGAATGGGGCGTCGTCGAACCGATGACCCGCCATGCCGACAGCGGCGCGACACTGCCGAAAGTACTGTTCGACAAAATGCTTGCCGCGAAAAACTTCCAGAGCGGCATGCATACCGTGCGCCAGATCGAATTTTCACTGTTCGACCTGCGCCTGCATTACGACTTCGATCCGGCCGGCAAACAGACCACATTGCAACTGCTCGACGAAGTGCGCCGCGAAGTGGCTGTAGTCATTCCGCCCGCCTACAACCGTTTCCCCAACAATTTTTCGCATATTTTTGCCGGCGGTTACGCCGCGGGTTATTACAGCTACAAATGGGCGGAAGTGCTGTCGGCCGACGCCTACAGCCTGTTCGAGGAAAACGGCGTACTCGACCCGCGGACGGGGATGCGCTTCTGGGACGAAGTGCTGGCCGTCGGCGGCAGCCGCCCGGCGCTGGAATCCTTCGTCGCGTTTCGTGGCCGGGAACCGAACATCGATGCCCTGCTGCGCCACAACGGCATGGCTGCAGCCGCCTGATACGCGGCAAGCTGGCGTACGACAATAGTATCGGCCGCGGTATCATGCAGGTTCGCGGCTGCTGCAAGGGCTTGAACCGGATTTCCTGCACCACTGGTTTTGAAAATTCGCGAGGTGATCACCATGACGAGAATCGCTGCACTGCTGACATTACTGCTGGCAGTACTGATGACTTCAATCCCGGCGCAGGCGGCGCAACTCTATCGCTGGGTTGATGACAAGGGCCGGGTCGAATGGCGCGATACACCACCACCCGCCAACGCCAAAAAGGTTGAGAAGCGCACCATCGGCGGCAGCGTCATCGAAACATCCACGCTGCCCTACAGCGTGCAGCAGGCCGTGCGTAATTTTCCGGTGACGCTCTACACCAGCAATTGCGGCGAAGGCTGCGACAAGGCCAGGGCGCATCTTGTAAAGCGTGGCATACCGTTCACCCAGAAAAACCCGCAGGATGATGTGGATGCCTACAAAAAACTGACCAATGGCGGCATGGAAGTGCCGCTGCTGTTTGTCGGCAACGACCGTCTGCGAGGGTATGAAGCCGGCGCCTGGGACTCAACCCTGGATACCGCCGGTTATCCCCGCCAGCCGGTTCCGGGTTATGCCGCGCCGAAGCCCGCGGCAGCACCCGCAGCGAAGCCCCCGGTCGCGCCGGCCCCCGCGCCGGTGCCGGAAGGCCTGGAACAAGCGCCGCCACCGGCGCAATGAAACTCGCCACCTGGAACGTCAATTCACTGAAAGTCCGCTTGCCGCAGGTGCTGGCCTGGCTGGAAACCCACACACCGGACGCGCTGTGCCTGCAGGAAACCAAGACCGAAGACGCCAAATTCCCGCTGGCCGAGATTGAGGCTGCCGGCTACCACGCGTCATTCAGCGGCCAGAAAACCTACAACGGCGTGGCGATACTGACGCGGCAGCCGGTCACAGCGGCCGCGCACGACATCCCCGGATTCATTGACCCGCAAAAACGCGTCACCACCGCGACCATCAATGGTGTGCGCGTCGTCTGCGCCTATATCCCGAATGGCGAATCCGTCGAATCGGACAAATACCGCTACAAACTCGAATGGCTGGCCGCGCTCACATCCTGGCTGGGCAAGGAGGTGGCGCAACATCCGGCGCTGGCGCTGCTCGGTGATTTCAACATCGCGCCGGAAGACCGCGACGTGCATGATCCGCAGGCCTGGGCCGGCAAGGTGTTGTGCAGCGACGCCGAACGCGCCGCATTCGGCCGGCTGACTGCGCTGGGCCTGCAGGACACCTTCCGGCTGTTCGAGCGGCCGGAAAAATCATTCACCTGGTGGGATTACCGGATGCAGGCCTTCCGCCGCAAAATGGGCCTGCGCATCGACCACATCCTTGTGTCGAACACACTGGCCGGCTCCTGTAAATCCTGCAACGTCGACCTGGAGCCGCGACGCCACGAACGTCCGTCGGACCACGCGCCGGTCATCGCCGAGTTCGCTTAACACGCCTTAATCTTTATTGCGCAAGGTGACAAACTCCTCGGCCGTGGTCGGGTGTATGCCCAGCGTCGCATCGAATTGCGCCTTGGTCGCCCCGCAATTCAAAGCCACGGCGAGTCCCTGGATGATCTCGCCCGCTTCGGCACCAACCATGTGTGCACCCAGCACGCGACCGGAATCCCGCGCCACCACCAGTTTCATGAACACCCGTTCCGCGGATCCGGACAGGGTCGTCTTCAAAGGGCGAAAGCGCGTCCGGTAAATATCCACTGCACCATGCTTTTCACGCGCTTTGGCTTCACTCAAGCCGACGCTGCCGATATGCGGATGACTGAACACTGCCGTGGGAATGTTGGCGTAATCCAGCTTTGCCGGATCATTCTTGAACAGGGTGCGCGCGAGAGCCATACCCTCGGCCAGCGCCACCGGCGTCAACTGTACGCGGTCGATCACGTCACCGATGGCGTGTATCGAAGGCACCGAGCTGCAATAAAAGTCGTCGACCTGCACCGCACCGTTTTTCGCCAGTTTGACGCCGGCCTCCACCAGCCCCAGCCCGGCAACATTCGGCAGGCGGCCGGTGGCAAACAGTACCAGGTCGGTGCTGATGCTGCGTCCGGAGCCAAGCAACACCCGCAAGCCGTCACCATCCCGCGCCAGTCCGGCCGGGGTTTCATTCAGCGCCAGCGTAATGCCATGCTGCGCCAGTTCCTCGGCCAGCACCTTGCCCAGATCTTCATCAAAACCGCGCAACAGCTGCGTTCTGCGGTGCAACAGTGTCGTGGCCACACCCAGTCCGTTGAATATCGAAGCAAACTCGACGGCAATGTAACCACCGCCGATCACCACCACGCGGCGCGGCAGCGCATCGAGATGAAAAGCCTGGTCGGAAGTAATGCCCAATTCTGCGCCTGGAATATCGGGCTTGACGGCATGGCCACCAGTGGCGATCAGCAGATGCGCGGCACTCAACATTTGCTCGCCGATGGCCACGGTATGCGCATCAACAACTCTTGCGCGGCCGGTAATGACCTTAACCCCCGCGTCCTGCAGCACCTTCGCATAGATGCCGTTCAAACGGGTGATTTCACGATCCTTGTTCGCAAGCAGCGTCTTCCAGTCAAACTGTGCGCCAGTCACCGACCAGCCGAAACCACGGGCATCAGCAAAATCGGACGCGGCATGCGCCGCATAGGAAAACAGTTTTTTGGGAATACAGCCGACATTGACGCAGGTGCCGCCGAGGTCACCGGACTCGATCAAAGCCACCCGCGCGCCGTACGAAGCGGAGATGCGGCTGGCACGCACACCACCCGACCCGCCGCCGATGGTGATCAGATCGTAATCGTATTGCGCCATCGCCGCGGTCTCCCCGGAAAAGTTCTCCGAGGAATACTACTCGATTAATTTGGCCAAGCGGCAAAGAGGCTATGCCGCAGCTCACCCCCTTAGCGGAGGCTCACACCCTAAGCAGCAGAGGGTTTAAGCCGCGGCATAGTTTCACCGCCGCCGCCCTCATTATTCTTCGCCGCGCCCCGCCTCGATTTTCAATTCCTGGATCTTGCGCGTCAGCGTGTTGCGACCGAGGCCCAGCAGTTGCGCGGCCTCAATACGCCGTCCACCCGTCTGCGCCAGCGCCTTGAGGATCAGTACTTTTTCGAACTGGTGGGTCAGCCCTTCCAGGATGCCGGACTCGCCGCGATGCAGCCGCAACTCGGCCTCCCGCCCCAGCGCGGACACCCAGTCCTCCGCGCCGGCCACCGTGGATTGTGCACGCATCTCCGGCGGCAGATCCTTGACTTCAATGGTCGCCGCGGGCGCCATCACTGTCAGCCAGTGGCAGAGGTTTTCCAGCTGCCGCACATTGCCCGGCAAATCCTGCATGGCGATGTACTTGAGTGTGGCCTCGGCCAACCGCTTCGACTCGACACCCAGATCGCGCGCGCTTTTCTGCAGAAAATACTTCGTCAGCAGCGGAATATCTTCACGCCGCTCGCGCAAGGCCGGCAGCCGCAGGCGGATGACATTCAGGCGGTGAAACAGGTCTTCGCGAAACAAGCCCTGCTTGACCCGCACCTCGAGGTCCTGGTGGGTCGCGGCAATGACGCGCACATTGGCCTTGATCGGCTGATGTCCGCCGACGCGATAAAAATTGCCGTCGGAGAGCACACGCAACAAGCGCGTCTGCAGTTCCTGCGGCATGTCGCCGATTTCATCGAGAAACAGCGTGCCGCCTTCGGCCTGCTCGAAACGCCCGCGGCGCATGTTCTGCGCGCCGGTAAACGCGCCGCGCTCGTGGCCGAACAATTCGGACTCCAGCAGCTCCTTCGGGATCGCCGCGGTATTGATCGCGATGAACGGCCTTCCGGCGCGGGGGCTATGGCGGTGCAGCGCGCTGGCCACCAGTTCCTTGCCGGTGCCCGACTCGCCGGTGATCATCACCGTGGCATGCGACTGCGACAACCGGCCGATGGCGCGGAACACTTCCTGCATCGCCGGCGCCTGCCCGAGGATTTCCGGCACCGCCTCACTGACCTCGCCGGATGTGTCCTGGCGAACGCTTTCGTCCATCGCACGGCGTATCAGTTCAACGGCATGATCAACATCGAAAGGTTTGGGCAGATATTCGTAGGCCCCGCCCTGGAACGCCGTCACCGCGCTTTCCAGGTCGGAGTAGGCGGTCATGATGATCACCGGCAGCGAGGGATGGCGCAATTTGGCCTGCTGCAGCAGTTCGAGTCCGGATTCCCCCGGCATGCGGATGTCGCTGACCACGACCTGCGGCACTTCGTCCTCCAGAGCCGCCAGCGCTTCGCGCGCCGAAGCAAACGCCTTGAATGCGATGTTCTCGCGGGTCAGGGCTTTTTCGAACACCCAGCGTATCGAACGATCGTCGTCAATGATCCAGACTGGTTTCATGTGGTTTCGCAATCATTAATGTGTGGGCTGGATGCGGGCACTCAACGCTCCGTGTTTCGTGTTGCGCGCGGATCGTCCTGCACCGGAAGCAGCAATGTGAAACAGGTCTTGCCGGGGGCGCTTTCGAAAGTGATCGCGCCATGGTGCTGCGTGACAAAATTGTGTGCGATCGTCAATCCAAGTCCGCTGCCGCCTTCACGGCCTGAAATCAGCGGCTGGAACACGCGTGAACGCATGATTTCGGGAATGCCGGGACCGTTGTCGCTGATCTCCACCTGCACCGCATGGCGGAAACGGCGGCGTGCCAGCGTGACCTGGCGCGCAATGCGTGTCTTCAGCCGGATCTCGCCGCTGGCGCTGTTGTCACCGCCTTCTTTGCCGACACTCTTGATCGCCTGCGCGGCATTGCGCGTGATGTTGAGCACGACCTGTATCAGCTGCTCGCGATCGCCGGTGAGGACGGGCATGCTGGTGTCGTAGTCGCGGCGCACGATAATGCCGGGAAATTCGGCCAGGATCACGCTGCGCACGCGCTCCAGCACTTCGTGGATGTTCACCGGCCCCGGCAAGGGCAGCCGGTGCGGCGTCAGCAGCCGGTCCATCAACGATTGCAGACGGTCGGACTCCTTGATGATGACCTGGGTGTATTCGTGCAGCGCCGGCCGCTCCAGTTCGCGATCCAGCAGTTGCGCCGCACCGCGGATACCTCCCAGCGGATTTTTGATTTCATGCGCCAGATTACGGATCAGTTCGCGGTGCGCCTGGCTTTGCTCCAGCAGCCGCGCTTCGCGTTCGACGCGCAGTTGCTGGTCGATCTGGCGGAATTCAAGCAGGGTGCCACCGGCGGCAGAACCGCGTTCAGTCGGGCTCACCGTGCAGGCCAGATTCAGCCGCAAGCGGCCATTGACCGCAAATTCCAGCTCATGCTCGGTATAGCTGCAATTATTGGCATGCGCGTAGCTGATCGCGGAGGCAAGGACGGCGTTGTCACCGAACAGCCGCTCGAGCGTCAGCCCGGATACATGGGTATTCGAAGCCTCGAAAAGATTTTCCGCAGCAGGGTTCATGTAGAGCACGGCTTGTTTGTCATCGACCACCACCACCGCGGTCGCGAGCAGGTCAAGCCCGTTCAGCGCCGCGGTGTTCATGGCATCGGTTCATGCCGTACTGGAGCAAAAAACAAGCCAGCACGCCCATGCAGCCATGGGGTCGTGACTACGGGAGGTAAATCGGGGGGGAAACGCCGCGCGAAGGCGGTATTTGCGCGGCTGCGCGTCGCCGGACCGGCTAACGCAGCGTGGATAATTCCTTGCGCAGGTTGGTGACGTTGTTCTCGTGCAAGGTCACCTTTTTCTTGAAGGGTTCCAGACGCTCGAGCACCCGCTGGTAATTGCGCTCGCTGCCGAGGCGGGTGGCTTCCTGCTCGGCAAGGTCTTTTTTCGCCTGATCGAGCAGCTTCTGCTCGTTGGCAAGCTCCTGTTCGAGAATTTTGCGCCGCTCGCCGTCGCGCTGCTGCTGTGTCGGTGCATCGACCTTGGGGAAATTGCCCGCTGCAGCCTGCGGTTTGGCGTCGCCCTTGGCCGCAGGTTTGGGCGCGGGCACGCTCGATACCGGCGGCAGGTTCATCGGTTTGCAGCCGGCCGCTTCCGCCTTGACGTTGGTAAACCGCTTGTTGCCGCTGCTGTCGATACACTCCCAGATATCGGCCCGAACCGGACCCGCAATTCCGAGCAACAGCAACGACGCAAACAAAAGCGTGAACAAATGCATGGTTAGCCCTGGTTAATCCCGCACAAAGGCTGGCATTTCTTCCAACGGGAACAGCATCCGTGTGGTTGACTTGCAGCATGAGTATTAGAGGGCTAAGTCTATGTCAGTAAAGTAAATTTCGCAATTAAGCCGGGAAAACAAAAAGGCGGGCACCCGCCCGCCCTTTTGCCGAGGCGCATGCGATCAGAGGCTGTAATAAAGCTGGTACTCGAGCGGATGCGTGGTCATGCGGAATGCCGTGACCTCTTCCATTTTCAACGCGATGTAGGCGTCGATCATTTCATTGGAGAACACACCGCCGCGGGTCAGGAACTCGCGATCCTTGTCCAGGTATTCCAGCGCCTGGTCGAGCGAGGAGCAGACGTTGGGCACTTTTTTCGCTTCTTCCGGCGGCAGGTCGTACAGGTTCTTGTCGACGGCATCACCAGGATGAATCTTGTTCTGGATGCCGTCGAGGCCCGCCATCAACATTGCAGTAAACGCCAGATACGGATTTGCCGTCGGATCCGGGAAACGCACTTCGATGCGGCGCGCCTTCGGGCTGGCGACGTACGGAATGCGGATCGATGCCGAACGGTTTTTCGCGGAATAAGCGAGGTTGATCGGCGCCTCAAAGCCCGGCACCAGGCGTTTGTAGGAATTGGTGCCCGGATTGGTGATCGCGTTCAGCGCGCGGGCATGTTTGATGATGCCGCCGATGTAGAACAGCGCGAGTTCGGACAGCCCGGCATAACCGTTGCCGCTGAACAGGTTCTGGCCGCCCTTCCATACTGACTGGTGCACATGCATGCCGGAACCGTTGTCGCCAACGATCGGCTTCGGCATGAAGGTCGCCGTCTTGCCGTAGGAGTGCGCAACATTGTGCACGGTGTACTTGAGGATCTGGTTCCAGTCGGCACGTTTGACCAGGCTGGTGAACAGAGTGCCGATCTCGCACTGACCGGGCCCCGCCACTTCATGGTGATGAACTTCAACCGGCACACCCTGCTCTTCGAGTGCCAGGCACATCGCGGAGCGGATGTCCTGCAGCGAATCCACCGGCGGCACCGGGAAATAGCCGCCCTTGATCGCGGGGCGATGACCCATGTTGCCGCCTTCCATGTCTTCACCGGAAGACCACGACGCTTCGGAACTTTTCACCTTGACCATGGAACCCGACATGTCGATGTTCCAGGTCACCGAATCAAAAATGAAGAATTCGGGTTCGGGACCGAAGTAGGCGGTGTCGCCGATACCGGAAGATTTAAGATAAGCCTCGCCGCGTTTGGCGATAGAGCGCGGATCGCGGTCATAACCCTTGCCGTCCGACGGTTCAACCACGTCGCAGGTCAGGATCATCGTCGCTTCGTCGGTAAACGGGTCCATGCGCACGCTGCCTGGATCCGGCATCAGCAGCATGTCCGAGGCTTCAATGCCCTTCCAGCCGGCGATCGACGAGCCGTCAAAGGCATGGCCGTCGGTGAACTTGTCTTCGCCGAACATTTTGGTCGGCACGGACACATGCTGTTCCTTGCCGCGGGTGTCGGTAAACCGCAGGTCAACGAATTTGACTTCGTTGTCCTTGAGCATCTTCATGACATCGGTTGCGCTTCCCATCTAACTCTCCTAACGATTGCTAATGATTAAGGGGGGGTTCGGGTTTTAAATTCAGGATTTAATTTTGTTTCGGCGACCCTATTCAGCAGGATGTGTACCAAGGCGGTGCATCGCTATCCATATGAATTAGAATGAAATTTTATCCAGAAGCACACATGGGATGCACCAATAGTGTGCGCGCATCCCAGTTGCGCCCCATTATAGGGCATGCCTCGACTTAATGCACCCACTTAGGTACTCACTTAGGCACCGGTTAGAATGCCCTGCCCAGCATCCTGATCGGCCAAAACCATGAGTGAAACCAACACTACCGACCCGATTCTCGCCGCAGCACGCGATCGCGCCCGACAAATGGGCCTGCCTTACAGCGGCGCGTTATTGCCGCAGGAAGCTTACCGACTGTGGAAATCCACCCCCGGCGCGCAGCTGGTGGATGTGCGCACCCGCGCCGAGTGGGACTGGGTCGGGCGCATCCCGGGTGCGGTCGAAATCGAAATGCTGTCCTACCCCGGCAACCGCCCCAACCCGGCGTTCGTGCAGGAACTGCAGCAAAAAGTCGATGCGCAAGCGCCTGTGCTGTTCATCTGCCGCAGCGGCGGCCGCTCGCACAACGCAGCGATGCTGGCGACACAGGCCGGTTACAGCGAGGCCTACAACGTACTCGAGGGATTCGAGGGCGACCGGGACCCGCAGGGACACCGCAATACCGTCGGCGGCTGGCGCGCCGCCGGGCTGCCCTGGGTGCAGGGCTGAAACAATCTGCCGGACTACTTGCCGCGCCAGACCACGCCATAGAGATCGTGGCGACGGTCACGCAGGTTGCGCACCGTACCATTGTTGCGAGCGGTAACCAGGGTATCAGGGCGCAGGTCCGCAATGGCCACCGTTTCAACGTTCGGCGTGGTGTCGGCAGCGATACCGTCACGTGCAAACGGAAAATCGCAGGGCGTCAGCACACAGCTCTGCGCGTACTGGATATCCATGTTGGTCACGTTCGGCAGGTTGCCGACATTGCCTGACATCACGACGTAAATCTGGTTTTCCACCGCGCGGGCATGGCAGCAATAACGCACCCGCAGGTAACTCTGGCGTTCGTCGGTGCAAAAAGGCACGAACAGGATATGGACGCCCTGGTCCGTCAGGTGCCTGACCAGTTCCGGGAACTCCGCGTCATAACACACAAGGACGCCGATCGGGCCGCAATCCGTCTCGATCGCCTTCACCACATTGCCGCCTTCGATGTTCCACCAGGCAACTTCGTTCGGTGTCGGGTGGATTTTCGGCTGCTCATGAATGCTGCCATCGCGCAGAAAAACATAGGAAATATTTTCGACCTGTCCGCCAGGCACCCGCGTCGGATGTGATCCGCCGATGATGTTGATGTTGTGGCGGAGTGCCATGTCACGCATCGCCTTGCGAAATCGCGGCGTGTACTCGGTCAGCGCGGCAATGGCCTCCGCCGGCGGCATTTCGCGGTTTTCAATCGACAGCAGCTGCAGTGTGAACAGCTCCGGAAACACCACAAAATCACCGTTGTAGGTCGCCACCACATCGACAAAATATTCGACGAACTTGATGAACTCCTCGAAGGAATGCACGCGGCGCAGCATGTATTGAACGGTGCCGACCCTCACAGTGTCGGCGAGCCGGCCGCCGGAATAAACTCGCACCTTGTCCCTGCCCGTGCGCCGGAGCACCTTGGGGTTGTGCCACACCAGGTGCACACCATACCCCAGCGACTGCTGGTCACCAGTGATGTAGTCCGGGATCACGCCGATAATCTCGAAACGGTTTCTCAGCTGGAACGAGAGCACCGGATCGCGCTGCCGTTTCTGCCTCACTTCTTCGACGTATTTTTCCGCCGAACCAAAACGCTTGATCCGGCGCGACAGCGTCGGCAGACGGCCGATGAACACGATGCCTTCGAGCTTGAGTTCTTCGCAAAGCTTCTTGCGCTGGTTGTACAAACGCTGGCCCAGGTGATAACCGCGATGGCCGGGATCAACAAAAACCTCCATGCCGTACAGCCAGTCCCCCTCCGGATCATGGCGTGACGCGTAGCCGTTGCCGGTGATCTCGACCCAGGAATGCGGTTTCAGCGCGATTTCCCCCCTCGTGATGAACGTCGCGCAATAACCGACGATCTTCTCGTCGACAGTGATGACAAACTGGCCTTCGGGAAAAATGTTGATCTGACCGGTAATCGCACCGGTGGAATATCCCTTCATTCCGGCTTCAGCATAGACACGCGCACTCAGCGCGCAGATTGCAGGCACGTCGGCAACTGAGGCGTTGCGGATGTGAAGACGCGCCTTCGGATCGGACAGTGTTGTCGTTTCGGCCATGTTTCCTCCCTGTTCAGTCCGACTGCGGACCGCAAAGGAAGTTCCACGCCCTTTCTTTCAGCACCATTTCCCCCTGCAGCGGGGAGCCGGGTATTACCAGTTGATAACACCGGTATAAGCGCTGGCGAGGATGAACAATCCGAAAACGATGCGGTACCAGGCAAACACGCGGAAGTCGTGAGTGGCCACGTAGCGCATCAGCCAGCGGATGCAGATGAACGCGGAAAAAAATGCGGTCACGGTTCCGATGCCGAACAGTCCGAGGTCATCGGCCGACAACAGCGCGCGGTTTTTGAAGAGGTCGTAAGCCCCGGCGGCGATCAGCGTCGGCACCGCGAGGAAAAACGAAAACTCCGTCGCCGCCCGGCGCGACAGGCCGAACAGCATGCCGCCAATGATGGTGGCGCCGGAGCGGGACACCCCGGGAATCAGCGCGGTAGCCTGGGCAAGCCCGACCTTCAGCGCATCGCGCCAGGTCATGCGGTCGACGTCATCGATACGCACCGGGCGTTCGCGCCGCTCCACCCACAGGATCACGAAGCCGCCGACGATCAGCGCGATCGCCACCGGCACTGCGTGAAACAACTGGGCCTTGATGACGGATCCCAGCGCCAGGCCGAGTATCGCCGCCGGCATGAACGCTGCGATCAGGTTCAACACAAAACCCTGCGCAGTTGTATCCACCGTCAGGCCGCGCAACACGCCGAGGAAACGCGCGCGGAATTCCCAGCACACAGCCAGCATCGCGCCGGTCTGGATCACCAGTTCGAATACCTTGCCTTTTTCATCGTTGAAGCCGAGCAGGCTGCCGGCGATGATCAGATGTCCGGTGCTCGATATCGGCAGGAATTCGGTGAGACCTTCGACGATGCCCATGATCAGGGCTTTGAGGGCGAGTGCGGGATCCATCACTGGATTCTACTGTAGTGATTGTGATATTTAGTAATTGGGTGATTAAGTAATTAAGTAATTGCGGTGAAGATGCCCGGGTTTAATCACCTAATTACTTAATCACCAGCATTCAAGTCACTCATATCTAAGCGCTTCAATCGGCAACAGCCGTGACGCCTTGCGCGCCGGATAAAAACCGAAAAAAATCCCGATCGCCGCGGCGAACCCCACGGCCAATACCACCGGCTCGATGCCCAATTGAACCGGCCAGCCGACAAACCGGCCGATCGCCAATGATCCGCCGACACCCAGCGCGATGCCGAGCAGCCCGCCGATCAGCGCAAGGGTGATCGCCTCCACCAGGAACTGGGTCAGGATGTCGCGCCCGCGAGCACCCACCGCCATGCGCAGGCCGATCTCGCGTGTGCGTTCGGTCACCGACACCAGCATGATGTTCATGATGCCGATGCCGCCGACCAGCAGCGACACCGAGGCGACGGCCGCCAGCAGCAATCCCATGATGCGGCTGGATTCCTCGCGGGTGGCCAGCACTTCCGACAGGTTGCGCAGCGTGAAGTCGTCTTCGCGATCCTGCTGGATGCGATGGCGCTGGCGCATCAGTTCGCGGATCTGCGCCTCGGCCTCTTTCATGTCCTCGTCGTCGCGGATCTTGATCGACACCGAACCCACGGTACGCTGCCGGCCGGCGCCCTGGCCCAGCACACGGTTGCGCGCAGTCGAGATCGGCATCAGGATCACATCGTCCTGGTCCTGACCCATCAGGCTTTGGCCTTTTTTATCCAGCGTGCCGATCACGGTGAACGGCACCTTGCGGATGCGGATGACCTGCCCGACAGGATCAGTGTCACCGAACAGATTGCGCGCGACGGTATCGCCCAGCAGCGCAACCTTGGTGGATCCTGCGATATCGGCTGCATCAAAACCCTTGCCCTGCGCGATCACCCAGTTGCGCGCCTCGAAATACTCCGGGGTCACGCCGTAGAACACGGTCGACCAGTTGCCGGACCCACCGACCACCTGGCCGGTGCCGCGCAGCGTCGGCGCGGACGCCTGCACGGCCGGCACGTCGCGCTGGATCGCATAACCGTCCTCCTCGGTCAGCGTATTGCGCGAGCCGGCGCCCATGCGCACACCACCGCTGGTACTGGAGCCGGGCATCAGGATGATCAGGTTGGTGCCGAGGCCCTTGATCTGTTCCTCGATGCGCGACTGCGCGCCGGAACCGACGGCGATCATGGTAATCACCGCGGCGACGCCGATGATGATGCCGAGCATGGTCAGCGCGCTGCGCAGCTTGTTGATACGCAGCGCCCGCAGCGCAATGCGGATACTCGCCAGCACGTTCATGCCCGCACCCCGTCCGATCGCACCTCGTCGCCGATCTGCTCTGCGCGCAACTGCAAGGCCAGCGCCGCGGCGTCTTTCGGCTGTTCAACCACGTGATCCTCGACGACGCGGCCGTCGCGGAAGGTGATCACGCGTTTCGCGAACCCGGCAATGTCATGCTCGTGCGTCACCAGCACCACGGTCATGCCCTGCGCGTTCAATTGTTGCAGTAGCGCCATCACCTCGCAACTGGTCTGCGTATCCAGCGCGCCGGTCGGCTCATCGGCCAGGATCAGCACCGGATCGTTGACCAGCGCGCGCGCAATCGCCACGCGCTGCTGCTGGCCGCCCGACAACTGCGCCGGATGGTGATGGCCGCGGTCGGCAAGTCCCACCTCGGCCAGCCGCGCCGTCGCGCGACGGTTGCGCTCTTCGCCGGCAACGCCGCAATAGAGCAAGGGCAATGCGATGTTCTCCAGCGCCGACGTGCGCGGCAGCAGGTTGAAGCTCTGGAACACAAAACCGATGCGCCGGTTGCGGATCGACGCCAGCGCGTCACTGTCGAGACCTGAAACACGATCACCGGCAAGCAGGTACTCACCGCTCGAAGGCGTATCCAGGCAGCCCAGCAGGTTCATGAATGTCGATTTGCCCGACCCCGACGGGCCCATCACTGCGACGAATTCGCCGGCATTGATCTCCACCGACACGCCGCGCAGCGCCTGCACGGTAAAACCGCCGAGCGCATACGACTTGGCCAGATCGTGCGTGGTAATCAGCGGTGTGGACATGATGCTGTCAGCCTGCCGGCGCCGGGGTATTGTTGTAAATCATTGTTTTATTGATATTTATTTAAAAGCCGAAGCGCGGCGCGGCGCCCTTGGTTTCAGCGCGTACCGCACCCCCGCCGCCGACGATCACCGCGTCACCTTCCTTCAATTCCCCACCGAGCAGTTCGGTGAACGTGCCGTCGCTGATGCCCAGCCGCACATTGACCGCCTTTGGCGCACGTGTGCCATCAGCCACCCATACCGTGCCACGCGTGGTCGCCACACCACGCTGCTCGGAAGCCAGTTCCTCATAACGCTTGCGCTGTTCATCGTTAAGAATCGCGGCAATCTCGGTACGCGATTGCGCGCGCAGCCGGCCGGCCTCTTTTTTGCGCTGCGCCGGATCATCGGCACCGAGCGCCGCAATTTTTTCCGCGGTCGATTTCTGGATGGCCTCGAGTTTGGCCTGCTGTTCGACGCTGAGCCCCAGCTCCCTGGTCAATCGTTCGCGCGTGGCCTGCGCCTGCCCGCCGGCACCTGGTGCTGCTGCACCCTCGCCAGCGGCACCCGGTTGTGCTGCGGGTTTCTGTCCCTTCGCCGGCGCCGCCACGCCCGGCGGACGGTAACGCAAAGCCGCATTGGGCACCCGCAGCACCTGGTCGCGGTTAGCGACGGTGATGCGCACATTGGTCGTCATCCCCGGCAGCAGCGTCAGGTCGGGATTGGCCGCGGAAATGATCGCCACATACGTCACCACGTTCTGCACCACCAGCGCGGCTTTGCGCACCTGGGTGATTTTGCCGCGGAAGGTACGGCCCGGAAAGGAATCAACGGTAAACGTCGCGTCCTGACCGATGGCGACGCGGCCGATTTCCGACTCGTCGATGGACGCCTCAACCTGCATGTCGGTCAGGTTGCGCGCGATCTGGAACAGCACCGGCGCCTGCAGGCTGGCGGCAACGGTCTGTCCGGCATCAACACTGCGCGAGATGACGATGCCATCCACCGGCGCGCGGATGGTGGTGCGTTCGAGATCGACCCGGGCCTGCGCCAGTTGCGATTCGCGCTGTTTGACCAGCGCCTCGCCATTGCGGATTTGCGCTTCACCGACCGCGCGCTGTGCCTGCGCGGTTTTCACCTGTTCGGCGGCGATGGCGACCGCCGACTGGGTTTTTTCCAGTGCCGCCTGCGAGACGAAACCCTTTTCGACCAGCATCTGGTTGCGTTTCAGGTCGCGCTCGGTTTCGGCAAGCGCCACCTGGGCGCGCGAGACTTCAGCCTGCAACGCGGCAACGTTCGCACGCTGCGTCAGCGCCGTGGCGCGGCTGGCCTCCAGATCCGACATCGCCTGGTTGACGCGCAGCGCGAATGATTCGGGATCAATGCGGGCGATGACATCACCCTGCTTCACCACCGAATTGTAATCAACGAAAATTTCCTTGATCTGTCCGGAGACCTGCGAACCCACCTGCACCGACACCACTGGATTCAAGGTGCCGGTCGCCGAGACCGCAGCCACCAGATTGCCGCGCTCGATAATGGCCGTGCGGAATGCCGCCTGCGCCGGTGTGCCGCCAAAGTACCAATACGCGGTACCGGCGATGACCAGCGCCACCGCCACTCCTGCCATCAGCGTGATTTTTTTCTTGTTCAAGGTTTACCCGGGAAAAAACAGAAATACCAAGAGAGAAGCGAGTTCAGCAGGAAGGTGCCGATCCGCGGTAGAACCCGCAGCAAACCGGGAAATCAGTAACCGTCGCGCCCCGCCTGGGGTGGCGCCAGCTCACGCACGGCATCGCGCACCGCGCGTTCGACAAACTGTGTCAATACCATGCCGGCGAGCAAGCCGCGCAGCTGCAATTCACTGCCTGCCGCTTCCAGCCGTTTGCCCAGCGCTTCCGGGAACGGCGGCGGCTGCCGGCCCTCCGCGGCGGCAGCCATCGTCGCCCGCAGATGGGCGAACAACAGGCTGACATCGTGTTCGCTCACCAGTCCACCCAGCAACAGGCGCAGCTCGGGCGGCATCGCCGTACGCGCCGGCGGCACGGGCTCGGTGGCCTGCGCCGCTGCCGACAAGATCGTGCTCAACATCACCATCAACAATGTTCTTTGCAGCAGCATGTTCACCTCCATTTTGGCCGCCCCCGGTCAACTGGTTAACGCCGGCGGGGTTCAGCGGTGTACCGCCGCAAGAGCCTCAGGCCTTGCGGTAAATCTCCGCGCCCTGCTCGACAAACTCCTGCGCCTTGTCCTGCATGCCTTTTTGCAAGGCATCCTTCTCTGCAACACCCTGCGCCGCGGCATATTCGCGCACGTCCTGGGTGATTTTCATCGAGCAGAAATGCGGCCCGCACATGGAGCAGAAATGCGCGAGTTTCGCGCCGTGCTGCGGCAGTGTTTCGTCGTGGAACTCGCGCGCCTTGTCCGGATCGAGACCGAGGTTGAACTGGTCGTCCCAGCGGAATTCGAAACGCGCCTTCGACAGCGCATTGTCGCGGATCTGCGCGCCCGGGTGCCCTTTGCCAAGATCGGCGGCATGCGCCGCAATCTTGTAGGCCATGATGCCGTCCTTGACGTCTTCCTTGTCGGGCAGCCCCAGATGCTCCTTCGGCGTCACGTAACACAGCATCGCCGTACCGTACCAGCCGATCATCGCGGCGCCGATGGCCGAGGTGATGTGGTCGTAACCCGGCGCGATGTCGGTGGTCAGCGGCCCCAGCGTGTAGAACGGCGCCTCGTCGCAATATTTGAGCTGCAGCTCCATGTTCTCCTTGATCATGTGCATCGGCACGTGCCCCGGACCCTCGATCATCACCTGCACATCGTGTTTCCAGGCCACTTTGGTCAGTTCCCCGAGCGTCTTCAGTTCAGCCAGCTGCGCCTCGTCGTTGGCATCGTAAATCGAGCCCGGGCGCAATCCGTCGCCCAGCGAGAATGAGGCATCGTACTGCTTCAGCAGTTCGCAGATGTCTTCGAAGTGGGTGTAGAGGAAACTCTCCTTGTGGTGCGCCAGGCACCATTTGGCCATGATCGAACCGCCGCGCGAGACGATGCCGGTCATGCGTTTCGCGGTCATGGGGATGTACGGCAGGCGCACACCGGCATGGACCGTGAAGTAATCCACGCCCTGCTCGCATTGTTCGACCAGCGTGTCGCGGTAAATTTCCCAGGTCAGCTCCTCGGCCTTGCCGTCGACTTTTTCCAGCGCCTGGTATATCGGCACGGTGCCGATGGGCACCGGCGAATTGCGGATGATCCACTCGCGGGTTTCGTGGATGTGCTGGCCGGTGGACAGGTCCATCACCGTGTCACCACCCCAGCGGATCGACCAAGTCATTTTTTCGACTTCTTCCTGGATGCCGGAGGAAATCGCCGAGTTGCCGATGTTGGCGTTGATTTTCACCAGGAAGTTGCGGCCGATGATCATCGGCTCGATTTCCGGATGGTTAATGTTGACGGGAATGATGGCGCGGCCGCGGGCCACTTCGTCGCGCACGAACTCGGGGGTGATGATTTTAGGGATCGATGCGCCGAAATGTTCGCCGGGATGCTGGCGTGTGATCAGTTCGCTGAGGCCTTCGCGGCGCTGATTCTCGCGGATCGCGATGTATTCCATTTCCGGCGTGATCAGGCCTTTGCGCGCGTAATGCATCTGCGACACGTTAAAGCCCGCTTTGGCGCGGCGCGGCTGGCGGCCGAGATTGAAACGCAGGCTGGCGAGTTTCGGATCTTCCAGCCGCTCACGACCATAACGCGAAGTCGGCCCGGTCAGCGCTTCGGTGTCACCGCGCGCCTCGATCCACGACTGGCGCAGCGGCGCGAGGCCGGAACGGATATCGATCTGTACGGCCGGGTCGGTGTACGGGCCCGAGGTGTCGTAAACAAGAATGGCCGGATTTTTTTCCGCGCCCATCGACGCGGGGGTATCCGACTGGGTGATTTCGCGCATCGGCACACGCACGCCGGCTTGCGCACCTTCGATGTAGACCTTGCGCGAATTGGGCAGGGGTTTGACTGCGCCGGCATCAACCTGTGCCGTGGCGTTCAGAAACTTGGGATTGGCATTCATGGTTCGCTCCGTGTGTGCAGGACCGGCGGGGAGGAGCGGCGAGGGGTAGAGGAAAAACCAGAGAGCACTCTTCGCCACGCTTCCCTACGACGGCATTACCCGTATCAGGTTATGAGGGTTTGTCTCACCCTGCGGCGGTATAACGAAGAACCAGAACAAAACAGCGCCGCAAGGACCCCTACGTGTGATGTTTACGCTAATGGAAATATGGGATAATTGCAAGCAAGCAGCGGCGTTTTTCAAACAACGCTCAAGACTCGAAATCCCCTTTTTCAACAAGCAGTTATCGGCCATGAACTCTTCCGCCAATTCAGCGCCCCGTATGGATATCGAACACGCCCGCTTCAACATGGTCGAACAGCAGATCCGGCCCTGGGATGTACTGGATCCGGCGGTGCTCGACCTGCTGATGCGCCTGCATCGCGAAGACTTCGTGCCCGAACAACACCGCGCGCTGGCTTTTGTCGACATGGAAATCCCGCTGGGACATGGTGAAACCATGCTCTCGCCCAAGCTTGAAGCGCGCATGCTGCAGGAACTCGGCATCCAGCGCGGCGACTCGATACTCGAGGTCGGCACCGGCAGTGGTTACATGACGGCCCTGCTGGCCAGCCTCGGCCGCCATGTCTACAGCGTGGATATCGTGCCCGAGTTCACCCGCGCCGCAGCCGTACGACTTGCTGCGCACGGCATCAACAACGTCACGCTGGAAACCGGCGACGCCGCGCGCGGCTGGGACAAACACGGGCCGTACGATGTCATCGTGCTGACTGGTTCGGTGCCGGTGCTGCCCGAAAGTTTCCAGCAAAACCTGAATCCCGGCGGCCGCCTGCTGGCCGTGGTCGGCACCGCACCGGCGATGCAGGCAAGGCTGATCACCCGCGCCGAGGGCGGCGCCTGTAACGCCGTCACGCTGTTCGAAACCTGCACGGCCCCATTAAAAAACGCGCTGCAACTGCAACGTTTCGTCTTTTAAGGCGTCGAATCGCCATGCGCCGCGTCCTTTTTGGTGGTTTTATTGCCTGCCTGTTGCTGGCCAGCCAGTCCGCAAGCGCAGCGGACCTGCTGAACATTTATCGCGCTGCGCGCGATTCAGACCCGGTGTATGCCTCCGCCCGGTCCAGCTGGACCGCCGCCCAGGAAAAATTGCCGCAGGGACGCGCCGGGCTGCTGCCCCAGGCGGATATCACGGCATCGACCCAATACAACGACCGTGACTTGCGTTTCCGCAATCCGGCGCTGGCCGGCAGTCAGTCGCAATACAACTCCAACTCGGCTTCGGTTTCGATCACCCAGCCGATATACCGCAGACAGAATCTGGTGGCCTACGACCAGGGCAAAACCCAGGTCGCGCTGGCCGACGTTCAACTCGCCACCGCGGAGCAAAACCTGATCCTGCGTGTGGCACAGGCCTATTTCGATGTGCTGCTCGCCCGCAACAATGTGACGCTGGCGCAGGCGCAGAAAACCGCCATCGGCCAGCAACTGGAACAGGCCAGGCGCAATTTCGAAGTCGGCAATGCCACCATCACCGACACCCATGACGCGCAGGCCCGCTTCGACCTGGTCACCGCGCAGGAAATCGCCGCACGCAACGACCTCGAAGTCAAAAACCGCACACTCGAACAACTGATCGGCCGCGCCGCGCCGGACATCGCAAACCTCGGTAAAAGTTTCGAGCCGCGGCCGCCGGAACCGCAATCGATGGAAAAATGGGTGGAACTGGCACGCACCGTCGGACTGCAGGTGCTCATCGCGCAGCAAAACCTCAACTTTGCATCACAGGACGTGCAACGCAACCGTGGCGCGCATTACCCGACGCTGGATGCGTTCGCCACGCTCGGCGAATCGGCCACCGGCTCCGGCATCCAGGGCGGATCCGGCACCGAAACCTCGTCAAAAGTCATCGGCCTGCAACTGGCGATTCCCCTGTATCAAGGCGGTGCGGTCAATTCACGGGTGCGCGAAGCCGTCGCCAATGAAATGAAAGCACAGCAGGATCTGGAAAACGCGCGGCGCAGCGCTGAACTCGCCGCGCGTCAGGGTTATCTCGGCGTCACCAACGGCATCGCGCAGGTACGCGCACTGGAAGCCGCGCTGGTTTCCAACCAGAGTTCACTGGACTCCACACGACTGGGCCAGGAAGTGGGCGTGCGCACACAGGTGGATGTGTTGAACGCGCAGCAACTCCTGTTCAGCGCACGCCGCGATCTGGCGCAGTCGCGCTACAACTATATCCAGTCACTGCTGCAACTGAAGGCGGCCACGGGTCAACTCACGGAAGTTGATCTGCAGACCATCAACGGCTGGCTCGAAAGATAGCCCGCCCGTTACAAAATATTCAATAAAAACAAATACTTACAAGTATTTAGCTGCCCAGCAAAGCCAGCACCCGTTGCGTCGCCCCGCGATGCGCAGCAGTAAATTCCAAACCCGCCGCACCCATGCGCTGCAGCCGCGCCGGATCCGCCGCCAGTTGCAGCCCCACCGCGACCGCTTCCGCCAGATCATTCACGCGCACTGCGGCGCCCGCGGCGACCGCCGCATCCGCGGCTTCCGCGAAGTTGTACGTTGACGGCCCGATGATCACCGGCCGGCCCAGCGCACAGGGTTCGATCAGGCTGTGCGCGCCATAAGGCAGGAAGCTGCCGCCCATCAGCACCACATCGCAGGCCGCGTAATACATGAACATCTCGCCCATGCTGTCGCCCAGCAGCACAGCGGTATCGGCGGCAACCGGAACACCGCTGCTGCGCCGCTGCAGGCGCAGGCCGCGCGCGGTGATCAGCGCCGCCACCTCGTCAAAACGCTGCGGATGCCGCGGCACGATCATCAGCAGCGCATCGCGCAAGCCGGCGCGCTGCACGGCATCCAGCAACAAGGTCTCTTCACCCTCGCGCGTACTCGCCGCCAGCAATACCGGCCGTGTGACTATGGGCTGGCGCAGGGTTTTGCCCTGTTCAACTTGTAGTGCCGGCACATCGAAATCAAATTTCAGATTACCGGTGACACTGATCCGCTCCGCCCCCAGTGCCTGCAGGCGCGCGGCATCACCTTCGGTCTGCGCGGCAATCGCGCGGAACCCGCGCATCGCATCACGCGCCAGTGCACCGGTGCGCCGGTAACCACGCAGCGACCGTTCCGACAGGCGGGCGTTGACCAGGTACAGTGGAATGTCACGACTCACCGCAGCGTGAATCAGATTGGGCCAGACTTCGGTTTCCATCAGCACGCCGATTGCCGGCCGGAAGCGGTCGAGAAACCGCGCCACCGCACCCGGATAATCGTAGGGCAGATAACAGCGGGTGACGCGGTCGCCGAACAGGGCATTGCCGGTTTCACGCCCGGTCGGCGTCATGTGGGTCAGCAGGATGCGATGCTGCGGATAACGCCGCTGCAAGGCACTGATCAGCGGCTCGGCGGCACGCGTTTCGCCGACCGACACCGCATGCACCCACAACCACGGCCCGGCCGCGGCGGGCTCATCATAAAAACCAAAACGCTCGCCGACATGCCGCAAATATTCGCGCTGGCGGCGCGCACGCCACATGAGGCGCAGCATGATCAGCGGCAGTGCGGCGTAGGTCAGGAGGGTGTAGAGGAAGCGCATTGGTTCTGGTGATTAGGTGATTAGGTGATTAGGTGATTAGGTGTTGGGCCATGAAAGAATGTCGGAGAAAGTTCAATCACTTAATCACCTAGTCACTTAATCACGCTCTTAACAGCCGTCACCACCTCACCCACCGCCGGCGGCGCACCGACGCCGCCGAGGTTCACCCCCCGCGCGCAGGCATACAAACCAGTCGCAGCAGGATCCGTCGCGCAATAAATGCCGACGGTCGGCACTCCCAGCGCGCCGGCGAGGTGGGTCAATCCGGTATCGGTGCCGACGACCACGCGCGCCTGCGCCAGCAAGGCGGCCAGAGCGGACAATGCAAGATGTTCGGGCACCACGGCTTGCGGAATGTGCTGCGCCAGTCGCACACTGCGTTCGCGTTCTGCTGCTGTGCCCCAGGGCAGCACGCTGCTGATGCCCTGCGCGGCAAGCGCCTTGCCCAATTCGACCCAGCGCGCCTCCGGCCATAATTTGCGCTCGGCGCTGGTGGCGTGCAGCAACACGGCATGCGACCGACCGGCATCCAGCCAATCGAAGCTTTGCGCTGCCGCCGCGATGCCGTACTGCGCCGGCACAGTCAGTGTGTAACCCAAAGCCTCGGCAGCCAACCGGCGGTTACGCTCGACGGCATGTTGCCCCCAGGGCACGTGGTGGCTGTGGTCATAAAACCAGGCCAGCGGTTCACGCGAACTCTGCCGATCCAGACCGTGCCGCACACCGCGCGCCGCACGCGCAATCCATGCGCTTTTGAACAGGCCCTGGGTGTCGATCACCGCGTCGTAGTGCTGCGCGCGCAGTGTGCCGACAAATATGCGCAGCTCAGCCCATACCGCAGGATTCCATAACGCGCGCCGCCAGCGCCGCACGGCCGCCGGCAGCACGCGCGAGACTTGCGGATGCAGTTGTGGAATCGCCGCAAAAGCCTCTTCCACCACCCAGTCGATGGTCGCACCGGGCAGTGCCGCAGCAATATCCGCGACCACCGGCAGGTTGTGCACGACATCGCCCAGCGAAGAGGTTTTGATCAGCAGGATGCGCGGCATTTCTCGGTTTTATAGGTTTGTTACTGCAGAAAATGAAATCCGGGCAGCGAAGCAGCGTCCCGTCGCAGAAAAACAGGATACTACCTGCGAAGCAGACTAGGGCCTGTTAACCATTATTTCGTGAGATGCGTTGCGGCCAAAATCGTCAGTGGCAAGGCGCTTGCCGCGGCTCATATCGCGAATATGAGCAACTCATTGGCCAAATGCGGCAACGCAGCCAGTGGCGATTTTGGCCGCAACCCGGAGGGACGGGACGATTTGGCCCCAGTGCGTTGTCGCGCCTTCGCTTGTTTGCCAACGGGCAAACGGCGCTCGACGCTCCTAGCCCTGAGGCCAAATCGTCGCCGTCGCACTCATGAAATAATGGTTAACAGGCCCTAAAGACCTCTGTCTGCCGCGCACTTTCAGGATGCAGGAAATTCTCCGTGGTTTATGAGCGTTCGGAGAAATCGTACAAGCCAGTCCGCATTGTAAAGTGTCGCTTTACGGGCTACAATGGACCATGATCAGGACTTTTCGTCACAAAGGCGTCAAGGCTTTTTCCTGAGCGGCGCCAAAGTCGGCATTCAGGCACATCATGCGGCAAAGCTGCGGATCATACTGACGGCGCTGGATAATGCGAAAAAGCCGGACGACATGAACGCGCCCGGCTGGCGGTTTCATGGATTAAGCGGCGACTTGAAGGGATTTTTTTCGGTCACCACCAACGGCAACTGGCGACTGATCTTCCGCTTTGATGGCAAAGACGCTGAACTGGTTGATTACGTCGATTATCACTGACAAGGACTTGCAAAATGTCTCGTATGCACAATCCCGCACACCCCGGCGAAGTACTCCGGGAGTATTTACCGGAAACGCTGGGCGTCACGGAAGCCGCCAAACGTCTCGGCGTAACGCGGCAAGCGTTATCGGCCCTGCTCAACGGACGCGCCGGCATCAGCGCAGGAATGGCGCTACGACTCGAAACTGCGCTGGGAACAAGCGCAGAAATGTGGGTAGAGATGCAGGCAGGCTATGACCTGTGGCGTGCGCGGCAATCCCCCCGTCCCAAAGTCATCAAAATTGCAGCCTGATGCTGCTCGAAAAACCGTGATGGGCGCCATGCCCGCGGCAGACTGCGCCAGCGCCGTAATCGATCTGCTGCACGCGCGCGGGGTCGTACACCCGACGCTGCAGCGCAAACCACAGTAAAGAGAGGCTGATGTGATTCTGGTAACCGGCGGTGCAGGTTTCATCGGCGCCAACTTCG
The DNA here is from genome assembly GCA_019744975.1 of Burkholderiales bacterium. Classification (GTDB taxonomy): domain Bacteria; phylum Pseudomonadota; class Gammaproteobacteria; order Burkholderiales; family SG8-41. Next base: position 51,181 of record JAIETP010000006.1, read on the forward strand.
TCCTCGACTGGCTGGCCAGTGAAAGCTCGCCCGTCGTCAATCTCGACAAACTGACCTACGCCGGCAATCCGGCGAACCTCGCATCGCTCAAGGGAGACAGCCGTTATGTTTTTGCGCAGGGGGACATCTGCGATCGCAAACTGGTCGCCGGTCTGCTGCAAAAACACCAGCCGCAGGCGATTGTGCATTTCGCCGCGGAAAGCCATGTTGACCGCTCGATCCTCGGTCCGGGCGAATTCGTGCAGACCAATGTCGTCGGCACCTTCAGTCTGCTGGAAGAGGCGCGCGCCTACTGGGGAACACTGGCCGAACCGGCAAAAACACGTTTTCGCTTTCTGCATGTGTCGACCGACGAAGTTTATGGTTCATTGAGCAGCACTGATCCTGCGTTCAGCGAAACCACGCCCTACGCGCCGAACAGCCCCTATGCCGCATCCAAAGCGGCGTCCGACCACCTGGTGCGCGCCTACCACCACACCTACGGCCTGCCGGTGATCACCACCAACTGCTCGAACAACTACGGCCCGCTGCAGTTCCCGGAAAAACTGATCCCGCTGATGATCCTCAACGCGCTGAACGGCAAACCGCTGCCGGTGTACGGCGACGGCAAAAACGTCCGCGACTGGCTCTACGTCGGCGACCACTGCGCCGGCATCCGCGCAGCACTCGCCAAAGGCCGGCCCGGCGAGACCTACAACATCGGCGGCAACAGCGAAAAAACCAACCTCGAAGTGGTGCATGCGGTGTGCACGATCCTCGACGAGTTATGCCCGAATTCACTCATCACTCATCACTCATCACTCATCACTTACGTGAAGGACCGACCGGGCCACGACCGGCGCTATGCCATTAACGCAACGAAAATCCATCAGGAACTCGGATGGGAGCCGCAGGAGCGTTTCGAGGCCGGGCTGCGCAAGACCGTGGAGTGGTACCTGGCCAACCAGACGTGGATTGCAGCGATACAGAACGGCGATTACCGAAAGTGGATGGACTCAAACTACATCAATCGGTGATTGTTGAATACAGTGGCGCCCCAAACAAGCACGTAGGGTGGGCAAAGCGCAGCGTGCCCACGCGGACATGCCAAGTGTTACATGGTGGGCACGCTGCGCTTTGCCCACCCTACTTAAACCACTAAAAAGTGCCGCAATGGTCGCCCTATTTATCGACTACTGAGTAATCGGTGATTGTTGAATACAATGGTGCCCCGAGCCAGATAGATATACATTATATTTTGTATATCAATTGTTTCGGGGGGGATCATGCAAGTTTCCAAATGGGGTAACAGTCTGGCGGTGCGCCTGCCCGCTTCGGTCATCGAGGCCCTTGGTCTCAAGGAGGGCGATGACATCGAAATCCAGATCGCCGGACGCGGTGCGTTCGAGATCGCCAAGAAACCGGGCGCGCGCGCGGTGCTGGCGCGTTTGAGGAAATACCGGGGGCGTCTGCCCGCGGACTTCCGCTTCGACCGGCTGGAAGCTCAAACGCGTGGCTGAGCGGTTTTTTGACACCACGGTATTGCTGTACCTGCTTTCCGCCGATGCAACCAAGGCCGATCGGGTGGAAGAAACCCTTGCCGCAGGCGCTACCATCAGCGTTCAGGTCCTCAACGAATTTGCTGCGGTTGCGCTGCGCAAACTCGGCATGACCGTGGCCGAGGTGCGCGAAGTGCTTGCCCCGATCATGACCATCTGCAAGGTTCTACCGATCACTGTCGAAACCCATAAACGGGGTTTGCAGATCGCCGAGCGTTACCGGTTCGCGGTCTATGATGCGCTCATCATTGCCGCCGCGCTCGACGCGGGTTGCTCAACGCTCTACACCGAAGACCTGCAGGACGGCCAGGTCATTGACGATGTGCTGACTATCAGAAACCCGTTCCAAATCTAGCCTGCCAGCCACCAGCTTATAACTCATTGTTTTTCATTGATTTATCGTAGTTAGCGACATAACCTCTCCTTCTGCGGTAAATATATTTTGTTAATAACTATTTGATAATAAACGATTTACCGTAAATAATGTCTTTTAATACTATTTTACGGTAAAGTTATAATTATCATGAGACTATCTGACGAACAATTACGCGCCTTAAATAACGCCGGGCAACTTCACGACGCCTGGAAAGAGGTCGTGTCCAGATTGGCCCAAATGCCCGGCGGCATGTATTGGCGCGTCATCAACAGCCGCGAGTATCTCTACGAATACGTTTCGACCACCGGCAAGCAACAGACAAAATACGTGGGCGCCAAAACCCCGGAGATCGAAAACATTTTCAGGGAATTCAAAGAAACCCGAGCAGACCTTGATGCCCGAAGGGCGGGCATAGAAGCTCGCCTCGTGGAAATGGCGCCGATGTGGCGCGCCCTTCGACTTCCGGCAGTCGATACTACCGCTGGCCGCATCCTGCGCGCTTTCGATATCGGCGATTTCCTCGGCTTGAACCTTCTCGTCGTCGGAACTTATGCCCTGAAGGCTTACGAGGTCGAAGCGGCCGCCGCGTTCTCAACCGGCATGGACGCCACGGACGATCTGGACTTCACATTGCTCATCGATCAGGCAAAACCTGATGCGGATCTTCCAAGGAGACTATTGCTGACGCTGAAGCAGGAAGACTCCAGCTTCATTGTTTCCACTGCGTCCGCCAAGACCTTGGTGAATAAAAATGGCTACAAGATTGATTTGCTCACCAGCACGGAATATGCAAAAGCACTGGCTTCGGCGATACCATGGAAGCCACAGGGGCTGGAAGGGCAGGAGTGGCTGGTGCTGGGCAAACCGGTACAAACCGTGCTGATCGACTTTCAAGGACGCCCCGTCGCCATTGCTGCACCTGACCCGCGGTACTTCGCCTTGCATAAATTATGGCTGAGTAAACGACCGGGCCGCCCCCGGGCCAAGGCCGTCAAGGACGAAAATCAGGGGCGGGCATTATTGCAAGCCGTCAGAAAATATATGCCCCACTATCCGCTGGACGAAAAATATGTTGCAAAACTCCCACAGGAATTAAAAGCGCAGATTCGCGATTCAGTGATTGGGTGATTAAAACCAGCGGCATGTCTTCCCCAATCACCGAATTTTCAGTAGATGCCCTGAAATGGCATCGCTGTTGTGCCTGGAAATCAGAGCCCGAAAATCAGAGTCTTGACCACCAATTACCAGTTACCCCCCACCATTGACCACCATTCTCCTACTAGGCAAAACCGGGCAAGTCGGTTTTGAACTGGAACAAGCGCTCGGCCCGGTCTGCCGCCTGATCGCGCCCGGCCACGCCGAGGCTGACCTGACTGATGCAGATGCAATCCGCGCGCTGATTAAAAACGCGAAGCCGGATGTCATCGTCAATGCCGCCGGTTTCACCATCGTCGATGCCGCCGAATCCCAGACTGAACTCGCCATGCAGCTCAATGCCACGGCGCCCGGGATCATTGCGGAATGTGCTGAACAATGCGCTGCAGTGCTGATTCATTATTCGACTACTTTTGTGTTTGACGGTACCAAGCGTGAGCCTTACACCGAAGCCGACACGCCCAATCCGGTCAACGCCTACGGTCGCAGCAAACTGGCGGGCGAACGCGCGGTCGTGGCCGCATGCCGGCGCCACCTGATCCTGCGCGCCAACTGGGTTTACAGCGCGCGGCGCACAAACTTTGCGCTGGCGATGCTGAAACTGGCACGTGAAAAAGCCGAACTTGAAATCGTCAATGACCAGATCGGATCACCGACCTGGGCGCGGGACTATGCCGCCGCCACGGTACAGCTGATCGCGGACCACGGCAGGTTGCGGGATAGTTCAGGCATATACCACCTGTCGGCGCAGTCACATTGCTCGCGCATGCAATGGGCGCAAAAACTGATTGACTGTGCCCGAGCAATGCCCGGCGCCGGAAAAAGCTGGGCCGCGCTGCGCCCGACCACCACCGCGCAATATCCCCATCCCGCGCCGCGGCCCTTGTACACCGTCACCAGCAACCAGAAAATTGAAGCGACCTTTGGCATTCGCATGCCCGTGTGGGAAGATCGCATCGAAGCTTTTGTGCGCTCGCTACCGTGGCAATAAACCTCGGAACCAATCGTTTTAATTATCTATCTAGGGCGTGATCAAGAGCGTGATTAAGTGATTAGGTAACTAAGTGATTGAAGGGATGGATGCCAATCGGTTTAATCACCTAATCACTTAATCACCGAATCACCAGGGGAGGTGGTTTATGACCCGGCCGCATTACAATCTCGAAGCTTGGAAATCAGCAATGGTGCTGGTCAGCGGCATTTACCAAATCACTCGGAGCTTCCCCAAGGAAGAGTTGTATGGTCTGACCTCCCAGATGCGGCGTGCAGCCGTATCCATCCCCAGCAATCTCGCGGAAGGTGCTGCACGCACAGGGCAAAAAGAATTTGCGCAATTCCTCAGTATCGCGAAAGGATCACTGAGTGAACTGGAAACACAGCTTCTCATTTCAGCCGACCTGGGATATTTGGACCGAAAACATGAGATATTTCAGCAGGCAGACAAGGTATCCAGCCTGCTGTCCGGACTTCACCGCAGCCTAAGCAAGTGACCCAATCACCTAATAACCTAATCACTTAGTCACAAAAATCATGAGAAAAGGCATCATCCTCGCCGGCGGCTCCGGCACCCGGCTTTATCCGGTGACCCATGTCGTGTCGAAGCAGCTACTGCCCATCTACGACAAACCGATGGTGTATTACCCCTTATCGACGCTGATGCTGGCCGGCATCCGCGACATTCTGCTGATCTCCACGCCGCAGGACACGCCGCGGTTCAAGGAACTGCTCGGCAACGGCAAGCAATGGGGCATCAACATTTCCTACAAAGTGCAGCCTTCACCGGACGGCCTGGCGCAGGCCTTCACGCTGGGCGCGAAATTCATCGGCAAGGATCCGGTGACTCTCGTCCTCGGCGACAACATCTTTTTCGGCCATGACTTCGCGACGCAGTTGATGACCGCGGCAGCGCAAACCACGGGCGCCACGGTATTCGCCTATGCGGTGCAGGATCCGGAGCGCTATGGCGTCGTCGAATTTGATGCCAGGGGCCGGGCGCTGAATCTGGTGGAAAAACCCAAAAAACCGAAGTCACGTTATGCCGTGACCGGACTCTATTTTTACGACAACTCGGTGGTGAAACTCGCGAGGTCGCTGAAACCGTCGGCGCGCGGCGAACTCGAAATCACCGACCTCAACATGCTCTACCTGCAGCAGAAAAAACTCGAAGTCTGCGTACTCGGCCGCGGCATGGCCTGGCTGGACACCGGCACCCACGACTCGCTGCTCGAAGCCTCGCAGTTCATCGAAACCGTGGAAAAGCGCCAGGGCCTGAAAGTGGCTTGCCCGGAGGAAATCGCCTATCGCAAAGGTTTCATCACCGCCGGTGATCTGAAAAAACTCGCGGCCCCCCTGCAGAAAACCGCTTATGGCCAGTATCTGCTGCGGCTGCTGACCGACCAGGTGTTCTGATGAATATCGTCAAAACAGAACTGCCGGATGTGCTGATCATCGAACCGAAAGTGTTCGGCGATGCGCGCGGATTTTTTTTCGAGAGCTTCAACGCGAAAACGTTTGCTGCATTAACGGGGCTCAACCCGACATTCGTGCAGGACAACCATTCACGTTCAGCAAAGAATGTACTTCGCGGGCTGCATTACCAGATCAAACAGCCGCAAGGAAAACTGGTGCGTGTTTCTGCGGGTGAGGTATTCGATGTGGCAGTCGATGTTCGCAAAAGCTCCCCCACCTTCGGCCGATGGACCGGCACCACCTTGTCCGCTGAAAACAAGCGAATGATGTGGGTTCCCGAAGGCTTTGCCCATGGCTTTCTGGTACTCAGCGAATCGGCAGATTTTTTATATAAAACGACGGACTACTACGTCCCGGAGCATGAACGCTGCGTCATCTGGAATGACCCCATAGTCGGTATCGCATGGCCGCTTGCGGAACAACCCATCCTCGCCGCCAAAGACAAAACCGGCAAGTTACTGGTTGAAGCAGAAACATTCGACTGATGCGCATTCTGCTGACCGGGAAAAACGGGCAAGTCGGACATGAATTGCAGCATCTGCTGCCTTCCCTCGGCACCGTTGTCGCATTAGGTCGAGAAGAGCTTGATCTCACCTCGGCGGACGCCATCCGCAAAACCATGCGCGATGTCCGGCCGGGTATCGTGGTCAATGCCGCTGCTTATACCGCGGTCGACCTCGCCGAGCAGGAACCGGACAAGGCCTTTGCAATCAACGGCACCGCCCCGGGGCTTATTGCGGAAGAGGCCCGGCGGACAGACGCTTTTGTCGTGCACTACTCCACTGACTATGTTTTCGACGGCTCCCAAAAAACGCCTTATCTGGAAACCGACATGCCGAATCCCCTCAGTGCCTACGGCCACAGCAAAGTCGCCGGTGAAAACGCCATCCGCGCATCGGGTGCGGCCCACTTTATATTTCGCACCAGTTGGATCTATGCTGCGCATGGTCGCAATTTTGTTCACACCATTCTGCGTCTTGCGCGGGAACGGGATGAACTGAAAATCGTTGACGACCAAATTGGCGCGCCCACTTGGGCACGAACTGTCGCTGAAACCACATGCGCGGCATTGAAGGCCCAGTACCGCGACCGCAGTGGCCTGTATCACCTGACTGCAGCAGGGTCTGTAACATGGTTTGGCTTCGCCAAAGCAATACTTGACGAAGCCAAAACGCTTCAGCCGGATCTGCGTATGCCAGCACTCATTCCCATTTCGACCAGCGAATATCCACTGCCGACGCCGAGACCGGCCAATTCCTGTCTCGACAATACCCGGCTGCACACCACACTCGGCCTTTTCACTCCCGACTGGCCTGTCTCGCTGACACAATGCATGCGGGAAATTCTGTCGCCTTGCGGCAACTAATCAAGCCGCTGCAGGCACTGCAGAACAGGGTCAGTCAAACCCCTGATCGCATTGCATAAAACAGTGAAAAATCAATGCCCTCTGTGCTAGAATTCACGCGTCTTTCAGAAGCAAAAAACTATCCGTAAATACCGGATAAAACTGAAAGTTTGGGAATTGGCATGATTGCCAATCATTCACGCCACAATCAAAGTTATTCAGCAAAAAAATGACGGGGCTGCTTTCTCATTTGTTCTGTTTCATTTTTGCCGTGCCCCGACATGAATGAAAATCCACACAAACACCGGAAATTTTTAGTGGTATTCGGCACCAGGCCCGAAGCCATAAAAATGGCCCCCGTCGTCAAAGCCCTGCGAACGGTTGACCGCGTCAAGCTGACCGTCAATGTTTGTGTCACCGCACAGCACCGGTCGATGCTTGACCAGGTTCTTGATCTTTTCTCGATCAAACCCGACTTTGACCTGGATCTGATGAAAAACCGCCAGGATCTCACCCAGATCACGGTTGGCGTGCTGAATGGTTTGCAGGGTGTACTCGCCGAATGCAAACCTGACCTGGTGCTGGTGCACGGCGACACAACCACTACATTCGCAGCAAGCCTTGCCGCGTATTACCAGCAAATAGACGTTGCGCACGTCGAAGCCGGTTTACGCACACACAATATCTACTCGCCATGGCCCGAAGAAATAAACCGGCGCCTGACCGGTGGTATTGCCCGATATCACTTTGCCCCGACCGAACAGGCCAAACAAAACCTGCTCGGCGAAGCGGTCCCGGCGGATAACATTTACGTCACCGGCAACACCGTGGTCGATGCGTTGCTGGAAACCACTCAGAAAATCCAGGCAGATCCGGGTCTGGCCGAAAGCCTGTCTCGCCGCTTCGATTTTCTGGACCCCGCAAAAAAATTGATTCTGGTCACCGGCCACCGCCGCGAAAGTTTCGGCCGCGGCTTCGAAAATATCTGCATCGCACTCCGCCGCATCGCGGAACGTAATGACGTCCAGATTGTTTATCCGGTCCATCTCAACCCCAACGTCAGCACCCCAGTCAATCGGACATTGGGCGGACTGAGCAACGTGTTTCTGCTCGACCCTCTCGAATATCTGCCGTTTGTGTACCTGATGAGCCGTTCTTACCTGATCATCACCGACTCAGGCGGCATCCAGGAAGAAGCCCCGTCGCTGGGCAAGCCAGTACTCGTCATGCGTGACACCACAGAACGGCCGGAGGCCGTGGAAGCGGGTACGGTCCGGCTGGTCGGCACTGATAGCGACCGTATCGTGGCCGAATCACTGGGCCTGCTCGATAATAACGCTCAATATCAACACATGGCACGCGCGCATAACCCATACGGTGACGGCCTTGCTGCAAGGAGAATTGTTGGTGAACTCATCCGCCCCTGAGTCCCTGAAAAAAGTTTGCATCGTGGGGCTTGGCTATATAGGCCTGCCGACGGCTGCGGTATTTGCCAGTCGCGGCCTGCAGGTCATCGGCGTCGATGTAAACCCACGGATCGTTGAAACGGTCAACGCAGGCAATGTACATATTGAAGAACCCGACCTCGACATCGTGGTACGCAGCGCCGTGCTCTCCGGCAATCTGCGTGCGGCCCTGGCTCCGGAGCCGGCTGATGCCTTTATCGTCGCCGTTCCGACGCCGTTCAAGGACGGACACAAACCGGACCTCTCTTACATCCAATCTGCTGCAGATTCGCTGGCACCGGTGCTTCGGAAAGGCAATCTGGTCATTCTTGAATCCACATCGCCCGTAGGCGCGACTGAGCAACTCGGTGTATGGCTTGCCGAACTCCGCCCGGATCTGCGTTTCCCGCAACCCGGACAAAATGATGCCGACATCCACCTCGCGCATTGCCCGGAGCGCGTACTCCCCGGACAGGTATTGACCGAACTGGTTGAAAACGACCGCGTCATCGGCGGAACCACTCCAAAATCCATCGCGCTCGCAACCGCCTTGTACAAAACATTCGTCAAGGGTAAATGCGTCCCGACCGATGTGCGCACTGCAGAGCTCGCGAAATTGACTGAAAACGCTTTCCGCGACGTCAACATTGCGTTTGCCAACGAGCTTTCATTGATCTGCGACCGGCTGGGCATTGACGTCTGGGAGCTGATCTCCCTCGCCAATCGTCATCCCCGCGTCAACATCCTGCAACCGGGGCCCGGCGTCGGCGGGCACTGCATTGCGGTGGATCCCTGGTTCATCGTCGACTCCGCGCCCGAACAGGCTCGGCTCATTCACGCAGCACGCATGGTGAACGACAGCAAACCGGCATTTGTGGTGGAAAAAGTCAGGGCCGCAGCAAATGGCGCAAAAAAATCCGTTGTCGCCTGCCTCGGCCTCGCATTCAAACCCAACATCGACGATCTGCGGGAGAGTCCGGCAGTCGAAGTCGTGAGGCGCATAGCCGGTTTGGCCGACATGCAGGTGGTGGCGGTTGAGCCGCATGTGCATGAACTGCCCGAAGAACTGCAGGGGCTGCCGAACGTGCGCCTGGTTTCAGTGGAAGACGCCATTGAACAGGCTTCGGTGATCGTATTACTCGTGGACCACGAAGCGTTCCGCCTCATTGACCGCAGCATTCTCACCGGCAAGTCCATCGTGGACACCCGCGGGTTCTGGCGATGAAGCAGGTACTCACCAGCGCTGAGGGCATCAAGGTCGTGGACGTGCCTGCGCCGGGCTTCAGCGCCAACACCATACTCGTACGCGTTGAACACTCCTGCATCAGTGTCGGCACCGAGATCGCCGGCGTCAAAGCCGCCAGCGAGCCTCTATATCGCCGCGCCCTCCGGCAGCCGGAAAAAGTACTGCGTGCCATCGCGCTGTTTCGCGAAAAAGGATTGGCTGCCACGGTTGACCGCATCCGCAGCGCCGGTTCGGGCGTACCGCTCGGCTATTCGGCCGCCGGCACCGTTGTCGCATGCGGTGCGGATGTTCATCTGTTTGGTGTAGGTGATCGCGTCGCCTGTGCCGGTTCGGGCATCGCGAACCACGCAGAGTTCATCGAAGTGCCGGTCAACCTCGCCGTGAAAATGCCGGCTGCCGTCGATTCGGCCGCCGCTGCCACTGTCGCACTCGGCGCAATTGCATTGCAGGGCGTGCGGAGAGCGACGCCCGCGCTGGGCGAAACCGTGCTTGTCGTCGGCCTGGGCATTCTCGGCCAATTGACGGTGCAACTGCTCAAAAGCAACGGCTGCAAGGTCATCGGCGCCGATCTGGTTGAACAGCGTGCGCAAATCGGTCTTGCGGCCGGCATGGATCACGCCGCGAATCCCGGCAGCGACAATTATCTCGCCGAAATCCTCCGCCTCAGCAACGGTTACGGCGTCGATGCCGTGATCGTTACCGCCGCCACGCCGGACAGCCGCGTCATCAATGACGCCATCCGCGCCTGCCGCCGCAAGGGGCGCGTCATCATCGTGGGTGATATTGGCCTTAATATCGACCGCAGCGAACTCTACGCGCGTGAAATTGATCTGTTGATATCAACTTCGTACGGCCCCGGTCGCTACGACGCGACCTACGAAATCGAAGGCCGCGATTACCCGCTGCCCTACGTTCGCTGGACCGAGAACCGCAATATGGAGGCCTATCTCGATCTGCTGGCCATCGGAAAAGTACGGCTGGATCTGATCCCCACACAAATCAGCGACATCGATTCCGCAGTCGACGCCTATCGGGACATACAAACTGGCGGTGACGGTAAGTTATTGTTTTTATTGAGTTATCCTGAAAGTTCATCGGCCAGCCTGCGACGCATTCCGGTTCCCGCCACCCGGGCACACAGCGGACGCATCCGCACCGCTCTGATCGGCGCCGGCTCTTTTGCCCAGGGCATGCACCTGCCCAACCTGATGCAGGCAGGTTCTGCATACGCACTGCACACGATTGCCAGCCGTAACGGGGCCACTGCACGCGCGCTGGCCGAACGTTATGGCGCCGCATTTGCCAGCACCGACACCGACGAAGCGCTGGCCAATCCTGACATCGACCTCGTATTCATTTCGACACGACATCATCTGCACGCAGCACTCGCGCTCAAAGCCCTCGTCGCCGGCAAACATGTGTTTGTCGAAAAACCCCTGGCACTGAACGCGGATGAACTTGAGGCCATCGAAGAATTTTTCCGCACCCATCCCGAAGCACCCCTGCTGATGACCGGTTTCAACCGGCGTTTTTCACCCGCATTGGTGCGGGCCCGCGAAGTACTGGCTGCACGGCAAGGGCCGGCCATGCTGAATTACCGCGTCAATGCCGGATTTCTGCCGCCAGAACACTGGGTGCACGGCGAACAGGGTGGCGGCCGCAACATCGGCGAAGCCTGCCACATCTACGACGTCTGCAATTTCCTGATTGGTGGACACCCGCAGCAAATCCAGGCCCAAGCCGTCGCGCCCGCTACCGCGCAATGGCGGCGTAACGACAACTTTGTCGCCACGCTCGGTTACCCCGATGGGTCCGTCTGCACGGTCACCTATTCCTCACTCGGTCACAATGATTACGCCAAAGAACGCATGGAAGTATTCGTCGATGGCATGGTGCTTGCACTCGACGATTACAAATCGCTGACTGTGACCGGCGCTCAAAACCGGAACTGGACCAGCGCAGGGGCTGATAAAGGGCATACACAGGAACTGGCGGCGCTCGCGGACGGCATCCTGACCGGCCAGTGGCCGATTTCACTCGCCGACCAGATCGCCGCCACCCGCACCAGTTTCACAGTAGAAACACTGTTGCAAGGAAACGATGCCCGCTAACCCGCCCAAAGCCAGTCATGCGCCAGATCCTGCTCAATAGTCAGGGCGCCATTGTTGCGCGCATGCCGCGGCCTGCTGTCGCTGCCGGCGAAGTACTTGTCCGCACCCATTATTCCCTGATCAGCAACGGGACTGAACTGGCCTCGCTGCGGCCCGGCCCGGCGACCGATGAAGCGCCGGCCCCTTCACTGCCACAGGTCGCCGCCACTTATCTTGGCAAGGCCATCCGCAATCCGCGCAAGGCCGCGCAGCGCCTAGCCGGCATTGCGCGGCGCACACTCGCCCAGGCAATTCCGCAGCAACCAACCTCGACACCCGCCGAATCCGGACTCCCGCTCCAATCCGAACTCGACGACCAGGGCTGGAACGTCGGGTACTCCCTCGCCGGCGAAGTTATTGCCTTAGGGGCGGGCATCACCGATCTCGCTGCAGGAGACCTGGTAGCCTGCGCCGGTGCCGGCAAAGCCAATCACGCCGATTACGTCAGCGTACCGCGCAATCTCGTATGTCGTGTTCCCCAGGGCTGCGACCTGAAACTGGCCGCCACCACAACCGTTGGTACCATCGCATTGCAGGGCGTGCGCCGTGCCGCGCCTCTGCTCGGTGAAACCGTGTGTGTTATCGGCCTCGGTCTGATCGGACAAATCACCGCACAACTGCTGCACGCTAACGGCGTAAAAGTACTGGGGCTTGATCTCGACCCGCAACGCGTCGCCAAGGCACTGGCCCTGGGAATGCATGCCGGCGCATCCACAACCGGCGAATACCAGCTCCTGGTGCGTGACCTCAGCGGCGGCCGGGGCGCAGACCGGGTGCTGATCACCGCTGCCGCAAAATCCGATGCTGTCATCAACCTCGCGATGGAAGTGGTGCGCGCAAAAGGCCGGGTGGTGATCGTCGGCGATGTCGGACTCAACGTGAAACGCGACATTTTCTACCGCAAGGAAATCGACCTGCTGATGAGCACGTCATACGGCCCCGGCCGTTATGACCGCGGATATGAAGAAGAAGGCCGGGATTATCCTTTTGCGCACGTGCGCTGGACGCTGAACCGCAACATGCAGGCCTATCTGGACCTGATCGCGGCAGGTCGCATCGACATCGCCGCCCTGATTGAACGCATCATCCCCGTCGCAGAAGCCCCCGCTGCATACCGGGAGCTGGCAGGCAGCGACGCAGCGACGATGCCGATGGGCGTACTGCTGCAATACCCCGACGATACCCGCCCGCTACCCGAAGCCCCGGACGCAACCCGCATACATGTCCGCGGCCATCGCAAGCCGGCGGGCAGCGCAATCCGTTACGCCCTCGTCGGTGCCGGCGCTTTCGGCACCGCGATGCTGGTGCCGCAAATGGCCAAGCGCAAGGATCTGTTCTTCCTTGGCGGCATTGTCAGCCGCAATACGACTACTGCGGGTAATTTCGCACGACAGAACCAGATAGAAGTCCTGACCACTGAACTCGACGACGTCCTCAAAGATCCCGCGTTCGACCTCGTCGTCATCGCAACGCGACACCACGAACACGCCGATCAGGTGCTGCGTTGCCTGCAGGCCGGCAAACACGTGTTTGTGGAAAAACCCCTGGCACTGAACTGGGACGAACTGGATCGCATCACTGCCTGCTACGAGGCCTTGCCGGAGAAACCGCTACTGATGGTTGGCTTTAATCGGCGCTTCTCCCCTGCAGTGCAAGCCCTGCGCACCGCCCTTGCGGCACGACGCTCGCCATTGATCATGAATTACAGGCTCAACGGCGGCTACATTCCGCTCGACAGCTGGATACAAGGCACACAGGGCGGTGGCCGCAACATCGGCGAAGCCTGCCACATGTACGATGTGTTCCGCAGCCTCTCCGGTGCACCGGCGGTGTCCGTGAATGCCGAAGCCATCGACCCGCGCGACCTGCCGTACCTGCGCAATGACAATTTCTGCGCCACCATCCGTTACGCTGACGGCAGCATCGGCAACCTCGTCTACACCGCGCTCGGCCCGAAAACCGGTCTGCCCAAAGAACGGCTGGAAGTTTTCTGCGACGGCGAAGCCTATGTGCTGGACGACTACCGTAGCCTGATGCGCGCCAGCGATACACAGCTTCTTTGGCAAGACAATAACGTCGATAAAGGTCACTTTGAAGAATTGTCGCAATTTGGAAAGGCGCTCACCGAGGGTCATGACAGCCCTGTTTCGTTCCCGGAACTGATTGAAACATCGGCGCTCGCGTTGCACATCGAGGATTTGCTGCTGGGCAGAACTGCAGAAGATGCATCATGAGCAATCACTACCTATATGCGCCAGCCAACAGCAGTGAATGGGGAGAAATCCATGACCCTATGCTTGCCGCCTGCTCCGAGCGGCATCGCCTGAAACTTGCACCGGCGAACTATCGAAAAATCAGCACTGCTGAGCTCGCACTGTCGGAATCTGCGGGGATCGTTCTGGAAATGATTTATGGCTGGCCCAACCGCACACACCTGCGGCTGGCCAGCCAGTCTTTACGGCTCGGACGGCAGGCGTTTTTTTATTGGCCCCGCGAAGAAGCCGTCGAACATATCGACGACGAAAAACTGGCGAGCTATTGGCGCCTATGGCTATTGGTTCAGTTAACGCATTTGCCTTCGCACTACAAAAGCCTGCTTAAAAATTTTTTAAGGGAAAAAATTCCCGCCCCGATAAAAAGCAGATTGCGCCCTTATTATTATCTGGCACGCACCTTCCCCCGCCGCGTCCTCACTGAGCGGAGGATTACTGCAGATATGCTCATTCCGGGTTATCTCGAGCGTCGCACCACCAGAACTTGTAACGAAGATCTGAGCCGATTGCTTGCAAATGCACAACCGGTACCCATGCGACTTGACCACATGCCTGCGGTCGATTCACGCATCAAAGGCACCGGCGCATATTTACGCACTGATTTCTGGGCAAAAATCAACTCTGGCGGCAGTTATGGTCACACCTGCTTTGTCGCCAAAGAACTTGCCGCGCTCACTGAACGCCTGATTTGCCACATGCCGCATCGTTACACTTTGCTCGATAACTTTGGCATACAACAGACTGTACTACCGCCACCAGGATCGCAGGGCAACGAGCTCACCATTCTCCAGGGCGGCAATCACTATCATTCACAACTGGCTCCGCTAATGGCAAAAGAACGGCCGGTCTACATCTACGAGCGCCTTTGTCTGGGCAACTATGCCGGGGCCAGGCTGAGCCAGGAATTCAGCATTCCTTACATCGTGGAGTACAACGGCTCTGAAATTTCGATAATGCGGTCGTTCACCGGTAACGGTTATGCTCACGAAGATATTTATCTGCTGGCAGAAGCTACTGCATTCCGGCAAGCGACCGTGATATCAGTAATCTCCGATGCCGTCAGGGACGATGTATTGAAGCGCGGGATTGACCCGCGAAAAATCCTCGTGAACCCCAATGGCGCGGATCTGGATACCTATAAACCTGCAAACCCGAAAGACAAAAATGCCCTGCGCCGGAAGCTGGGATTTACCAACGAAGATCGCGTTATCGCTTTTACCGGAACCTTTGGCGGATGGCATGGCATTGATGTGCTAGCCGAAGCCATTCCAGCTATCTGCCAACAGGCTCCGGAAGCGCGATTCCTCCTGATCGGCGATGGCCACTACAAACACCTGGTGGATAGCCAGGTTCGGCAACACGGGCTGGAAGGTCGTGTGCATTGCACCGGCCGCGTTCCCCAGGAAGAAGGAGCGCTATTGCTCGGAGCAGCCGATATTTTTGTATCTCCCCATAGTCGCCACATGGTTGACAGCCGCTTTTTCGGATCCCCAACCAAACTTTTTGAGTACATGGCCATGGGCGGGGGCATTGTCGCCAGCGATCTGGAGCAAATCGGGGAAGTGTTATCTCCGGCATTACATGCTGATGCACTGCCGTGCGATGCATCCGGGATCCGTGACGAAAGGGCCGTGTTATGCAAACCCGGTGCGCTGGATGAGTTCGTTACAGCCACCCTGTTCCTGGTTCGACATCCGGATATTTCGGAGACCCTCGGAAAAAACGCGCGCAATGCCGCTGAATCCGAATACTCCTGGACCAATCATGTAGAGCGCCTCTGGTCTTTTATCCGGGAGCATAACAATCAAAACTCAGCCAGTGACAAGCCAACGGTATTGCAAGTCTGAAATGTGCTCACCCCTTCGCGAAATCGAGACCAGCGACCCTTACAAGGATGAGATACAGAAGCAATGGAATAGCAATCCTTGCGGATCCCATTACGTTAAGGACGTCCCTGCTCATACCCTGGAGTGGTTTATTGAAGCTGAGCGCTACCGCTACGACGTATACGGACCATGGCTGAAGGAAACCATGGAATTCGCCAAACATGCCGGCGAACAAGTGCTTGAAATCGGCGGCGGCATGGGAACGGATTTATGCCAGTTCGCCCGCCACGGCGCATACACAACCGATATTGACCTGTCCGCCGGGCATCTTGCACTGGCACAGGAAAACTTCAAGTTGCGGAGCCTCGACGGTAAATTCGTGCATCACGATGCTGAAAACCTGCCATTCGCAGACGCCACATTTGATCTGGTCTATAGCGTAGGTGTCATTCATCACACACCGAACACCAAAATGGTCATTGACGAAGTCTTTCGCGTACTCAAGCCGGGCGGCAAGGTAATTGCCGTGGTGTATGCGGAAAACTCCCTGCATTACTGGCGCAACCTGGTTTATGACCTCGGTCTGAAACAGAATTTGCTGGCGACTTGTTCAATCGGCGAAATCATGTCGCGTCATGTCGAAATTACCGAGAACAATGCCAAACCCCTGGTCAAGGTTTATACCAAACCCAGACTTTCAAAGTTATTCCGTGAATTCAATAATGTAAATATTCTTCAACGCCATATGACACGGGCAGAAGTTCCAGGCGTTCTGCGCTGGCTGCCTCTGACATGGCTGGGCCGGTTGATGGGCTGGTACCTGATCGTCAAAGCCTGCAAGCCAAACTGACGTGATGCGATTACTACTTTCGCGGCTGAAAGCCGCTTTGCGCCCGCGACAAAATTTACCTCCCAGGCTCCCCCCGACCACGCTGGCACTGCAGCTTCAGACTGAGGCTACCGAGACTAAAGACTGGATTACATCTCTGCGCAGCACGAACCGGTTGTATGGCGATCCATCGGACGAAACAATAACCATGCTGCGCACACACATGCCGCAAGCCGTGGTCGCCACACTTGCCGCAGCAACTGAAATCCTGCACCACCGGTTCAACCTGCTTGGCAGCGGCCCCTATGTCCCGATCGATCCTGACCGCCCCGGACACAAGGGATACACCCCGATTGACTGGTATCAGGACCCGGTTTCGGGATTGCGTTTTCCCAGAGGCATCCCGCACACCGAGTGGGACTTGCTCAAAATGCGCCCCGGCAATGCAGACGTCAAACTTCCCTGGGAACTCGCGCGCTGCCAGCACTGGCCTGTCCTGGGCCAAGCATGGCGGATCACCAACGATAGCCGCCACGCACTGGAAATGCTGCGGCAACTGGAAGACTTCATGGAGGCCAACCCGGTGGGAATCGGGATCAACTGGACCTGCACCATGGATGTGGCCTTGCGCGCACTCAACTGGGCGCTGGGTCTGGCACTAATCCGCAAATGCCCCGATGTGGACAACAGCGCCCTGACTGCTGCCTACAGTCACCTGTTTGACCATGGCACCTTCATCTACGACAACCTCGAAAACAAATACGAGGTCACCAGCAACCACTTCCTGAGCAACGTGGTCGGCCTGTATTACCTCTCGGGGGTGTTCCATGATCTACCCGAAGCTGCCGTCTGGAACACCTTCTGTCGCGATGCACTGGAGCACGAGATACAGGTTCAGGTGCTGAGTGACGGCGCAGATTACGAATCATCGATTCCATATCACCGCTTGGTCACTGAACTGTTCCTCGGCGCAGCGCGCCTTGCGGATTTCCGCCAACAACCCTTGTCCGATGACTATCGCCAGCGCCTGAAAACCATGGTCAGCTACATGGCCGCAGTACTGCGGCCTGACGGCCTGATGCCACAGGTCGGCGACGCCGACGACGGCCGGCTGCACATCTTCTCCCGCTACGGCACATGGATTCCCCAGGACCCGCGCCACCTGTTCGGTCCCGCCGCACTGACGCTCGGCGAACCGGCTTGGCTGAAACACGCGGGCCCCGATGGCGCCTGGGAGTCTGCCTGGTGGGGTTTCGATATCACCGGTGTTTCGTTTGCGGACAACGAATTGCCGGACCATGCCGGTCTTTTCCCCGAAGCGGGCATTGCCGTATCGCGCCACAACGGGGAATATCTGCTGATCAGCAATGGCATGGTTGGCACCAAGGGATTCGGCAACCACAAACACAACGATCAACTCGGTTTCGAGCTGCATCTTGATGGCAACCCATTGATCGTTGACCCTGGCAGCTATGTCTACACCTCCGACCCCGAGGCCCGTAATCTGTTTCGCGGCACCCGGTACCACAACACGCTGTCGATCGACGGCGAAGAACAGAATGAATTGCGTCCGGACTGGTTGTTCCGGCTGTTTGAAACTGCGCATGCCGAACACCGCCATTTTCATGCTGACGAAACTGCTGTCGATTATCACGGCAGGCATATTGGTTACGAGCGCCTGCCCAATGGCAAAGTCGCACACGAACGGCGATTCCGCCTGTTGCACGGACTACGCATGCTGATCATCAGCGACCTGATCGATGCAAGCGGAACCCATGATTTATGCTGGCATTTCCATCTTGCGCCGGGTATAACTGCCGGCATTCCGCAAGCGGGATTCTGCCAAATCGAAACCATGGCCCAGCGTTACATTCTTGCATCCCTCGACGGACTCGAAACACAATTCAGCGAGGCTTGGTATTCGCCTGCTTACGGCGTGCGCATGCCGTGCCGCGCACTCGATTTCAGGCATCGAAATCCCGATGCCGGCCGATCACAATGGGGCTTCGCCATTGCACCAGAAGCCAACTTCGAACTACGGGCCGCCAAGGCCGCGCATGCCGAACTGGTAACCGGCGCCTCAACCATCCACTGATGCCTTATGGCGAACTCCCGATCCGAACTGTCCGCCATTGCCACTGCACGCATGATTCTGCGCCATCGCAGGATATTGCTGTCGGTGACCCGCGTCGAACTCGCCAAACGATATTCAGGCTCCGCTTTCGGACTGGCGTGGGTATTTCTCTACCCAGCCCTGCTGCTGTCAATTTACCTGTTCGTCTACCTCGTGATCTTCAAAATGCGGTTCCCGGGGTACAGCGAAATGGACTACACACTGTTCGTGTTCTGCGGCCTGATACCCTACATGGGGTTCATGGAATCGATGACCGTCGGGGCATTGTCCATCAAACAGAACGTGCACCTGATCCGCAACGTGATGCTGCCGATCGAACTGATCCCGGTGCGCGCAGTGGCTGTCGGGCTGGTCACCCAGAGCGTAGCGCTCGTCATCCTGTTCGGACTTGCCCTCACCAATAACTCACTGTCTGTCCACCTTCTTTGGCTGCCTGTGGTTATCCTGCTGCAAGCGCTTTTTTTGATCGGCCTCGTCCTGGTTGTGTCTGCACTGGCTGTAGCTCTGCCCGATGTCAGCTATTTCGTGAACCTCGGCGTGCTGTTCCTGATGTTCATTTCACCCATCGGATTCAAGCCGGACATGGTGCCCGCAGGTTTTGCACCACTGATTTATCTTAATCCGGTGCACTACATGACGGACGCGTTCCGCTCGAGCATCCTGTCAAACCATGTCATCGACATTGCCAATCTCGGAATTTATGCATTGATCTGCATTTTTACTTTTGCACTGGGGACGGCATTTTTCAGGCGCTTCAAAGATGTATTAATGGATCATGAGTGACCTCATTGTAAAAGCGGTAAATCTGGGCAAGACCTACCGTCTGTATGCCAAGCCACATCACCGATTTCTCGACATGTTCGGGCTGCTGCGCAATAACAATGGCGCTTTTACCGAGCACCACGCGCTTGATCATGTGAATCTGGAGATCCGCCGCGGCGAAAAAGTCGCATTCATTGGCCGCAACGGAGCAGGCAAAAGCACCCTGCTTAAGCTGATTGCCGGCGTAGCTCAACCCACTACCGGAACACTGGAAGTCAGCCAGGGCGCGCACGCCCTGCTGCAGATCGGCTCCGGCTTCCATCCTGATTTCACGGGGCGGCAGAACTCACTGTCCTACCTGGCACATCTGGGCATCACAGGCACAGAGGCGCAGGCAAAACTCGAAAACATCGTCGATTTCGCCGAACTCGAGGAATACATCGACCAACCCACCAAGACATATTCCACAGGCATGGTGACGCGCCTGATGTTTGCAACATCCACGGTAATCGAGCCGGAATTGCTGATTCTCGACGAGATACTGGGTGTTGGTGACGCTTATTTTTCGAACAAAAGTTTTGATCGCATTCGGGAAATGTGTGCCGGAGGCCGCACGACCGTGTTGTTGGTTTCACATGACATTTATTCTGCATCGCGCATCAGTGATCGAATGGTTTGGCTTGATGGTGGACGCGTTATCGCAGATGGCCCGGCCTCTAATGTCATGAAAGCCTACGAGGATTCCATAAGGGTGCAAGAAGAGTCCAGGCTACGGCGAAAAGCCCGGATGAATATGGCATTGATGCAACAAAATAATCCAGGCATTCGCTGGCTGAAGGTAGATATACGAAGCCTTACCAATATGCCGATGAATGGGCCGCTTTTTGTATCGGAAATCAAACTACAGCTAAGAGATCACATCCTATTCGCAGATCTGAGTGATGAAGGTCTTGGCAAAGCCGCCGCCCTTGAAGGTGTTACAGCGGCCCGCTGGGGCCACTTCACGGAACTGGAAGGGGTCATATGCCGGGAAATGCGTAACTATGGCACCCCCCTGCACCGGGCATCAGTGCTTTTACCTATCCCCGACGGGATTGATCGCATTACTTTGGAAAACGGAAGCCTGGGCATCCGTTATCTGAGTCAAGCTGATAGCGCCCTGGAACTCATAGCTTACGGAGCGGGTTTTCAATCAAATCCAGGCTCACTACCGGAGTCACACGGGAAATGGACCGATCATGTTATTTCGCTGTCTGAAAACAGCTCATTGCCGGGAAAAAATGACTCAATTCTCGGGGGTGCAACCATCCATGGAACAAACGATATATTAATCACAAGCGTTCGCTCATTTGACGATACCGGCAGCGAAACCCTGATGTTTCAGCATGGCGCGGCAATGTCTCTGGAAATCGGGTTTGAAATACGCAATCCGCAACTGAACCAAACTGCAGATTTGTTGGTGGGGTTTCATCGCGACGGCATTACCGATGTATGCCGGTTCTTTACTCCAGATCTGAGATTCGACGCCTCCAGTGCACCAGTCGGCGTAGTGAAAATGAAAATCTCAAAAATAAATCTTGCCAACGGAACTTACACCGCTTCGCTGACTCTTGCGAAAGCTGGCTACTATGCAGATAACCCTGCCATCTTTTACGCCATAAACCCGGATGTTTACACCTGCTTGTCACGAGTATTGGAAATACAAATACACGGTGGTGATTTAGTCGCTTCAGGTGCGGGCGTTGTTGGCGAAGCCACATGGCAAGTAGTACCGGGAAAATTACCGGAAAAGCATAAAAATTTGATTGTTAAGGAGGTTGGATGAGCCACCGCCCAGTGCTCGGTGTCAATGGCTGCCAAGACACATTTCATGACGCTAGCGCGTCATTAGTACTAAACGATGCAATCGTAGCTTCAATTGAAGAAGAGCGTTTCAATGGCATCAAGCACTCCAGGGGCATACCCCATCGGGCAACTCAGCGCGTCCTAGCCGACTTCAACATAGACCCGGGTGATCTTGGGGGGGTAGGGTTTTATTTGGACCCTTGGTTGCTTATGCGTCATTACTACCTGCACACCGTACGGCAATTTTATCCGGGGAGCTTTGGCCTTTTTCAGGCGATGCCGTTTTATCTAAAATTTTTACGATCACCCACCTTAATCCGCAATGCGCTCCAGTTGCCAAAGCATGTCCCGGTCTTCTCCGTCAGACATCACTTATGCCATGCCGCCGCGACCTACTTTGGATCGCAGTTTGATGATGCCGCAATTCTCGTTGTCGATGGCAGCGGGGAGCGTGAAACTTCTTCCTATTTTACCGGGGAAGGATGCTCATTAAAGCAAATTGGCGCGCCCATGAGCTACCCCACATCCATTGGTTTTTTTTACGAGGGCATTGCAAGTCATCTGGGGCTGGGGTGGATCGGTGGTGCCGGAAAAATGATGGGGCTTGCTCCTTTTGGAAAACCCGTTCATTACGAAAAGCTAAGAAAATGGTTTGATTTTAAACCTGATGGCAGCATCGTCATCGACTTAAAAAAAATGGGCTACTACCTTAACAAACCATTCTTCACTGAGTCGGGAATAAAAGATATTGGTCCCGCAAGAGCAGCAGAAGAAGCGATTACAGAACAACACGCCCATCTTGCGGCAAGTGCTCAAGTTTTGCTCGAAGAAGCCGTCACCCACATGGCACTCTGCCTGCGCAAGCGCACCGGGAAGAGCAATCTTTGTTACGCCGGAGGAGTTGCCCTCAATATTGATGCAAATTCAGCTATTTTGGAAAAGGCGGGTTTCAAAAACATTTACATCATGCCGGCATCTTACGATGGTGGCACCTCCATTGGAGCTGCCATTGCCACTCATTATGCTGTAAATAACCGCCCCAAACGGATTGCCCCGCTCAACCGGGCAGATCTTGGAACAGTTTATGCCGATGAAGACATCAGCAAAGCACTCAGTGATGCTGGTGTCGCATTTCGCCGCCTGAATGAATTGGAACTGATCGAACACGTCGCATCAAGACTTGCCCAGGGTGCCGTAGTGGGTTGGTATCGTGGGCGCATGGAATGTGGCCCCAGAGCCCTGGGCTTTCGAAGCATTTTGGCCAACCCCGAACGCAAAGCGATGGCCGACTACTTGAATACACAGGTAAAGGGGCGCGAGGTTTTTCGTCCCTACGCATCAGCCGTGCCTCTTGAATTTGCGGATCGTTATTTCAATGTGTCTGCCGCCAGCCCTTTTATGCTTTATAAATTCGAAGTTCGCAAAGAATTTCGTGACAAGTTGGCCGCGGTGACTCATGTGGACGGCTCCGCGCGCGCGCAAACTGTAACCCGGGATGAAAACGAAGCATTCCATGCGTTATTGCTTAAATTTGGGGAAATCAGTGGAACACCTGTACTGCTAAACACCAGCTTTAATCTGGGCGGTGAAACTTTGGTTGAGAAGCCAAGTCATGCGATAGCAAGCTTTTTGGCTGGAAAAATGGACGTGCTCGTAGTTGGAAATTTTATTGTGGATGAAGGAAAGCCTCCAAGATTCGAATCTTTTGCCGGCTTATCCCCCATGTCGCCCGGGGTGATCGCCCCTGCTCAAAACATCGGGAATTACAAAAAACAAGAACCAGAGCGATTTGAAGTTTTGGAATCATCGCTCGAAAAATGGGTGCGGGTATCGATAGAACGGCATGGCGCAGAAGGTTTTTTCCGGAAGTTCTACTCGCGCCCTGTTCTGGCCCTTTTGGGCCTGGTGCTTTCTACCGCCAATCTTTTAGATCGGCATGTAATTCGTTCGATTAAGAGTTGATGACAAATAACGGCCGATTAAACTCCCGGCGTGAGCATCACCATTTTCAAAAAACAAGGTCATGAACAGCGAAAAAGCTGACGCTCGAAACGTCATCGACTACTACACCTCTTCGGATGCCGAACTGGCCCAGCGTTATATCGGCGGTCAATTCGAGCTCGGCACCCGCCCCTATTACGAAGCTGCCCTGAAGCATCGCTACGATCTTTATCCCGAAATCCCCCGCATCGCGGCTTTTGACCAGTTTTCAGGCAAAGCTGTGCTGGAAGTCGGAGTCGGTCAGGGCTCTGACCACTTCATGTTCGCGCGCATGGGCGCAAAACTTACGGGGGTGGATCTGACGGAGAAGCACTGCCAGATGACGCGGCAGTTTCTGCGCACTTTCGATCTGGAGCCGCATGTCATCAATGCCAACGCATGCGAGCTGCCATTCCCGGATGCCAGCTTCGACCATGTGTATTCATGCGGCGTATTGCTGCTGGTACCCGATCTTCCGCGTGCCATGGCGGAGATCCGGCGCGTTTTGCGTCCGGGTGGCACAGCCACCATCATGCTGTACAACAAGAAAAGCCTGCACTATTGGTTGAAGACGCGCCTGTATTACGGATGGGCACTAGGCGAAGACGCTGCCATCGGACGTCAGGCTGTGGATGACTGGTACACCGATGGCCCGGGCTATATTCGGGTTTATCACTATGGTCCGCACGACCTGCAATGGATCTTCGACGGATTCCGTGACATTGAATATCAGACCTCTTGCCTCAGTCCAGAACAGATCCCGATCGCCGGCCTTCCCAGCAACATCCGGGTAAAGAAATGGCTCGAAAGCCGGTGGGGATTTTTTCTGTGGGGAAAGGCGACGAAGCCATGATTCTTGAGTTGCCACGACCTTGCCGCTATGAGGATCTGACTCGCGCCAGCGAATCTGGCGAACTTCTGGAACTGGCACTGATTGCAGACGGAGAACCAGCAGAATTGGCTGCAGCCATCAGAGCTTGGGGCTCAGCCATGCCCGCTACGCGGATGAACGTCTTTCATACTCCAGTTTTTTCTGAAGCATTATCCATGGCCACCGCTGCCGACAACACCATTACAGCCATTGAAGTGCGGTCTTACAACATGCTTAATCAAACTCCTCAGGCGACAACATGCCGGGTATGGTCTACGTGCTCCCCTTATGACGCCTACGGCGTATTGGTAAAAAAAGATTTAGAATCAATAACCTATAACATAATCCGGCGTAATGGCGGTATTTACTTTGCCCACGACCCTGCGTATGGCGTAGTGCGGTGGTTTTCGGCTGACGGCTTGCTTGATCGCCTGCGCTACCGCGGCATTCGGCTGTTAATTTACCGCTTAATTTGCTGTACAGGCCTTGGGCTTTCATGGATGGCCAGCCGCTTCAGCGCAGCGAGCCTCAAGTGGAGAAAGATTCGACCGGCTACGACTACACCGCAATCCAGATATGAATCCAAATCATAACCATCTCGCATCGGCTCTCCTTCGCCTGGCCAATGAGGCGGTTTCGCGCGCGCCAGTTGCTGCGGCCAAATCCAGCAGCCACGGCATCACAACCCCTTTTTCCACTGCCAGCCAATCCGACTGGGCAGAAGCAGTAAGGCTGTGGAACGAGAATGGCAGCCACCTGATTGCAGGCCTCGCCAAAAGGCCCTGTCCTGCCTGCGGACAGAATGATGCGCGGTCGCTGTTTCAGTCCTACGATCGATATACGTTTGTTGAATGCATCCCCTGCGGATGCTGGTACGTTCCGCAGAAAGTCGAAGCTGAGTTGTTCGAACGTTTTTTTTCAGAAACACCCAAGGCTGTCGAAGTCATGCAGCGCACTCTAGAAGGACGCCGAACCGAAGCCAGTCGGCTGTCCAACCTGGAACGCATCGGCGCTTATCTGGATCAGCTCATCCCGCTTTTGTCCGGAACAAGTGGTTTGCGCTATCTCGACATGGGCTGCGGACTCGGGCAATCCCTGGAGGCTGCGCAGGCACGAGGGCTGCAGGCAAGCGGTGTTGAATCCTCCCGCGAATGCATCACAATCGCGAGTCAAGCCGGCCTTCAGGTTTGTCATGTCTCCGACAATGGCCTCCGACAGCAAAAATTCAACCTGATTTCGTTCTGGGAATCGCTGGAGCACATGGTCGAACCCGCTGCGGTATTACAGGATTGTCTCCAGCACATGGCGCCCAACAGCCTGCTGGCGTTTACGGTGCCAAATCAGAATTCTCCGCCGGTACGCAGCCAACGCGGTGATTGCAGCGTTGTTAATGGCGGGTACGACACGCCAGGCCATATTAATTTATTCAATCCGGAGACTATTGAACGTTTGTTGGATCGCAGTGGCTATACTTTGCTGGCATTGGACGGGCAATATGGCCTTGATTTAAGTGAGCTGATTTCTTATTTTCTGGGGAAACAGCGGGGGGCTTATGACCTTTTGCAAGGTCGGGCCGTTCAAAGCGGTCTTACCGAAGAAAACCACTCACTTCTGCGCGCGATCGGGCCCGCTTACGCGTTGCTTGAGCGCATTACGTTGACCGCCCCCATTCTTTTCGGATTTGCATGCCGCAAAGGTGATGCTGGACACTTTGCATCGGCTGTCGCTCAGTATAAAAACAAGCGGCGTAATCAGTTGCTTGAGCAGATTGACCAAATGTCACCCATGCCAGGGGATGTTGCCTTACTGCAGCACCAACTAACAGAGGCCGAAGGTCGCATCCACCTCCTCGAGGACGAACTTCGTGTTGCCCGCAATCCCCTGCGACGCCTCGTACGCTTCGTTCGCAAAACGCTCAATCCGCCAAAAAGCTGACTCATGTGCGGCATAGCAGGCGCTTATCGCCCGGTAGGGCAGGCTGTATCTGACGACAGCGTATTGACCGCCATGCGCGATCGCATGGTGCACAGAGGCCCGGACGGCGGTGATTTATGGCGCTCAACAGACGGTCGCTGCGCACTGGCACATCGCCGCCTGTCCATCATCGATCTGTCCACGGCCGCCACTCAGCCTATGGCCAATCAGGACCGCAGTGTCGTGGTGACTTTCAATGGGGAGATTTACAACCACGCCGAACTGCGACAGGAGCTGATGGCCCTGGGCAAATATCGTTGGGTCACCGACCACTCGGACACCGAGGTATTGCTTCACGCGTACGAAGAATGGGGCTTGGACTGCGTACACCGCTTCTACGGCATGTTCGCGTTTGCCATTTACGACATGCGCAACCGCGAACGCCCGGCCCTGCACCTGGTACGCGACCGCGTCGGGATTAAACCCCTTTATTTCACCAGGACTGACGCCGGGGAATGGCTGTTTGCCTCGGAAATCCGTGCCCTTTTCGCGCACCCTGCGGTTTCACCGCAGATGGACCGCACCGCGTTTTGGCACTACCTGACCTTCATCGTAACGCCGGCACCCATGACCCTGTTCCGGGGCATTTTCAAATTGCCTGCGGGACACACCATCACCATCGACCATCGCGGGCAGGCCACCTCCAACGCCTACTGGGATTGCCGCCCCGATGCCGCCAGCACCCTGCGCCCCTCCGACCTGAGTGAACAGGACGCGACGGACGAGTTGACCCGCTTGCTCCGGCAATCCATCAAACGCCGGATGGTGTCCGACGTGCCCTTTGGCGTTTTGCTGTCCGGTGGCGTTGATTCCAGCATGAACGTGGCCCTGATGGCCGAACTGATGGATCGCCCGGTATCAACGTTTACGATCGGCTACGAGGGCCAGGAAGAAACCAACGAGTTTCGTTACGCCCGTCGCCTGAGTGACCGTTACCGCACCAATCACCACGAATCGATCATCAACCACAAGGATGCACAGGACTTCCTGCCCTTGCTGGTGCAGCTGCAGGATGAGCCGATCGCTGACAATGTCTGCATCCCTCTGTATTTCCTCTCCAAACTGGTCAAGGACAGCGGCACCACGGTGGTTCAGGTCGGCGAAGGGGCGGATGAGAATTTTCTCGGCTACTGGTGGTGCGACCACTACCGGAACAAGTACGAATCCGTTTACCGGCCAGCGGCACGCGGTGCCGCGTCATGGTGGCGCAATCTGCTGGGCGGCGCACGCCAGGGATTGACCGGACGCCCCGCCGAAGACATCGACATCATGAACCGCGCCCGTGCCGGACAGGAAATGTTCTGGGGCGGTGCCGCCTGCTGGTGGGGAGGCATTCGCAAGCAGCTGACCCCGGATGCAGGCCCGTTTGCAGAGACCATCCAATGCCCGGTGCCGGGCCTGCTGCCGCCGGGATTTGCAACCACCGACAGCCACAATGTTGTGAAGCACTACCTGAGCGGGCTGAATGTTCTCGACCCGGATGTACTGCAAAAAATCCCTTACATGGAAATGAAACTGCGCCTGCCGGAACATCTCTTGATGCGTGTGGACAAGCTGACCATGGCCCATTCGATCGAGGCCAGGGTGCCCTTCCTCGACCACGATGTCGTCAATTTCGCCACCCGCCTGCCGCCCAGCTACAAACTGCGCGACGGCACCGGCAAATGGCTGCTCAAAAAAGCCGCGGAACCCTATCTGGACCACGACATGATTTACCGCACCAAACAGGGATTCGGCGCACCGATGGAGCAATGGTTCAGGGAAGAAAGTTTTGCCAAACGCTGTGTTGCCGCGTTCGAGCGCTCACGCATCAAAAAAGACGGTTTTCTGGACAACGACTACTTCCGAGGGCTGTTAAATCAGCAAATTGAGGGTCGCGGCGGGTACAGCTTTCATTTGTGGACCGTGCTCAATGCCGTGCTGTGGCATGAGTCGTGGATTGAAGGTAAAGCGGACTGCTTTTAGCCACAAAGCGAGCCTTTTGGAAAGGCTGGTCAATGATGGCATCATGCTGATGATTTCGTCGATAAACTGGAAAACGAAGTGCTTAAATCATTAGCGTTGTGGGTTGCAGGAGCCATCGCAAAAGTCGGGGTCATCCTTACCGCACCGGTTTATTATTTCGTGGCTCGTACCGGCATTGGCGCTGACTTGTGCCGTAAATTCGGATTCCAGCCGATCCGCCTCCACTACTACCAGCCCATCCCGCGCTACGAAACACTGCCGGAGTCGATTTTCACTGATCCCCAGACCTTGCCGGGCATTCAGCTGGACCGCGACCGTTTTTCCGCGACCCTCAAACACCTGTCCCAAAAATCCGCTGAGGCGCAGTGGCCCGACAAGGCAGGCGCTTTGGGCCAGTACCACACCAACAACGACAACTTCGGCTTCAGTTCCGCAGCCCTGCTGCATACGATGATCCGCACGCACAATACGCAGAAGGTCATCGAGATCGGCGGTGGTTTCTCTTCACTGATCAGCCTGCATGCACTGCGGCTGAACCATGGCGACAACTTCCGCTTCGATTGTGTCGAGCCCTACCCATGGCCTTGGCTGGAAGATACCCTGCGCGCACAATCCGGCGCCCGGCTGCTCAAGCAGCCCGTGGAACAGCTGGACCCGGACATGCTGGCTGATCTGGCTGAAAACGACATCCTGTTCATCGACAGTTCGCATTGCGTCCGGCTGGCCAGCGATGTCAATTTTCTGTATCTGCAGGTGATCCCGCGGCTGAAACCCGGGGTCATCGTGCATATTCACGACATCTATATTCCCTACGAGTATCCGCGGGTGCATTTCCATGGCCGCCAGAAACTGTTCTGGAATGAGCAGTATCTGTTGCAGGCGCTGCTGACAGATAACCCCCGGCTTGAGGTCATATTGCCAGGTTTTTTTGTGCAAAAAGACATGGAAAACGAGTTCGCTGCCACGTTCCCCGCTTACGATCCGGTAAAACATCGCAGGACTTCAAGTTTCTGGTTGCGTGTCCGCGGCTGAGTGCGGCTGCTTCCAGTTAAAATGGCGGCTGTGCGCCGGCTTCGTCGTTCCGGCTCGAAATAACCACAACGACGCAACCGCATTGGCGCCAATGGATTGGCGTTAATTTTCCCGGCGATACCGAGTGGATCTCAACCAACAAGTACGCTCCTACTGGGAGCAAGGGCCCTGCGGCACCGACAAGGGCATCGTCGGTGAACTCGAGCCGCTGTCACTGGAGTGGTTTGAGCAGATCGAGGCGCACCGTTATGCGGTGGAACCGTTCATCCATTCCGCCGTCCAGTTCACCCGCCACCATGGCAAGACCATGCTCGAAGTCGGTGTCGGCGCCGGGACCGATCATCTGCAGTGGGCCCGCGCGGGCTGCGTCTGCCATGGTGTAGACCTCACCGAAGCCGCCATTGAAACCACGCGCGCACGGTTTGCGCTGTATGGCCTGCAGAGCGCCCTGCAGCGCTTTGATGCCGAAACACTGCCCTATGCAGACGCCACGTTCGACCTGGTTTATTCCTGGGGCGTCATCCATCACTCCGAGGACCCGGCACGCATCATCGCGGAAATTCATCGTGTGCTGAAGCCCGGCGGACGTTTTATCGGCATGATTTACGGTCGCCGCTCACCGGCTGTGTTCAAACTGTGGGCGCGCTACGGTTTGCTGCGCGGCCGCCCGTGGCGCAGTTTCGCGGACATCGTCTGGCATCACATGGAAAGTATCGGCACCAAGTCCTACACCCCTGCCGAAACCTCCGGTTTGCTGGGCGCTTTCCGCTCCTGTGCCATTCGCCCGATCATGACCAGCTACGATCTGGCTTCGTGGCCTGCATGGATTGGACGTTTGTTCCCCGAGCGCTGGGGATGGTTCATCACCTTCGACGCGGCCAAGTAGATGTGCGGCGTCGTCGGCACGCTGATATTTGATTCGGGCCGCGGCCAGGTTGATGCCGGCCTGCTGGAACGGATGCGCGACACCATGACGCACCGGGGCCCGGATGGCGCCGGAATCTGGATCAGTAATGACGGCAAAGTCGGACTCGGACACCGGCGGCTGTCCATCATTGATCTGTCGACCGCTGCCACCCAACCGATGAGCAACGAGAATGGCTCGCTGTGGCTGAGCTTCAACGGCGAAATCTACAACCACGCGGAAATCCGCCGCGAGTTGGAACAAACCGGACGTTATCGCTGGAAAACCGATCATTCGGATACGGAAGTCATTCTTCATGCCTTCGAAGAATGGGGCATCGACTGCCTGCAGCGCTTTCGCGGCATGTTTGCATTTGCGCTGTGGGATGGCGCGCGGCGCGAACTGTGGCTGGTGCGTGACCGCATCGGTGTCAAACCGCTGTATTACAGCATGCACCACGGGAAAGTCAATTTCTCTTCTGAAATCAAAGGGTTACTGGAAGACCCCGGGCAGGAACGCGCCGTCTGTGAAGAAGCGCTTTTTCATTACCTGTCGTTTCTGACCACACCTTCGCCCCAGACCCTGTTCTCCGGCATCCGCAAACTGGCGGGTGGCACCTGGCTGCGTATCCGCGCCAATGGCGAGATGGAAGAACGCCGCTACTGGGATGCGCTGACCCACACCCGGCCGCTGGTCGGCGTCAGCGACGCGGAAATCGCCGAGCGCGTGCTTGCCGAACTGCGGGTGGCCGTCAGTCTGCGCAAGGTCAGCGACGTGCCGGTGGGCGTATTCCTCTCCGGCGGCATCGACTCCAGCACCAACACGGCGCTGTTTTCGGAAGGCGAAGGCGGCCCCGTCAAAACATTTTCCATCGGTTATCGCGGTCAGTATCAGAGCTACGAAAACGAACTGCACTACGCGCGCCAGATGGCCGCACAGGTCAGCGCCGAATATCACGAGACCCTGCTTGATGTGGATGACCTGATCAATTTTTTGCCGGAGATGGTGCGCCTGCAGGACGAGCCGATAGCCGACCCGGTATGCGTGCCTGTGTACTATGTGTCGAAACTGGCCCGTGACAATGGCGTGATTGTCTGTCAGGTCGGCGAAGGCGCGGATGAGCTGTTCTGGGGTTACCCGCAATGGAAAACGGCGTTGATGCTGCAGAACCTGGACAAGCTGCCCGTACCGCGTTTTGTAAAACACATGGCGCTGGCCGGGCTGCGCGGACTCGGCCAAAAAGACAGCTTCCGTTATGAATGGCTGCGCCGCGGCGCCACCGGTACACCGATTTTCTGGGGCGGCGCTGAAGCCTTCACTGAAGCCCAGAAACAGCAGTTGATGTCGCCACGGCTGAAAAAACAGTTTGCAGGTCGCACTTCCTGGGAGGCCGTGGCTCCCATCCGCAAGCGCTTCGAGGAAAACGCCTGGGAAGCTTCGCCGCTGAACTGGATGACCTACGTCGACCTCAACATGCGCCTGCCGGAGCTGCTGCTGATGCGCGTGGACAAAATGAGCATGGGTGTCGGCCTCGAAGCGCGCGTCCCCTTTCTCGACCACAAGTTCGTCGAGTTGGCGATGAGCATCCCGCAGGCTGCCAAGGTGCGCAATGGCACGCTCAAGCATATTCTGAAAACAGCCGTGCGCGGCCTGATTCCGGATGAATTGATCGACCGCAAAAAACAGGGCTTCGGGGTGCCGGTTTACGAGTGGTTCTTCGACAAGCTCGGGGCATACGCGCGCAAGGAACTCGATTTCTTTTGCAAGCACACTGATTACCTGGACAGGGAACAGGTGTTCCGCCTGCTCGACTCCGGCAACGGTCCGCAGGCCTGGTACCTGCTCAATCTCGCGCTGTGGTGGAAACAGCATGTTTACCGCTGAAGACACGTACGGTACGCGCAAACGCTTCGAGTTCTGCCGTGATCTCGTGCAGGAAACCCGCCCTGCGCTGGTGCTGGATGTGGGCTGCGGCACCGGCACCCAGCTGACGCGCCCCCTTGCTGAAGCGTTCCCCGGCGTGCAGTTCATCGGCGTGGATCCTGACGAGGTCAGCATCCGCTACGCGCAAAGCCTGCCGGCACTGCCCAATTTGCAATTCGGCGGAACGGCCTTGCTGGACCGCCATACCCGCGCCGATCTGGTGATCGCCTCGGAAGTGGTCGAACACGTGGAAAATCCGGATCAATTCCTCGCCGATCTTCGTCGCAGGCTGCCTGAAAACGGCAGGCTGGTGATCACGGTGCCCAATGGTTATGGCCCTTATGAAATGGTCGCTGCCATTGAATGCCTGCTGCGCATCCTGCGGATTTACTGGGTGATGCGAAAAATCAAGCGCCGGCTGATGCACCAGCCGGCGCCGGAGCGTGCAGTGATGCAGGATTCGCTGGCCATCAGCCCACACCTGAGTTTTTTTTCGACAAGCTGCCTGCTACGCCTGTTCAGCAAAACCGGGCTGCGGATTGTCCGTTATCAACCACGGACTTTTCTGTGCGGGTTTGGTTTCGACAAACTGTTGCCGCGATTCGGGCTTTGTGACTGGAATGCTTCCGTTGCCGACCGCTTGCCTAATTGGTGCAACAGCGCATGGATGTTCGTGCTGTCCCCTGCCGAGGCCCTTCCCGGGAAACCTTTTGAGCGGGGTTTGCTGTCGCGGCTGCGCCGCCGGCTCAACGAAGCCTGCGCAAGACTGGCCTAGGATGTCGCTGCACCGTCCTGTCATTCTCGTTTTTTCGGCGGATCTGGCGTCAAAAATCCTGCTCGGCCTGACCTGGCTGTTGCTGATCCGTTACCTGCCGCCGGAGGAGTTCGCCCTGCTCACGCTGGCCACTTCCGTAGCCACGGTGGCAAGCCAGATGCTCGGTTCCAGCATTAACCGGATTTATATTCTGGACAGTAGCAGCACCAGCAACGGCGGCCCCGGTCCGCTGGTCCTGTTTCAGGCCGGGGCATTGCTCCTGCTGGGTATTGCAGGATTACCGTTCTCAGGAGCGCTGCCGGGTACGGCATACATGCTGACGGTGCTGCTGGCCCTAGGCATGCTGCTTTCCGATTTCGGCAAAACCATGTACCAGAAACAGTTGAAGTTTTCGGCGTTCTCCTTCATTGAACTGGCGCGATCCGCTGTTGTTTCGGCGGCGCTTATCGTACTGCTCATGCAGTTTGGCGCCGGCATCCGCGCCTGGCAGGTCATTGCCGTACAAGCCGCCGCCCTGGGCATGTTGTCGCTGATCGTGATCAGCCGGCACCTTGATCTGCGGGAAACGCTGGATCTGCGGCGCGGAATAGATCTTTTGCGGCCTGTTTTCGGCAACGGTCATGGTTACCTGTTCGCTTATTTTTTTGCGCTCGCTTTCTTTTCGCAGGTCGACATATTCCTGATCAAGGTGCTGTCTGACCAGGAGACGCTGGCCTCCTTCGGGTCCGCCGCTCGTTATTACCAATTGCTCTCGCTCGCACTGGGCGCCGTGCATGCGGTTTTTCTGCCGACGATGCAGCACCTTGCAACCCGGCAAGCCCTGGACGAATTTTTCGGCCGGCACTTCAGGATGCTGCTGGTGTTCGCGCCTGTCGTCGGCGTTTGCGCCCTGGCTGCCCCCTGGGTATTGCCATGGATTGATCTAGGACGTTATCCCGATGCCGTGCCGACGTTCCAGATTCTGTGCCTGTCAGTAATCATTTCCTTCGCCTTCAGTCCGCACGTCAACCTGGTCTTTACCCATCGGCGGTTCCGCTTCCTGCTGTTGCTGATTGTCGTGGCACTGGTGGTTAATATCGGACTGGGTTTGATGCTGATCCCGACTTACGGCGGACAGGGTGCCGCTGTGGCCACGCTGATTGCTTCGGCCTGTGTCACCGTACCGATATACATCCTGTCCCGGCGGCTGCGCCAGCCCCCTGCCGGCATTGCTGACGTCGGAAGCAACGGCCACGGTCTGTGACCGGCCGGGCAGTTAAAATAGGCGCATGAAAGTATCCCGCAGCGAATTTTCCTCGGTTTATCAGGCCTGCGTACGCGAAATGGCCGAACGCATGCCTGTCGACTGGTCTGCACTGGCCAAGCACAACGCGGGTTGGCGCAAGGCGCGATTTGACGCAGAAAGTTATCTCGTCACCTCGGAAATCCGCTACTGGCATGCGTTGCGCTTCATGATGTCCGAAGGGGTTCAGAGCGTGCTGGATGTCGGCGGATTCCTCGGGCCGTTTCCGCTGGCACTGAAACGCCTCGGATATGAAGTGGCCATTGCCGAGCGTTATGGTTATTACGGCAACGCCATGGAGCGGATTGCGTCCCACCTCGATGTCAACGGGGTGCGTGTCATTGATGCTGATCTGACCGAGCCCTCGGGTTTGCCCGAAGACGTGAAGGGCCGCTTCGACGCCCTGACCTGTATGGCCGTAGCCGAACACCTTGCGCACTCGCCCAAGGCCTTGATGGATAACCTGCGTGACGGGCTGCGTCCGGGAGGATCGCTGGTATTTGAGGTCCCAAACGTGGCCTACTGGCCGAAGCGGTATGCCTTTTTCTTCCGCGGGGAAACGGTGCATTCGCCGATTGCCGAGGTTTATCACTCCGCAATCCCGTTTACCGGACATCATCGCGAATATACCTTGCAGGACGCCCGTTATGTGCTGACCGAAGCGGGATTTGAAATCGTCGAAGAACAGACCTTTAACTACACCATCGGCCCGGACCGCCCTTTTCAATTCCTGAAATACCTGCCCGCCTTCCTGTTCAGGGAATGGGCGGAAGTGATCATGCTGGGATGCCATAAGCCAACCTAGGGCGGGGTCTGTTTCCAGCCATGCATGATTTCAAATCCAGATTGTTGCGTTATGCCGCCACACCACCGGGCACGCTCTGGCGCAAGGCGGTTCGCCGCATCAAATCTGCCTCCGCACAACGCGTGCACCGGGCTCGGGATCAATACTGCAGCAGTTATGCACCGGACACTGTCTCCGGCCAGCTGTTTTTGCATCTACAGACTTTTCCGTTGCAGGAAGCAGCGGCGCGCCCCGAAATCCTGCAGATGCTCACGGAGCATTATCTGGCCCATCGTTTTGACCTGCTCGGCTCAGGCTGGGTGCCCGTGTATCACGGCGCAGAATGCCGCGGGGTCGAAGAACACCGTTATGAGCCTGTTGCTCAGGCAGGCCTGCCGCTACCCGACCGGATCAATCCCGCCAATCGCCGGGAATCATCACGATTGCAGGGCCTGCTGGAGGGCGATTACCGGCCGATCGATTGGCAGCTTGACTTCAAAAGCGGGTTTCGCTGGCGTGAAGACTGCTGGTACAAAGACATTGCAATAAGTACCGGTTGTCCGGGAGCAGACATCAAAGTGCCTTGGGAACTGGCTCGCTGCCAGCATTTGCCGCAACTCGCACTCGCGTACGGGCTTGCCCGCGCCGGCACCCCGGGGTTTCGCGATGCGCTGGAATACCAGCGGGAATTCCGCAATCAGATCATCGACTTCATGGCTGGCAATCCGCCGCGCTTTGGCGTCAACTGGGCATGCCCCATGGATATCGGCATCCGGATTGCCAACTGGCTGATGGCTTACGATCTGTTTGTCGCTGCCGGCGCAGAATTTGACAATGCCTTTGTCGCAGCACTGAGCCGCAGCGTCCATGAACATGGCTTGCACATCGCGGGAAATCTGGAATGGAACGAGGCTTTCCGCAGCAATCATTATCTGGCTGATCTGGCCGGCCTGCTTTTCGCCGGCGCCTATCTGCCCAGCGGTACTACAAGCGACGACTGGATCCGCACAGCAGCCGTTGAATTGCTGATCGAGATTCCCGCACAGTTCAACGGGGACGGCTCCAATTTCGAGGCCTCGACCTGTTATCACCGCCTCTCTGCGGAAATGGCCGTATATTCGGTGGCACTGCTGTCATCCATACTGCGCCGGCGACTGCCGCTGCCCTGGCAGGTATCTGCAACGCGGCCAGGCGGAGTTCCGACACATTGGGAAGATGATGGGCAGATCTTTTCCCGCGCCCTGACCGGCATTCTGGAGCGGGCTGCGGAGTTCAGCATGCATGCAACTAAAGAAGACGGTTGCGTTGTCCAGATCGGGGACAATGACAGTGGC
Organism: Burkholderiales bacterium; assembly: GCA_019744975.1. Lineage (GTDB taxonomy): Bacteria > Pseudomonadota > Gammaproteobacteria > Burkholderiales > SG8-41. The sequence goes on from JAIETP010000006.1 coordinate 87,398, forward strand.
CGTTTTTTCAAGTTGCAGCCTGCCGGCGCAGTCATGACGGTCGAACAGGCCCGCCGGCAGCAGGAAAACCTGTCCGGTTATGCAGTTTTGCGGGATAACGAGGATTATTGGCTGGAAGACAGCCTTGACCATCGGCATCTCGCCGGTGCAATCGGTGCTTTGTTCGCGCGTCAGGATTTGTCTGATTTCGCCGGCCCGTTCGGACTGGACGCGGCCGTGATTCGCATACTGGCCGGAAACCGCCGGTTTCAGGGGTACCGGGATGACTCTCAGCCGATGAAAGCATCGACGGTAAGGAAGGGAGCCGACCATGAGTTCGTTGCAGTCGAAACCCGGCTGCAGGCGCTACCCAGTACTGGCCGGCAAAGTTACCGGTTTCCGCTGCCGTCAGCCGTCAGCCGGGATGCAATTGAAAACTTTGGCTATCCTGATTTCGGCCTGTTTATTTTCAAGGCCAACGGCTTTTACCTCGCTATTCGTTGCGGCCCCCAGGGGCAGGCCGGAAACGGCGGACACGACCACCACGATCAGCTCTCGGTGGAGCTGGTCATCAGCGGGCATGCCCATGCCCTGGATCCCGGCACGTATCTCTACACAGCGCTGCCGGAGCGTCGCAATGAGTATCGAGCCGCTGCTGCGCACTTTTCGCCGCGGATTGCAGGCATGGAACCCGGCAGTCTTGCCCAGTTGTTTTCACTCCCGGACCTTGCGCGCGCCGAGTGCCTGTATTTCGGCCGAATGGGCTTTATTGGGCGGCACCATGGCTACGGAACTCCGGTCTATCGCGTCATTGCATTCGCAGACCATCATGTCGAGATCCGCGATTATGCAGAGGGCAGAACACTCGAAGCCTGCTCCTTTGCCGATGCGGGCACGAACCGCAGCCACCATCAAGGTACGCCGTTTTCCGCGGGTTACGGCATGCGCTCACGCTCTACGGTGGGCAATTAAGATGCGACTGCTGATTCTCAGTTTCTCATATGCCCCACGCGCCAATCCCCGGGCAACGCGCTGGACCACTCTGGCCGAGGAGTTCGCCCGCTCAGGTCACTCGGTACTGGTCATCACTTCATGGCAACAAGGCTTGCCGGAGCAGGAAACCGTCAACGGTGTGCAGATTTATCGCGTCGGCATGCAATTTCTGGAGCACCTGCGGCGGAAGATCTCGGCTAACCAGCCTAAGGGCACGGACAAGGCAGTCGCCGGTTCCACGGGCCCGGCTGAGGCAACTGCGCAGGCCGGCATATTCTTGCGCCTGCTGAAAATGCTGAATCAGGGCCTATGGCGCAAGCTCTGGTGGCCGGACAGTACCTGTATATGGTTGCGGCCGGCGCTCAATACTGCACGCCGGCTTTTGGCGGAGCAGCCTGCGGATGTCATCATTTCGGTATCTCCGACATTTTCAGCAGTGGTTGCAGGCCATCTTCTCGCCCACAATAGACAACGCTGCCGGCGCTGGATCATCGATCTCGGCGACCCATTCAGTTTCATGGAGCAGGCCGCTCCAAATAACATCTGGCTTTACGGCGGACTCAATCGCTGGTTCGAAAAACGCGCATTTCTCCGCGCGGACGGAATTTCAGTGACGACTGCCGGCACACGGGAAATGTATGCCCGGCTGTATCCGGAATGCGCCGGAAAAATCACGGTGATCCCGCCGCTGCTGTCGCCATCGCCCGAACCAATGGCCTCCGGCCCTTTTTTCCCGAATCCTGCCGCCACACGACTCGTTTTCATCGGCACCCTTTACCGCCATCTGCGGCGGCCCGATTATTTGCTGCAGCTGTTTTCCGCCATGCTGCAAGCCCGGCCTGAATTCAACGCTGAACTGCATTTGATCGGGGATACACATGAATGCCGGGAGAGCCTTGCCTCTTACCAGCAACGCCTCGGAACCAGACTGGTCATACATGGCCCGGTCGACCGGAGCATGGCCGCGCAGGCCATGACGGAAGCCGACATCCTGGTCAATCTCGGCAATGAAACCGCATATCAGTTGCCGAGCAAACTTGTCGAATATGCGGCCACAGGCAAGCGGATTGTGAATATTTCCAGCCTTGCTTCAGACAGTTCAACCGATTTTCTTAAAAGTTACCCCGTTGCGCTGTGCCTTCAGGATCAGGGCGCTGTACCATCGGCTGGGCAAATCATGGAGTTTTCCAGATTTTGCGGGGATCGGACTCACCGCGAAATCGATGCATCCGCAATCGAGAATTTTTTGCGCCCGTTCAGCTTGCGGGTTGTGGCCGGACGCTACGGCAGTTTGTTTGGATTCCCATTGCCGCGCCCATAAGGTCGCGACGGAATCCTGTTCTTAAAACATGAATTTAATACCAGACCGGTTTTTTGCCGCCGCATGCGACATCGCCTGAAATAATGGAATCTTCCTCAGAAATTCCGGCCTCCTCCGGGGCACCCGGCTCGGCTTCAGTGTCCGTGGTTGTGCCCTGTTACCGGTGCAGCAAAACCATTCGTCGCGCGGTAACCTCCGTTGCAGCACAAACCTGCCGGCCCCTTGAAGTCATCCTGGTCGATGACGGCAGCGGTGACGACACACTGGAGACACTGCTCGACATACAGCGGCAATACGGGGATGTCTGGATCAAAGTCATTCCGCTGAAGGTAAATGCCGGCGCCTCCGCTGCACGCAATGCGGGATGGGATATTGCCAAGGGTGAAATGGTCGCCTTCCTGGATGCCGACGATGCCTGGCACCCGGAAAAAATCCGGATCCAGCATGAGTTCATGGCCACTCATCCGGAGTTCACTCTAACAGGCCACGGTCATCGCCAGCTTGATGAAGTGCCGACAGGGCACTCTCCTGCCGGACAAGTCACGCATGACGTTGTTTCGTACAACACCCTGCTCCTGTCCAACCGCTTCATCACCCCATCCGCAATGATCCGGCGCGATGTGCCCTTCCGTTTTCAAAGCACCAAACGCCACATGGAGGATTTTCACCTGTGGCTGACCGTTGCCGCGAACGGACACCGCATCGCAATTCTTGATGCCGAACTCGCCTACATCTTCAAGGCACCTTTTGGCGAACTCGGTTTGAGCGCTGACATCGTTGCCATGGAAAAAGGCGAACTGGACTGCTATTGGAAACTGCACCAGGAGGGTCAACTCGGCATATTGCCGACACTGTCGCTTTCTGCATATTCCTGCACAAAATTCCTGCGCCGCATCGCCGTCTCCGTGCTACTGGGACGGCGGGCGGCAATGCCATGGCTGTTTCCGCTGGTTTATCTGGCGGTAACCCATTCGACGACAGCGCTGCTGATCATTGTCGGATTGTTGGGGCGCCCCGAAATCGCGACGGACATTGCGCTGATACAAGGCGCCACGCTCGCCACTTTTTATGCGCTGTCGGCCAACGCCCGGAACCTGATTCTGCGGCAATCATCCCCCCTGCTGGCCACCGAGGTACTTCTGGCCAGACTGCTGTTGCTGGCCCCGCTGATGGGGGCTTCACTGCTGCTTTCTCTCACCGGCACCACCGTGCCATGGTGGCTGGCCGCATGTATCGTCATCAGGCGCGGAGTCGAATGGATTAACGAGATCCATCTTTGCGAAGCAGAACTTTCGCAAAAAACGCAGTTCGCCGTTTCATTCCTGCTGCTGCAGTGCATGCTCTTTTCCCTGGCGGCAGCGAGCCTGGCCTTCGATTGGCCGTTTGCGATGCCCGTCATGATGTTGTGGGCGATTCTGCCGCTGCTATTCAGCATCCGCTTTCTCGGGACTGCCTCTCACGCCACCCTTCAATCCCTGAAACGCATTTTTGGGGTTCTCACATCCCATGTCGGATCTACGCTGATCATCGGTTTGCGCATCTACGCGCTCCGGATTCTTGTCGTGCTGATGGTGGCCAAGGACGTTGCGGGGGATTTGTTCACGGCCATGGCCATCGGCAGCTTTCTGGGTACGTTGTTTGCCAATGTATTCGGCCCCAGCATAGAACTGCATCGGGAACGTGCGGGAAAAACCTACTACCCACCCGTCGTCAAGCTTGCGCTGGCAGGCAACCTTTTAACGGGCGCTTCTCTTCTCGCTGCGTTGTATTTTTTCCCGACCGCGTTCCCGTTGCTGGGAAAACCTGAATTCTTTTGGTTGTCGTGCGGGCTTTCCCTGATTGGTGGCGCGCTGATGGTCGCAGCGCAGGGAGTACGGTTGCGCCTGTTGCGCGCCAGCGACGGCCGCACGGTCTTCGGGCCGGATGTGATTATTCATATCACCATGCTCGGCACGGTACCGCTGGCCTATTACCTGTTCGGGGCGCAAGGACTCGCCAGCCTTTATCTGGTCGATGCCCTGCTGTGTTACTTTTTTTACAAGAGTTCCGAAATCGGTTTGCATCAGAACCAGCTTGCGAGGCCATTCGTGTCATCCCTTTTCCCTGCCATACTTTCTTTTCTGCTCGTCTTCCCGCTATTTTTTCAGCTTTCCGGAAAAATTTACAACAGCATTGATCCGGTCGTTGACTCCGGCGGTGTTCTGGCCAATTTGCCGCTGCCGATTTCGATCATCGCCTGCTTTATGGGCATTCTCCTGCTCGCACGTTACCGTCTTGCAACCCGGTCATTCGCCTTCATCCTGATTTTTTTCGCGGTCATGCTGCTGTCCGCGGCACTTACCACCAGCGATTCCCTTGAACGCGGCAAACTTCTACTGCTGATCCAGTTTCTGTTACCGGCATTCGGACTGGTTCTCGGTGAGATGGTTGAGGACGGCAATGCGGATCCTCTGTCTACAGAGAAGGGTTTCATATGGGCGTGCGCGGCCATCATCCCTTTGCAGATACTCGCGTCCTGGATGCAGGGTCAGCTGAGCCTGTCTCATCACCTCGGACTGTTTTCGGTCTACCAGCACTGGCAATATGTGCCTGTTGTAGTCGTCTCCGCCACCCTGATCTCAGCGTCAGCACTCCGCACAACACCCGGCTACCGCCTGCTCTCCATGGCTTTGCCATTGGCGGGTTTGATTTATGCTCTCGCCGCGTTTTCGCTGCTCGCAAGCGCTCTGGCAATCGCCGGCATAACTGGCTTGGTATTTTTCCAGAAAAAAAGTCGCTTTATGATCTGGATGATTTCCAGCTTGACTATCGCTGGTTTGGCCGGATATATGCATCTTTTGCGCGGTGAGCCTGAATTCTCAAGCAAGTTCATCTTGCCCTTGTCTCAGGAAAGTCTGCTTTCGCCTCCCTGTCTGAATGAATCCGCGCGGTTTGTTTCAAATATTGTGCGCCCTGTAGATTCGGATTGCCTTGCAAAAGGCGAGCCCCGTCACCGCCATGGCTATCTGATCGCACTGCCCAAGAAAAAAATCGACGGATCCACCATGCTGATCGTAGAGGGAACGATCGTATCAGGCGGAGTTACTGTTGGCTTGGTGCAGGGGGGCAAGTGGGCACAGCAACAGAATTTTGACGCGCCAGGGCCTTTCAGAGCCGAATTAAGCCCGGGAGCGGGTGTATTTGAAGGTGTCCTGGCTAATTATTTGCCGGATACCGCTTTCACCGAAGTCCGTATCAAGCGCATGAGCTGGGTAAGCTCTTCTCCCATTAACGGCGCAAAAAACAACGCCGAACCGACCGCCCAAACTTTACCGGACTGGGCCAATGAATATCTGCCCATCAATCTCCAGGAACGGATTGAAGACTGGATGCTGTTCGGCCGACCAATTTTTTCCAGTACTACCAGCTTCTTTTTTGGCCACCCTCCGATGGACCGCTCTGTTAGAACCAGCGCGCATAATTACTACATCGACTTAGTCTACAACTTCGGAATAATCGCTTTGCTACCGATTGGCGCGCTCTTCGTATACACCACCAGACTGCTGTGGCAAAGACGGAAAGATCTGTTTGAATCGCAACGGTTGCTGTGGCTGGCCATCCTGGTCGCGTTTTTTATCATCATAGACAGCAACTTCAAGGTTACGCTGCGCCAGCCCTATCCCGGAATTTTCGCCTTTTTTCTCTGGGGATTATTACTGGCACGTTTGCGAATCCCCGGTACCGAGCGCCCTATCAACAGCAGCGGCAACCGCTAACTACCATGCCTGTTGCCTTGAACCCTCACGAGCCTGTCACTTTGTCCGTGGTAAGCCACGGGCAGGGCCATTTGATCGATACCCTGTTCCGGGACCTGAGAGCACATTGCGGATCGGGCATTGAGGTGACGCTGACACTGAATCTGCCTGAAACGCTCCCCTTCGATCCAGCGGCGATGCCGTTCAAGGTCAGGGTAATCCGCAACCCGCAGCCCAAGGGTTTCGGCGACAACCATAATGCTGCGTTTGCGTCGGGCTGCTCCGGGTATTTCTGTGTGATCAACCCCGATATTCAACTGACGGGAAATCCGTTTCCGGTTCTGATCAAAGCGCTGAATGATCCACAGGTCGGCGTCGCCGCCCCACTCATCCTCGATTCACAGCATAGGGTTGCCGACAGCGCGCGGAAGTTTCCAACCGTCCTTTCGATTCTGGGCAAGGTTTTTCATAAAAAAACCACACCCGATTATGTGATTGCCGGTGATGTTTTATATCCGGACTGGGTTGCCGGGATGTTCATGCTGTTTCGTCGTGAAGTTTTTGCCGAGCTTCGCGGATTCGATAAAAACTATTTCCTGTATTACGAAGATGTTGATCTTTGCGCGCGTCTCCGGCTTGCGGGATATGTCACCGCACTGTGCCCGGACGTATCCGCTATTCACGATGCCCAGCGGGCGAGCCATCGCAGTTTCCGTTACCTCAAGTGGCACCTGAGCAGCCTATTGCGATTCTTTATTCTGTCCGCCCTCCGGAAAATCAGTCCTGCCAAACCAAAAACCCGGCCCCGTGACCAATAAAAAATCTTTGCAATCACAACAAATCTGGATGCCGATACACTGAAAAACGCATGCACCCGAGACTAAAAACCAATAATTTCGACTTGCTCCGGTTCCTGTTCGCCGGAAGCGTATTTCTGGTTCATGCTCATGTACTGTCGGGGCATGCCGACCTGCAGGCTTTAAGCGCGATTTTGTCCTCTGAAGTTGCCGTCCGGGGATTTTTCGTCGTCAGCGGCATTCTGGTGTTCATGAGCTTCGAGAATTCCCGAAGCCTCCGGTCTTACGCAGAGAAACGTTTGCGCCGGATTTACCCGGCCTATTTTGCCGCGGTCATGCTTGGCGCGGTGTTTCTGGTAATACTGAGCACTGCGGCGCCTTCAGACTATTTTTCCCTGGAATGGATCAAATATGTCCTGGCAAACCTGGTTTTTCTCAATTTTATCCACCCCACCTTGCCCGGCGTTTTTCCCGACAACATATTCCGCGAGGTCAACGGCGCGTTGTGGACGCTCAAGATTGAAGTCATGTTCTATGCAGTGATCCCGCTGATCGTACTCGCCTGCCGCCGCTTTGGACGCCTGTGGATACTCGCCATCATCTACGCCGCCTCGGTTCTCTACACTTACATCCTTACAGGGCTTGCAGAAACCACCGGCTCACCGATGTATGTCGTGCTGGCAAGGCAGCTTCCCGGACAACTCTCTTATTTCGTTTCGGGGGCGCTGATTTATTACTATCTGGATGTTTTTGAAAAACATCTTTTCAAGTTTTTGATTCCTGCTGCCTGCGTATTGATCGCTCACAAGTTTTATCCCCTGCCTGCGCTGGAGCCTTTGGCATTGGCAACTGTGGTCGCGTTTTTCGGGTTTTTCCTTTATGCAGGCAATTTCGGCAAACACGGGGATTTTTCCTACGGTATCTACATTCTTCATTTCCCCATTCTTCAAGTCATGGTACATGCGGGATTTTTTGAGCGGTCCCCGTATTTTGCCCTCGCCGTGGCCTGTGTTCTGGTTCTGGGGGCAGCGGTGCTGATGTGGACTTTCGTGGAAAAACGGTTTTTGCTGAGATCATCCCACTACATCACCACCGAACGCGATGCCGCCAAACAATAGCCGCATCCTGGTCACCGGGGCCACCGGCTTTGTCGGCCAGGCTTTGCTGGCGCGCCTGAAGGACTCCGAACGTCCTGTTCGCGCGGCACTGCGTTCGCCAACGTCTATTTGTGCTGCCGGCGAGAATGCCGTAGTCGGCCATATCGGCCCGGACACCGACTGGCGGCAGGCGCTGCAAAACGTCGACAGTGTTGTGCATCTGGCGGCACGCACGCATGTGCTGGATGACAGCCATGCCGACCCGCTGGCCGCATACCGGGACATCAATGTGCTGGGTTCGGTCCGTCTGGCGCAGCAAGCTGCTGCGGCAGGTGTGCGCCGCCTGGTATTCCTGAGTTCGGTCAAGGTCAATGGCGAAGGCACTGCCTTAAGCCCGTTTACCGAAACCGACGTGCCGGCACCACTTGACGCCTACGGCATCACAAAATTGGAAGCGGAAATCGCCCTGCGACGCATCGGTGTCGAAACAGGATTGGAGATCGTCATTCTGCGCCCGCCTTTGGTTTACGGGCCCGGCGTCAAAGGCAATCTCTTGCGGCTACTGGATCTGATCGATCGTGGAATACCTTTGCCACTGGCATCGATCCGGAATCAGCGCAGCCTGGTCAATGTCGACAATCTGGCAGATGCCATCGCGTGCTGCGTTGATGCGCCTGCCGCGGCAGGAGCAACCTACATGGTCAGTGACGGGGAAGACGTCTCCACGCCGGGTCTGGTCGGCAAACTTGCCGCAGCCATGGGCCGCTCGCCGCGGCTGCTGCCATGCCCTCCTGCCCTGCTCACTTTCGGCGCCGCCATGCTGGGAAAACACGCCTTGGCTTTGCGCCTGACCGGATCACTGGTCGTCGACAGTTCACGCATCCGCCAGGATCTCAGTTGGCAACCACGAAGCTCGCTGGATCAAGGACTTAAGGCGATGGTGCGATGGTATCATCGCGACAAATTCTGAAAACATTCCCGGACTCACGACTATCGTGTGGCTCGCCATCTCCACCGTCCTGACTGCGTTTTTTGTTGCCGTGCTGAGCGTTGGCTGGCTGGCACACAGCCGTGCTGCGCGGCTGGCTCTCGACCAACCCAACGCCCGGTCACTTCATACCTCCCCGGTCCCCCGTACTGGCGGTATCGGTCTTCTGCTCGGGGTGGCCGCAGGCTGGACCTGGATTGCCCCGCATCTGCCGTGGTTATTCTGGGCCGCCCTGCTGCTGCTAATTGGGGTGTCGCTGCTGGATGATCTGCGCGGACTGTCCGCCGCCGTACGCCTGGCCACACACCTGTTTGCGGCAATGCTGATGGCATCGGCATTGCCCGCCCTGCATGAATCCTTGCTGTTGTTTGCAGTGGCGGTGCTGGCCATCGGATGGATGTGCAATCTCTACAATTTCATGGATGGATCCGACGGGCTGGCCGGCGGCATGGCGGTATCCGGATTCCTGGTTTACGCCGTGGCTGCATGGCTCTCCGGGAGCGTCCAGTTTGCATTGCTGAATCTGGCAGTGGCCGCAGCCGCCACCGGATTCCTGGTGCACAACTTTCATCCGGCACGCATCTTTCTAGGTGATGCCGGTGCCGTGCCGCTGGGTTTTCTGGCCGCGTCTTTTGGCATTGTCGGCTGGCTGCAACACGATTGGACCTGGTGGTTTCCGCTGCTGGTGTTTTCGCCGTTTATTGTGGATGCGAGCGTGACCCTGGCGCGACGGCAGCTGTCGGGCGCCCGTGTCTGGGAAGCCCACCGCGATCATTATTACCAGCGACTGGTGCAACTGGGACTGGGCCATCGCGGCACTGCGTTCGCAGAATATGCACTGATGGCAACAAGCGGGATAGCCGCACTGTGGGCTGTTTCTCTTGGCGAGCACCTGCGACTGGCCGTAATCGCCACCACTTGCGTTCTGTATGCCGGATTGATCTTGGTGATTGAGCGCCGATGGCGCGAATGGCAACGCCTGCATGCCTAACTATCGCATCGTGCTCGCCGTCGCCCACGATCTTCTTGCAGCCGCTGCCGCGTGGCTGATTGCGTACTGGCTGCGATTCAACCTGGAGCTTCCAGAGCTTTATAACGAGCAATCTCTGAAATCGGTGCTCTGGGTGGTGCCCTTGTACGGGGCCATGTTCCTGTTTTCAGGCCTGTATCGCGGCATCTGGCGTTTTGCCAGTCTGCCAGACCTGCAGCGCATTATTGTTTCTGTGACGCTGGGTGCGTTGGCCGTGCCCGCCATGCTGTTCATGCTGCAATTGTCCGTGCCACGCTCGGTACTGGTAGTGAGCCCGGTTTTGCTGGTCATGTTCATGGGCGGCAGCAGGCTGGCATACCGGGGTTGGAAAGAGCGCCGCTTCGGCGCATTGATCCAGGGACAGCGGGAGCCGGTGATTGTCCTAGGAGCCACGGAAGCGGCGGCAGCCCTGATCAAGGATCTGGTACGCAGCCCGCAATGGCAAGTCATGGGCGTATTCGACAACGACCGGGCGAACCATGGCCGCCAGATACACGGGACCACAGTTCACGGGGCGATCAGTGATCTGCCGAAACGGCTGCCACGCCTGAATGTCCGATACGCCATTATCGCCATGCCCGAGGCCAATCACAGCGCACGACGGCAAGCCGTCGAGGTTGCGCGCACATCCGGGCTGCAGGTGCTGACGGTACCTTCTTTCGACGACCTGATGAGCGGCCGTGTTACTGTTTCGCAGATTCGTAATGTCGAACTCGATGACCTGCTGGGCAGGGATCCGATCCGGCTCGACACCACCAAACTGCAGGATTGGCTGGGCAATCACGTTGTAATGGTTTCCGGTGCCGGCGGCTCGATTGGTTCAGAACTTTGTCGGCAAATCGCCCGGTACCAGCCGCAGCGCATCGTCCTTTTTGAAAACAACGAGTTTTCACTTTATGCGATGGAGCAGGAATTTGCAGGACGGTTTCCGGACGTTCCGATCAGCCTGGTAATCGGGGATGTCAAAGACCGCCGCCGGGTGGAACAGGTCCTATCGACACTAAAACCCACTGTTATTTTTCACGCGGCCGCTTACAAACATGTCCCTTTGATGGAAAGCGAAAACGCATGGCAAGCCGTCATCAACAATGTGGGCGGAACCCGCGTACTCGCTGAAACTGCGCAAGCCCATCACGTTGAAAAATTCGTGCTGATTTCCACCGACAAAGCGGTCAACCCCACCAATGTGATGGGCGCCACCAAACGCATGGCAGAGCTGGTCTGCCAGTCGCTGCAGCAGCGTGGCGGCACGCGCTTTGTCATCGTGCGTTTCGGCAATGTGCTCGGCTCCACCGGCAGCGTGATCCCGAAATTTCGCGAGCAGATCGCCGCTGGCGGCCCGGTCACGGTCACCCACCCGGAAATCACCCGCTTTTTCATGTCGATTCCGGAAGCGGTACAGCTGGTGATGCAGGCCGGGCTGATGGGCGGCAACGGCGAGATTTTTGTGCTCGACATGGGTGAGCCGGTAAAAATTGCCGATCTCGCACGCGACATGATCCGGCTGTCCGGATTCGATGAAAAAGACATCAAGGTCGTTTACACCGGACTGCGCCCCGGCGAAAAACTCTACGAGGAATTGCTCGCCGCGGATGAAAATTCGCTGCCGACGCCGCACCCGAAACTGCGTATCGCCAAGGCGCGTCCGGCGCCGGCAGAATTACTCGATCAGCTCACCCCGTGGTTCGCGCGCACTGCGCTGCCCGATGACGCAACCGTGCGCAAAGAACTGCAACAGTGGGTGCCGGAGTACTATCCACAATGATCGGCGCAATGGTATTGCAGCCCTTTACCACGGGCATCGGAGCGCTCGGTCGCTGGAGCGCCATCGCCATCGGCGCATCGGTGCCGGTTTCGATTGCACTGGATAACGTGCTGTTGGCCGTCGCCCTGCTCGCCTGGCTGGTCGGTCTGCAGTACCGCGACAAGCTGCGGCAGACCTGGGCCAACCCGGTGTATCGCGCCGCCCTGCTGCTGTTTGTAGTGCTGCTGACGGGAACGCTTTACGGCAAACCGGCCCCGGGGGATGCAAACCTTTTTTTGCTGAAATATCTCGACCTGGCGCTGATCCCGGTGCTGGGCTGGGCTTTTATCACTGCATCCAGCCGGGAACAGGGCTTACGAACTCTGGCCTGCGGTCTTACGCTGGTACTGTTGATTTCCTGTGCGTTAAAAATCGGCTTGATCCCTCCCGACCCATGGCTGCGAGGTACGCCGGAATCGTTGCTGCGTGGCATGCCGGAATCCCCTGTTGTGTTCAAACAACGCCTGACCCATAACATCCTCATGGCTTTTTCCGGATTTTTATTTGCTTGGTTATGCGTTAGTGCAAGGGCAGGTATAGCAAAAATCGGCTGGGGTAGCTTGAGCTTACTGGCTGTCGCCAACACCATGCTGATGGTCGAAGGCGCAACCGGTTACGTCCTGCTGGCAGCCTTGGCCCTGCTGTTTAGCTGGCAGCACCTCCGTTTCCGGGGGGTGGGCATTACCATCGTCCTAAGTCTGATCATCGCCGCGACGCTGATTATGGTCCCGGGACCGTTCCAGAACCGGGCCGGCCAGATACTCCATGAACTGGAGCAGGAAAGCGCCGACCGTCCCGCAACCACTTCAACCGGTTTCCGCATGGAGTTCTACCGCAACACCATGACCCTGATCGAAAAAAATCCGCTATTCGGCACCGGCACCGGCAGTTTTCCCGCCGCCTACGCGGAACTGGTCAAAGGCACCGGCCAGAATCCCTCGCGCAACCCGCACAACGAATTCATGCTGATCACCGTGCAGACCGGCCTGATCGGCCTGGCTGCGTTTCTCTGGTTACTTTGGCAGCAATGGCGCCTGGCCCCGCAGCTGCCAACGCCAATCGAACGCGGCCTCGCCCAGGGACTGGTGGTGATGATGGGCATCATCTGCATGCTCAACTCCGCGCTGCTCGACCATACTGAGGGACTGCTGTATGCGTGGCTGACGGCTTTGCTTTATGCGGGGTTAAAATCAGATGCGTGACTGGTGACTGGTGACTGGTAATTGGTAACTGGTGACTGGTGACTGGTGACTGGTAACTGGTGACTGGTAACTGGTAACTGGTGACTGGTAACTGGTGACTGGTAACTGGTGACTGGTAACTGGTGACTGGTAATTGGTAACTGGTAAAACCAACACCCTAAGCACCTTCCAATTACCAATGACCAAAAATAGCCCTCAGGCCGCTTTATGGCACATAATGTCAAAGTCTGACATATCTGGAGATGCCCCATGTCCCTCAACGTATCGTTGCCTACCGAATTGGAAAACCGTGTGCGTGAGCACGTGGCCTCAGGCTTGTACGGCTCCGCCAGTGAAGTAATCCGCGAGGCATTGCGTTTGTTCGAGGCCTATCAAACGGTACAGGCCTCCAGCCTTGCGGCACTGAAAGCGGATATCAATCAAGGCCTGGCGGATGCCCGGGCAGGCCGGGTGAGCGCTATTGACGTTCGTGCAATCAAGGCAAAAGGCCGCGCCGTTTTGCAGTCCAAGGGCTCTGTTTGATGGCTGGCGTGGTTTTCACGCAAAGCGCGCAAACCGACTTGCTTGAAGCCTGGCTGTTCATCGCCGAGGAAAACCAGACCGCTGCGGATCGCACCCTGGATGCCATCGAGCTTCAGGCGCAAGCGTTATCGACACAACCGCTGATAGGGCGAGCGCGGCCAGAGCTGGCAGAAGGTGTGCGCAGTTGGCCGACATCGACGCCTTACATCCTGTATTACCTTACCGGCAACGATAGCGTGACCATACTGCGCGTTCTCCACCATGCGCGGGATATCCAGAGCGTCAGCTTGTAAAATCCGCGCTCAAACAACATGCACGGTTGATCACCAGTCACCAGTCACCAACTAAACATGCGCGTATCAGCCATCATCATCACCAAAAACGCCGAGCCGACCATCCGCCGATGCATCGAATCGGTCGCCTGGGCCGACGAAATCGTCGTGGTTGATTCCGGCAGCACCGACCGCACCGAAGAAATTTGCACTGAATTCGGCGTGCGTTTTTATCGCACCTCCGATTTTCCCGGACACGGCCCGCAGAAAAACCGCGCGCTGGACCACGCTCGGGGTGAATGGATCGTCTCGCTCGATTCCGATGAATGGATGCCGGCTGAACTGCGCGATGAAATTCAGCGCAAACTGGCTGATCCGGGAAAAGACGCGGCGTTCGCGATTCCGCGCCGCTCCAGTTTCTGCGGCCGCTTCATGAAACATTCCGGCTGGTGGCCGGATCATGTGGTGCGGCTGTTTCGCCGTGAAGCCAGCCGGTTCTCCGAGGACCACACCCACGACCGGCTGCTCATCAAGGGCAGCACCGGCAGGCTGCGCCAGCCGATCATGCACGAAGCCATTACCGATCTCGACCAGATGATCGGCAAGATGAACCTCTATTCCTCATCCTCGGCTCGCATGTTCCACAAAAACGGCCGCCGAGCATCAATCTGGACCGCGCTGCTGCACGGCGGCTGGGCGTTTTTCCGCACTTATTTCCTGCGCCTGGGATTCCTCGACGGGCGCGAGGGATTCATGCTCGCCGTGGCCAATGCCGAAGGGTCTTACTACCGGTATTTGAAACTGATGCTGCTTTCCGGTCAAAAATAAAGTAACTGTGATTAAGAGTGCGTAACAAAATGCCATATCTCCCTCATCCCAACCCTTCTCCCGGAGGGAGAAGGGCTTTTCATCCCTCTCCCTCCGGGAGAGGGACCGAGGGTGAGGGTATTTTTGACGTCGAATGTCATTCATTTTGTTACGCACTCTAAGTGATTAGGTGATTGAGTGATTAAAACCGCAGGCGACAGCCCCCCAATCACCTAATCACTTAATCACCCAATCACTTAATCACCAAATTCACCTAATCACCGAACGTCCAGTCACCAAGCCAAATGCGCACCGCAGTCATCGTAACCACCTACAACCGCTCCGACGCCTTGCGCGCCGTGCTGGAAGGTTACTTGGTGCAGGACCGGCAGGATTTCGAATTGCTGGTGGCGGATGACGGCTCGACTGACGATACCCGCCGGCTGGTCGCTGAATACACCCGGCGCGCGACTTTCCCGCTGCGCCATGTCTGGCAGGAAGACCGCGGCTTCCGGCCCGGTGCGGCGCGCAACCGCGCGCTGGCCGCGACCGGCGCGGATTATGTGATTTTCACCGACGGTGACTGTGTGCCGCCCGCGGATTTTGTACGTCGCCATGTGACACTGGCCGAGCCCGGTTATTTTCTCGGCGGCAACCGCATCCTGCTGGCGGAAAGTTTTACCCGCCGCGCGCTGGAACAACAGCTGTCCCTGCACAAACGAAGTAATGCCGCCTGGGTGCTGGCCTGGCTGCGCCGCGACATCAACCGCCTGCTGCCCCTGCTGCGTTTGCCCGACGGCGCATTCCGCCGACGCCATCCGGCGCAATGGGCAGGCATCAAGACCTGCAACTTTTCCGCCTGGCGTGCCGATCTGCAGCGGGTCAACGGTTTTGATGAGGCCTACTCAGGCTGGGGGCTGGAAGATTCGGACCTGGTGATCCGTCTGCTCCATGCCGGCATCAAACACAAAAGCGCACGTTGTGCGACGCCGCTGTTTCACCTCTGGCATCGCGAAAACGACCGCAGCCAGCTGCCGGAGAATCAGCGCCGGCTGGATGAACTGCTGGCCTCGCCGCGCATCGAGGCACAACTCGGCCTGAGCCAGTACGCATGACCACCCGCGCACCGGGGCGAATCCTGGTGGTGGTCACCCGCCGCATCGGCGATGTGCTGCTCGCCACACCGCTGATCCGTTCACTGAAACAGGCCTGGCCCGCCGCACAGATTGATGTACTGGTGTTTGCCGGCACCGAGGGTGTGCTCGTCGCCAATCCCGATGTTCATACGGTACACACGGTAGCCGAACGTCCCGGTCTGCCGGTGCATCTCGGCTTGCTGCTGCGCCTCTGTCGGCGTTACGAGCTCGCGCTGTCGCTGGTGCCCGGTGACAGGCCGACGCTTTATGCCTGGCTCGCCGGACAACGCAGCATCGGTTTGCTGCTGGATCAGCCCGGACAGCGCTGGAAGCAGCACTTGCTCGATCAGTGGGTCGCGCTCGACGCCGCCAACACCCACACGGTGCGGGCGCACCTGCAACTGGCCGGAGCACTCGGCATCCCCGCGGTCTCCGACGTCGTGTTGTCCTGGTCGCCGGAAGACGCGGCCGCCGTCGATACACTGCTGGTCAAACCCTGTGGTGCGCTGGCGGTGCTGCATCCTTATCCGAAATTCCGCTACAAGATGTGGCATCAGCAGGGCTGGATCGATGTCGCAAGCTGGCTGCTCGACAACGGGGTGCGAGTCGTACTGACCGGCGGCCCGGATGCCGATGAACGCGCTTATGTGGATGCCATTGCACAACAACTGCCGGCCGGCGTCATCAACGCCGCCGGCAAACTTCCACTCGGGGGCGTCGCCGCACTGCTGTCCCGCGCGCAGTTTTATGTCGGCCCCGACACCGCGGTCACCCACATGGCCGCCGCGACCGGTGTGCCGACCATCGCCCTGTTCGGCCCGACCGATCCGCTGAAATGGGGACCCTGGCCCCAGGGCCATCCTGCCGCAAACAATCCCTGGCGCCGCAGCGGTGATCAGCGCAGCGGCAATGTACAAATCATCCAGGGCCGCGCCAGTTGTGTACCCTGCGGCCACGAGGGCTGCGAACGGCATATCGGCAGCAGTAGTGACTGCCTGTTGGCCATCCCCGCAACTGCCGTGATTAATTTTTTAAAAACAATAAGTTATGCAAAATAATCCTCTGCCCTACATCACCGACTGCCCGGTGGGCTGTACAGCCCCGATCGTCGATACCACTTTGATCGTCGATGAAGGTGCGCTGCGGCGCTGCAGCGGCTGCGGCCAGTTGCTGAGCCGCGCCAGCGAAGCGCGTTACTGGGAAACCATGGCGCAGTTCGATGCCGGGGAATTCAACCTGATCGACGGCCAGGCGCTCGGCCGCCGCGACGCCGTGGCGCAACGCCGCCTCGCACGGATTGCCGCGTTGTTAAGCAAGGCACCACGCGACATCCGGCTCTGCGACATCGGCTGCTCACGCGGCCAGTTCGTTGCCGCCGCCATCGGCGCCGGATTTCCGGCTGAAGGTGTGGAGCCTGCGCCGCGTATCGCCGAAGCGGCGCGCCGCGCCGGGCGGCCGGTACGCACCGGCCTGCTCGAAGACCAGAAATTTTCCGACGCAACATTTGACGCGCTGACGCTGTTCGAAGTGGTGGAACACCTGCGCGCCCCGCTGCCGCTGCTCGCCGAATGCCGGCGCATCCTGAAACCCGGCGGCATCTTGCTGATCAGCACCGGCAATGCCGCCAGCTGGACCACCGCGGCGATGGGTGCGCGCTGGGATTATTTCGACATGACGCGCGACGGCGGGCACATCAGCTTTTTCAACCCGCAGTCGATGGCACAACTCGCCGCCAATGCCGGATTCCGTGTCGAGCGCATCGATACCGCTCGCGTCAAATTCGCCGACCGGGAAAACACGCCGCGTCTGCGTTATGTGCTGGGCAAGCTGGTGGCGGAAGCCTTGAACCTGCCGGCACAGCTCACCGGCCGCGGCCACGACCTGCTCGCCTATTTGCGCAAACCTTCCGCGGGCTGAGCCGCGCAGGCCGTGCCGCGGCACAGCAGGTACAGATCATTGCCGCCAAGGCGGTATTGCGCGGCAATGTTGCCGAGTTTTGGATCTGCTGCATAGGCGATCACGAAGCCGTCGCTCCAAACCGCGGGCGGGAAGGTCAGCGGCGGCTGCGGCAGCCGCGCGGCATCAATGTAGGCAGCAACCGACAGACCGCTGGCGCTGACGTTGCTGGTGTACAGCGCATGGCCCCGGGTCTGGGCGGTGATGGCCTGCGCCGCTTCCGCATAATTCGCGCCGCGATAACGCGCCTGGTAGACGGGGAAGGCCACCGTCACCACCACCAGCTTCAGCACGATGACGGCGATCAGCCAGCGCTGCGTCAGGCGCAAAATCTGCGGTCCGCCCAGCCACAACACCCTTGCGATGACCAGGCCGGCCAGCGGATACAGCGGAATCAGGTAACGGACATGGCTGTGCGGCGCGAGCCAGTACGGCAAATAATTCACCAGTAAAATCCACGCTGCGGTTTTCAAGGCGGCGTCCCCTGCCGGCGGCAGCGTGGCACGCTGCCGCGCCAGCAGCCACAGGGCCAGGAGTCCGGCCGGGGCGAGACAGAGCAGCGTTTCCAGCGGATAGGCAATCAGCTTGGTCAGGTAGCTGCCGAGGCTGTCGGGCGCGAGTTTGGCGAGGATTTCGCTGAACATCCGGGAACCTTGCGCGCGGTTGCTGGCAAAAATCATCAGCCAGCCCAGCAGCAACGCGGCACCCGCGGCATGCAAGATCAGCGCCGGCAATGACAACAGGAAACGGCGGTAATCCCTGCGAAACAGCAACACCAGTCCGGCGCCGGCATAAAACACGTACGCCGTCAGCGCCTTGGCCATGAACGCGGCATAGAGCAGGACGACCGCCAGCGCCAACAGCGAATATTGCTTCCGTTCGCAGGCCAGCCACAGGCAGGTGATGGCGCTGAACACCAGCAATCCGAACAGCGGATCGACATAGGCCAGCCAGCCGCGGTAAAAAAACAGGTCGGCCAGCGTGACGTACACCGTCGCCGCCACCGCGCTGAAGACGCGGTCTCCGTACAGCGACTGCGCCAGCCAGGCCACCACCGCAGCAGTGAGCAGCGTCGCGGTGATGGTGATGGCGCGCGCCACCACCAGCATGGCATCCCAGCCGAACAGGCTCGCCGGCGGAATGATCAACCACGCGAACAGGGGCGTGTGCTGCAGGTCGGCGCCGAACAGCAGACGTTTGACCGGCTCGCCGTGGAACCACATCTCCAGCGCCGAGATCGGAAAAATCGCCTCTTCGCCGACGTAATAAAACCCGAGGGCGGGCAGGAAAGTCGCTGCGGCGACGGCAAACAACAGCCACCAGGCACGCCGGGAAACGATGTCGGAATCAGTCACGGAGGGAGTGTGCAACATTCCGTCTTTCAAGGCACGGAATGCGCGACAAACATCCGCGCCAGCAGCTTGCGATAACAATCAGGCAACGCATGGTGGGCATCGATGAATTCGGTGGCCGTGCAACCGTGCAGCTCCGACGGACCGGCATCGAACAGCGGGATGTCCTGTTGTTGTGCCCAGCCCTGCAATACCGCCTTGGTTCTGGCCAGGCTTGCACCGCTGTGCGCTGATGCGGCGAGCCGGGCATCCAGTCCGGGCAGCAAGGGCGGCATGAACAAAACCACGCGCACACCACGCGCCCGGGCACGGCGCAACAGAACACCCAGATGATCCAGCAAGCCGGCATCGGGCTGCCCCGCCGTGTTTGCCAGTGCCCGCGCATATTGCGACGAAGCGCTCGCAGCCTGCGCCAGCACGCCGGGCGCCCTCGCCGCCGTGATCCGTTTCTGATCAGCGAAGGTCGCGCTGCCGTCAAAACGGAAACCGACGCACTGCCCGCGAAAAGTGGTGTCGTAATCCCGCGCCGTCAGCCCATCAATACAAGGGTACGGTTCGCCCGCTGGCGCGACAAAAAACTGCCGCGCCGTGCCTGAGGGTTGCGTCGAATCTGCGATTTCGCCGAGGATTTCTGCCAGATGGGTGATGCGCGGCAGGCTCAGCGCCTCGCGCAGCTGCGCAGCCACAGACGGTGCCGCAGGCGGCGCCACAGCGGCTGCAGACAAGTCCGTCGGCCCCGGCGCATTCCCCTCGTAGACAAAACCCAAAGCCCAGTCGAGCGGGATCACCAGCCAGCGCACCTGCCCGCTCCAGTGGTCCACCACATAACCGGCTTCACCGATCACCGAAGGCAGCGGATTGCCGGTCTGGGCAAAGTTGTAGGCCCTGAGCCCGGCGGGGAATGCATCGGCGGTGATGCTCATCGCCGTCGAAGAACCGAACACCAGCGTATTGATTTCCGCCAGCCGGTCATTGGCGCGCAGGGTTTTGAACGCACGGTTGCTGGTGATCGGTGGCGCAAAGGTCACGCCCCGGGTTTCCTGTTGCCACTGGCTCGCCAGCCGGTTTTTGTCATGGCGGTAATCATTGCCGATCAGCACCAGATTCAGCGCTACGACCGGCGCCAGCAGCGCCAGGCATCCGCCAATCACCCATCCCGTGTATGCGCGCGGTGACATCAGAATTGAAAATACAGAAACTCGGAATGCCGGCCGAGATTGACGATCACCGCCAGCATCAGCGCCAGCGTCAGCAGCGCCCAGGGCAGTGAAATGCGCCAGCGGATGCGCGACGGCGCCTCGTTCAGCACGCCCAGTGCCGGCTTCGCCGCCGCCATGATTTGCTGGGTGTTCGGTGCCAGCCAGACGATCAGCAGCAGGATCCAGATCCAGTTCAGCACCCCCGTGCGCGGCAGCGCCGGTGTTGCGCCGAATGTAATCCCCAGCGCAGCCAGTGCCGCACCAATGCCACCCGCTCTGGCAAACCAGGCTTCGGGCAACACCAGGCCATTCAAACCGGCCATCGCGCGCAGGATCGCCATCGCCGATTCCACATCCGGCGCGCGGAACAGCACCCAGCCG
This sequence comes from Burkholderiales bacterium, assembly GCA_019744975.1. Lineage (GTDB taxonomy): Bacteria > Pseudomonadota > Gammaproteobacteria > Burkholderiales > SG8-41. The sequence continues at coordinate 107,968 of JAIETP010000006.1, forward strand.
ATCACCACGGCGACAAATGTCAGCAGGCAAGCGGCACGACGGCCCCAGGGCGTCGATTGGTGCAGGTTGTGGCCGAGGCTGCGGCGAAATTCGCGCCAGCCGTGATTGATCACCAGGTACAGGCCGTGCAATGCGCCCCACAACACGAAGGTCCAGCCCGCGCCGTGCCACAGCCCGCCCAGCAACATGGTCAGCAGCAGATTGATATAACGCCGGGTCCGGCTCTTGCGATTGCCGCCCAGCGGCACATACAGATAATCGCGCAGGAAGCGCGACAGCGTCATGTGCCAGCGTCGCCAGAAATCGATCATGTTCACCGCCTTGTACGGTGAATGAAAATTCACCGGCAGGCGCACGCCGAACAGCAGCGACAAGCCGACCGCCATGTCGGAATACCCGGAGAAATCGAAATACAGCTGGAAGGTGTAGGCCAGTGCGCCGCACCAGGCTTCGAGGAAAGTCAGCGTCACGCCGGCGCCCGGCGCATCAAACACCGGCCCCACGTACGGCGCCACGCCGTCGGCAATCAGCACTTTCTTGGCCAGGCCGAGCACAAACAGCGTCAGGCCGGCCGCGATCAGATCGTACTGCGGCCGGTAAATTTCGCGCTGCGCGAACTGCGGCATCATTTCGCCGTGGTGCAGGATCGGTCCGGCGATCAGGTGCGGAAAATAGGTCACGAACAGCCCGTAATGCACCAGATTGTATTCACGCGCCTTGCCCTGGTGGGCGTCGACCAGGAAGGCGATCTGGGTGAAAGTGAAAAACGAAATGCCCAGTGGAAGGATGATTTCGCCAAAACTCAGGCCGCTGCCGGTCAGCGCGTTGTAGTTGCTGAGGAAAAAATTCGCGTACTTGTAATAGGCGAGCAATGCGAGGTTGGCAATGACGGCCAGGGTCAGCAGGCGGAAACTGCGGCGGGTGTCACCCGCCGCCTGCGCCCGCGCGATGGCGCTGCCGGCGCTGAAGTTGCACAGAATCGATACCAACAGCAACGCAACATAGGCCGGACTCCACCAGCCGTAAAAAAACAGCGAAGCGATTGCCAGCCAGCCCGCCGCCAGTTTGGCGCTGACCCGCCCCAGCCCGAAGAACACCAGCAGCGTCAGCGGCAGGAACAGGAAAATGAAGGCGTGGGAGCTGAAGAGCATTTTTTCGGGTGACTGGTGATTGGTAACTGGTAATTGGTGGCGCGATGCGCCTTTACCAATTACCAGTCACCATTTACCAATTACCGCCTTTCAAAGAACTGCCGAACTGTCGCAGTAATCTTCCGCACCTCGTCTTCCCCGAGGCCGTAGTACAGCGGCAGCCGCACCAGGCGGTCGGCGAGGTTTTCGGTGACCGGCAACGCACCCCCAGTGCGGCCGAACTTGCGGCCTGCGGGCGACGCATGCAGCGGCACATAATGGAACACCGCGTGCACTCCGGCCGTCTTCAAGTGGGCCAGCAGCGGACCACGCTCGGCGGCGGTGCGGGTGAACAGATAGAACATGTGGCCATTGCCGGACACGCCTTCGGGCTCGACCTGCGGCAAGGTGAGCAGGCCTTCATCGGCCAGATCCTGCAGCGCTTCGCGGTAAACCGCACACAGCTGCTGGCGCCGCGCGATGATGGATTCGGCGCGTTCGAGCTGGGCCCACAGGAAGGCGCCGATCAGCTCGCTGGGCAGGAACGACGAACCAATGTCCACCCAGGTGTATTTATCGACTTCGCCACGGAAAAATTTCGAGCGGTTGGTGCCTTTCTCGCGGATGATCTCGGCCCGTTCGACCAGCGCGGCATCATTGACCAGCAGTGCGCCGCCCTCGCCGCTGATGACGTTTTTGGTTTCATGGAACGACAGGCAGCCGAGGTGGCCGATCGCGCCCGGCCGCCGGCCCTTGTACTCCGAGAGCACTGCCTGCGCCGCATCCTCCACCACCAGCAGCCGGCGGCGATGCGCGATGTCCATGATCTGATCCATTTCGCAGGCGACGCCGGCATAGTGCACTGGCACGATGGCGCGGGTTTTCGCGGTGATTGCCGCTTCGATCAGTTTCTCGTCGAGGTTCAGCGTGTCCGGTCGGATGTCGACAAACACCGGCACAGCACCGCGCAGCACAAAAGCGTTGGCCGTCGAGACGAAGGTGTACGAGGGCATGATGACTTCGTCGCCGGGCTGGATGTCGCAGAGCATTGCCGCCATTTCCAGTGCCGCGGTGCAGGAATGTGTCAGCAGTGCGCGTTTCGCGCCGAGTTTCTGCTCCAGCCAGCGATGGCACAGCCTGGTGTAATGTCCGTCGCCCGACAAATGGCCGCGCGCCACCGCATCGGCGATGTACTCCAGCTCGGGGCCGATGGTGAAGGGTTTGTTGAAGGGGATGGTCATAACGGACGCCGGGCCACCGCAAGCAATGAACCACCGAAGGGCAGCGACAAGCCGGCGCGGATCAGCAGGCGTTCCGCGTCAAGCGCACGCTCCAGCAGCGCATTGCTCACGGCGCCGATGCGCAATTCGGCCAGCGGATCGTAATCGGGCGCGGCAGTGCGGCGGGTCAGTCGGGATAACATCATCAATGGCAGCAGCGCGGAAACAAAGGAAGTCATTTTAACGATCTCACAGCCCGCCCGCGCGAGCTTCTGCCGCAGTTCGCCCGCGGTATAACGCCGCACATGGTGGGCGCGCACGTCGTACTCGCTCCACAGGAAGGGATGCTGCGGCACGGTCAGCAGCAGGCTGCCGCCGGGACGCAGTGCGCGGTACATCTCCATCAGCACGGTTTCGTCCTCGGCGATGTGTTCGATGACGTCGAAGGCGCCGATGACATCGAACTCGCGGTCGAAAGGCATGCGCCGCGCATCCATCTGCAAAAACGCCGCTTGCGGCACGCGGGCGGCGGCAAACTGCAGGCCTTCGGTCTGCGCTTCGGTGGCGCTGAGCCGCGCCTGCGGAAACGCCGCGGCCACGCCCTGCAGTACATAACCGGTGCCGCAGCCAACCTCGAGAAAATCGGTGAACGCCGGCGCCTGGCGCTGCAGCGCCCAGACGATCAGCCGGTTGCGCGCGCGGAACCAGAAATTACGCGATTCCAGTACGGCCAGCTCGGCGAACAGCGCCGGATCAAAACCTTCGGCTTGCGCGGCCAGTTCCGGCGCGAGGGCGATGAAGCCCGCGCGTTGCTGCGGCCGGTAGCCGCAGGCGCTGCAATCCCAGGCTGCTGCAGACAACACCGTGCCGCAGCCCGGGCATAACCTCAACCCTGGCTCCCGACGATGATGCCGGCGGTAATCAACACCAGTCCGGCAATCTTCCAGGCATTCACCGGCTCGTGGAACACCAGCGCACTCAGCACCAGCACCAGCACAAAGGCCAGGCTCATGAAGGGATAGGCGTGCGACAGTTCCAGCTTGGTCATGGCAGCCATCCACGACACCACCGCCAGCAGGCCCGCTGCCAGCGCCGAAATCACCCAGGGATTGACCAGCAGCTTGGCCAGGAACCAGAGGCGGTCGGGTGTCTCCAGCGGAAATGCCCCGGCGGCGACGACCTGCCACTTGATCACGATCTGGCTGTAAACAGTCAGAAAAATAGTAATAAAAACAAATAGATAGCTCATGTCGTCCACCGGTGATAAACATCGACGGGTTGCCGGAAACGAAATCCCAGCGTCGCATACAGATTGGCCGCGGCGACATTGGCGGCGGAAATCGAACTGCTCAGTTCAGCATGCCGGCGGAAGAGGTCATCACACACTGCCGTCCACAGGTGTTTGGCGATGCCGCGCCCGCGCGATGCCGCAGCCATTGCATGCAGCACCAGGCGCCCGCCATCCACCGCGATGAACCCGGCCGGCTGTCCCTCGAACATCAGGCCATAAACATTTCCTGCGGCGTGTAACTGGCGCAACCAGTTGTCGTAACGCAAATCGGCCTGCGCCGCGGATAAATGAAAATCGCGATGGAAGCGGCCGTGGCGGAATGCACCATGGCAAATCGCCAGCACTGCGTCGAGTGTGCTGTCGCGCGAAAACCGCGCACGGGCATCCGGATGTCCGGTAAACCGCTCGCGTGTGCAAAACGGCTCGATCAGCGTGTCGCAGTAATAAAATCCGTGCTGGTGCAGCAGCGCCTTCGACGCCAGCGCATCGACCTTGACGCTGTAATGCCCGGGGCGGCGCGCGGCTTCCTGCAGCGCGTCGGCATCCAGCCCGTCGATTTCAAAACAGTCACGGCCGAAGGCCGCGCTGTCCCACTCAATGCGCCGGATCGCGGGGTGCATAATCGAACGTCGTGTTCATCACGATATACAGCGGCCGCTTCTTGGCTTCGTCGAAGGTCTTGCCCAGGTAAATCCCCAGCATGCCGAGGATACTGATGGTAATGCCGCCGATGAAATACACCGACACCATCAGGCTCGGCCAGCCCATCACCGGCGAACCGTAGAACAGCGCACGCAGCAGGATGTAGAGCCCGGCGGCGAATGACAGCATGGACATCACAAAACCGAAACGCACGGCAAGGCGCAGCGGTTTGTCGGAGTAGGCGATGATGGTGTCCATCGCGAGTTTCCACAGCTTGCCGAAGGTATAGGTGGAACGCCCTTCATGGCGCTCGGCATGGCTGACTTCGATGCTGGCGGTGGGGAAACCCATCCAGTTCACCAGCCCGCTGAAAAAGCGCAGTTGCTCGCGCATGCTGCGGCAGGCCAGCACCACCTTGCGCGAAATGATGCGGAAGTTGCCGGCGGCGCTGTCGTAATCGGTATCGGCGAGCCAGCTCAGCAACAGGTAAAAACACCAGGACGAAAAACGTTTCAGCAGGCCGTCAGTGCGGCCGCCGCGGCGCGCCAGCACCACGTCGTAACCTTCCTGCGCCTTGGCGTAGAGGCGCGGGATTTCTTCGGGACGGTCCTGCAGGTCGCAGTCCATCACCACCACCCAGTCGCCCGCGGCCACGTCGAGGCCCGCGGTAATGCCGTAGTGCTGGCCGAAATTGCGGCTGAACTGCAGGCCTTTGACGCGCGGATCAGCAGCGGCCAGCGTACGGATGATTTGCCATGACCGGTCGCCGCCGCAATCTTCGACCAATACGATTTCAAAATCCCGTGTCACTGGTTCAATCGCCGCCACCAGCCGGCGATAGAGTTCATCGAGGCAGCCCTCGGCCTTGTAGACGGGGATCACGACAGAAAGGTGTGTGGAAAGCGAGGGCATGGCGGGTCAGCTCTCCGTAGTTGCGAGGAACTGGTTGCGGTAGAGCTGCGCATATTTGCCTTCACGCGCCAGCAGTTCGGCATGGCTGCCGCTTTCGGCGATACGTCCCGCATCCAGCACCACGATGCGGTGAGCCTTCTCGATGGTCGACAAGCGGTGCGCGATGACCAGCGTGGTGCGCCCGCGCATCAGCACTTCGAGCGCAGCCTGCACATGGCGTTCCGATTCGGTATCCAGCGCCGAAGTTGCCTCGTCGAGAATCAGCACCGGCGCGTTTTTCAGCAACGCACGCGCGATCGCCAGGCGCTGGCGCTGGCCGCCGGAGAGTTTGACGCCGTTTTCGCCGACCATGGTGTCGAGCCCGCCGGGCATCTGCTTGATGAATTCCATCGCATGCGCGGCCTCGGCCGCGGCGATGATCTCGGCGCGCGACAACTTGTTCATCACACCATAGGCAATGTTCGCCGCCACCGTGTCGTTGAACAGCACCACGTCCTGGCTGACCAGCGCAATATTGGCGCGCAGCGCGGCGAGTTTCAGATCGGAAATGTCATGACCGTCGAGCAGGATGCGCCCGCCAGTGGGGGTGTAGAAACGCGGCACCAGGTTGGCCAGCGTGGTTTTACCGCTGCCGGACGCGCCGACCAGCGCCACGGTTTCGCCCGGCGCGATCGCGAGGTCGATGCCGTCCAGCGCATGGCGGCCATCGGTGCCATAGGCAAATGACACGCGTTCGAAACGGATTTCACCACGCGCACGGCCCGGATCCGCGGTGCCGGTGTCGGGCTCCCCCGCCTGGTCGATCAGCGCGAACACGCTTTCCGCGGCGGCCAGGCCGCGCTGCAGCGGTTCATTGACGCTGGTCACGCGTTTCAGCGGGGCGGTCAGCATCAGCATCGCGGTGATGAACGAGACAAAGCCGCCGACGGTGATCTGCGCGGTGTTCGACTGCTGCGTGGCGAGGTAGACGATGGTCGCCAGCGCCAGCGCCGCGATGAACTGCACGATGGGTACGCTGGCCGCAGCCGCCGCCACCTGCTTCATCAGCTGGCGGCGCACGCTGTTGGCCTGCGCGTCAAAACGCTGTTGTTCATAATCCTGCCCGCCGAACAGCTTGACCACGCGGTGACCCTCAATAGTCTCCTGGATCACCTGGGTCATGTCGCCCATCTGCTGCTGGACTTCGCGGCTGGAGTTGCGCAGGCGCACGCTGATCACCCGCACCACCAGCACGATGACGGGCGCCATCACCAGCGCGAGCAATGTCAGCTTCCAGTTCAGCCAGAACATCCAGCCCAAGAGGCCGATGATCACCAGCGTGTCCTTGAACACGGCGGTCAGCACGCTGGTCGCGGCGGTGGTCACCTGCATCACATCAAAAGTCAGCTTGGAAATCAGGTTGCCCGAAGTCTGGTCATCGTAATAACGCGCCGGCAGGGTCAGCAGTTTGCGGAACATCACGCCGCGCAAATCCATCACCAGCCGGTTACCCACCCAGGACAGCGCGAACTGCGCCACGTATTCGGCAAAGCCCCGGATCACGAACAGGCCGAGGATGAACACCGGCGTCCAGCGGATCACCGCCTCGTTTTTTTCGACGAACACGCCGTCGAGCAGGGGCTTCAGCAATGCCGGCAGCGCCGGTTCGGTGGCGGCGACGATGATGATGCCCAGCACACCCAGGGCAAACACCCGCCAGTACGGCCGCACATGGCGTACCAGTCGCAAATAGAGCGCCGTGCCGGACATCGTTTTCACAGGGCGAAAGATAGCAAACTTTTGATAATAAAGAAAAAGCTGCACGATACCGGATGCTGGCGCGCACCATAAAAAAGCCGCGCAAAGCGCGGCTTTTTCAGCTTATTGCGACGGCCGGTTTAACGGAAGGTATAACGCGCCGTCACATACAACATGCGTTCCGGCGCCGGCAGCGCCGAATAAGTCGGGAAGCCGGTGAACACGCCGTACGAGAAGTAATGCTCGTTGAACAGGTTCTGTATGCCGGCGGTGAAGCGCCAGTCGGCCTGGTCGTAGGCCAGTTTCAGGTCAACGACGGTATAGGCCGGCATTTTCTGGTTGAAGGTGTTCCGCTCGTCACCGTCATAACGCTGCTCGCCGGTGTAACGCAACGCGGCATCAATGCGTGCCTTCGGCATGAACTTCCAGCCCGCGCCCAGACTAGCGGCATGGCGCGGCACCAGCGGTACATCGTTGCCGGCGATCGCTGTGCCGCCGAAGCGGCCGGCTCGGAACTCCGCCTCGGTATAGGTATAACCGGCCGACAGATCGATACTGGATGTCGCCTGCCAGCGTGCCTCTGCTTCGATGCCGCGACGCTGCGTCGGCGGCAGGTTGCGGTTGGTGAAGGTCGCTGGGTCGAGCAGGATTTCGTTATCCAGCTCGATTTCATACAGCGCCAGCCGGTAGCGTGCAGTGGCACTGACCGATTCCAACCCGATTTCGCGGTCGCGCGCGGTCTGCGGCTCGAGCAAAGCGACGGTCGCGGTGAACAGGCTGTAGTTATCGTTGACATTGGGCATGCGGAAACTGCTGCCGATTTTGCCGTATGCCGCCCAGCTGCCGCCGAGCGGCTGGCGCAGCGCCAGTTCGTAGGCATCAAGATTGCGCTTGCGTTCGGTGCGCGCCACGGCATTGCCCGGATCCGCCACGCCGTAAGTCACGCGCTGGCCACGGGCGCCGAGGGCGACCGAGGTGCCGCCGGCAAACGTCGTCGTATGCTGGGCGTACAGCGCATCGCTGCGCTGCGTCGCCTGCGGACGGCCGATGACAGACGGTCCGGCCCTGCCCTGAAAATCCCAGTCCTCGACATCAATGCCGGCCACCAGCGTGTGGTTCATGCCGCCGAACTGGTACGGCAGTTTGGCGCGCGGCGTGAACAACCACTGGGTGGATTCCGTTTGTACATTGTTGCGGAAGGCTGTCGCCACAAAAAACGACGAGTCGGTGTCTTTTTTGCGATAAGAAACATTCGCGGCAATTTCACCGGCACCCAGTCGCATGTTGCCGCCGAGATTCAGGTACCCGCCGCTCAGCAAGGCGAAATCGCCCGGCAGTGCCGCCCGTTTGCGGTTCACCCTGATCTGCGCTTCGCTGATCGATCCCGGCAATTCGGAGCGCTGGTCGTCGCCGCCGGCTTTCAGCGTCAGTGCGCCGCGGTCACCGGTATAGCGCCAGTCGAGCTGGGCGCTGTCGATGCGCACTGCATTGTTGTCGCGATAACCGTCGCTTTCACGATGCGCCATGGTCAAGCGCAGCCCGGTACGTTCGCCGGCGATGTTGGCGCCGACCCGGACATCACGTGTTCGATAACTGCCGACGCCGGCTTCGACGAAACCGCTGCGGCTATTCGCCGCCGGCGCCTTGGTGATGATATTGATGGTGCCACCGGTAGCACCAGCGCCATAGAGTATTGCGCCGCTGCCGCGCATGACTTCGATGCGTTCGATGGAGTCGAGCGGAATCGCCGACCAGTTCACCGTGAGCTGTTCGTTTTCGCTGATGCGCTGGCCGTCGAGCAGCACCAGCGTGTTCTGGTCGCCGAAAACGCCGAAGCCGCGCAGATCCACCTGCAGATTGGGCGTGCCCGACAAGTCACGGGTCTGCACGCCGGGCAGCATGCGCAACAACTCGGGCACGGTGCTGGCTGTGCTGTTGCGGATGTCTGATTCGGTAATGACCGTGACGCCGACCGGGAACTGGCGCTGAACATCCGGGAAACGGGTGGCGGTCACAACCACCGGTGACAGTTCACTGGCTGGAGCCGGAGCATCTGCCGCGTAAGCGGGAATGGCTGCCGCGCATAACGCCGCGGCGATGGGGTGATAACTCTTCATGCTGATTTCCTTGATAGTGCGTACCCGCCGTACGCTGGGTGCAACACAAAGGAATCGCCGTGAGAGCTGACCGGGAATAATGGCACCCGCCATGAATGACAGGCATATCCGGTAGGCCGCCCTGCGCGACTGTTCCTGACCACGCTTCAGGCCGGTCTCCGGGCTCACAACCTCTGGCGCATCACCTTCCCATCCCCGTGGGGACAGTGGCTATTGATGCGTCATGGCGCTTGTTGCTCTAAGCGCCGGTTGCTTACCGTTGCGGGGGCAGCACAGGCTTTAGTCATGAGACTTCACCTGTTTCCCGTTTAACCGGCCTCCCGTGAGGGAAAGCCGGCACCTGAAACGCGTCCAGATCGTGCCGCTTGCGGTCGCGGCCGTCCTGGACAGGGCGGATTGTAGCGCAGAACCATCACCGGGAAAAACAAAATTGTTATTCAAAAACAAATACTTATAAAAACAGCTTTGCACTGCGCTCTTCGTGCAGAGTCAGTGACCACTTCGCCAGTACCAAAGCGGCGCCAGACGTGCCAAGTTACTTTCAAAAGCGCCCCTTAACTGTTGACCCGCCAAGATTTTCCCCACTATAGTGCGCGCATGGAAGCCGAACTCAAGGCCCTGGAGGACAAACTCGCGCAATTTGTCGAGATCAACCAGCGGCTACGCGACGATACGCAACGACTGCGTCAGGAACTGGCTTCGACCCTCCATCGCAACAAACAACTCGAAGAAAAAATCACCGCCGCGAGCGATCGTCTGGAGCAGATCGTCAAACAAATTCCCGCCGAGGAAACATGAGCGCCGACCCAAAGGGTTTGCAGATCAACATCATGGGGCGCGAATTTCGCGTCGCTTGTGCGGAACATGAGCAAAAAGGTTTGCTCGAAGCCGTTGAATACCTGAACAGCAAAATGCAGGAAATCCGTGATCGCGGCAAAGTCATCGGCCTCGAACGCGTCGCCATCATGGCCGCGCTGAATATCACGCACGAATTCCTCTCGATGAAGGTCGGCGGCTTTGACATCGCGGAAACCAAGCGTAGAATTCAACGCATGGAAACGGCCATCGATCAGGCGATGGCGGAGCAAGCCAAGCTGTTCTAGATTCACCTCGCAGTGTGTTTCGCGAAATCTGTTCTGCTGGGCTTCCCGCAGTTTTTCCCTGACGGTGTTCCGTTCAACGTTTCCCCTGCGGTGTTTGTTCAGGCCATATACTCTTTGAGCCAATAACATCGCTCTGGTCGCCGACCACAGCAGTTTCGGTGTGCACGTCCCACGCGGATGAGCCTGAAGAAACTCGGAAGGTGGCCGCCTTGAACCCTAGGTTCAGGATGCTGGTCTGCGACGGCACATGCGGGGGACCCCACAATCAATGCGGCCTGGCCGCATTTTTTATGTGCAGCATTTACGGGTATTAAAGATGCGCTACTGGCTGATCAAATCCGAACCCGATGCCTACAGCATTGATGACCTCGCCCGCGATAAAACCACGCCGTGGACGGGCATCCGCAATTATCAGGCGCGCAATTTCATGCGTGACCAGATGAAAGTCGGCGACCAGGCCTTCTTTTATCACTCCAACTGCGACGAGCCGGCCATTGTCGGCATTGCCGAAGTCGGGGCAACAGCCTATCCCGATGCCACGCAGTTCGACCGCAAGCACAAATATTTCGACGAAAAAGCCACGCGCGAAACCCCGCGCTGGGTGCATGTCGATTTCCGTTTTGTCAAAAAGACCAAACCGGTCACGCTGGCAGAACTTCGCGGGCACAAGGCACTGGCCAGAATGCAGCTGCTCGCCCGCGGCAACCGGCTGTCGATCACGCCGGTGGATCCCGATGCGTGGAAGTACATCCTCACGCTGATGAAGTGACTCGGACCTGACACCGATGCTCGAATGGTGGTGGGCTTACCTCGCGCTCGGCGCCTTTGTCGGTTTTTTTGCCGGCCTGCTCGGCATCGGCGGCGGTGCAGCGATGGTACCGGTGCTGGCCTTCATCTATGCCGCCAAGGGCTTTGATCCGGCGCAGGTCGTGCATCTCGCACTGGGCACCTCGATGGCGACCATCCTGTTCACTTCCATTTCCAGTGTCCGTGCGCACCAGCGCCATGGCGCGGTGGACTGGCAGATCGTACGCCGCATGGCGCCGGGTATCGTCATCGGCACCTTCAGCGGCGCATTGCTGGCCAGCGCGCTGGACGTCCGTTTGCTGGCCATCGTGTTTACGCTGCTGATTTATTACATCTCGGCGCAGATGTTTTTTGGCAAGAAACCCGCGTCGGGTGCCATGCCTCTGACGAGTGCGGGGCTGAACCTGGCGTCGGGCCTGATCGGAGTGATCTCCAGCCTGACCGCCACCGGCGGCGCCGCGCTGGTCGTCGCCTGGCTGGTCAAGCGCGGCATCGCGATCCACCAGGCCATTGGTTCCGCCGCAGCCATCGGCTGGCCGCTCGCTGCCGCAGGTACCGCCGGCTTTCTGATGACCGGCATCGGACAGCCGGGAATTCCCGCCTACAGCCTGGGATTCATCTATCTGCCCGCGCTGGCAGGCATCGTCATTGCCAGCATGCTGCTGGCGCCGCTGGGCGCCCGCCTCGCCCATCGCACACCCGGTGCACTGCTGAAAAAAATCTTTGCTGTGCTGTTGTTTACGCTGGCGACTAAAATGTTGATCAGCTTCTTTTAGTGACCAGGTAATTGCGTGATTAGGTGATTAAGGAATTAAGTGATTGGGGCCCAGGCAGCATCGTTCTCAATCACCTAATCACCTAATCACTTAATCACCGCCCTAAACCGCTCCAGCCGCCTTCAACGCGGTAATCTCCGCATCGGTTTTTTTCAAAACCGTGCGCAATATCTCATCCGTATGCTGTCCCACCACCGGCGGCGGAATGTCGTGCGTCAGCGGTGTGCCGGAAAATTTCATCGGGCTCGCGACCAGCGATACCTTGCCCGCCGCCGCGTGCGGCAATTCGAATTTCATGCCACGCGCGATCACCTGCGGCTCTTCAAACACTTCCTTGATGGTATTGATCGGCCCGTTGGCGACACCTGCATCGTCGAGCAGTTGGACCCATTCCCTGGTCGTGCGCTTTTCGAAAACCTCGTTCAACAGCCGTGTGATCTCGATGCGGTTTTTCACGCGCTCGGCATTGACCGCAAACCGCGGATCCTTGGGCAGATGGGCGCAACCTGCCGTCTCGCAAAACTTGTTGAACAGGTTGTCGTTACCGCAGGCGAGGATGATGGCGCCGTCTTTGGTCGCAAAGGTCTGATAGGGCACGATGTTCGGATGTGCGTTGCCGATGCGCGTCGGCGATTCGCCGGTGGCAAAGTAGTTCATCGCTTGATTGGCAAGGAAAGCGACACAGCTGTCGAGCAAGGCAACATCAATCCACTGCCCCTTGCCGGTGACCGCGCGATGGGCCAGCGCCGCGCAGATCGCGATGCTGGCGTACATGCCCGTGGTCATGTCGATGATCGGGATGCCGACGCGCTGCGGACCGCCGCCGGGCATGCCGTCGGCTTCGCCGGTGATACTCATCAGCCCGCCCATGCCCTGTGCCATGAAATCGTAACCGGGGCGATCCTTGTACGGGCCGGTCTGGCCGAAACCGGTGACCGAGCAGTAGATCAGGCCGGGGTTGAGTTTGGCGAGGTCGTCATAACCCAGACCGTAACGCGCCAGATCGCCCACCTTGTAGTTCTCCACCAACACGTCAACGCCTTTCGCCAACTCGCGCACCAGTTGCTGGCCCTCGGGCTTGCTCAGGTTCACCGTGATCGATTTTTTGCCGCGATTGGCGGCGCAGAAATAGGCGCCCTCCTTCGTTTCATTGCCCTGTTCGTCCTTGAGGAAAGGCGGGGCATAGGCGCGCGAATCATCGCCCTTGCCGGGACGCTCCACCTTGATCACCTCGGCGCCAAGGTCGGCGAGGTTCTGTGCGGTCCATGGTCCTGCGAGCACGCGGGAGAGGTCCAGTACTTTGATATGCGATAAGGGTCCGGCCATGATGATTCCTGAAAATAATTAACTAAAAAATAAACGAAAAACCGTTCGGGCTGAGCCTGTCGAAGCCCTGCTGCCCTTCGACAAGCTCAGGGCGAACGGGGTTGGTTTATCACGCTTGTAACTAAGCGCTTAGAGATAAACTAGCGCCCGCGCTTTAACGTCCTTGAAATTTTGGCTTTTGCTTGTTGATGAACGCATCGTAACCGATGCGGTAATCGTCGGTATCGAAGTAATCGAAATTGGCGTCGATTTCGGCGGCGCTCAGCGGCGCCGGCTGCGGCGCCAGGCGACGGATGAACTGTTTGTGCCAGCGCGCGACCAGCGGTGCGCCGGCGCAGATACGTTGTACCGTCGCCTCGGTTTCAGCAGCGAGTTCGCCATCCGGCACCAGCCGCGTCAGCAAACCCTTGGCTTCCGCTTCCTCCGCGCCCCACATCCGGCCTTCGACCAGGATTTCCAGCGCCACCGCGCGCCCGACCAGCGGCAGCAGCGCGGCGAGTTCGTCCCAGGCGATGGCAAACCCCACGCGGTTGATCGGCACACCGAAACGCGCACTGTGCCCGGCGATGCGCAAATCGCACTGGCAGGCCAGCTCCAGGCCACCGCCGGCGCAGGCGCCGTGGATCATCGCCACCGTCGGGTGCCGGCATTCGCCCACAGCGCGCAAGGCGCCGTACACCAGTTCACGGTGATAGGCCTTGCCCTGCGCCGCGGTATTGCGCACTGTCGCAAACTCCGCCATGTCGGCGCCGGCTGCAAACGCCGCCGTGCCGGCGCCGCGCAGCACCACGCAGCGCAGGGTATCGTCAGCCGACAGCCGCCGAATCACCGCGGTGAGTTCGCGCCACATCGCGACCGTCAGTGCATTGCGTTTGGGGGGATTGGACAACGCGACCGTGGCCACCGGGCCCTCGCGTGTCAGAAAAATTTCGCCGCTCATGCCGCGATTTTAAATGATGACTGTGCGCACATAACCCGCGGCCATGAAAAATCCGACGCCACAGACCAGACCGACAAACATGTTGCGGCGGGCCAGGCGCCAGGCGATGAAAGCCACGGCACAGGCCAGCAGGCGGTCCATCAGCGCGGTCTGCGCCAGCAGGCCCGAAGGCGCGACGATGATGCGCGCGACCAATCCGGCGACCAGCGCGTAGGCCACGCAGGACACCCACTCGAACATCGCGCTTTGCGGATTGAGCCGGCCCGACAGCAACACGCCGAGCCCGCGCCACAGCCAGGTGGCGAGCCCGCAGGCCAGGATCATCAGGCCGATGTCAGTGGCGGTTGGCATGTGCCCTCTGCAATAAATACGCAGCCGTTCCACCAATAAACCCCGCACCGAGCAGGCTCCAGCCGGGTGCAACGGCATGCAGCAGCAGCGCAACTGCCGCGCCGCAGACCAATGCGGTGATCGACGCCTTCGAGCGCGCCTCGCCGACCAGGGTCACAAAAAAATACAAAGGGGTCAGCAGTGCCAGGCCAAAACGCGCCAACGGCGGCAACGCGCCGATCAGCAACTGCCCGATGACTGCGCACACGGCAGCGGCGCCGATGCACACCGCGGAAAATCCGATGAAGTACTGCCAGCGCGCTTCCAGGTCTTCAAGGTCGCGGTCTTCGAAGCGACGGATCGCCACCGCCCAGGTGGTCATCGACACCAGTTGCGCCGCCAGCAGGAACTGCCACAGCCGGCGCTTGCTGCTGCCGTCGCGCATCAGCGGCATCAGGGTCAGCGTCATCGGGAAAAACCGCGCGGCGCTCAGCGACACCGCCAGCACTGTCGCCAGCACTGCGGCGCCGCCGGCCTGCATTTCCATCAGCACCAGTTGTCCGGGCAGCGCCCAGATGGCGAAAGTCGCCGCCAGTGTCAGCCATACCGGGTAGCCGGCATCGGCGGCCAGTGAACCATAACCGAGGAAGCCCGCGCCCAGCACGGCAGCAGGCACGCCCAGTGCTTCGCGCGCACCGGTGCCGAAGGCGCGTCTGCCGTCGACAGTCAACGCCGGGGATCGCGCGGCTTGGGCTGGGTGCGCGGCGCAGGCGCGCAGACGCCTGAATCGAGGAACTCGGTCAGTTTTGCCAGCTGCACCGACGCCTGCTTGCGTACGGCCTCGGTATCACAGCCGTGCCAGTCATAAAACCCCTTGCCCGCCGCGGCGCCGGTCTCGCCATCCTTGACCATGGCTTGCAGCATCGGATTGGCGATGCCGTTGTGGAACAGCTCGGGCACGATGGAAGCCTGCGCGCCGGCATGAATACTCAAACCACTGATGTCCTTCTGCTCGATCAGGCCGGTGATGCACATGCGCGGCGCCAGCATGCGGCGCGCGGCATGGTCGATGTCGGCGGCACTGGCGACACCCGCTTCAATTAAATAATAGGCCTCATGCAGGATCGCGTGCTGCAGGCGGTTGACCAGGAAACCGACTATGGGTTTGTACAGAACCACCGGTTCCTTGCCCGTACGCCGCAGCGCTTCCGCGGCAATATCCACCAGCGCCGGCGGCGTCTGCGGCCCGGCCATCACCTCCACCACCAGTGCCTGGTCGGCGGGCATGAAATAGTGCAGGCCGAGAAAACGGGCCGGATGTTTCAGCGGTTTGGCGAGTTCGACCAGATCGAGCCCCGAAGTACCGGTGGCAATCAGGTAATCAGCGCCGGGCCAGGCGGCCTCAAGTTCCTTATAGACGGCCTGTTTGGTGGCCACATCCTCCGGCACCAGCTCCAGCACCAGGTCCGGCGGCGTCGCCGGCAGTTTGTCGACCGCACGCACACCCGGCGGCAAATCCTTCAGCGACGCGGCGCGGCTGCTGCGCACCGTGGTCTCAAAACCATGTTTGGCAAACGTGCTGGCCACACCGCGGCCCATCACGCCATAGCCGTAGATCAGGATGGAATGGATTTTTTTGGTCATCGTTCGAGAAATCCTGAAATAAGTCCGGGGGATTGGTGCTGTGCGCCGCGTCGGATGACGCGCACATCGCCAGCGTAGGCTAACCAAGTTGCAAGGCATTGCCAACTGCCGGGATGCCGGGGCATAAGTGGCCCGTTGGAAGGTTGACACCATGTGGATATGGGTTTAACGTTTTCGGCAACAATAACTACAACACCAAATGAGATGCGCGTCCGGCGCATCCCGCAAAACATCCCGCAATACATCCCGGAGGAGTTGCTGATGAAACGATTGCTGATCGCCATCGCCTGTGCCGCAATCCCGTTCGCCGCGCATGCGCAGGGTTTTCCGAACAAGGCCATTACCGTTGTCGTGCCGAATCCGCCGGGAGGGATGAACCAGATCCATGCCCAGCCGCTGTCGGCGGTGATCGAGCGCCTGACCAAGCAGCCGGCGCCGGTGGTCAACCGTTCCGGCGGCACCGCTGCGGTCGGCACCGCCTATGTCGCCAACCAGCCGGCTGACGGCCACACGCTGCTGGTCACCACGCCGAATCTGTACCTGGTCATCGAGAAGGACAAGCTCTACGGCATCAAGTCGCCGTACACGCTGGCGCAGATCCAGCCGGTGGCGCTGATGAGCGCTGATCCGCTGATCATGGTGACCCACCCCTCGGTACCGGTCAAAACCGCGAAGGAGTTTGCCGGGCTGCTGAAAAAGAAAACCGGCGTCTACACCTTCTCATCCTCGGGACCCTACGGCATCACCCACGTGCCCTTCGAAATGTTCATCGACACCGTCGGCATCAAGATGCGCCACGTGCCGACCACCGGCGGCGGCCCGGCCATCACCCAGGCCCTGGGCGGTCATGTCGACGCCACGGCCAGCGGCCCGGCTGCTGTGTATCCCTACGTCTCGACCGGCAAACTCAAGGCCATCGGCAATACCGGCATCAACCGGCATCCGTCGTTCCCCGATACACCGACCCTCAAGGAACAGGGCATTAATGCCGAAGCCTATCTGTGGGTCGGCCTGTTCACCGCAGCCGGCCTGCCCGACGCCACGCTGAACCAGTTGCGCGACCTCGTGCGCAAGGCTGCCACCGATCCGTCGTTCGTCGACGCGCTGAAAAAAGTGCAGGTCGTACCCGATTATCGTGATACGCAGGAATTCAAGGCCTTCTTTGATGCCGACTACAAACGCATGGCGGTTGCCGTGCAGAAAATCGGCAAGATTTGAGCACAAAGCTGCGGCATAACACATAAGTATTTGATTTTATTGGATATTTAGCGCGGCGCCCCCGGGCGCCGTTTTTTTCTGGAATACAGACCATGCGCATCAAACGTATCCAGGCCATCGCCGTCAGCCTGCCGATGATCAAGCCGGTGAAAATGTCCTTCGAGGAAGTGCGCAATGCCGAAAACATTTTGGCGCGTATCGAAACCAGCGACGGCATCATCGGCTGGGGTGAAGCCGCTTCAGCGCCGACGATGACCGGCGAAACCCCGGGCAGCATGATCGCTGCGGTGCGTTACCTCGCCGACAAACTGGAAGGCATGCCCGCCGACGACATCGCCGCGGCGATGCATCGCGCCGGCCAATATCTTTACGGCAACAACGGCGCCAAGGCCGCGATCGAAATGGCGCTGTTCGATGCGCTGGGCCAGGCCCGCGGCAAACCGGTGTACGAACTGCTCGGCGGCGCGCGACGCATGCGCATCCCGGCGCTGCGCCTGATCGGCACCGGCAGCACCGAAGGCGACATCGCGGAAACCAAAAAGCGTCTTGATGAAGGTTATGTCGCGATCAAGATCAAGGTCGGCGTCGGCACACCCGAAGCCGATGCCGAACGTGCGCGCGCGGTCGCTGGTTCCGTCAAGGACGACAAGGTACTGATCTGCACCGATGCCAATCAAGCCTGGACGCCGGATGAAGCGATCCGCTTCGTGCGCGGCATCGCCGACACGCGTATTGAATTTTTCGAACAACCCGTCGCAGCACACGACGTCGCCGGCATGGCGCGTGTCGCCGCCGCCAGCCGCGTCAAGATCGGTGTCGATGAAGGCCTGCACAGCCTCGATGACCTGCAGCGCCACCACGACATGAAAGCCGCACACGGCGCCAGCCTGAAAACCATCAAGCTCGGCGGCATGCAGGTGGTGCACGATGCCGCGATGCTCTGCGAAAAACTCGACATGAAGGTCAACCTCGCCTGCAAAATCGCCGAAGCCGGCATCGCTAGCGCCGGCCTGCTGCACCTGGCGGCGGCGATTCCGTCACTGGACTGGGGGGTCAGCCTGTCGAGTCCTTATCTGTCTGACGACTTGGTTGCCGATCCGATTGCGCTGGATGGCGGGTTCGTCAACGTGCCTGTCGGGCCGGGGCTGGGGATACGGGTGGATGAAGCTAAGGTGCGGCGGTATACGCGGGAAGTTTGATCAGAATAATAAAAACTATCTGGTATTAGGCGGTACTGGCCCATGAAGAATCATCGCGACGCCAAGCTGATTTTCGACAATCTTCGAAACCGTTGTAGCATCGGCGAAAGTTTGCATATATGCATGGTGTGCTGTAAGGACAAGATCCTGCAACTTTTTATCGTCTTCCAGTTTGACGATTTTTAATCCCATTTTTATACAATCATCAATATGAATATGTCTGGAGTGTGAGCGTGTCGCTTTGTGATCGGACAGTTTCGCAACTATTTTCTTTGCTTTAACCCGCGCGCTTGCCTTACTTACGCCTTTAACTTTAAACATGCCCGACACAAGCCACTCCTCTACTATTTCTTCCGACCACACCAACGCATTCTGACATTCGCCAAGATAGGTTGGATGGTATTTCCCGATGATTGCCTGCCAGACCGGTAGCGAAGCGGGGTTAGCTGAAACCTGCTTTATCGCCTCCTCAAACTCTGCGATTACACCATGCGCAGGTACACCGTTCATCTGAGGATCAATCGGACCTAGATTTGATTCCTTGCCCATAACAATTTCCTTGCACGAACACGCGATCATCGTGCCAGCCGACATTGCAATTTGCGGAACAATTGCGCGAATGTCCGTGCCGAACATCCGTCTTAAATAATCGACTAATGATTCGGTTGCGGCAAGTCCGCCCCCGGGGGTATGTAGGATTAGATCCAGCCCCTTGGTGCGATCCAAGTTGTGGATAACCGCCATGAGGGCATTCTTATCTGCGTCGTTTATTGACAGATTCGCTGCGTTTGGCGAGCGCGTCAGCCAAGCAGAGTAATAAGCGATAGTGGCGCGACCAGTATAGTCAGCAAGGCTCTTAACGTATTCACGGCGGACAATATCAAGCGCACTCGCGTTAAGGATTTGCGCCTTAACTGCGTTGATTTTCGCCAGGACCTCGTTCCAGTTTGGCACGAGGCTGAATTAAGTATGGTTAGAAAATTCCGTGGCCGTACCGTAATCGTAGGCCGTGAAAATCTCGAACTTGCCAGGGGCTTGCTGCGGAGCTGTAAAGAACTTTTGATAGTCCTTGGTTAGCTTGGCAACAGCTTTCTTGTCTGATTTTTTTGTGGCTGTCCGAGGCTTAGATTTCAAAATTGTCTTTTTCATCTTTTCCTCAACTTTGCTTCCGCAAAGTTTTGCGGGGGGTTGCCCTGTTAGAGCGAAGGTTACTGCAAGAATTCAGTATTGTCATGGTTAAGACATGAGGACAATCAGAGACTTTATAAAGTCTACATTATGGAATTTCTCAGATTTAGTCCCTTTAGCGTATTTGGTTGCGGAAACATCTGGCTAGCACCGGGGGGTTAATTTCGTTATTCCCTAAAGTTTGAGGCAAGCCGCATAATGCCCCGCCCTGATTTCACGCAGCGGCGGCACACTCTCCCCGCACTCCACCGTTGCCCGCGGACAACGCGCCTGGAATACACAGCCTGAGGGCGTGACCGGTTTGCCCGGCACTTCACCGCTGACTACCACCCGTATTCGCTGCGCCTCCAGGGCCGGATCCGGGATCGGCACTGCCGCCAGCAAGACCTGCGTGTACGGATGCAGGGGCTCCGCGTACAGCACATCACGGTCGGCGATTTCCATGACCCTGCCCAGGTACATCACCATCACGCGGTCGGCGATGTGACGCACCACGGCGAGATCGTGGGCAATGAACAGATAAGTCAGCCCCAGTTTCTGCTGCAAATCTTCCAGCAGATTGATGATCTGTGCCTGGATCGATACGTCCAGCGCCGATACCGGCTCGTCGCAGATGATGAATGACGGCTCCAAGGCGAGCGCCCGCGCAATGCCGACGCGCTGGCGCTGCCCGCCCGACAGCTGGTGCGGGTAACGTTCGGCCATGTAGTCGAACAGGCCGACCTGTTGCAGCAACTCGCGCACCCGTGCCTGCGCTGCCGCCGCATCCGCCTGCAGTTGATGCACCAGCAGTGGCTCGGCAATGATCTGGCCGATGGTCATGCGCGGATTCAGCGAGCTGTACGGGTCCTGGAATATCACCTGCACCTGGCGGCGGTAACGCAGCAGTTCATCACCGGCCGCGCCGTTCACATCCATGCCATCGAAACGAATCTCTCCTGCCGTGGCCTGTTCCAGCCGCAGCAGCGTGCGGCCGACCGTGGTTTTGCCACAGCCGGATTCACCGACCAGGCCCAAGGTTTCACCGCGAACCATGTCGAAGGACAGGTCATCGACTGCGCGCAGCGGCGGCCGGCCCTTGCCAATATCAAAATATGTTTTTAACCCGCGCACCTGCAGCAGCGGCGATTGCTGATCCAGTGTCTTGGTCGCTCCCGCCGTGCCGGATGATGCAGGCGCCGCAGTCTGCTGCAGCAATTCCGCCGCGCGTATACAAGCCGACCAGCGTTGCGGCGCTACCTCCAGCAATTCCGGCAAGGCCTGCACACAGGCATCCACACGCATCGCACAACGCGGCGCGAAACGGCAGCCGGGGGGCGGATCCAGCAAATCCGGTGGCGCGCCATCGATGGTTTCCAGCCGCAAGCCGCGCGGCCGGTCCAGCCGCGGCACCGAACGCAGCAGGCCGGCGGTGTACGGATGCAGGGGTTGCGCAAACAATGCCGTCGCCGCCGCCTGCTCCGCCATGCGCGCCGCATACATCACACTGACGCGGTCGGCATAACGCGCGACGACGCCGAGGTTGTGGGTAATCATCACCAGCGCGATGCCGAGTTCGCGCGACAGTTCCTGCATCAGGCCGAGGATCTGCGCCTGGATGGTGACGTCCAGCGCGGTGGTCGGCTCATCGGCGATGATCAGCCGCGGATTACAGGACAGCGCGATGGCGATCATCACGCGCTGGCGCATGCCGCCGGAGAACTGGTGCGGATATTGATTGAGCCGGCGCGCCGCATCGGGAATGCCCACGCGCTGCAGCAGCTCGATGGAACGTTCACGTGCCGCGTCTGCGTTCATGCCAAGGTGGATGCGCAGCGGTTCGGCCATCTGGTAGGCGATGTCCAGCACCGGGTTCAGCGAACTCATCGGGTCCTGGAACACCATCGCGATGTCGCGACCGCGAATTTTGCGCATCTCCGTATCCGGCAGGGCCAGCAGGTCACGGCCATCGAACAGGATGCGCCCGCTGACCTGCGCCGTCGGCGCCAGCAGGCGCATCACCGCCAGCGCCGACACCGATTTGCCGCAACCGGATTCACCGACCAGCGCCAGCACTTCGCCGGGTTTGACCTGCCAGGACACACCCTCGACCGCACGCACCGTGCCGCGTGGTGTCGCGAACTGCACCTGCAGCTTCTCGACCGCCAGCAGCGAGTCGGTGCCGGACATCAGGCCAGCGCAGCTGCCAGCACGCGCGCGACATGCACCGCCTCGCGTGCTGCGCCGTCGTGGATCTGGTGCCGGCAACTGGTGCCGTCGGCGACGATCAGCGTCTGTGCTCCCGCTTCACGAACCTTGGGCAGCAGCGACAGTTCCGCCATCTGCATGGAGGTGTCGTAGTGTTTGGCTTCATAACCGAAACTGCCGGCCATGCCGCAGCAGCTCGATTCGATCAGTTCGACATTCAGATTGGGCACCAGCGCCAGCGCCTTGCGCACCGCCGGCATCACCGCAAAGGCTTTCTGGTGGCAATGCCCGTGCAGCAGGGCTTTCACCTGCGGCAGGGCCTTGAGCTTCAGTTTGAAGCGTCCGGCCTCGTGTTCACGGGCAATGAACTCCTCGAACAGCAGCGCCTGTTGCGCCAGCGCGGAGGCATCGGCGCCCGGCAGCAACGACAGGAATTCATCACGCAGCGAAAACAGGCAGGATGGCTCCAGTCCGACCACCGGCACGCCGCGTTCGATGTAAGGCTTCAGCGTCGCGATCATGCGCTGCGCCTCGGCGCGCGCTTCATGCACCAGGCCACCGGCAAGAAAAGTCCGGCCACAACACAGGGGGCGTGATTCACCATCGGGGCGCGGCATGTGCACGGTGTATCCGGCGGCCTCCAGCACTTTGACGGCGGCGCGGGCGTTTTCCGGTTCGAAGTACGTATTGAAAGTATCGACGAACAACACCACTTCGGAGGTGGCGAGCTTTTTTCCCTCACCCCAACCCTCTCCCGAAGGGAGAGGGGGTTTTCTCCCTTCCCCCCCCGGGGGAAGGGCCGGGGATGAGGGAATCATCTCGCGCTGATCCACAAAAGCATCACTGCGCCACGCCGGCAGCGAACGCTGCGCGGCAAAACCCAGCAGCGGTTTCGCCAGGCGCTGCATGACGTTCATCAGCGGCGCCAGCCGCGCCGCCCAGGGCGCGTAGCGCGGCAGGTAAGCAATCAACCGTTCTTTCAATGTCAGTCCGTGATGGCGGTGCCAGTGGTGCAGAAACTCGACTTTCATTTTCGCCATGTCGACGCCGGTCGGACATTCGCGTTTGCAGCCTTTGCAGGACACGCAAAGCTCCATCGCATCGCGCACCGGCTCCGAAGTCAACGCATCAGGGTCAAGCTGTCCGGACAAGGCCAGGCGCAGCGTGTTGGCGCGGCCACGGGTCAGGTGCTGCTCTTCGCGGGTCACGCGATACGAGGGACACATGGTGCCGGCATCGAATTTGCGGCAATGGCCGTTGTTGTTGCACATCTCAACGGCTTTATCGAAGCCGCCCCATTCTGACCAGTCGAGTACAGTCGCCGGTGCTTGTGCGGCATAGTCCGGCTTGAAGCGAAACAGGCTGCGGTCATCCTGCTTCGACGGCCGCACGATCTTGCCCGGGTTCATCAAACCCTTCGGGTCAAACAGATCCTTGATTTCCTCGAAGGCGCCGGTCAGCTTGGGCCCGAAGAAGGGTGCGATCCATTCCGAACGCACCAGACCGTCGCCGTGCTCACCGGAATAGGAACCTTTGTATTGTTTGACCAGCGCCGCCGCCTCTTCGGCAATCGCGCGCATTTTTTGCGCACCGTCACGGCGCATGTCGAGGATCGGCCGCACATGCAGGCAACCGACCGAGGCATGCGCATACCAGGTGCCTTTGGTGCCATGTTTGTGGAACACCTGGGTCAGACGGTCGGTGTATTCCGCGAGATGTTCCAGCGGCACGGCGCAGTCTTCGATGAAGGACACCGGTTTGCCGTCGCCTTTCATCGACATCATGATGTTGAGTCCGGCCTTGCGCACTTCCCAGAATTCGCGCTGCACGGCAGGATCGATGACCTCTATCACGCTGCCCGGCAGGCCGCGATCAGACATCAACTCGACCAGTTGTTTCAGGCGGCGGATCTGTTCATCGCGATCTTCGCCGGCAAATTCCACCAGCAGGATCGCCTCCGGTTCGCCTTTCACGCATTGGTCGACGATGGGGCGGAACGCGGGATTGCTGCGCGCCAGTTCGATCATGGTGTTGTCCACCAGTTCGACCGCCGCGGGTTTGAGTTTGACGATGTGCTGCGGCGCTTCCATCGACTGGTAGAAGGTCGGGAAATGGCAGACACCCAGAGTTTTATGTTTCGGCAGCGGCGACAACCGCAATTCAACACGGCGCGAAAACGCCAGCGTGCCCTCGGAACCGACCAACAGGTGCGCCATGTTGACACCCGGCGGCAACATCATGTCGAGGTTGTAGCCGCCGACGCGGCGCAGCACTTTCGGATAGCGGTGTGCAATTTCCTCGGCTTCGCGGCGCGCGATGCCGGTGATGCGTTCGACCAGGTCGCGATAACCGCGCGGGCCGTCGAGCGCCGCCAGATTCTCGGGCAGCGCGCCGAAGCGGTACTGCGCGCCATCCGCCATCCAGGCATCGATGCCCAGCACGTTGTGCACCATATTGCCGTATTCGATGGAACGTGAACCGCAGGAATTGTTGCCGGTCATGCCGCCGATGGTGGCCTGCGCGCTGGTCGATACGTCGACCGGGAACCACAGTCCGTAGGGTTTCAGCCAGGCATTCAGGTGGTCGAGCACCAGGCCCGGCTGTACAGTGACCGTGCGCGCGTCGCGGTCGAAGGCAGTGATCTTGTTCAGATGTTTTGATACATCCAGCACCAGCGCCGAGCCCACGGTCTGGCCGCATTGCGAAGTACCGCCGCCGCGCGGCAGCAGCGGTACGCCTTCTTCAATCGCGATCTGCAGCGCAACCAGGGCGTCATCCTCACTGCGCGGAACAACAACGCCTATGGGTTCGATCTGATAAATCGACGCGTCCGTCGAGTAACGGCCGCGCGATGCGGCATCAAACAGCACCTCGCCGCGCAATTCCCGGCGCAGGCGCTGCGCCAGCTTGCTGCGGTCCGGCGAGGAACGAACCAGATGTACCGGCTGCACAGCTGC
This sequence comes from Burkholderiales bacterium, assembly GCA_019744975.1. Lineage (GTDB taxonomy): Bacteria > Pseudomonadota > Gammaproteobacteria > Burkholderiales > SG8-41. The sequence continues at coordinate 132,692 of JAIETP010000006.1, forward strand.
GTTCATTGTTTGGCCTCCACGCGGGGAATAGCCAAGGCTTCCATGACCATCACCAATTTATTAGCCAGGTGGTCTCTTAACAAAGTCTGCAAGCGCACCCCATCCCGTTTGACCAGCGCATCCAGCATGTCTTCGTGTTCCTTCACCGCCTTGTCCCAGCGTTCGCGCGACAGATTGGCCATGTAGCGGGCGCGTTTCACGTGGGCATTCAATCCGCGGTAAATCTGCGCCAGCGTCTCGTTGCCCGCACACTCCATGAATTTGATGTGGATCTGCTGGTTGTAGCGGAAGTACTGCGCCAGCTCGCCGCGGGCGTGGTGGGCGAGCATGTGATAGTGCAACGCGCGGATTTCGGTGATGTCGGCTTCGCTCGCATTGCGGCAGGCGAGGTCGCCGGCCAAAGCCTCCAGCGCGCCGAGCACGACAAACACTTCCTTCATTTTTTCCGGCTTCAGCGGCGCCACCGCCGCGCCGCGGTTGGGCAGCAGTTCGACCAGGCCTTCGGACGCCAAAAACTTGATTGCCTCACGCAGAGGCGTGCGCGAAGTGCCGAGTTTTTCCGCCAGTACGCGTTCATTGAGTTTGGTTTCCGGCGCCAGCTCGCCCTGCACAATCAGGTCGCGCAACTGGTCGATCACGGTTTCATGCAACAGCCGGCGGTCGGCCAGCGAAGCGACATTGGTATTGGTAGCGGAAACGATGGGTGTAGTGGTGGCAGGCATATAAAACTCCATTTGTATGCATAATACCGCCATGCAACATTACAGGCAACAAATAAATATCAATAAAAACAAATACTTAATAAATTTACTCTCGGGACAGCCTGCGCGCGCCCTTATTTTGCATACAAAAAGTGATTGCCCTGCCGATGCCACGGCGTTACCATGCACGCTCACCCCTGCCCTCTGGAGCATGACCATGACCCACGCCGCCGGCCGCCATTTCCTGCAAATCCCCGGACCCAGTACCGTGCCCGAGCGCGTGATGCGCGCCATCGACATGCCGGTCATCGACCATCGCGGTCCGGAATTCGCGCAGCTCGGCAAGGATGTACTCGCCGGCATGAAACGCGTGTTCAAAACCAAGGGCGACGTGATCATTTATCCGGCATCGGGTACCGGCGCCTGGGAAGCGGCGCTGGTCAACACGCTGTCTCCGGGCGACAGCGTGTTGATGTATGAAAGCGGCCAGTTCGCCACGCTGTGGCAGAACCTCGCGCTGCGCCTCGGACTCAAGCCGGAGTTCATCGCCGGCGACTGGCGCCACGGCGCCGATCCCGCGGCGATCGAAGCGCGGCTCATCGCCGATAAAGGCCACAGTATCAAGGCGGTGTGTGTCGTGCATAACGAAACCTCCACCGGCGCCACTTCGCGCATCGGCGAAGTGCGCAAGGCGATCGACCGCGCGAAACATCCCGCGCTGTTCATGGTCGACACCATCTCCGGGCTGGGTTCGGTCGATTACCGCCATGACGAATGGGAGGTCGACGTCACCGTCGGCGGCTCACAAAAAGGCCTGATGCTGCCGCCGGGACTGTCCTTCAACGCCGTTTCGGCGAAAGCACTCGCCGCGAACAAGACCGCGAAACTGCCGCGCTCCTACTGGTCTTGGGAAGAAATGCTCGGACCCAACAAGAACGGCTTTTTCCCGTACACGCCCGCGACCAATCTGCTCTACGGCTTGCGTGAAGCATTGAAAATGCTGCTCGACGAGGAAGGCCTCGACCATGTATTCGCGCGCCATCAGCGCCATGCCGAAGCCACACGTCGCGCGGTCAATGCCTGGGGGCTCGAAGTGCTGTGCCAGAACCCGGCCGAATACTCCGGCGTGCTGACCGCGGTGCTGATGCCCGCAGGCCACAGCGAAGTCGCGTTCCGCAAAGTCGTGCTGGAACATTTCAACATGTCGCTGGGCAGCGGGCTCGGCAAAATCGCCGACAAGGTGTTCCGCATCGGCCACCTCGGTGATTTCAACGACCTCACCTTGATGGGTACGTTGGCCGGCGTTGAAATGGGCCTGGAAATCGCCGGTGTGCCGCACAAAAAGGGCGGCGTGGCCGCGGCGATGAATTATCTGATCGGCGAAAAAACCGCAGCACGCACCGCCAAGGCCGCCTGACCGGCAGCATCGCGCAGCCGACACAGGCACGGCCCATGCATGAAGCGCCATGGCGCCCATGGAAGTCCATATCGTGCCGATGCAATGGTATGCTCGACTCTGCCCGGGACCGATCAATCTGATCACAGCTGACGAGTTCCGGGGTTACAACCATAACGGAGGAGTCATGTTCAAACACTCAGCAATTGTTGTCGCCGCGCTGTTCGCAGCCATTCCCGCAGCACAGGCCCAGTCCTCGTATCCCGAACGTCCGATCCGCATGATCGTGCCTTTCGCCCCCGGCGGCGGCAGCGACATCAGCGCCCGCACCATGACCGACGCTTTCGGTGAGGCGCTGGGCACCACCATCGTCGTCGACAACCGTCCCGGTGCCGGCAGTACGCTGGGCGCGGATATCGCCAGCAAGGCGTCCCCCGACGGTTACACCCTGTTCCTCGGCAACATCAGCCTGGCTTTTAATGCCGCGCTGTACAAAAAACTGCCGTTCAACGCGATTCGCGATTTCGCGCCAATCTCGCTGGCCACCGAACAGCCCAACATCATCGTCGCCCACTCGTCGCTGCCGGCAAAAACCCTGCAGGAGTTTGTCGCGCTGGCGAAGTCGCAACCGGGCAAGCTGACTTATGCGTCAGCGGGTCTGGGTTCGGGCACGCACCTGGCGATGGAAATGCTGATGATGTCGCAGAACATCAAACTGATCCACGTGCCGTACAAAGGCACCGGACCTGCGATCACCGCCCTGCTCGGCAACGAAACCAACGCGTTCATGTCGACCTTTGCCTCTGCGCTGCCCCATGTCAAAAGCGGCCGGCTGAGCGGCATTGCGGTGACCACCAAAACCCGCTCGCCCGTATTGCCGGATGTACCCACGGTCGAACAATCGGGGGTGCCGGGATTCGAGTACGCCACCTGGTATGGAATACTGACGCAGTCCGCCGTGCCAAAATCGATCATCGAAAAACTGAACAAAACCATCGTCTCCGTGATGAGCAAACCCGAAATGAAACAGCGCTACGAGCGCCAGGGCATGCAGGCCATTCCGGGTACTTCGGCGGAGTTCGTCAAACATCTCCGCAGCGAAACGGATAAATGGGCTAAAGTCGTGCGCGAAGCCAAAATCCCGCAGCAATAACCCGGCACGCATGACCTCCGAAACCCTCCTCACCACCCGTGACGGCGCCATTGCCACCGTCACGCTGAACCGCCCGGACAAACTCAATGCCCTGAACCGGGAAATGTGGGAGGAACTCGGCCGGACCATGCGCCGCTTGTCGGGCAATGACGCGCTGCGCTGCATCGTGTTGCGCGGCGCCGGCGGCAAAGCCTTCGCGGCGGGCGCCGATATCGCCGAATTCGCCACTGAGCGCGCCAACGCACGCCAGGCCAAACAGTATGGCGAACTGATCCACAGCGCGATGCAGGCGGTCGCGCAATGCCGCCACCCGACCGTCGCCATGATCGAAGGCGCCTGCATCGGCGGCGGTCTCGAAATCGCCTCGATGTGCGACATGCGGATCTGCGGCACTTCCAGCCGTTTCGGCGTGCCGATCAACAAATTGGGATTGACCATGGCCTACGGCGAACTCGCCGGCCTGCTGGCGCTGGCGGGACGCGCGGTGACGCTGGAAATCCTGCTCGAAGGCCGCGTCTTCGACGCCGCCGAGGCCTGGCGCAAACGGCTGGTCAACCGCGTCGTTGCCGATGATCAGGTCGAGGCTGAAAGTTATGCGCTGGCCCAGCGCATCGCCGATGGTGCCCCGCTGGTTGCGCGCTGGCACAAACAGTTCATCGAACGCCTGACCGTGCAGGCCAACATCGCGCCCGAGGAATGGGATGTCGGCTTCGCCTGTTTCGACACCGACGATTACCGCGAAGGCGTGCGCGCCTTTCTCGACAAAACCAAACCGGAATTCAAGGGCCGCTAATGCGGATACTGTTCACGCTGCTGCTGGCGCTGGCCAGTTTCGGTTGTTACGCCCAGGCTGATTATGCCCGCGAACAACGCTGGGCCGATGAGATCACGCCGGCAATATTGGTCGGCGACCCGGTGCAACTCGCGTTACCGGCAGGCCGCAAATTCCTCGGCATTTACGCACCCAACAGCAAAGCACAGGCCGGCGTTGTCGTCGTGCACGGTCTCGGCGTACATCCGGACTGGGGCCTGATCAATCCGTTGCGCAGCCAGCTGGCGGAACAGGGTTATGCCACGCTGTCGGTGCAGATGCCGGTCCTCGCCGCGGAGCTGCGCGCAGACCGTTATTCGCCGCTGCTTCCGGAAGCCGCAGCGCGGATCGCGGTTGCGGTGAAATTCCTGCAGGACAAAGGACACAAAAAAATCGCCATTGTGTCGTACAGCTTCGGCTCACGCATGGCCAATGTGCTGCTGAACCAGCCCGATGCGCCCGCCATCGCCGCCTGGGTATCCATCGGCATCGTCGGCGAATACACCAAACCGGAGACTTTCAAGTCACCGGTACTCGACCTCTACGGCGAAAAGGATTTTCCGGAAATACTCGAACTTGCCGCCCAGCGTGCGGCCGCCATTCAGAAAATCCGCGGTTCGGCGCAAATCCGCGTCGCCGGCGCCGACCATTTTTTTAACGGCATGGACAAGGAACTGGTAAACACCGTGAAACAGTTTCTCGACCGGGCCACGCGCTGAATTCATCCCGACAACGGCAACCGTGACCACCGACTACACCGCAGTCACCCTCAGCGGCGGGCACTTCCAGTGGGACGACCCGCTGCTGCTGGAAACGCAGCTGACCGACGAAGAAAAAATGATCCGCGACACCGCGCGCCAGTACGCGCAGAAAAAACTGGCGCCGCGCATCCGCGACTGGAACCGCAATGAGACCTTTGATCCCGTCGTGATGCGCGAAATGGGCGCGCTCGGCTTTCTCGGCGCGCCGCTTGAGGGTTATGGCTGCGCCGGCATCGGTTATGTCGCCTATGGTTTGATCATGCGTGAACTCGAGCGTGTCGACACCGCCTTTCGTTCTGCTTGCGGCGTACAAAGCGGCCTGGCGATGACGCCGATCTACGCTTACGGCACCGAGGAACAACGACAAAAGTATTTGCCGAAAATGGTCACCGGCGAAATACTCGGCTGTTTCGGCCTCACCGAACCCGATCACGGCTCCGACCCCGGCAGCATGAAAACGCGCGCGCGCGGTGTCGACGGCGGCTACCGGCTGAGCGGCACCAAGCTGTGGATCACCCACGCCCCGATCGCCGACATCATGATTGTCTGGGCCAAGGACGACGGCGGCGTGATCCGCGGCTTTATCCTCGAACGCGGCATGGAAGGCCTGTCCACGCGCAAGATCGAAGGCAAATTTTCGGTGCGTGCCTCACCCACCGGCGAAATCGCCATGGACAACGTGTTTGTACCGGAAGCCAACCTGCTGCCGAATGTCAGCGGATTAAAAGGCCCCTTCGGCTGCCTGAACAACGCGCGTTTCGTGATCTGCTGGGGCGCGCTGGGCGCGGCCGAGGCCTGCTGGCACACCGCGCGGCAATACACCATGGACCGCAAACAATTCGGCCGCCCGCTGGCGGCGAACCAGCTGATCCAGAAAAAACTCGCCGACATGCAATCGGAAATCGCTTTGGGCCTGCTCGCCTGCCTGCATGTCAGCCGGCTGCGCGACGAAGGTCGTGCCTCACCGGAAATGGTATCGCTGCTCAAACGCAATTCCACCGGCAAGGCGCTGGACATCGCACGCCAGGCCCGCGACATGCTCGGTGGCAACGGTATTTCCGATGAATTCCCGGTGATCCGGCACATGCTGAACCTCGAGACCGTCAACACGCTGGAAGGCACCCACGACATCCACGCGCTGGTGCTGGGGCGCGCGCAAACGGGACTGTCGGCATTCAACTGACGGCACGGCTGTGGCAGAACCGCTGAAAAACAGTTACGGCCCGGAAATTCCGCGCCGCATCGCCGCGATGATTGCCGAGGTGTATCCGGCGTTTCCGAAAACGTCTTTTTTGCGCGACGCACTCGCCGGTTACGAAGCGCTGGAACTGATGCCGCGCGGCCGGCACATCGCGCAAGCCCTGCGCAGCCACCTGCCGCAGGACGTGCCCGCGGCACTGGACATCCTGCTCGCTTCAATCGACGCTCCGGGCAATGACCGCGGCGGCCCACTGGCCTCCTTCCTGTTCATGCCGCATACGGTGTACGTTTCCGCTTACGCGCTGGATCACTTTGAAGCTGCGATGCGTGCGCAATATGTGCTGACGCAACGTTTCACCGCCGAATTCAGCATCCGCCCCTTCATCGAAAAATATCCGGGACGCACACTGGCACAGTTGCGTACGTGGACAGAGGACCCCAGCCCGCATGTGCGGCGCCTGGTTTCCGAGGGCACCCGTCCGCGCCTGCCCTGGGCGCCGCGGCTGCGCGCGCTGCAGCGCGACCCGCGCCCGGCACTCGAACTGCTGGAACTGCTGAAAGACGATCCGGAGCTCTATGTGCGACGCTCAGTGGCCAACCACCTGAACGACATCGGCAAAGATCATCCGGAACTGCTGACCACCATCGCCAAACGCTGGCTGAAAGACGCCGGCCCGGAACGGGCGTGGATCGTGCGCCATGCACTGCGTTCCGCTCTCAAACGCGGGGAAACCGGTGCGCTGGCGGTCTCGGGATTTGGCGCGAAAGCCGAGGTCGCGGTGCGCAAAGCCGAAATCACGCCGGCACGGGCACGCATCGGCGGCAAGGTGCGTATCGCGTTTGATCTCGTCAACAAACTGTCACGCAGCCAGCGCGTACTCGCTGACCTGCGGGTGCATTACCGGAAGGCCAATGGCAAAACCGGGCCGAAAGTGTTCAAGCTCAAAACCGTCGAGCTCGCGTCCCGCGCATCGCTGCATTTCGAAAAAACCCTGTCGCTGGCCGACCTGACCACACGCCGGCATTACCCGGGCAAACACCGGGTTGAAGTGCTGCTCAACGGCCGCGCCCTGGCGCTGGGCGAATTCCTGCTGAGCAAACCCGGCCGCTAGCCAGCCTTTGCGCGCTCAATCCGGCGCCTGAGCAGCCGGCTCAGTGCCACGGTCAGCACAAACGCCGGAAACACCGCGATCAGTGCCGAGGTCGGGCCCCAGATGCGGAAGTATTCCGGCTCGGCGGTCGCACCGTCCGTGACATAAGCGGCATAAATCACGTAGTCGTCGTCGCTCACCTTGACTTCAACCCGCTGGCGGCCGCCCGCGGCATCGGCTGCGCTGAATCGCACGCGGGATTCCACACCACCGGCGCCCGGCACGGTAAACACGCCTTCCGGCGCCGGCAAACGCACATGCCACGGCCGCAGCGGCGGCGGATCCTTGCGCACAAACTGCGGCCAGCGCAGCAATTCATATTCCGGCGCCATGGCTGGTGTTGTCGCAGGTTGCACCGCGACCATCGGAAACAGCCGACTGGGGGTATTGCCCGGCGCATAACGTTCGGCCGTCAGATACGTCGCCGCCCACGACAAAACCGTGACCAGCGCAAAAAAAACCGCCAGTTGCAATACCAGAATGCCGGTGCGGATGAGGAAACGCATTATCGGTCCGTTGAAAAAATGATGCGCGAGCGCGTGGGGAGCCTAGGGTCTGTTAACCATTATTTCATGAGTGCGACGGCGACGATTTGGCCTCAGGGCTAGGAGCGTCGAGCGCGGTTTGCCCGTAGGCAAATGAGCGAAGGCGCGACAACGCACTGAGGCCAAATCGTCCCGTCCCTCCGGGTTGTGTCCAAAATCGCCACTGGCTGCGTTGCTTGCTTTGCCCATATTCTCGATATGGGCCGCAGCAAGCGTCTTGCCACTGACGATTTTGGACACAACGCATCTCACGAAATAATGGTTAACAGGCCCTAGCGACCAAGCGCACACGCGTACAAGTCGTTGATTTAACGAGAGCCAAAAAATCTTGTGTGTCAGTCAATAACATCAATTTCGAGAATTTCAGCAACTGTCAGTACTCCATTAAATTGGACGTCTAATGTAATGCTTCCGGCACGGGCGCGACACCCCGGCAACAGCCGGCTGTTGCGCGTAAACTTCAAACCACGCGGCCCACCACCGCTGTCCCGCCGCCAATCCCGGCGCCCGGACTTCATTCGCGAGCGCACCGTGCCAGGCTACGAAGTCGAAACCGTCACCCTTCACGTCGGCGACAGCGATTTCCGTGTCCGCACCCTGCTCAACAAGCAGCAGTTCTCCGATCCCGATGGCGCGGCGGAACGCGCCGGCGTATCCCCGGCGTCATGGCCGCTGTTCGGCGTGGTGTGGCCCGCTGGTCTGGCGCTGGCCGAAGTGATGAGCCGTTTTCCGGTCGAGGGCAAAAACATCCTTGAGCTCGGCTGCGGCATCGGCCTGGCCAGCCTGGTGCTCGCGCGCCGCGGCGCGCGCATCACCGCCTGCGACCACCATCCGCTGGCGGAAGATTTCCTGCGCCAGAATGCCGGGCTGAACGGACTCGCGCCGATCCGTTTTTTCACTGCGCCGTGGCTGGGCCCCAATCCGCTGCTCGGCCGTTTCGACATGATCATCGGCAGCGACCTGTTGTATGAACCCGACCACGCCGTGCTGCTCGCCGGCTTCATCGCCCACCACGCCAACCCCGCTGCACAGGTGCTGATTGCCGATCCGGGGCGGGGTTACGTCAGTGCATTCAGCTCGCTGCTGGCAACGCAGGGTTATCTGCGCAGCGCGCAGCCCATGCCGATGGCGGCATCGGTCGGCATGCCGGCATCGCGCGGACGCTTGTACAGTTTTATCCGGCGCGAGCTTCCTTAAACACGGGCCTGCAGCTCAGGGAATAATCAGCGTGCTGGGCGTCGTGCGGCGTAGCTGGCTGCGTCCGTCGGCACTGGTTGCCGCAATGGCATGTGCGGCGTTTTTGTCCATTTCCAGGATGTACAGGTTCTGCCCGCCGAAATGCGTCTCGGCGTAGCGGTAGGCCCGATGCAGTTTTTCGTCGAGGCGTTTCAGCGCATTCAGGTAAAACGCCGGCGTCTTGCTCAGCAGGTCCTTGCCGGACTTGTAGATGACCTTGATCTGGCCATCGGGCATCCTGCGGCGGGCAATGCCGCCGAGCACGAACTCCGGATACAGCCGGTCATGGCATTTCTCGAGATAGCAGCGGTCGGACATCTGCGCGATGATATCGGCAGTGCCGAGGATCTCGCCGATGCGCCGCAGCAGCGGGTCCTTCATCCTGATGGTGTCGGCGTCGCGCTCGTAACCGGTGAAATGCACCAGCACCGATGCGTCAGCCGCATGGCGTTTCAAGCCGATTTTGGGCAGATAAGTCCGCAGGAACTTCGCCCCGCGCCCGACATGGGTCAGCGTGTATTCCGCGCCAAAGCGGTGTTTGCGGTCGTTGCGCCTGCGCAGGTAGCCGACGTCGTGAAACAGCGCGATGACGATGCCGACATTGAACAGCTCCGGCGACAACGCTGCGTTTTCTTTCCGGTCGCGCTGATAACCATCGAGCAGCCGCGCCATCGCCAGCGTTACATCCAGCACGTGCTGGATGTCGTGATACTCGGTGTCGCAGGGATGATAATCCGGATGTTTGCCGTGATACATCTGCGACAGGTCTTCGAACGCGCGCCGCATCGGCCGCGGATTGCCGCCCGGGTACAGGCCGTTGAAGAGCTTGATGACGTGATCGGAAACTTCGATCGGGTCGGTGGTGCGGATCTTGTCGGTGATGTCGAAATCGCTGCGGCGCATGGTTTGTCTTCTTTCCTGTCCCGCAGTCTAACAACCGGCACGCTGCCACGCCATGTGGCGTTGCTTTTCCATCAGCATTTCCACCATTTTAATGAGTGGCAGACACCACCTGTGACATTATTCACAGACATGAACAGCATTCCCGAATCAACTGAACACAAGGAGAAACCCGCATGCCCGACTACACGCCCCTGAGCTTCGTCAAGGTGCAGGCCGCCATGAACGCCATGACCGGCAAGGCCCTGCAGACCCCGGATGACGTCGTCGCCATCGCCATCGTCGACAACACCGGCAACCTCCTTGCCTATGCCCAGACCGGTGCGCTGCGCCTGTTCAGCCGCCGCCACGCCATCCGCAAGGCCTACACCGCAGCGATCATGGCCACGGATACCGGAAGCAACGGCAAAAAACTGAAGGAACAGGGTCGCAGCATCAGCGAAATGGGTGACCTGCAACTGACCGGCATGCAGGGCGGACTGGTGATCAAGCGCGACGGCGTGATACTCGGCGGCATCGGTGTCGGCGGTTATGACGGTGGACACCTCGACGAAGCGCTGGCGCAGGTCGGGCTGGAAGTATTACTACGATAAGTTGCTGCATTAAAGTGGTTCGCGTCGGGATGTGGCGATCAGGACATGGACAACATGCCACGTGTTTATAATCACCACAAAATCACGGCTACCAAGGGAGGTTCCATGAAATCCATATTGATGCTCGCAGCCGCACTGCTGACCGCGCTCCTTCCCGCGCCTCTTACCGTCATATCCGCCCAGGCCCAGAACTTTCCCAACCGGCCGATCCGCATTGTCGTGCCCTTCGCCGCGGGCGGCCCCGCCGACATCACCACGCGCAACATCGCGCCGCGCCTGACCGAACTGCTCGGCCAGTCGATCGTCGTCGACAACCGTGCCGGCGGCAACGGCACCATCGGCGCCGAGGCGATGATCCGCTCCGCACCCGATGGGCACACGCTGCTGATGACCACCGCCAGCGTGACCTCGATCAACATGGTGACCTACGCCAAGCCGCCGTACGACACGCTGCGCGACATGCTGCCGCTGTCCCCGGTGATGACCACCGGCAGCCTGATCGTGCTGCACCCGTCGATGCCGGTGAAAAACCTGAAGGAATTCGTCGCCTTCGCCAAAACCCGGCCGAACCAGATCGCCTTCGGCTCGGCGGGTCTGGGCGGCACGCTGCACCTCGGGCTGGAAATGCTGATGGCCGAGGCCAACATCAAGATCACCCACGTCGCCTACAAGGGTGCCGCACCGGCGGTGACCGACGTCATCGCCGGCCAGATCCAGGGCATGTTCGTCGATCTGCCGGTGATTTCGCCGTATGTGAAATCCGGCCGTGTGCGCGCCATCGCGGTGGCGGCGCAGCAGCGTTCGCCGCATTTCCCCGACCTTCCGTCGGCAAAAGAAGCGGGCTTCGCCAACATCGACATGCTCAACTACTACGGCCTGCTGACCCAGGCCAAAGTGCCGCGCGACATCGCTCTGAAGCTGCACGATGCAATCATCAAGACCGTGAATACCCCGGCGGTGCGCGACCGCCTGCTAGCCGTCGGCGCCGATCCGCTGACCATGTCGATCGAGGAATTCACCGACTACATCCGCAAGGACATCGAAAAATGGCGCAAGGTGGTGAAAGGCGCGAACCTGACCTTCGATCGCTAAGTAATGCTGTTCAGCACGGCGGCCGGGCGTAACTGACCGCCAGCATCTCCCACTCATGGCCGTCGGGTTCGTTCCAGTAGACATTGCCGAGTTCTGCGTTAACCTGCATGTCCACCGGGCCGCGCACCTCGCTGCGGTAGGGAATGCCGGCGGCCTGGATGCGTTTCAGGATGGCATCGAACTCAGCCTGGCTGACGCGAAAACAAAAATGTCCCCCGAAAAATCTTCATCGGTGTCGATGAAATCGAGCGTCAGTCCGTCATTGACATAGACCGCGGTAAACGGTCCGGCCGCAGCCGGCCCCCAGGGCACACCCAGCAGTTCCGCCAGCAATCGGGCCGCAGCCGTTTTGTTGCGTGAGGATACGATGGCGTGATCGAGATGGATGGTCATCGCGGAGGGATCAGGCCGCAGCCGGCTTCGGCAGCGGCACTGTTGTTGAATCGTAGCCGCACACCCGGGACGGCGCAACGAATCCGGGTTGGCGGAATCTTAATGCAGGAAACCGGACTAATATCTCAGTAACATGCGCTGAATCTCTTCGGGATTATGATTCAGTGCCAACCCAAGCATCAAGAGAATGCGCGCCTTCTTGGGCGCAAGATTATCCGCGACGACAAAACCACGCTCCTTGAAAGCGCGCTTGCCCATTACCCGGCCATTAAACGATTGACTGGCAATCACGACAACAACCCCGTCCTTGCGAGCCGCTTCCAATGCATCATGAAACGCCCGGGGTGCACTTCCGCTGCCGAGCCCTGCGCCCACCAGTCCTTTGCAACCAGCCTTTACGCAAGCTTCAATCGCCACACCATCAACACCCGAATAGGCATGGGCAATATCGACCCTCGCAAGACGATCAATTTTTTCAGGGTCGAATTCAGTCTCAGCCGTATGCGCACGCGTCGGACTGCGGTAGAAGGCCACGCTGCCATCGGAGTCAGCGTAGCCCAGAAAACCAAGCTCTGCAGACTTGAAAGTTTCCAATCGCGATGTACTGGTCTTTATTGCATCGCGGGCTGAAAGGATCTGGTTATTGAGTACCACCAGCACGCCTTTCCCCACAGAATCCGGATTGACGGCAACCCGGACAGCATCGTAGAGATTCATATCAGCGTCAGTACTCATTGCCGTAGGCGGCCGCATGGCGCCGGTAACCACCACAGGCTTCGTACTTTTGATGGTCAGATTGAGGAAATAGGCCGTCTCTTCCAGGGTCGACGTGCCATGAGTTACAACAACACCGACTGCCGCCGAATCCTCCCGCAATATTTGGTTGATGCGCCGGGAAAGTTCCAGCCATTTCGAGGTGGAAACATCGCCGCCGTAGAC
>JAIETP010000013.1 GCA_019744975.1 Burkholderiales bacterium
CCCAGTTTTTGCAGCACCCCCGCAGCACGGGGCCGGGTAGCTCAGTCGGTAGAGCAGAGGATTGAAAATCCTTGTGTCGGCGGTTCAATTCCGTCCCCGGCCACCATCGGTTTGCTGAGCGCAGCGAAGCAAAATCGATAACAGGCCAATTCCGTCCCCGGCCACCATCGGTTTGCTGAGCGCAGCGAAGCAAAATCGATAACAGGCCAATCCCGCCTAAGGCAGCATCGGTTTGCTGAGCGCAGCGAAGCAAAATCGATATAGGCTAATTCCGTCCCCGGCCACCATTCATCAATGCAATAACTGACTCAACCGCTCGCGCATCGAGCGCTTCAAGCCGATCCAGTTGTTCGAGCAGGGTTACTCCTGCCGCCTCGGGCAATGCATATTGCAAACAATCCCGGAGTTTTTCCTGATGATCGGCGTCATCCATCGGCGCGTTCCATGAGCCGCGCGGGCCACGGCACAGGGCACTGCGGCTGCTGCCGTCTTCAAGGTCAACATGCACTTCCACGTACATCGAGTGGAAGTCGCCAGGGATGGCTTCGTCCTGGCGTAATTCAAATTTGCCCAGCAAATCGACCATGTCCGCGCGAAAGCGACGTTCGTCGGTAAAGCTGGCGATTTTTACAGTGCCGTCGAGCAGCGCGGCTGCGGTGGTGTACTGCAGGCTGAACTTGCCGTCGAGCCCGGTGGCCGGTTGGGGGCGGTCGACATATTTCATCACCGGGGAGACCATGCGTACGCGCCGGATGTCTTTGCGACCACCCAGTGCACGGTGCAGTTCAATTGCAGCGGTGATGCCGTAATGGGTGCCGTATTGCGAAGGAAAAAGTTTGATCGCGAGACCGGGATCGACCACGCGGTGTGGTTTGCCATAGCTCAGCAGCCGGTCGGCGTCGAAGTGTTCAGGGTAGTAGGTATTGATGAAACCCTTGTGCGCTTCCAGTACATCGGGGTTGGCAGTGAAGCCCCGCTGCGCGAGCAGCGCCGCGTCCAGTCCCGCGGCGGCGGCATTGCCGCAATGGCTGGCCTTGGTCATCGAACCCACGTTGGCCAGCAATGCGCCGGCGCTTGACGCGGCCAGTCCGATGGCGTGTTGCATGGTCATCACATCCAGCTGCAGCAGGTCGGCCGCGACGACAGCGCTGCCGATGACGCCCGCCACGCCCGGCGGATGGAATTTCAGGTCTTCGGGTACATACTGGTTGCCGGCATATTGCAGGCGCCCCTGGATTTCGAGACCCTTGGCCACGGCGGTGATGATCTGCCGGCCGGTCAGCCGGTTCATTTCGGCAAGCGCGAACGCAACCGGCACGGTGGGCGAAACGGAATGCGTGGGCGGGCTCCACATCGGTTCGAAATCGAGCACATGGGTGGCGACGGAATTGATGCGAGCCGCCTGCACCATGGAAACCTTGCGGCCCGTTCCCCAGATTGAAGCCTGTGGCAGGCTGCCGAGCGAGAGCAGATGCTCCGTCAGGATCGTGACCGCCGGTTGCCCGCTGCCAGCCAGGGCAACGGCAATGCCGTCCTTGATCGCCTGTTTGACACGGTGCACGCAGGCTTCACCCAGCGACTCATGGCTGCTTGCATGGATGATGTTGCAGATATCCCGGGTCAGTCCCAATACAGCACTCCTGATGGTGATGAAAGCTGCAGCAATGGCAAAAACGATGGTTCAGAGGGGGGTGCCGCGACCGTCTATTTGAGCGGTTCGAAGGACAATTTTATCGGTACACCGTTTTTGGTTGTTTCATCCGTCGCCACGGGGGGTTTGCCGGCCAGGCGCGCCGGGTCGAATTTGAGGCGATTGATGAAGCCGTTGGTGATGGCGGCGGCGCGTGCTTTGCCGAGATCTTCCAGTGCAGCCGGCGGCAGGGGTTGCAGTTCAATCAGCTTTTGATGCATGGCGATGTAGAGCTCCCGATCACCGGCGCCGCGCCCGAGCAGCGCCAGTGCGGCGTTGACGCGCGGGGTTTCACGTTCCGCGGTTTTCTGGAATGCCGTGGCGAACTGCGCGGCGGCATCACCACCACTGCGTTCATTCAGCATGTTCTCCAGCGCGCGTTGCACTTTGGCACTGTCAAAACCGATCGGCCCCGGATCTTCGCCCGGGGCCAGCTTGAGTCCCTCGCGGTTGGCGAGGTCGGCGCGTACGGCGATGGTGCGTAATCCCAGACTGTCGTTTTGCACATGGTAGCTGCCTTGCACCACCAGCCGGAGCTGCTCGCGTTTTTTCAAACCTTCGGCGACGCGGCGTATTTTCTCGTACTCGGTGGGCAGGATGCGCGCGCTGCCGGGGTCGAACACGATGTCGCCCAGAGTTTCGGCGTCGGCTCCGAACAGGGAACCCAGCGCACGGAACGGTGCGGTCACGATGCGCGTGATCACCGTGCGGATCGCCTGCCAGATGACATGGCCGTAGCTGAATTCCGGGCTGTCGACATTGCCGCTGACCGGCACGGCGAGGTCGATCCTGCCGTTGCTGTCGGTCAGCAGCGCGATGGCGAGATCCAGCGGCAGGTTGACCGCGTCCGGGCTTTCGACCCGTTCACCCAGCGTGAATTTTTCCAGCAGCACCTTGTTGTCGCCGGCGAGCTGGCTGTTGTTGATTTTGTATTGCAGGTCGAGCGACAAACGGCCCGAGGCGATTTTGCGTCCGGCGAAAGTCGCGGTGTAAGGGCTCAGCGGCAGCAGTTCAACGTTGCGGAATGCCACCGCGATATCGGTGAATTTTTTCGGTGCAAAGGGCTGTACCGTGCCTTCGGCGCGGGCCAGGCCGGAATCCTCGATGCGGCCTTCGAACTTGAGGTTGGCGCGCGCCTCTTCCGCCGACGACAGGCCATTGATCGATCCGCTGAGTGATTTGACATTGGTTGCGAAGGGCAGCACCAGACTCAGGTCGGCGAAATCCACTTCGCCGCGTTCAACGCCGACCCGCTCTATATTGATCGCCATCTTTGATGTACCGGGCTCATTGCCTGCCGCAGGCGCTGCTGCTGCGGAAGCCGGACGCGGACGCAGGATAGCGCTGAAATTGGTCGAGCGATCCTTGGCGATGACCAGTTTGGCATAAGGCCGGGCGAGGCTGACCTGTCCCACGGTCAGCTGGTTTTTCCCGGTATCGAGATCGATGTCCGCAACCAGCAGCTTTTGCCAGCTGACCAGACGTTCGGCGGAACTTTCGATTTTCACGTCCAGGTCGGTGATGCTTGCATTGCCCTTGTACTGCAATGCGACGGGATTGTTTTTGGCGTTTGCGCTGACACGCCCGGCGGAACCGGCCTTGCCCGAGATGATCGTCAACGTGGTATCACGTTTGAGCATGGTGTCCAGCGGTGTCAGCGCGAGGTCGGTCGCTTCAAAGCGCACATCAGCAGACTGCCGCAGCAGATCAATCGTGCCCTTGGCCTGCGCTGATCCGCCCTGTTTGATTTTCAATGCAAGTTCAACCGGACTGGGGGCCTTTGCCGGGGGGAGCGTGACTTTTGAAACGGCGGCACTGAGCTGTTCAATGTCGTAGCTGACCGCCGGCGTGAATGATTTGTCCGTCAGCACCACGCTGTAACCGGCAAGTTCCGCGCGGTCGATGGTGATGTTGAAGCCTGCCTCCTTTGACGGTTTCTGTTTGCGGGCGACAAACATGCTGGCCAGACGAAGGCTGCCGTCGGCTTCGCGCACGACCCAGGTCCGTCCGCCTGACAGGCGCACCAGCCCGACATGAATGGTTTCTTTCTGCAAATCAAATGCGCCGCCGGTCACTTCGGCCGTGGCCAGCGTCACCGCGGGCTCTTTTTCATCCTCCGACATGAGGCGGATGTCATTGATCATGAGTTTCCCGTCTTCGACGGCGACCTGGACTTGATCGCCCACCGTGGCTGCCGCGCCGAGTTTGAGCTGGACGGCGCCTGCCGTGATGCGCAGCGGTTTGGTCCGGCTGTTGTCCGTCAGATTGAGCGCCAGCGGACCAATGCTGATCTGGGGCAGTGCCAGTTGCCAGGATGCGCCGGCCGGCACCGGTGTTTCTACTTTGGATGTGGCATTTCCGGTTTTAGCCGGCTTGGGATCAGCAGGTTTGCTGCGCAGTAGTTTTGCCCAGTCCGCTACGCCGTCTTCATCGAGCGCGACGTTGAGCACGCTGTCGGCAATGTGAAAATCCTTGAATGCCAGTTTGCGTTGCTGCAAATCAAAGCTGCCGCCTTCAAGGCTGATGCCGGCAATCCTGCCCAGTGCCGCGCCGCTTTTTTGCTGCGCCAGCGCGACATCTTTCATGCGGAAGGCCAGATCATCGGCCTGCACGTCCAGTGCGCCCTTGCCGTAACGCACACGGTAACGCAAGGCCATTTCGTAAGTTCCTGCCGGCTCGGCAATCGTCAGATGGTCGCGTACGAATTGCCACAGGGTTGCGAGTTTTGCGTTTTTCAGCGTCATGGTGCCGCTGGAGTCCAAGGGTGACAGGGCGAGTTTTCCCTGCCATTGCAGGCTGCCGCCGTCGGGAAAACGCGCGGTAAGCGCGTGTTCGCCGCTGCGGTCAGGCAGCGTCGAAATGTCATTCATGTCAAAGTTGAACGGACTGACCTGCGTACGGGCGGCGGGCTGCAGCGTATGATCGGTAAAACGGAATACGCCGCCGGTGATGGCCAGTTGTTGCAGCAGCAGTCGCGGCAGTGATGCCGGTTTCGTTTCCGGGGTTGCCGTCTCCTTGGTATCCCCGGTCTTCGGCAGCAGGCGCAGCAGGTTCAGGCTTTCCTTCGCATCCAGCTCGGCATTGAGCACCGGTTGTTCGATGCGGATTTCGCTGAAGGTCCAGGCCCGGCGCAGCAGGCTGCTCAGTTCGAAATTGACCAGCACGCGCCCCACCTGCAATACCGGGGCGCCGCTTTTTTCGGTGATCACCAGATCTTTGGCGTCGAAGATCATCAGGTAGGGGTTGATGTATACGGCCCCCACCGACCCCTGTGCGCCCAGGTGTTTGTCCACCAGGCCCGGCAATTGCTGGCGCACCAGCCACGGCGCGACCAGGAAACCGCAGATCGTGTATATCACCAGCAACACGCCGATGATCTTCGCCGGCCGTGTCAGCAGCAGTGCGCGCAGGCGGGCGAGTCGGTCGGCGGTTTTGCCCATGGCTTCAGAGCATCAGTCGTTGTTGGCACGCAGGATGGCAAAGCCGGCCTGCAATGCGCGTTCGATGCGGGCTTTTTCCTTTTTGATGGTTTCGTCATCCCAATCCCACATGCCGGCCTTGACCTTCATGCCGGTGCGCCCCCTGGCCACCAGGTCTTTCAACCACTGTGGCGGGCCTTTTTCGTCGTGCAGATGCGGGTAGAGCGCGCTGGCGACCAGATCATGCGTGTCCCAGCCGGACATTTCCTTCTGTTTCATCGGTCCGCAGGCGATGAAGCGGAAACCGAAACCGTAACGCACGGCGGTATCGATGCCCTCGGCGTCGGTGACGCCGTCATCAATCAGGTACAGCGCTTCGCGCATCATCGCGTGCTGCAGGCGGTTACCGACAAAACCGGGCACATCCTTTTTGACCCAGATCGGCGCCTTGTCGAGGTCTTTCAGCAATTGCACCAGGCTTTCGGCCACTTTTGCGGCGGTCAGCGGTGAACTGACCACTTCGACCAGCGGTACCAGGTGCGCGGGCATGAAAAAATGCAGGCCGGCAACGCGCTGCGGATGTTTGAGACCCTTGGCGATGTCACCGATCGGGAAATTCGAGGTGTTGCTGGTCAGCGGAATGCCGGGTTTGGCGAGTGCTTCCACTTCGGCAAACAGTTTCTGCTTCAGCGGCAGGTCTTCGGTCGCGGCTTCGATGACGATGGCGACGTCCGGCCACGGGATGGATTTCAGGTCGGCATAACAATGCACGGCCGCGCCATGGCTCGCGGGTGCGCCGAGTTTGGCGAGGCCGCCACTGATGCGCGCGGGCAGTGCGTCGCGGGTCTTCGCCGAAGGGCTCATGACATGCACGGTCCAGCCGTGCGCTGCGAACAGGGTGGCGATATCGCCGCCCATGATGCCGCCGCCGATGACGACGGCGTGTTGTGGAGTGCTGGGCATTATGATTTCCTTGAATTATTTCCGGGAGTCCCGGCAGTCGTGTGAGGAATTATAGCGTCCGCTGCCGCGTACCCGCTGTCGCGTACCTTGTGCATCGCGCCGGCAGGAGTGGTTAAATGCCGTTGAATCAACCCGGACCGAACCAAGCGAACTGAACCAAGGGGGGCACATGCCGCAGAAAAAAATTCACCGATCCCGTCCCGTACTGAGGATTGTAATGAGGGCACTGCTGGCGCTGGCCGTGCTGCATGCGCCGCAGCTGCAAGCCCAGTTTGATCCGGAACGCGCCTACAAACAAAGCGCCGAGGTGCGCCAGCGTTATCCCGATCCGCAAATCGTCTATGACACGCCCGGGTTCAAGCCGGGCCGGCAGGATTTCACTTCGCACGAGGAAATGCTCGCGTTCACCGAGGATCTGGCGCGCCGCTCCGATGTCGTGAAACTGCGCAGGATCGGCACTTCACAGGAGGGCCGGGCGATGCCGGTGCTGGTGTTGTCGGCCGATGCCGTGCAGACCGGCGCGCAGGCGCGGCGCCTCGGCCGTCCGGTGGTGGTGATGGCCGGGCTGCAGCATGGCAACGAGCCGGCGGGCGGCGAAGCCATGTTGGCGCTGGCGCAGGAACTGGCGACAGGCCGCCTGCGACCGCTGCTTGACAAACTGACGGTGGTCATCGTGCCGCACTCGAATCCCGATGGCGCCTATTATTTCCGGCGTTCGCCGTACAGCACCACCGACATCAATCGCGACCACGTCAAGCTCGACCTGCCGGAAACCCGTGCAATACATCGCGTGGTCAATGAATTCGAACCGCAGCTGTTCATCGATGCGCACGAGTTCAGCGTCGCCAACCGCTGGATCGAGAAGTTCGGAGCCATCCAGTCCTATGACCTGATGGTGCAGTACGCGACCAATCCCAATGTCCATCCGTCCCTGACGGCCCTCGCCGATGGCAAATTCATGACCGGGTTTCGTGAGGCCGCCGATCGCGCCGCTTACAGCCATTTCTGGTACTACACCACCAGTTACAACATGAAAAACCTGCTGGTGTCGATGGGTGGCACCACGCCGGACATCGGGCGCAACTTCGGCGGCCTGCAAAACGCGGTGTCGTTCCTGATCGAGAGCCGCGGCGTCGGCATTGGCCGCGAAAATTTCGGCCGGCGCGTGCACAGCCAGGTGGTGTCGATCACCAGCCTGCTCGAGACCGCGGCGGCGAACGCCCGAGAGCTGATGGACACCGTGGCCGCGGCGCGTGCGGATACGGTGCGCCGCGGCCGTGATCCGCAGCCCGGCGACACGGTGGCGGTGCGCCTGAAAAGCCCGGTGGTCAAACAGAAACTCGACATGCTGGATCCGGCGAGCGGCGCCATCAAGGTGATCGAGGTCGACTGGTCGGATTCGCTGAACGTAACGGCCGACATCGCGCGACAGCGGCCCTGGGCCTATGTGCTGCCGCCGGTGTTCCACGAGGTCGCGGAGCGCCTCGCGATGTCGGGTGTCGAAGTGCGGCGGCTGGCGAAACCCGTGGAGCTGGAGGTCGAAACTTTCCAGGTCACCGAACGCCGCGCCAGCGCCACTTTTATTGAAGGCCGCATTACCCACCAGGTCAGCACCGAGGTGGTGGCGAAGAAGGCGCGTTTTCCCGCCGGCAGTTACGTTTTTCCGATGGCGCAGGCCAATGCCGGTGTCGTGGCGGTTGCGCTGGAGCCTGAGTCGCCGAGCAGCTTTGTGTCCTTCGGCATGATTCCGGTGGACAAACGGGGCTCGCCGGTGACTGCATCGGCGCCGAGCGAGGTCCCGGTTTATCGCGTGTTGCGTCCGGTGGAGCTGGAGTTCATGCGCGGGGTCCGGGCACCGTCGCCCTGACCCCGCGGGGCGCCTGTCTTATTTGACGAGGTTGGCGCTCCACGACGTGCCCTGGGCATCAGGGCGCGGCCGCATGGTTCCTTGCATGATCGGGCCGCTGACGCGGCCGGTGTAGGTCGCGGCGCCGGCGCTGAAACTGATCTGGTCACCGCGCAGGTTGGTTTTGGTGAGGCGGTACGTCATGCCGTCGGCGGTGGTGAAAATGCCGTTGATGTCCTGGAATTTCTGTTTGAACTCCACCGAAGCGTTACCGATGGCCCATTTGCCCTCGACCTTGGCCGGCACGATCCACAGGTACGCGGTGCGGCCTTCGGTGGAATCGGTCTGGTCCGCCGCCCAGTCATCCATCGTGAAGGCATGCGACACCACGCGGGTGCCGGGTTTCATGTTGAGGATGGTCGGCCGCAGTTTCAGGTTCAGGTACGGCAGCAGGTACATGGTGACCACGGTGGCCTTGCTGAAATCGGTGGCGAAAATGTCGCCACGAATGAATTCCACCTTGTCCGCAACACCTTCACGCTGTGCATTGCGTTTGGCCAGCTCCACCATGTCCGGGTTGTATTCGATGCCGGTGGCGCGCACGCCGAACTGTTTGGCGGCGGTGATCACGGTGATGCCGTCACCCGAACCAAGATCGAACACGACATCGCCGGGTTTGACATCGGCCATTTTGAGCATTTTTTCAACCAGGCTTTTCGGCGTCGGCACCCAGATCACGTCCTTGCCGGCCTGTCCGACCTGCGGCTTGAATTCGGTGGCAGCGGTCTGTGCCTGTGCGGAACCGGTGAGTACGACGGCAGCGAGCAGCGACGTCAAAAGCGTGTGACGGAAAAACGGAAACATTTTAATCTCCATGGAGGGGGTCAAACGATTATGCCTGAACGAAAATTGCGTGGCGTTACACCGATCAGTCCGGTTTTGCGCCTGAGGCTTTGACCACCGGGGCCCAGCGCGCGATCTCCGCCTTGATGTGCGTGGCGAACTGTTCCGGGGTATTGGCGACCGCTTCCGCGCCGTCGGCGGCGAGACGTTCTTTGACATCGGCGCGTGCCAGCACCTTGACGATATCGGCATTGAGTTTCATCACGATGTCGCGCGGCACGGCGGCCTGCGTCAGTACGCCGTACCACTGGTTGGCGTCATAACCGGGTACGCCGCTTTCGTTGATGGTCGGGATTCCCGGCATGATCGACAGACGTTTCATCGTCGCCACGCCGAGCAGTTTGAGGCGGGCGGATTTGACGTGGGGCATCAGTGCAACCATGCCGGTGATGGTCATCGTGGTCTCGCCTGAAATCATGCTGATCATGGCGGGGGCCGTGCCTTTGTACGGCACATGCACCATATTGATCCTGGTGAGCAGTTTGAAATATTCCCCGGCGAGATGTGATGCGCTGCCGCTGCCGCCGGAGGCATAAAGCAGTTCACCCGGCTTGGCTTTGGCGAGCGCGACAAAGTCACGCGCGGATTTGACCGGCAGCGAGGGATGCACGGCCATGCCGTTGGGTACCGTCGCCAGCACGGTGACCGGCGCAAAATCCTTGATCGCGTCATACGGCAGTTTGGGATAAAGCGTCGGGTTGACGCCGAAGGTGCCGACATGGCCCATGACGATGGTGTAGCCGTCGGGGGCCGCGCGTGCGGCGAGTTCGACACCGATGGTGCCGGCGGCGCCGCCGCGGTTTTCGACCAGGACCTGCTGACCCCAGACCTCGGTCAGTTTTTGCGCGACCAGTCGCGCCAGCAGATCGGTGCTGCCGCCGGGCGGGAAGGGTGCGATGAATCGCACCGCTTTGGTCGGATAGCCGGCCGCGCCTTGAGCCCATGCCGGGCTAACGGTGATGCTGGCTGCGATCAGGATGAAGCAATATAAATATTTGATTTTATTCATTTTTTTAACGGCACGGGCTTTACGTTTTGGGCCGCCCGTCCAGCGTGGCGCCACTGGCCAGCATGGCGCTGATGTCGGCTTCCGACAGACCTGCTTCACGCAGCACTTCCAGGCTTTGCTCACCGATTTTCGGCGCGAAGCGGAAATCCCGGCGTGCGCCGCGCGACAGTTTGTTCGGCAGTTTCATGTTCCAGATCTTGCCCTCGGTCGGATGATCCAGTTTTTCGAAAAACCCGATGTCCTTCAGGTGCGGATCTTCCATGATCTGATCGAGGGTCTGGAAGGGCATCGCCGGCACGTCGGTGCGGTCAAAAATTTCCATCCATTCCGCGGTGGTTTTCTGTTTCAGGCCTTCGGCGCGAATGCTGAAATATTCCGGCGTGTGTTTGAAGCGCGCGGCAACGGTATTGAAGCGCGGATCGGTTTTGAGTTCCGGTCTGCCGATGGCGTCGAACACCGCAAAGGCCTGGGCGTCGGTATTGGCGGACACACAGACCCAGCCGTCCCTGGTCGGCAGCGGCCGTGATTGTGGGTCGATCAGGCGCGGGTCACCCACGTCGCCCAGCGGCGGATCGAAGGTTTTCAGGTACATGTGTTCTTCAAGCACCGACTTCACCATGTTTTCGAACATCGGCAGTTCGATGGATTGACCTTCGCCCGTGCGTTCGCGATGCAGCAGCGCCATCAGGATCATCTGCACCGCGATCAGGCCGACGGTGCGGTCGGCCACCACCATCGGCAGGTAGCGCGGTTCGCCGGTCGCCATGTGATACAGCGCTGCAATACCCGAGGAACCCTGAATGATCGAATCATAGGCGGGCTTTTCACGATAACGGCCGTCCTGGCCGAAACCGAACATGCCGCAGTAAATGATTTTCGGATTGACCTTGCACACGTCTTCGTACGACAGCTTCAGCCGCGCCATCGCCGGCGGCCGCATGTTCCAGATCAGCACATCCGCCGTTTTCAGCAACTTCATCAGTGCGTCATGGGCGCCGGATTTTTTCATGTCCAGCACCAGTGAACGTTTATTGCGGTTCAGGTGCAGATACTTGGCAGACATGCCGGCGGTGCGGCCGCGGCCAGCGAGGAAGCGTACGATGTCGCCGCCGGGCGCTTCGATCTTGATCACGTCCGCGCCATGATCGGCGAAGGTCTGCGTGGCCAGCGGTCCGACCACCACCGACGTCATGTCGATGATCTTGATGCCTTCGAGAGGTCCGCCACTCATTATTGAAACTCCGCTTCTGCGCTGAGCGCCACCGCGCCGGTATCGTCCTGCGCCCACAGCTTCGCCGTCTTGTTGTCAGTGGAAGGTTCGCCGCACAACGTGATGGTGCGGCCGACAAACAGCGCGCGCACATTGCGTGAGGACATGAACCTGATGGGGGTCGTGCCGTGGGTGCGGGCCAGCTCGTACACCAGCAGCGTCGTCAGCCCGCCGTTCATCACCAGGTTGGGATAACCCTCGGTGCCGGTGACATAGGGGTGGTCGTAATGAATACGGTGACCGTTGAAGGTCAGCGCCGAGTAGCGGAACAGCATCACCGGGTCCGGCGTGACCTGGTGCTGCCACACCGCTTTGCCGGGTGCCGGCATCGGTGCTGCGGGTGCTGCGTTTTTATCCGGTTCGCCGCGGTAGACGATGTCCTGTTCTTCGCTGATGGCGAGGCCGCGCGGGCTCCGGATGTCGGTTTTCACCGTGACAAACACCATGCGCCCGCTGCGCCCGTCCTTGATGGAGACGTTCTGGATCGTCGATTCACGCTGCACTTCGTCGCCGACCAGCAGGGGGGCGATGAAGGTCGTGCGTTTGCCGGCGAACATGCGCCGCGGCAGCGGCACGGGAGGCAGAAAATCGCCGCGCTGCGGATGGCCGTCGGGGCCGATCTGTGAATGGCGCACGATGCGCGGGAACAGGATCGAGTGCCAGCCGACCGGCAGCGGACCGCTCACCTTGGGAAACGGATCGTCGCGGTCCAGTGTCGCCGACAGGCGGTCGACAGACGGGATGGTCACGTAGTCGATGGCCGTTTCCGCGCGGCCTATCCATTGTTTCAGGGATTCCAGATCTGCGGACATGCTTGATTGACCTTGGTTGTTGCAGGGGGAGCGTAATTTTACGACAGGGGACGCGCGCGGCGGTTAATGGTGCGGCTTTTCAACACCCAGTCAGGCGGAAGTCGAACTCCACACTGTGATAAGGCAGCGGCAGGCGGTAACGCTTTGCCAGCGCGGTGTCGCTGTCGAGACGTGTCTGTACCAGCAATGATTCGCGTACGCCGAATACCGCGTCTTCGTCGATGTACTGATCGTCGGCAAAAAACACTTCGGTGGTCAGCGCCCGGCAGTCTTTTGCGCTGACAATGAAATGGAAATGCGCGGGCCGCCAGGCGTGACGGCCGCCGGCGCGCAGCAGATCACCGACCGGGCCGTCATAGGGCACGGTGTATGGCGCGGGTCGCACGGTCGTGAAGGCGTACTGGCCGTCATCGCCGGTGATCATGCGAAAGCGCAGATTGTGCGGATCCTGCGCCGGGTCCTGCTGCCAGTATTTGCCGTTGATCGCAGCCTGCCAGAAATCGAGCTGCGCGCCGGCGACGGGACGCCCATCCCCGTCCGTCACGCATCCCCGCACCAGCATCGGCTCGCCGTCGTTGTCCTTTTTGATGTCGCCGCCGACCTCGATCAAGGGTGAGCCCTCGGCGTGGAACGGTCCGAGCGCGCTGCGTTCGGTGCCGCCGGCGTCGCTGGCGAGCAAATCGACCAGCGATGACAGGCCCAGCACATCGGAGGTGAGCACAAACTCGCTGCGCGCGTCATCCGAAATTTTGCCGGCGCGGTAGAGAAAGTCGATGCCGGCCTTCCATTCCTCCGGCGTCAGCTTCACGTCGCGGGCAAAGGCATGCAGGTGGTGCGTCAGGCGCTCAATCAGATGTTTGAAACGCGGATCGGCGGCGCCATCGAAAGACTGTACGACAGCCTGGGTAATGCTTGTGGCGTTGACGTTGCGCATTTGTCGTTGCGTTCAGTCGACGCGCGCGCCGGACTGTTTGACGATTTGCGCGTATTTGGCGACTTCAGTTTTCAGCCGGGTCGCGAATTCGGCCGGCGTGTTCGGTGCAAATTCCAGCGACAACGCAGCAAGCCGTTCTTTCGCCGCCGGTGATTGCAGTGCGGCAGTGAAGTCGCGATTCACCTGGTTGACGACGGCCGCGGGTACGCCGACGGGCGCGAACACCGAGAACCAGGTGTAATCATCAAAGCCGGGGAAACCGGATTCGGCGACGGTCGGTACATCAGGCAGCACCGCGGAGCGTTTGGCCGTGGTCACGGCGATGGCGCGCAGGCGCCCGCTTTTGACAAAGGGCACCGCCGGCGGCATCGAGGTCGAACCCACCGGCACCTGGTTGCCGACCACCGCGGAGGCCGCGGCCGCGGGGCTGTACGGCACATGCGTGATGTCGACCTTGGCCAGCGTTTTGAACAACAGCTCCATGTCGAGGTGCGGCGTGGTGCCGGTGCCCGATGAGCCGTAACTCAGCGGTTTCGATTTCGCCAGCGCGATCAGTTCCTGCAATGTTTTGACGTTCAGCGACGGATGCACCGTGATCAGGTTGGGCGTGGTCGGCCCTTGCAGGATGGGCACGATGTCTTTCATCGCGTAGCCCGGCTTCGCATACAGGCTGACGTTGACCGCGATCGCCGAGCTGTTCATGAACAGCGTATGGCCGTCGGGGTTGGCACGCAGCGCGACCTGGGTGCCGATGTTGCCCGAGGCGCCGGGACGGTTTTCGATGATCACGTTCTGGCCCCAGAGTTCGGTCAGCCGTTCGCCAACCACGCGCGCCACGATGTCGGTGGAACTGCCCGGCGGGAAGGCGACGATGATGCGTACCGGTTTGGTCGGGAATTTGGCAGCGGGTTGTGCCAATGCCGGTGCTGTATTGACGGCGAGCGCGACAAAAAACAGTAAGTATTTGATTTTATTGATATTGTTCATAACTCCCCCCAAGGCGTCCGTTGGCTACCGCCACCGTGACACTGCATCGTAGCCGACGAGTCAGCGAAAGAGAATCTACTTGCACAAAGATTTGCCTCTACATAGTTGTGAGTGGGTCAATCGTCACTGCGCGCCACGAAGTCCGGATTGTATTGGTAGAGGTTGTCGGCTGTTGCGGCCATTGCCATTTAAATAAAGAGGCGCGGGTAGAATGATCGCGTCATCATGGAAAAGCCACGCGACAATCATTCGCTCAACGAAGGCCAGCCTAGATACATTTTGATCACCCCGACCCTGCGTGTTGCAGGCTGGAAAATCGATGACCGGGCCAGTGTGACTGACTTCGGTTGTAAACATACAATGATCGCGTTTGACCATGGCTATTCATCCTGAGTTACCCGAATCTCCGTACGCCATTCTCAATCCGGACCATCGCTGGTTCCCGGCGGCGGAGGAACTGCGGGAGAAATCCTACGAAAAACTGCTGCCGCCGCTCGTCGCGAAAGTCCGCGCCGAGGTCAAGGCATGGCGGGATGCCGGCTATGCAGGCGCTACCGATACTTCGCGTGCCTTGCTCCGCTGGTGGTTCGATACCGAACATTTGACTGAACAAGCCAACGGTTCGCTCGCATCTTTCCGCTATTACTTCGCGCAGCGCGAGGCCGTCGAGACGGTCATCTGGCTGCACGATGTGCGTCGCGCGCGAGACAAATTCGACCTGCTCCGGTTTGATGCCTCAGGCGCGGTATCGGCAGGCATGTTTTCGGAAGAGTGGCCTCGTTACGTCGTCAAGATGGCTACCGGTGCGGGCAAGACGAAAGTGCTCTCGCTGTTGATCGCGTGGAGCTACTTCCATAAGTTGTACGAACCTGACTCGACACTCGCTCGCAATTTCCTGCTGATTGCACCCAATATCATCGTGCTTGATCGCCTGCGCGCGGATTTTGACGGGCTGCGCATCTTTTTCAACGACCCGATCCTGCCCGACAACGGCCATGAGGGGCGCAACTGGCGGGATGACTTTCAGATTACGCTGCACATCCAGGACGACGTGCGTGTGGTGCGGGATACCGG
Organism: Burkholderiales bacterium; assembly: GCA_019744975.1. Lineage (GTDB taxonomy): Bacteria > Pseudomonadota > Gammaproteobacteria > Burkholderiales > SG8-41. Next base: position 14,908 of record JAIETP010000013.1, read on the forward strand.
CAACCTCTTCCTGACGAACATTCATCGCGTATATCTCGGTGATACCGTCGATCCCTCGCTGGAGGACGACGACCTGCGCGATTACTTCCTCTCGCCGTTCGGTCCGAAACCCGTCGGCAAGACGACTGACAGCAAGACGGATCTTGGTGAAGTCGTCCGTGAAATCGAGGAGCTGGCGGTCTTCAATGACGAAGCCCATCACATCCACAACGAAAAGATGGCGTGGTTCAAAAGCATCCAGGACATCCACCACCGCATGTTGCAGAAAGATGGCCGCCTTGCATTGCAGGTGGACGTTACCGCCACGCCGCGCCACGACAACGGCGCGATTTTTGTGCAGACAGTGTCTGACTATCCGCTGGTAGAAGCCATCCACCAGAACGTAGTGAAACATCCGGTGCTGCCTGACGCAGCGAGCCGCGCCAAGCTGCAAGAGCACAAAAGTGCATTGTTTACCGAGAAACATGCCGATTACCTCGCACTCGGCGTCGAGGAATGGCGCAAGACCTACGTGGAACACGAGAAGCTCGGCAAAAAAGCGGTGCTGTTCGTAATGGTGGACGACACCCGCAACTGTGACGAGGTTGGCGCGTATCTCGAAAAAATATGCCCTGAACTAGAAGGGTCAGTGCTGGTCATTCACACCAAAACCAATGGTGAGATTTCCGAAGCGGCATCCGGCAAGAGCAAAGAAGAACTCGAAGTCCTGCGTGCTGCCGCGAATTCCATTGACGGCTGGAAAAGTCCCTACAAGGCCATCGTGTCGGTCCTGATGCTCAAGGAAGGCTGGGACGTGCGCAACGTCACCACCATCGTCGGGCTGCGCGCCTACGCCTCGAAAAGCAACATCCTTCCGGAGCAGACGCTGGGCCGCGGTTTGCGGCGCATGTATTTCGGCACAGATATGGCAGAAACTGTCTCGGTCATGGGTACCCCCGCATTCATGGAGTTTGTCGAATCGATACAGAGCGAAGGTGTGCAACTCGAATACCGGCCGATGGGTGGCGGCGGTGGCGGGCGCGAAGATTCGCTGATTGTTGAAGTGGATACAGAAAACAAACAGAAGGACATCGACGCGCTCGACATCGCCCTGCCCAAACTGACGCGCCGCTTCAACCGCGAATACAAGGAACTGGACGCACTCGATCCGGCGCAGCTCGGCAATCCGCAGTTGCCGTTAAAACCATTCACCCCGGAAGAAACCCGCGAGATCGTGTTCAAGACCATGCTCGACGCGGAGATTCATCACACCATCCAGCTCGACGGCGCGGGACCGGCCGACTACCGCTCGGTGGTTGGTTTCTTCGCGCGGCAGTTGTTGAAAGACCTGCGGCTGGTCGGCGGCTATGACATCCTCTACGGAAAAGTTAAAAATTTCCTTCAAAATCAATTATTTAAGTCATCGCCCGTCAATCTGGAAGATCCGGTCGTGCTGCGCAATCTCTCCGAGCCCGAGGCGGGGAAAATACTGTTCGATGCCTTCAAGGCTGCAATCAACGCGCTGACCGTGCACGACACCGGCTCCGCCCGGATCGAAGACCACATCCGCTTGCGCAACACGCGGCCGTTCCGCACCGAGCACCGGCCGTTTCTGACGGCGAAGAAATCGATTTTTTCCAAAATCGTTGGCGAACCGCATTCCGGCGGCTTCGAACTCCGCTTCAGCAAATTCCTCGACGATGCGCCGGATGTCGCCGCATTTGCGAAAAACTATCTTGCGGTCGGCTTCAGGATCGACTACGTCAAGGCCGACGGCGATCTTTCCACTTACACGCCGGACTTCATCATTCGCACCACTGACGGCACGGTTTGGATCGTCGAAACCAAGGGACGCAAGGAGCTTGATCTGCCGCAGAAAATGGTCCGCCTCCGACAATGGTGCGAAGACGCCACCAGCGCAGGCAAGGCTGATAATGGACCCAACTACCGGTTTGTCTATGTCGATCAGGAGGGCTATGAACGACATCCGCCACTGGATTTTGCCGGGCTGGCATCCGCTTTCCGGGAATATCAAGACACGCCATGACGCACGACCAGCTCCAGAGCCAGCTTGATAAGCTGATTGCAGATTGGGAAAACGAATGCGTCGAGTTCAAAGACGCAAACGATAATTTTTCGACTTCCGATATTGGTAAATACTTTTCGGCGCTTAGCAATGAGGCCAACTTGCGTGTACGCGAAGCGGCTTGGCTGGTATTTGGCGTAAATAACAAGACACGTACTGTCATTGGCACGACATACAGAGAGGACTCTGAGCGTCTGCACAGTCTCAAGCACCAGATCGCGCAAGGCACCGATCCGTCGGTGTCCTTCCGCGAAATTCATGAACTGCAAACACCGCAGGGGCGCGTACTGTTGTTTGAAATTCCCCCAGCACCACACGGCATCCCCATCGCATGTAATGGCCATTACTATGCCCGCCAAGGTGAGAGCCTCTCCGCCTTGGACCTTGCCAAACTGGATGAGATTCGCGCGCAGGGTGTCGCCGATGACTGGTCTGCTGGCGTATGCGACAAGGCGACGCTGGCCGATCTTGATCCCGAAGCCATCGCCAAGGCTCGCGAAATTTTCCTCGGTAAATATCGCGACCGGATTCCAGCCGATACCATGCAGGCATGGGACGACGCTACCTTCCTCGACAAGGCCAAGCTCACCATTGAGGGCGGCGTCACCCGTACTGCCCTGTTACTGCTCGGCAAGCCGGAATCGACCCACCACCTGAGTCCCTGTGTCGCCGAGTTAAGCTGGAAGCTCGAAGGCGAGGAGTTGGCCTACGAGCACTTCTATCCGCCTTTTCTGCTGTCCACTTCGCGCCTTTATCAGCGCATACGCAATATTCGCCTCACGATTCTTCCGCCGGGGCAGATGATTCCGCTGGAGATTTCCAAGTACGATCAGCGAATTGTCCTCGAAGCGCTGCATAACTGCATCGCGCATCAGGATTACACGCGGGCCGAACGCGTGTTGGTGATTGAGCGCCCCGGTGAACTCGTTTTCCAGAATGCCGGTCAGTTTTTTGACGGCGCACCGGACGACTACATACTTCACAACCGTACGCCCAGCCGTTACCGCAACCGCTTTCTGGCCGAGGCCATGGTGCATTTGCGCATGATCGACACCATGGGATTCGGCATACGCGAAGTCATGTTCCGCGGTCAGGCGCGCCGCTATCTGCCGCTGCCGGATTTTGATCTGAGTGATCCGAGCCATGTGGTGCTGCATTTGCCGGGCCGCTTCCTGGATGAAAACTACAGCCGTGCCCTTATCACGCACAGCGATTTTTCACTGGGAGAGATTCTCGCGCTGGACCGGATTCAGAAGGGTGAATTACCTGACGAATCCACGCTAAAGGTGCTGCGCAAACGCGGTTTGGTGGAAGGCCGCAAGCCTGCTTTTCATATCTCCGCCAGCGTCGCCGAAGCCACCGGGGAAAAGGCGGATTACATCCGTACCCGACGGCAGGATGATGCGCACTACCGCAAACTTATCGTTGACTATATCGCGCAGTGGAAACAGGCCACGACAGGCGAAATCCGCGACTTGCTGGCCCCCAAGCTGCCTGACAACCTGAAACATACTCAGAAAGAAAACAAGGTGCGTAACCTGCTCAGCAGCCTGCGCGAGCAGGGCATCATCCGCAATGAGGGTTCCCGGCGCTACCCGCGCTGGGTGCTTGTCAATAACTAGCAGCCTATCGCTAACGCCGCGTTAGTAATAAATCCTAGCAATGAAATTAACTAACTATTTGATTTTTAATAATATTTAATTACTAAGTGCGTTCGTGAAAACTGGGCTTTATCAATGAAATCGGCATACTGAATCCATGGCCAAACCAACCAAAACCGCCTACGAACTCACCGACGCCGAAAGGCGCGACCTGACGCAATTGATCCAAGAAGGCAAAGCGCTGCCGGAGAAATACCGCTTCGTGTTGTTCGAGGATAAGCGCGAAGTCGAATTGGTATGGAACGGCAAGACGCGCGACGTGTGCACGACCGTGCTGCCGTTCCAATCGCTGGAACATATCGACGAGCCGCGCAAGGCCGCGCCGGAGTCGCAGCAAATCGACCTGTTCGATACACGCGGACGGCAGTTAAAGGGCTGGACCAACAAGCTGATCTGGGGCGACAACAAGCTGATCCTGTCGTCGTTGAAAAGCGGTGCGCTGCGCCAGCAGATCGAGGAGGCGGGCGGATTGAAGCTGATTTACATCGACCCACCGTTTGATGTCGGCGCTGATTTTTCAATGGACATCGAAATCGGCGGCGAGACTTTTCACAAGGAACCCAACCTGCTGGAGCAGATCGCCTACCGCGATACGTGGGGGCGCGGTGCGGACTCGTTCATAGCCATGATCTATGAGCGTTTGATATTGATGCGCGATTTGATGCACAGCGAAGGCAGCATATACGTACATTGCGATTGGCGGGTGAATAGTCTAATCAAGGTAGCAATGGATGAGGTTTTTGGTAGCAATAATTTTCGAGCGACTCTTTGCTGGAAAAAGGCCACCAAGACAACCTCATTTAACGATTTCGGATCGGAACATGACACACTCATTTTGCATAGTCGTGACTATGAACATATTATTTTCAATCAGCAGTTCCGTGAACTTGCTGAAGAACAGATTGATAAAAATTATAAATTCGTCGAATTGCCAAACGGAGAGATTGCAAGATTAAGTAAAAAACAAATTGAAGGGTTGGAGCCAATGCCAAAGGGCAGAAGGTTTCGTGCCATCCCGATTACAAACATGAACAAGAATCGACCAAATCTACGCTACGAGTTTCTTGGGCATACGCAGACTTGGGCTAAGTCGAAAGACAAGTTATTAGATGAACACGCAAAAGGGCTTATTTTCCAAACATCGCCAGATACCATCCCAGTCAAGAAGCAATATCTCGACGAAAATAAAGGTGTGAAAGTTAATGATCTTTGGATAGACATACCGCCAGTGCAGGGTGGTTCTGACGAAAACACAGATTATCCAACTCAAAAACCCGAAAAACTTCTGGAGCGAATAATTGAGTCTTCCACCAACTCAGGCGACCTCGTCGCCGATTTCTTCTGCGGTTCTGGCACTACCGCCGCTGTAGCCGAAAAACTCGGGCGCAAATGGATCGCCACCGACCTCGGCAAGTTTGGTATCCACACCACGCGCAAGCGCCTGATCCAGGTGCAGCGCGAGCGCGAAAAGGCCGGGTTGTCGTTCCGTTCCTTTGAGGTGCTGAATCTCGGCCGCTACGAGCGGCAGGCATATCTCAACGTCGGTGGGCGGCTGACCGGCGCGCAGAAGGAACAGGCGCTGGCGCAGAAAGAGCGCGAATTCCGAGAACTTATCCTGCGCGCCTACAAAGCCCAGCCGCTGGAGGGCGAAAGCTTCTTCCACGGCAAAAACGCCGGGCGTCTTGTTGTCATCGGCCCGATCAATCTGCCGGTCGGACGTCTGTTCGTCGAGGAAGTCATCACCGAATGCCGCAAACGCGGCGCCTCGCGCGCGGATGTGCTTGCGTTCGAGTTCGAGATGGGCCTGTTTCCCGCCGCGCTGGAAGAGGCGAAACAGAAAGGCATCGACCTTGTGCCGAAACAGATACCTCCCGAGGTATTCGACAAGCGGGCGGTAGAGAAGGGGCAAGTGGTTTTTTTCGACATCAGCTTCGTCGAAGCCACACCGCGCTACGCCAAGGGCCGCAGCGCGCAGGACAAACTTACACTGTCCATCGAACTCACGGATTTCTCGGTTTACTACACGCAAGGCGCGATGGATGCGGCCATCGCCAGCCTCAAGGAAGGCAAAAGCGAGGTGGTGTGCGAGCAGGGGCGGCTGCTCAAGATCAGCAAGGACAAGATCGGCGCCGTCACGCGCGACGTGCTCACCAAGCATTGGACCGACTGGGTGGATTACTGGGCGGTGGATTTTGACTACATGCAGCGCAAGGAAATCATCAAGGTCCAGAAAAGTCTCGGCGTCGAGGAAAAACTTCCCTTACCCCCTGCCCCGGTGGGCGAGGGGAGTCAAACGGAATTCGAGGAACGCTGGACCGGCGGTTATATTTTCGAGAACGAGTGGCAGAGCTTCCGCACACGGCAAAATCGCAAGCTGGAACTCGCCACCGCACCGCATACCTATTCACAGGCCGGGCGTTACACCGTCGCCGTCAAGGTGATTGATATCTTTGGCAACGACACGATGACCCTCGTGCCTGTGAGCGTAGGGTGATCTGGTTAAAGCTTGTGGCACTGCGCTCAGAAACCACAGGTTTACCCCTAGACTTAGTGTGGCCGTGGGAGTGATTGCTTGATTATTCAACGCATTGAAGTAAAAAACTTTCGTTCACTAAAGGACGTGAGCATTGATTGTCATGAGCTTGTTGCAATTCTGGGGCGCAATGGAAGTGGAAAATCATCCCTGCTTAAGACGATTGAGGCGTTTTATGACGTTGGTTTTTTGGCGAATGCATTCGACTACTTTGGCAAGGACACCACTTCTGAGATAAGTATTCGGATTACTTACGGGGAATTGCGCGATGATGAGCTAACTGAATTTAAATCATATTTGACGGGAAAAACGCTCACAGTAACCAAGGTAATAAATGCTGGCGGCGCAAAATATTTCGGGGTAACTGGGCAGCTCGCGGAGTTTAGCGAATTCAGAAAGCTATCGGCCTTGCCGAAGCGTAAAGCGCTAAATGAGCTCATTGAGAGCAAGAAGTATCCAGAATTGGGGCCTTCCGTAAAGTCGGAACCTGAAGCCGATGCCTTAATGGGCGACTTCGAGAAAAAGAATCCACAATTTCTTGTCCCCGTTCAGCGAGAGGAGCAATTCTTCGGCCCTAAGAATGTTGGGGGTGGCAAGATTGATCACTACACTCGTTTTGTCTTGGTTCCGGCGGTCCGAGATGCTACGTCCGAAACTGAGAGAAAAGGTGTCATTCTTCAGTTGATAGATGTTCTTGTGGCGCGAAGCGTGAATGCGAGAAAGGACGTACGCGATCTAAACGAGGAGTTTGAAAAGAGAGTAAAGGCTGTATACAGCGCAGAGAATCTCACTGAACTAACAGCTCTTGCCAAGATGGTTACTAAGCTACTTTCGCAATACGCACCAGGCGCTGAGCTTGATTTGGCCTTTGGTGATGTAACTCCCCCAAAGATCTTATTCCCAACGGCACTAGCGTCTCTGGTCGAGGACAATTTCAAATCTCCAATTAGCTATTCCGGCCATGGATTGCAAAGGGCATTAGTTCTTGCCTTGCTCCAACAACTATCGCTAACTGATCTATCGGCACCCGCGAAGGAGCCGATAGCAGAGGGGGAGGATAAAGCCGAGGAACTCAAGAAGTTTCGTGTTCCTGATCTTATACTTGCAATCGAGGAACCTGAACTTTATCTACACCCTTCTCGAAGCAGATTTTTGTCCTCTGTCTTGGATCAGTTGTCGACTAAGCCTGTGAAGGCGGAGGACGCACGTACCCAAGTCCTTTATGCGACGCACTCCCCGTATTTCATCAACTTGGGTCGTTTTGAACGAGTGCGGCTTGCCCGCAAGATACCCGCGAAGGATGTTCCGACGCTGCAATGCAAGATTACTGCATTCTCGAGAGATCAAGCAGCGGCAAGGCTGGCAGCTATCAGCCAAAAGGATCCAAAACTATTCACTGCCGATACCTTCTTAGCTCATGCAATACCGGTAATGAACGCGACCGTTAACGAAGGATTTTTCGCTGATGCTGTTTTTATTGTGGAGGGGTTAACTGAGTTCGGAATCTTTTGGGCTCTTCAGAACATCATGAATAAAGGCTGGGATCGTCGCGGAATTGTAATTGTTCCGGCTGAAGGTAAGACAAAGATTGATAGACCGGTTGTTGTGTTCCGTGGTTTGGAGATTCCTACTTACTTTCTCTTTGATGGTGATTCCAAGCATAATGGGAAGGGGAACAAGGATGAAAAATCCACGGCGCAAACCAATCAACTATTGCAAAGACTGGCGGATGCTGCAGTCGTAGATTTTCCGAGTACCCAGGTAAACAAGGGATGGGCGGTTTTTGGTGATGATGTGGAAATGGAAATCAAAGCGGCCGTGGGTGAGAAATACTACCAAGAGGTAAGGGCATTGATTGCCGACGATTTGGGCTATAGCGAACCATCCAAGGCATTGAAAAATCCGGAAGCGGCGGCGCGGTTAATACGCAGTATTTATGAAACAGGTCGTAAAGTTCCTGTGCTTGAGGAGATAGTCGAAGCTGTCTCCGCCCAGATTTGAGTATGGAGGAGATATGCAGAATGATATCTGTCAAGCAATCGAAAAGCGGCGAGTAATTTCATTTTCGTACAAGAGTGGTGAACGTACGGTTGAGCCGCATATGGTTGCTTTTAGCAAAACGGGGAAGCTCGTGCTAAGTGCTTGGTTTCTCCAAGGCGGAAGCGAGTCCAAAGAAGGCCCGGGTTGGCGAACCTATGCTTTGGATGAGATGTCGCGGCTAACAGTCTCGAGCAAGACATTTAGTGGACCAAGGCCAGACTATCAAGCAGATGGTGGGAGGTCCTTTCGCCGGATTCAATGCGCGCTCTAATAGTGACGTTACTTAACCTTGAACGGCCGAGCGTGTGGAATGAGGTCAGCGCATGGATTGACCAGGAAGATTTCATTTAAAACGCCAAACTGTACGAGATCGCCAAAGTCGATACGCTGAAAGCGTCAAAGCTGCTCGCGGGCTGGCGTGAGCAAGGGTGCTGGTGGCATTGCCCGGCCGCGGCAAACGCAACATGGCCTATACCAAGCCGGCGCAGGTGGATAGCCCGAGCGAGGCGGGCGGTGTTGAGCCGCCATGATGGTGGCAGCGGTTGTTTTCCCGGCCGTCGGATAACAATCCAGAAAATTTAATAAATATCAATAAAAACAATTACTTAAGCGGATCGTTATTTTCCAGGCGGCGACACTTTGGGAAAACGAGCATAAGGGGATAGCCCTTAAGGGCGTAGGCGAGCTGGAGGTGGTCGCAATTTGCGACCACCTCGTCGCGTGCGGTGCGGCTGAGCTGGAAGACAAAATCGGCTGGAAAACGACCGGGATTGCGTTTGACCTGCTCGGTCAGCCGTAGCCTACGGACAGCCCAGTCGCGCCTTCTGGTCGAGCAGCGCCTGATGTTGCTCGCGAGTCGTGTCCTCCGCGTTAGCAACGCACGTCAGCACCGCGCAAAGTACAGGCAGCGAAAGGTTCACGATGAGAGATAGGGTGCCGTTCGCGGTGTCGGTGTCAAAATCGCGCGAGTCGTAATCGTCCGCGGCACGCAGATCGACCCAGGTGGGCCGCGTCAATGGATTGCCCGGGACGCCCAGATAGTAGCCGGGGTAGGGATCGCCGTGATAACACGGGGGGTTTTCGGGGCGTCCGTGCGGCGCACTCGTCAGAAGCCGGTAAATGATGTCCTGCCCCGGCGTAAAAGCGAACAGGACGAGATACTTCGCTTCCCACTCCCCCTGTGCGTTCTGGTAGTAACGATCGTGCCGGTAAATCTCGCCCGGCAGTGGCATGCGCGCTTAGCCTGCAGCAAGCCGGTGCGGGGGGCGCGATGCGTTTGCCGCGTTTGCGCGTTCGACGGCCTCGTATTCGACGGCAGCCTGCAGAATGGCGTCGCGGTTCGGGTCGTTATCAGCCAGAACGAGACGGTAGTTGATCACCTGATCGTTTCCCGCACCGTCCTGCCACACCCTCGCCCAGGCGCCGTTTTCGTCATGGGTGACGTCGATCAGTTTTTCCGACAAGTCTTCAGCATGGCTCGAAGCGAGTTCTCCAAGAATGCGCAGTTCACGCGGGGTGAAGTGCGAATTGTCGAATGTTCGCTTCGCGATCACGTTCTCTCGCACGTAGTCGTACACCTTCTCCGGCCGTATTTCGATGGCCTCATCGAGATCGGGGTCAAGGTCGTCCCAGATCTGCACCAGAGCGGCTGGTACCGGCCCCATCTTCCAGGCGCGGTATTCCATGCCGGTGACCGGCCGGCCAGTCTGGCGGAAGTGCTCGAAGTCGAGCAGATAGAGCAGCTTGAACAGCTTGATTTTGCCAAGACCGCGCGTGTGCCCGGCGAAGTACAGAATGGCGTTGATCAGCTTGTCGCGGGAGCGAGAAACGAGCATGCGATTTCCTCCGCTCATGCCTGAATGGGCAAATTATCGTTCATAAGGCCCCGGACTTCAACCGCGGGACGAATCTTGGTCGCGGTAACGAGGCGTGCGGCAGATTGTGGTTTCTTCACGATGATGTTCTCCCGTTACCGGTACGTCCTGAACTGCCCGACCACCACCCCGAATATTTCCAACTCACCTTTGGGCCGGATGACCGGATAGGCCCTGTTCTCCGGCTTGAGCACAATCCGACCGCGCTCCTTGTGTAGCCGTTTGAGCGTGAATTCGTTATCGACGAAGGCAACAACGATCTCGCCAATGTTGGCGGAACCGCGTTTTTCCACGACGACCAGATCGCCTTCCTGGATGCCGGCATCGATCATCGAGTCGCCCTTGACCTTGATAAGCACTGAAATCGACGGATTTGGAATCAAACGCTCGTCGATGGTGATCGTGTCTGTGGCGATGATGTCAGGCGCCAGCGTCGGCAAGCCGGCTTGCACACTCTCGGTCATTGGTCGCTCGAAGAAGCGTCGCCCCGGCTTGAGGCGCCGGTCTGGCGTACTTTCGACGTAACCCTCGGTCTTCAGGCGCTGAACCAGGCCAGCTACCGACGCCTTCGAATTCAGTCCGACGAGGAGGCCGACCCTTGCATAGGACGGCAGAACCCGGTGCCGGGCGTAGTAGTCCTGTAGCCGCGCGAGGTATTGACGGTCATCAGCCATTCGCCTACGATACCGAACGATCGTTCGTTAGTCAACGAGGCTTGGAATGGAAAGTACCAAACCGCACATTATGGCGACACACCGCTTCGGGGGCTCATGGACAGAGCACAAGCTAAATGCGCTTCGCGACTATCTTGTGCAGTATCAAAAAATCTTCACAACGAACCCGAACGCCAGGAAACTCAAGACTATTTACGTCGATGCCTTTGCTGGGACGGGTGATCGAGACACAGGCGAAGACTTGCGACAGACTTCGCTTTTCGGATACGACGATGACACGCGGGGTTATCAGGAAGGTAGCGTCAGGGTTGCTCTGTCGCTGGAAAACAAATTCCACCAATACATATTTATTGACAACAAGACGAAGCACGCGAGCGCGTTGCGTGATCTAGTCAATTCAAAATTCGCCGCACTGGCTGATCGTTGTGTGATCGAAAAGACTGACGCGAACCGCTGGCTCCAGGATTGGTGCCGTACGCAGAACTGGCGTGAACAGCGCGCTGTGGTTTTTCTGGACCCATACGGAATGGACGTCGAATGGGAAACTATCGAGGCTATTGCCAACACGAAAGCCATAGACCTTTGGGTGTTGTTTCCGCTGGGGATCGGCCCCAGCCGCGTCCTGCCAAACCAAGAGGTGCCAGATACCCAATGGGCAAACCGTCTCACCAAGCTGTTTGGTACCGACGAGTGGGAATCCCAGTTTTATCGTGAGGGCGGGGACGTGGATCTATTTGGTGTGAAACGCGAATCGGTGACAAAAATTGCGGGGGTGGACGAGATACTGGCGTTTTTTTTGGATCGATTAAATTCCGTTTTCGAGAAAACTGTCGAGCACCCGCTGATATTGTATAACTCCAAGCATTCGCCAATGTACGCACTGTGCTTTGCTGCGGGAAACAAAAAGGGTGCTCCCATCGCTGTGAAAATCGCCACCCATCTGGTTCGCGGCTAAGCCGCTCAAGCTATACTGCGAAAAAATTCGCACCCAATATGCCGACACGATCAAACATCGAATGGACCGAGCAGACCTGGAACCCGACCGTGGGCTGCACGAAGGTCTCACCTGGTTGCAAGCACTGCTATGCGGAAACCATGGCCCGGCGACTTCAGGCCATGGGGGTAAATGGTTACGAAAACGGTTTCCGTTTGACGTTGATGCCCGACCGGCTTTCAGAGCCACTGGAGCGCCGCAAGCCGACGGTCTATTTCGTGAATTCCATGTCTGACTTGTTCCATGAAAAGGTGCCTTTCGATTACATCCGCCGTATTTTCGACGTGATGGCGCGTTCGCCGCAGCACACGTTTCAGGTGCTCACCAAGCGTGCGGAACGCATGGCTGAGTTCTGTCACGGAGTTGATGTGCCCAGCAACGTCTGGCTTGGTGTATCGGTGGAAAACAAGAAGCATGGTGTTCCGCGCATCGCGGTGCTGCGGACTATTCAGGCGAAAGTCCGCTTTATGTCTGTGGAACCGCTACTCGAAGATTTGGGTGCGATCGACCTCGAAGGAATTCATTGGGTCATTGTCGGCGGCGAGTCAGGCCACAAGGCTCGTCCTATGCGCAATGAGTGGGTGGACAGTGTCAAACGACAATGCGACCAAGCCGAGGTCGCATTCTTCTTCAAACAATGGGGTGCGTGGGGCGCGGATGGCCAGAAGCGATCCAAGAAAGCAAACGGGCGAACCTACCGCGGCAAAATTTTCAATTCCATGCCGGACATGATGCCAGCGATGGTCTAAAAGGCAGCGATGGCCACATCGACCGTTTCGCCACTTTTTCCTTCACGTCCCTCGCGCTTCAGCCCTTCATCGCGGCCAGGGTTTTTGACTCGCGTGCGGTGATTGCATCAAAACGTTTGAGCAGGCGTTCGGCGCGGACGATGATCGGGATGTCGATCATCTTGCCGTCCAGCGCGAAGGAGCCGCGTCCAGCGGCGGCAGCTTCTTTATCCAGCGCGATGACCTTGCGCGCGTATTCGACTTCCGCCGCGCTGGGTTTGTATTCCTCGTTGACGATGGTGACCTGGCCCGGGTGGATGCAGCCGGCGCCCATGAAACCGAAATCGCGCGAACGCCGCACCATGTTGCGGAAGTTTTCCCAGTCGCCGAAGGTGGCGACGCTGTCGACAAACCCCAGCGGCATGATGCCGGCGGCACTGGCGGCAAAAATCATGTGCTGCTTGGGATAGAACAGCGCGTCCCCGGTCGGCTGCATGTTGCAGTTCAGTGCGAAATCCTCGCCGCCGATGTTGCAGGCGATGATGCGGCTGCAGGCGGTGGTGATCTCACGGATCTTGAAAAACGCCTCCGGCGTTTCGATCATGGTGATGAATTGGGTGTGGCCGATCGTCATGCCGCGTTTCTGTTCCAGTTCGCTGACCAGTTCGTCGAGCAACTGCAGGTGCGACACGCCGGTGGCCTTGGTCACGGCGATGCCGTTGACGTCGGGGCAGATCGCCTGCTCGAGGTCGCGCACCGCCAGCGACAGCGGCTGGTTGATGCGTACCACCACGTCGGCGCCGCCGCGTTTGACGCGTGCCGCATTTTTTTCGATCAGTTTGCGCGCGTTGGCTTTTTCCGCCGGCGGCACACTGTCTTCGACGTCGAGTTGGATCACGTCGGCGCCGCGGGTGTGCGCCTTGTCGACGAATTTTTCGACGTTGACCGGGACGTACATCAACGAGCGCCAGACGGGAAGTTCACGGTACATGACGGAATCCTTCAGCAGTGGTTGGGCGGCGTGGCCGCAGGATCATTCTTCGGCGGCAGGGGCAGCGTTGCCGGCGCAGACGATGCCCGCAGCCAGCAGTTTTTGATAAGTGGCTTCGTCGATGCCGAGTTCGGCGAGCAGTGCCGCATTGTGTTCGCCGATTCTGGGTGCCGGTGTGCGGATGGATGCGGGCGTGCCCGTCAGCCGCGGCACCACGTGGTGCATCGGATAACGGCCCATGTCGGCATCGGGATAATCGGCAATCAGTTCACGCGCCAGCACATGCGGGTCTTCGACGAGCTGTGAAATATCGTAAATCGGGCCAATGGTGACATCGGCTTTTTCAAAAAAAGTGACGTTTTCCGCCTGTGTGCGTTGCGCGATGAACTCGCCGATGATGGCGTCGAGTTCCGCGGCGTGTTTCACGCGATCAGCATTGGTTTTGTAACGCGGATTGCTGATCAGGTCGGCGCGGCCGATGGATTCAAATACGCGCTCGGCCATTTTCTGGATCGACGCCGACAGGCCGACATATTTGCCGTCCCTGCATTTATAGGCATTGCGCGGCGCGGCATTGGTCGAGCGGCTGCCGGTGCGCGGCTTGATTTTGCCGGTCAGCCGGTAATTGGCGGCCTGCGGTCCGAGCACCGCGAACAGCGGATCGAGCAGCGGCAGATCGATGACCTGGCCTTTGCCGCCGTTGTGCTCCACTTCGCGCAGCGCAATCAGCACGCCGCTGACGCCGTACAGCCCGGCAATGGTGTCGGCGAGGTACATCGGCGGCAGCACCGGTTCACGGTCGTCAAAACCGTTCAGCGCGGCAAAGCCCGACATGCCCTCGACCAGGGTGCCGAAACCCGGACGCCGTTTGTAAGGCCCCTCCTGCCCCCAGCCCGAGATGCGCACGATGACCAGCTTCGGGTTGCGCGCCAGCAGCACGTCGGGCCCCAGCCCCATTTTTTCCAGCGTGCCGGGACGGAAACTTTCGACAAACACGGCGGCTTTGGTCACCAGCTGCAGCAGGATTTCGCGCGCCTCGGGTTTGCGCAGTTCGAGGCCCAGGCTTTTTTTGTTGCGCGCGTACAGCTTCCAGTTGGTGTCGATCTGTTCGACTTTCCACGCACGCAGCGTGTCGCCGGCGGGCGGTTCAATCTTGATGACCTCGGCGCCGAAATCGCCCAGCACCTGGGTCAGGGTGTTGCCGGCGACCAACCGCGAGAGGTCGAGCACACGCAGGCCGTCGAGCGTGCCTGGCGCGTCCGGTGCATAACTTTTACGGGGCAGTTCAGCCATTACTCGGGCTTGATGCCGGTCTCCTGCGCGACCTTGCGCCAGCGGGTGATTTCGTTGGAGACAAAGCGCTGGAACGCGTCGCCGTTCATCGTTGACGGTTCCGCGCCCTCGCCGGCGAAGCGCTGCCTGAGGTCGGCGGACTGCAGCGCCTTGGCCAGTTCGCTGCCCAGCCGCGCAGTGATCTCGGCCGGCGTCTTCACCGGCACCACCAAACCCCACCAGAATTCGGCGGTGTAGCCGGGCACACCGGCCTCGGCGATGGTCGGCACCTGCGGCATGAAACTGCTGCGTTTTTCGCTGGCCAGGCCCAGCGCCTTCATCCGTCCCGCCTGCACCTGGGTCATCGCCGAGGGCAGGCTGGTCATCACCAGCTGGATGTGACCGCCCATCAGGTCGGTCAATGCCGGTGCTGCGCCCTTGTACGGCACGTGTACGATGTTGATGCCGGCCATGCGCTTGAACAGCTCCGTGGCCATGTGGTTGTGGCTGCCGGTGCCGGTGGAGCCGTAGTTGACCTGGCCCGGCTTTGATTTCGCCAGCGCGAGAAACTCGCGCACGGTTTTCACCGGCAGCGACGGATGCACCACCATCAGCAGCGGGCCGCGCGCCATCATCCCGACATAAGCGAAGTCGGCGATCGGTTCGTACGGCAGCTTCGCGCGCAGCGCGGCGTTGGCGACGAAGGACGCCTGGATGTTGAGCATGCTGTAGCCGTCGCCCGGCGACTTGGCGACATTCTCGGCGCCGACGATGCCGCCGCCACCGGGACGGTTCTCGACGACGATCTGCTGGCCGAGCCCGGGGCTCATGTTCTGCGCGGTGATGCGCGACAGCACATCATTGCTGGCGCCGGGCGGGAAGGGCACGACCAGGCGAATCGGTTTTGCCGGCCAGGCTTGCGCCTGCGCGGGGCCGTGGGTTATTGCAGTGAATGTTGTCGCAAAAAGCAGGGCGCCGAGCCCGAGTCGCATGCACTTCATCCGTAATCTCCTCGTATCGCCGGGTGCTGCCGCGGGTCGTGGCGCCCGCTGACCGGGGCTGGTTGACAGACCCCAGTTCTACCGGATTTCCATGCCGTTGGCGATCTGGCGTTCGATCAGCCGCGATTCGTTGCGCAGCAGGGTCGACAGTTCCTGGATGCGGCGGTCGGCCATGCGGCTGGAAATCGCTGAAATCGACAGCGCGGCAAACGGCACGCCGCTTTGATTGCGCAAAACCTGGCCCAGTGAACGCACGCCCGCCAGCGTCGGAGTTTCGCGCAGGGCATAACCGAGTTTCTGCGCCTTGCGCGCCTGCGACAGCAGCGTGGGTCCGTTCAGGCCGTGCTCCTGCAGCCGCGGTTCGTTGCTGTTGATAATGCTGCGGAATTCTTCCTCGGGCAGCGCCGCGAGGATGGCGAGGCTGCCGGTGCCCACGCCCAGCGGCCGGCGTACGCCGATTTCGAGGGTGAAGGTTTTGATCGGGAAAGTGCCTTCGTGGCGATCGATGCAGACGGCATCGAGGCCGCTGCGCTGGGTCAGGAATATGGTGTCGCCGGTGGCTTCGGCGATACGCGTCATGGCGGGGTGGCAGATTTCGCGCAGGTTGAAGCGGGGTGCGGCGGTCAGCCCGAGTTCGAAGGCCATGGGCCCGAGGAAATAACGGTGGGTCTCGGAATCCTGCTGCACCATGCCTTCGTGTGCCAGGCATTTCAGCATGCGGTGCACGGTCGGGCGCTGCAGGCTGGTGCGCGTGGCGAGATCGAGCAGGCGCGAGCCGGAACGGTTGTGGGCGGCGATTTCGCGCAGCAGCAGCAAGGCGCGTTCAATACTTTGGGTGCCGGTGAGACGACCTTGATTGTCGTCGTCGGAGTTTTTCGCAGGGGCCATGGTATTTATCCGAATGAGTCCGAATCGTGAGACTTGGGAGGAGGGATTATGCCACCGTGTCCGTCCTAGCGGAATAGCCTGTCCTGTGCTATCTTTTCAGGGACTATTTTTCGCGTGTAAATCCGTTTTGTCCAGATACCGGACAGACCCCCTGGGCTGCCCGCCCTCAACCGCCCCCAAATTTTGTCCGCGTCCACATTCCGGCAGCCCTGAGGCTGCCGTTGTTACATACAGGAGCCCAGACCCATGACCGCCTCATTGCCCCCAGCCACCGTCCTCCCGTCGCCCGGCGCCCGGTTCCGTGCCGCGGTCGCCGCTGAAAAACCGCTGCAAATCGTTGGCGCCATCAATGCCTACCATGCCCGGCTGGCCGAACGCAGCGGCTTCAAGGCCATTTACCTGTCGGGCGGCGGTGTCGCCGCCGGTTCGCTGGGTGTGCCCGACCTCGCGATCACCACGCTGGACGATGTGCTGACCGATATCCGCCGCATCACCGACACCTGCAACCTGCCGCTGCTGGTCGATGTCGATACCGGTTTTGGCGGCGCCTTCAACATCGCGCGCACCGTGAAGTCGCTGATCAAGTTCGGCGCGTCGGCGATGCACATCGAAGACCAAGTCATGCAAAAGCGCTGCGGCCACCGGCCGAACAAGGAAATTGTCAGCAAGGACGAGATGGTTGACCGCATCAAGGCCTCGGCCGACGCCAAGACCGACAGCAATTTTGTCATCATCGCGCGTACCGATTCACTGGCGATCGAAGGCCTGGAGGCCTCGATCGAACGCGCGGTGGCCTGCGTCGACGCCGGCGCCGACATGATTTTCCCGGAAGCGATCACCGAGCTGTCGATGTACAAAAAATTCGCCGATGCGGTGAAAGTGCCGATCCTTGCCAACATCACCGAGTTCGGCAAAACCCCGCTGTTCACCACCGAGGAACTCGCCGGCGCCAACGTCGCGATGGCGCTGTACCCGCTGTCGGCCTGGCGCGCGGCCAATGCCGCTGCCCTGCAGGTGTACCAGAGCATCCGCAAGGAAGGCCATCAGAAAAACGTGGTCGGCCTGATGCAGTCGCGCGACGACCTCTACGACTATCTGGATTACCACGACTACGAGCAGAAACTCGACGCGCTGTTCAAGCGCGACAAATAATCCAGCGCATCCATTTTAATTTTCAGCGGGAAAGCACACAGCGATGACCGGCATATTGTTGTCCAGGGGTTTTGTGGCGCAGTTCGGCGCCGAACTGCAGGCGGCAGCCAAGGCAGCGGGTGTTACACCGAACATTATTCACCTGCCGGACGACGCATCGCAGCGTTTGCCGGCGGCCGAGATCGCGAAAATTGAGGCGGCGTACCTGACCCGTGATATCCGCTTCTCCGACTACTACGCCAGCTTCGGCGATACGGTGAAAGCGGCGGCGAACCTGAAATGGGTGCATTTCACCAGCACCGGCATCGACCAGCATCCCTTCCTGCCGGCATTGCATGAACGCAAAGTCCGTTTGACCACCTCAGCCGGCACCAACGGCGAACCGGTCGGGCAGACGGCGTTCTGCGGCATGCTGATGCTGGCGCGTGGTTTTCCGCGCTGGATTGCCGCGCAGCACGAAAGGCGCTGGGATCCCGCCCGCGGCAAGGACACGCCGCGCGACCTGCAGGGCCAGACGGTGGTGATCGTCGGCCTCGGCACTATCGGCGCGACGGTGGCCAAGCTGTGCCGGACACTGGGGATGAAAGTCATTGGTCTGCGCCGCAGCCCGAAACGCGACGGTGATCCGGTCGACGAAATGCACACCTTGGACAAGCTGCCGCTGTTGTTGCCACAGTGCGACTGGTGGGTGCTGGCTTGTCCATACACCAAAGAAACACACCAGCTGATCAATGCCAAAACGCTGGCGCTGATGCCGAAACACGCCTACCTGATCAATGTAGCGCGCGGCGCGGTGGCGGATGAAAAGGCGCTGATTGCCGCACTGCAAAGCAAACAGATCGCCGGCGCCTATCTCGATGTGTTCGAAAAAGAACCGCTGCCGGCGGAATCGCCGCTGTGGAACATCCCCAACGTGATCGTGTCCCCGCACAATGCCTCGGCCTCCGACGGCAACGACAAGCGCGCGGCGAAGGTGTTTGTCGACAACCTGCAGCTCTACGCAGGCGGCAAAAAAATGCACAACGAGCAGGGCTGAATACAAAATTTTCGTCATTCCGGCGCAAGCCGGAATCCAGGAGTTACTGATTTTCTCCAGAGAAGTCTTCTGGACTCCGGCTTGCGCCGGAGTGACGACTCTTAGGTGATGTGGTCATGAAAAAATGGCAATGCATTCTCTGCGGCTTTGTCTATGACGAAGCCGCCGGCCTGCCCGATGAAGGCATCGCCCCCGGCACCCGCTGGGAGGACGTGCCGGCGGACTGGACCTGCCCCCACTGCTCGGCGACCAAGGCCGACTTCGACATGATCGCAATCTCCTGATTTTTCAGGGCTATACGCCGCTTTCATGGCTGGCGAGGGTGGCGGCAAGCGGTTAAAATACAAGGCCTTTTTCGGGACTAGCCGCCACCGCCGCCATGCCGCTGTTTGCCTTCGGATTGAACCATCAGACCGCGCCGCTGGACGTGCGCGAACGGGTGGTGTTTGGCGCCGAACAGCTGACTCAGGCGCTGCGTGATCTGGTCGATCGCCGGCCGGTCAGCGAAGCCGCGATTATTTCGACCTGCAATCGCACCGAGGTTTATTGCTCTACGTCCGAGCCGCGCAAGGTGGTGGACTGGCTGGCGGGTTATCACCAGCTGAAGCCGGCGCAGATCGAGCCTTATCTCTACGAGCTGCCGCAGGATCGTGCGGTCAAACACGCCTTTCGTGTCGCCAGCGGCCTCGACTCCATGGTGCTGGGTGAACCGCAGATTCTTGGCCAGTTCAAAAACGCGGTGCGTTCAGCCGAAGCCGCCGGCACCCTCGGTTGGCTGCTGAACAAACTGTTTCAACGCACATTTTCTGTTGCGAAAACCGTGCGCAGCGAAACCGAGATCGGCGCCAGCACGGTATCGATGGCCGCTGCGGCGGTGCGCCTCGCCGAACGCATTTATCCCAGCATTGCCGAGCAGAGCGTGCTGTTTGTCGGCGCCGGCGAAATGATCGACCTCGCCGCGACGCACTTTGCCGCGCATCATCCGCGGCGCATGACCTTCACCAACCGCACGGCTGCGCGCGCGCAACAACTGGCCGACCGCTTTTTCGGTCACGTGATTCCGCTGAACGACCTGGCCGCGCAGCTCGCCTTGTACGACATCGTGATCTGTTGCACCGCGAGCCCGCTGCCAATCATCGGCAAGGGCCTGATGGAAAGCGCGTTGAAGGCGCGCAAACACCGGCCGATGCTGATGTTTGACCTGGCAGTGCCGCGCGACATCGAGGCCGAAGTCGGCGAACTCGACGACGCCTTTCTTTATACCGTCGACGACCTCGGCCAGATCGCACGCGAAGGCATGGACCAGCGCAGCAACGCCGTGGCCCAGGCCGAAGTCATTATCGAAAACCAGGTCTCCGATTTCATGCACTGGCTGGACAACCGCGAGCTGGTGCCGACCATCCGTGCATTGCGTGATACCGCGGAACGCGCGCGGCGCCACGAACTGGAACGCGCGCAGCGCCGCCTCGCGCACGGCGCCGATCCGCAGCAGGTGCTCGATGAGTTGTCGCAGGCGCTGACCAACAAGTTCATGCACCCGCCCTCGCATGCACTGAACCACGCGGCGCAGGACGAGCGCGATGAGCTGGCGGCGCTGATCGCACGGCTTTACCAGATTCAGCGGCCCGAGTAGCTGCGGTTGGCCATCAGGTTTTTATCCGGCAATATTTCACTCCCGTTCGCCCTGAGCCTGTCGAAGGGCGTGCTTAGGTACAACAGGGCTTCGACAAAGTCGGTCCTGAGCCTGTCGAAGGGCTCAGCCCGAACGGTGTTTTAAAAAATTAATTTCCGCTACACAATCCGTGGCCAGAACCTGCATTCATGAAACCCAGTATCGCCGCCAAACTCGATCAACTGTCCAATCGCCTGGAGGAAATCAATCGCCTGCTCGGAGCCGAAACCGCGACGGCGAATATGGACAATTACCGCAAGCTCACGCGTGAACACGCCGAGCTGGGCCCGGTGGTCGAGTTGTACCGCGCCTACCAGGGCAGCAATGCCGACCTGAAAACCGCCCAGGAAATGACGCGAGACCCGGCCAACGATCCGGCAACACGCGAGTTTGCTGAAGCCGAAGTTGCGGAAACGCGCGCAAAACTCGAAGGTTATGAAGCGGAGCTGCAGAAACTGCTGTTGCCGCGCGACCCCAACGACGAACGCAATATTTTTCTCGAAGTGCGTGCCGGCACCGGTGGCGACGAGTCCGCGCTGTTCGCGGCCGAGCTGTTCCGCATGTATGCGCGTTACGCTGAACGCAAACGCTGGCAGGTCGAAATCATTTCGGAAAGTGCGTCCGACCTCGGCGGTTACCGCGAGGTCATCGCCCGCATCATCGGCCAGGGCGCGTATTCAAAACTCAAATTCGAATCCGGCGGCCATCGCGTGCAGCGTGTGCCGGTGACCGAAACCCAGGGCCGTGTGCATACTTCGGCGTGCACGGTGGCGGTGATGCCCGAGGCCGATGCGGCCACCGAAATCGTGCTCAATCCGGCGGAGATGCGCATCGACACTTTCCGCGCATCGGGTGCCGGCGGACAACACGTTAACAAAACCGATTCGGCGATCCGCATCACCCATCTGCCCAGCGGCCTCGTCGTTGAATGCCAGGACGATCGTTCGCAGCACAAGAACAAGGCGCGCGCATTGGCAGTGCTGGCGGCACGATTAAAAGACAAACAAACCCGCGAGCAGCAGTCGAAGGAAGCCGCGACGCGCAAATCCCTAATCGGCAGCGGTGATCGCTCCGAACGCATCCGCACCTACAATTTTCCGCAGGGCCGCGTCACCGACCATCGCATCAACCTGACGCTGTACAAGATTGCGCAGATCGTTGACGGCGACATCGATGATCTTGTCGACGCATTGGCGGCCGAACACCAGGCCGAACAGCTGGCGCAACTGGCTGAAGAGCAGGGTGTTTAGTAAGTATTTGATTTTATTGATATTTTTGTAATTCTCTGATGCCCGGCGCACCAACCATCCGCGAAGCTTTGGACGCCGCCCAGCAGGCCACCAGCCGCATCGAGGCGCGTGTATTGTTGCGCGAGGTGTTGCAGCAATCCGATGTCTGGCTGCTGGCACATGACGATGAGTTGCTGACCGCAGAACAGGCGCAGCAGTATGTCGCGCTGGTCGTGCGTCGTGTCGCCGGTGAACCCATCGCCTACATCACCGGCCGCCGCGAATTCCACGGCCGCGAGTTCAAGGTGACGCCGGACGTGCTGATCCCGCGGCCCGAAACCGAATTGCTGGTGGAACTGGCTTTGCAGCGTTTGCTGGCCGGTGCACCTGCTCGCGTACTCGACCTCGGCGCCGGCAGCGGTTGCATTGGCATCACCATTGCTGCAGAACGGCCACAGGTGCAGGTCACCTTGGTTGATGCTTCGAAGGACGCACTGAAGATTGCTCAGGTCAATGCAAGGCAATGGGCACCTGCCAATACCACGCTGCTGCACAGTGACTGGTATTCAGCGATCGGTGAAGAACGTTACGATCTGATCGTGGCCAATCCGCCCTATGTCGCGGAGGGCGACGCACATCTGCAGCAGGGCGATCTGCGGTTTGAGCCGCGCACGGCTCTGGCTGCCGGTGTCGATGGCCTGAGTGATCTGAGCCGCATCATTGCGCAGGCGCCGCAGCATCTGGCTGCGGGCGGCTGGCTGTTGCTGGAACATGGTTTTGATCAGGCGGTGGCGTGTGCGTGGCTGCTCGAGGCAGCGGGATTACAGGATGTCTTTAATGCGCCTGATCTGGCGGGGATGCCGCGGGTCAGTGGTGGGCGCTTGGATGTGTGAAGTTCTCAAGCGTATGCTGTGACATGACTGACGATTCCAAATCCGCCGCGAACAGGGCTGCGCGCAACGAAAAAAAGGAAGCCTACCTGCGCGCAATCTATGATCGTTACACGACGGAGTTCCGCGCAACCGGTGATCAGGATCTGTTGTCAGTCGCGCGCAACACGCACATGGCGATGGACGAACTGCTGCAACGCGACCGCGCAAAAAATCCCGGCAGCGAAAATATCCAATGCGGCAAAGGCTGCAACCACTGCTGCCGTGAAGCGGTCGAAATCTGGCCGCAGGAGGCGGCCTTGCTGGCCGGTGTCGTGCGCGATACCGGCATGATGCTGGACATGGCGCGGCTGGAACGCCAGAGCCGATTCACCGTCGATACCTGGCGGCAACAGCCGATGACTGACAAGGCCTGCCTGTTCCTCGGCAGTGATGGCGCCTGTACGGTGTACGAATCACGGCCCAACGCCTGTCGCAAGCTGCTGGTGGTGACCGATCCGGCCTTATGCGATGCGGAGCAGAGCAAGCCGGACAGCGTCGGTCGCTGGTTCAGTTGGGAGGCGGAATTGATGGAATCAGCGGCGCTGGAAGTGTTTGGTGCGGCGCTGATGCCGGGTGCTTTGCTGGCAGCTTTGCACGCGAAGTGATCCGTCCGGTTCTTGACCGTGACCGCCTGCGTCGTTAAACTTATATCCGATAATTTTGCTCAAGTAATTTTTTGAAGTGACTAATTTTTGGAGCAGCTCATGTCCGTTCAAGACGAAATCAAGAAACAGGTGACCGGCAACAAGGTCGTGCTGTACATGAAGGGTTCACCCGACTTTCCGCAATGCGGTTTTTCGGCGAATGCGGTCAGCATTTTGCGCGCCTGCGGCGTGAATGAAATGTTCACCGTCAACGTGCTGGAGAATCCGGAAATCCGCCAGGGCATCAAGCAATACGCCAACTGGCCGACAATTCCGCAGCTGTATGTGAACGGCGAGTTTGTCGGCGGTTCGGATATCGTGACCGAGATGTACCAGAGCGGCGAACTGCAGAAAATGCTGCAGCCTTGATTTGCATGAACCCCGCAAAAAAACCGGCGATTGCCGGTTTTTTTGTTTGCAGTGTTTTCTTCAGCCGTTCAGGTAACGATAAGCGACCTGCACCAGCAGGATGATCGCCATCGCCATCAGCATGCGGCGCATCCAGGTCTTGTAGGTTTCGCCGTTGATGCGGCTGCGCACACGGGTGCCGATCAGGCTGGTGGCCGTGGCGATGGCCGCCAACGGCAGCGTCAGCAGCCACAGCGACGGCGCGGCAATGTCGCTGGCGGCCAGCGTGCCGAACTGCGCGACCTTGCCGGCGAAAAACGAGATGTTCATTGCCGGCACCAGCAGCAGCGGCGGCAGACCGATGCCGAAGTAATAAATGATCAGCGAGGGCGCCGCGATGTTGGCGGTGCTTTCGCTGATGCCGCCGAGCAGGCCGAACACCACGCCGAAAGCCTTTTCATGACGGCGCATCAGGGCCGATTCGCCGCGACCCAGCCGCTCCATGTTCAGGTAAATGAGGATCACGCCGGCGAGCAGCAGGGCGTACGGAAATCCCGGGAACAGCACGAACAGCCGCGCGCCGATGATCGCCCCCGCCACTGCCAGCAGCGACATCCACCAGAAGCGGCGCAGCACATCGGCGAAACCGGGGCTGCGCCAGATGCTGATGATGACCGTGGCGATGCAGGGAATCAGCACCATGACCACCGCAAACTGCATGTTGGTGGCGGCTGCGATCAGTGGTGTTGCGATCATCGGGAAACCGAGACCCAGCGCGCCCTGCACCCAGCCGGCGACGGCGACGATGAGCACCACGTACGCGATCAGCCACGAAGAGTAGGATTCCAGACCGGACACGTTGGCGGCTTAGCGGCTGTCGCACGCGCGATTCAGCGCGAGCGCGACGACTTCGGCGACGTGGAGGGCATTGCGTTCGGTGAGTTGCGCAATCTGTTCGCGGCAGCTGTAACCGCTGGCGATGATCATGGTGTGTTCATCGGCGGCACGCACTGCGGGCAGCAGCGCGGCCTCGCCGGCTTTGACCGAGATGTCGTAATGCTTCGGGTTGAAGCCAAAGGCGCCGGCCATGCCGCAGCAGCCGGATTCGACAGTACGCGCGTTTATACCCAGCCGTTTCAGCAATGCCATTTCTGCAGCCATGCCGAATACCGATTTCTGGTGGCAGTGGCCGTGCACCAGCGCCTCGCCGCCAAGCTGCGGCGCGTCCCAGTCGCTGATGTTCATCAGAAAATCGCTGAACAAATGGCTTTGTCTGCTCAGGCGCTGCGCCAGCACATCGTCAGGAAAAAAATTCAGCAGTTCATCGCGAAACACCGACAAACAAGCCGGTTCGAGACCGATGATGGGCACTCCCGCGCGGATGTCGTCCTGCAGCGCGTTGAGGATTTCCTTCAGATGGTTGCGCGCGCTGTCGAGCATGCCGAAGTCGTACAGCGGCCGGCCGCAGCACAACTGTTTATGCGGAACAGAAACCGTGTAACCCAGCGCTTCCAGCACCTCGACCGCAGCGGCGGCCGAACCCGGCTGGAAATGATTGTTGAAGGTGTCGGCCCACAGGATGACCCGGCCGCGCGGGCCTGGTGCTGATGCGCGCCGGCGCGAGAACCATTTGCGGAACGTACGCCGCGCGAATTTCGGCACTTCACGTTGTTGTGCCACACCGCCGGCGAACTTGATCAGGCTGGCCAGCCCGGGGGTATGCGTCAGCAGATTGACCAGCCGCGGTGCAACCGAAGCGATGCGCGACCAGCGCTTGATCAAGCCCATGGTGTAGGCCTGCACCGGGCGCAGGCGGCCGAGATAGTGATGGTACATGAACTCGGCCTTGTATGAGGCCATGTCGGTATGTGTCGGGCAATCGCTTTTGCAACCCTTGCAGGCGAGGCACAGGTCGAGCGCCTCACGTACCTCTTCGTTGCGCCAGCCGTCATGGATGATTTCACCGCGCAGCATTTCCGCGAGCAGCCGCGCGCGGCCGCGCGTCGAAAAACGTTCTTCGCGTGTCGTGCGGTAACTCGGACACATCACGCCGCCGGAATGCGCCCGGCATTTGCCCATGCCGACGCAGCGCTCAATGGCGCGGTTGAAGCCATGTCCTTCCTGGCTGATGAAGGAAAACTGCGTGGCAGGGCGCACCGGGTGATAGTCGGGACCGTATTTCAGATTCTCGTCGGCGCGATAGGGATCAATGACCTTGCCCGGATTCATCCGGTTGTCGGGATCCCAGATCGCCTTGAATTCGCGGAAGGCCTGCATCAGCTCTTCGCCGTACATGATCGGCAGGAATTCAGCCTTGGCCTGGCCGTCACCATGTTCGCCGGACAGGGAGCCGCCGTATTTGACGACCAGTTCGGCCGCCGCGCGCAGGAAACTGCGCCAGACCTTGATGCCTTCGACGGAGCGTGTGTCGAAGGTAATGCGCGCATGGATGCAGCCGTCGCCGAAGTGACCGTAAAGCGAGGTCTGGTAACCGTGGCGGTCGACCAGCGCCTGGAATTCGCGCAGGTAATCGCCCAGGCGCAATGGATCGACGGCGGCGTCTTCCCAGCCGACGACGGGATCGGGCTGGTCGGGATGGATGGTCAGCGCGGTAGCCGATGCCGCGGTTTCGCGGATGGTCCAGACGCGCTCACACATGTTTTGATCAGTGATCAGCCATGAGGTCGGCGCATTTGTTTTGCCGGTGTAGTGATCGATCAGTGCCTGCGCTTGTGCGCTCGCCTGGTCCACGGTCTCGGCGCCGAATTCGATCATGATCCAGGCATTGCCCGCCGGCAGCAGCGCGATGTCGGCGCCGCGCAAGCCCCGCTCACGCAGGCCGCCGATGATGCGTTCATCGAGGCCCTCGGTGGCGATGGGTTTGAACGGCAGGATGTCCGGCACGGCATCGCCGGCCTGATAAATGTCGGGGAAACCGAGCACCAGAATCACCCGCGAGCGCGGGCTGTGCACCAGCCGGGTCTTGGCCTGCAGCGTGACCACGCAGGTGCCTTCGGTGCCGACCAGGGCGCGCGCGACGTTGAAACCGTTTTCCGGCAGCAGCTGGTCAAGGTTGTAACCGGAGACGCGGCGTTTGATTTTCGGGAAACGCGCGCGGATCAGGTCGGCGTATTTGTCGCGCAGCGCACGCAGCCGGCCGTAGATTTCACCGCGGCGGCCGCCGGCGCGGATGATGCGCACCAGTTCATCTTCGCCGGTCGGGCCGACAGTGAGGCGCAGGCCGTCATAAGTGATGATGTCCAGGGTCTCGACGTTGTCGACGGTTTTGCCCGCCATCACCGAATGCGCGCCGCAGGAATTGTTGCCGATCATGCCGCCCAGCGTGCAGCGGCTGTGCGTAGCCGGGTCCGGGCCGAAAGTCAGGCCGTGTAATTCGGCGGCATCGCGCAAAGTGTCGCAGACGGTGCCCGGCTCCACCCGCGCGGTGCGCGCGACCGCATCGATTTCGAGTACGCGATTGAGGTATTTCGAAGTGTCGATGACCACCGCGATGTTGACGCACTGGCCGTTTTGCGAAGTGCCGCCGCCGCGCGGCAGGATGGGCACGCCGAGTTCGCGGCAGATATCCAGGGTGGCGGCGATGTCCTCGATGCTGCGCGGGATCACCACGCCGATGGGCACCTGGCGGTAGTTCGAGGCGTCCGCGGAATAGGCGGCGCGGGCGCCGGTATCAAAACGGACTTCGCCGGCAATGCGGGCGGCCAGCTGTTTCGCGAGTGCTGCGGCTTCGGTCGCGGCATGCGGCCCGCGGGAATGATTTGCTGTCGGCAGATCCAAAAATTGCTCCGGAAGGCTCGAACGCTTACTGGGTCAGGGCAGCAGCGCCCGATATTGTATCGTGCAGTGTGCGCCCTTCCAAAAGCGGCCGGGCCGGGACCTAGCCGACTGTCAGTGCCGGGGATGACTCCTGGATCAGGGCTTCGGACAGCCGATCCGCAGCATCACGGAGTCTGGGGACGTGGGTAAGAGCCTGCGGCAGCGACAGCCGGGCAGTCGGACCGTGGATTGCCAGTGCCGCGCAAACCTGCCGCCTGGCATCCATCACCGGAACGGCAACGGCGACAAGTCCCATCAGGAATTCTTCGTTGTCAGTGCCGATGCCCTGTTTCCGGATGAGCTTCAGCGCGTCTTCCATCGCGCGAACCGTGGTGATGGTGTTCGCCGTGTGTTTTTCAAGCGGCAGGGCCGTCAGCAGGCGCCGGCGCACCGAAGCCGACAGTCCGGATAAAAACAGTTTTCCGCTGGCAGTGCAATGCAGCGGTACCCGTGAGCCCGGCTGCAAATGCAGCCGCAGCGGCCATTGCGCCTCGACACGGTCGATGTACAGAACCCTGTCTCCGTCGAACATCGTGAAATTGCAGGTCTCCCCGACCTCGTCGACAAGGCGTTGCATGATCGCGTGCCGGACGCCATGGCCGAAGGAATGGGTCATGACGGACACGGCCAGCGACCGGAGGCGATGTCCGACGCCAAAACGCTTGCTGCCCGGCTCCCTGAGCAGCATGCCCTGCGTCTCCATTTCCAGCACGATGCGGTGGACGGAGGCCTTGGGCAGTTTCATGGTTTCGCTGATTTCCACCAGCGACAGTGCCCGGCCGGAATTGGCCGCGAGTTCGAGGATCGCCAGCGCGCGCGCGCTGGCCGAGCCGGGGGCGGCGTCGGGCGCGAACGCTGCTACAGTACTTTTGGCAACCATGTCGCCAGCGCCGGAAATGCCAGAACCAAGGCCAGTCCGATAATCTGAAGCACCATGAACTGCATCATACCGGCATAAATGTCCCTGAGTTCCCAGTCCGGGACCACGCCCTTCAGAAAATAGGCCGACAATGCCACCGGCGGAGACAGCCAGGCCGTCTGCAGGCAAATGGCAACCAGCGTGCAGAACCAGACCAGGTCAATGCCGAGTTTTTGCACCAGCGGCAGGAATATCGGGACCACGATCAGGATGATCGGCACCCATTCCAGCGGCCAGCCCAGGATGAATATGATGGCCAGCATCAGGATCAGCATGACCGTTGGTGAAAACGGTAATCCGAGCATGGCGTCGGCGATCATGTTTGCGCTGCCAAGACGGGAAAAAACGGAACCGAAAAAATTTGATGCCGCAACCAGCAGCAAGATCATGCAGGAGACCTCGAGCGTGGCGAAGGCGGCCTTCTTGAATTTTTCCCAGTCCATTTTGCGGTAGATCAGCGTCAGGATCAGCACGGCGAACGCCCCGCAGGCGCCGGCATCCGTCGGCGTCGCGATGCCGGCGAGAATGACGCCCAGGGTCGCGAGGATGACGACGACCACCGGAATGATGCCCAGCGCCAGTTCCTTGACCACCTCGCCGATGGAGGTTGCGCGTTCCTCCGGCGGCAGCGCCGGGCCGAGGGCGGGATTCAGATAACTTCGCGTCAGGGTATATGCGATGTAGAGGCCGGCGAGCAGCAATCCGGGGATGATGGCCGCCGCGAACAGGTCTGTGGCGGGCACGCCGACCACCGGGCCCATGACGATGAGCATCACCGAAGGCGGGATCAGGATGCCCAGCGTGCCGCCCGCCGCAATGGCGCCCGCCGACATGCGCACGTCGTAGTTGCTGCGTTTCATCGCCGGTGCGGCCATGACGCCCAGCAGCGTGACGGACGATCCGACGATGCCGGTTGCCGCGGCAAAAATCGTCGCCGTCATCAGCACCGCAAGGTAGAGTGATCCGCGCACCGACGAAAACAGCAGCTGGATGCCGCGGAAAAGCCTTTCCATCAGCCCGGCCTGTTCCAGCAGGTACCCCATGAACAGGAAAAACGGCACGGATGCCAGCGTCGGGTCGCGCATCACGGAGAAGACCTGCAGCACCATCAGGTGCAGCACCAGATCGCCCAGGGCAAGGTATCCGAAGATCAGCGCCACGGCGATCAGCGTAAAAGCGATCGGGAAGCCGACGAAGATCGCCGCGAACAACACCGCAAGCGCGACAAACCCCATGAGTTCAGGGCTCATAACCATTCCCCCTTGATGGCCGCGTGCATGCTTTTCAGAAACTCGGAAAATCCCTGCAGCAACAGCAGCAGCATCGCCGCCGGCAACACGCCCTTGAACGGGTAGACGATGGGCATCCAGGGGCTGGTGACTATCCGCTCGCCGCGTTGCAGCGCGACCCAGAAAAAGTCCCAGCTGACAATCGCGAACGCGATCAGTCCCGGGAAAAAGAACAGGGCATAACAAACGGCATCGACAATGCCCTGGCGCCGTGGCGACCAGTTTGCATACAGGATGTCGGTGCGGATATGGCCTTTGCGCTGCAGCGTAAAGGCCGATCCGAGCATGAAAAAACTCCCGTAAAGCATATAGGTCATGTCATATGCCCATTCGGTCGGCGCTGAAAACATGTAGCGGGCCACCACCTCGTAGACCAGTCCTGCAACCATCGGCAGGATCAGCCATGCGATGATTTTTCCGGACCAGATGCTGATGTTGTCGATAAAACGGATCAGCTTGATGAGTGATTTCGGCACGATGGCACTCCTGCAGTTTGTCGCGATAGCGCGCGGACCAACAAAAAAAGGGCGCGGTGAACTGCGCCCTTTCCGTCGTAAGCCCGCGGCAATTACGGACTATTTTTTCGCGCTGCCGGCCGGTGCCAGCGCCGCATTGCCGAGGTTGGAATAAAGATCCAGGATCTTTGTCCAGTACGGAACCACGGTTTTGGCAAAGGTGCGCTGCGAATCAAGCACTTCCTTGAAGAATGCGTCCTTTGCGGCATATCGCTCCAGCACCACGGTCGTCGCCTGCACGAATGCGGGGAAAAAATCGCGCGGCGTGTCGTGGATGGTGACCTTGAATTCGTCGCGGAGCTTTTTCACCGCCAGCGCATTGCGATAAACGTTATAGGTATAGGTTTCAGTCATTGAAGCCATCGCGGCGGTGCGGACGATTTCCTGGATGTCGGGAGGCAGCTTTTTCCAGAATGTCTTGTTGAACAGCACTTCGCCGATATCCGTCGATTGATGCAGTCCCTGCAGGTAGTAATTTTTCCAGACGGTGTGCAATCCCAGGTTCAAGTCGTCGGCGGGCCCGATCCACTCGGCGGCGTCGATCACCCCCCGTTGCGCGGCAGGCACGATTTCGCCGCCCGGCAGCGCCACCGCGGAAATGCCCATTTCCTTGAAAATTTCGCCGGTGATGCCGGGCGGTGAGCGGTATTTCAGTTTCTTGAATTCCGCGACGTTCCTGATCGGCGATTTGAACCAGCCCAGGGGATCGGGTCCCATCGGTTGGATGAACAGCGGTTCAACATTGACCTTCAGCACGTCGGAATAGAATTTCCGATAAAGCTCGTAGCCTCCGCCCTCAAAAATCCAGGCGATGTGCGACAACTGGTCCAGACCGGCACCGGATCCTGCCATCGGATTGCTGAATATGCCCGCGGCGGGGTGTTTGCCGGACCAGTAATGCGTCCAGGCATAGCCCGATTCGACGATGCCTTTGTCCACGGCGTCGAGAATTTCAAATGCCGGCACGATGGCGCCATCGGGCAGAACCTCTATTTTCAGCCGGCCGGCGCTCATTTTATCGATGCGGTCGCTGAATTTTTTCAGCAACTCAAAATAAATGCTGGATGTCGGTACCGCGGTCTGCATGCGGGCCTTGAATTGCTGTGCTTGGGCCGCGCCGGAAAAAAGCAGGCTGCCTGCGATTAAGGCTGCCAGTACTGCGGATAGCCATTTTGTTTTCATGTTCCTCTCTCCACATGGGTATGAACCAATGAATCGCCAAGCCTGCGATCGAGGCGACATGCAGCTGTCAGTCGCCGGCGGCGTGGCCGATACGGTCCGCCGCTTATGTGTTTTTGTGCATCGATCGTTCAATCATCCTAGACAAGCCGATTCCGGTTTGCAATACTTTGTTGCAAAAAACGGGATGTAAAGTTCCATTTTTTGATAATTTGATCATGATTTGATCATGTACTGCGCCGCTTCGCGCCGCAAAACCCGCTCCACTCCAGGCGGGATTGCACGATGCCGGCCTTCGAGGAATCGCCGGATTGACCGTTTATGACTACGTGATCGTGGGTGCCGGTTCGGCGGGCTGCGTGCTGGCCAACCGGCTGTCGGCCTCCGGCCGCCACAGCGTGCTGTTGCTGGAGGCCGGTCCGGTCGATAACTATCCCTGGATTCATGTCCCCATCGGCTATGGCAAGACCATGTTTCACCCGGATTACAACTGGGGTTTTTATACAGATCCCGATCCCGGCATGAACAATCGGCGCATTTACTGGCCGAGAGGCCGTGGGCTCGGCGGATCGTCGTCCATCAACGGCCTGATCTACGTGCGCGGCCAGCCGGAGGACTACGACCGCTGGGCTGCCGCAGGCAACAGCGGATGGGGGTGGCGGGACGTGTTGCCTTACTTCATCCGCAGCGAGAAAAACAGCCGCGGCGTGAGCGCCTGGCACGGCGCCGCCGGCCCGCTGGCCTGTTCGGATATTCCGGAGCGGCATCCGTTGATGGACGCCATTATCCGGGGCGCCATGGAAATCGGCATTCCCGAAAATCACGATTTCAATGCGGGCAACCAGGAAGGTGTCGGTTATTACCAGCTGTTCACGGAACACGGCATGCGCTGCTCGTCGGCCGTCGCCTATGTCAATCCGGCGCGCAACCGCGGCAATCTGCGGGTGGTCATCGGCGCCCATGCTACCCGCATCGTTTTTGACGGCATGCGCGCCGTGGGCGTCGAATATCGGCAGCAGGGCTTCACGCATGCGGTGCGCGCGGCGCGCGAAGTGATACTCAGCGCGGGGGCGATACAGAGCCCGCAGCTGCTGCAGCTGTCGGGCGTGGGTCGCGCGGCCATGCTGCAGGAAAAAGGTGTGCCGGTGGTGCATGACCTGTCCGGAGTCGGGGAAAATCTGCAGGATCACCTGCAGCTGCGGGTCATGTTCAAGGTTGGGAACGTGACGACGACAAACGACGAACTGCGTTCGGTGTGGGGCCGGATGCGGATGGGGCTGAAGTGGGCGCTGTTCCGCACCGGGCCGCTGGCAATCGGGATCAATCAGGGCGGACTGTTCACAAAAGTGCTGCCTGAATCCGTCACGCCGGACATCCAGTTTCATTTTGCCACCTTGTCCGCGGACATGGCGGGGGCCGAGCCGCATCCCTGGCCCGGGTGCACATTTTCCGTCTGCCAGCTGCGTCCGGAATCGCGCGGGCGCGTCGCGATCCGTTCACGGGATCCGCTGGAGGCGCCCTCGATACAGCCGAACTATCTGTCCACCGCGCTGGACCAGCGTTGTGCGATCGAAAGCCTGCGTTTTTCACGGCGCCTGGCGGCTGCGCCGTCGTTGCGTGGAATTTTGATCGACGAGTACCGTCCCGGCCCGCAGGCAAATTCGGACGATGATTTTCTTGCGTTTGCCCGGGAGCATGGCGCGACCATTTTCCATCCGTCCGGCACCTGCAAAATGGGCACGGACGATACGGCGGTGGTCGATCCGCGGTTGAGGGTCAGGGGACTGGCGGCGCTGCGGGTGGTGGATTGTTCGGTGATGCCGACGCTGGTTTCCGGCAATACGCATGCCCCCGTGACCATGATTGCCGAAAAGGCCGCTGATCTGATTTTGGAAGACGTTAAAAGTTAAATTAATTAATAAAAACAAATATTTATATTAATTTGTGCAAGCGCTTGCATTAAACAGAGAATTGGCTTAGCATCGGGCCTCGCACATGACCCGTGCCGGCGGCGGGATGATGCGGATTAATATCATGGTTATATTCGCCAGCCTGTTCCAAACATGTTTCATGTCCACGGAGAATTTCCAATGAATACGATGGCAGAAGGCAAAAAAATTGCCAAAGCATCCGCCGGCGGCAAAGCGCGCATGACGCCGTCCGAGGCCTTTGTCGAAACGCTGGTCGCGCAGGGCGTCAAGGATACTTTCGGCATCGTCGGTTCGGCATACATGGATGCGCATGACCTGTTCCCGCTGGCCGGTATTCGTTTTCTGTCGGTGGCGCATGAACAGAATGCCGCGCATATGGCCGACGGTTATTCGCGGGTCACCGGCAAACACGGCGTGTGTATCGCGCAAAACGGTCCGGGCATCACCAACTTCGTCACCGGCATTGCCGCGGCGTACTGGGCGCATTCGCCGGTGGTGTGCGTGACGCCGGAGTCGGGCAGCCTGAGCATGGGCCTGGGCGGTTTCCAGGAAACCGAGCAGCTGCCGATTTTTTCCAAGATCACCAAGTGGCAGGTGCATGTCAATTCGCCGCTGCGCATTGCTGAACTGACCGGCCGCGCCTTCGACATCGCGATGGCCGAACGCGGTCCGGTGCAGGTCAACATCCCGCGCGATTATTTCTATGGCGAAGGCGATTACGACATTCCGCAGCCGCACAAGCTGGAGCGTGCGGCCGGCGGCCCGGAATCACTGGATGCTGCCGCCAAAATGCTGGCCCGCGCCAAGTTCCCGGTGATCCTCTCGGGCGGCGGCGTGATCATGAGCAGCGGCATCAAGGAATGCGCGGCGCTGGCCGAGTACCTCACCGCACCCGTGGTGAATTCCTATTTGCACAATGATTCCTTCCCGGCCAGCCACGCCCTGTCCTGCGGCCCGCTGGGTTACCAGGGCTCGAAAGCCGCGATGAACATCATCGCCAAGGCTGACGTGGTGCTGGCGCTGGGTTCGCGGCTGGGCCCCTTCGGCACACTGCCGCAGCACGGCCTCGATTACTGGCCGAAAAACGCGAAGATCATCCAGGTCGATGCCGATTCGCGCATGCTCGGGCTGGTCAAAAAAACCACCGTCGGCATCTGCGGTGACGCAAAACTGGCGGCGGTTGCGCTGCTCGAACGCGTCAAAGCCATCGTCAAGCTGACGCCCAACAAGGCGCGGCTCGCCGAAGTGCAGAAGGCGAAAAAAGCCTGGGCCGATGAACTCGACAAATGGCCTTCGCCGAACACCAAAACCCGCATCGGGCCGCGCCAGGCGCTGGCGGCGCTGGCGCGCGCGATGCCGAAAAACGCGATGGTCTCCACCGACATCGGCAATGTGTGTTCGGTGTCCAACAGTTATCTGCATTTCGAGCAGGCGCCTTCATTCCTCGCGGCGATGAGTTTCGGCAACTGCGGTTACGCCTTCCCGGCGGCGATGGGCGCCAAGGTCGGTCGTCCGGATCGTCCGGCCATCGCCTATGTCGGCGACGGCGCCTGGGGCATGAGCTTGAATGAAGTAATGACCTGCGTGCGTGAAAAAATTCCCGCGATCGCGGTGGTGTTCAACAACGGCCAGTGGGGCGCCGAGAAAAAGAACCAGGTCGATTATTTCGAAAACCGGTTCCTCGGCACCAATCTGCAAAACCCGAATTTCGCCGATGTCGCGGAAGCAATGGGCGCGCAGGGGCTGACGGTGGAACATGTCGATGAGGTTGGTGATGCGTTGCGCGCGGCAGTGCGTTCCAACAAGCCGACGGTGATCAACATGATGCTGACCCAGGAGCTGGGCGACCCCTTCCGTCGTGACGCCTTCCGCCAGCCGCAGCGGCTGCTGCCCAAGTATCGCAAACACAGTGCCAAGCAATATCGTTAATCACTTCAAGCCGCCACGTAAAAAGCCGGCGTCAGCCGGCTTTTTTCAACTGTTTATCCGATGAGAAGCCGGTCCAGCAAGGCGGCCCGGCTCGCTGATGTCGCGCGACTGGCCAAGGTGTCGACGGCGACGGTATCGCGCGCACTGACACTGCCGCACAAGGTCAAGGCGCGTACGCTGGAGCGGGTGCAGCAGGCGGCGCGCAGCCTGGGGTATGTCGCGCATGGCGCGGCGCGCGCGCTGGCGTCGCGGCGCACCCATACCATCGGCGCCGTGGTGCCGACGCTGGACAATGCGATTTTTGCCAATACCATCCACGCGCTGCAGCGTACGCTGGACGCCGCCGGTTATGTGCTGCTGCTGGCCAGCCATGAATTCGATGCCGACATCGAAGCCCGCGTCACGCGTACGCTGATCGAACGCGGCGTCGACGGCCTGGTCTTGCTGGGCACCACGCACCATCCCGACATCTACCACATGATCGAGTCGAATGGCGTGCCTTATGTGCTGACCTGGGCCTTCGATGAAAGCGGCAACCATCCCTGCGTCGGTTTTGACAACCGCGCCGCCGCGGAGCGCATCACCAATTACCTGCTCGATCTCGGCCATCGCCGGTTCGCGATGGTGTCCGGCATCACCGCGCACAATGAACGCGCGCAGGAACGCCTCGCCGGTGTGCGCGAGGCACTGGCGGTACGCGGCATCACGCTGACTGCGGAACAAGTGGTGGAAAAACCGTACACCCATACCGGGGGCCGTGAAGGCCTGCGCGAACTGATGGCGGGGCGCGAGCGGCCGACCGCGGTGATCTGCGGCAACGACGTGCTGGCCATCGGCGCAGTGGCCGAATGCCATGTACAGGGATTGGTGGTGCCGGGCGAGGTGTCGATCACCGGTTTTGACGACATGGAAATTGCCGCGCTGATGACACCGGCACTGACCACCGTGCGTTTTCCGACCACCGATCTGGGCATTTATGCCGCCAACCATCTGTTGATGCGGCTGGAAGGCAAGACGGTGGACCTGCGCTGCAAACTGCCGACGGAACTGGTGGTGCGAGAAAGCGCGGCTGCGCCGCGGCCGGACTAGATCAGGCTTTTACGTGCCTTGGCGATCGCCGCCTTGACCCGTGCCGGCGCAGTGCCGCCGATGTGACTGCGGCTGTTCATCGAACCTTCCAGCGATAATGAGTCGAAAGCATCAGCCGTGATCAACTTTGAAAATTGCCGCAGGTCATCGAGCGACAGTTCGGCGAGGTTACAGCCGCGGGTTTCGGCAAAACGCACCGCCAGCGCCACGGCCTCATGGGCTTCGCGGAAGGGCAGGCCTTTTTTCACCAGGTAGTCGGCGAGATCGGTGGCCGTGGCGTAGCCTTCGCGGGCAGCCGCACGCATCCGCTCGGCGTTGACCGTGATGCCGCCGACCATGCCGGCGAATACCGCCAGACTCATCATCAGCGTATCGACGGTGTCGAGCAGCGGTTCCTTGTCTTCCTGATTGTCCTTGTTGTACGCCAGCGGCTGGCCCTTCATCAGGGTCAGCAGCGCCACGAGGTGACCATTGACGCGTCCGGTCTTGCCGCGTACCAGCTCCGCGACATCGGGATTTTTTTTCTGCGGCATGATCGACGAACCGGTGCAGTAACGGTCGGCGATGTCGATGAAACCGAAGCGCGGACTCATCCACAGGATCAGTTCCTCGCTGAAGCGCGACAGATGGGTCATCACCAGCGCGCCGGCGGCGACGAATTCAATCGCGAAGTCGCGGTCGGACACGGCATCCAGCGAATTTTCGCAGACGCCGTCGAAGCCCAGTTCCTTGGCCACCATCAACCGGTCAATGGGAAACGAAGTGCCGGCCAGCGCCGCGGCACCCAGCGGCAGGCGGTTGACGCGTTTGCGGCAGTCGGCGAAACGCTGGGCGTCGCGCGACAGCATTTCAAAATAGGCCAGCAGGTGGTGGGCAAACGACACCGGCTGCGCCACCTGCAGGTGGGTGAAACCCGGCATCACTGTGTCGGCATGATTCTCGGCAAGGTCGAGCAGTGCCCGCTGCAGCCCTTTGATCAGGGTCTGCACATGGTCGATCGCCGCGCGCAGGTAAAGTCGTACGTCAGTGGCGACCTGATCATTGCGCGAGCGCCCGGTGTGCAGGCGTTTGCCGGCGTCGCCGACCATGTCGGTCAGGCGGCGCTCGATGTTGAGATGCACGTCCTCGAGATCGACCGACCACGGGAAGGTGCCGGCGCGGATTTCATCACCGATGGCGGCCAGGCCTTTTTCGATGGCCTCGAGATCGGCAGCGGTCAGGATACCGACGGCATGCAGCATGCGCGCATGTGCCACCGAACCCTGGATGTCGAATTCCGCAAGGCGCTGGTCGAAACCGACGGAGGCGGTGAAACGTTTGACCAGATCGTCAACCGGTTCGCTGAAACGCCCCGACCACGCTTTGGCAGCGTTCGGCTTCGCGCCGTTTTTTGTTTTGTCCGTTGCTTTGTCTTTTGCCGACATGGATGTTTGCAGCGATTTTTACAGAATTTACAGAAGCTTTTTACGGCCCTGCTAGAATGAAACTGCCATGGCGCAGAGTATAAATCATATTGCCAACACCGGCCCCCTGCCGGACTTCCGTAATTTTGGAATCCTGTTGCGCATCGTGCTGATCGTGAACGGCATTGCACTGCTCGCGGCCCTGTTGCAGGTGCCGGCGGTGCGTGGATGGCCGGCGCAGTTCACGGAAAACGCCGCGCTGGTTGAACCCCTGCTGATTCTGAGTCTGCTGGTGCTGGCCGCGGTGGGTAACAGGCTGCGCCGTTTGCCGTACGCGATGGCGATCGTCGCCATTCTGGTGATCGAACTGGGTTTGACGACCGCGCTGCACTTCATCACCAGCGGCTTGTTTTTTGTCGAAACGCATTCCCTGCCGCGCTGGTTGTTCATCGTCGCGCTGTCCACCGGCATGCTGCTGGGGTATTTTGATCTGCGCGGGCGCGCGCTTTCACCGGCGCTGTCTGAAGCGCGGCTGCAGGCGCTGCAGGCGCGCATCCGGCCGCATTTTCTGTTCAACAGCATCAACGCCGTATTGTCACTGGTGCGCCAGGAGCCGCAGCGCGCCGAGGCGGCGCTTGAAGATCTGGCCGGACTGTTCCGCGCGCTGATGGCCGACAACCGCCAACTGACGCCGATTTCCCGCGAGATCGAGCTTTGCCGCCAGTACCTGGATCTGGAGCAGTTGCGGCTGGGCGAACGCCTGCAGGTGGAATGGCATATCGAGAACATGCCGCCGGATGCGCTGGTGCCTCTGCTGGCCCTGCAGCCGCTGCTGGAGAACGCGGTGTATCACGGCATCGAGCCCGCCGAAACGCCCGGTGTGGTGAGCATCACCATTCATGTTGCCCGTGACCGCCTGCACGTGGTGCTGCGCAACCCGTACCGCCTGACCGGCGACCATCATGTCGGCAACAAGATGGCGCTGGCCAACATTCGTGAACGCCTGCAGCTGCATTTCGACGTCGCTGCGGAACTGACCACGCAGATCGGCGAAAACACCTTTGAGGTGCGCATGGTCATGCCGTACCTGAAAGCAAAATGAGGACTGAATGAGGAGGATGGCGTCATGACCATCGCGCCGCGTCGCGTACTGATCGTCGATGACGAGGCGCCGGCGCGCAGCCGCATGCGCGATCTGCTGGCCGACGTCAATGCCGGACTGCCGGTGGTGGTTGCCGGCGAGGCCGCCAATGGCCGGGATGCGCTGCAGATCGCCGGAGCCGGCGGTGTCGATGTCGCCCTGCTTGATGTGCGCATGCCCGGCATGGACGGCATCGAAGTGGCGCGCCACCTGCAGCAGCTGCAGCCGCCGCCGGCGGTGATATTCACCACGGCGTACGATGCCTATGCGATCCAGGCCTTTGAATTACACGTGGTCGATTACCTGCTGAAGCCGATCAAGGCATCGCGGCTGAAGGAAGCGCTGTCGCGGGTCGTGCAAAACACCGCGCTGAATCCCGAGGCCCTGCGCGAATTGCAACAGGCGCCGCGCAGCTGCCTCAGTGTGGCCGAACGCGGCCGGGTGCATCTGATCCCGGTGGAGGACATCCTGTTCCTGCGCGCCGAACTCAAATACATCACGGTGCGTACCGCCGGCCGGGAATACCTGATCGAGGAATCACTGACCCAGCTCGAACAGGAATTTGCGGAGCGTTTTGTGCGTGTGCACCGCAACTGCCTGGTGGCGCGTACGGCGATCCGCGGTTTTGAGCGGGTGGCTGCGGAGTCCGGTGAGGGGCCATGGCAGGTGGTGCTCGCCGGACTCGAGGAACGCATCCCCGTGAGTCGCCGCCAGCAGCACATCGTGCGCGAGTTTGCGCGCTGAGAGCGCCTGACAGACCGAAGCGGATCAGCGTCCGCGCCGCATGCGGGCCAGTCCTGCTTCTATCGCCTGCTCTATGTACAAACGGTAAAAGTCATCGGCCAGCAAACCAATGATTGGCGGGGCGACTCGTTCGCCGTTGGCATCAAATACGATCAGCGTGGGCACGGTTTTGATGCCGAGGCTGCGCGCGTATTCGCGATGCGTGGTGGCGGTGCCGGCGAAGTCGCGCATGGCCGTGCTGCGATCGACATCGATTTCGCGGATCAGTACGCGATTTTTCCATTTTGGGTCGGTTTGCAGGGGCACCAGATAATCGCGCCGCGCGACCGCGCAATACGGGCAGGACTGCTGCATGAAGGCGATCAGTACCGGCGCGCGGCGCGCCTTGGCCGTGGCGGCGGCTTGCGCCAGATCGTCTGCGGGCAGCAGCTGGGCTGTAGCCGGTGCTGCGATCAAGAGAGCCCATGCTACAATCAGGCAGCCCCAGTACTTAAAAATATTCAATAAAATCAATATGATACAGAGTCCTGCTAATCGCCGACCCGATTCCGTGGTGATTGCCACGCGCGAGTCCGCGCTGGCTTTATGGCAGGCCCGGCATGTGCAATCCGGGCTGCAGCGATTATATCCGGGGCTGCCGGTATCCATCCTCGGCATGACCACGGCTGGTGACCGTAATCTCGAAAGTTCCTTGTCCAAGATCGGCGGCAAGGGTTTGTTCGTCAAGGAACTCGAAGATGCGCTGGCCGACGGCCGCGCCGACATCGCGGTGCATTCGGTGAAGGATGTGCCGATGCACCTGCCCGAAGGTTATGCCCTGGCGGCGGTTCTTGAGCGTGCCGATCCGCGCGATGCTTTGGTCTCGAATGATTTCAGCAGTCTCGCCGCATTACCCGCGGGCACGCGGGTCGGCACTTCCAGCCTGCGTCGCGAATGCCAGTTGCGTACACAATTTCCCAAACTGGTGGTCGAGCCGCTGCGCGGCAATGTGCAGACGCGTTTGCGCAAATTGGATGACGGTCAGTATGGCGCAATCATCCTCGCTGCCGCGGGATTGAAACGGCTCGGCCTGGCTGATCGTATTACCGCGCTGCTGACACCAGAGGAAAGCCTGCCCGCCGTTGGCCAGGGCGCGTTGGGTATTGAATGCCGCGCCGATCGCGCCGGTTTGTTTGAATTGCTGGCGCCGCTGGTACATCAGGCGACACAACAATGCGTGATCGCCGAACGCGCGTTTTCGCGCACCTTGGCCGGCAGCTGCAATGTGCCGCTCGCCGGGTTTGCCGAATTGAGTGGCGCACAGCTGCGCCTGCGCGGTCTGGTCGGCGCACCGGATGGCTCAAGGGTGGTGCGCGGCGAAATCGCCGGCCCGGCAACGAATGCCGAAGCACTGGGCATCACGCTGGCCGAAGACCTGAAACGCCAGGGTGCCGCGGACATCCTCGCGGCCCTTTCACCATGACTGCGGCGCCATGACCGGCCCGCTGGCCGGGCGCGGCATCCTGATTACGCGGCCGGCGCACCAGGCGGGGCCATTGGCAGCCCTGATACATGCCGCAGGCGGCCGGCCGGTCATTTTTCCGACGCTGGAAATTCTTGATCCTGTCGATCCGCAACCGCTGCTCGACGCCCTCGCGCGGCTGGAACGTTATGACCTGGCCATTTTCATCAGCCCCAATGCCGTGACACGGGTGATGGAACGCATGGCCGGGCGACGCGCCTGGCCGGCAGGTCTGCGCGTCGCCGCGATCGGCAAGGGCGGCGTCAGGGAACTCGAACGTCATGGCATCCACGACGTCATTGCGCCGCAGCGCTCTTTCGACAGTGAACGGCTGCTTGAGATGCCGCAACTGCAGGGCGTCAGCGGACAGAGGGTGCTGATTTTGCGTGGCGACGGCGGCCGGGAATTGCTCGGTGATACCCTGGCGGCGCGCGGCGCACAGGTCGATTACGTGGCCTGTTATCGCCGCGCGCGACCACAAACGGATCCGGCACCCCTGCTGCAGGCCTGGGCGCATGACGGGGTACATGCAATGGTCGTCACCAGCAGTGAAGGGCTGCGTAATCTGTTTGTGATGCTCGGCAAAGCCGGGGAATCACTGCTGCAGCGTACGCCCTTGCTGGTGCCGCATCCGCGCATCGCCGCCGTGGCGCGGGAACTCGGCTGCAGGGATGTCATTGAGACCGCGCCCGGCGATGACGGCCTGATCGCGGGCCTGTTGCAGCAGTTCGCAGCGAAATAGCCTCCGCGCACGCATGTTATTCTTTGATGATGAGTGAAGAACACACACCAGCCGGCAATGGCGTGACACCGTCAGCGGCTGTCACGCCCGCTGCGCGCAACGCAGGGCGCGGTGGCGCCTGGCCGGTGCTGGCGCTGCTGTTGGCTCTGGCAGCCTTGGTTTTTTCCGCTTACCAGTGGTATCAGGATCGCAGTTCGGACAATATACTGCGCCGCGAACTGGCACAGCGCCTGGCGAACATGGAAGAGCAAAACAAGGATGCCGGTGCGCGTGTACTGCAGGCGATGGCGGCCTTGCGCGAAGCCGAGGTCAAGGTGGGCGTGCTGGAAGCCAAACTCGCGGAATCGCAGAACCAGCAGGTTGCGCTCGAAGCGCTGTATCAGGAACTCTCGCGCAACCGCGATGAGTGGGCGTTTGCCGACATTGAACAATCCGTGCTGCTGGCCAGCCAGCAGTTGCAGATCGCGGCCAACGTGCGCACCGCGCTGATCGGCCTGGAGAACGTCGAGGCGCGGCTGCAACGCATGGA
This sequence comes from Burkholderiales bacterium, assembly GCA_019744975.1. Lineage (GTDB taxonomy): Bacteria > Pseudomonadota > Gammaproteobacteria > Burkholderiales > SG8-41. The sequence goes on from JAIETP010000013.1 coordinate 57,390, forward strand.
CCAGCCGCGTTACAGCGTGCTGCGCCGGGCGCTGGCGCGGGACATCGAACGACTGAAAGCGCTGCCGCTGGTTGACGTTTACGGCACCGGCGCGCGGCTGGATGACGCCATTGCCGCGATCGATCGCCTGCCGCTGGCGATGGATGCGCGGGCGCGGCCCGATGCGGCTGTTGCTGCGCCGGCGCCCGTGGCGGAACCGGCGTGGGAGCGCGTGGTGCGCGAGGCCTGGCGCGAACTGCGCCAACTGGTGCGTGTGCAGAGTGCCGGCGTGCAGGATGCGGCGCTGCTGGCGCCGGATCAGGCTTTTTTCCTGCGCGAGAATCTGAAGCTGCGCCTGCTGGGTGCGCGCATCGCCCTGCTGTCGCGTGACGGCAGAAGTTATCAGGGCGACCTGCAGGCGGCCTTGTCCGCGCTGGAGCGTCATTTCGACAAGCGTGACAGCACCGTGATGGCGACAGCGGCGGCGCTGCGCAAACTGCAGTCGGCGCAGGTGCAGATCGATCTGCCGGATCTGCAGGACACCCTGGAAGCGTTACGCAAGTTGCGCCTGCCCCGAGCCAAGGGGGCGGCGTAAGCGCGCCCGCAACCCGGTTTACAGACGACGATGCGCTGGCTGATCTGGATACTGGTGGTGGCGGCCCTCGCAACGGGCCTGACGCTGCTGGCGCAACAGAATACCGGCTACGTGCTGGTGGCGCTGCCCGGGCACCGCATTGAACTGTCGCTGAATTTTGCGCTGGTGCTGCTGGTGTTGGGTTTTGCGTCGGGTTATTTTCTGGTGCGCCTGCTGGTCACCACGATCGAGTTGCCGGGGCGTGTGGCGCAGTTCCGTGCCGCGCGGCGCCGTGAAACCGCACATGGCACGCTGGTCGAGGCCTTGCGCGAGTTTTTTGCCGGGCGTTATGGCAAAGCCGAAAAAGCGGTGAACCGCGCGGTCGCGCTGGGGGAACCCGGTGATCTGGGCGCCGTCATTGCCGCGTGTGCGGCGCACGAACTGCGCGAGCCCGGACGCCGTGATGCCTATCTCGCGCAATTGGCCGCGGATCCCGCGCGACCTGACGCCGCCGCAGCGATCAGTACGGCGAAGATGCTGCTCGATGAACGGCGGCCGGAAGATGCGCTGGCGGCGCTGGCGATGCTGCCGAACAAACATACCGCAGCACTGCGCCTCGAATTGCGCGCGCGGCAGCGCATCGGACAATGGGAGCAGGTGCCGGCGCTGATCGACCTGCTGGAAAAACGCAATGTATTCAGCGCCGAGCAAGCCGATGCCGAACGCCGCCATGCCTGGCGGCAGTTGATCCAGCGCAAGTCAGGTGATGCGCAGGAGCTTGCTGCAACCTGGAAACTGGTGCCCGACCGTTATTGCCGTGACACCGCCGTTGCCGCCGCCGCGGCAGCGGCTTTTCTCGGACTGGGACAACATGCCGAGGCGGCGGCCATCATTGAGCGCAGCCTCGACCGGGAATGGGACAGCGGACTGGCCGCTTTGTATGGCGAGTGTGGCGGCGCCGATGTGCTGCGACAGATTGAACACGCGGAACGCTGGCTGAAGGCGCACCGCACGGATGCCGCCTTGCTGCTGGCACTTGGACGCCTGTGCGCACGGCAGCAACTGTGGGGCAAGGCGCAGAGTTATCTGGAGGCGAGTGTTGCGCTGGAACCGACGTACGCAGCGCATCTGGAACTCGCCCAACTGCATGAACGTCTCGAGCGCGGTGAGGCGGCGCGCGCCCACCATCAAGCCAGTCTTGAACTGGCGGTGGCACAACTGAACCGGACCGCCGCAGCGCGGCGGCGCAAACCGGGCTGACCCCGATTACGCAGCGGCGGCGGGTGTGAACGCGTCGGCGTAAAACGCCGTTTCCGGCAGGCCGCAGCGGGAGAGGAAGTCGCGGCGTGCGGCATCGATCATCGCCGGTGCGCCGCAGGCATAGACCTCGTGCCCGGACAAATCAGGCAGATCGGCCATCACCGCTTCATGCACCAGGCCGCGGCGTCCCGTCCATCCATCCTCCGGGCCTGCATCCGACAGCACCGGCACATAAGTGATGCCGTGTTCGCGCTGCCAGGCCGCAGGCAGCTCGTCCAGATACAGGTCGGCTGCGCTCCGCGCACCGCGGTACAGCAGCAGCGGCCGTCTGATCTTGTGGTGTATCGCGTGTTCGATGATGGCTTTGATCGGCGCGAAACCGGTGCCGCCGGCCACCAGCACCGCCGGTTTGTCATTGTCCTCACGCAGATAAAAGGTGCCGAGCGGACCTTCGAAACGCAGGATGTCCCTTTCTTTCATCTGCGTGAACACATGGATGCTGAACGGGCCGCCGTAATTCCGCAGATGCAATTCCAGCAGGCCGTCGTCGTGCGGCGGATTGGCCAGCGACAGGCTGCGGCGCGTACCGTTCTTCAACAGAATGTCGATGTACTGGCCGGCGAGGAACTGCAGGCGCTCCGAGGCGGGCAGGCGCAGGCGGATGCGCATCACGTCGGGGGCGACCAGTTCCAGCGACTGCACCCGGCACGGCAGCGTTTTTACCGGAATGTCCTTGGCCACGCCGATTTCGCGGCACTCGATGATCAGGTCGGAGAGCGGCTGCGCCTGACAGAACAGCGCCATGCCGGCGGCGCGTTCAGCGGTATTCAGAGTGGTGTCCTGGGATTTGCCATGATCAACGCCGCCTGCGGCGACCTTCCCCTTGCAAGAACCGCAGCTGCCGTTGCGGCAGCCGTAAGGCAGCCGGTAGCCTTCGCGCAGTGCGGCTTCGAGCACGGTTTCGCCGTCCCGGGCATGGAATACATGGCCGCTGGGCCGGAGGGTGATTTGGCGGGGCATCGTTCGGGATCCGGGGTGCTGGGCTAAAATAGGACGTTATGAAACGGTTGCTGATCATCGGCTGCGGCGATGTGGGTTTGCGTGTGGCATTGCTGCTGCGCGCACGGCATCGCATTTACGCGCTGACCCACAACGCGGAACGTGTTGCCGGGCTGCGCCGGAGCGGACTCACGCCGTTGTTCGGCGATCTCGACCGGCCGGATACGCTGGCCGGCCTCGCCGGCCTTGCGCATGACGTCATCCACCTTGCACCTCCGCCCGCGCGCGGCCGCAACGACACAAGAACGGCGCACCTGATCGCGGCACTCGGACGGGGCCGCAGTCTACCACGGCACTTTATCTACATCAGCACCAGCGGCGTCTATGGTGATTGCAGCGGTGCGCTGGTCGACGAAACCAGTCCCCTGCGTCCGCAGACGGATCGTGCGCGCCGCCGCGCCGATGCAGAGCAGCGGCTGCGCGACTGGGGCGCGCGCACGGGGGTGTGCGTCAGCATCCTGCGCGTGCCGGGCATTTATGCCGCGGACCGGTTGCCGGTGGCGCGCATCGAACGCGGCACGCCGGCGTTGCGGCCGCAGGACGACACCTACGTCAATCACATACACGCCGATGATCTGGCGAACATGGTGGTCGCGGCTCTGCATCACGGCCAGGCCAACCGCAGTTACAACGCCAGCGACGACGCGCCGCAGAAAATGGGCGACTATTTCGACCTGGTGGCGGATCGGTTTCACCTGCCGCGGCCGCCGCGCGTGACCCGGGCCGAGGCGAGGGTGGTGATGCCGGATAACCTGTACTCCTTCATGAGCGAATCGCGGCGCCTCGCCAACGGGCGCATCAAGCAGGAACTGCGCGTCAGGCTGCGTTACCCGACCGTGCGCGAAGGCATCAGCGCTGCGGACGCCCTGCAGGTTCCGCCCCATGTCCGCTGACCATGAGGTGCTGCTGGTGATGTCCAGCCTGCCGGATCAGGCGGCGGCGCAACAACTGGCGCGCACGCTGATTGAGCGGCGGCTGGCCGCCTGTGTCAGCGTGCTGGCGCCGTGTACATCGGTGTATCGTTGGCGTGGTGTGGTGGAAGACTCCATGGAAGTGCCGGTGCTGATCAAGACCACGGCCGGACGTTATGCCGAACTCGAATCAGCCCTGCGCGCATTGCATCCCTATGAACTTCCGGAAATCGTCGCGGTCCCAGTGCTGCGCGGTTTGCCGGCCTATCTCGACTGGGTCACCGCAGAAACCGTCCTTCCCGAAATCTCTTCTCCCTTATCTTCTTCCATATGATCCTGCGCCGCTTGTTCCTGTTGCTGATGCTGTGCGCCGGTTTCGCGCATGCGGCCGAACCCGAATTGCTGGATCCGGAAAAAGCCTTTGCGTTCAGCGCCCGCGTTGCCGCGCCGGATGCGATCGAAGTGCGTTATGTGATCGCCAAGGGTTATTACCTGTACCGCGACAAGCTGCGTTTCACGCTGGAGCCTGCGACGCTGGGCAATGGTAACGCGCAACTGCCGAAGGGATTGGTGCACAGGGACGAGTTTTTTGGCGAGACCATGATTTACCGCGACGAGGTGCGCATCCGGTTGCCGGTCAATGCCGACGGCGGAATCGAGCGGGCGGTGCTGACCGCGGTGTCGCAGGGTTGCGCCGATGTCGGCGTCTGTTATGTGCCGGTGGAACAGAAGGCAGACTTGCGGCTGGCCGCCGCAGGGTCTGCGGCAGGCCCAGGCGATGGCGTAATGTCGCGGCTGTTTTCGGGCACAGGCAATGTTGTGCAGCCTGCGGCGACCGCAAAAGGCGAGGATGCGCTGATTGCCGAATTGTTTAACGGTGAGACCTGGCTGCTGATCCTGAGTTTTTTCGGTTTCGGCCTGCTGCTGTCGTTCACGCCCTGTGTATTGCCGATGGTACCAATCCTGTCCGGCATCATCATCGGCCAGGGCCGGCAGATGACCCGCCTGCACAGCCTGTTGCTGTCCGCCGCCTACGTGCTGGGTATGGCCATTACCTACACGCTGGCGGGGATTGCCGCCGGGTTGTCCGGTGCGCTGTTGTCGGCCGCGCTGCAGAATCCCTGGGTGCTCGGCACTTTTGCCGCGGTGTTTGTCGTGCTTGCTCTGTCGATGTTCGGTTTCTATGAGTTGCAGTTGCCGTCCTCGCTGCAGTCACGTCTGGCCGGGACCAGCGGTCGCCTGCACGGCGGACACTACACGGGCGTTTTTGTGATGGGCGCCTTGTCGGCACTGATCGTCGGCCCCTGCGTTGCCGCCCCCCTGGCGGGCGCGCTGCTGTATATCTCGCAAAGCGGCAGCGCCGTGCTCGGTGGAGCCGCGCTGTTTGCGATGGCGCTGGGCATGGGCGTGCCCTTGCTGGCAGTCGGCGCCTCGGCCGGTGCTTTTTTGCCGAAAACCGGACCGTGGATGGAGACCGTCAAACGTTTTTTCGGCGTGATGCTGCTGGCGGTGGCGATTTACCTGGTGTCGCCTGTCCTGCCGGTGACCGTACAGATGCTGGCCTGGGCTGCGCTGCTGATTTTCACCGGCATTTACCTGCGCGCCATCGATCCCCTGCCGCCGGCTGCCGGCAGTTTTGCCCGGCTCAGTAAAGGCGCCGGCGTGATTGCGCTGGTCGCGGGCATCGCTTTTGTCATTGGTGCCTTGTCCGGCAGTCGCGACGTGCTGCAACCCTTGTCCGGATTGCGCGGTGCGGTGGCAGTTGCGCCAGGCGCCGGTCCTGGTGTGGCGTTTCAGCGGGTGGCCAATAATGCCGAACTGGATGCGGCCATTGCCGCCGCCAGGGGCAAAACCCTGATGCTCGATTTTTATGCGGACTGGTGTGTCAGTTGCAAGGAAATGGAGCGTTACACCTTCAGCGATCCGCAGGTGCAGGCGCGGCTTGCCGGCATGATCAAGATCCAGGCGGATGTCACCGCCAATACGGCCGAACACAAGGAACTGCTGAAACGGTTCCGGTTGTTCGGCCCGCCGGGCATTGTGTTTTTTGACCCGGCCGGACGTGAAATCCCGGGCTTGCGCGTGATCGGTTTCCAGCCGGCCGGCAAGTTCGCCGCCGTACTCGACCAGGCGCTCGCTGTCCGGTGACACCGGTCCGGCGGGCATTGCTGATGGCTGGGATCGGCGGCGTGGCTGCCGTAGCCGGCTATTTCACCAATGCCTGGCGTATCGGCGCCCTGGGTCCAAGCGGCGATGGTGATGCGGCGGCCGCCATTCTCGGCAGCACCCTGCATTCACTTGACGGTGTACCGCAAACCCTGGCTGGGTTGCGCGGAAAGATCCTGGTGATCAATTACTGGGCAACCTGGTGCGCACCATGCCGGGAAGAAATCCCGCTGTTTGTCCGGCTGCAGCAGGAGTATGAAACCAAGGGAGTGCAATTTGTCGGTATCGCCGTTGATCAGGTGGACAAGGTTCGGGATTTTGCCCAAGAGTTCAAGATCAACTATCCGCTGTTGATTGCCGGACTCGACGCTGTCGAGCTGTCACGCAAGGCAGGCAACAAGGCCGGGGTTTTGCCTTACACGCTGGTGCTGGATCGGACAGGAAATATGGCTGCCAGCCTCGTTGGGAGCATATCCGAGGCCCGGATGCGGGCTCAGTTGGCCCCGCTGCTGTAGCTATCTTCCATTGAAAATCGGTTAATTTCGGTTAATTCCCAGATTTTCTGCAAATACCCGGAAAGTAGGGCGGTGTGCCGGGCGCTCCAGCATGAGGTTGGTGCCAGGCCTGATTGTCCCCGAATGCGTGACACTTGAGGGATGGTAGTTAACCTCGGTTAACTACCTTATTAATATGGACATTTGCCGTTAACTTAAGGCAAAATCCATCATCTTGCTGAAAGCCGGTTTGGGTTTGATGGATGGAGAGGGTCCCCGCCGCTGCCCGACGGATGCCGGCGATTATAAACGCAAAGACCAACAGGAACGTCATGGCCAGCACTAAACCCGGTAACAAACCGTTGTTGCTGCTGAACGGGCCGAACTTGAATCTGCTGGGTACACGCGAGCCGGGAATTTATGGCGCGACCACTCTGGCGGAAATCGAAGCCCGCCTGAAGACCCAGGCCACCGCCGGCGGTGTGACATTGGTCACATTCCAAAGCAACTCCGAAGCGGAGCTGGTCGAGCGGGTGCAACAGGCCGGCCGTGACGGTGTTGCTTTTATTCTGATCAATCCGGCGGCGTACACCCATACCAGCGTCGCGCTGCGCGACGCGCTGGCGGCGGTGGCGATTCCGTTTGTCGAAATCCACCTGTCCAACGTGTTTGCCCGGGAGTCGTTCCGCCGGGAATCCTATTTTTCCGATATTGCCGTCGGTGTCATCAGCGGCCTCGGGCCGGCCGGTTATGAACTGGCGCTTGACTACGCACTGCGCCACATCAAAAAGGGTTGATTCATGGATTTGCGAAAATTAAAAACGCTGATCGACCTCGTGCAGCAGTCCGGCATTGCCGAACTGGAGATCACCGAGGGCGAGGAAAAGGTGCGCATCAGCCGCTTTGGCGCGTCGGGTGCTCCGATGATGATGCCGCAAGCGATGGCGATGCCGGCTGCGGCAATACCCACGGTCGAAATTGCCGCAGCCGAACCCGAAGCCGCGGCACCGGCGGAAGCCGAGGGCCACGCCGTCAAATCACCGATGGTGGGCACCTTCTATCGTTCGGCCACCCCCGGTGCCAAGGCCTTTGTCGAAGTCGGTCAGGCGGTGAAAGCCGGCGACACGGTGTGCATCATCGAGGCGATGAAGCTGCTGAACGAAATCGAGGCCGACCGCGACGGCGTGATCAAGGCCATCCTGGTCGAAAACGGCCAGCCGGTTGAATACGGCCAGCCGCTGTTTGTGATTGACTGAACATTTTTCATCCGGACTTTTCACTTCTTTTCACTTGCACGCAGACCAATCGGAATCACGCATGGTCGTGAAACCCGTGATGTCCGCGCAACACCCCTGACCCCACTGAGCGCATGTTCGAAAAAATACTCATAGCCAACCGTGGTGAAATCGCCCTGCGCATCCAGCGCGCCTGCCGTGAAATGGGCATCAAGACGGTGGTCGTGCATTCCGAGGCCGATGCCGAAGCCAAATACGTGCGCCTCGCCGACGAATCGGTGTGCATCGGCCCGGCGGCTTCGTCGGCGAGTTACCTGAATGTGCCGGCGATCATCAGCGCGGCGGAGGTCACGGATGCCGAAGCGATTCATCCGGGTTACGGCTTCCTGTCGGAAAACGCGGATTTTGCCGAACGCGTCGAACAAAGCGGTTTTACCTTCATTGGCCCCAAAGCCGAGACCATCCGCCTGATGGGCGACAAGGTCAGCGCCAAAAACGCGATGAAAAAAGCCGGTGTACCGGTGGTGCCGGGCATGGACGGCGCCTTGCCCGAAGACCCCAAGGAAATCGTCAAAATTGCCCGCCAGATCGGTTATCCGATCATCGTCAAGGCCTCCGGCGGCGGCGGTGGTCGCGGCATGCGCGTCGTACACACCGAAGCGGCGCTGAAAAATGCGGTGAGTACCACGCGTGCCGAAGCACAGGCGGCGTTCGGCAATCCGTCGGTGTACATGGAAAAGTACCTCGAAAAGCCGCGCCACATCGAAATCCAGGTGCTCGCCGACAAACATCGCAACGCGTTTTATCTCGGCGACCGCGACTGCTCCATGCAACGCCGCCACCAGAAAATCATTGAAGAGGCGCCGGCGCCCCTGCTCAACGAAAAGGCACGCGCGCGCATCGGCGAACGCTGCGCCGAGGCCTGCCGCAAGATCGGTTATGAGGGCGCCGGTACTTTCGAGTTTTTGTACGAGGGGGGCGAATTCTTTTTCATCGAAATGAACACCCGGCTGCAGGTCGAGCACCCGGTGACCGAGTGCGTGACCGGACATGACCTGGTGCAGTTGCAGATCCGGGTCGCCGCCGGCGAAAAACTGACGCTGCGGCAGAAGGACATCGTGTTGAAAGGGCATGCCATCGAATGCCGCATCAATGCCGAGGATCCGTACAAATTCACGCCTTCGCCGGGACGCATTACTTCGCTGCACATGCCCGGCGGACCCGGGGTGCGCGTCGATTCCCATGCCTACAACGGTTATTTCGTGCCGCCCTATTATGATTCGCTGCTCGGCAAGATCATTACTTATGGCGACACCCGCGAGCAGGCGATCGCGCGCATGCACATCGCCCTGTCGGAAACCATCATCGAGGGCATCAGCACCAACCTGCCGCTGCACCGGGAATTGATGCGCGACGCCGCTTTCCTGCGCGGCGGCACCAGCATCCACTATCTCGAAGAGCGGCTGGCGAAGCTGACCCGCGCCGAATAACGCGCCCGCTTCCTCCATGCCCTGGTTGTGCGCAATCCTGCATGTGGCTGAACCGGCCGTTGAAGAACTGAGCGACGCCTTGCTCGCCGCCGGCGCCCTGGCGGTCGACGTGCAGGATGCCGCAGCCGGCACTGCCGCGGAACGCCCGATATTCGCCGAACCCGGCGAAGCGCCCGCCACCGGCTGGCAGGCCAATCGCGTCAGCGCATTGTTTCCCATCGATGCCGATTTGCATGTGCTGATTCCCCAGGCATTGGCCGAAGCCGGCATCGCACCGGCATCCGAATTCCGTGTCGAACGTGTGGAAGACGCCGACTGGGTGCGCCTGACGCAGAGCCAGTTCCAGCCGCTGCAGATCACGCCGCGGCTGTGGGTGGTGCCGAGTTGGCATGAATTGCCGGACCCCGCTGCGGTCAACATCGTGCTCGATCCGGGAGTCGCCTTCGGCACCGGCGCGCATCCGACGACGCGTTTGTGCCTGCGCTGGCTGGATACAGTGGTGACCCCCGATGCCGATGTGCTCGATTACGGCTGCGGCTCCGGCATTCTGGCGATTGCCGCGATGAAACTCGGCGCGCGCAGCGCCCGCGGCATCGACATCGACCCGCAGGCGGTGCTGGCGGCGCAGGACAACGCGGAACGCAATCGGGTGAAGGCGGATTTTGCCGCAGCAGCGGATGATGCGCCGGTCCGGCCCGCGCGGATCGTTGTCGCCAACATCCTGGCCAATCCGCTCACCGTACTGGCACCGCTGCTGGCGCGGCTCACGCTGCCCGGCGGGCGTATTGCGCTGTCCGGCATCCTCAGTGAACAGACACAATCGGTGCTGGACGCGTACGCGTCGAATTTCGACATGCAATCCACCGATCACGATGACGGCTGGGTGTTGCTGACGGGTTTTCGCAGGTAGAGTAGCGCCCATGTCGCTGCTCACCCGCTGCACAAATTGTCATACCGTGTTCCGCATTACGCCGGAACAATTGCAGGCGCATGGCGGCAAGGTGCGCTGCGGGCGCTGCCTGCAGATATTCGACGGCATGGTGGCGCTGGCGCCGGATGCGCCGGCGGGAGATAAACCGGAAATGCAGGAACCGGAGATTCCGCAACCCGTCGCGGCGGCACCCGCGGCTGCTGTAGCTGGGCCCGCGCTGGAGACGCTTCCGCCATCACCGGCATCCGTTGACGAGTCCGTGGTGGTGCCGCCGCCGGACACGGTGTCCGACACGACAGCGGATGCCGAACCCTTGATCGAGAGGCTTCCGGAGGCGCCGGCTGAAACGGCTGCGTCGAGTCCGTCGCTTGAACTGGAAGCGGAACGGCTGGCGACGGCGGCTGAAAATCCGTTCATCCATGAACCGGAGATGACGGAACCCGCGCCGCGCCGGCCGTGGCTGGCCGCGGCCGGCATCGTGCTCGGGCTGGTACTGGCAGGGCAGGCGATTTTTTTCTATCGCGGCGAGATTGCCGCCCGGCACCCGCAGGCACGGCAATGGTTGAACGCGGTGTGCGCACAGGCCGGCTGCACGGTGCCCTTGCCACGCGTCACCAAGGCACTGTTGATCGAAGCTTCCGATCTGCAACTGCTGGATCCGTCGCGCCCCGAGCGTATTCAGCTGACGGCGACATTGCGCAACCATGCCGGCCACGTTGTGGCTTACCCGGCGCTGGATCTGGTGCTGACCAATGCCAACGACCATACCCTGGCGCGGCGTATTTTCTTGCCCGCCGAGTATCTGGGGGAGCGCGATCCGCGCGCCGGCATTGCAGCGAATGCGGAACTGACCGTGCGTCTGGCGCTGGAAACCGGCAGTCTGGGGGCGGCAGGTTTTCGTCTCGCGGTATTGCCGGCGCCGCTGCGCTGAAGCAGGCATTTGTACTCGGTATTTGCAGCGGATATTATATAAGTATTTGATTTTATTAATTATTTTAAGGGTTATCGAACGGTCATGAGTTCCCCGGAACAACTCAAATACAGCGCCACGCACCAATGGGCGCGGCGCGAGAGCGATGGCACCGTGACGGTTGGTATTACCGATCACGCCCAGGAAATGTTGGGTGACGTGGTGTTCGTCGACAATCCCAAGGCCGGCAGCCGCGTGAAACAGGGCGCAGTCTGCGGCGTCATTGAGTCGGTCAAAGCGGCCTCGGATATTTATGCACCGGTATCTGGCGAGGTCATCGCTGTGAATGCCGAACTGGCGGATGCGCCGGAAAAAGTAAACGAGAATCCGTACACGGCGTGGATGTTCCGCGTCAAACCGGCGGATCCGGCCGAACTTGATGCCTTGCTCGATGCCGCGGCGTACCAGAAAATCGCCGACGCCGAAAAAGTCTGACTTTATCGGCACTTCTGATCGGCGTTTGTGCCGCAGTTCGGTTTTTTCATGAGTTCGTGATACAAGTTACATCAACCGTATTGATACGATCATCACAAGGAGAGCAACATGGCAGCAGTCACCCTGGGCGGCAATCCAATCACCGTCGCCGGCAATTTTCCGAAAAAAGGCGACAGCGCGCCCGACTTCACGCTGACCGCGAAAGACCTGAAGGAAACCGGGCTCAAGGATTACGCCGGCAAACGCAAGGTGCTGAACATCGTGCCGAGTCTGGATACCCCCGTGTGCCAGACCTCGACGCGGAAATTCAATGCCGAAGCGACCAAGCTTGCCAATACCGTGGTGCTGGTGATTGCCGCCGACCTGCCGTTCGCGATGGGGCGTTTCTGCGGTGCCGAGGGTTTGAATGATGTGTTCACGCTGTCGACTTTCCGCAACCGTGATTTCCACAGCAAGTATGGCGTCGACATCACCGACGGCGCGCTGCGCGGACTGACGGCCCGCGGCGTGGTCGTGCTCGATGAAAACAACAAAGTGCTGCACGCCGAGCTGGTGCCGGAAATCAAGCAGGAACCGAATTACGACGCTGCGCTGGCCGCGTTGAAATAAATCATGACGGTGGCGGCGCTTCGGTGCCGCCGCCGTATCCGGATCCGCGCGACCCGAATCACCAGGCTAGCAGGGGCAGGCCATGCATGACGCACCCAGCGGCGAAAGCCCGCACAAGGGCAAGACCGGATTAAAACGCGTGTGGAACGCGCTGTTTTATTCCATCGACGGCATGCGCGCCGCGTTCCGCCACGAGGATGCCTTTCGCCAGGAGGTTTTTCTGGCGGCATTGCTGATTCCGGCGGCGCTGTTCACGCCGGCCAGCGGACCCGGCAAGGCGCTGATGATCGCGGTGGTGCTGCTGGTGCTGATCGTCGAATTGCTGAATTCCGCGGTTGAAGCGGCGGTCGACCGCATTTCCCTGGAAAACCACGCGCTGGCCAAACGCGCCAAGGACATCGGCAGCGCCGCGGTGCTGCTGGCGCTGATCAACGTGCCGGTGGTGTGGGGTCTGGTGCTGTTCGGCTGAGCCGATTGCGGCGCGTCCCCGTTCGGGCTGTCGCGCAAATTTAATAAATGCTTCACCGGCCGGTCGCATGAGCACGGCAGGATGCGCGGCATGGACGGCGCCGACATCGTGTTGCAGCATTACCCGGCGGCTGTGCGCAAAATGCGCGTGGCCATGGTCACCGAAACCTATCCGCCGGAGATCAACGGCGTGGCCATGACCATGGGCCGCATCGTCAGCGGGCTGCAGGCGCGCGGCCATACCGTGCAACTGATCCGCCCGCGCCAGCATCCCGGTGACCGTCCTTTGGTGCAGCCCCTGTTCGAGGAGGTTTTGCAGCGGGGCATGCCGATTCCCCGCTACGACGCACTGAAACTCGGCCTGCCGGCGAAGCAGGCCTTGATGCGCTTGTGGGCCAAACACCGGCCCGACATCGTGCATGTGGTGACCGAAGGACCGCTGGGCTGGTCGGCGCTGGGCGCAGCCTCCAGGTTGAAGCTGCCGGTGACGACGGATTTCCATACCAATTTCCACAGCTACAGCGCCCATTACGGCGTGGGCTGGCTGAAAACGCCGATCACCGCGTACCTGCGCAAATTCCACAACAAGGCGCTGAGTACGCTGGTGCCCACCGAGAGCCTGCGCCGCGAACTGGAGGTGCTGGGGTTCCGCAACCTGGAAGTGGTGGCGCGCGGCGTCGATACCGCGCTGTTTAATCCGCAGCGGCGCAGCACGGCAATGCGGCAGGATTGGGGCGTCAAGGACGGAGAACCGGTCGCGCTTTCGGTTGGTCGCCTGGCGCCGGAAAAAAACCTGCCGCTGGTGCTGCGTGCGTACCAGCTGATGCGTGAACTGCAGCCGCGCCTGCGTCTGGTGCTGGTCGGCGACGGTCCCGAGCGCACACGCCTCGCGCGCGAAAATCCCGAGGTGATTTTTGCCGGCATGCGTACCGGCGAGGATCTTGCCGCGCATTACGCGTCTGCCGATGTATTCCTGTTTCCGAGCATGACCGAGACCTACGGCAACGTCACCGTCGAAGCCATGGCCAGCGGGCTTGCCGTCGTCGCCTACGATTACGCAGCTGCACAGCAGCATATCCGCCATCACCAGAACGGCGTACTGGTGCCGTTCGGCGCTGCCGATGACTACGTGCAGGCGGCTGCCGCGCTGGTCAACGACACGGTGCGGATCAGGGCTTTCGGCAAAAATGCCCGGGCCGTCACGGAAAAACTCGACTGGTCTTGCATCGTCGCCGAATTTGAACAGGCTTTGCTGCGTCTGACCGACGACGCGCAGGCGCAGTTGATCGAAACCCATGCTGTTGCCTGAGCGCCTGTCGTTTGAACGCATCATGCGCTGGGACCTGCAGGTCTGCCTGCGCTTCAACCACATCTGCCGCCGCATCCGCTGGCGCCTGCTGTTCCGCGGTGTCAGCGTACTCGGCGACGGCATGGCCTGGTATGCGCTGATGGCCTTCCTGCTGCTGCGTGACCGCGATGCGGCGGTGCTGCCCGTGCTGCATATGGTCATGGTCGGGCTGGTCTGCACAGTCGCTTACAAATGGCTCAAAAAACGCACGCTGCGGCCGCGGCCGTACCAGGCACACGCCGACATCGAACATTTTGCCGCGCCGCTGGACAGCTACAGTTTCCCGTCGGGCCACACGCTGCACGCCGTCGCTTTCACCTTTGTCGCACTGGTTTATTACCCGGGACTGGTGTGGCTGCTGCTGCCGTTTACGCTGCTGATCGCCCTGTCGCGCGTGGTGCTGGGACTGCACTATCCGAGCGACGTGCTGGTCGGCGCGGTGTTGGGTGCACTGCTTGCCGCGTTTTCCTTCATCGCGCTGCCCTAAAATTCCAAATAAAACAAATAGTTAACGGGTTTCAGGGTGAGTGGCGGCAATAAAAAACGCGTCCCGCGGGACGCGTTTTGTATGTGCGGGACAGCGTTTACTTTTTCAGAGCATCACGGATTTCACGCAGCAGCACGATGTCCTCGGCCGGTGCGGCGGGGGCCGCCGGCGCCGCCTCTTCGGCGCGTTTCATGCGGTTGATGGTGCGGATCAGCAGGAACACCGCAAACGCGACAATGATGAAACTGATGCAGGTGTTGAGGAAAACCCCGTAATTAAAAGTTACTGCACCGGCTTTTTGCGCGGCATCCACCGACAGGTACGGTCCCATGGCCGTGCCTTCGCGCAATACCACGAACAGGTTGGCAAAGTCGACCTTGCCGAGCAGCAAACCGATCGGCGGCATGATCAGGTCCTTGACCAGGGACTCGACGATCTTGCCGAATGCCGCGCCGATGATGATGCCGACGGCCATGTCGACGACATTGCCGCGCATCGCGAATTCCTTGAATTCCTTCAGCATGACGGTTTTCTCCATGTAGTTGTGGTGCCGTCAACGGCAACCGTGCGCCGATTATGCCGCAGGCATGCAGGGAACTCCAAGGCGTCGCCGCGGGGAGACAGGGGCGTCATTGGTATAATCCGCCGTCCTTTTTGTCCCTTTTGTCCTCTTTTTCAGGCGGCCCCGATGTCCACATTGATCTGCGGTTCGATGGCGTACGACACCATCATGGTGTTCAGCGACCGGTTCAAGAACCATATCCTGCCCGACCAGCTGCACATCCTGAACGTCGCCTTCCTGGTGCCGGACATGCGCCGCGAATTCGGCGGCTGCGCCGGCAACATCGCCTACACCCTGAAAATGCTCGGCGGCGATGCACGCATCATGGCCACGGTCGGCGACGATTTTGGTCCTTATGACGACCGCCTGCAGCGCCTCGGCATTGCCCAGGATCACGTCCGCGGCGTGTCCGGCAGTTTTACCGCGCAGGCCTTTATCACCACCGATCTTGATGACAACCAGATCACCGCCTTCCATCCCGGTGCGATGAATTTTTCCCACCAGAACCACATCAGCGACGCCCGCGGCATCAAGCTCGGCATCGTCGCGCCGGACGGCCGCGAGGGCATGCTGCAGCATGCGCGGGAATTCCATGAGGCCGGCATTCCCTTCATTTTCGACCCGGGGCAGGGCCTGCCGATGTTCGGCGGCCCGGAACTGGAGGAATTTGTGCGACTTGCGGAATATGTCACGGTTAACGATTACGAGGCGCAGATGCTGCAGGAGCGCACCGGCAAAAAACTCGAGGAACTGGCGAAACTAGTCAAGGCGCTGGTGGTCACACTGGGTGCGCAGGGGGCCGTGGTGCATACCGGCGGTAAACAGATCGCGATTCCAAGCGTTAAACCGGAGGCGGTGCTGGATCCGACCGGTTGTGGCGATGCGTTCCGGGCGGGACTGCTGTATGGTCTGGCCAATGGCGCCGACTGGGCGCTGACCGGGCGGTTGGCGTCACTGATGGGGTCGCTGAAGATTGCGCAGCGCGGCGGGCAGAATCACCGGTTTACCCGCGATGAAGCGGCTGACCGGTTCAAGCAGGCTTTTGGCATGAAAATGTGGTGATGCAATTTTGATGACGGGAGAACGAATCATGGATAAACGAATACAGGCAGTGGCGCTGGTCATTGCGGTGACGGCGCTTGCCGGTTGCGCACAGGGTCTCGGTGGCGGCGCCTACACCCGCGACGAGGCGCGTCGTGAACAGAACGTGCGTCTGGGCGTGGTCGAAAGCGTGCGCCCGGTGCAGATCGAAGGCACACGCTCCGGGATCGGACCGGCGGCCGGCGCGGTGGTCGGCGGCGTTGCCGGCAGCACGGTTGGCGGTGGGCGCGGTTCAACGGTCGCCGCAGTGATCGGCGCAGTCGCCGGCGGTGTTGCCGGACAGGCGCTTGAAGAGGGCACGACGCGTAAAAACGGTGTTGAAGTCACCGTCAAGCTCAACAACGGCGCTCTGGTGGCCATCGTCCAGGAAGCCGACGAAACTTTTCGCGCCGGAGACCGGGTGCGCATCCTGTCGGACGGACGCACTTCCCGCGTCACACACTGATTCCCGCGGTAAAAACGGATCATCCCCGCGCGGCAACTTTGCCGCGCTTTTTTTGTGATGATGCCTGCACAGTCACCGATTGTTAACCACTTGTTCATGCTGCTGTAACCGGCGGCTTCTAGCCTTGGGTCCGTCATCAATGACGGAGACCACCCGATGCTGGATCAAACCCGGAATCAAACCGCGCTGCACGAGCGTCAGACCCCGGCGCTTGCCGTTTCTTTTGCCCGCAGCCCGGCCGAAGTGTTCGAAGCGCAACGCCTGCGTTACAAGGTGTTTGCCGGGGAAATGGGGGCGCGCCTGCCTGATGCGGAGTCCGGCATCGACAGGGACATCTATGATGCGCATTGTGACCACCTGTTGGTGCGCGACACCGGCAGCGGTGAAGTCGTCGGCACCTATCGCCTGTTGCCGGGACTGAAGGCGCGAGAACTCGGCAGTTTTTACGCCGATGGCGAGTTTGATCTGACCCGCCTCGAGTACTTGCGCGAAGAAACCATCGAGATTGGCCGCTCCTGCGTACATGCGGATTACCGCAATGGCGCGACGATTGCGCGGCTGTGGGCCGGGCTGGTGGCCTACGCAACACAGCGCGGTTACCGTTATTTCATGGGCTGCGCTTCCCTGGGCATGGCCGACGGCGGCCACATCGCCGCGAGCGTGTACCGCAGCCTGGCACGCGACCATCTCTCGCCGGTGGAATACCGCACTTTCCCGCGCTGTGAATTGCCGCTGGATGCGCTGGACCGTGACGTCGCTGCATCGCCGCCGCCGCTGGTGAAGGGTTATATCCGCGTCGGCGCCTGGGTCTGCGGCGCGCCAGCCTGGGATCCGGATTTCAACACTGCAGATCTGCTGATGCTGCTGCCCCTGTCGCGCATGGATGCGCGTTATGCCCGGCATTTCATGAACGGCTGATTGTGGCTGCATGAGGGCCGACACGCCGCACATCTCTATAATGGCCGCCATGAGCGGCGAGGGGACATCGGTGGTGACGCGCGGCTGGCGCCTGGTGCGGCTCGCGCTGCATATGCTGCAAGGCATGCTGACCATCGCCTTGCTGTTCCCCATTTATACCCCGGCGCGCCGCCGCATCGCCGTCAAACGCTGGTCACATTCGCTGCTCGGCATGCTGGGTGTGAAACTGCATGCACACGGTGAAATACCACGCAAGGGCGCGCCGCGCGGGCATGCTTCGCCGGCGATGCTGGTCGCCAACCATGTCTCGTGGCTGGATATCTACGCCATCAATGCGGTATTGCCGGTACGGTTTGTGGCCAAATCGGAAATTCGCAAATGGCCGGTGATCGGCTGGCTGAGCGCAAAAACCGGCACCCTGTTCATCGAACGCGCGCGACGTCGCGACACCGTGCGCATCAGCGGTGAAATTGTCACCGCGATGCAGCGCGGGGATGTCGTCACGGTGTTTCCCGAAGGCACCACCACCGATGGCTCGAAGGTGCTGCGTTTCCACGGCTCGCTGTTGCAGCCGGCGCTGCAGGCTGAAGCCCATGTCCATCCGGTCGCCCTGCGTTATGAGCGCAGCGATGGTTCCTTGTGCGTGGAGGCCGCTTACGACGGGGACAAATCGTTATGGGATACGCTGCGATTGATCGTTGCCCGGCCGGTGATCCATGTCCATGTGTGGTTTCTGCAGCCCCTGCCGGCGGCCGGAGCGGACCGGCGCAAACTTGCAGCCGCCGCGCATCAGCTTATTGCGGATCGCCTGCGCTGATGTTTTCACAGCCGCATTGAAATACGCGGCGGTCTTCGAGGCGCACTGCCGTCAGCCGCCGGCCCCACACACAACCTGAATCGAGTCCGAGCACGTCCGCGCGCAAGGTCAATCCCAGCGCCGCCCAGTGACCGAACAACACCGGCGTGTCACTGCTGGCACGGCCCGGCACGTCGAACCACGGCAGGTAACCCGCGGGCGCATCCGCGAGTCCGGTCTTGTGTGTGAAATCCATGACGCCGGCGGATGTACACAAACGCAGCCGCGTCATCGCATTGACGACGACCCGCAGCCGGTCGTAACCCGCGAGGTCGTCACGCCATTGCGCCGGTGTGTTGCCGTACATGCAGTTGAGGAATTCGCCGTAGTCCGGTCCCTGCAGGGCGGCTTCGACTTCACGCGCCAGTGCGAGGGCCTGCGTAATGCTCCACTGCGGCAGCAGGCCGGCATGCACCATGGCATAACCGGCATCGGCATGCATCAGCCGCTGCCGGCGCAACCAGTCGAGCAGTTCATCGCGGTCCGGCGCCGCGAGCAGCGCGTCGAGCGTGTCGCCGCGATGCGGTTTGCGCACGCCCGCCGCGACCACCAGCAGATGCAGATCATGGTTGCCGAGTACGCTGATGGCGCGCTCGCCCAGTCCGCGCAGATAACGCAGCACTTCCGGCGATTGCGGGCCGCGGTTGACCAGATCGCCGACCAGCCACAGCCGATCCTGCACCGGATCGAAACCAATGCTGTCGAGCAGGCGCCGCATTTCATCGTAACAACCCTGGATGTCGCCGATTGCGTAGGTGGCCATGGTGTGAAGGACTGTCGACCGAATTTGAATACATGAAACCGTTCGGGCTGAGCCTGTCGAAGCCCTGTCTCATGACATGGCCCTTCGACAAGCCTGTCCTGAGCAATGTCGAAGGACTCAGGGCGAACGGAATTAGTTTGTCATAACCAATAAACAAAAAGGGCGCAGCCACGCTGCGCCCTTTGATTATGCATGAACGATGCCGCTTATTTGGGTAACTTACTTACGTACCTTACTTGGGTACCTTACTTGGCGAGCCCGATCAGGTAATCCACTGCCGCCTTGACGTCACCATCCGACAGCGAGGCATTGCCGCCCTTTGCCGGCATCGCACCCTTGCCCTTGATGGCGGCGGTGTACAGCGCATCCTTGCCGGTTTTCAGGCGCGGCGCCCAGCCCGCCTTGTCACCGGTTTTCGGTGCGCCGGCGACACCGGCGGCGTGGCAGGCCATGCAGGCGGCGTCGTAGACACTTTTGCCTTTGGCCGCGTCACCACCGCCGGCCGCTGCAGGGGCTGCTGCGCCCGGAGCGGCGACAGCCACGACCGGGGCGGCGGCAACCGGGGCAGGAGCGTTCGGATCCACGACCACGGAGCCGGCCGGTTTGAGGCGTTTGGCGACGGCCTCTTCGCTGGCCGCCGTGGCTTCGGGTTTGCGTTTACCGTCCATCGCCAACTGGGCCAGCATGATGATGACGGTGACCGGCACGATGAAGGACAGCAGGACAACAATAATCAGCTGTTTCGGAGTTTTGATCAGGGAAGTGTGTTCGGGAGCTTGATGGTCGCTCATGGCGAGGTCCTGAAGCCGCAAGAAAGCGCGGATTATATCGGCATTGCCGCGCCCGGTAAAACTCGCCCGGGGAGGGCCATGTTAGAATCAGCGCCGCAACGCGCCCGTAGCTCAGCTGGATAGAGTACTGCCCTCCGAAGGCAGGGGTCGGACGTTCGAATCGTCTCGGGCGCGCCATTTCCATAATCCGCACGCCTGCCCAGCCGCCATGTCCCCACCCGTAGCCTGCGATGTCCTGATCGTCGGTGGCGGCCATAACGGCCTGACCTGTGCCTGTTATCTGGCGGCGGCCGGGCTCAAGGTGCGTGTGCTTGAGCGCCGCGGTGTGGTCGGCGGAGCGGCAGTCACCGAAGAGTTTCATCCCGGTTTCCGCAATTCCACCGCGAGTTATACCGTCAGCCTGCTCAATCCGCAGGTGATCCGTGACCTGCGCCTGGCGGAGCACGGCCTGCGCATCATCGAGCGGCCGATTTCGAACTTCCTGCCTTTGCCCGACGGCGATTACCTGAAGGTCGGCGGTTCACTGGCCGCCACCCAGGCCGAAGTGGCGCGGTTTTCCGCAAACGATGCGGCACGCTTGCCTGATTACTATGCCATGCTGGAACGCGTCGCCGACGTGCTGCGCGACCTGACCCTGGAGACGCCGCCCAATGTCGGCGGCGGTGTCGGTGACTTTTTTGCCGCGCTCAAAACCGCGCGCCGTTTCAAAAAACTCGACATGGCGGCGCGCCGTGACGTGCTGGACCTGTTCACCAAAAGCGCCGGCGATCTGCTCGACGCCTGGTTTGAATCGGCGCCGATCAAGGCCGCCTTCGGATTCGACGCCATCGTCGGCAATTTCGCCAGCCCCTATGCACCGGGTACCGCTTATGTATTGCTTCACCATGTCTTCGGCGAGGTCAACGGCAAACGCGGCGTCTGGGGCCATGCCGTCGGCGGCATGGGATCAATTACAGAAGCCATGGCGAAGGAGGCGCACGCACGCGGCGTGTATATCGACACCAATGCTGAAGTCGTCAATGTCTGTGTCGATTCCCGCGGCGCGCAGGGTGTGCAGCTGAAAGACGGGCGCGTCATCGAAGCGAAATGCGTGGTCGCCAACGTCAATCCGAAACTGCTATTCCTTAAACTCATTGATGCGCCGGTGCTGGATGCTGATTTTCTGCAACGCATCCGCGCCTGGAAATGCGCTTCGGCGACCTTCCGCATGAATGTCGCTTTGCGTGAACTGCCGGATTTCACGGCACTGCCGGGCAGCACACTCGCCGAACACCACCAGTCGGGCATCATCATGGCGCCGTCGCTGGCGTACATGGAGCAGGCCTACTTTGATGCGCGCAGCTACGGCTGTTCGCGCGCGCCGGTGGTGGAAATGCTGATTCCGTCGACCGTCGATGATTCACTGGCGCCGCCGGGGCAGCATGTGGCCAGCCTGTTCTGCCAGCATTTCAGTCCGGAACTGCCGGATGGTTTGAACTGGGATGATATTCGTGAAGATGCCGCGGACCACGTGATCGATACCGTGACCAAACATGCACCGAATTTCAAGAATGCTGTCATTGCCCGCAAAATCCTGTCGCCGCTGGATCTGGAGCGGGACTTCGGCCTGATCGGCGGCGATATTTTTCACGGCGCATTGACGCTGGACCAGTTGTGGACCGCGCGGCCGGTGCTGGGCCATGCCGATTACCGGGCTCCGGTGAACCGGCTTTACATGTGCGGCGCTGGCACCCACCCCGGCGGCGGTGTCACCGGCCTGCCGGGACGCAATGCCGCGCGTGAAATCGTCCGCGATTTCAAAAGCGGCAAGCTTGCAGAAAAAAATCGGGATACAAATAAGGTTAAAAGCGGGGGGAGAAAATCATGATGCGTCTACTGTTGGCAGCGATGATCGTGGTGAGCTTGGCCGGATGCGGCGACAAGGTGCCGTCGGTCGCAAAGCTGGCGCCTGCCGATGTCGTGCTCGCTTTTGGTGACAGCCTGACCTATGGCACCGGCGCCAAAGCCGAGGACAGTTATCCCATCGTGCTCGGGCAGTTGATCGGCCGCACCGTGGTGCGCTCCGGCGTGCCCGGCGAACAGACCGCGGGGGGCCTTGCGCGCCTGCCCGAGGTGCTCGACGAACACAAGCCGCGGCTGGTGATCGTCTGCCTCGGCGGCAACGACATGCTGCGCAAGGGCACACCGGCGAACATCGAAGCCAACCTGCGCAAGATACTGACGGAGATCAAGTCCCGCGGCCTCGATGCGATGCTGATTGGTGTGCCGACACCGACGCTGATTGCCAACCCGCCGGAGTTTTACAGCAGACTCGCGAAGGAGTTTGCGATCCCCTACGAAGGCGACATCATCACCAGCGTGTTGTACAAGTCCGATCTCAAATCCGATCCCATCCATCCCAATGCCGCGGGTTACCGCAAGGTGGCTGAAGCCGTTGCCGAGCTGATGCGCAACGCCGGCGCGTTGTAAGAAATGACGGCAAACAAAATGTCGGCGCGACGGCTGACATTCACGATGTGCCTGGCCGAGGCATTGTCGATGACCGGCTTCGCCGCCTACACCACGCTGCTGCCGCAGTTGCAGCGCGAGTGGGGGCTGTCGAATTCGGAGGCCGGCGCGATCAGCGGTTTCCTGTTCGCCGGTTACATGGTGTCGGTGCCGGTGTTGACCAGCCTGACCGACCGCATGGATACACGGCGCATTTACCTCGGCGCCTGCATCATTGGCAGCATCGGCGCGGCCATTTTTGCGCTGTACGGCCAGGGATTCTGGAGCGCGGCCTTTGCGCAGTTCCTGATCGGCGCCGCACTCGGCGGCACCTACATGCTGGGACTCAAGGCGCTGACCGACCACCTCGAAGGCCCGGCGCAGTCGCGCGCCACCGCGTTTTACACCGCGAGTTTCGGCATCGGTTCGACCATATCCATCCTCGTCGCCGGCAAGATCGGCGCGACGCTGGACTGGCACTGGGCGTTCTGGTTTGGCGCGATCGGTCCGGTGCTGGCGGGGCTGCTGGTCATGTTTGCCATGCCGATGGGACGCATGCGGCCGGCCGCGCACCACAGCACCGCACTGCTCGATTTCCGCCCGGTGCTGAAGAACCGCAAGACACTGCCGTACATCATCGGTTACGCCGTGCACAACTACGAACTATTCGGCCAGCGCTCATGGATGGTCGCGTTCCTGGTGTTCTGCGCTGCGCTGCAGCCGGAACACGCGCCAATGGCGCTTTCCGCGGCGACGCTGGCGGCGCTGATCAACGTGCTGGGACCGGTGTTCAGCATTACCGGCAACGAACTGGCACTGCGCTTTGGCCGGCAGCGCATTATTTTCCTGTTCATGACTTTGTCCGGCACGATTGCCTGCCTGATCGGTTACACCGCGGCCTGGCCCTGGTACATCGTCGTACTTTTGATGATGGTGCACTACGGCGCGATGCTCGGCGACTCCGCCGCGCTGACTTCGGGGGCAGTCGCCAGCACGCCGCCGGAAATGCGCGGCTCAATGATGGCGGTGTATTCCTTCCTGGGATTCAGCGCCGCGTTCCTGGCGCCGCTGGTGTTCGGCATGACGCTGGATCTGGCCGGCGGCAATCAGAGTGTGACGGCCTGGGGACTGGCCTTTGCCAGCATCGGTATCTTTGGTGTGCTGTCACCGCTGGCGCGCTGGTGGTATTTGCGGTGCGCTTAAAATATCAATAAAATCAAATACTTATATACACACCCCATGAGATATTCCCTCTACCCGCTTGCGGGGACAAGGGCACACTTGAAGCGTAGCAGAGGGTTAGGGTGAGGGGTCGGGCAAAGTGGTTTTGTCAAAGGCATGCATATTTTCCGGGATGTCCAGGCGGGAACCGGACTGTGCATTGATGCTGCCGATGGTTACGACTCCCGAAAGGGATATGGGGTTACAGTCTGGTTTTCCCGCGGGGCTATCAATGCCGACCCAACTGACGCTGAAAAACATACCCGACGCGGTTTACGACCGGCTCAAGCAATCCGCTGAACTGCATCGGCGCAGCTTGAACAGTGAGGCCATCCTTTGCCTGGAGACAGTGCTGATGCCGATGCATGTCAGTCCCTCCGAACGGCTTGCGCGCGCCCGCGTACTGCGCGCTGAACTGCCTGCGAAAAAATACGAAGCCGGCGAGATTGATGCCGCCAAACGACAGGGCAGGCGATAATTAGCGGCGGACCGTTTTAACGCGGCCGTTGGAAGAGGGGTTACGTAACCTTTATATTTGGCTTTTTTCTCGGCAACGCGCTAAACAAATCTCCCCCGAACCAATTGTTATGTGACGATACGATTTACCGGGATGCCCGAATATCATAAGCCCTACAAACTGCTGACACTGACGCCGTGATGGCTTGCCAGACGCTGTCCTTGGAGAAACTTCCAACCGAGGGGTGTCCAATAGCCACAACGGGTATTGTCGTATCAAGGACGCCAATCGGGAGTTCCTTGGCGGTGAATGCACGCACCATCGCCCCTCGATGATTTGCAGTGAGGTCATCTGCTATTGGTTGAGCTCTAGACCACTCTATGCCGCCATAGAGCGACGCAAATCTCTCAGGCTTCATTGTTTCCAGCAGTATCATCTTGGGCGAAACGTGTCGGATAATTCTTTCGAGCCAAGGTTTGCTCTCTTTCATGCCATCGGCTAGTGACATTCCGTGGCACTTTTTGAAGCCATCTTCGCTGGGCGAGCGACGGAAGGCCAAGTTTGTCTTTGGGATTGCTCTGATCTGATCTGGTGTGGCCTTTAAGACATACACCAGTAGGGGCAGCATCATGCGCTGGATCGTATAGGAGCAATCTACGTAGTCGTGCTCATAGTTCTCAAAGAATGATGAAGAAGCAGATATCAACGAACTTGGATTTTCTGGATTGCCACCTGGATTGACGCCTAATACGAGCAAGGGCGCTGGGTCGATTCGGCTGTAGAAGATCTTGTAAAAGCGCGAGGCAGTAAATCCAGTGTGTACTCGATACTCCGAGTCAATCGCCCTCATTACGCTGATCGTATCAAGTGCCGATTTGGTGATCATAAAGCGATGAACCAGCAGACCCCCTTCTTTACGTGACTATATGAAGTGTCGGATCAAAGAAATCGAGACTTTCCGGATCTCGGGAAAGCGATACAAATAGTTTTTTAAAAACAATTAGGTATAAGTATTGGCTGATGAGTTACCGCTTCCCCGTATAAAACTCCGGCCACCGCTCCAGCACCGCCGGCGCATCATCCTTGTAAATGTGGCAGGAACCGATCTGGTACGGTTTTTTGCCGGTGGCTGGTTTGCGCGCGTTGTGCGCTTCGCGTGCGCGGCCTGTGGCTTGAAATGCTGTGGTGCCCAGCGGTCCCAGCAGTTCGACCAGATGGGTGCAGCCGAGTACGCCGCCGACGCGCTCGGCAATCGCCTTGCGCCAGCCGGCGCCGATGGTGATGCCAATCAATTTTTTGAAATTCACCGTGATGTCGCCGCAGGTTTCGTACGGGCCCGTATCCGTGACGGCTTCGACGTCGTGGATCTTGAGATCAAGGTCTATGGTCAGGCGCAGCCACATGTGATGCACCGGTTGGCCGGGCTGGCGTTCACGGCCGCCGTCGCGGCGCGAGTGCACATAGGTCTTGGTGTCGACGAGGTGGCCCTCGATATCCCATAAACCATCCTCGCGTTCATAACCTTTGCATTCGACGGCGCGGGTGTGTTTCAGGGTGCGGGGTGCAGGGGCTGGCAAGGGCATGAAGCGGACTCCGGAAATTCAATTGAAGGTATCGTGTGCAGCGCGACGCGGCTTGAGTTCTGCCAGCACGGCATGTTTTTGCGCCGGGTCGTAGCGAAACCAGTCACTGATTTCGCGCAGCGTGCGCCAGCAGCCGACGCAGTAGCCGTGCTCCTGATCGACCATGCAGGCGCCCACGCAGGGGGATTCGGCATCCTGCTGCGCATTTGTGTTTATCGTCATGCCGCCTTGGCGCGGATCGCGCGCGCGACGCGCGAAAGGGTCTGCCGGCCGAGCACGCCACAGATGTAATCACCGGCAGCCATCAGTTTTTGCATGTCGATGCCGGTCTCGATGCCGAGGCCGTCGAGCAGGTACAACACGTCCTCGGTGGCGACATTGCCGGTGGCGCCCTTGGCGTAGGGGCAGCCGCCGAGTCCGGACACGGAACTGTCGAAAGTCGCGATACCGCATTCCAGCGCGGCGTAGATGTTGGTCAGCGCCTGGCTGTAAGTGTCGTGGAAATGACCGGCCATGCGTTCGACGGGGATGTGTTTGGCGACGGCCTCGATCACCCTGCGCGTTTTTCCGGCGGTGCCGGTACCGATGGTGTCGCAGACGGTGATTTCGTAGCAGCCCATGGCATCCAGGGCTTTGGCGACATGGACCACGGCAGCCGGATCGACTGCACCTTCGTACGGGCAGTCGAGGCACACGGAAATATCGCCGCGCACCTTGATGCCCTGGGCGATCGCGGCTTTTGCCACGGCTGCAAAACGGGCGAGGCCTTCGTCGATGCTGCAGTTGGTATTGCGTTTGGAAAAACTCTCGCTGGCCGCACCGAACACCACCACTTCATCGGCGCCGGCGGCAATGGCTGCATCCAGCCCCTTCATGTTCGGCACCAGCACCGGGTAGGTCACGCCGGGTTTGCGCCGGATGCCCGCCATCACCTCGGCGTTGTCGGCCATCTGCGGCACCCATTTCGGCGAGACGAAGGCGGTGGCTTCGATGATGCTCAGGCCGGCGTCCTGCAGGCGATGGATGAGTTCGATCTTGACCGCGGCCGGAACGGGAGTGGCTTCGTTCTGCAGCCCGTCGCGCGGGCCGACTTCGACGATGCGTACTTTTTCAGGTAGTGGCATGGCGGGAAAACCCGATCATATCGAGGGCTTGAAAAACTGATTACCGCCAAGGCGCCAAGAGCGCCAAGGAATCAAAACAGGAATCAGGGCACTGAAAATCATAATAATGCGTTCTGGTTATTTGATCATTTACGGGGGTTTCGTTTTTCTTGGCGCTCTTGGCGGTTAAAAGCCTCAATTCTTTTTCTTGCCTTTCGCAGCGCTTTTTGTTTTGGGCGGCACGGTCCACGACGGTTTGCGTTTTTCGAGGAAGGCGGTCAGGCCTTCCTGCGCTTCCGGCGTGGCGCGGATGTCGGCAATGACTTTGGCGGTTTCGCTGACGATGCCGGCACCGATGGGGCTGTGTGCGCTGTGCGGGATCAGCTGTTTGATCGCATGCACGGCCTTGGGCCCGCTGGAGTAGAGCTGGCCGAGCATTTCGCCGACCCGCGTCGCCAGTTGTTCCTCTTCAACCAGATCGTGCACCAGGCCGATGCGCCAGGCCTCGGCACAGTCGAACTCCTCGCCGGACAGCATGTAACGCCGCGCCTGGCGTTCGCCGATGGCGCCGATCACATAGGGGCTGATCATCGCCGGGACGACGCCGATTTTGACTTCGGACAGGCGGAAGGTCGCGGTACGCGTGGCAATCGCGATGTCGCAGGCGGCGACGATGCCGCAGCCGCCGCCGCGCACGGCGCCGTGCACCGCGGCGATCGTCGGTTTGTTCAGCGTGTACAGCGCATGGAACATGCGTGCGGATTCGCTGGCGCCCTGGTGATTTTGCGCCTTGGTGAATTTCGCGCTCTGGCGCATGTGGTTGATGTCGGCGCCGGCGCAGAAACTTTTTCCGGCGCCGGAGATGACCACGGCGCGGATGGCATCATCGGCGGCGATATCGGCCAGCGTCGCGGTTAGTGCGCGCACCATTTCCGGATCGAAGGCGTTGTGCACTTCGGGACGGTTCAGCGTGATGACGACGTTGCCGAAATCATCGAGGGCGGTCAGCACCCGCGCAGCGGCGGTGGATTTGCTCATGGTTTTTCGTTCCTTGCGGCGTGATCGGAGGTTTTACCGGGCGCGTCGCAGCATGTGGACACACTGCAAATACAGGACGCGCCCTGTGGGACTCAGCGCAGATTATACGCAGGACACACTTTGTTCAGCCGGCGGACGTCACTGTGTGGACGCCCGTGTTTGGGCGCCAGCCCACCATTTTCCCTGACCTACCATTTCCCCTGACGCACCATCCCCCCTGACTCACCATCCCCCTTTAGCCAGCCACTGTTCGATCTGGTCCAACCGGTCCGAACCCCAGAACGGTTCACCGTCGACGATGATGTACGGCGAACCGAAAACACCGCGCTCGATGGCCGCATCGACTTCGGTCTTCAGCTGCTCCTTGACCGCCGCATCATTGATGGCCTGGATCACGGCATCCTTGTCGTGGCCGAGTTTTGCCGCCACATTGGCGGTGACTTCCGGGTTGGATATGTCGCGGTCCTCGGCGAAGTAGGCGCGGTAAAGGGCTTGGGCCAGCGTTTTCGCGGCGGCGGGGTCGCGGTAATGCAGCCAGTAATAAGCGCGGCAGGGCGCGGTGGAAGAGACCGGAAATTTGGATGGCATTTTGAACGGCACGCCGAACCAGCGCGCCGAGCGGTTCAGGTCGAGCAGGGCATAGCTGCCTTTCAGCGGGATCGTGGTCAGCGGCTGCTGGCCGGTGACCTTGAACACGGCCCCGAGCAGCATCGGTCGCCAGATTGTGTTGCGCTCGTATTTGGCGGCGAGGGCTTCGATTTTTGCCGCCGCGAAGTAACCATAGGGAGAGGAAAAGTCGAAGTAGAACTCGATGGGCTGGTGGGGCATGCTCGGCTCCTCGGTGGACCTTGACGCCCTATGGCCTGGGCTTTTGTTGACGGGCGCGGAACTTCGGGTTCCGCCGTAGATCAATCTGGTGAATGCTTCGTTAACATTCTGTTTTTATTGGTGTTTTTGAGTATCTTTTACGTAAACGTAATCTATGCTGCACTGTCAGATACCGGTGCTTTTGGGGTATCGGCTTCAGTCAGCCGGCGCTGGCACTGGGTGGCAAAAAAACGGATTTCGTTGAGCATGACTTCGACATCTTCACGCTGCTGCTCGAGCTGGGTGCGGCGACGCTCGAGTTTGACCGAGAATTCCTCCAGCTGGCGGCGTTCGCTGCCGGCGAGGTCATGGAGTTCAAACAATTCGCGGATTTCCCCGAGGGAAAAGCCGAGGCGTTTGCCGCGCAGCGCGAGTTTCAGGCGGACGCGGTCGCGAGGGCTGTAGATGCGATTGATGCCGTCGCGCGCCGGGGTGACCAGGCCCTGGTCTTCATAATGGCGCAGCGTGCGGGTGGTGACGCCGAACTCCTGCGCCAGATCACTGATGGTATAGGTTTTACTCATTGTGCTCCGCAGCAGCAGCAGGTAACATGCGCCCGGACAATATCATTGCTTTTACGTAAACGTCAATAACACTTTTTGTATCCATCCGGCCGCAGGCTTTATTGGCGATTTTATTGCCGATGGCCGGAAAACAGGAAAATCCGATGACTTCGAAACAAAAAACGCCGGCTGAAACGCCGCCCCTGGATGCCGCGGCGATGGCGCAGCTGTATGCCGACATTGCGGCAAAAAGCAGCGCCTTGTTGAGTCAATACATGGCCCGTGGCAGCGAGGGCCTGCCCACGGTCAATGATGAAATGGGCATAGCCAAGGCTTTTTTTTCCGCCTGGCAGCAAATGCTGGCGGATCCGCTGCGCATCGCCGGGATGCAGATGAAGTTGTGGCAGGACTACACGGCGCTGTGGCAGCAGTCGATGCTGAAAATGCTGGGTCAGGATGCGGCGTCGGTGGCGCAGCCCGACAAATCCGATCGCCGCTTCCGCCACGAAGACTGGGAAAACAATTTCCTGTTCGATTACGTCAAGCAGTCGTACCTGATCGCGGCCCGGCACCTGCATCAGTCGCTGGGCGGCGTTGCCGGACTGGATGAGCAGACGGCAAAAAAAGTCGATTTTTATACCCGCCAGTACATCGACGCGCTGGCACCGTCGAATTTCTTGCTGACCAATCCGGAGGTGCTGCGCGAAACCGTCAATTCGGGCGGGCAGAACCTGGTGAAGGGGCTGAACAACCTGCTGGAGGATCTGACGCGCAGCGACGGCGGCCAGCTTCGTGTGCGCATGACCGACACCGAGGCATTCCGGCTCGGCGAGAACATTGGCGCCAGCAAGGGCAAGGTGGTGTTCCAGAACGACATCATGCAGCTGATCCAGTATGCGCCGCTGACCGACAAGGTGCATGCGACGCCCCTGCTGATCATTCCGCCGTGGATCAACAAGTACTACATCCTCGACCTGCGCGAAAACAATTCCTTCGTGCGCTGGGCGGTGGAGCAGGGGCACACGGTGTTCGTCGTGTCCTGGGTCAATCCCGATGCCAAACTCGCGCACAAAAGCTTTGACGACTACCTGACCGAAGGTTCGCTGGCGGCGCTCGATGTGATCGAAAACATCACGGGTGAAAAACAGTGCAATGTCATCGGTTACTGCCTCGGCGGTACGCTGCTGGCGGCGACGCTGGCCTGGCTGGCGGTGAAAAAGCAGCATCGCATCCGCAGCGCGACTTTTTTCGTGACCATGATCGATTTCGAGCGGCCGGGCGAGCTGGAAGTGTTCATCGACGAACAGCAGGTCAGCGCGCTGGAGAAAAAAATGGAGCAGCGCGGTTATCTCGAGGGCTCCGAGATGGCCACCACCTTCAACATGCTGCGCGCCAATGACCTGATCTGGTCCTTCGTGGTCAGCAATTACCTGATGGGCAAGGATCCCTTCCCCTTCGACCTCCTGTACTGGAACGGCGACTCGACACGCATGCCGGCGGCGATGCACAGTTTCTATTTGCGCAATCTGTACCTGAAGAATCTGCTGCGCAAGCCGGGCGGCGTCACGCTGGCGGGGGTGCCTATCGATGTGTCCCGGGTGCAGACACCGGCCTATTTCATTTCGACCATTGAAGACCACATTGCACCCTGGCAGTCGACTTATGCCGGCGCACGGTTGCTCCAAGGCCCCGTGCGCTTTGTGCTCGGCGGTTCCGGCCACATCGCCGGCATCATCAATCCGCCGGCGGCCAACAAATACGGTTACTGGACCAGCGACAAACTGCCGGCGAAACCCGCCGACTGGCTGGCCGGGGCGAAACAACAGCCGGGGTCGTGGTGGACCGACTGGGCACAGTGGGTGGCCGGTCATGGCGGCGAGCAAATCGCTGCCCGCAAACCCGGCAGCAAAAAGTATCCGGCACTGGAAGATGCTCCCGGTTCCTACGTCAGGCAACGCATCGCATAATTGGATTCATTGACCTCCCCAAGACCAACCGTCCGGAATTCCCGCATGTCCTATCAAAACCTGCTGCTCGAACAAGCCGAACCCGGCATCTATCTGCTGACGCTCAACCGGCCGCAGGCCTTGAATGCGCTGAATGCGGCAACACTGGATGAGCTGGCCCGGGCCGTGGCGCAGGTGGCCGCGGATGCCGCGGCGCGGGTATTGCTGGTTACGGGGGCGGGCGACAAGGCCTTTGTCGCCGGCGCCGACATCAGTGAAATGCAGCAACTGACGGCGGACCAGGCGCGGACGTTTTCGGCAAAAGGCATGCAGGTCATGCACGCGCTGGAGGCACTGCCGGTGCCGGTGATTGCGCTGGTGCATGGCTATGCGCTGGGCGGGGGCTGCGAGCTGGCGATGGCCTGCGACTGGATCATCGCTTCAGAGCGCGCGGTATTCGGCCAGCCCGAGGTCAATCTCGGCATCCCGCCGGGTTTCGGCGGCACACAGCGGCTGGCGCGGCTGGTCGGCCGTGCCCGGGCGCTGGAACTGGTCACCACGGCGCGTCAGGTCAAGGCCGAAGAAGCGTTGGCCATCGGTCTGGTGACCCAGGTGGTGCCGGCGGCGGAACTGCGCGAGCGGGGCATGGCGGTCGCGCGCAGCATTGCGGCCAAAGCCCCGGTGGCGGTGCGCCTTGCGAAACAAGCCGTGCAACGCGGCCAGGATATCGACCTGGCCAATGCCTGTGCCTATGAAACGGCGGCCTTTGCACTGGCTTTTGCAACGGCGGACCAGCAGGAAGGCATGCGCGCATTCCTCAAAAAACGCGCGGCAAAATTCAGCGGGCGATAGAACGCTGCGACACCGCCACAATGCTGCACTGCGTCAGCGGCCGCAGGTGTCCCCGGGTTTCAGCACAGACGTTATAATTATTCATCCCATCGTGGCAGCGATTCAGGCACCATAAGTGCCCGAATTGTCGCGCAAAAAATAGCCTCAAAAAGGTATTGTCCATGGATATGAATGACCTCCAGCGAGATCTGGATCCCGAGGAAACCCGCGAGTGGCTGGACGCCTTGCGCTCCGTGCTGGAACGTGAAGGTCCGGATCGCGCGAATTTCCTGCTCGACCAGCTGGTCCATGAAGCGCGCCGCGCCGGCGCTTATATTCCCTACAACGCGAATACCGCGTACCTGAACACGATTCCGGCGGATCGCGAGGAACGTTCGCCGGGCGACCCTGAGCTTGAGCACAGGATCCGTTCGCTGGTGCGCTGGAATGCGATGGCGACGGTGATCCGCGCCAACAAGGAGTCTTCCGAGCTCGGCGGTCATATCTCCAGTTTTGCATCGGCGGCGACTTTGTACGACGTCGGCTTCAATCATTTTTTCCGTGCCGCCAACGAAAAATTCCTCGGCGACCTTGTGTATATCCAGGGCCATTCGGCCCCCGGCGTGTATGCCCGCGCTTTCCTCGAAGGCCGGATTACCGAAGAGCAACTCAACAATTTCCGTCAGGAGGTCGACGGCAAGGGGCTGTCGTCCTACCCGCACCCCTGGCTGATGCCGGATTTCTGGCAGTTCCCGACGGTATCGATGGGCCTTGGCCCGCTGATGGCCATCTACCAGGCGCGTTTCATGCGTTACCTGAAGGATCGCTCCCTGATCGAGGGCCAGGGCCGCAAGGTCTGGGCGTTTATGGGCGACGGCGAAATGGACGAGCCGGAATCACTGGGCGCGATTTCGCTGGCCGGCCGCGAAAAACTCGACAACCTGATTTTTGTCATCAACTGCAATTTGCAGCGCCTTGATGGCCCGGTGCGCGGCAACGGCAAGATCATCCAGGAACTCGAATCCGATTTTCGCGGTTCGGGCTGGAACGTGATCAAGGTGGTCTGGGGTTCGTACTGGGATCCGCTGCTGGCGAAGGACAAGACCGGCATCCTGCTGAAACGCATGGAAGAGTGCGTCGACGGCGAATACCAGGCATTCAAGTCGCATGATGGCGCTTTCGTGCGCAAACATTTTTTCGGCAAATATCCGGAACTGGCGGAAATGGTTTCGAATATGTCCGATGACGACATCTGGCGCCTGAACCGCGGCGGCCATGATCCGCACAAGATGTTCGCGGCTTATGCCGCGGCGATGAAACACACCGGGCAGCCGACGGTGATCCTCGCCAAAACCGTCAAGGGTTACGGCATGGGGGAATCCGGCGAAGGCCAGAACATTTCCCATCAGCAGAAAAAAATGGGCACCGCCTCGATCCGCGCCTTCCGCGACCGTTTCGGTCTGCCGATTCCGGATGACCAGCTGGAGGACGTGCCGTTTTACCGTCCGCCCGAGGATTCGCCGGAAATGAAGTATCTGCGCGGCCGGGTCGAAGCCATGGGCGGATCGCTGCCGGCGCGCAAGCGCCGCGTCGAGCCGCTGGAAGTGCCGGCACTGACGGTGTTCGAGGCGCAGTTGAAAAGCAGCGAAGACCGCGAGTTTTCGACGACCATGGCGTTTGTGCGTATCTTGAACACCATCATCCGCGACAAAAAAATCGGCAAACGCGTGGTACCCATCGTACCCGACGAGTCGCGCACCTTCGGCATGGAAGGCATGTTCCGCCAGCTTGGCATTTATTCGCATGTCGGCCAGCTCTACACGCCGCAGGATGCCGATCAGCTGATGTTCTACAAGGAAGACAAGGGCGGGCAGATCCTGCAGGAAGGCATCAACGAGCCGGGCGCGATGTCGTCATGGATTGCGGCGGCGACCTCGTATGCCAACAACGCGCAGATGATGATTCCGTTCTACATTTTTTATTCGATGTTCGGCTTCCAGCGCATCGGCGACCTGGCCTGGGCCGCCGGCGACCTGCGCGCGCGCGGTTTCCTGCTGGGCGGCACCGCCGGACGCACCACGCTGAACGGCGAGGGCCTGCAGCATGAAGACGGCCACAGCCACATCCTCGCCTCGACCATCCCGAACTGCGTGACCTACGATCCGACCTTTGCTTATGAGCTGGCGGTGATCATCCAGGACGGCATGCGTCGCATGTACCAGGAGCAGGAGGATGTGTTTTATTACATCACCGTGATGAACGAGAACTACACCCATCCGGCGATGCCGGAAGGTGTGGAGAAAAACATCCTCAAGGGGATGTACCTGCTGAGCGAAGCGAAAGTGGCAAATAAGACAAAGAAAAACCAGCCCAAGGTGCAACTGCTCGGCAGCGGCACCATCCTGCGCGAAGTCATCGCCGGCGCCGAACTGCTGGAAAAGGATTTCGGCATCGCCGCCGACATCTGGAGCGTCACCAGCTTCAACGAACTGCGTCGCGACGGGCTCGACGTGCAGCGCTGGAACATGCTGCATCCGGAGCAGGAGCCGCGGCAAAGCCATATCGAGCAATGTCTGAAGGACCGTGCCGGTCCGGTGGTGGCGGCGACCGATTACATGAAGCTGTTCTCCGACCAGGTGCGCGCTTTCCTGCCCACGCATCATTTCGTCACGCTGGGCACTGACGGTTTCGGGCGTTCCGATACGCGGCGCAAGCTGCGCCAGTTCTTCGAAGTCGATCGTCATTACGTCGCAGTGGCGGCAATGAAGGCGCTGGCCGACCAGGAACTGCTGCCGCGCAAGACCGTGGCCGAGGCAGTGAAAAAATACGGCATCAATCCCGAAAAACCGAACCCGACGACGGTGTAGCATTTTTGATCCAGGGTCAGGTATCCAGGCAAAGCATCCAGAAAAGCAGGCACATGGCAAACGCAATCGAAGTCAAAGTCCCGGATATCGGTGACTACAAAAACATTCCGGTGATCGAGGTGCTGGTCAAGGCGGGTGACACTGTGAAGGCGGAAGATCCGCTGGTCACGCTGGAGTCCGACAAGTCGACGATGGATGTGCCGTCGCCGGCGGCCGGCACCGTCAAGGAAATCAAACTCAAGGTCGGCGACAAGGTTTCGGCGGGCTCAGTGGTGCTGATGCTGGAATCCGGCGGTGCTGCGGCGGCGCCGGCTCCGGCAAAGGCGGCCGCGCCTGCAGCCGCTCCGGCGGCGCCCCAGACTGCAGCAAAAGCGGTACCGCCGCCCGCAGCCAAACCGGCTCCGGCTGCAGCGCCCGTGGCAGTGGCCGCGGTGGATGAAGCCGGTTTCGGCAAATCCCACGCCAGTCCTTCGGTGCGTCGTTTTGCGCGCGAACTGGGCGTTGATCTGGTCCGCGTCAAAGGATCTGGCCCCAAAGACCGCATTGTCATGGAAGATGTGCAGGCTTACGTCAAGACCGAACTGGCGCGCCCGCGCGGCGAAGGTGCTGGCGCCGGCGGCGGGCTGGGCTTCAACCTGCCGCCGATGCAGCCGGTGGATTTTGCGAAGTTCGGCCCGGTGACCACCCAGCCGCTGTCGCGCATCAAAAAACTCTCGGGCAGCTTCCTGCACCGCAATTGGGTCAGCATCCCGCATGTCACCCAGCACGAAGAGGCGGACATTACCGAGCTCGAAGCCTTCCGCAAGTCGCAGGCCGACGAGGCGAAAAAAAGCGGCATCAAATTCACCATGCTCGGCTTCCTGATGAAGGCCTCGGTGGTGGCGCTGAAGCAGTTTCCGGAATTCAACGCTTCACTGTCGGCTGACGGCGAAAGCCTGGTGATGAAGAGCTACCACCACATCGGTGTCGCCGTGGATACCCCCAATGGCCTGGTGGTGCCGGTGATCCGCGATGTCGACAAAAAAGGCCTGCTGGAGATTGCGAAAGAACTCGGCGATGTCAGCGCGCGCATGCGCGCCGGCAAGATTTCGCCGGCCGACCTGCAGGGCGGCTGTTTTTCGATTTCCAGTCTGGGCGGACTTGGCGGTACTTTTTTCACGCCGATCATCAACGCGCCGGAAGTGGCGATACTCGGTGTCGGCAAGGCGGTGATGAAACCGGTCTGGAACGGCAAGGAATTCGTGCCGCGGCTGATGCTGCCGCTGTCACTGTCGTACGACCACCGCGTGATCGACGGCGCACTCGGCGCGCGCTTCAGCTCGTTCCTGGCGACCGTGTTGTCCGACATTCGCCGGCTTGTACTCTAGTGACGAGTGCGGAGCGATAACAGCCTGAACGCCATCCGTATTTCGCAATCCGCGCGTTTTTCCGCCTGCTGATGTCGCCGATCGGCATCCTTGGCGGCACCTTCGACCCCATCCATTACGGGCATTTGCGCCTGGCGCAGGAAGTTGCCGACCAGCTGCGGCTCGCCGAGGTGCGTTTTTTGCCGAGCGGCACGCCGCCGCATCGCGCGGCCCCTGTGGCCTCCGCCGCCGACCGCCTGACGATGGTGCGGCTGGCCACTGCAGGCAATGCGCTGTTTACCGTGGATGCGCGGGAATCGGCGAACACGGCACCGGGCTACACGGTCGATACCCTGACGGCGATACGCGCCGAAGTCGGTCCGGTGCAGTCGCTGGTGCTGTTGCTGGGCGCGGATGCGTTTCTGGACCTCGCGACCTGGAACCGCTGGCATCAGTTGTTTCAGCTCGCGCACATTGCGGTGGCTTATCGTCCGGGCTTCCCGGTCGATACCTGGCAGTCGCGGATGCCGCAGCCGCTGGCGGCCGAGTACAACACGCGCTTGATGCATCAGCCGTTTTCAGTGCATGTGAGCCCGGCGGGCGGTATCGTGGTGGTGCCGATTGCCGAGCTCGATATTTCCGCGACGATGATCCGCGAGGCTGCCCGCCGCGGCCGCAATACAAGGTATTTGTTGCCCGACAACATTTATCAATATATACAAGAACATGAAATCTATACTGGAAATCATTGATGTTTTCCAAAAACGTGACAACCTCGTCAGAGGCTTGTTTTTGTCCATCTGTTTTTGTCCATATCTGCGTAATTTTCAATAATGTCACCTGACAAAATCGCAAAAACAGCCGTCGCGGCCCTGGAAGACATCAAGGCCCGCGATATCGTCGTGTTCAACGTGACCAAAATGACTGCATTGTTTGACAAGGTCATCGTGGCCAGCGGGGATTCCAACCGGCAGGTGCGTGCGCTGGCCAACAACGTCTGTGAAGAGGTAAAAAAAGGCGGTGGCCGGGTCCTCAGCATCGAGGGGGCGCAGACCGGTGAATGGGTGCTGGTCGATCTCGGCGCAGTGATCGTGCATGTGATGCAGCCCGCAATCCGCCAGTACTACAACCTCGAAGAAATCTGGAGCACCGCAGCGCAACGGCCCGCGGCGCGGAAAACGGCTGAACGCAAGGCCGCGGCGCCCAAGACTGCGAAGCCCAAAGCCGCCACCCGCCGTACTGCCAAGTGAAACTGTCGGTACTCGCCGTCGGCCATCGCATGCCGGCCTGGGTGACGGCAGGTTTCGAGGAGTATGCGCGGCGCATGCCGCGCGAAATGCCGCTGCAGTTGAGGGAGCTCAAGCCGGCGCAGCGTAGCAGTGCCGCCGGGGATGTGACGCGCTGGCTGCAAACCGAAGCGGGACACATCAATGCCGCGGTGCCGGCGGGTGCGCTGCGCGTGGTGCTCGACGAACACGGCCGCACATTTCCGACCCGCGTTCTGGCCGAATATCTGGAGCGCTGGCGTGGCGAAGGTCGTGATGTGGCCTTCATCATCGGCGGCGCGGATGGCCTGGCGCCGGAAATAAAAAAAGAGGCCGGACTGCTGTGGTCGCTGTCGCCGCTGACACTGCCGCATGGACTGGTGCGCGTGGTACTGGCCGAACAGTTGTATCGTGCGGCATCGATGCTCGCCGGCCATCCCTACCACCGGGAATAAGTTATGTACATGCGTTTTTTCATCTGCAGCAGACATGGCCGATAAATCCATCTACCTCGCTTCACGCAGTCCCCGCCGGCGCGAGCTGTTGCGCCAGATCGGCGTGAGTTTCGAGATCATCCCCTTGCGCGAAGCGCCGCGTTATCCCGCCGACGTCGATGAAACGCCACGTGCCGGCGAAGTGCCCGACGCCTATGTGCTGCGCGTTGCCCTTGAAAAAGCGCAGGCCGCCGTGGCCATCACGCGTGCCCGGCGCCTCGCATCGCGTCCGGTGCTGGCGGCTGACACCACGGTGGTGTGTGACGGGGCGATTCTTGGCAAGCCGGAGAACGCAGCAGCAGCAGCGCTTATGCTGGCGTCGCTGGCGGATCGTGTGCATCGTGTGCTGACCGCGATTGCTGTCACGACGGGGGGGGTTACTGAAACCCGCGTTTCCGAATCGCAGGTCTGGTTTCGCGCGATGTCGCCGGAGGAAATCCGCCGTTATGTCGCGTCGGGTGAGCCGACCGACAAGGCCGGCGCGTACGCCGTTCAGGGTCGTGCCGCGGCCTTCATCACGAGGATCGAGGGAAGTTATTCCGGTATCATGGGCTTGCCTCTTGCAGAAACCGCCGAATTGCTGCGCGGCCACGGCATCAGCATCCCCTGAAGCCCGCCATGAGCGAAGACATACTGATCAACATTACCCCGCAGGAAACCCGTGTCGCCGTGGTCGAACACGGCGTGACGCAGGAGCTGCATATCGAGCGCTCTTCGTCACGTGGCTTCGTCAGCAACATTTACATGGGACGCGTCGTGCGCGTGCTGCCCGGCATGCAGTCGGCGTTTGTCGACATCGGCGGCGAACGCGCGGCGTTTCTGCATGTGGCCGACATCTGGGGCAATCGTGTCAATGGCGAGCCTGGATTGCCGATCGAGCGGCTGCTCAACGAGGGGCAGAGCCTGATGGTGCAGGTGATCAAGGATCCGATCGGCACCAAGGGTGCGCGGCTGTCGACCCAGATCAGCATTGCCGGCCGGCTGCTGGTCTACCTGCCGCAGGAATCGCATATCGGCATATCCCAGCGCATCGAGGATGAGGAGGAGCGGGTGCATCTGCGGGAAAAACTGCAGCACCTGCTGCCGCCTGACGAAAAAGGCGGCTTCATCATCCGCACCATGGCCGAGGCGGCCTCGGACCGTGAGCTCGCCTCCGACGTCGAATACCTGCGCAAGTTGTGGCATGACATCCGCGAGCAGGCGCGCACTGCGCCGCCGCTGGCGTTGCTGTATCAGGATCTGAACCTGGGGCTGCGCGTGTTGCGCGACTTCGCCCATGAAGATACCGGGCGGATTTACGTCGATTCCCGGGAAACCCACCAGGCCATGACCCAGTTCGCCGGGCAGTTCACGCCCAACGTGCTGGCGCGGCTGACTCATTACCAGGGTGAGCGGCCGCTGTTCGACTTGCACAACGTCGAGGACGACATCGAGCGCGCGCTGGCGCGCCGCGTCGATCTCAAGTCCGGCGGTTACCTGATCATCGACCAGACCGAGGCGCTGACCACGGTCGACGTCAATACCGGCGGTTTTGTCGGTGGCCGCACTTTTGACGACACCATTTTCAAGACCAATCTCGAGGCGGCGCAGATCATCGCCCGCCAGCTGCGGCTGCGCAACCTCGGCGGCATCATCATCATCGATTTCATCGACATGGAAACCGAGGAGCACCGCAACGCCGTGCTCAACGAATTCCGCAAGGCGCTGGCGCGCGACCGCACAAGGATGACCGTCAACGGGTTTACCCAGCTCGGGCTGGTCGAGATGACGCGCAAGCGCACCCGTGAAAGCCTGGCGCACGTCTTGTGCGAGCCGTGCCCCACCTGCACTGGACGCGGCGTGCTGAAAACCGCCCAGACCGTTTGTTATGAGGTGCTGCGCGAGCTGGTGCGCGAAGCCAGGCAGTTTGAGGCACGGGAATTCCGCATACTGGCCTCGCAGCAGGTCATCGACATGTTTCTCGACGAGGAATCGCATAATCTCGCGATGTTGTCGGACTTCATCGGCAAACCGATTTCGCTGCAGGTGGAGACTGCCTACAATCAGGAGCAGTTTGATATTGTGCTGATGTAAGGGGAGCCGCTTCCGGCAACCCGTTCCGAGGCCGCGCCATGACGACAGCCGCAGCATCGCAATCCCGTGTCATTGCGCCTCACCGCCGCGCCAGTCCCGAACTGCGTCATCTCGCCGAGCAGGTATTTACGCGCGCGGCCGGCGCGCCCCTGGTTGCCGGCAACACAGTGCGCATCCTGCGCGATGCCGGCGAAAACTATCCGGCGTGGCTGGCCGCGATTGCCGGCGCACGGCGGTCGGTGCTGTTCGAGAATTACATCATCGCCGACGATGCCGCGGGCCGTGAGTTTGCCGCGGCGCTGACCGAACGCGCGCTGGCGGGAGTCGCGGTGCGGGTGATTTACGACTGGATGGGGGCGCTGGGCGTCGGCACTCGCAGCCTGCTGCAGCCGCTGATCGATGCCGGCGGTATCGTGCGCTGTTTCAACACGCCACAACTGGACAGCCCCTTTGGCTGGCTGACACGCGACCATCGCAAGATGCTCAGCGTCGACGGCGCGCTCGGGTATGTCAGCGGCCTGTGTGTCAGCAGCAAATGGCAGGGAAATCCGGCGCGCGGTATTGAGCCCTGGCGTGACACCGGCATTGAGATTTCCGGTCCTGCCGTCGCCGATATTGAGCGGGCCTTTGCCCAGACCTGGGCCGCCTCGGCCAGTGATGACATCGACGTGCTGGATGTGGATGTTGCGGAGGATGTGCCGCCCGCCGGCGATGTGCTGCTGCGGGTGCTGGCCAGCCAGCCCACCATCGCCGGCATGTACCGCCTGGACCAGATGATTGCGGCGATGGCGCGCGACACCCTGTGGCTGACGGATGCTTATTTTGTCGGTGTCGCCCCTTATGTCCAGGCGCTGCGGGCGGCGGCCATGGATGGCGTCGATGTGCGGCTGCTGGTGCCGGGCACCAGTGATTTGCCCCTGCTGTCGCAACTGTCGCGCTCGGGCTACCGGCCGCTGCTGGAGGCGGGCATTCGTGTATTTGAATGGAACGGCGCGATGCTGCACGCCAAAACCGCGGTGGCCGACTGCCGCTGGGCCCGCGTCGGCTCCACCAACCTCAATATCGCCAGCTGGATCAGCAATTACGAGCTTGACGTGGCGATAGAGGATGAAGGGTTTGCGCGGTGCATGCAGGACATGTACGAGGAAGATCTGGAGAACGCCACCGAGATCGTGCTCGGCAACAAACGCCGTATCCGTCCGTCAGTCATGCCACGGCGGCCTGCCGCCGGTTCAAGCGGGCGTGTATCGCGCGCTGCGGCCGGCGCGCTGCGTATCGGCAATACCGTGGGCGCGGCTTTCAGCGGCCGGCGTACACTGGGGCCCGCCGAACCGGGATTGATGTACAGCATCGCACTGGGGTTTTTGCTGTTTACGGCGATTGCGCTGGCGGTGCCGCTGGTGATTACCGTGCCGCTGGCCGTGCTGGCATTGTGGATTGCGCTGACGCTGCTGGTGCGGGCATGGCGCCTGCGCAAACGCAGTGCCGGGGCCCGGCCCAGCGGAAATTATTGAAAATTCCGTAAATAATGACAAAAAATGCCTCTGACGAGGCTGTCATTTTTTTGGAAAATATCAATGGACTGCAGCCTGTTATCGCAGCAGGCGCAGTGCTTCGCTTTCCAGCCAGGCCACCGGCAGCATCAGCAGCAGCTGGCAGACCACCAGCAGAAACAGCGGCGACAGGTCGACATTGCCCACCGGCGGAATGCGGCGGCGGAACAACCGCAGGAACGGCCGTGTCATGGCGTCGAGGAGCGGTGCCACAGGGCTGCCGGGATTGATCCACGACAGCAGCGCCTGCAGCAGTGTTGCGCCGAGCACGATGTAAATCAGCAGTTTGAGTACCGCCACCGCGGCAAAGGCCGCGATGCCGAGGATGGCAAGCCCGATCCCGGTGCCGAAGCGGTAACCGCGGATTTGCATGACGATCAACAACTCCAGGAATTGCATCAGCCAGGCCAGCAGCAGCGTCGGCAGGTCGAGTCCCCACAGGCCGGGGATGATGCGGCGCGCCGGGCGCACCATGAAGTCGGTCAGCGCATTGACAAAATCCGCCAGCGGATTGCGGTACGGCGCGCGCACCCATTGCAGGTAGAAACGCAGCAGCAGGGTGAATGTCAGCAGGCCGAATGTGACCTCTGCGATGAAAATCAGTGCGTCAGTCAGCATCTTTGCCCAGGGCGTCGCCCATTTCAGCGGCACGTTCCGCGGCTGCGTGCACCGCGCGGATGAAGGCGGCCTTGACCGCGGCATCATCGAGGACGCCGATCGCGCGTTCCGTGGTGCCGCCTTTGGACGTTACCTGCGCGCGCAGGGTTGCCGGGTCGGCGGCGGCGGTGGTCGCGAGTTTGACTGCGCCGGCGAAGGTCGCCAGTGCGCTCTGCCGCGCGATCTCCGGTGACAGTCCGAGTTCGCGCCCGGCCTGTTCCAGCGCCTCGATGAAATAAAACACATAGGCGGGACCACTGCCCGATACCGCGGTGACGGCATCGAGGTCATTTTCACGGTCGACCCAGAAAGTGCCGCCGACTGCAGCGAGGAT
Organism: Burkholderiales bacterium; assembly: GCA_019744975.1. Classification (GTDB taxonomy): domain Bacteria; phylum Pseudomonadota; class Gammaproteobacteria; order Burkholderiales; family SG8-41. The sequence continues at coordinate 99,867 of JAIETP010000013.1, forward strand.
ATTTTCGGCATTTTTGCGCTGGGTGCTGCTGACGCCGGGCATCGCATAAAGTCCGGTGATGCCGGCGGCGACCAGTGCCGGCGTATTCGGCATCGCGCGAACGACCTGGACCGCCGGACCCAGCCAGCGCGCAAGGTCCGCGCCGCGGATGCCGGCGGCGATGCTGATCACCAGTTGCCCCTTGAGCGCCGGGGCGAGGGCGGCAGCGACTTGTTTCATCTGTTGCGGTTTGACTGCAAGAACGATGCAGTCCGCCCCGGCCGCCGCCGTTTTGCCATCGGAGGAGGTGCGGATGCCGAATTGTTTTTCCAGTCGTGACAACGCATCCGGCAGCACATCGACGGCATGGAGTGACGACGGCAACCGGCCTTTGGCAAGCAGACCGCCGATGATTGCGGCCGCCATGTTGCCGCCGCCGATGAAAAGAATGTTCATTGCGCTGTGTATAAAAAATGCGAATTTGAAAAACCGTGACTCATTATACGGTTCAGCTTCCGGCTACTTCACGATTTTTCGGACACCGAAGATCGCCGTGCCCACACGCACGATGGTGGCGCCTTCGGCGATGGCCGCCTCAAGGTCATCCGACATGCCCATGGACAGGGTGTCGATGCCGCTGTCATCGACCTGCAGGTCTTCCTTCAGCCGGCGCAGCAGCGCGAACCGGGCGCGTTGCACGGCGGTGTCCGGGGTTGGTTCGGGAATGGCCATCAGGCCGCGCAGCCGCAGCCGCGGCAGGTGCTGGATGGCCGCTGCCAGGCCGCGTTCCATGCCCGGCGCCACGCCGCTTTTGCTGGTTTCGCCGCTGACATTGACCTGGATCAGCACGTTGAGCGGCGGCAGATGCGCGGGGCGGGCGTCATTCAGCCGCTGCGCGATTTTTTCGCGTTCGATGCCGTGCACCCAGGCAAAGAGTTCGGCCACCGGGCGCGTCTTGTTGCTCTGGAGCGGGCCGATGAAATGCCATTCAATGGCCAGGTGAGCGAGTTCGCGCGATTTGTCGAGGGCTTCCTGCACAAAGTTCTCGCCAAAGGCGCGCTGGCCTGCCTGCCAGGCTTCGATCAGCTGTGCCGCGCCGCAGGTCTTGCTGACTGCGAGCAGTTGCACGCCGTCCGGCGCGCGTTTTGCCGCCTTTGCCGCCGCTGTGATGCGGTCGCGTACAGCTTGCAAGTTATCAGCGATTATGGCCATAATTTCAACGCTTTCCGTTGCAGGCTTCGCGGCGCAATATTCATGCAACAGTCATTCATGCAACCGTCATGAAATAGTGCCTGATAATCACGACAGCCTTATCCGTCATCCCTCAGGGAATTATAAATGGACATCTCCGAACTGCTGGCCTTCGTAGTCAAGAATAAAGCCTCCGACCTGCATTTGTCCTCGGGGCTGCCGCCGATGATCCGGGTGCATGGCGACATCCGGCGCATCAACCTGCCGGCGCTGGAGCACAAGGATGTCCATGCGATGGTCTACGACATCATGAACGACGGCCAGCGCAAGTTTTACGAGGAAAACCTCGAGTGCGACTTTTCCTTCTCAATCCCCAATCTCGCGCGTTTTCGCGTCAATGCCTTCGTCCAGCAACGCGGCGCCGGCGCGGTGTTCCGGACCATTCCGTCCAAGGTGCTGAGCCTTGAAGACCTGAAGGCGCCCAAGGTGTTCGTCGAGATCGCCAACCAGCCGCGCGGCGTGGTGCTGGTCACTGGCCCGACGGGTTCGGGTAAATCGACCACGCTGGCCGCCATCGTCAACCACATCAATGAAAACGAACAGGGCCACATCCTGACGGTGGAAGACCCGATCGAATTCGTCCATGAGTCGAAGAAGTGCCTGATCAACCAGCGCGAAGTCGGCCCGCACACGCTGTCGTTTGCCAATGCGCTGCGCTCCGCCCTGCGTGAAGACCCGGACATCATCCTGGTCGGCGAGATGCGCGACCTGGAAACCATCCGCCTCGCGCTGACCGCCGCCGAAACCGGCCACCTGGTATTCGGCACACTGCACACCAGTTCCGCCGCCAAAACCATCGACCGGATCATCGACGTGTTCCCGGCCGAGGAAAAAGAAATGATGCGCTCCATGTTGTCGGAGTCGCTGCGCGCGGTGATTTCGCAGACACTGCTCAAAACCAAGGACGGCAGCGGCCGTGCCGCTGCGCATGAAATCATGGTCGGCACACCGGCGATCCGCAACCTGATCCGTGAGAACAAGGTGGCGCAGATGTATTCCGCGATCCAGACCGGCGCCCAGCTCGGCATGCAGACGCTGGACCAGAATCTGCAGGACCTGGTCAAGCGCAACATCGTGTCGGTCGATGAAGCGCGCGGCAAGGCGATGAACAAGGATGCCTTCCGGTAAGATTCCGGGGCGGCGCTAATACTAAAGAAGGAGCCAGCATGGAAAGAGAACAGGCAGTCAAATTCATGCATGATCTGCTGCGGGCGATGGTCGCGAAAAAGGCCTCCGACCTGTTCATTACCGTGGGTTTCCCGCCGGCGATCAAGCTCGACGGCAAGATGACCCCGGTGGCGCAGCAGACGCTGACGGCGCAGCACACGGCGGAACTCGCCCGCGGCATCATGAATGACAAACAGGCGGGTGAATTCGAGGCGACCAAGGAATGCAACTTCGCGGTCAGCCCCGGCGATATCGGCCGTTTCCGCGTCAACGCCTTCATGCAGCAGGGCCGGGTCGGCATGGTGTTGCGGACCATCAACACCTCGATCCCGAAATTCGACGACCTGAAGCTGCCGCCGGTGCTGAAGGATGTGGTGATGACCAAACGCGGCCTGGTGATCATGGTCGGCGGCACGGGTTCGGGCAAATCGACGTCGCTGGCGGCGATGATGGGTTACCGCAACGAAAACAGCTACGGCCACATCATCACCATCGAGGATCCGATCGAATATGTGCACGACCACAAAAACTGCGTGGTCACCCAGCGCGAGGTCGGTGTCGATACCGATTCCTGGCATGCCGCGCTGAAAAACACGCTGCGCCAGGCCCCGGACGTGATCCTGATCGGCGAGATCCGTGACCGCGAAACCATGGACCATGCCATCGCTTTTGCCGAAACCGGCCATCTGGCGATGGCGACCCTGCATGCCAACAGCGCCAACCAGGCGCTGGACCGGATCATCAACTTTTTCCCGGAAGAACGTAAACACCAGCTGCTGATGGACCTGTCGCTGAACATCCGCGCGCTGATCTCGCAGCGCCTGATTCCGAAAAAGGACGGCAAGGGCCGCGCCGCCGCGGTCGAGATCCTGCTCAACTCGCCGCTGATTTCCGACATGATCTTCAAGGGCGAGGTGCACGAGATCAAGGGCATCATGGCCAAGTCGCGCGAGCTGGGCATGCAGACCTTCGACCAGCATTTGTTTGATCTCTACGAGTCGGGCGACATCAGCTACGAAGACGCGCTGCGCAACGCCGATTCGATGAACGAGTTGCGCCTGATGATCAAGTTGAACAGCAAGGATGCCAAGGACAAGGATGTGATGACGGGCATCGAGCACCTGAACCTTGTCTGATCCGCATTTTCAAGCGGAAAGACGCCGGCCGCAGCGCCGGCGTTTTTCTTGATGGGCATTCCCTTCGAAATCCCCTTCGACCTGGCGACTTACATCGCCTGCGCCGCCATCGTCGGCGCGTCCTATGTGATTTTCGGCATCACCGCCTTTGGCGCGGCGATGTTCACGGTGCCGGCGCTGTCGTACTTTTTTCCGCTGAGTTTTGTGCTGCCGATGTGTGTACTGCTCGACGTGTCCGCGGCATTGGCGCTGGGTTCGCGTTTCTCCAGGGACGCCGACCGCGGGGAGCTGAAATGGATGGCGCCGTTTTCACTGGCCGGCGCGGTCGCCGGCGTCACCGCGCTGGTGACTTTGCCGCAACAGGCGACCATCGCCGCCTTTGGCATTTTTCTTTGCAGCTATGGCTTGTATTCCTTGTATGCCGGTGCGCCGCAGATCGGCATCGCGCGTCATCCCTGGGCGGTGATTTCCGGTTTTTGCGGCGGCGCGGCCGGCACGCTGTTCGGCGTCGGCGCGCCACCCTATGCGATCTACCTGTCGCGCCGCCTGCCGGACAAGGCCGTGCTGCGCGCAACATTGTCGAACATGGTGCTGTTGTCGACCTCGATACGCGCGCTGGTGTTCCTCGTCGGCGGCCTGATCCTGATGGACCGTGTCATCGGTGCGCTGCTGCTGCTGCCCTTCGCGCTGGGCGGCATCTGGGCCGGGCACCACATTCAGTTGAGCGCCTCGCGGGAGACGCTGCTGAAGGTGATCGGTGTGCTGCTGCTGCTGATCGGCGGGTCTCTGATTTTACGGGTGGTCAGATCATAACTATTTGATTTTATTGATATTTTTGTAAATCCATTCAGGGTGGGCATATGACGGAAAAGACCTTCGGCGCCTACGACATCGCCGACCTGCGCGAGCTGGCGCGCAGGCGCTTGCCCAAGGGCGTGTTCGAGTTCTTCGATCGCGGCAACGGCGACGAGGTGGCGGTCGCGAACAATCGCGCTGCGTTCGAGCGCATCAAGCTGAATCCGCAGATGCTGGTCGACACTTCCGGCCGCAGCCTCGCCACCACGCTTTACGGCAAGTCGCAGACCATGCCGCTGGTGGTCGGGCCCACCGGTTCGGCGGGGCTGGCCTGGTACGAAGGGGAGATCGCTCTGGCGCGCGCGGCGAAAGCAGCGGGTGTGCCGTACACGCTGGCGACCGGCTCGATGACCTCGCTGGAACGCGTTGCCGCTGAAGCCGGCGGCAATCTGTGGTTCCAGGTGTACATGTGGCCCGACCGCGCGGCATCGCATGCATTGATCGCGCGCGCCAAAGCGGCGGGTTACCAGGCACTGGTGGTCACCGTCGACACGCCGGTGACGCCGGGCCGCGAATACAACCTGAGGAACGGCATGACCGTGCCCTTCCGTTTCACCCGCCGCAACGTCACCGACGTGCTGCTGCACCCACGCTGGCTGGCCGGCGTGTTGCTGAAGTACCTGCTCACCACCGGCATGCCGCGCTACGAGAACTATCCGGTACAGATGAAATCGCGCATCACCGCGCTGCCGATGGGCCGCTCGATGATGGTGACGGACTCGCTGACCTGGGACGATCTGCGTGAAATCCGCAAGCTGTGGCCACACCCGTTGATGGTGAAGGGCATATTGCGCGCCGGGGACGCGAAGCTGGCGGCAGACTGCGGCGTTGACGGCGTCATCGTTTCCAACCACGGCGGACGCGCTGTGGACAGCACGCGTGCACCCATAGAAATCCTGCCCGAAGTCGTCGCAGCAGTCGGCAATCGCGCCACGGTGATCGTCGACAGCGGCTTTCGCCGCGGCGCCGATGTGGTCAAGGCGCTGGCACTGGGGGCCAAAGCAGTGATGATCGGCCGCGCCACGCTCTACGGAACCGCGGTCGCCGGAGAAGCCGGTGCCGCGCGTGCCCTCGAAATCTACCGCGATGAAGTCGACCGGCTGCTGGCGCTGATCGGTTGCCCGGACATCAGTGCGCTGGATGCAGGTTACCTCGCGCGCTCAGCGTGATCCGTATTTCTCGTGCAGGCGAGGCAGCGATTAATGAGGAGCTCACACTGAAACTATTTATTCTGCTTTCGGTACGCGGGCTGAAATGTTTGCGGCGCACGGCATCCCGCACCTGATGCAGCAGTTTCGGCCTGGGCGCCGCTGCTGACGTTTCCGGCTGGTCGTTGTCCATCGTGTTTACCCTCATCTGGTCGAACAACGCAGCAGCACGATTGAGGATGACCTGCGGGTGGCCTATCATGGGCACCAGAGAGGTGCGGAATTTCGACTAAAAAGGGCACCTAAATTTGGCAACTAAAAATGCCAACTACTTCACGCTAGGCCAATGCTTTGTTCCAGCCGCGCACCCTCAAATTCTTCGCCGCAATCATGACAATTTATCTTTTGCTATCTTTGCCTGCGCTTGTGTGGCCCAGTTATCTTGATTCACCAGCAGGCCTAATCGTGGCAGTGCCGTATCTTTCCATTTATCTGTTCCATAAAGTCGGTATCCCTGGCCTGCTTGAGCACAACGGCTTGTGTGGTTGGGGTTGGTGCGCACCTACCATCTTCGGTTGGGTTTTCCTATTTACGTTTTGGCTCCTGATTGCATGGCTACTTGCGTGGGGCTTGTCCGGCCTAACCCATCATTCAAGAGGGACGCCTAACGGCGCCCCTTAATTCAGACGTTGGGTCTCAATAAAATGAGCACCGAAGGACTTTCACTTTCTGCGGACGTCGCGAGGAAGATCGCATCGGATTTCCCAAGTGCGCCCCTGAGCAAAATTCTGGCCATTCTCGATGACTACCAAGGACCTGAGAGGCTGCGCGTAATTCGCTGCGTGATTCACCTCGCCGATGGGAACACGGTCAAGTTGCTCGATTACATGGGCAGTGCGAGAACCGATTACCGAGACGTAATCTACTGGGCCGAGTACGATGGGAGTGATCGGAAAATTCGCGATTTTAATCAGCCATTTCCCGCCGCGCCGTCGGACCCTGGGGATATTTCGCTATCGTTCCTCGGTGGGCGACCGTTCCTTCCGGTCAGCACCGGAATACCGACGTGTGCGCTTTGCTCTGCGCGAATGTGCTTCTTTTTCCAGGTCGCTCTTCCGGTCGGTCATCTTTGGCATGGGGCGCTTGTCGCGGTTTTCATATGCGTCTCATGCTGCTCGGAGGACACACTCATTCCCGAGATGTTGAGCGTCGCTCTCAAGGGGGCCGAGATCCCGCAGGGGTTTCTGGCGCGATATCAGACTAACTTTCGCATTGTGGTGAGTGACGTCAAGAGTGCTCAGCTTCGCTCCGACTACGAGCCGCTCATCCAACAAAGTCTCATTGATGTGCCGTCCTGGCGCATTGGCGCTGAACCGCTCTGGCTGGTAGATGATGAAACGCCCGGGTCCTATGAATCGTTCGGGCGTCCCGTCTTCCTCTTCCAAGTGCCACCCGGGACGGCTTTCCCCAAACTGTCGGGCGCTCCGCCCCAGAAGACGCTGGATCTCGCGGGCAATGTCGTGGACGAAAATCGTCCTAGCTATGAGCTATTCCTTGGTAACGCCATCTATTTCTTTGGGTTTGGCGAAGCCTCCGCGGAACGCATCTATGTCGTCGCTCAAGTTGATTGAGGCCCAACCACCCAATGCAGCGGATGCGCCGCAAGCGGTACGCCGCTGAGCGGAAGGATAGCAGCAACGGAATAGTCATGTTGAGGTACTCATTATTTATGCTGATATGCTGGGCGGATAAAAATCAGTGAAATCCTCCGGCAGCTCGCGAAGACGGCACTCAACCTCCTCAGCCATCCAGCAGCGTTGATTACATCGAAGTTGCTGCATAACCGCGAGTTCAAGTGGGTGCGGTATGGTGCGCCATTCAACGCGGATGCTAGCTGTTTGATGGAGATTTCCGCATGCTCCCCGCCACCATTTCATATTTGAACAAACGGCACTCCAGCGCGCCGTTGAACAGAGGTGTGCGCCGCGAAGGCTGCAGGCGCATGATCTTGGCCAGACGCAGATCCGCGGTCAGGATATAAGCGGTCCAACCGCTGTAACGCTGTTTGAGGATATCGCCGAGTGTCGGGTACCAGGCGGCGAGGTCGTCGAGTTCTTCCATGCGCACGCCGTACGGCGGGTTGGTGATCAGCAGGCCTGCGGGCGCCGGCGGTTTTGAATCCTCGAAGCTGCACTGCTTGAGTTCAATGCGCGATTCCAGCCCCAGTGCAGCGACGTTCCGGCGCGCGTCCGCAATCGCATCGCCACTGCGGTCATAACCGTAAATATTTGATTTTATTGATTTATTTTCCTGTGCTGCGACCTGCCGGTGCAGCGTTTCCCAGGCTTTGGCATCGAAGTTGCGCAGCTTTTCAAAGCCGAACTTGCGGTTCAGGCCCGGTGCACGGCGCGTGGCCATCAATGCGGCTTCAATCAGGAAGGTGCCGCTGCCGCACATCGGGTCGAGCAGCGGCTGATCGGGTGTCCAGCCGGCCAGTTTCAAAATTCCTGCGGCAAGATTCTCGCGCAGCGGCGCATCACCGGTCGCCGTGCGCCAGCCGCGCTTGAACAGCGCATCACCCGAGGTGTCGAGATAAAACAGCGCATCGTCGCGATTCAGGAAGACATGAATGCGCACATCGGGCTGGCGGGTATCGACGTTGGGTCGGTCGCCTTCGGCTTCGCGCAGTACATCACACACGGCGTCCTTGACGCGCAGCGTGACGAAATCGAGGCTGCGCAGCGGGCTTTTGATGGCGGAGGTGTCGACGCGGATGCTTTGTGTGGGGCCAAACCACTGTGCCCAGGGCAGCTTGCCTGCCACCGTGAAAATGTCATTCTCGTCGCGATAGCGGCATTGTCCGATACGCCATAAAACGCGGCTGGCAATGCGGCTTTCAAGATTGATGCGATAACACAACGCATACGGCCCGCGGAAACCGGTGCCGCCCTCGACGGCGCGCACGTCCTGTGCGCCGAGTGCGGTCAGCTCTTCGCCGAGTACGCCTTCGAGGCCGCGCGGGCAGGAAGCGAAAAAGGTTTCCATGTCAGCGTGGTACCGGTGAGGCTTCGACATAGACCTCGAACTCGATGCGTTGCCAGGGATTGCGCGCTTCTTTCAATTGCACGATACGCGCTTTCACCGGTGCGCCGCGATCCATCTGCCGCGCGACATCGCTGTTTTCGCGGCGCGGGATGTAACCGAGCATTTCATTGCGCCACAACACACGCACCGCATTGGCGTCGTGCGGATTCTGCGGTTCCCGCGTGAGTTGCAGGCTGTCGCCGACACGCATCATTTCCCACAGGCCCTTGCCTTCGTAATACTGGAAACCGGCCAGCGGCGATTGCTGGACGATGATGCGCGCGTCGGCGGCAGAGGCGGGGGCGGCCAGCGCCATCAGCAGCGCGAAGATTGCAGCAAGACGGGGCATGGTGGTTAAAACGGCTTGACGACGACCAGGATGACAATCGCCAGCAGCAGCAGTACCGGTATTTCGTTGAACCAGCGGTACCAGACATGGGAGCGGGTGTTTTTACCCTGCTCGAATTTGCGCAGCAGACTGCCGCAGGCGTGGTGATAACCGATCAGCACCACCACCAGCGCCAGCTTGGCATGCAGCCAGCCGCCGCTGATGCCATAACCCAGCCACAGCCAGAAACCAAACAGCAGCGCCAATCCGGACAGCGGAAACATGAAGCGGTAGAGCTTGCGCGCCATCAGCAGCAGCCGTGCCCGCGCGTTTGCATCTTCTTCCATCGCCAGGTTGACCAGGATGCGCGGCAGGTAGAACAGCCCGGCAAACCAGGCGATCACGAACAGCAGGTGCAGGGATTTGATCCAGAGCATGGTGCGAGTTTACTTCAGCAGCCGGCGCCGGGTCAGGGCCAGTGCGACATAAAAGCCGGTGACGGCATAAGCAGCCAGCACGGCGATGTGCAGCAGCCAGGAGGGTGGCACTTCACCATTGACCAGCGGCCGGGCGAGGCTGACGGCATGGGTCAGCGGCAGCAGTTGCGCTGCGACCTGGGCCGCGGCCGGCAACTGGTCGAGCGGGAAAAACACGCCGCACAGCAGCATCATCGGCGTCACGCACAGCGTGAAGTAGTACATGAAAAAATCGTAACTCGGCGACAGCGCGGTCATGATCAGGCCGAGGCCGGCAAAGGCCAGCCCGGTCAGGAAAATGAGCGGGATTACCGCAAAAGCCAGAGGGGAAGGCACCAGCCCGAGCACGGTGGCAACCACCAGCACCGCACAGCCGGAGAGGAAACTTTTGCTGGCGGCCCAGATCATCTCGCCGAGCACTACGTCATCCAGCGTCAGCGGCGCATTGAGGATCGCCTCCCAGGTTTTCTGCATCTGCATGCGTGAAAACGCCGAGTACATGGCTTCGAAGGACGCGCTCATCATGGTGCTGGAGCAGATGATGCCGGCGGCGAGAAATGCGATATACGACATGCCGCCGACGTCCTCCAGCATGCGACCGAGACCGTAACCCAGGCCGAACATGTAGAGCAGCGGATCGGCGAGGTTGCCGAGCATCGACGGTATGGCCAGCTTGCGCCACACCAGCAGATTGCGCCGCCACACCTGCGTAAAACGCAGACTGAATTGCGGCAGTGCCCAATGGTTTCTCGCGCTCATGTCAGTCGCGCAGCTCGCGGCCGGTGAGTTTGAGGAACACATCCTCGAGACTGGCGCGGCGGTGCAGGTAGCGCAGGTCGCCGCGGGCATCGAGATCGGCAATCAGCGGGGCAGGGTCGTGCGTGTAACAAAAAATGGTTTCGCCGGTGGCTTCGCAGCGTTCGGCATGAGCTCGGCCAAAACGCCCGGCCCAGTCCGGCGCGCCTTCGCCGTACACCTCCACCACCTGCGGTTCGATGTGTTGCGCGATCAGCGATCGCGGCTCACCCTCGGCGATGATTTTGCCGTGGTCCATGATTGCGACGCGGCCGCACAGGCGTTCGGCTTCTTCCATGAAATGTGTCGTCAGCAGCAGTGTCTTGCCCTGTTTCAGCAGTTTGCGCAGCCGCTCCCAGATTACGTGCCGTGCCTGCGGGTCGAGTCCGGTGGTCGGTTCATCGAGGAATACCAGTTCCGGATCATTGATCAGCGCGCGTGCCAGTGTCAGGCGCCGCTTCATGCCGCCGGACAGGGTCTGGATGCGCGCGTCGGCGCGGCTGGCGAGTCCGGCAAAATCGAGCAGGTCGGGAATACGTGCGCGCAGCACGGTGTCGGCAATGTCAAAATAACGGCCGAAAATCAGCAGGTTCTCGCGTATCGTGAAATCCGGATCGAGGTTGTCGAACTGCGGCACGACACCGATGCGCATCCTCGCCACCCTTGCCTGTTGCGGCACCGGCCGGCCCAATACCGTGATGCTGCCGCTGTCGGGATCGGTCAGGCCCAGACACAGCCGCAGTGTGGTGGTTTTGCCGGCACCGTTGGGGCCGAGCAGGCCGAAACATTCACCGGCTTGCAGCGCAAAATCCACGCCGCAGACCACTTCCTGTTCACCATACGATTTACGCAGCCCGGCGGCTGCCAGCGGGGCGCTGTTGTTCATGCGCAATGGCGCTGGACGATCTGCGCGAGCAGATGCAGTTTGCCGTGGAAAAAATGTTCGCCGCCGGGCACCACCACCACCGGCAGTTGCTGCGGCCGCGCCCAGTCGAGCACTGCAGCCAGCGGCACGACATCGTCGACTTCACCGTGGATGACCAGGGTGCCGGGCGGCACGGTGGCCGCCGGGAAACGGTTCACAGCGGGGCCGACCAGCACCATTTTTTCGGAAGGCAGATTTTCGGCTGACAAAGCGTGCGCAACCCGCGTCTGGACAAAAGCGCCGAAGGAAAATCCGGCGAGCAGCAGCGGCAGATCGCCATAACGCGATCGGGCATAACGCGCCACGGCAAGGATGTCTTCTGTTTCACCGATGCCCTGGTCGAAGCTGCCGGCACTGGCACCCACGCCACGAAAATTCGGCCGGATCGCAGCATAACCCAGACCAAAAAAAGTCTTGGCCAGTGTGGTGACGACCTTGTTGTCCTTGGTGCCGCCCTGCACCGGATTGGGGTGCGCGATCAGCGCGATGCCGCGCCGCCGCTCGCCGGGATCATTGATATCGGTTTCCAGTGCGCCGACCGGACCGTCGATGACCAGGCGTTCCAGTGTTGATGGCGGCATGGGGCGGAGTTCAGTGACAGGCATGGAAGAGGGCGTGAAGAGTGAACGGGTGAACAAGTGAATACCCCCTCCCCATCCCTCCCCCGTGAAACGGGGGAGGGGGTTCACGGGGTTACTCGTTCACCCGTTCACTCGTTCACGCTTTTGCATTGCTCAAATTTTCAACCGCTCGACGACGCGGCCGTTCTGCAGATGTTCACTGACGATTTCGTCGATGTCTTCACGGTCGACATAGGTGTACCAGACCGCTTCCGGATAAACCACCAGCACCGGGCCCTCATCGCAGCGGTCGAGGCAGCCGGCCTGGTTGATGCGCACCTTGCCGGGCCCGGACAGTTTCAATGCCTTGATTTTCTGCTTGGCATAGTCACGCATGTCCTGCGCGTCATGGTCAGCGCAGCAGCGCGCACCACCTTCGCGCTGGTTGCAGCAGAAAAAAACATGGTGTTTGTAGTGGCTCATCGGGAGGCGGGCAGATGGTGGTGTACAGCGCGGATTATACCTGCCGCACTGTCCGGCTAACGCCGCGAGTATTTGCGCGCCGAGCCTTTGGCGACGGCCACCGGATATTTGCGCGCGTTGACGGCGATTTTGCGCTGCGCCGCCTGCAGCAGATCGATCCCGAGCACGTCGCTCAGGCGCAACAAATAGAGCAGCACGTCGGCAACTTCCTCCTCCACGGCATGACGTTCGCGTCCGGCGAGTTGCGCGCTTTGTTCGGGCGTCAGCCACTGGAAACATTCCAGCAGCTCCGAGGCCTCGACGCTGAGCGCCATCGCCAGATTCTTGGGGGTGTGAAACTGCTGCCAGTCGCGGGCTTCGGCGAAGCGCCGCTGTTGGGCACGAAGGCTGGTGATGGTAGGGCGTGATGAAGCGGGACGTGAAGCGGGGCGCGGCATGTGGATATCCAGGGATATGGGTGTCAGTAGGTGGAGGGTTTTCGGCCGGCGAGGCTGAATAGCGCGAACAACAGTGCCAGGAACGGCCACAGGTCCGACAGTGCGCGGGTCATGCTGGTGAAACTGAGGATGTGGCTGGTGCGGCCCAGCAGCAGGTACGGTGGCGCCGGCCGGTACGGATTTTCAGGAATGATATTGACCAGGACCACGGCACCGGCCAGCGCCAGCACGGCCATGGCTGCGCGGCCGCGGTACGGCAGCCGTGTCAGCAGCAGCAACAGCAGCAACGCTGCGGCAAAGCCCATGGCGACACCCGGCGTCAGCCAGCTCCAGGGGCTCGATGCGCGCAGCAGCAGTGCTGCGGCCGCAATTTTCAGTGCGCAGGCGCCGGCGAAAATCAGCGCCATGGCCCGCCAGTAGCCGGCGGTCGTGTCGCGTGCCGCGCAGGCGAGCAGCAGACCGAGGCCGGTGAGGTTGAGCATGACCACGCCCGCTTCGGCGGCCAGGTACGAACCGGGCGTGTGCACGAACCATCTCGCCAGATCAATGCTGCCGCGCAGGTCGCCGTTGCCGAACACGATCAGCGTGGCATGCAGCTGGGTAATCAGCCACAATCCGGCAAGAATCAACGCCGCATCTCCCCGTACCCCGCTGACAAACCAGCGCTGACGCAGTTGCGTCACCGTCCTTCCCAGGCGTTGTCCCGGGGAAAACAGCGGTGCGATCAGCGCGCCGACCGCGCCACCGCAGCCATTGACGAGCAGATCCACGTTGGAGGCGATGCGCGATGGCAGGTATTGCTGCGCGGCTTCGAGGGTGAAACTCAACACCACGCAGGCGACAGTGGCCAGCGCCACCGCGGCCTGCATGCTCCAGCGTGCGCACAGTGTCAGCGCGAGCAGGAATCCCAGTGGCAGGTAGGCGGCAAAATTGAACAGCACATCATCCAGGGTGATCCAGCGCGGCCACGGCTCGAATAAAAAATCGCCGAAATTTGCGGACAATCCGCGCCAGTCACCGAAGGGTTGCAGGCTGGCATAGATGATCACCAGAATGTAAGCTAGCGCCGCCATTCCGGTCAGCCGCAGACTGCGCGGTGTGGCTGATGATTGGGAACCTGATGGGTAATCCGGCAACATCCATGAAATTTTACGACATCTTCAATGGCGACGCGGACGGTATCTGCGCGTTGCATCAGTTACGGCTCGAGCAGCCGCGCGCAGCAGAACTGGTGACCGGCGCCAAACGCGATATCGCACTGGTCGAACGTGTGACGGCAGAGGCGGGAGACCAGCTGACGGTGCTGGATGTTTCATTGCGCAGCAACGCCGCGGCGGTGCTGCGTGCGCTGAAAAGCGGTGCGCAGGTGCGGTATTTCGACCACCACGCCGCCGGTGATATTCCGCGGCATCCCCGGTTCGAGGCGCATATCGATACCGCCCCCGATGTCTGCACCAGCCTGCTGGTTGACCGTCATCTGGCCGGCAAACAACGGCTGTGGGCGGTGGTTGCCGCGTTTGGCGACAATCTGGTGGAGTCCGCGGTGCGCGCTGCGCAGCCCTTGCAGCTCGATCACACCGAACTCGCGCGCCTGCATGAACTGGGCGAGGCCATCAACTACAACGCCTACGGCGAGACCGTCGAGGACCTGCATTACCATCCGGCGGATCTCTACCAGGCCATCGCGCCCTACAGGGATCCGCGGCATTTCATTTTTGATGAGCCGGTATTTGAAGTATTGAAGCAGGCCGGGGCCGAGGATCTCGCCTGCGCCGAAGCCGTGTCAGCGGAATTTGCGACCGATGTTGCGGCGCTCTACATCCTGCCCGACAAGGCATGGAGCCGGCGCGTCAACGGCGTGTTCGGCAACCGCCTGGCGCAGGCCGCGCCGCAGCGTGCGCATGCCGTGCTGGTGACCAAAAGCGATGGTTCGTATGCCGTCAGCGTGCGCGCACCGCGCAACAAACCACTGGGCGCGGATGTATTGTGTCTGGCCTTCGCCACCGGTGGCGGGCGACAGGCCGCGGCGGGCATCAACCAGTTGCCGGCGCAGGACTTGCCGCGGTTTATCGACGCGTTTCGCAGCGCTTACAAATAATACAATAAAAACAAATACTTACGAGTTTCTTTCGCGGGTGCTGGCGATCCGCAGCAGATCCATTTCGATCAGCGCAAAAGCGGCGATCCACAACAAGGCATCGTAGCCGTCCAGCCACTCGCCGCGTAGCAGCCAGATCAGTGCCACTGCAACGAGGGCCGCATACAGCGCGAAGGAGGCGCCGGTCACCAGCCGGCGATGCCGCGCGGCGGCTGCCGACAGCCTGACTTCCAGTTCGAGCACGATGACGACGCCGATCCACAGCAGCGCATTTGTCGCGTCCAGCCATTCGCCCTCGCCGAGGAATACCGCTGCAGCCATGGCGACCACGGCCGCGGCGAGCAGGCGCAGCAGGTCGAGTGCCGTGGCGACGCGCGGCCGGCGACTCCAGTGCGGGCAGCGGGTTTCCAGCTCGAACAGGGCGAGCAGCAGATACCAGGCGAAGGCGTCGAGTGCCTCGGATAAGCGGCCCGTCGTGGCATACAGCACGGCGTTGACGGCCAGCAGCAGGAACAGCAGCGTGCGGACATGGCGCAGCCGGCCGGACATCCGCTGTCCGGGCGGGTTCAGTGTGCGTGCCGGTGTTGCGGTGCGCCGATCCACTGTGGCAGCAGCGAGCCGATGACCATCGCCGCGGCGCTGGCGAGCACGCCGGCGAGTTGCGGCGGCACCAGCGCATCGGGCATCAGGAACTCCAGCAAAATCCAGACGAGGAATCCGAGCAGGATCGCGGCGAGCGCGCCCTGGGTCGTGGCGCGGCGCCAGTAGAGGCCGCAGACCAGCGGCACGAAGGCCGAGACCAGGGTGACCTTGTAGGCCCCGACCACCATCTGGTAGATCGTGGCCTCGGTGTTTAGCGAGAACAGCGTCACGATCACCGCGAAACAGGCCACCACCACGCGCATGTTCCGCAGCATTTCGCGGTCGGTGAAATCCTTCTGCAGGATGTGTTTGAGGATGTTCTCGGTGAAGGTCACCGAGGGCGCCAGCAGGGTGCCGCTGGCGGTACTCATCACCGCCGACAGCAGCGCGCCGAAGAAAATGATCTGCGCCAGCAACGGCGTTTCCTGCAGGATCAGTGTCGGCAGGATCAGCTGGTGGTCCTGCGCCATCAGCGCGTCCACCATCTTCGGGTCGATCAGGTAGGCGGAGTAGGCTAGGAAGATCGGTACAAAAGCGAAGAAGAAATAAAGTGTGCCGCCGAGCACCGAACCATAGACGGCGATTTTTTCGGTGCGCGAGGAATTGATGCGCTGGAACACGTCCTGCTGCGGAATCGAGCCGAACATTATCGTGATGGCGGCGGCAATGAAGGCGAGCACATCGCGGGTCTCGGGCTTCGGCCAGAATTCGAGCTTGCCGGCGGCCTCGGCATGGGCCACCACGCTGGCGACGCCGCCGGCCTTGTCGGCGACGATCCAGGCGATGTAGAACAGGCCGGCGACAATGACCAGCATCTGCACGAAGTTGGTCCAGGCAACCGAATACATGCCGCCCCACAGGGTGTAGATGACCACCACCGATGCGCCGATCACGATGCCGGCCTCCATCGACACCGCGCCGGCGGTGACCACGTTGAACACCAGGCCGATGACCACGATCTGCGCCGACAGCCAGCCGAGGTAGGAAATGACGATGGCCATGCTGACCAGTACTTCGGCGACCGCGTTGTAGCGCACGCGGTAATAGTCGCCGATGGTGAGCAGGTTCATCCGGTAGAGTTTTGCCGCAAAAAACAGGCCGACGAAAATCAGGCAGAGGCTGGAGCCGAAGGGGTCGGAGACAATGCCGCCGAGCCCGTCCTTGATGAAGGTCGACGAGATGCCGAGCACGGTTTCGGAGCCGAACCAGGTGGCGAACACCGTCGCGGTGACGACGTAGAAGGGCAATGAGCGGCCGGCTTCGATGAAATCCCTCGCGGTGTGCACCCGCGTGGCGGCAATGATGCCGACGGCAATGGATACCAGCAGGTAGATGACGACGAATGTCAGCAGCATCGCGGGGCTCCCTTTTGGGGGCGGATTATAGCCGCAGCCAGCGCGTTTATGGCAGCAACTGCAGCAGAATCGCCGCGGCCAACAGGGCACCAATGGCCGTCAGCAGCCAGTTGTTGCGCCGTTGCTGGCGCAGCAGCGCTTGCGCCTGCTCACGCAGCACGGCGTCGCGGTCGTGGGCCAGATACCGCTGCACCAGTCGCGGCAGTTGCGGCAGCAGTTCGCTCCAGAACGGCAGCTCGTCAGCAATGCGGCGGGCGAGGCCGCGCCAGCCGACCTGTTCCGACATCCAGCGCTCAAGGTAGGGTTTGGCGGTGCTCCACAGATCGAGATCGGGGTCGAGGTCGCGACCCAGGCCTTCGATGTTGAGCAGGGTTTTCTGCAGCAGCACCAGTTGCGGCTGGATTTCGATATTGAAGCGACGCGAGGTCTGGAACAGCCGCAGCAGCACCTTGCCGAAGGAGATTTCCTTCAGTGGTTTGTCGAAAATTGGTTCGCAGACCGCGCGGATCGCGGTCTCGAACTCCTCGATGCGGGTGCCCGGCGGCGCCCAGCCCGATTCGACATGGATTTCGGCGACACGACGGTAATCGCGACGGAAAAAAGCGATGAAATTGCGCGCCAGGTAATGTTTGTCGACGTCGGTCAGTGTGCCCATGATGCCGAAGTCGAGCGCGATGTACTGGCCGGCGGGGGTCACCAGAATGTTGCCGGGGTGCATGTCGGCATGGAAAAAACCGTCGCGGAACACCTGGGTAAAGAAGATTTCCACGCCGGCACGGGCGATGCGCGGAATGTCGACACCCTGCTTGCGCAGGAGGTCCACCGCGGATACCGGCGTGCCGCGCATGCGTTGCATGACCATGACCCGGGTCGAGCAGTAATCCCAGTGGATTTCCGGCACTGCGAGCAGCGGCGAATCAAGGAAATTGCGCCGCAGCTGGTTGGCGTTGGCGGCTTCGCGCATCAGGTCGAGTTCGTCTTCAAGGTGGCGCGCGAATTCAGCGACCACTTCGCGCGGCTTCAGCCGTTTGCCGTCGGACCACAGCAGTTCGAGCAGTGCCGCGCCGGCATCGAGCAGGGCGACGTCCTTGGCGATGACCGTGGCGATGCCGGGGCGAAGCACCTTGATCGCCACTTCGCGGCCGTCGGGCAGGATGGCGAAATGCACCTGGGCTACGGAAGCGCTGGCGACCGGTTCGATGTCGAAGCCGGTGAATACTTCCGCCGCCGGCCTGCCGTAAGCCTCATGCAGGATGCGCAGCACATCGGTGCCGGGAAAAGGCGGCACATGGTCCTGCAGTTTGGCGAGTTCTTCAGCGATGTCCGGCGGGATCAGGTCGCGGCGTGTCGACAACACCTGGCCAAACTTGACGAAAATGGGCCCCAGCGTTTCCAGCGCTCGGCGCAGGCGTGCCGCGCGCGGTTCCGAAAGGTCGCGCCAGAACAGCAGCGTGGCCAGTGTTACGCGCAGTGTGCGTACGCGTTCGTGTCCCAGCAGGAACTCGTCGAGTCCGAAACGCAGGGCGACGCGGAGGATTTTTATCAGGCGGAAGATACGCACCCGCACATTCTAACCGGGCGTGCAGACAGGCAGTAAATGCGGGTCAGGAAATGCGGCGGTCGCTCAGCGGAGGCACAACAGATCGAAGCGTTTCTCGAGGCGGGCAGTATCGTCGCGCAGCTGATCGACCTCGGCGGTAAAACGCGCAATATCCTGTTTTGTCGCGATCAGCGGCCGTTCTTCAGTCCAGTATTCGGCGAAGGAATGTGCCAGGTTGTCACTGCCGGCCCGCGCCCAGCGCTGCAGCGAGCGGCCGGATTCGGCGATGCGGTGTGCGGCGACATCACCGACGACCTTCGACAGGTCCTCTTCCGCGTCCCAGCGCAGGTGTTGCCACAGGTGGTGGATTGCCGTGGCAAAGGCGGTGTCGCCGTCGATGATGACGTCGCGCCATACGGCTTCATCCCTTGCCGCGACGCGCAACATCAGCCCCGGGGTCAGTGTCAGCGTGACCGCGGGTTCGGCGTCCGCGGCGGCAGGCGCCACTTCGCCGCTTTCGAGCACGGTGAGGCGGGTGACGAAAGGCAAACAACGAAATGAGGCGGTTTTGCCGGCGTGGGGTTTGAGCGCATCGCGTGCCCAGGTGTTGGCGCGCAGCAGATGGTTGAGCGGTGCGACGGCGAATGTGTCAAACATGAGCGTCAAACATGAACGCTGCTCAGGAAACAAAAAAGCAGGGCGGCGTCATGCCGCCCCGCCTGATCATCATGCCTGCTGTATGCCCGAAACCAGCCAGCCCGTGTTGCCGCGCAGCGGTTTTTCGAGATGCCAGATTTCGGCGAAGGTTTGCGGTTCGGCGCCGGCGTCTTCGCGGATCAGGCCGGAGAAATGTACGCTGACGATGTAGAGCAGGCCTTCGGTGGCGACATCAAGCACTTCGGATTCGAGCGTGACCACTTCGGTTTTGCCTTGCGGCGCGCCTTCGGTTTGCCACTGTTCCTGAATTGCGGCCAGCACGTCGGGAGTCACAAAATCGGCCAGTGCCGTGCTGTCGCGGGCGTCGTTGGCTTCCTGCAGGCGGACAAAATTCAGCCGCGCGTGACGCAGGAATTCGGCGGCGTTGAAATCCGCGGGCCAGCGGCCGGCACTGGCCGTGGCAGCAGCCACTGAATGGGGGGCCGCGCCGCTGCCCGGCAGTGGCGACAGGGGTTGTGGCGCGGGACTTTGTCCGCTGCCGGCGTACTGCAGCGGCGCGTCGGCGCTGCGTCCGCGCAGCGCGCGGAAAGCCATCAGCGCAATGCCGGCAATCGCGGCGAGCAGCAGTATGCCCATCAGCGCACCGGCGATGCCGTTGTTCATGAACAGCGCCATCAGTCCGGCGCCGAGCGCGAGACCGGCCAGCGGGCCCAGCCATTTGTTGCCGGTTGCGGCGGCTGCCGCTGGTTGTTGTGCGGGTGTGCCGGCGGCTTGTTGCTGCTGCTGTTGTTGCGCCGGGGCTTTGGGAGCAGCCTGTTGCGTCGTGTTGCGCTGCATGCCCAAACTCTTGCCGCCGCCGAGGCGTTTGGCCTCGACATCCACAACAATCAGTCCCAGGCCGCAAGCCGCGATCAATGCCATCAGAAATTGTTTCATGGTGTCCTCCGTTTCACATCAAGCTCGCATTATAACGATGCGCTGTCACTGGCAGCATCAAGAAAAATAATAAATAAAATCAACAAGTTGTGAGGGGTGTGTGGCAGGGAAAATCCTTGCGGATCAAGTGCTTGCAGGTCATTGGGCGGATCAAAAACGAATGCCGCGATGCAGAGCCACCACGCCTGCGGCGAGATTGAAATATTCGACACGTTCCAGCCCCGCCTTCTGCATCATTTTTTTCAGGGTTTCCTGGTCGGGATGCATACGAATGGATTCCGCCAGATAACGGTAACTGTCGGCGTCATTGGTCACCCATTTGCCCAGCCGCGGCAACACCTGGAACGAGTAGGCGTCATACAGCGGCGCCAGCGGCTGCCACACCCGCGAAAACTCGAGCACCAGCAGGCGACCGCCCGGGCGCAGCACGCGATGCATTTCGGCGATTGCGATGTCCTTGTGTGTCATGTTGCGCAGGCCGAAGGCGACACAGACACAGTCGAAATATTCATCCGGGAACGGCAGCTTTTCGGCATCGCACTGCACGGTCGGCAGGATCAGGCCGTCGTCAAGCAGCCGGTCGCGGCCGTGACGCAGCATCGGGCCGTTGATGTCGGTGATGACGACGGATCCGCGCGGGCCGACGCGTTGGGTAAACAGTTGTGACAGATCGCCGGTGCCGCCGGCGACGTCGAGCACACGTTCGCCCGGGCGGGTCATGCTTTGTTCGACGGCGAAACGTTTCCACAGCCGGTGCAGGCCTGCCGACATCAGATCGTTCATCAGGTCGTAGCGTGAAGCGACCGAATCGAACACTTCGGCGACCTTGTGCGCCTTTTCGTCCTCGGCGACTTTCTGGAATCCGAAATCGGTGGTTTTGTTCATGTGGGTGCCCGGCGCCTGTTCAGACTTCACGGCTGGCGCCGGCTTCCTGCAGACGGTCGAGGTATTGCTGCCACATCGTGTCCTGCTGCATGCCGTAGTTGTGCAGCAGATCCCAGGAATAGATGCCGGTGTCGTGGCCGTCGGAAAAGCGCAACTGGATCGCGTACTGGCCCACCGGCTCGACGGCGGTGATGGTGACGTCCTTCTTGCCGGTCTGCAGCACTTCCTGGCCCGGGCCATGGCCGCGCACTTCGGCGGAAGGCGAATAAACGCGCAGGAATTCGCAGGGCAGGCGGAAGGTTTTGCCATCGGCAAAGGAAATTTCCAGTGCGCGCGTGGCCTGGTGCAGGGTGATTTCGGTGGGTTGCGGCACGTTTTTGCTGAGTCCAGCCATGTCGGGTTGTTCCGGGAGCGGAGAGTGCAACATCATAACCGAGGGCGGTGAGCGGGTGAAAACCACTTTAAATGCAGCAGCTTGGACATGCTCATGGTTGTGTTGTCATATGGCTGTAACAACAGGGTCATAATATCCACTGAATGAAAACCCGCATGGAGTGTCCGTGGCCGCAACGATACTGGTAGTAGAGGATGAGCCGGCGATACAGGAGCTGGTGGCCTGCAACCTGGAGCTGGCGGGACACCGCGCATTGCGCGCCGAATCCGCCGAACAGGCGCTGCGCATGGTGCGCGAAGAATTGCCGGACCTGATCGTGCTCGACTGGATGCTGCCCGGCATCACCGGGGTCGAGTTCGCGCGCCGCCTGCGCAGCGACAAACGCACCCAGACCGTGCCGCTGATCATGCTGACGGCGCGGGCGGAAGAGCAGGACAAACTGGCGGGTCTCGAAACCGGCGCCGACGATTACATCACCAAGCCGTTTTCGCCGCGGGAACTCAATGCGCGCGTCAAGGCGGTGTTGCGGCGGCGCTCACCGCAGGCAACCGATGATGCCATCGAGGCGGGTGGATTGCTGCTGGATCCGGCGAGCCATCGCGTGACCGGCAACGGCACGCCCTTGCTGCTCGGTCCAACGGAATTCCGCCTGCTGCATTTTTTCATGACCCACGCCGAACGCGTCTACACCCGGGTGCAGTTGCTGGACCAGGTATGGGGCGACCACGTATTCGTCGAGGAACGCACGGTGGATGTGCATATCCGGCGCCTGCGCAAGGCGCTGGAACCGACCAGCCACGATGCACTGATCCAGACCGTGCGCAGTTCGGGGTACCGCTTCTCGATACATTGAATCTGAAGCGTTGAGCGGGCGAATCCGGCGCGAATCTTCGTGCAATACGCCGTGCGATAATCAGTGTTCAAGAGGATGTACGGTTGAATACTATCTGGCTCCAGGCAGCATGGCGCCTTGCGGCGGCAGCAGGTTTGAGCCTGCTGGTCTGGCCGATTGCCGGCGACATGGCAGCCCTTTCTTTGTTTGCCGCCTTGCTGCTGATCATGCTGCTGCAGCACCTGCGGCACCTCGCGCAGCTGTCAACGTGGCTGGCGGATCCGCGGCCCGAGGCCCTGCCTGAAAGTTCAGGGCCGTGGGAAGACGTGTTTGCCGCGTTTTATCACCTGCTGCGCCGCCAGCGGCGCAGCGAATCCCGGTTGAGCGCCACATTGCAGGATTTTCGCCAGGCCGGGATGGCGATGCCCGACGGATTGGTCATCGTCGACGGCGCCAATCAGATCGAGTGGTGCAATCCCAAGGCCGAACTGCATTTCGGGCTGGACGCAGCACGTGACGCCGGGCAGTTGGTGACTCATCTGGTGCGGCAACCGCAGTTCGCCGAGGTGCTGGATGTCGAAGGGTATGCCGAGCCGCTGACGCTGCGCAGCGCACGCGGCGGTGACCTGATCCTGTCGGTGCTGATCGTGCCCTACGAAGCCAACCGCAAGCTGATCATCAGTCGCGATGTCACCGACCGGGAGCGCGTCGAGACCATGCGCCGCGATTTTGTCGCCAATGTGTCTCACGAGCTGCGCACGCCGCTGACGGTGATCGGCGGCTTTCTCGAAACCATCTCCGACATGGAAACGCCGAACCCGGAACTGATACGCCGCTCGGTGCCGATGATGAGCGAGCAGGCGAAACGCATGCAAAGCCTGGTCGAGGATCTGCTGACACTGTCACGGCTCGAGTCCGCCGGTTATCCGGCGCGCGAGGAGCCGGTCAATGTGCCGGATATCGCGCGCGGCTTGTATCACGATGCGCTGGCGCTTTCGGCCGGGCGCCACAAGGTGACGCTGCTGCTGGAGAGCGCGGCATGGGTCAGTGGCGCCGAAGACGAGTTGCGCAGCGCTTTCGGCAATCTGGTCAGCAATGCCATCCGTTATACCCCGGACGGCGGCGAAGTCCGTTTGTCATGGAAAGCAGACGCCGATGGTGGTGCGGTGTTTGCGGTGCGCGACACCGGCATCGGCATCGAGCCGCAGCATCTGCCGCGACTCACCGAACGTTTTTACCGGGTGGATCGTGGCCGTTCGCGGGAAACCGGCGGCACCGGCCTGGGTCTGGCGATCGTCAAACATGTGGTCAACCGCCACGCGGCGAAACTTGAAGTGACCAGCGAGACCGGGCGCGGCAGTTGCTTCAGCGTGGTGTTTCCCGCCACCCGCATGATTGTCCGCAGCCCGGTTGCCGTGCCTGCCGAGTTGCGCTCGGCCTGATCTGTTGCGGCGGGGATTACCCCGTTGTTTTTAACTCCGCAGCGAACGCCAGCCCAAGCTCCGCCGGGTCCGCCCCATGCCGCGCTGCAACCCCCGGTCGCTGACGCACGCCCCAGATCGGTTGCGGGAAGTGAGGGTCGTCGCCAAAACGCGGGATGATATGCCAGTGCAGGTGCGCAACCATGTTGCCCAGGCTGGCGATGTTGATCTTGTCCGGATGCATGGCGGCGCGCAGTATCCGCTCCGCGGTGAACACGACGTGCATGCAATGTTCACGGTCCGCAGCACCAAGGTCGCTCATTTCACGGACATGGGTGTTCCAGATCACGCGGCAGAATCCCGGATAACCCGGCTCCTCTACCTGCACGACGCGGCAACGCCTGTCCTGCCATAACACGGTGCCGCCCGGTTTTGTGCACAATTCGCAGTTCATGCAGTGTTTCCCCTGAACAGCCAGCCGGCGGCACGATAAACCAGATCGCAACCGTGCGCGACCGCCGCTTCGCGCCATGCTGGTGAAGCCGGGCACAAGGCTTCGCGCAAGCGTTGTTTTGCGGGGTGGTCGGGGCCGCCATTGCCGTGGAGATGGCAGCGGTTTTCCTCGCGTAATGCGTGAAGTACGCGCAGCGTCGACCAGGTGCCGATTTCCTGCAGCACAAATTCGACACGGACATCGGGCAACAGGCGCGGCAGCGCTCCACCCAGGCTGCCGCGCACCGTGTAGGCGGAGGGGGCCATGACGCCACCGGTGATAGGACGTTGCAGCGCGCGGCTCAGCACCGGCAGTGGCGCCGTGCCGACACCGGGTTCGACCATCAGCGTGTCTCCGGCATGCGGGCCAAGCCCCGTGTGCAGGTCGATGGCGAAAACCGCCTCGGCGGAACCCAGCTGCGCCTGCAGCCAGTCGATGAACAGGCGCGGTCCGGGCTGCAACTCCGCGCCGCCGTAAAAAAGTCCGCGCGGATAACGGTGCTGACCGTGGGCGATGGCCTGGCGCACCGCGCGCACGCCATGGCGCAGTCCGGCCGCAGCCAGGCGCAATGCAAACGCATCACGCGCGGGCGGCGATGCGGGATTGAGCAGGGCATCGAGGCGTTTATAGAGTGGCGGCGCTCCGGTCCAGATGCCGTTGTCGAGGTGAAAATTGCGGTTGAGGTCGACGTTGTGTTCGTTTGCACGGCGCAGCCATGCCATGCCGTACGGATTGAGCACATGAACAAGGATCAGCGCGCCGTCAGCCGGCAAAGGCGGAGGGGCGGCGAGCAAAGCCAGTTGCACCGCCGATCCGGCAAAAGCCTCGGTGCCATGCACACCGCTGATATGCAGCATGACTCGCCGCGGCCGGCGGGTGCCCAGCCAGGCAAAATCGATGGTCAGGGACTCGTCATGCGGACCCCGCGCGGCCAGCGGCAGCGCGTCGAGGGCGGCACCGGCACGCAGCGCCGCCGCGCGGAAACGGGCGCGTGCACTGACGTAGTCCGGCGAGAAAAAATCGGTGCCGGCGGCGCTTGTGCGAGCCGCGGCCCGCTCAAGCGGCAGTGAAGGTTGCGCGCTCGAAATTGGAGCCACTGTCGAGCAGGGCGGTGAGACGGATCGGGCGCGGCCTGCCGTCTTCGAACATGTCGAGTATGCGGCTGGGTGCGTAGGTGCCGGGACTGACCACGATGGATGCCGGTTCATTGACCGAGCCCCCGTCGAGCAGCAGCGCGCGGTCATAGGGTTTGTCGATGTTTGATATCCGTGCGGCGACGGCATGAGCCTTGGTGCGCAGCAACTGGAAACCGAGCAGGGTCGAGCCGTCGGTTTCGATGACCAGACGTTGTGCGACGCCGAGGAAGGTTTTGCCGTTGGGGGCAACCAGGCCCAGCAACTGATTGTGCGTAAGTCGCGTTGTATTGGACGGATTGTTGCATTTGCCGAGGATGCCGGCGGGGCTCTGGTTGACGACAGTCCAGGTTTCCAGCGTACGGCTGCGCACGGATGCCTCACCCACCGTGGGACCGTCAACCCGCTCAAAGCCCGCCATCTCGAAACGTGCCCTTGATGACAGGCCGGCGTCCGGCGGCGCGAACGGTTTGCCGCTGATATTGAAATGCATGGCCGCGATGGTGCCCGACATCAGCACGTTGAATCCGGCAGTTTTGCGTTCTTCACCCCGGCCCGTGCCGGGTGCCAGCCAGGCTGTATGCAGGCTGAGTATCAGCTTTTCGCAAATTTCCCGAGGCACCATGCCGAGACCGAGCTTGTCCGGGCTTTGCGTTTTGAGGGCAATCGCGGTTTGCCGCAACTGGGTTCCGATTTTTTCGATGTCGAGATATCTCAGGTTGTCGCCGGAGAGGTTTTTCAGGCGGCGCGCACCCTGCGCTGAGCCGAGATCCACGGCCAACGCCATTTCCCGGTTGGTGGCCACGGGGTTTTTGGACAGACTGCCCAGCGCAACCCATTGCGCCAGTGCCCGGTCCACGGCGCCCATCTGCAGCAGCGACAGGGAATCCGGGTTGGCACGCTGGGCAAGCACGATTTGCAGATAGGCCAGGTTGACCGTGCTCTGACCTTCGCCCTCGCTGACCGGGATGTCGGTGACCTCCGCGCTTTCGGCAAAAGCATAGAGTCGATGCAGTTGTTCCCACAGTGCGCCGGGTACCGCGTGATAGGCGCGATTGTGCGCGGTCATCGCAAACCCCGTGCAGCGCAGCGCGCGATAACAGACCAGATCGGCGTGTTCAGCCAGTTCCGGCGCCGAACCGGCCATGTCGGCAATCAGTGATTCGTAACCATCTGCCAGTGCCCGCCACAACGCGACACTGCGTTCAAAAATTTCCCTGGTGTCCGGGTCGAATGGCACCGGCTGGCCCCAGTATTCCCGGCTGCGCGTGTGCTGGGTTTCGAGGATGGTGACGCGCAGTGTTTCGAGAATCTTCAGGCGCTCGCCTCCGGGAACCCGGGCATCGACCAGCAGTTTCAGCTGGGTCAGCAGCTGTGCCTGGCGTTGCGCGGGCAACGCGGCGGCCATCTGCGCGAGAAACGTTTCCGTTCCCGGGAGATTGGCAATTTTGAGAAGTCCTGGTGTGGCGCTCAAGACGGTGGCCATGGCGTATCCCGTTCTGATGGGGTACGCATTATTCCGATTGAAACAAAAGGGTCGCAAGTGAATATGTCACATGTCGCCAATCCACGACAGCACGCGTCATTTATCGCCTGCGCCGTGTGCCAATTCACACGCATTACAGCAGCACCCGCTCAATGCCGCCGTTGTTTGCTTTGTTCACGTAGTCCTCCATCCAGCTTGCGCCAAGCAGATGGCGCGCCATTTCGACGACGATGTAGTCCGCTTCGATGTCCGCGTCCTGATTGTAGCGCGCCAGACCCTGCAGGCACGAGGGGCAGGAGGTCAGTATTTTTATCGGGGCTCCTGCATCGTTGCCGCGCAATTGCGCCGCGCCGCGCCGCAGTTCTTCCTCCTTGCGGAAACGTACCTGCGTCGAGATGTCGGGCCGTGTCACAGCCAGAGTCCCGGATTCGCCGCAGCAGCGCTCGCTCTGCGCCACCGGCGCGGCCATCAGCGTGTTGACCACTTTGAGTGGCGCATGGGTTTTCATCGGTGAGTGGCAGGGATCGTGGTACATGTAACGTGTGCCGGTAATGCCCTCTAGCTTGACGCCGCGCTCAAGCAGGTATTCGTGGATGTCGAGCAGCCGGCAGCCGGGGAAAATTTTCTCGAATTCATATTTTTGCAACTGGTCCATGCAGGTGCCGCAGGACACGATCACGGTTTTGATGTCGAGATAATTCAGCGTGTGGGCGACACGGTGGAACAGCACGCGGTTGGCGGTGGTGATGGCCTGGCCTTTGGCTTCTTCGCCGGCGGCGGTCTGCGGGTAGCCGCAGCAGAGGTAGCCGGGCGGCAGCACGGTCTGCACGCCGAGGTCGAACAACATCGCCTGTGTGGCAAGTCCGACCTGGCTGAACAACCGCTCGGAGCCGCAGCCGGGGAAATAGAACACCGCGTCCGAATCCTCAGTGACCTTGGCTGCATCACGAATCACCGGCACCATGCGCGCGTCTTCAATGTCGAGCAGAGCGCGCGACGCTTTTTTCGGCAGTTTGCCGGGCATTGGTTTGTTGATGAAGTGGATGACTTGTGTGCGTATCCGCGGCTGGCCTGTGGTCGCCGGCGGGCGGCGCGTCTGCTGGCCGGCCAGACCGAGTGCCTTGGCGGCACTGTAGGCGATGCGTTGTACTTTGAATCCCCAGTCGATCATCAGCTTGCGCGTGATGTTGATGGTACGCGGGTCGGTAGCATTGAGGAAAAACATCGAAGCCTTCGCGCCGGCGTTGAAACGTTTTTTGCCGCGCTGACGGAGAAAATTGCGCATGACCACGGACACGTCGCCAAAATCAATGTCCACCGGACAGGGATTCAGGCACTTGTGGCACACCGTGCAGTGGTCGGCGACATCGCTGAACTCGTCAAAATGCTCCAGAGAAATGCCGCGTCGGGTTTGCTCTTCGTAGAGAAAGGCTTCGATCAGCAGGCTGGTGGCGAGAATCTTGTTGCGCGGACTGTAGAGCAGGTTGGCGCGCGGCACATGGGTTGCGCACACCGGTTTGCATTTGCCGCAGCGCAGGCAGTCCTTGATTGAATCGGCGATGGCGCCGACGTCGGAGTGCTCCAGGATCAGGCTTTCCGCGCCGAGCAGTGAAAAACTCGGCGTGTAGGCGTTGCGCAGATCGGCGCCGGGCAAAAGTTTGCCCTTGTTGAAACGGCCCTGCGGGTCGACCTTGTCCTTGTAACCCTGGAATGCCGCGACCCGTTCCGCCGGCAGGAATTCGAGTTTGGTGATGCCGATGCCGTGTTCGCCGGAAATCACGCCCTCCAGTGATTCGGCCAGTCGCATGATGCGCGCCACGGCATCTGTGGCCTCCTGCAGCATGGTGTAATTGTCGGAATTGACGGGTATGTTGGTATGTACGTTGCCGTCGCCGGCGTGCATGTGCAATGCGACAAACACGCGTCCGCGCAGGGCCTGGTGGTGCGCGGCGTCGATGGCCTCCAGCACTTTTGTGAAAGGCCGGCCGCTGAAAATGTCGGCGAGATGTGCGCGCACCTCATCTTTCCACGATACGCGCACGGTGTGATCCTGCAGCGCGTTAAAAAGTGAAAGTGATGAAGGAGGTGAGAGGTGAGGCGTGAGGCGTGAGGCGTAAAAACTCCATGATCCGCCCTGCTTTTCACGCAGGGCTGCCAGCGGGGTGTCGATGTGTTCGAGCAGCCACCGCCACCGATTGTGCGCTTCTGCAATCACGGTACGGGCACGCTCGACGCGATCGCCGATGACTTCGATCGCGGACACGCCGGCCTCCTGTTGTATCACTGGCAATTCGCCGCCGATCGCTGCGGCAACCGCGTCGAGGATGCACAGTTTGTTGCGGATCGACAGTTCGATGTTGATGCGTTCAATACCGTCGGAATAATCACCGAGCCGCTCCAGCGGAATCACCACGTCCTCGTTGATCTTGAAGGCATTGGTGTGGCGGGCGATCGCCGCGGTACGCGCGCGATCCAGCCAGAAGGTCTTGCGTGCTTCGGCCGAGGCGGCGATGAAACCCTCGGCGCCGCGCGCATTGGCCAGTCGCACCACTTGTGATGCGGCCGCGGCGACCGCGTCCTCGTTTTCACCGACGATGTCGCCGACCAGCACCATTTTCGGGCGGCCGGCGCGGCGTGACTTGGTGGCATAACCCACCGCTTTCACATAACGCTCGTCGAGGTGTTCCAGGCCGGCGAGGATGGCGTCGGGATTGCCGTCGAGGTAACGCTTGATTTCGACGATGGACGGCACGGCTGCACTTACCGCGCTGAAAAACTCCAGGCATACCGTGCGCATCGCCGGCGGCATGCGGTGCAGCACAAAAGTGGCTTCGGTGATGATGCCGTCGCAGCCCTCTTTCTGGATGCCGGGCAGCCCGCCCAGCACCTTGTCGGTGACATCCTTGCCGAGGCCGCGTTTGCGGAAGGTCGAGCCGGGAATTTCGAGGATTTCCGCGACACCATCCGCTGTTTTGCCGTCACGGGCATAACGCGTGATACGAAACCGGGCGATGGCGATGTCATGGATCTTGCCGAGATTGTGATCAAGCCGCTCGACCAGCATCCATTGCGCGTCCGGAGTCACCATTTTCCACGACGCCAGATTGTCGAGCGCGGTGCCCCACAACACGGCTTTTTTGCCGCCGGCATTCATTGCCACGTTGCCGCCGATGCAGGAGGCATCGGCTGAAGTCGGATCACAGGCGAACACCAGCCCGGCGGCTTCCGCGGCATCCATTGCGCGGCGTGTGACCACGCCGGCGCCGCAGCGCACGACAGACACCGGTTTTTCGACGCCGGGCAGGGT
This sequence comes from Burkholderiales bacterium, assembly GCA_019744975.1. Taxonomy (GTDB): domain Bacteria; phylum Pseudomonadota; class Gammaproteobacteria; order Burkholderiales; family SG8-41. The sequence continues at coordinate 129,670 of JAIETP010000013.1, forward strand.
GACCTGTGTGATGGCGGCCAGCGTGTCGAGTTTTTCGGTGTTGATCACCGCCGAAAGACGGGTCAGCGGAATGGCGCCACCGGTGTAGCCGGTGCCGCCGCCGCGCGGAATGATGGTCAGGCCGAGTTCGATGCAGGCGGCGACAATGGCTGCAACCTCGTCCCCATTATCCGGGTTGATGACGACGAAGGGATATTCAATGCGCCAGTCGGTGGCATCGGTGACATGTGATACCCGCGCCAGGCCGTCGAATTGCACATTGTCGCGGTGTGTCGCGCGCGTCAGACGTGCCAGCGTGCGGCGGCGCAGGGCCAACGTTGCTTCGAACTCCGCTTCGAAATCATCGACTGCTGTCTGCGCAGCGCTCAGCAGTTCGGCGACGCGCTGGTCCGGGTTTTCACGCCGGGCTTCGATCCCGGCGAGGCGGCTGCGCATGCCGGCAATCAGTGCGGCGCGGCGTTTGCGGTTGCCGAGCAGGTCGTCCTCGATGTACGGGTTGCGCTTGACCACCCACATGTCGCCGAGTACTTCGTAGAGCATTTTTGCCGAGCGCCCGGTGCGGCGTTGCGCGCGCAGTTCGTTGAGCAGGTCCCAGCGTGAGGCACCGAGCAATCGGATGACAATCTCGCGGTCGGAGAACGAGGTGTAGTTGTAGGGTATTTCCCGGAGGCGGGCGGTCATGGGAGCAATGCGGAGTGTTGAGTGATGAGTGATGAGCGAAAAACGGTGGTGTACGCTGCGCGCGGCGACCGGAACCTTGCGGGAACAGGATATTAGCGCAATGCAGCAATGCCGGTATTAAACGGTGAGTTCGGCGATGACCCAGTAGCGGGCAAATTTGCCCGCCGCGATGAACAAGGCGCACCACCAGGCATTGAGCCGCAGCCAGCCCGCCGCCACGCACAGCGGGTCGCCCAGCAGCGGCACCCAGGACAGCAGCAGGGCCGGGCTGCCCCAGCGCTGCACGGCAGCTAGGCCTTTGAGCGGTTTGCCGGGAGGTATCAGGCGGCCGATCAGGTAGGAAGACAGGCCGCCCAGCGTATTGCCGAGGGTGGCGACGGCCAGCGCGGCCCAGAACTGGTCGGGATGCAGTTTCAGCACGCCAAACAGCACGGCTTCCGACCCCCCCGGCAGCAGGGTGGCGGCCAGAAAGCTGCTGACAAACAGCGCGCCTAAAGTAACGGGGGCATCCAATGGAAATTCAGGCCTTGAAATCCTGATTTGAACAAGGGCGCCGGGTTCTTTAAACTCCCGTGTTCCCCGTCTGGGTCAGTTAAACGAACTGATTTGATCAAAAAAGCGGGGCCAAAGGACTGCCGACATGACCGAATTGATTTCCGAAGAATACCGCAAGATGCAGGAAGAACTGCACCGGAACCCCAACTACGGCGTGGCTTCCGTCCAGTACGCGCCCATTGTGGCGCAGGTGCTTGAACAGGTGCGCCCTGCAGAATTACTGGATTACGGCGCCGGCAAGGGCCGCCTGGGCGAAACGCTGAAGACGCTGATGCAGAGTCCGCCGCAGATCCGGCACTATGACCCGGCGCGCCCGGAATGGGCTGCCGTCCCGCACCCGGCCCCCTTCGTCGCCTGCATTGATGTGCTGGAGCATATCGAGCCCGAACGGATCGACAACGTGCTGGATGATCTGCAGCGCGTCACCGCCGGCCATGGCGTATTTACCGTGCATACCGGCCCGGCGGTCAAGGTGCTGTCAGACGGACGCAATGCGCATCTGATCCAGCAGCCGCCTTCCTGGTGGCTGCCCAGATTCATGGAGCGTTTCGACCTGGCATTTTTCCAGCGCATGCCGCAGGGTTTCTGGATCGTGGTCGAAGCCAAGCCCGGCAACCCGGCGCACACCGAGCCGGATGCCGGGAACGAGCCGCAAGGTTTGTTGCGCAGGGTGGTCAAGTCCGTCTTGAGTTAAGCCCCGAATTAAGCCAAGACAGCCACAGATTTCATTTTAGCCGCAGTCCCCCCAAAGGAAAAAAAGATGAGTTATGCCATTGATTTCCACGGCGTTGTCACGCTGCCCGTAGTCGAGAGCAACAAGGCCTTTCCAGTCGGGCGCATTTACTGCGTCGGCCGCAACTACGCCGAACACGCCCGTGAAATGGGCCATGATCCGGATCGCGAGCCGCCGTTTTTTTTCATGAAGCCGGCCGATGCCATCGTGCCTAACGGCGCGACCATTCCCTATCCGCAGATGACCAAGGACGTGCACCACGAAATCGAAATGATCGTCGCCATCGGCAAGGGCGGCTCGAATATTCCGGCGGAAAAAGCGCTCGACCACGTGTTTGGCTACGGCGTCGGTCTCGACATGACCCGTCGCGACCTGCAGGGCGAAGCCAAAAAAATGGGCCGGCCCTGGGAGATGGGTAAAGCCTTCGACAATTCCGCACCCTGCACTGCGCTTAAAACCGTGGCCATGGTCGGACATCCGGCCAAGGGCGCAATCTGGCTGAAGGTCAACGGTGAATTGAAGCAGAAGGGTGATCTGTCCGAACTGATCTGGAACGTTCCGGACACCATCGCCTACCTGTCGCAGCTGATTACCCTGCGTCCCGGCGACATCATCATGTCGGGTACACCGGCGGGCGTTGGTCCGATCAAACCCGGCGACAAGCTGGAAGGTCATGTTGACGGCGTCGGTGATCTGACCGTCAGCTACGCAAAATAACAGGCAGCCAGGCGTTATTAAGGCCGGCGCGCGTCATGCGCGCCGTCTTTTTTTCAGCACCCCCCGGCAACGCGCCGGTAATCGCGAGGAGGAAACGTAATGCAGAAACGCAGACTCGGCCGCGACTGACCCGAAGTGCCGGCGCTGGGCCTCGGCTGCATGGGCATGTCGATCAGTTACGGCGAACCGGATGATGCGGAATCAATCGCCACCATGCACCGCGCGATCGAACTTGGCTGCAATCTGTTGGTGACATCGGATGCGTACGGCAGCGGCATCAACGAGTCATTGATTGCGCGGGCGATCAAGGGCCGGCGCAACCAGGTGTTGATCGCGACCAAATTCGGCAATCTCGGCCTTGCTGCGCGCGGTGGCGGAGATGCGCCGGCGTTGAGCGGCGGCCATCCTGATTATGTGCCGCAGGCCTGCGACGCCAGTCTGAAGCGGCTGGGTGTCGACGTCATCGATATTTACGGCCTGCATCGTGTTGACGCCGCCGTGCCGATCGAAGACACCGTCGGCGCGATGAAGCGGCTTGTCGAGCAGGGCAAGGTGCGTTTTCTCGCACTGTCCGAGGCGGGCGCTCAGACCATCCGCCGCGCGCACCAGGTGCATCCGATTGTTGCCGTTGAAACCGAATATTCGCTGTGGAGCCGTGATGTCGAGACCGATATCCTGCCGGCCTGCCGCGAACTGGGCATCAGTTACATGGCGTACGCGCCGCTGGGCCGCGGCTTTTTGACCGCCACAATCAAGAGTGTTGACGCACTGATTGCCAAAGACCGGCGCCGTGAACACCCGCGATTCTTGCCGGAAAATATCAATAAAAACAATAACTTACTAAAGCATCTCGAAGCGGTAGCGAGCGCTCACAAAGCGACGCCATCGCAGGTGGCACTGGCCTGGTTGCTGGCGCAGGGCCCGGACATTGTGCCGATTCCCGGCACCAAACAGCGCAAATACATAGAAGAAAATTGCGCAGCCGCAGAGCTGCAGTTGAGCGAGGCCGAAATCGCGGGACTGGCTGCTGCATTTGCGCCGGGTGTCACGGCAGGCACGCGTTATCCCGAGAAACAGCTCAAAGCGCTGGGGATTTGAATTTTCCGGTACGGCGTCGCCGTACGTCAGCGCAGCGGCGTCTTGCCCGCGTGCAGCATGGCGTCGCGCTCGGCAAACCATTCCTTTGAATATTCGCAGTCGCGGTATTCGCTGAAATACGGACCGCCCAGCGTGTAATGCACCAGCGCAGCATCGGCGCGCGGCGCGTCATAGCCGACGAGATGATTCCACCGTGACGGCAATGCGCCGATCAGGCTGTCGGCTGACAGCCATTTGAACTGGTGCAGTTCGAGTCCCGACGCCGTGTTCACGTATTGCGGTGTCAGCACACGGCATCGAGCATTGTTGAAAAGCATTACGCTGGACCAATTTTTCTTTTCGTATTTGGTCTGAGGTTCGTTTAGAAACTTGCGATCTTCTTTCGGTACGTGCTGGTGTTTGACCACCATCACCGCGTAACGCTCGTCGCGCAGCGCCCAGAGTTTTTCGACATCGTCGAGCATCAGCATGTCGCAATCCATGAACAGCGACCAGCCGGTGTAATCCGCAAGATACGGCGTCAGGAAACGCGAAAACGAAAAGTCCGAGGATTGCAGCGCATGCCGTTCACGCTGAAAAATCCCCTGCAGTTGCGACAGCATGACGGGCGTTACCGATACCGGGCATGAGGCCCGAGCATGGATGCTGTGCGTCAGCACGTTGCAGGCTACGGATTCACGGCCATCGTAGCCTATGTAAATGTGGATCATTGCGGATCTTTCGAGGCCTTGGATTTTTGTATTGTATCGGCCTGCGCGCGAGCCCATGTCTCGTTTCGCCGTTGCAATCATGAAATGATGGCTGACAGGCCCTAACAGTTTGTTGAAGTTCGAACGTTTTTCATGAGTTCAGCGATGTCGAATCGGCGAGATGGCGTGATCGGATCCCGGGAACTGCTCCCTGTGACCCTCGATCAGGGTCGTTTGCGTTCATTTTGCTCTCGCTGCACGCACCTCTCCCGTCTATCCACTCGGTTCCGGTGCAAGAAGCTTCGGCAGCCGACGCAGATTCACCACCGTCGCCGCAAGCGTGAAGAGCCATTCGACCTTGGCCAGACCACGCAGCTTCACCTGACGCAGGATGCCGTGCTGCTTGGCATCACCAAACACGGTCTCGATGAGCTTGCGGGCGAACTGACTGATCTGATATCCGGTGTGGCGCGTCGTGCGCCCATCGATGCGGCTCGATCGACCGGAGGTGTTCTGCGCCACGTGCGGCGTGACGTTGATCTTGCGACAGCCTTTGACAAAGGCTTCGCTATCGTAGGCTTTGTCCGCGCCGACGGTCTTGCGCGCCTCGCCTGGCAACTCGACCAGCATCTCGATCGCCGCCTCGCGCTCGGCAGTGCCGTTGGCCTGAGTCAATCGCGTATCGACCACCAGGCCGTTGCGGTTCTCGATGAGCACGTGGCCCATGTAGGCAGGTATTGCGCCAGCCTTCGCGGACTTGGTCGCGAGCTTGGCATCCGGGTCGGTCTTGCTCTGGTGCGTATCGTTGGTCCGCTTCTGACCCTTGAAGTCCACTTCCGGATTGCTGCGACTGCCCGCGCTTGGCGGCGGCGCACCGTCCTTCGACACGAAACTCTTGTGCGAGGCCCAAGCGCGAACGAGCGTCCCATCCACCGAGAAGGGCTCCGAACTGAGCAGCCCCTTCGCCCTGGCCTGATCCAGCACTCGGGAGAACAACTCGCGAATCACCTCATGCTCGATCAGCCGGTCGCGGTTCTTCGTGTAGGTCGAGTGATCCCAGGGCTGCTTCTCCACGCCCAAACCGACGAACCAGCGAAACAGCATGTTGTAGCCCAGTTGCTCGCACAACAACCGCTCGCTCCTCAGCCCGTAGAGCGACTGCAGGATCAATCCCCGCAGCAACTGCTCCGGTGGCGTCGAATCGCGCCCCGAGTCCGCGTACATCGCCGCAAAGATCTCGTCCATCTCACGCAGCGCCGCGTTCACGATTTCGCGGATCGGTCGCAGGGGATGCTCCTGCGGAACGTAATCCTCCAGCGTGAGGTAACTGAACATGCTCTCCTGTGTAACATCGGTTCCACGCATCGTCGCCCCCTCGAAACTCGCTACGATGCTTCGACTACAAACCACGACATCAATTCCATGAATTCGCGGCGAATTTCAACAAACTGTTAAGTGTGTTACCGATAGAAAACTAACGATAGGTATGAGCTTAACCTATTGATTTTACTAAATTATCAATGATTAAGTCCATCCTCAAGGCGGTGTTGCGTTTAAGCAACAATCAATCTCCGGAAATGGTAATAAGTCTCTAATATGGTTGTGAATACGAGGCGCGGACTGAGAAGATGCTACCTGCCCGTCACCAATGAGAGGGCGGTAGTTAAAATGGGGGTCGTTGAAATTTTTTCAAACGAAGTTTCGGTAAACACAATGAAAATCTTCAGGGAGAATGAAGCATGAAGAAAAATTTGATGGCTTTGGCTGTCGCGGGC
>JAIETP010000005.1 GCA_019744975.1 Burkholderiales bacterium
GTTCGACGCCTGGGGATTCGAGCGCTGCCTGTGGGGTACGGACTGGACGCGCGCCTTTGCCGTGGTCAATTACGATCTGGGCATCCTGCAGCCGCATGAACCGGCCGCGCTGGCCGCGCAACCCTGGGCCGACCTGCCCAAGGTGCTGGCACTGGCGAAACGCCCGAACCTGGTGATCAAGGTCAGCGGCGCCTGCACACTGTCGCAGAAACCCTACCCCTTCCCCGATATCTGGGATCCGCTGGCGCGCGTGTTCGACGCCTGGGGATTCGAGCGCTGCCTGTGGGGTACGGACTGGACGCGCGCCTTTGCCGTGGTCAATTACGATCAGGCGGTGGAGCCCTTCCGCATGACCGACAAACTCAGCGACAGCGAACGCGCGATGCTGATGGGCGGTGCCTGCGCCAGGGCCTACCGCTGGACGCCGAAAACAAAATAATCACCAAGGCTGTGGCTCAGCGAGCTTTGGTTTACCCCGCCAGCACGGCCGCCGGCGGTGCGCGCGAAGATGTCGCCGAACTTGCCCGCGAAGGGAATGTCGAGGCTTGAGCGAGGGCTTTTTAATCATCTATACTAAATACAGGCATAACAATAATCGGAAAAAAATACGCCGAAGTGCTGAGTCACTTTGAACGAGGATGATCCGGATCATGAACGAGAAGAACTTCAAATCACTGTCCTGCAAAGAGTGCCGCGAAGGCGCGGGCCTCGACTTTGATTTCACGATGGCTTTTCAACCGTTCGTCGATGTATCAACCGGCGGCATCTTCGGCTACGAGGCCCTGGTACGCGGCCCCAACCAGGAAGGGGCCGGCGTCATCCTCGGCAAGGTGAACGACAGCAACCGCTACCAGTTCGATCAGGCCTGCCGGGTCAAAGCGATCGGGCTCGCCGCAAAACTGGGACTAAAGGGGGTTTTGAGCATCAACTTCCTGCCCAACGCCATCTACCGGCCGGAAACCTGCATACGCGCCACGCTGGAAGCCGCGGAGGAACTTAATTTCTCAACCGATCGCCTGATGTTCGAGGTGACCGAGGGCGAGCGTGTCGGCGACCACTCCCACCTGACCAATATTTTTCAGGAATACAAACGCATCGGCTTCAAGACCGCCATTGATGATTTTGGTGCGGGATATTCCGGACTCAATCTGCTTGCGGAATTTCAACCCGACTACATCAAGCTCGACATGGCATTGACGCGCAACATCGACAAAGACCGCGTACGGCGCGCAATCGTGCATGGCATTATGGCGACCTGCCGCGAACTCAAGATGGAGGTTATCGCCGAAGGCATTGAATCCCAGGGGGAGTGTCTGGCCCTGCAGGATGAAGGCGTCGCCCTGTTTCAGGGATATCTGTTTGCCAAACCCGGCTTTGAGCATCTTCCCCAGGTTTCAGCCGAGGTCCTGGAACTTGTAAAACCGCGCCGCGCCGCTGACAACCGCCGCAAGTAAGCGTAGGGCAAGCAATGGCCCAACCTGCAAGAATCACCGGTCCCCGGTTTTCCCCGCCAGCACTTCCGCCACATGCAGCACCTGCGTCTTTGCATCCCCGCGCCGGCGCAGCCGCCCTTCGATATTAAGCATGCAGCCCAAGTCACCGAGCACCACGGCATCGGCGCCGCTGGCGGTGATGTTCTCGCACTTGCGTTCAGCGATATGCGCGGAGATGTCGCCGTACTTGATCGCGAAGGTGCCGCCGAATCCGCAGCACTGTTCGCATTCATTCATCTCGCGCAGTTCCGCGCCCTCGACCTGCGCCAGCAGCGCACGCGGCTGTTGTTTGATGCCGAGTTCGCGCAGCCCGGAGCAGGAATCATGGTAAGTATATGATTTTATTGATGATTTTGACTTGCCTGTGTAGCGCATAACATTCACCAGAAAATCGGTGAGTTCATAGCTGCGCTCTGCCAGCGCGCGCAATGCATCGCGCTCCGCTTCCGGCACGGCGTTCAGCAGATCGGGATAGTGGGTGCGCATCATGCCGGCGCAGGAACCCGAGGGCACGACGACATATTCACAATCGGCGAATTCCCGCGCCACCTTGCGTGCCAGCGCGACGGCTGAAGCGCGATCGCCGGAGTTGTAGCCGGGCTGGCCGCAGCAGGTCTGGGCTTCAGGCACGACAACTTCGCAACCCGCGGCCTGCAGCAACTCAAGCGCGGCGAAGCCGATGCGCGGGCGCATCAGATCGACGAGGCAGGTCACAAACAAACCGACGCGTATGGCCATTATTGGTAGAGCCCCTGCTTCACCAGCCAGTCCTGGATCAGTCCGGCCACCTGATCACTGTTGCGATCCATCATGATCATGTGCGAGTTGCCTTTGATACCCGCCTTGGGCAGGTCGATGACTTCGTACTTCGCACCGTGTTTGCCGGCCTCGGCGAGAAAACCCACGCCGTTGGCGCGAATTTTCGGCCAGCGCGCATCCTCTTCGATGTAATCGCCGTAGATGGCGAGCATGGGCACATTCTTCAGTTTTTCCACCTGCTTCCGATCGCCGACGCCGGCCGGCTCGACCAGCACCAGCGCCTTGACCTTGTCCGGCCGCGCCTGCGCCACCTTGAAACCAAAACTGCCGGACTGCGAATGCACGACGATTGCGCAGGGGCAGACCTTGTCCACCAGTTCGGTGTAGGCCGCGACAATGGCGTCGTCAGTGGTGGTCCAGCGAGGCACACCCTGCTTGGTGAAATTGTCGTAACCCTCTTTCGGGAACTGGCTGCCCGGCATCAGTTTCATTTTTGCCGGATCCTTGTTGTAGGAACCGGCGCCCTGGCCGATGCGAAAACGCTCGAAGGGGTTTTCCTTGGTCAGGAACACCGGCTCGCCCTTGAACACGTCGGGATACATCGCCCAGCCGGAACGTCCACGCTCGACAGCGTCGGAGTTGAACACCGGCCAGCCGCGTTTGACGAAATAGTTGAGCCAGCCCTCGCGTCCGTCGGGCGTGGTTTCGTAGGTGACACCGGACAAACCACCGCCATGCCACAACAGCAAGGGCAGCGCGCCGCGTTTGTTTTGCGGAATGAAGTACTGCACATACATCTGCTCGACCTGGTAGACGCCGTTGGGATCGACCTTGGCCGGAACACCACCCGGCGTAAAGACGATCTCCCTGACCGGTTTCCCGGAAATCACGACTTCACGGCCACCAACATGGAACGAGCCCATTTTCTCCAGGGCAATCGGCGCCTGCGCACAACCCGCCAGCGCGACAGCCAGCACAACCGCAGTCTGTTTCAGCATGATGGTTTCCTCCCTTGTTTGACCGGTGCGGTCAAACCTCCGGCGATGATAATAACCCGACCGGCAACTGAATCTCCGCACAAAAAGAAACCCCGGCCGCGGCCGGGGTTGCGATGACCGGGCGCCGGCGTTATTTGCAGACCGGCGCGTCTTTTTTCTTGTCGTCTTCGGTTTCCTTGAACACATCCTTGTCTTTTTCGGCCTCCGGCGGCTCGGTCGATTCACCCAGCGCAACAATCAGCGTCTGGGTCGGCACTTCCAGCGCTGCACCGCCAAACACCACACCACCGCCACCGTAGGTCACCTTCAGGCTGCTACCGAGTACCGCCGGCGAGCCGCCGGCGATGAATCCGGTGCCGGTCGCGGCATCGTAAACCGTGCCCTCAACACCGTTGACGAAATATCCGCCGCTCTCGAGGTTGGGGAAGAGGACGTAAATGCTGGTTGGCGAAGTGGACTCGATGCTCGCGGAAGCGCCCGCGCCCGTGCCCGCGGTCATCTGGATCACACCGCCGACTTTCACCGGATTAACGGCACTCCCCACATCAGGCGAGCCTGAAATACGGGCAAAAGCATTCGGGCCGCTACCGCCAGTCAACGACACATTACCGCCCACCGTGATGCCCTGATTGACGCCAAAGATTCCGGCAGTGCCGCTGGAAACCATGCTGCCCTGCAGCGTCAGCGCGCCGCCAACGGAAATCGCCTGGGCAGCAACAGTATTCATGATGGCCGAGTTGAGCGTCGTACCGGTCAGCGAAGCATTGCCGCCAACAATGATGGTCTGCGGAGAGCCGGTGGCGATGATCCCTGCGCCCATCAAATCAAGGTTGCCAGCGATCGACAGATTCTGGGGGGCAAGCGAGAAAATCTCGGCCTGATTGCCGCCGCCGGACAGCAAGGCACTGCCTCCCACCATGATATTTTGGGCGCCCGCCGTGCTGTTTTTATATATATCCGCGCCATTGAGAAGCGTAAGGTTATTGCCGACATTGATATTCTGGTTGCTGGCACTGCTTGTATTAATCCGCCCCGAAGAAGTCAGCGTCAGGTCGTTGCCGACGGTTATGATCTGCGCGCCGCCGGTATTCACAAAACCGCTGTTGCTTACAAGAAAATCCCGTCCGGCATTAATGATCATGCTGCCGCTGCCGGTATTGAAATTGCTGGTCGCGGCATGCGTGATATCGCGGCCCGCCTGCAACAGCATCGTGCCGGAAGCAGTATTGATCTGGTTCGCACCCGCGCCGTGAACGATATCCCCGTCGGCTATCAGCGTCATGGCGCCGCTGCTGGTGTTGATCTGGCCGGTGCCCGATCCCGTATGCAGAATGTCGCGGGCCGCCTGCAACCGCATCGCGCCGGAGGAAGTATTGATCTGGTTCGCACCCGCGCCGTGAATGATATCCCGTCCGGCTATCAGCGTCATGGCGCCGCTGCCCGTGTTGATCTGGCTGGTGCCCGTTCCCGTATGCAGAATGTCGCGGCCCGCCTGCAACAGCATGGCACCGTTGCTGGTGTTGATTTGTTGCGCCCCAGTGCTGTGTACGATGTCCTCCCCGGCAGTGAACATGATGGTTCCGGCGCCGCTGACACTGGCTCCAGCCGCACTTGTGTTCATGAAAATGCTGGAACCAGCAACCAGGGCAATGTTGCCGCCGGTTGATGTACTGAGTGCGGCGGCCAGCGTCAGATTACCCGATGCCCGGTACTCGATGTTACCAAGGTAGGAACGATTGGCGGCCGGTATGGTGTAGTCCCCGGTGCCACCGGTGTAGGACAGCACGGTATTCTCGAGAACGGTGGGGACATTGAGCGTCAGTGCGCCGATCTGATTGATGGTGGCGCCACTGAATTTTCTCAGGCCCCCATGTACTTCCGACAGCACGAGAGTTGATCCCGCGCCGATATTGGTGATGCCGGCGAGAACATCCGCGTTCTGCATGGAGAGGGTAGTCGGGCCGGTAATGTTCAATACACCGGTGGCAGACTGGCGGTAAAGCGCTTCCCACGACGTGAGGCCGCCACTATTCACGTTGAAGGTACCCGCATTATCAATCACACCATCCTGCACTCCCGGGGTACTGATGAACGACCAATTAATCGTAGACGGCGTAGTGATGTTGACAACACCCCCGGCGAGATTGTTGAACGTCGCCGGCCCGCTGTCACCCAGATCGACCTGACCGCTGATGTTCACCGCGCCTCCGTTGTTCCATATCTTGCTCGCCGGCAGCGCGACAAAACCGGTGATATTCGTGGTCGCAGTACTCGATGTAGTCAGTTGCCCGGCGCCACCGACCGTGCCGCCTGACCAGTTGAACAAGCCACCAAGCGCGACGTTCGCACTTCCGCCCAGCGTCCCGCCCGACAGGTTCAACGTGCCGGATAACATCGCCGGGCTATTGAAATTCAGCGTGCCGCCGGCGATCGTGGTCGTCCCCGAACTTCCGATGCCGTAACTGCCGCCGTTGATGTTCACCGTGCCGCCGGTGTAATGCGCCTGACCGGTGCCGGATACGTTGGATGTACCTGAAAGTGCCCGCGTGCCTGCGCTGAACTGCAGAATCGCGGGGGAAGTTACGGCATAAACACCATTGGTATCCGTACCACCGACGGCAATGTTCATCGTGCCGCCGTTGACGTTCACGCTGCCGGAATTGTTGAACGCGTTGAGCACTGAAATGCCGGCGGTTCCCGGCGTATTCCAGTTGACAGTGCCGGAGTTGTTGAAGGTGTTCGTACCGCTGCCGGTGGAATCGACACCGATCGCGCTCGATGTGGTGACGTTGAAGGTATTGCTGTTGTTGAATGTCGCACCACTGTTGAGGGAAAAATGTCCACCGGTCAGCGATGCCGTGCCGGTGTTGTTCCAGACCCGGCCCTCTAGCCGGTGCGAGTTCGTGCCGGCACCCGACAGCGTCGAGGCGCCCGTCGTGGTGAATATGCCCGTGCCTGACAGGAAGCCCAGAGACGCGGTGGTATCCCAGTTGAAGGCACTGTTGACGGTGGTGTTGCCCGTGCCGGTGAGCGTGGCCCCACCGGACATGTTCAGTGTCCCTATCGAGAAATCCGAATTGATCGTGGCGGTACCCCCCGACAGGTTGACGGTTTTGCCGGCGGCATTGATGGTGCCGCCGTTGCCGTCCAGTGTCACCGTGCCCAGATTCACCGCGCCGCCGGGATTAAACACGATATTCAACGCGCCCGAAGTTGATGTGATGCTCGCATTGACGTCGATGTTGTTGTTCGCGTTGAAGGTCAGGCTCCGGGTAACCCCCGGCGCAGCCGTGATGGCGCTGCCAATGATGATATTTCCCGCATCGGCTCCGGCAACATTGGTATCCAGAATCACGTTGCCACTATTCAGTGCGCCAACGATGGTTGACGCCGCGATTGTCGACGAGCCGACGGTCGGCTGGAAATTGGCGTCGGCTCCCGGATCAATATCCAGAATGTTCAAATCGGTACTCGTCACCGTGATGTTCAGTGGGTCCAGCAGCCAGGTTCCACCCTGTCCCGCCGGAGCCGATATGTCCGGCGCCCGCGTCACGGCGAGATAACCCTTGCCCGACGTTTCGACAAATCCGCCATCGCCGCCTTGTGCGCCACCTCTTGCGGAAATATTGCCGTAGGAACGCGTCGCATCATCCGCCCACACAATCACCCTGCCGCCATCACCCGCGGTGATCGCATCGGCATGGATGGTCACATCGGGTCCGACATAAGTGCGAAAGGCGTTCTGCACGTCGGGATTCCTGCCCTGGTAATCACCACCGACCAGCACCGTGCCGCCCTGGGTGTCGCCTGAAGCATCGATGTTGGCGTGGCCAGTCAGGCCGACCAGATTGCCCAGCACCTTGACTGTGCCGCCCGCCCCGGCGCTGCCGGTTGCAGCGATGTCGCCTTCAACGATCGTGGTGTCCCCCGCCTGGATGTCGATCCTGCCGCCGCTGGTGCCACTGACCGAAGTCTGGCTTCCTGCGGCAAGATGCACGTTTTTGCTCGCTTTCAGTACGATGCGACCGCCTTCAACCACCGCGCTGTCGGCACGCAGTGTGCCGCTGTTGTTGACCAGACCGGCGTAGATGCCGATGCGACCTGCATCCGCGGTAATGGCGCCGAGGTTCTTCGCTTCGTTGTCGGGCGCGACGATTTCAACACGCAGATTGGGCGTGCCCGGATTGACCAGTTCCACGCTGTTGCCCGCGGCAAGGATCACCTCGCCGTTCGGGCTTGTGATCAGGCCGTCGTTGCTGACGGCTTTGCCGATCAGGTAGACGCTGCCTCCGCTGATGCTGCCCTGATTCACCACGCTGCCGGCACCGGCGCCGTCGGTGAACTTCATGCGGTTGTTCAGGAAGTCGTCGTTGCTCAGGTTCAGCGTCGAGGCGACAAGGCCCGCAACGTTGATCTGCGCGTTCGCGCCGAAGACGATGCCGTTGGGGTTGATCAGGAACACGCGGCCATTCGATTGCAGCGCACCGAGAATCGCCGACGGGTCCTGACCGATCACGCGATTCAGCACCGCGGAGCTGCCCGACTGCTGGATGAAGCGCGTCAGTTCATTGACGCCGATGGAGAACGAGCCCCAATTGATGATCGCGTTGGGACTGTTGGTGATGTTGAGAATGTTGCCGGCGGTGGAGAAACTCGCCGTGCCGTGCACCACCATCGGGTTGACCGGGTTGGCCCGCACTTCGTCAATCAATATCACGCCGCTGAAACAGGCTGCGACAGCGGTGGCCGCAGCAGTACGCCGCATAGTGAAGGCCCATTGAGCGGCTTTGTTTTTCTGCTGGTTCTGGTTCATGACACCCCCTGTCGTGACCGCCGGATCGACTGATCCGCATCAACACTGTTCGTTATGGTTTGCTGCCGTAAATTTATGACGATTCATTATTTCACGCCACCGGGAAAACCGGCGTGAACTATCTCTCGTTATGCGTGAATTAATACAGCTGCTGTTGACGCGCGGGCAGCAACAGGCGGGGAGCCAGAGGGAAAACCCGAGTAAATAATATATTCAATAAAATCAAATACTTATAAATAACACTCAGGATCTTACTTACACCCTCACACCATATGCCACGGCCGCAGATAGGACAGCCGGTCGCTGGTCTGTACGATCAGGTGTTTGACCACCTTGTCGCGAACGATGTGCAGCGTGACGTCGCTGCCGGCACTGCTGGACCACAGGCTTTCGTAGAACTCGCTCTGGCTGCCGATGGAATCGCCGCCGATGCCGAGGATGATGTCCCCACGTTTCAGGCCGGACTGGTCGGCCGGCGAATCAGGCAGCACGCGCGTGACCACCAGATGCCCGTCAACCTGTTCGGTGTTCAGCCCCAGCCAGGGGCGCGCGGCGCCGCGGCGGCGGCCGTCACGCACCAGGTCGTCGAGCACATCCTTCAGCAGATTGATCGGCACGAACATGTTGCCGGGAAACGCGACGCCGGCATTGAGCGCATCGCTGACCCACAACGAAGCAATGCCGACCAGCCGGCCGTGGCCGTCGAACAGCGCTGCACCGCTGTGTTCATAACGCGGCGGCGCGGTGAACAGCGCGTCGTCGATCATGTATTCCCACCAGCCGATGAAGCGGCGCCGCGACACCAGCGCGGCACCGGTGACGCCGCCGGCGCCGGCATGGCCGGCAACGACCAGACTTTGCAGTTCACCGAGATTGCTGGAGTCGCCGAGTTCCACCGGTGCGCAGGGCGGCGGCGGCGAAGCCCGCAACAAACCAAAACCGGTGGCATGGTCAAAACCGACGACACTGGCCGGATAAATCCTGTTGTCGCCGGTCATCACCAGTATTGATGCCGCTTCCAGCACCAGGTAACCGATGGTCAGGATCAGGCCGTTGCTGTCAATGACGATGCCGGTGCCCTCGCGCTCGGCACCCAGCGTGTCCGCCGTGCGCGCGCCATCCACCGCGCGGATGGAGAGTTTGACCACCGCGTCGAGCGGCGGCGTGATCGGTCGCGGGATGCTGTTGGTGGCACGCCAGGCGGCGACGGATGCGGCGAACAGCGAAGCGGTCATGCGCCATCCGGTATTGTCGTTGTTACATACCGCACATCGGTGATTTCAATCTCTTCAACACCGCCCGGCGTCACCAGCTTCAAGCTGTCACCTGCGCGGCGTTTCAGCAGTGCTTTCGCAATCGGCGAAATCCAGCTGACATGGCCGCGCGCGGTATCGACCTCATCGACACCGACAATGGTCACCGTGTGCTCCCCGCCGCTGCCGTCGATGTAATCCACGGTGGCTCCAAAAAAAATCTGGTCAGTCTCGCCGCGCGTCGCGGGATCCACCACTTCGGGCTTATCCAGGCGTTTGTTCAGGTAGTGAATGCGGCGGTCGATTTCGCGCAGGCGTTTTTTGCCGTAGAGGTAATCGCCGTTCTCCGAACGGTCGCCGTTCGACGCCGCCCAGGACACCACTTTCACCAGTTCCGGACGCTCCACATCCAGCAAATGCAGCAACTCGCGCTTCAACCGGGCATAACCCTCGGGCGTCATGTAATTCGGCGCCGGGGCGGCAGGCGGTGGTGGCAGGGAGGTTTTGATCATGGGAAGGGTGAGTTTAGCGAAAACGGCGGCGCCCGGCGGTGGCCAGGGCTTGCAGCCGGGCTTGCGGGCGACATTTCATAATGTAAAATCCCGTTGACTTCGATCTCACCCCACACACCACCGACACAAAACCCCCGTGGCCGCAAAAACCGTCAAACCTTCCATCCAGGTCATCGAGCGCATGATGCAGCTGCTCGACGTGTTGTCACAGCACACGGTGCCGGCAACGCTGAAACAACTGGCGACAACCACCAAGCTGCATCCCTCCACCGCGCATCGCATCCTCGGCGTGATGGTCGACAACCGGCTGGTGGACCGCATCGAGCCGGGCACGTACCGGCTGGGCATCCGCCTGGTTGAACTCGGCAGCCTGGTGAAGTCGCGCATCAGCGTGCGCCAGGAAGCGCTGCCGCACATGCATGAGCTGCACCAGGCGCTGGGCGAAACCGTGAACCTGTCGGTGCGCCGCGACGATGAGGTGGTCTATATCGAGCGCACCTCCGAGGGCAACACCATGATGCGCGTGGTGCAGATCATCGGCGCCCATGCACCGCTGCACATCACGGCGGTGGGCAAGATTTTTCTCGCCGCCGATACGCCGCAGCGTGTCGCCGAGTATGCCGCGCGCAGCGGCCTGCCCCGTTATACCGACAACACGCTGACCGACGCCAAAAAACTTGCCGCCGAACTCGAGGAAATCCGCAGGTGGCAATACGCCTTTGACAACGAGGAAGCCGAGCGCGGCGTGTGCTGCGTCGGCGCCGGCATCCACAACGACGAAGGCCAGATCGTCGCCGGCCTGTCGGTGTCGGCGCCCACCGAACGCTTCCGCAAGACCTGGGCGGAAGCCGTGCGCCAGGCAGCGGAACGCATTTCGCGTGCGATGGGTTACCAGGTGTCGCGCTGACCGCGTTCACCCGTTCACCCGTTCACCCGTTCACCCGTTCACCCGTTCACCCGTTCACGTAATTAGATGTTTGACCGCCCCGTCGTTTTCCTCGACCTCGAAACCACCGGCGCCAAAGCCGGAGAAGACCGCATCACCGAAATCGGCCTGATCGAAGTCGATGGCGGTTATTTCGTCCGCGAATGGTCGACGCTGGTCAATCCCGGCATCCCCATCCCGCCGCTGATCCAGTCGCTGACCGGCATCAATGATGCGATGGTGGCCACGGCGCCGTATTTCGGGGATATCGCACAGGAACTGCATGACGCCATCGCCGGCCGCATGCTGATCGCGCACAACGCGCGATTTGATTACGGTTTTCTCGAGCAGGAATTCAAACGCATCGACCAGGATTTTTCCGCTCCGGTGTTATGTACTGTCAGGCTGTCGCGCAAACTGTTCCCGCAACACGCCCGGCACAATCTGGACACATTAATCAGTCGCCACGACATCGACTGCGACGCCCGCCATCGCGCGCTGGGTGATGCGCGTGTGTTGTGGCAGCTGGCGCAGCAATGGCGGGTCGACCCCGGAGAAGCCGCCGTGCTCGAAGCCACGGCAAAGCTGATAAAAACAACGGCCGCAGTCGTCGAGCCTGCGGCATAATTGTCCTGAAATCCAAAATCAACAAAATCCGGAGGAGAATGTCATGACGCATCACCTGCAGAAAATTGCCGTCGCCACACTGTTCGCGCTGTGCCCGCTCGCAGCCACTGCACAGCAATATCCGGTCAAGCCCGTGCGTTTCATCATCCCGTTCCCGCCGGGCGGCCCGACCGACATCATGGGCCGCATTGCGGCCGACATCCTGGCCAAGTCCACCGGCCAGCAGTTCATCGCCGACAACCGCGGCGGCGCCGGCGGCAACATCGGCGCCGATCTCTGCGCCAAGGCGCCCGCCGACGGTTACACCATCTGCATGATCACCGCGGCACAGGGTGTGTCACCAGCGATCTACAAAAAAATGTCCTATGACCCGGTGAAGGATCTCGCGACGGTCACGCTGATGGCCAATCTGCCCAGCCTGCTCACCGTGCATCCCGCCCTGCCGGCGAAAAACGTCAAGGAACTGCTGACCATCGCCAAGGCCAAACCCGACGCACTGACCTATGCCTCCACCGGCAACGGCAGCAGCCCGCACATGCTGATGGAAATGCTCAAGTTCTATACCGGCGCGAAGATGGTGCATGTGCCGTACAAGGGCCAGGCGCCGGCGGTGGTCGACCAGATCTCCGGCCAGGTCCAGCTCGCCTTCAACACCGCGATCGGTGTCATGCCCCATGTCGGCAGCGGCCGGCTGAAGGCTATTGCGGTTTCATCGAAGGAGCGTTTCCCGCCGATGCCCGATCTGCAGACCGTGGAAGAAGGCGGCGTCAAGGATTTCGACGGCGGCTCCTGGCAGGGCGTGGGTGCACCCGCCAACACGCCACCGGACATCATCCGCCGCCTCAACACCATCTTGGTCACCGAGCTCAAAACTCCGGCGATGCGCGAGCAGATGATCAAACGCGGTGCGCTGGTTTCGGCCAATACGCCCGAGGAATTTTCGGCGTTCCTGAAAGCCGAAATCGCGAAGTGGACCAAGATCGCCAAGGCTGCCAAGATCAGCATCGACTAGGAGTCGTGACCGCATGGCGAAAAAAGCCTCCCCCGAACAGCAGGCACGCATCGACCTCGCCTGCGCGCTGCGCAGCGCATCGCGGATGGGGCTGGGTGAAGGCATCTGCAATCACTTCAGCGCCGAAGTGCCCGGCCATGCCGGGCACATCCTGATCAAAACGCAGGGCCTGCACTGGTCGGAAGTGACCCCCGCGGATCTGGTCACTGTCGATGCGCAGGGTCGCAAGGTCGCGGGCAAACACGAAGTGGAACCGACGGCGTTTTTCATCCACGGCGCGGCACACCGCAGCAAGCCCGATGCCAAGTGCGTACTGCATACGCATATGCCGTTTGCGACTTCTCTGACGGTGGTGCACGGCGGCCGTGTCGAACCGGCCAGCCAGGTCGCGCTGAAGTTTTACGGCCGCACCGCCTACGACGAAAACTACAATGGTCTCGCGCTGGATGCGGCGGAAGGTGCGCGCATCGTCGCCGGTTTGAAAAACGCCGACATATTGTTCCTCGCCAACCACGGCATCATTGTCACCGGCCCGGCGATCGATGTCGCCTTCGACGACCTCTATTACCTGGAACGCGCCTGCATGCTGCAGGTGCTGGGCATGGGTACCGGCAAGCCCTTGAAGATGGTGCCGGAAGCCATCGCGCGCAGCACTGCCGCGCAGATGACCGACGACACCCAGGCACGGCTGCATTTCATTGCGCTGAAACGCCTGCTGGATCGCGATGAGCCGGGTTGGTCGAAACTCAGCTAAACCCTTAGGGCAAGCCAACAAACATTTCAAATACCCCCGTCACTCCGGCGCAAGCCGGAGTCCAGGATGTTTGCTTGAAAAATCAAGGTCGCTGGATTCCGGCTTGCGCCGGAATGACGATAGATGGATGTTAGTGGTAAACCACCGGCACGTTCAGAAGCACGCTGAAGTTGTCGAGGAATTCATCGACGCTTTCCGTTGAGGCGTCATCGCCGACCGCGGCATTCAGGGCGTTGGCAAATTTTTCCGCAACGTCACCCTGAAAATAGGTGCCGCGCGAGCTGCGCTTGTCCACCAGCTCCAGGCCCTGCTGGCCGGGATATTCGGCAACGTAATACTGCTCACTGTTGTAAACGATGCGCATGGCGGCTTCCTTTCGTGATAAGTCATTGATTCTTATCGGAAAATTATAAAAAACTCCAATAAAAACAATAGCTTGTAAACGATATGGGGGAGCTGTCGGCTTTTACAAGAGAGAGAGCGCGCGCGGGCAATGCGTCAGGATCCCCGCGGCCGTGACTGGCTGAACGCGAGGCCGGCGAGGATCAGAGCAAGCCCCAAATAGGCATTGGCCTGCGGTGCCTCGCCCAGCACCAGCAATCCCAGCATCACCGCAACGCCGGGGCTCAGGTAATTCACCAGCGACATGAAGGACGGGCCGGCGGAGCGGATCAGCATGAAGTACAGAACGGTGGCAATCGCCGTCGGCGCAACCCCCAGCCAGACCACCGCAGCCACGGACGATGCTGCCGGCGCAATCAGCCACGGCCGGTCCAGCCACAAGGCCACCGGTACGACAATGACCGCGGCGATCAGCAGCGTTGCCGCTGCCGACACCAGCACATCACCCTTGATGATCAGCCGCGTCAGCACGCTTTGCAGCGCGTAACACAGGGCGCCGCCGAGCACCGCCAGCTGCGACACGATGCGCAAGACATCACCACCAACACCCGCCAGCGCGGCAGGCCCCATCAGCAGCACGATGCCCAAAAAACCGATCGCGAAACCGGTCGTACGCCGCCGTGTCAGGTGTTCGCCGGCAATCAGAAAATGCGCGAGTGCAATCGTCGCCAGCGGCATCATCGCCATCAGGATGCCGGCCAGCGCACTTTCGACCACCTGCTGTCCCCAGGTGATCAGATAAAACGGCACGGCGTTGCCGACAATCGCTATAACGACATAAGGCAGCCACGCCTTCCCCGGCGGCGGCAGGCGTTTGCCCATCAGGTAGACAATGCTGATCAGCACCACCGCTGCAACCCCGACGCGCCCGGCGACCACGGTCAGCGGGGGCAGTGTAGCCACCGCGATGCTGTTGAACATGAAGGAAGAGCCCCACATGGCGACCAGCGCAAGCAGCAGCGCCCAGTCGCGCGGGGTGCGCTGGTTTGACATCGGGTATGCAGCCGCGCCAGGGGTGCGGCCGGTTTTTTATGGGTAGCGGGAAGCATACACGATGCACCCAATACGACAGCTCATGCAGACCACATGATAAAATTCAAGCCTCGCGAAAGCCGAAAACCACACGCCCCTTCCCCATCCCATGACGCTGACGCCCCCGACGTTGAACCCGCTGAATGCGCTCTCCCCGCTCGACGGCCGTTACCACGGCAAACTTGGTGCGTTGCGCGACTGTTTCAGCGAAAACGCGCTGATCCGGCAACGGGTACGGGTCGAAGTCGAATGGCTGAAGGCGCTGGCCGCGGAACCGGGACTGAAGGAAGTGCCGGCGTTCTCCGCCGCAACCATCAATGAGCTTGATGCGCTGGCCAGGAATTTTTCAGAAAGCGACGGTGAACGCGTCAAGGCAATCGAGGCGACCACCAACCACGACGTCAAGGCGGTCGAATACTTCCTCAAGGAACGTCTCGCCAAGAATGCCGAGGTCACCAAAGTCGCGGAATTCATCCATTTTGCCTGCACCTCGGAAGACATCAACAACCTGTGCCATGCGCTGATGCTGAAGGAGGCGCGCGGCAAGGTCATGCTGCCGATGCTGGAAAATGTCATCGCAAGGCTGCGCACGATGGCGCATGAACTCGCCGATGCGGCCATGCTGTCGCGCACCCACGGCCAGCCGGCGTCGCCGACCACGCTGGGCAAGGAAATGGCCAACGTCGTCGCCAGGCTGCAGCGCGCACAATCCCGCATCTCTGCCGTGTCACTGCTCGGCAAGGTCAACGGCGCCGTCGGCAATTACAACGCCCACCTCGCCGCCTACCCCGATCTTGACTGGGAAGGGTTCGCGAAACGCTTTGTGGAGTCGCTCGGGCTCGAATTCAACCCCTACACCATCCAGATCGAACCGCACGACGCGATTGCCGAACTGTTCGATGCAGTGGCCCGCGCCAACACCATCCTGCTCGACCTCGACCGCGACATCTGGGGTTATGTCTCGGTCGGTTATTTCAAGCAGAAGACCAAGGCCGGTGAAATCGGTTCCTCGACCATGCCGCACAAGGTCAACCCGATCGACTTCGAAAATTCTGAAGGCAACCTGGGCCTCGCCAATGCGCTGCTGCGCCACCTGTCGGAAAAACTGCCGGTGTCGCGCTGGCAGCGCGACCTCACCGACTCCACGGTCTTGCGCAATATGGGCGTCGCGCTGGGTTATGCGCTGCTCGCCTGGGATTCCTGCCTGAAGGGCCTGAACAAGCTTGAAGCCAACCGCGAAAAACTCGCGGCGGACCTCGACGCCAACTGGGAAGTGCTGGCCGAACCGATCCAGACCGTGATGCGCCGTTACAACGTCAGCGGCGCGTACGAACAACTGAAGGAACTCACGCGCGGCAAGGGCGGCATCGACCGCGCGTCGCTGCAGGCCTTCATCAAGGGCCTCAAGGGCATACCCGAAACCGAAAAACAGCGCCTGCTGGAGATGACGCCGGCGACTTACATCGGTAAAGCGGTGGCGCTGGCCAGAAAAATTTGAGTCAGCGCATCTGACAGAGCTCTCGCAGAGAGAATTCTTGTAAGTATTTGATTTTATTATTTATTTTGTTCTGCGCGTTTGTTTGCCGAAAACGCCGCCCAACGCTGCAAGGCCTCCGACATCGGCGGTGGCGCCTCCGTATACCCAATCGCCTGCAACAGATCCGTGTTCGGCACCCGCGCACCACGCGCAAGGAACACCCCCTTCACATAAGCGTGCGCGCACAACTCGCCGTCATGTTCGAACAATTGCTCCAGATAAACGTATTTGTCGTCCCAGGTCAGCAGCCGCGTCACCAGGTCAAACCGCGCGAACGGTTTCAGTGAACGGATGTAAGTGATTTCGGCGGCGGCCAGCACCGGCATCCAGCGCCGGCGCAGCGCCTCGCGCAACAGCCCCGATTGCGCGGTCAGATGCACACGGCCGAGATCCATGAACGTCAGGTAACGCCCGTTGTTCATGTGCAGGTTCAAGTCGCAGTCGTTGGGCCAGACGCAGAACGCGACGCGGGATTCCTCGAACAGGCCGCGCCGCTGCAGGCTGCGCAAGCGCCACAGCAGCCACAGCAGGCGTAGATAAAGATTCATACCTCAGTCTGTGCGGTTGCGATGACGCAGGTATTCCACAACGCCGGGCAGGATCGACAGGATGATGATGGTGATGATCACCAGCGTCAGGTTGTCCTTGATCACCGGGATGTTGCCGAAAAAATATCCGGCGTAACCCAGCGACACCACCCACAATACGGCGCCGCTGATGTTGTACAGCGCAAAGCGCGGGTAAGGCATGCTCGCCGCACCCGCGACAAACGGCGCATAGGTGCGGATGATGGGCACGAAACGGGCGATGATGATGGTCTTGCCGCCATGACGCTCATAGAACGCATGGGCCCGCTCCAGGTGTTTGGGATTCAACCAGCGCGAATTCCTGTCCTTCAGCACCCGCGGCCCGATGTAATGGCCGATACCGTAATTGACGGCATCGCCGAGGATCGCCGCGATGATCAGCAGCACCACCAGCAGGTGGATGTTCATGCCGCCGGCTGCTGCAATGGCGCCGGCGACGAACAGCAGCGAGTCACCGGGCAGGAACGGCGTCACCACCAGCCCGGTCTCGCAGAACACGATCAGGAACAGGATCAGGTAAACCCAGGCGCCGTAACTGGCGACCAGCGCCTGCAGGTGGTCGTCGAGGTGGAGGACGACGTCGATGAACAGCGTGAGCAGTTCCACTGAGGCCGTCGTGCCTAGACCACGGCCCCGTCATCGCCCGGCTTGGCCACAACCTCCGGCTTGACCAGATCGTCGCGCTTCAAACCCATCCACATCAGCAGCGGACTGCCGACCAGCACCGAGGAATAGATACCAAACATGATCCCGATGGTCAGCGCCAGCGCGAAATAATAAAGCGTCTCGCCGCCGAATATCAGCATCGAGCACACCATCAGCTGGGTTGAACCGTGGGTGATGATGGTGCGCGACATGGTCGAGGTGATCGCCGCGTCGATGACCTGCGGCACCGCCATGTTGCGGAACTGGCGGCTGCGGAAATTTTCGCGTATCCGGTCCATCACCACCACCGACTCGTTGACCGAGTAGCCGAGGATGGCCAATATCGCCGCCAGCACCGGCAGCGAAAACTCCCAGTTGAACAGCGAGAAGCAGCCGAGGATGATCACCACGTCATGCAGGTTGGCGATGATCGCCGACACGCCGAACTTCCATTCAAAGCGCAGCGCCAGATAACCCACGATTCCGAGCGACACGAACAGCAGCGCCAGTGCGCCGCTTTCCAGCAGTTCCTTGCCGACCTGCGGGCCGACAAATTCAACCCGCTGCAACTGAACCGCGGCATCCAGCTGCTTCAGTTCAACCATCACCGTTTCCGAAACCTTGGCACTGGTCAGGCCTTCCTTGACCGGCAGGCGGATCAGCACGTCGCGCGCCGTGCCGAAATTCTGCACGCTGGGTTCCGAAAAGCCGATTTTGACCATGCGCTCGCGGATCTGATTGAGGTCCGGCGGTTGCTGGTAAGTGACTTCGATCACCGTGCCGCCGGTGAAATCGACACCGAGGTGCAAACCCTTGGTCGCCAGCGAACCCACCGCGATCAGGAACGTGATCAGGGAGATCACGTTGAAGATCCGCGCGTAACGCATGAACGGGATGTCGCGCTTGATTCTGAAAAATTCCATGTCTTATTTTCTCCGGCCTGATCCAGCTCAGGTTATTTTCGATGCAGGCTTCCACACCTGCCCGATGGATATTTTGTCCAGCTTGCGCCGTCCGCCGTAATAGAGATTCACCATGGCGCGCGACACCATCACCGCGCTGAACATCGAGGTCAATATGCCCAGGCAGTGCACCACCGCGAAACCGCGCACCGGACCGGAGCCGAAGGCAAACAGCGCGATACCGGCAATCAGGGTGGTCACGTTTGAATCCAGAATTGTCGCCCAGGCGCGCTCGTAACCGGCGTGCAGTGCAGCGTGCGGGGTATTGCCGTTGCGCAATTCCTCGCGGATGCGCTCGTTGATCAGCACGTTGGCGTCAATCGCCATGCCCAGCGCCAGCGCAATCGCCGCAATGCCGGGCAGGGTCAGCGTGGCCTGC
Source organism: Burkholderiales bacterium (assembly GCA_019744975.1). GTDB lineage: Bacteria > Pseudomonadota > Gammaproteobacteria > Burkholderiales > SG8-41. Next base: position 18,691 of record JAIETP010000005.1, read on the forward strand.
ATCATCGACAACAGCGCGATCAGGAACAACAGGTTGGCGCCCAGCGCGATCACTGAAATCAGGCCGACCAGCGCGTAATAGGCAATCATGAACACTGCGATCGCGGCAAACCCCATCCACATCGACTGGAAGCCGATCTTGATGTTTTCGGCGCCCAGCGACGGTCCGACCGTGCGTTCCTCGATGATATCCATCGGCGCCGCCAGCGCACCGGCGCGCAGCAGAAGTGATACGTCGTTGGCTTCCTGCGTCGTCATGGCCCCGCTGATCTGCACGCGGCCCCCACCGATTTCGCCGCGGATCACCGGAGCGGTGACCACCTCCCCTTTGCCGCGTTCGAACAGCAGGATCGCCATGCGTTTACCGACATTTTCGCGGGTAATCTGCTGGAATATCCGCGCCCCGGCACCGTCGAGGTTGATGTGCACCGCCGGTTCATTGGTCTGCCCGTCAAAACCGGGCTGGGCGTCGTTGATGCGTTCACCCGTCAGCACCACCTGCTTTTTCACCAGTACCGCCTGGCCGTTGCGCTCGTAATACAGTTCGGTGCCAAACGGCGCCTGCCCGGCCTTGGCCTGGTCCAGCGCCCCCGCATCGCGCATGCGTTCGTCATCGACCATGCGCACTTCCAGCGTCGCTGTGCGTCCGAGGATGTCCTTGGCCTTGGCGGTGTCCTGCACACCAGGCAACTGAACCACCACGCGGTCGGCGCCCTGCTGCTGGATGATCGGTTCGGCAACACCCAGTTCATTGATGCGATTGCGGAGCGTGGTGATGTTCTGCTGCAGCGCGAATTCCTGGGTGCGGCGCTGCGCCTCGACCTTCAGCGTGCCGGTGATCCGGTATTCCCCGGCGTCGTCAGCCGTCTTCAGTTCGAGATCGGGCATATCCTTTGCGATGCGCGCCAGCGCCTTGTCGCGCAGCGCGGCTTCGCGGAAACGCACCGCCACGGCCTGGCCTTCACGCGCGATGCCTGAATACTGGATGCGCTGCTCGCGCAGCAGGCCGCGGATATCGTTGGTGTAGGCCTCCACCTTTTTGGTCAGCGCCGACTTCATGTCGACCTGCATCAGGAAATGCACACCGCCGCGCAGATCGAGGCCCAGGTACATCGGCAGCGCACCGATCGAGGCCATCCATTGCGGGCTGCGCGACAACAGATTCAGCGCCACCACGTAGTTCTCACCCAGGGCGGCCTGCACGGCGTCCTTGGCCTTCAACTGGTCATCGGTGGTGGAAAACCGCGCCTTGACGCTGGTGGTATCGAGCGCAATCCCATCGGCGGCCAATCCGGACTTCTTGATCGCCTCTTCGACACGCGCCATCAGCGCGGCATCGACCTTCAGGTTGCTGCGCAGAGGCGACACCTGCACCGCGGGCACTTCGCCGTAAAAATTGGGCACGGTATAGATCAGCCCGATCGCCACGGCAGCAAGGATCAGCAGGTATTTCCAGAGGGGGTAACGATTCATGTCAAAGCCGTGAACAAGTGAACAAGTAACGGGTCAAGGGAACACTTGGAGCGAAGCAGAACGGGCAACGGCAACCCGGGGAACTGACGCGTTCACCCGTTCACCACTCACCCGTTCACTGTATTGTTTTGATGGTGCCCTTGGGCAGCACGGTCTGGATCGCCGCGCGCTGCATCTGCATCTCGACAGCTTCGGCAACCGCAACCGTAATGTACTGTTCATCAACCTTGGTAATGCGGCCGAGGATGCCGCCGGCGGTGATGACCTCATCACCCTTTTGCAGGCTGTCGACCATGGTTTTGTGTTCTTTCGCGCGCTTCATCTGCGGGCGGATCATCAGGAAATACATCACGCCAAACATCACGACGATGAGCAGGATGCTTTCGATGCCGCCGCCCTGCGCGGCAGCCGGGGCCTGCGCCCATGCTGGACTGATTAACAAGATAAACCTCCGTTGCGTTGGAAGAGGGCCCGCTCAATTTTTCAGACCGATCGAGGCGGGCGCGCTCAAAGCATTGTATTTTAACCTATTATTGATGTTATCCAAAAACATGACAGCCTCGTCGGAGGCATGTTTTTGTCGTTATTTATGGAACTTTCATTAAATCATCACTCAATTTGACTGCTCATTTGGGTCCTCACTGGCCGTCACTGCAGCAGCAAACTCCGCCAGCCGGCCGGCGGCTATCGCCTCCCGCAGGCCGCGCATCAACTCCTGGTAATAATGCAGATTGTGCAGGGTATTGAGTCGTGCACCGAGCATTTCGTTCACCCGCTGCAGGTGGTGCAGGTAGGCACGGGTGAAATTGCGGCAGGTATGACAGGCGCAATCCGGGTCCAGCGGTGCCAGGTCGTCGCGGTAACGGGCGTTGCGCAGCTTGATCACGCCGTGGCGGGTGTACAACCAGCCGTTCCGCGCGTTCCGCGTAGGCAACACGCAATCAAACATATCGATTCCGGCACTGACCGCAGCGACGATGTCGGCCGGTGTGCCGACGCCCATCAGGTAACGCGGCCGGTCGGCCGGCAGGCGCGGCGCGATGTGGCGCAGGATACGCAGCATGTCGGGCTTGGGTTCGCCCACCGACAGGCCGCCGATGGCATAACCATCAAAACCGATGCCGGTCAGCGCCGCCAGCGATTCGTCGCGCAGGTCCTCGAACATGCCGCCCTGGACGATGCCGAACAGCGCATTGGTATTGCCGGCATGCGCCTCTTTGCTGCGCGCCGCCCAGCGCATCGACAAGCGCATGGAATCACGCGCCTGCCCGTGCGTCGCCGGATGCGCCGTACATTCATCGAAGGCCATCACGATGTCAGAATTCAACACGCGCTGGATGCGCATCGATTCTTCCGGCGTCAGGAATGAGGCGTCGCCATTGACCGGCGACTGAAACTTCACGCCCTCTTCGCTGATCTTGCGCATTTCCCCCAGGCTGAACACCTGGAAACCGCCGGAGTCCGTGAGTATCGGTCCCTCCCAACCCATGAAGCGGTGCAGGCCGCCGTGGGCGGCGATGACGTCCAGCCCCGGCCGCAGCCACAGGTGAAAGGTGTTGCCCAGCACGATCTGCGCGCCGAGTCCGCGCAGTTCATCGGGCGCCATGCCTTTGACCGCGCCATAGGTGCCCACCGGCATGAATACCGGCGTGTCGATCGCGCCGTGCGCGGTTTCGAGTACGCCCAGGCGCGCGTTGCCGTCAGTGGCTGTAACTTTGAATTGCATGTTATTGAGAAATAAAAATCAGGGACGAGAATCAGGACCTGGATTCAGGGGCGCACGTTCGATCAGCATGGCGTCACCATAACTGAAAAAGCGGTAACGCTGCGCAATCGCATGCTGATAGGCGCGGCGGATATGATCAGTGCCGCCAAAAGCTGATACCAGCATCAGCAGCGTCGAACGCGACAGGTGAAAATTGGTGATCAGCCGGTCGACGATGCGAAAGCGGTAACCGGGCAGCACGAACAAACTCGTCTCGGCATGGCCCGCGACCGGCTCCCCGTTTGCAGCCGCGGATTCCAGCGCGCGCAGGCTGGTGGTACCGACCGCGACCACCCGCCCGCCGGCAGCGCGGGTCGCGCGCAAGGCATCCACCGTGGCCTGCGGCAGTTCATACCATTCGCTGTGCATGCGGTGTTCGGCCAGGTTCTGCACCCGCACCGGCTGGAAGGTGCCGGCGCCGACATGCAGCGTCAGGGATGCCACGCCGACACCATGCGCGCGCAGGGCATCGAGCATGGCCGCATCAAAATGCAGGCCGGCGGTGGGTGCCGCGACCGCGCCGGGATTTTTTGCGTAAACGGTCTGGTAACGCTCGGCGTCACCGGCATCCGGCACATGCGTAATATAGGGTGGCAAGGGCACCGCACCATGGCGTTCGAGCAGCGTCCAGACGTCGGCGTCATCACCAAAACGCAGCCGCCACAGATCATCGTCACGCCCGATCACGGTGGCTTCGACACCGCCATCCAGCAGCAGGGTGCTGCCCGGTTGCGGCGCTTTGCTGGCACGCACCTGGGCCTGCACTTCATGGACATTCAGCACACGCTCGATCAGCACTTCAATGCGTCCGCCCGAGGCCTTGCGTCCGGTCAGGCGCGCCTTGATGACGCGGGTATCGTTGAGCACCAGCAGGTCGCCGGGCTGCAGCAGTTCGAGGATGTCGGGAAATTGCCGGTCGCGCAGCTCGCCGCTGGCGCCGTCGAGATGCAGCAGCCGGCTCGCACGACGCGTGGTTGCAGGGGCCTGGGCAATCAGCTCCGCGGGCAGTTCGTAAGCAAAGTCGTCCAGATGCATCTTGTCTTGTCAGCTGCGGGTTGCCCCGCGCCGCGGATTTAAGGGATAATCGCCGCCCCATGCCGGGACTCGTTATAGCACCCCCTTGAGGGGTGTGGCGGAACAGGTCGTCGCATGGGGCTCTCAGCATCGTGTTTCGAAGAAGTCCATTCAGCCGGGATGGCGGAATTGGTAGACGCACGGGACTCAAAATCCCGCGCCGCAAGGCGTGCCGGTTCGATTCCGGCTTCCGGCACCAGCATCACTCCAAACATCAACCTCTCAAACCGCAGGCCTGTTCACCTCGACATTGTCGATCAGGCGCGTTTTACCCAGTCGCGCCGCAGCGAGTATCACCAGCGCTTTTTCACCATTGCCTGGCGGCTGCAGATCATGCTGCCGGCGCACCGCGACATAGTCAGGCTTCCAGCCGTGGCGCGCGAGTTCCGCCATGGCAGCCAGCTCAACGCGCTGGTAATCGCTGGCGCCCATCGCAATCTCGCCGCGAGCATTGCGCAGCACGCGGTAGAGCCGCGGCGCCTCCTGGCGCTCGGTCGGGCTCAGATAGGCGTTGCGCGAAGACAGCGCCAGCCCGTCCTCGGCGCGCACCGTTTCCGCGAGTATCAATTCAATCGGCAGCGCGAACTGGCGCACCAGGTTGGACAGCACCAGGCACTGCTGGTAATCCTTCTTGCCGAAAATCGCCGCGTGCGGCGACACCATGTTGAACAGTTTCATCACCACCGTTGCAACGCCGCGGAAGTGGCCGGGACGCGCGGCGCCGTCAAGGATGTGCTGCAGATCCGAGGGCTCGATCACAAAGGTCTGCGGCTCGGGATAAATTTCCTTCTCGTCCGGCGCGAACACGACATCGACGCCGGCATTGCGCAGGCGCTCGCAATCCGCCTCGAAGGTGCGCGGATAACGGTCAAAATCCTCGCGCGGACCGAACTGCAGCCGGTTGACGAAAATGCTGACGACGGTGCATGCCGCGCGCGGCTTGGCGATCCTGATCAGCTGGATATGCCCGTCGTGCAGATTGCCCATGGTCGGCACGAACACGTTGTTGGGCTCGCGGCGCAGGCGCTCCCGCAATTCGGAAACTGAATGTATGACGTCCATGGGAATCAGTGCTGAACGATGAGTGATGAATGATGAACGAAAGGCCCGAGATCATACCGGAGAACGGTTTTTCCGCTTAGGGCCTGTTAACCATTATTTCATGAGTGCGACGGCGACGATTTGGCCTCAGGGCTAGGAGCGTCGAGCGCGGTTTGCCCGTAGGCAAACAAGCGAAGGCGCGACAACGCCCTGGGGCCAAATCGTCCCGTCCCTCCGGGTTGTGGCCAAAATCGCCATTGGCGGCGTTGCTTGCCTTGCCCATATTCTCGATATGGGCCGCAGCAAGCGCCTTGCCACTGACGATTTTGGCCACAACGCATCTCACGAAATGATGGTTAACAGGCCCTAGCACTCCGCATTCTGAACTCATCGCTAGAAAGAATGTTCCTTGCCGGGGAAGCGGCCCTCGCGCACTTCCTTGACGTACAAGGCCACGGCATCCTGGATCGAACCCGCCGCGGCCTTCATGTAATTCTTGACGAATTTGGCTTTTTTACCGGGATAAACATCGAGCATGTCGTGCAACACCAGCACCTGGCCATGACAGTCGATGCCCGCACCTATACCGATCGTCGGCACTTTCGCCGCCGCGGTGATCTGGCTGGCCAGTGCAGCGGGTATCGCCTCGAGCACGATCATGCCGGCGCCGGCCTGTTCGAGAATACGTGCGTCATCAAGCATGCGTTGCGCGTCGTCCCCGGCCTTGCCCTGTACGCGGTAACCGCCCAACTGGTGCACCGACTGCGGGGTCAGCCCGAGGTGGCCGCAAACCGGAATGCCGCGTTCGGTCAGGAATGAAATCGTTTCCAGCATCGGCCGCCCGCCTTCGATTTTCACCATGTGCGCGCCGGCCGCCATGATTTCGGCGGCATTGCGGAAGGCGTCCTGCGGGCTGACCTGGAAAGTGCCGAAGGGCATGTCGCCGATAATAAAAGCGCTTTTCGCGCCGCGCGCCACGCATTGCGTGTGATAGACCATGTCGCGCAGCGACACCGGCAGCGTCGACTCATGTCCCTGCAGCACATTGCCCAGGGAATCGCCGATCAGCAGCGTGTCGAGTCCCGCACCGTCCAGCAGCGTCGCGAAACTCGCGTCGTAACAGGTCAGCATGGTGATCTTCTCGCCGTCCCGCATCATCTTGTGCAGCGTGCTCAGCGTAATACGCATGTCGCTCTCCTGGCTAACTTCCGAGACTGAAAAACTCGCGCGGACCGCGCATGGCGTTGACCCGCTGCAACAATAAATCAAAATCCGCCGCCGAATCAACGAAGTTCAGATTTTCCGAATTCACGATCAGCAGCGGCGCCGCGGTGTAATGATGAAAAAACCGCGCATAGGCATCCGCCAGGCGCAGCAGGTATTCGTCGGATATGGTTTTTTCGTAAGTGCTCGCGCGTTTGCGCACCCGCTCCACCAGCGTTTCCGCCCCCGCCTGCAGATACACCACCAGATCCGGCTGCGGCGCCTGCGGTTTGAGGTGATCGTAGATCTGCCGGTACAGGGCGAGTTCATGGTCGTTCAGCGTCAGTTGCGCGAACAGCGGGTCCTTTTCCAGCATGAAATCGGCGACGGTGACGCTGCGAAAAAGATCCGATTGCACCAGGTCGCGCACCTGATTCAGGCGCTGGAACAGAAAGAACAGCTGCGCCGGCAGCGCATGGCGCGCGGGGTCCTGGTAAAAACCGGGCAGAAAGGGATTGGCATCCGGGTCTTCAAACAAGGTCGCTGCGCCAAGATGTGTGGCCAGTCGTCGCGCCAGCGTGGTTTTGCCTGAACCTATCGGGCCTTCGACCACGATGTAGCGGTACTTCGCAGCGAGATTCATGCTGCACGTTCCCATTTTGCAGAGAGACTCACACCAGAATTTTCTGTAATTGCGCAACACTCGCTGCATCCACCCGCCTGGCGAGATCACTGACCCTGCCCTGCCCCGGCACCACGGCATCCGGCGCGATTTCGGCGAGCGGCAACATGACAAAAGCGCGTTCGAGCATGCGCGCATGCGGAATCGTCAGTCCAGGCTCCTGCAACACCACATCACCGTAGAGCACGATGTCGAGGTCCAGCGTACGGGGTGCATTGGGAAATTCACGGACGCGGCCATGCGCGCGTTCGATCGCCAGAAGCGCGTCAAGCAGCGCATGCGGCGCCAGCGCGGTTTCGATCATCGCCACTGCATTGATGAAATCCGGCTGATCGGCGTAACCGACCGGCGCGCTGCGATAAAGCGATGAACGCGCAAGCACGCGGGTGCCGGGCAATGCCGCCAGCGCGGTAAATGCGGCCTCGATCTGGCGCAGCGGTTCGCCGATGTTTGCGCCCAGCGCAACACAGGCGGTATGTGTTTGCGCCGCCACCGCCGTCAGTCCGCAGCCGGCGCAGCGCCAGACTTGCGCCGGCGGCGCTTGCGGCGTTTTTTCGCCGGCCCGGCATGATCCGTCACCAGCATCGACTCGCGGGTCTCGCTGTCGGCATCCTGGAATCTGGTCCACCAGTCGCCGATGGCCATGTCCAGTTCGCCGCTCTCGCAGCGCAATAGCAGGAAATCGTATGCAGCGCGGAAGCGCGGATGTTCGAGCAGGCGGAACGGCCGCTGGCCGGCGCGCTGCTCGAATCGCGGCTGCAGGGCCCACAAGTCCTTCATATCGGAGGTAAAGCGGCGCGGAATCGCCAGTTGCTCGGTTTGCGTGGTGATGATCTGGTCCATCGCCTCATACAGCGCCGGCACCGGCGGCACTCCACGAGCCTCGATTTTTTTCCACGCCGCCAACACTTCATGCCAGGTCAGCGCGGCGAACAGGAAGGCTGGGGATATCGGTTTTCCGGCAAGAACCCGGGCATCGGTGTTTTTCAGCGCCAGCATCACAAAACGCTCGCCCAAAGGCTGCTCGAGAATCACATCGAGCAGCGGCAGCATGCCGTGATGCAGGCCTTCCTTGCGCAAACGTTTCACGCATTCTGCGGCATGCCCCGACAGCAGCAGCTTGAGCATTTCATCGAACAGGCGCGCCGCCGGCACATTGGCCAGCAAAGTGGCCTGCGCCTTGATCGGTTTCCGGGTGGCGGCGTCGATTTCAAGACCGCAGGAGGCGGCGAAACGCACCGCGCGCAGCATGCGCACCGGATCCTCGCGGTAACGCTGAGCCGGTTCGCCAATCATGCGCAGCCGTTTACGTTTGAGATCGGCAACACCACCGTGGTAATCCCAGACCTGCTCGCGCGCCGGATCATAAAACAGCGCATTGATGGTGAAGTCGCGGCGCGTCGCGTCCTGCGCCTGATCGCCCCAGACGTTGTCACGCAGCAGACGGCCGTGCTCATCCTCGACGCTTGTACCTGCACTGGCATCAACCGCGGGGCCGCGGAAGGTTGACACCTCGACCATGTCGCGGCCGCATAACACGTGGACGATTTTGAACCGCCGGCCGATGACACGCGAACGGCGGAAAATGCCGCGCACTTCCTCGGGTGTCGCATTGGTGGCGACGTCAAAATCCTTGGGGTCGCGGCCAAGTATCAGATCGCGCACCGCACCGCCGACGACAAAGGCGGAGTAACCCGCCTCCTGCAGCGCATCACAGGTGCGCAGGGCGCAACTGCCGATGCGGTCACGGGTGATGCCATGCTCGCTCACCGCGATGATGCGCGGTTTGGCGGACTTGAACATGCGGCCCCAAAACACGCGGCCGAGCATCCTGGTGATCATGCGGAAATCATGCGGAAATGTCGTTCAGAGCATCGTTCAGCGCATTCAGTGAGGACCGGAAACAGGTTATCCACGCGCTGCAGCAGAAGAAAACCGCGCGATTATACATGGCCGCACTTTGCCCACTCTCGCGCCCACTTCCTTGTGGCCGCCCAGCCGAGGCCGCTCAGTTCAGACAGCTCATTTCAGACTGCTCAGTTCAGACTAATTATCGGCCAGCCACGCGCTTCGGCGTGTGCGCGCAGCGCGGCATCGGGATCCACGGCCACCGGATGGCCAACCTGCTCCAGCAACGGCAGGTCGTTATGGGAATCACTATAAAATGTTGATTTTAAAGAGTTTTTTAAAGAAACCCCGCGCCCGGCCAACCATGCCTCCAGGCGTTCGACCTTACCCTCGCGGAAACACGGCGTACCGCTGACACCACCGGTGAACACGCCGTCGCGCACCTCGGGTTCGGTGGCAATCAGGTGCTCGATGCCGAAGGCGCGCGCAATCGGCGCGGTGACGAAACTGTTGGTCGCGGTAATGATCACCCGCAGCTCGCCGCGATGTTTGTCAACCAGCGCGCGAGCCGAATCGCGGATCATCGGCAGGATGCGCTCCCTCATGTATTCGCCATGCCAGGCATCCAGCACCGTACGCGGATACTGCGACAGCGGTTTCAGCTGGAAATCGAGGAACTCGTAAATATCGAGCGTGCCCGCCTTGTACTGGTCGTAGAAGGCCTGGTTGCGCGCTTCGTAGTTTTTGCGGTCAAGCACGCCGCGGTCGATCAGAAATTGCGCCCATTCAAAGTCGCTGTCGCCGGCGAGCAGCGTGTTGTCGAGATCAAACAAGGCCAGGTTCATTGGTGTTTCCGTTCCATGGTTTTCAGTTGCGCGGCAACGCCGCCTGCAGCAGTTCGCGCGCCAGCGGTACGGTGATCGCGCGTTTTTGTTCGAGTGACAGGCGGTCCAGGGTATCGACCAGCGCGCGCAGCGAACTGAGGTCGCGCGGCGCGCGCGACAGCAGGTAATCAGTCACCTCTGCCGGCAATTCGAAACCGCGGGCCCGGGCATAACTATGCACTGCTGCGCGGCGGTCATCCTCACTCAGTGCACGCACTTCATATACCAGCCCCCAGGCCAGGCGCGTCAGCAGGTCCGGGCGCAAAGCCAGACGCGCCGGCGGCACATCGCCGGCCACCAGCAGCATGCCGGATGACTCCTTCAAGCTATTGTATATATTGAATAATTCAATCTGCGCTGGCGGCGGCAATTGCTGCACATCATCGACGGCAATGGCATCTGTCGCCGCAATCGCAGCAGCGGCCGGCGGATCATCAGAGGCATGGAAGCGCGCAACACGGCCGGCGCCCTGCCACTCGCGCAGCACTGCGCGCAACAAATGCGTACGCCCGCTGCCGCTGCCGCCCCACAGATAAACAAAACGTTCGCCAGCGCCGCCGCGCGCCAGCGCGCGGACTGCGGCAAGGACTTCCGCATTTTCCCCGACAACAAAATTGTCCAGCGTCGGCGCCGGCGGCGATGCCAGTTCGAATGCCAGCTGCTTCATTGCCGGAAGTGCTGCGGTTTGCGGCCCGGGGTATGCATTTAAGATAAAATTCGCGTCGATTACAGGTTATTGCCGAACACGCATTTTAGCAGGGCACCGGATACCCACCCCTGAAACACCACCCCCTCATCTCGTTCCATTTATCACCTCATTTATTCTGTCAGCCGCGAGGACCCTCTTGAAACGCAAAACCCCATCCCGCAAGGCCCTGACTTACCGCGACGCCGGTGTCGACATCGACGCCGGTGACGCTTTGGTCGACCGTATCAAGCCGCATGCAAAACGCACCATGCGCCCGGGCGTGATGGCCGGCATCGGCGGCTTCGGCGCCTTGTTTGCAGTGCCAAGCGCTTATCGCGAACCGGTGCTGGTTTCGGGTACCGACGGCGTCGGCACCAAACTCAAGCTGGCCTTCGAATGGCAGCGCCACGACACCATCGGCATCGACCTCGTCGCGATGAGCGTCAATGACATCCTGACGCTGGGCGCCGAACCGCTGTTTTTCCTCGACTACTACGCCTGCGGCAAACTCGATGTTGATTCCGCCACCGATGTGGTCAAGGGCATCGCCGCCGGCTGCGAAATGGCCGGCTGCGCGCTGATCGGCGGCGAAACCGCGGAAATGCCCGGCATGTACCCGCCGGGGGAATACGACCTTGCCGGTTTTGCAGTCGGCGTGGTCGAGAAAAAACGCATCATCAACGGCCGCAGCATCCGGCCCGGCGACGTGATTCTCGGCCTCGGCAGCAACGGCGCGCATTCCAACGGTTATTCGCTGATCCGCAAAATCATCGCCCGGCGCGGCGTCAAACTGTCGGCAAAAGTCGGCGGTCGCGCGTTAAAGGACCTGATCCTGGCGCCGACGCGGATTTATGTGAAACCGCTGCTGAAACTGATGAAACAATTACCGGTCAAAGGATTGGCACACATCACCGGCGGCGGATTGCTGGACAACGTGCCGCGTGTACTCGGCGACAAGCTGACCGCGGAAATCAGCCGGGATGCCTGGCCGCTGCCGCCGCTGTTCCGCTGGCTGCAGCAGCAGGGCAATGTCGCCGATGACGAAATGCACCGCGTGTTCAACTGCGGCATCGGCATGGTGGTGGTGGTGGCAGAGAAAGATGCTGTCCGTGCGCAGGCGCTGCTCAAACGCGCCGGTGAGCGGGTCTGGCGCATCGGCAGCGTACGACGGCGTCGCGGCAATGAACCACAGACGGTTGTAGTGTAGAAAACAGAAAGGACTGCCCTGAAACGCATTGCGATACTGATTTCCGGGCGCGGCAGCAACATGGAAGCCCTGCTCGCCGCGGGCCTGCCGGCGCAGATCTGCGCGGTCATCAGCAATAATCCGGCGGCCAAAGGCCTGGACACTGCGGCGCGCCACGGCGCGGCCACCACGGTGGTCAATCATCGCGATTACGCGCAGCGTGCGGATTTTGATGCCGCGCTGGCGCAGGCCATCGACACGGCAAAGCCCGACTTCGTGGTGCTGGCCGGTTTCATGCGCGTGCTGACCGCGGACTTCGTCAACCGTTACCAGGGCCGCCTGATCAACATCCACCCTTCGCTGCTGCCGGCGTTTCCCGGCCTGCACACCCACCGCCAGGCGCTGGCCGCGGGCGTACGTGTGCACGGCTGCACGGTGCATTTTGTCACGCCGCAACTCGATCACGGCCCGATCATCATCCAGGCCGCGGTGCCGGTGCTGCCCGGAGACGACGAAAACACGCTGGCGAAAAGGGTGCTCGCCGAGGAGCACCGCATTTATCCGCAGGCCGTACGCTGGCTGTGCCAGGACCGTATCACGCTCACCACCGACGGCCGGGTCAACATCAGCGGCGCAACTGCTGCCGCGCACGCTTTGCTCTCCCCCTCCCCGGATGTTTAAAACACTCTTCACTTTATTGCTTGCCATTGCGCTGCCGGCTTACGCTGCGGTCACTCCACCACAGGCCGTGCAGGCGCAGTACGAGCTGTCGATGAACGGCACTCCGATCGCGGTAATGCAGGAAACCTTTGAAATCCGCGATGGCGGCTATCAGGCCGCCAGCGAAACCCAGGCCATCGGTCTGTTCGCGCTGGTGCAGCGCCGTCCCGGACGCGTCACCAGCAGCGGCGACGTCGGCAGCAGCGGCCTGCGCCCGAAGACCTTCGACGGCACGCGCGGCACCGGTGATGCGCGGCGGGTAAACGCCGCGTTCGACTGGACCGCGGGCACGCTGACGTTTACCCACGACGGCCGCAGCGAAACCGCGACGCTGCCGCCGGGCACCCAGGACCGGCTGTCGGTGATGTACCAGTTCCTGTTCCTGGATCAGGCCAAATTGAAGGGCCTGGCATTCGCGATGACCAACGGCCGCAAACTCGACCAGTACCGCTACGACATCGGCCCCGATACAGCGATCGACACGCCGCTGGGCCGGCTGACGGTGATCCATCTGGTCAAACAACACGCCGCCGGTGAAACCGCGACCGAAATCTGGCTGGCGCGCGAACACCGGCTGATGCCGGTCAAAATGCGCATCGTCGAAGACGACGGCAAGCGCTACGAGCAGGTCATCTCCCGCCTGGAAATCCGGTGAAGCGCGGCCCCGCGATGCGCCTGCTTGCCGCCGCGGCTTTGTCCGTGGCCGCGCACGCTGCGCTGCTTGCCGGTTCCTGGCTGACGCTGCCGGAGCCCGCGCCGGAACTGCCGCCGCTGAATGTTCAACTGCAAACACTGGCGCCGCGACCGGCGGCGAGGCCGCATGCCGAACCGCAGGCTCATCAGCAAACCAGGCGGCAGGCACAAAACATCGCCGCCGCACCACGCACCATGCAGCAACCGGAGATCGCGATACCGGCAACACCGGATCCGGCAGAGGTGATCGAATCCGCGGCACCCGAACCCGCAGTGGTCGCCAGTGCAGCGCCCACAGTATTTCAGACGCCTGAAGCGCCGCCGCTGCCCAGTTTTCCGCGCAAAGGTCGCATCACTTATTTATTAACCATGGGATCAGACCAGACTCCGGTCGGCCGCACGGTGCAGACCTGGGAGCTTGACGGCACGCAGTACACGCTGGGCGGTCAGTCGGAAAGCACCGGCCTGATTGAAATGTTCAGGCCGCACCGTTATCACTACCTGAGCCGCGGTACGGTATCCGATCAGGGGCTGCGGCCCGAGCGATTCGTGGCCAGCGTCAAACGCGGCAGCCGCAGCGAGGAATCGCTGGCGGTGTTCAACTGGAAAGAAGGCCAAGTGCAACTGGGCCGCCTGCCGCAACAGACTTCGGTGGCATTGCCCGCGGGCAGCCAGGACATCCTCAGTTTCATGTATCAGCTGGCGCTGCTGCCGCCGGCACCCGGGCGCATTACGATGCCGTTCACCCGCGGTCGCCAGCTGGAAACCACCCGTTTTGACGTATTGCCCGCGGAGACCGTCGACACGCCGCTGGGCCGCCTGCGCGCCGTGCCGGTGATCCAGGTCCGCGAAAGCGGACGTGAAAGCCTGGCCGTATGGCTGGCAACGGAATACCGCAACCTGCCGATCCGCATCCGTTTTTTCAACCGCGACGGCGAGCCCTCAGGCGAACAGCTGGTCACCGCGATACAAGTCAGCGAGCAATGAAAACCGCCATCAAACCCGCAGCAAAAAAATCCGCCGTCCCGTTGTCTACGGCGGCACCCGCCCCAGCACGCGTACCCAATACGCTGCGCCTCGCTGACGCCACGACCGCGCTGTCGCGCGTCCTGACCTTCACCTACCCGGCCGATGCCGTGCTCAGCCGCTATTTCCGCGAACGCCATGTACTCGGCCCGCAGGACCGCGCCTTCGTCGCCGAGGCTGTGTTCGGCGTGTTGCGGCGGAAGGAATTGTTTGACCATGTGGCGCCGCAAGCCACGCCGCGGCAGCTGGTGCTGCTGTGGCTGGCGCGCATCGCCGGTTTCAGCAGCCGCGAGCTGACTCCCCTGTGCAAGGCCGACGAAATCCAGTGGCTCAACGCCACGCGCGCGCAGTCGTCCTCACTGCCGCTCGGCGTTGAGGCCGGCCTGCCGCAATGGATCGTCGACCGGCTGCGGCCGCAACACGATGACGACTTCATCCGCAGGCTCGGCCGCGCGCTGCAGGACCCGGCGCCGCTCGACCTGCGGGTCAATACCATCCGCGCCAACCGCGATACCGTGCTCGCCGGCCTCAACGCCGGCGGCATCGAAGCGGCGGCGATGCCTTTTTCGCCGATCGGCATCCGCGTCAAGGGCAAACCGTCGATCAACCGCCATCCGCTGTTCACCAGCGGCGCCATGGAAGTGCAGGACGAGGGCAGCCAGCTGTTGGGTTACCTGCTGGCGCCGCGGCGCAGCGACCTCGTGGTCGATTTCTGCGCCGGCGCCGGCGGCAAGACGCTGATGATCGGCGCACTGATGCATTCACAGGGCCGGGTTTATGCCTTCGACGTTTCGCAGAAGCGACTGGACAAGCTGAAGCCGCGGCTGAAACGCTCGGGCCTGTCCAACCTGCACCCGCTGGTGATCGCGCACGAGAACGACACCAAGGTGAAACGCCTCGCCGGAAAAATAGACCGCGTGCTGGTCGATGCGCCGTGCAGCGGGCTCGGCACCCTGCGCCGCAACCCGGACCTGAAATTCCGCCAGTCGCCGCAGTCCATCGCAGAACTGGTCGTCAAGCAGGCGGCAATCCTCAATGCCGCGGCGCGCCTGGTCAAACCCGGCGGGCGGCTGGTTTACGCAACCTGCAGCCTGCTGGACGAAGAAAACCAGGACATCATCCGGGCATTTCTCGACACACACCCCGAGTTCAAGGCACTGGATTGCGGCGAACTGCTGCGCCGTCAGGACATCAACCTTGATGTCGGTGAACAGCTGCAGCTGTGGACCCACATCCACAACACCGACGGTTTTTTTGCCGCGGCCATGGAACGCATCGCCTCCTGAACCCAATGCTGGAATTTTCCGACCAACCCGAACAACACACTCATGTCCGCATCCGCTGAATTCCACGGCCTGCTGCTCGATCTCTGGGGCGACCTGCAAAACGTAAAAATCCTCTGGCAGGTGGGCGTACTCGCGGCATGCATACTCGTCGGCTGGTTGTTGTCACGTCGTTATAACCTGCGGGTACTCGGCCATGTGCCGCTGGACGCCACGCAGGCGCTGGGCATCGGCAGCATGCAGCGTCTGCTGTTTCCGTTGTCGACGCTGGTGCTGGTGATGATCGCCAAGTCCGTGCTGCGCCACTGGCAAAGCACCCATCTGCTCAATGTCGCCGCAGCGTTGCTGCTGGCAATGGCATTGATCCGCATCTCCATCTACATCATGCGCCACACCTTTGCCCCCAGCCCGTGGCTGCGCGCATCGGAGCGCTGGATCAGCTGGCTGGCATGGATCGGCGTCGCCGTCTACCTGACGGGGCTGTGGCCCTTCGTCCGCGATGCGCTGCTCGACATCAACTTCGCCGTCGGCAAACAGAAATTTTCGCTGCTGCTGGTGTTGCAGGGCAGCCTCTCGGTCATCGCCACGCTGCTGGTCGCGCTGTGGCTGGGGCGCCTCGCCGAAGTGTGGCTGATGCGCGCCACCACACTGCAGGTCAACCTGCGCGTGATGTTCTCCAAGCTGGTGCAGGTGTTGTTGCTCCTTGCAGCTTTCCTGATCGCGTTGCCGGCGGTGGGCATCGACCTGACGGTACTGTCGGTGTTCGGCGGCATGCTCGGCGTCGGCATCGGTTTCGGGCTGCAGAAAATTGCCGCCAACTACATCAGCGGTTTCATCATCCTGATGGACCGCTCGGTCAGCATCGGCGACGTGGTCACCATCGGCGAACATACCGGCACGCTGACCCAGATGACGGCACGTTATGTCGTGGTGCGCGGCCTGGGCGGTCTGGAAGCGCTGATTCCCAACGAAACGATCATTACTTCCACGGTAGTCAACCATTCGTTCAGCGACCGCAACATTCGCGTCGCGCTGCCGATCCAGGTTGCCTACGCAAGTGATCTCGACGCAGCCCGGAAAATCATGGTTGATGTCGCGACAAAACACCCGCGGGTGCTGAAGGATCCGGAACCGGGCGTGCTGATCACGGCTTTTGCCGACAGCGGCATCAACCTTGAGCTGGGTGTCTGGGTCGATGATCCCGATCAGGGGCTTGCCAGCCTGCGTTCGGACCTTTACGCGGAAATCTGGCGCGCCTTCAGGGAACAGGGTATTGAAATTCCCTTTCCGCAACGCGAAGTGCGCATCGTCGGTGAAATTAAGTCAACACCGGAAAAATAGGTATTATTCAATAAAAACAATGGCTTGCATTATAGTTCCCGGTAAATCCGGGGGCGCAGGGTATCCCCGGCTATTGTTCTTCAGTACACTCCCCCCGATATTGACGTTATTAAGACGTTATTACGATAAAAGCGAGACGCTGAATGTATACAGGGATTCTGGATTTACCGTGGTGGGGCTACGTGGTTTACGCGCTGGTCGTCACCCATATCACCATTGCCGCGGTGACAATTTATCTGCACCGGCACTCTGCCCACCGTGCGCTGGATCTGCACCCGATCGTGGCGCATTTTTTCCGCTTCTGGCTGTGGCTGACCACCGGCATGCTGACCAAACACTGGACCGCCATCCACCGCAAACACCACGCCAAGTGTGAAACGGTTGACGATCCGCACAGCCCGCAGATTTTCGGCATCCGCAAGGTGCTGATGGAAGGCGCAGAGCTATATCGCGTGGAAGGCCGCAACAAGGACACGCTGGAGCGTTACGGCTACGGCACGCCTGACGACTGGCTGGAGCGCAATATCTACCGCCACGACCGTTATGGCATCGCCATCATGCTGATCACCAACGTGATCCTGCTCGGACCGATCGGCATCACCATCTTTGCGGTACAGATGCTGTGGATTCCCTTCCTGGCCGCCGGCGTCATCAACGGCATCGGCCACTATTGGGGATATCGCAACTTCCAACCCGAAGACGCCAGCAGGAACATCATTCCCTGGGGCATCCTGGTCGGCGGCGAGGAACTGCACAACAACCATCACGCCTATGCGACATCGGCGAAACTGTCGAATCGCTGGTATGAGTTCGACATCGGCTGGTTGTATATCCGCATCCTTGAGACCTTCGGGCTGGCGCATGTCAAGAAAATCGCCCCCAAACTGGTTCTCGACAGCTCCAAAACCAGCTGCGATCTGGCCACGCTGCAGGCGGTAGTGACCCATCGTTACGAGGTTGTGTCGAAATACGCCGCCTCGCTGCGCGCCACCTGCGCGCAGGAACTGCAGACGCTCAAAGGCAAGGCTGCGGACGTCGATACCGGCAAGCTGAAACGCTGGCTGCACATCGACAAAACGGCTCTTCCCGCCGCGGAACTGGAGCAGCGTGAAGCGACCATCAAGCAGAGCACCGTGCTGACCACCGTCTACAACATGCGCGATGAACTGGCACAGCTGTGGCAGCGCTCGACGGCATCCAAGGAACAACTGGTGAAACAGCTTGAAGACTGGTGCCACCGTGCCGAGAACAGCGGCATCGAGGCGCTGGAGCAGTTCTCGCGCAGACTGCGCTGCTACGCTTGAAGCACCGTG
Source organism: Burkholderiales bacterium (assembly GCA_019744975.1). Lineage (GTDB taxonomy): Bacteria > Pseudomonadota > Gammaproteobacteria > Burkholderiales > SG8-41. The sequence continues at coordinate 36,910 of JAIETP010000005.1, forward strand.
CCTTGACGGCGCAGTGCTTCAACAAAAAAGCCCGCAACTGCGGGCTTTTTTTGTTTATAACCACACATCCATCCGCCTGTTAAGCAACAGCGTACTTCAAGGAATATTTTTCAGACAATAAAAAAGCCCGCTGTCGCGGGCTTTTTTATTGTCTGCTTGCGCAGCTTATTTGATTTTGGCTTCTTTATAGGCCACATGTTTGCGCGCGACAGGATCGAATTTCTTGATCTCCATCTTCTCGGTCATCGTGCGCTTGTTCTTGGTGGTGGTGTAGAAGTGGCCGGTGCCGGCGGTCGATTCGAGTTTGATTTTTTCACGCATGATGATTTGTCCTGTACTTTGTGCTTAGATGTTCATGCCCTGCTCGCGCAGATCGGCGAGTACGACATCAATGCCTTTGCTGTCGATGGTGCGCAGTCCGGCGCTCGACACGCGCAGGCTGATCCAGCGGTTTTCGCTTTCGACCCAGAACCGGCGCTTGTGCAGGTTGGGCAGGAAACGCCGTTTCGTTTTGTTGTTGGCATGGGAAACATTGTTTCCGACCATCGGCTTTTTGCCGGTGACGTCGCAGACCCGAGACATGGCAGTGCTCCGCAAATTCTGAAAAGGCGCGATGATACACGGAACCCCCACCCGCCTCAACCCATACCGCTAGCCGGGTGCATGGGCCCCAGAAACAATTATTTCAATAAAAACAAATACTTACAATAATCCACGCTCGGCAAACGACAAGGCACCGTCGCCGGCGACAACAAAATGATCGAGTACGCGCACATCCACCATGGCCAGCGCCTGTTTCAGCGCCGCAGTGAGCGCCTCATCGGCACGACTGGGCTCCGCAACGCCCGAGGGATGGTTATGGGCAAATATCACCGCCGCAGCGTTGTAATGCAGGGCGCGTTTGACCACTTCGCGCGGATAGACGCTGGTCTGGGTCAAGGTACCGCGGAACAACTCTTCGCAGGCCGTCACGCGATGCTGGGCATCAAGAAACACCACGACAAACACCTCGTGAGGACGACCGTGCAAGGTGAGTCGCAGATAATCGCGCACTGCCCCAGGAGCCGACAGCGCGGCGCCGGCATCGAGTTTTTCGCGCAGCGTGCGCCGCGCGATTTCCAGCGCCGCCTGCAACTGGGCGTATTTGGCCGGGCCCAGGCCCGGCTCGGCACAGAAGGATTCATTGGCGGCCCCGGCCAGGGCGGACAGTGAGCCGAAACGGGTCAACTGATCGCGCGCCAGTTCCACCGCGGTTTTACCCTTGATGCCGGTACGCAGGAAAATCGCCACCAGTTCGGCATCCGACAGGCTCTGCGGCCCCTTGGCCAGCAGTTTCTCGCGGGGGCGTTCGTCCAGCGGCCAGTCGGTGATTGCCATTGCAGCATGCTCCGGGTTGATCATTAAAGAACGCGCCGGCCCGCCCTTGGTTTACCCGTCCCCTGGTTTACCCGTCCTTGAGTTTGCAGTTACACTTGCCATCCCCTTGCAGCGGGAAGCGCCAGGTGCTTGATATGCAAAGTAAAAATGAAGCTAAAAAGGTCCTGCTCGGCCTCACCGGCGGCGTCGCCGCGTACAAGGCCGCCGAACTCGTGCGCCGGCTGGGCGACCATGGCATCGAAGTGCAGGTGGTGATGACCAAAGCGGCCTGCGGTTTCATCACACCGGCGACACTGCAGGCGCTGTCCGGCCATCCGGTTTACACCGACATGTGGGACGGGCGCATCGCCAACGGCATGCCCCATATCGAACTGTCGCGCGACAAGCAGGTCATCGTCGTAGCACCCGCCACGGCCGATTTCCTCGCCAAGGCGGCGCTGGGCCTCGCCGATGATCTGCTGTCGACCTTGTGCCTCGCCCGCGACTGCCCGCTGATCGTTGCGCCGGCGATGAACCGCCAGATGTGGGAGCACCCGGCGACCCGGCGCAATGTCGCGCAGCTCAAACGCGACGGCGTGATCGTGCTCGGCCCCGACAGCGGCGACCAGGCCTGCGGCGAAACCGGCATGGGCCGCATGCTCGAAGCCGACGAACTCGCCGAAGCCATCAGCGGATTCCTCGAACCGAAAACGCTGTCCGGCAAACGCGTGCTGATGACCGCGGGTCCGACCTTTGAGCCGATCGACGCGGTGCGCGGCATCACCAACCGCAGCTCCGGCAAAATGGGTTATGCGCTGGCGCGCGCGGCGATTGCCGCCGGCGCCGAGGTCACGCTGGTGTCGGGACCGGTCAGCCTGGCCGCACCGGTGGGCGCGATCATGGAACGCGTGCAGACCGCCGCGGAAATGTTCGACGCCGTCAAAAAACACGCCGCCAAAGCCGACATTTTTATCGGTGTCGCCGCAGTCGCCGATTACCGCGTCAGCGCACCGCGCAAACACAAGATCAAGAAAACCGACGAAGCCGGGCTCAAGCTGAGCTTCGTACCGAACCCCGACATACTCGGCTGGATCGCCTCACGGCCCAAGCCGCCGTTTTGCGTCGGCTTCGCCGCGGAGAGCCGCAATCTCGATGCCTATGCCGACGAAAAACGGCGGCGCAAAAAAGTGAAACTGATGATCGCCAATCTCGCGCAGTCCGCGATCGGCGCCGACGACAACGAAGTGTCACTGCTCGACGACGCCGGCACCCACCGCCTGCCACGCGCGCCGAAAGATATCGTGGCACGGCAGATCGTTGCGCATATTGCGGCACTTTGCGCCGCACAGCGCCGCAAAGCGCGGTGAAATAAGTGAAGGAGTGAAGATGTGAATGGGGTACATCCCATAGAACGTCCTTACTCCTTCACGCATTCACTCCTTCACCCCTTCACTGGCTTGCGATGAAACAGATAGACGTCAAAATCCTCGACGCGCGGCTGCGCGAGCAGTTGCCGCAATATGCCACCCCCGGTTCAGCCGGCCTCGACCTGCGCGCCTGCCTTGATGCACCGCTGACACTCGCTCCCGGGCAGACCGCACTGATCCCCGCCGGCATGGCCATTCACATCGCCGACCCCGGCCTGGCGGCGATCATCCTGCCGCGCTCCGGCCTCGGCCACAAACACGGCATCGTACTCGGCAACCTGGTCGGCCTGATCGATTCCGACTACCAGGGCCAATTGTTTGTATCGACCTGGAACCGCGGCAATGCCGCCTTTACCATCAATCCGCTGGAACGCCTGGCGCAACTGGTGGTCGTACCCGTCGTGCAGGTTACATTCAACATCGTCGATGATTTTTCCGCCTCCTCCCGTGGCGCCGGCGGTTTCGGCAGCACCGGCAAAGGCTGACGCCGTGGCACAAACCGGCCTGGTGCTGTTCGCGCATGGCGCGCGCGATCCGGAATGGGCCGAGCCCTTCCGCGCCATCGCTGCCCGCGTTGCCGCCGGGCGCAAGGATCTGACGGTCAAGCTCGCCTTCCTTGAGATGCAGCCGCCGTCGCTGGCCGACGCCATCACCGAGCTCGCGACCGCCGGCCACGGCACCATCCATATCGCACCGCTGTTCATGGCGCAGGGCGGACACCTGAAAAAGGATGTGCCGGTGTTGCTGGCGGAAATCAGCCGTCAACAGCCCGGGTTGAAAATAGAATTGCTGCCGGCCATCGGCGACGTACCCGGTCTGCGCGATGCCATTGCCGACTGGCTGACCGGCGCCGTTCCCGGGGCCTCCGCATGAAACGCCTGCTGCCGATCCTTGCGCTGTGCCTGATGCCGGCCATCGCGCCGGCCGCGATGCCGCAGATCGAACTGTCGATCAACAAACACTCACTGACCGCAGAGGTCGCCGGCAACGATGCCGACCGCATGCAGGGCCTGATGCACCGGCGCATGCTGCCGGAAAACCGCGGCATGTTGTTTGTGTTTCCGAACATCGCCCACCACGGCATGTGGATGATGAACACCCATATCCCGCTGTCGGTGGCCTTCATCGACGATGCTGGAGCCATCATCAACATCGAGGACATGCAGCCGCACACCCGCGACTCGCACAGCGCCAAAAGCCCGGCACGTTATGCGCTGGAAATGAACCTCGGCTGGTTCCGCAAACGCGGCATCAAGCCGGGCATGAAAATCGAGGGCCTGGGAAAAGCACCACCACCGCGCTGAACGCCGTACAGCCCGACAAAAAAGCCCGGACATGCCGGGCTTTTTTGTTGTGATCAGATCGATTTCAGGCAACGCATCTCAACCAAAATTTTTTGCTGCGAAATCCCAGTTGGCCAGACTGCCCAGGAAAGTTTCGACAAACTTCGGCCGCGCATTGCGGAAATCGATGTAATAGGCGTGTTCCCACACGTCGATGGTCAGCAGGGCCTTGTCACCGGTGGTCAGCACGGTGGCGGCATTGGACGTATTGACGATATCCACGCTGCCATCAGCCTTTTTCACCAGCCAGGTCCAGCCCGAACCGAAGTTGCCGACCGCGCTCTTGGTGAAGGCTTCCTTGAAGGCATCAAAGCCGCCCCACTTCCTGTCGATGGCCGCCGCCAGCGCACCCGCGGGTTTGCCGCCGCCGGCCGGTTTCATGCTGCTCCAGAAAAAAGTGTGGTTCCACACCTGGGCCGCGTTGTTGAACACGCCGCCGGAGGATTTCTTGATGATGTCTTCGAGCGACGAGTTTTCGAACCCGGTGCCCTTGATCAGGCCGTTGAGGTTGGTGACATAAGCCTGATGGTGTTTGCCGTAATGGAATTCGAAGGTTTCCTTCGAGATGTGCGGCGCCAGCGCGTCCATTGCATACGGGAGTTTCGGCAGTTCGTGTTGCATGTGCATCCTTTGCTTTTTGGTTTCAAAAAAACGGCGATGATAGGGCAGGCTGTCGCCCAGACCAACCCGCACCGGACAATAACCGTTTAACAAAAGAAAAACGCCCGGGGGGTTCCCGGGCGTTTTGACAACAAAAGGCGCTGAGAGTTACAGGCCGCCGTTTTGCTGTGCGACCATGCAGAACAGCATTGGCACCGACAACATGGTATTAGCACGCGAGGTCAGCATCGCCAGGCGCGCCGCCTTGGCCTTGGCCTCGGCATCCACCTGCACAATACCCAGCGCTTTTTTCTGATTCGGCCAGATGATGAACCACACGTTGAAGGCCATGATCAGCGCCAGCCACATGCCGATGCCGATGGCGACGAACCCCTCGCCGAACATCAGCGCCGAACCCAGATAGCGGTTCATGCTGGCGACGATCAGCCCGGTGATGACGGTGGCCAGGGCCGCCCAGCGGAACCAGAACAGCGCGGTCGGCGCGATCACCTTGCCGATCGCCGGCTTCTGTTCATCGGGGATTTTCGGCATTGACGGAATCTGCACGAAGTTGAAATACCACAACAGGCCGATCCACATCACACCCGCCATCACATGCAGCCAGCGGAAGACGAAAGCCCACCAGGCGTGGTCACCGGCACGTGCACCTTCGCCGCCGGTGGCAATGATGATCAGGACAAGTATGACGAAGCCGGCAAGGACGGTGCGGCCCAGAGACTGGAATATAGCTCCCATGTGTGAACTCCTTTCGTTCTGAATTGTTTTATCGAGCGGATCAAACGCTCACAAGCAGCAGAAAGTCTAGCACAGCACCCAGGACGAGCCGCTGGCAAAGGCCACGATGCAGACAGGGAGAAAGCAGGAATAAGGGTAATTGTGCAAAAAAACCGGGCCATCGCAACGGAGCCGCGCGATTTTGGCCACATCATCACAAAGTCAGGCGGCGGCGAGGCTTCCGGTTTCGACCGCGGCGATCGCCTTGGCCTGGTTCAGATCCTGCGCATATCCCGTGCCATAAAGACAGCAGGCAAACTGGTTGGCAATCGGCACCGGCATCGGAATGCGACCCTCGAGCACGCCGTTGATCCAGTGCGCGGTGCCCTTCAGATCATGCGCCGCGGGCAGCGGATGCGCGCAGCGCGGCGTCACCTCGGCATCAAACAGCAAACGCGCCGCGCCATCCCGCACCAGTTCGATGCCCGGACGGCACTGCGCATCGACCACCGGCTCGCCGTCCCGGGTTTCGAACAACAGCGCGCTTTTCTCGACGTCGCAGAGCAGGGACTGCAGCACCGCGCGTTCCTGAGCGTGCTCTGCCGGAATCAGCTGCAGCGCACCGCCGCCGAAAGGATCGGCCAGCCGAGCCAGCACACGCGCCAGCACGCCGCCGCCCAGGCGTACACGCAGCGCCAGCAGGTCGGCCAGCGCCGGCGCCAGCGCGCCGGTCGGCACAAAGGCGAGATGCCCGGCCTGCAGTTCCTGCTGTGCCTGCGCAAGACTGGCGCAGGGCATGATGCCCAGCTCGCGGAAAACATAGGCCGACGCCACGCCGTGTTCGCCGCTGAGCATGCCGTGCACCAGCACCGGGACACCCAGGCGCTGCAGGCTGATCGCCAGCAGCGGCAGCAGGTTCGGCTGCTCGCGCAGCGCGCCGTAACTCGGCATCAGCACCGGGCGCCATTGCGTATCCGGCGCCGTCATCTGGAACACCCGCGTCGACAACGCGGCCAGCACGCCGACCAGTTCCTGTTGCGACATCTGACGCTGTTCGAGCAACGCCAGCAGCCCGCCCAGTTCGAGGTCGGGAACACCGCGGTCAAACACCGCCGCGAACAAGGTCTCGGCCTCGCTCTCCGACAGCGGCTGGCCCGCGGCCAGTTCATCAATCATGTGCGCCCAAGTCATCGCGTTTTTCCTCCAGCCTGTGCACCACCAGTGGTTTACGCTGATGCAATGAGCAACCCCCGTGCCATGTCCCCGCAGGGGCTGTCAGCGGTGAAGCACGGAATAAAAACCCCTCTGCGCGCCACCTATCGGTGCGACTGCCGGCAGACCCGCTTTATTTTGGTGCCGGGCGCTTTGTTATGTTGCGCTGCGGAATCCGGCGCGCGGATATTTCATATCCTGCAACTTTGTCCAAAACCCATCACGGCTTGCGGCGCACGGCGTCCCCGGTGAACGGCACAAAACGTACGGCGATGACTTTGCGTTGCGTCACTCCACCACGCGCATCCTTCTCGACGACATACAGCGACTGCGCGCCGCGTTCGCCGAGCGGTATCACCAGCCGCCCGCCCGCCTTCAATTGGTCCACCAGCGGTTGTGGCAGGTGTGGTGCCGCAGCGGTGACCATGATCGCGTCGAACGGCGCCTCTTCCAGCCACCCCCGGTAACCGTCGCCGATGCGCGGCTGCACGTTCCAGTAACCCGCCGCAGCCAGTGCGCCTGCGGCAGCGCGGCCCAGCGGCTCGACGATTTCAATGGTGTACACAGCCCGCGCCAGTTCAGCGAGTACCGCAGCCTGGTAGCCGAGACCAGTGCCGACTTCCAGCACCTTGTCGCCGGGCTTGATATCCAGCAGATCCGTCATCAAGGCCACGACGAAGGGCTGCGAAATGGTCTGGTCATGGCCGATGGGCAGGGGACGGTTTTCGTAGGCATGGGCAAACTGCGACGGCGGCATGAAACGATGACGCTCCACCTTGCCCAGGGCAGCCATCACCCGCTCGTCGAGGCGGCCGCGGCCGGTCTCGCGCGCCGAGTCGCGCGCCATCTGTGCGACCTCCTCAACCATGCGTGCGCGGCGCGCATCAACATTGTCGGCGGCGACGGCATTCATAAACCCTCCGGAGCCGGCGCAAACCAGGCCGGCCATGCCGGCACACAAGGCGGTGACGGCACGACGGTGCATGGCTGCGGCACAAAAGAAAAAGGACATACCGTTTCCAGTATGCCCTTTTTACTGCCGGACAAAAATCGCTGTAATGCAGCGATGCATTACAGCGATTACAAGCCCGGGAGATCAGCCCTTCAGGCAGGCGCTCATGAACTTCTTGCGGTCGTCGCCCGACTTGCCTTCAGCCTTGACGTTGCAGTCCTTCATGCGATCCTGCTGCTTTTTCTGCGCAGCGCTCGGCTCTTTTTTGCCCGAATCTTCGCCCTTCAGGCACGAGCTCATGTATTTCTTGCGGTCATCGCCCGACTTGCCTTCAGCCTTGGCGTTGCAGCTCTTCATGCGCTCCTGCTGTTTTTTCTGCGCTTCGCTGGGTTCTTTTTTGGCTTTTTCAGCAGCAGGGGCAGCCTTTTTCTCGGCGGCCGGTGCAGCTTTTTTCTCGGCAGCCGGTGCGGCCTTTTTGGCTTCCGCCTTGTCCTGAGCATGAGCCGAAGTCAGCGCAAACAGCGTGCAAATCATCGCGGCGATCAGTTGTTTCATTTGCCTCTCCTAAATTTATTCAATAAAAACAACGGGTTATAAATAATCGCCACCGTAACCGGGGTCCCGGGCGTCGATACCCGGATTAACGTCCCTCGCCGAATTACGGATGACAGAGACTGAACGCCCCGGCCAGCAACTCGTAGGAACGCAGCCGCGAGTCGTAATCGCCGGTGATGGTGATCACCATCAGTTCATCGGCCTCGAACTCCGCTTGGATTTCCAGCAGTCGTTGTTTGACGACATCCGGCGTGCCGAGCACCACGCGCCGCCGGTGATGCTGGGTGATGCGCCGGCGGTCGGCGTCAGTGTACGGATAGGACTCGGCCTCTTCCAGCGTCGGCACCGGCGCGTTCACCCCGTAATCCATGTTCAGCCGGCGCAGGTCCACGCTTTGCGCCAGCCGCTCCGCCTGCGCCTGCGTGTCGGCGCAGATCACGAACACACAGACCAGCGCCTGCGGTTGCGGCTCGCGCGCGGAGGGTTGATAGCGGCGTTTGAAATCGCGCATCACCACGTCGCCGCCGCGCGCGCTGATGAAATGCGCGAACGCAAAACGCAGTCCGAGCTGCGCCGCCAGCGCACCGCTGTAATCCGAGGAACCGAGCAGCCAGATCTGCGGACTGGTGTCGCCCGCGGGCTGCGCCCGGACCTGGCGGAACGGATGACCTTCGGGCAGATCATCGTCGAGGTAGGCCGCGAGGTACTGCACCTGCTCGGGAAAATCATCCGCCGACGGATAACGGCCCTGGCCCATTGCCATCGCAGTGGCCTGATCGCCGCCGGGCGCGCGGCCGATGCCGAGGTCGATGCGCCCCGGAAACAGGGCCTCAAGCATGCGGAACTGTTCAGCAATTTTCAGCGGACTGTAATACGGCAGCAACACGCCGCCGGTGCCGACGCGAATGGTCGTCGTCGCCGCTGCCAGCCGCGTCACGAGGATTTCCGGGCAGGGATCGGCCAGCGCCATGATCGAGTGATGTTCCGCGCACCAGTAGCGGTGATAACCCATCGCCTCCGCCGCCTGCGCCAGACGCAGGGTTTGCTGTATCGCCTGCTGCGGGGTGTGGCCGCTGATGATCGGGGACTGGTCAAGGACGCTGAGTTTGATGGTTGTCATATAAACCTTAAGTCAAAAACTTTTAGCCACAGAGGTCTCAGAGAGCACAGAGAAAGTCAGAACCAAGACAAAGCCACTTGGTTTGGGTGATGGTTTTGATTTTGCTCTTCTCTGTGGCCTCTGTGACCTCTGTGGCTGCCGTTGACTTTGCTTTTGACTTTTACTCCGAGCCGCGAATGAATGCATTGAGCACGCCGCACCAGCCCAGCGCCAGGTTGTTGCGGTTGTAACCACCGCCACCGAAGCCCATGATGCGGCCAGCGCTGAGTTCATTCGCCAGCACACACAGGCGTTGTGCCGCGTGAGCATGCGCATTCGGCGTGTACTGCAGATGCGCCAGCGGATCGCCGGCGATGCTGTCGGCACCTGCCTGGAACACGATGAATTCCGGTTTGTGCGCACGCAGGTGTTCTTCGACACGCTCCCAGGCCTTCATGAATTGTGCATCGGTAGCACCGGGCTGCATGGGAATGTTGAGTTTTAATCCCGCACCGCCACCCTTACCGCGTTCGCTGTCGGCGCCGGTACCGGGATACAGGAAACGTCCATCTTCGTGGATGTCGGCGTAAATCAGGTCGGGGTCGGACTCATACGGGTAGTACAGGCCGTCGCCGTGGTGCACGTCGATATCGACATAGGCCACACGCCGGATGCCGTACTGCGCGCGCAGCGTATCAATGACCACGCCGCAGTCGTTGAACACACAAAAACCTGCGGCATGGTCACGTGCCGCATGGTGCAGGCCGCCGATGGGCTGGAAGCTGCGCAAGGCATCACCCGCCATAATGCGTTGCAGACCATCGAGTGCCGCGCCGACAACATGGGCTGAGGCTTCGTATACGCCGGGGAAAGCCGGCGTGTCACCGGCGTCGATGGAACCATAACCGCGATCCGACAACTGCTGCACGCGCTGCACATGATCCTCGCCGTGGAAGCGCCCGATCTCCGCAGCACTCGCCGCACGCGAAGCGCAGACCGCCGCGAATTTATCAAGTTTCTGTTTATGCGCTTCCGCCCAGAACGCATTCTGGCGGTCCGGACCCCAGGGATGGCCGTCGGGAAAGCCGTAACTGCCCAGTGCTTCGTCCACATACAACAACACTTCTGATTTCATGATGCCTCCAGCGACTGGAACAACTTCAAAACCTTTTAGCCACAGAGGGCACAGAGGACACAGAGAACTTCAAAAACAGCGGGCCTGCCCGCAAGGCAGGTTCCATTTAGGGGTTTTCTCTGTGCGCTCTGTGTCCTCTGTGGCTGCCTTTGACTTTGCTTTTGACGTTAGCCTTTAAAACAGATTGCCCTGCACGGCCGCGCCCGGCACCCGAAACTGCGTCGTGTCGCGCTTCACACCTTCGCCGCGCCGCGCCTGGTTCAGGCCGGCCTTTTTGCAGGCGACGCTGAAGCGCTGCTTCAGCAGATCGGCGAATTCCCTGTCGCCGCGCATGCGGCTGCCGAATTCAGGATCGTTGTCGCGTCCGCCGCGCATCGCCTGCACCCGGCTCATCACATGCGCCGCCTTCAGCGGGTAATGCCGTTCCAGCCAGTCGCGGAATAAAGTCTTCACCTCATACGGCAGGCGCATCAGGATGTACCCGGCGCGTTGCGCGCCATGCGCCGCAGCGGCCTCGACGATGGCCTCGATTTCGTGATCATTGAGGAAAGGCACCACCGGCGCCGCCATCACCCCCGCCGGAATACCCGCATCGGCCAATGCACGCACCGCCTGCAGCCGCCGCAGCGGCGCCGTGCAGCGCGGCTCCATGCGCCGCGCCAGTTCATGGTCCAGCGTGGTCACCGACACAAACACTTCCGCCAGTCCCTTTTTTGCCATCGCGGCGAGGATGTCGATGTCGCGCTCGACCAGCGCATTCTTGGTGACGATGCCGACCGGCTGGTTGAACTCGGCACAGACTTCGAGAATGCCGCGGGTAATGCGCCGCTCGCGCTCCGCCGGCTGGTACGGATCGGTGTTGGCGCCCAGCGCGATCAGCTCACATTTGTAACCCGGCTTCGACAATTCCTTGCGCAGCAATTCCGCTGCGTTGGTCTTGGCAAAAATGCGTGTTTCAAAATCGATCCCAGGCGAGAGATTGCGATAGGCATGGCTGGGCCGCGCATAACAATAAATGCAGCCGTGTTCACAGCCCTGGTAGGGATTGATCGACTGCGCGAATGGAATGTCCGGCGAATCGTTGCGCGAGATGATGGATTTCGCGCGCTCGTCGGTAATGACGGTTTTTAACGCGCGTTCCTCGCCGCTTGCCGCCGCATTTTGGTCACTGCTCCAACCGTCGTCAAAGGCCTCGCGATCGACCTGTTCGAAACGCCCCTCGGGATTAACGCCCGCGCCGCGCCCCTTGCGCGGATCGGCGTGTTTACCCGACAAGGTACGCAGTGCCATGGCCTTATTCCGTTTTGCTGGCGTGCGTGGTCATCAGCTCGAACACCTTGCGCGGACGGCCGTCCTTGCCGCGGCAGCTGACTTCGGTGCGTACCACGGCGATCAGCCGGCCGTGATGCACGACTTTGGATTTTATTTTCAACGAGCGGCCTTCGCCGGGGCTGATGTACCAGGCCGACAGCGCGGTCAACGACCAGTGCGGCGTCAACGCGGCGATGGCGTTTTCGGCGGCAAGCCCGAGCAGAATGCCGCCTTGGACGTGACCAACACGATTGCCGATGTGCGGGCCGTTCTTCACGGTCGACTGCGCGGCGCCAGCGACATGTCTGGCCTGCACACCCCAGAAGCGCTGGATGAAGGAGCCGCCGTGCGCACGTACATCGGCAATCGCGGCATCGGCGGTAGCCAGCACCTTTTTCTCGTCGGGATGCAGCTTGCCGCCGGGAATCTCCGGCGTCGGGTTTTCACCGCGGCGGCGGTGCGGCACCGGATGCAGCTCCACACCCTTCGGCGGCTTCAACACCATGAACGTCGCCGTACCGCTGCAGACCAGACCCACGTCGTTATTGATGCTCATGGTGCTGACACCCTGGCGTCCTGCAGCGCCCTGCACAAAACCATGCATCGCGCCGCGGCCCGACAGCCGCCCGGTCAGCGCCGCGCCGGTGAACTGCAGGTTCATGGTCACCGTCGCCAGTCGTGTATGCGGCGGCAACCCGGCGCGTACCGCGGCGGCCGTCACCAGATCGGCGAGTATCGCAAAGCCGGACAGATTGAGTTGCCCGTCGGCTTCCGCGCAATGCGGCGCGACATCCACCGACAGCGCGGTGTAATCGGTGCCGACATGGTCGTACGACAGGTCGAGGAAATTGCCGGCGAAGTGATAACCGGGTTCACGGTTCAGTGCGATGCCGCGCAGCACCTGCGCGCGGATCGCGTCCAGCGTTTCAGTGGCGGGTGTTGCGGTGGCTGGCATTAGGGTGGCCAGAGTCGGTGCCGTTGCAGCAGTCAGCGCTTTGTTCATCGCCCGATTGTAACAAGCGACCCTTGGCCGCCCGCTTTGAAGCCACCCATGGGAATATTATAAGTATTTGATTTAATTGATATTTTTAATATTCATCCTGGCGCCCGATGGCGATGATGATTCACCGCCGTTCGGCTGCCGCGGTCGCGGCGACGCAGGAATAGTTCTCCGCATTGGCGGTATCACCCGAACCCAGGTAACGCGCGACCTGCGGAAACGGACAAAGTGCATGGGTGCGCACCACCTGATCCCCGACCATACGCCAGGCGACGATGCGTGCCGGCTTCTGCTCCCGCTCGACCCAGGCCGTGATCGCGCCGATGCGGTCAAAGGTATCGGCACCAAGGCCGCCGCGACAGTGCAACACACCCGGCAGCATGAATAATGCCATCGACTCATCGGCCGCATGCCCCGTCGTCGACCGCACATTCCTCGAATAAATGATGCTGCTCTCGGCGGGCACCTGGGGATCCGACCAGCCATGCCACATCAGCAGTTTGCCGCCGCGGTCAAAAAACGGTTTCAGGTTGAAATTGTCGGAAGCCAGCAGTCCCTTGTCGAGACGCGCTGCATACTCAATGTCGTCGGCTACGTTTTCCAGGCGAAACTCCCATTTGGTGTCCTTCAAGTGAAAGTTGCGCACGCGCGCCACCGAATTGGGCAGCGGTTTAGGACTGGCCATCGTGGCCCATTGCAGTTCACTGCCCGGGCGCAGATGCGCCGCCAGCAGCAGCCTGCCGGTGGCGCTGTCGCGGAACGGCGAGGTCAGCGTCTTCGCCGATTCCACCTGCGCCGCGGTCAGGCAGTTCGCGTCATCGCCGCCCTTGCACTGCAGTGACGCGTAATCGAATTTACAGGCGCGCGGATTTTCGATGATGCCGTCGACCACGCCATCGAGTCCGTCGCAGGCCTGCATCACCGCGCGGTGGATCATCGGATACTTGCTCGCCGGGATGTGATGCTCCGGCGTGCGGTTCACCACCAGATTGATGCCGATACGCGCGGCATCCAGCCGCGCCTGGTTCCACGACGGCGCACCGGCTACGATGCCGTCGAAGTCGCCCGGATAACGCTGCGCGCTGGTGATGCCGTGGCGCCCGCCGCCGGAACAGGCGTTGTAGTACGAAAAGGCCGGGGGTTTGCCGTAGTGCGCCGCGATCACCGCCTTGGCTGCCACCGCCATTTCATGTGTGGAACGGTAGGCGAAATCCAGCAGCTTGTCGGGATACGCGGGCATGAAATCGGCGCTGCCACCGACGTGGCCGGTATCAGTACCCGTGGTGGCATAACCCCCGATCAGGGCCTCCGCCATCAGCGAAAAGGGAATATAACCGGCGAGGCCGCCATCACCGACCGCCTGCAATCGGCCATTCCATCCCGCTGCCGGCAACCAGACTTCGATTCTGATGTCCGAAGCCGGACCGGGCTTGGCCGTGATCATCACGCGGCAGAACGCGGGCAGCTTGGGCACTGCCGCCTTCAACTGCGCGGCGGTTGCCGCAGACACGCCTGTGACCGACAAGGCCCCCGCAGCCACTGCCTGCGTTCCGGTCACACTGGCGCCGGGCAGAGACAGTTTCTGCAGTGCCGAGCAGTCCTGTGCAACTGAAACTGCAGCATGGCCCAATGACATTGCCGCAACGAGTGCGGCAATGACGATGCGATTGTTCATGACTCCCCCTGAATTTTTCCCGAACTAGTTCCCGAATCGTTTTGTTTGGCCTGTATGGCATCGACCCTGCAGCGAACGATTATTGCACAGGCTTTCGGCCGCACCGCCCCCTCAGTCCACCTATGGGACATCCCGCGTTAATGCCTGCGCCACGGCATCCAGCGCTGCCGCGGATGCCCCGCCCTGCGCCCGCGCCAGGTCCAGCGCGATCCGGTTCAGCGCGCGATAGGCCTCGGCAATGCGCGGATCCAGCGCATTAAGCGCCGCGAGTTGCCGCGCCAGCACCGCGGCGTCCCCGCGTGCCACCGGCCCGGTCAGTGCGCGCACGGTGCCCAGCGCAAACACATTGTCCAGCGTCTCGCGCACCAGCGGCTCCATCATTTTTTGCGCAGTGTTGCGTTCGATGCCGGCCCGCTCATAGGCGCGCAATCCCGCCTCCATCAGCGCTGTCAGGTCGTTGCAAACCAGTACGCTTGCGGCGTGATACAGCGTCTTGCCGGCGGGATCGATGGCCGCAATGCGACCGCCGAGTTGTTCAAACAGCGGCGTCAGCCGTTTCAGTGCTTCGGCATCACCTTCCACCGCGCAGTACGTGCCCTTGAAGGTTTGCACCGCCGTCGCCGGATCGGCAAAACTTTTCAGTGGATGTACGCTGGCGACCAGCGCACCCGCCGCCCTCAGCGGCGCAAGGATGTCCGAGGATTGTGAACCGCTGCAATGAAACACCACATCCCCCTTGCGCAGCTGAGCTGTTGCAGCCAGCGCCGTCGCAACGGACGCAATCGCCGCATCCGGCGGCGTCAGCAGCCAAAGATGGGCAGGACGCATGTCGCGCAACACCCGCACTGCACGACCCGAACTGATGAAGGCGACGGCCGATTCCGCGGTGGCGATTTCCGCGCTCAGCACATCCTGCACCGCGCATAGTCCGGCACGCTGCAGCAGCGCGCCCAGCGTGCGCCCGGCGCGCCCCGGACCGATGATGTTTAATGTTTTTGTCATGGTCTTATGGTATCCCACGCAGGCCGGCTTACGTGCAATCACCCCACTCATCCGAAAGGACTGCCATGCATCCTCTCCCGCCCCTGCTGCTTTGTGCCGCCGCCGCGCTGCATGTTCCGGGGGCTCTCGCGATGTACCCCGAAAGCACCGAGCCAGTCGCGAACCAGGCTGATCCTGACTTCACCGCGGGCAAGGCCGCCGTCAAAGCCAAAGACTGGCCGCGCGCGATTGCCGCGCTGAACGCCGCCGCCAGACGCGACAACAACAATGCCGACATTCATAACCTGCTGGGTTACGCCCAGCGCAACAACGGCAACTTCGGGCTTGCGCTGAAACATTACGACCGTGCGCTGACACTGGACCCCAAACACCTGGGCGCGCGCGAATACCTCGGCGAACTCCATCTGCAGCAGAACAACCTGGCCAAGGCGGAAGAACAGCGTGCGGAGCTGACCAGGCTGTGTCCCAAGTCCTGCGAAGAACTGACCGAGCTCAGCGAAAAAATCGACGACTACAAAAAGAAGTTGCGCTAGGTTTTTCGCAGCGGCTTACGGCCCCGGTTCGTCCGGCAACACCCTTTTTTTCGCGATGCCGCCGGCGACCATCGCGACGATGAACTGCGGCAGCGATACCACCGTCATCGCGATGATCGCCAGCGGCCACAGCGACGCCGACCCTCCCCCCAGTACCATCGCCACGGACTGTCCGATCGCCATGCTCAGCGCCCAGCGCCAGGCGCGCTGCGGAAAAAAATAAGCAAGCACGAAAATCACCAGGCACATCGCCGGAATGCCGATGGTGAAATACATGGATGCATCCCATGCCTCCTTGCGACCCGATATCATCGTAATAGACAGGCAGATCGCCAGCCCGGCGATGAAGGAAACCCCGTACGGCAGCAGATGGTTATCCGGCTTGCCCATCATCCTGCCCCCTGTGTGCAAGCCACAGCACCACGCTGCCCACCAGCACGCCGGGCACGACCACGGCGCCGCTGACCAGGATCGCGATCACCACCTCGAAGGGCCACAGGTTGTGCGCGCTGTAATCCAGCACGCCGTCCACCACCACCCGCGCCATCACCACCGCAGGCACGGCGGCGCCCATCACCACGACGACACGCATGAAGGATTTGCCGGAGGTCACCCGCGCCAGCGCCGCCACCGCGAACACCACGACCAGTTCCACGCCGAGCAACGCATCAGGCAGATTGAGCTTGTTGTACGGAATCAGCCAGTACGGCACACCCACCGCGAGAAAAGCCAGCGCGAAGCCGGGTTGCCACCAGTATTTGCGCCAATCGATGCTCATCGGCATCCGGTTATTTTTTCACCAGCTCCACGCGACGGTTTTTCGCGCGTCCGTCTTCGCTGCGGTTGTCGGCAACCGGTTTTTCCTGACCGAAGCCCGCGGCAGACAGCCGTTTCGCATCGATCCCCGAAGCGACGATCGCCGCCATCACACTCTGCGCGCGTTTCTCGGAAAGTGTCTTGTTGGCCGCCGCCTGGCCAACATTGTCAGTATGGCCCTCGATGGCGATTTTCAGCGCCGGCGCCGATTTCAGCATAGTCGCAATCTCGGCCACCGTTGCCTTGCCATCAGCCTTCAGGTCTGCCTTGCCGGTGTCGAAATTGATATACAGCGCGATATAACCGTTGCGGTTCAGTTCATCGAGCAGCTTGTTGGCAGTGACCACCTGCTGCATCGCCGCCACCTCGACAATCGACAGTTTGTAGCTTTGCGTCGGTGCGCCGAAAATATCGGGCTCCACCCGCACCCAGACATCCTTGCCGCCCGTCGTCACCTTGAGCGTGGTTTCCCCGCCGTCGGAATCCCGCGGCAGACGTTCGTACACCACCTCACCACCGATGGACTTGATCGCATTCTGGTAATTGCGGATCAGCTCCAGCGCACTGGGCTGTTTGTCCGGCTTGTTATAAAAATAACGGATGATCGTGGCATCGCCCTCAATCGACTGGGGCTTTGCCGGGCTGCCTTTGGCGCCGACCTTGAATTCCACCGCATTGTAATTTTTGGTGTATTCAGTGATCCGCGAATCCGGATACCGCGTCAGCAAGGGATGGTCTTTCGACTTCGGTGCATCCGCCGCCTGCAGTGGCGCAGCCACCACCAGCAGCGCACCCAGCAGCACACAGCCTTGCAATAAGTCACTGAATGTCTTCATGGCGTTTCTCCCCTTGCGCAAGATTGATAATACGACACCATACCCGCAGTCTAAATCAGGATGCATCCGGTACCAGCAACAACCAGTGCACACCCAGCGCTTCGGCCAGCGCCTGGAAAAATGCGATCGGCAGTTCGGTGGACAACTGCACCGGTGCTGCCAGGAACGGCCCCAGTTCCCAACCCAGTTGCTCTTCAAACTGCTCCAGCGAAATGCCGGCGGCAGTCAGATGCGCACGAATGCGCTCAGGGAGATCCGGCAAGGCCATGCGCTCCCCATCCGGCACGGTTTCACCGAACAGATCCGCCAGCCGCAAACCGAATAACTCCGCCAGCGCCACACCCTGAAACAATGTCAGCGTGGCCGCCAGTTCACCGTCGCGCTGCTCGAGGTCGTCATACCAGGCGGGATTCAGCGCGAGATGTGCTGCGGTCTCGGCGCGGGATTTGCCGGCGCGGATGCGTGCGCGGCGGATATTGGCGGCGCTGGAGGCAATCGGATTCGGGACGTATGTGGACACTGTACAACTCCGCCTCTTCGGACGAAATGAACGGGGCAACGGCCGTGCACCGTCAACAGTAGCACCAAAAAATCTGCGCGGATATCTCCTGCAGCTCAAATCATGCACACGATACGTGTATTTTCATAATGCTAAGATCAGGAAAAATCAGGAGACAAAATGACGCGAAAAATATGGACGCTTTCAGCGATATTGTGCGCAAGCTGCAGCGCAGCAACAGCCATCGCGCAATCAGCAACGCAATACCCGGCGAAAGCCATCCGCATGATTGTTCCCTCGGCACCGGGCAGCGGCCCGGACATCATGGCGCGGACCATAGGACAAAAACTGAACGAGGCCTGGGGCCAGCCGGTGGTCGTTGAAGCCCGGCCGGGCGCGGGCGGCATCATCGGCTCGGAAGCAGTGGCAAAATCGGCGCCCGACGGCTATACCCTGATCATGGGCAACGCCGGCTCGCACTCGGTGAATCCCAGCCTGTATCGCAAGCTGCCCTACGACCCGCTGAAGGATTTTTCACCGATTGCGCTGGTATCGTCCGCGCCCAATATCCTGATCGTACATCCCTCACTGCCGGTGAAATCCGCGAAAGACCTGATTACCTTGGCCAAGGCGCGCCCAGGGGAACTGACTTTCGGCTCCGGCGGCAACGGCAGCACGGCACATCTGTCGGGCGAATTGTTTCGCACACTTGCCGGCATCAGGATAGTGCACGTGCCGTTCAAGGGTGCGCCGGCCGCAGTGCTCGGCGTCATTACCGGCGAGATTTCGATGGCCATCCTCAATCTGCCGCCGGCCCTGCCCCATGTCAAAAACGGCCGGCTGAAAGCGCTGGGCGTCAGCACCCCCAAACGTTCTGCCGCAGTTCCGGAGTTGCCGACTATCGCCGAATCCGGGTTGCCGGGTTACTCGGCAACGGCCTGGTACGGTGTGCTCGCGCCAGCCGGCACGCCGCGCGAGATCATCATGAAAATCAATGCAGAAATCGTCAAAGGCCTGCGCACCGAAGAAATGAAAAAACGCATCGCATCCGACGGCGGCGAAGTCATCGGCAGCACCCCGGAAGAATTCACCGCCGTCATGAAAACGGATATCGCCAAATGGGCCAAAGTCGTGCAGGCCTCGGGTGCGCAGGTGGACTGATGAAGATTGCGCTGGTCGAGCCGCTGATACTCAATGTTTCGGAAAAAACCAACTGGTTTTTCATTCGCGTCACCGCGGAAAACGGTCTGACCGGTCTTGGCGAAGCATCGCTCAACGGCTGGGAACCGGCGCAGCTGGCAGTCGCTGAAAATCTGCGCGCAGAACTGCAAGGAAAAAACGTCAACGGCGCGCCGCAGTTGTTGCGGGTTTACCCGCATTCGCCGGGCGGCTTGGTCGCGAGTTCGGTTGTCAGTGCTGCCGAACAGGCGATCACGGATCTGCGCGCCAAGCTGGCCGGGGTCCCGGTGCATGCGCTGCTCGGCGGCAAGACCGGGGCGCGCAAGGCGGTGCGGGTTTACGCCAACATCAACCGCGGCGCACGCGATCGTTCCCCCGAAGGGATTGCCCGGTCCGCAGGCAATGCGGTTGCCGCAGGTTATGCCGCGATCAAAATCGCGCCCTTCGACGGTGTCTATCCCGGCCATCCCGATGGCGCTGAGCTCAAACGCCTCACGCAACTCGGCATTGATCGCGTCTACGCCATCCGCGAAACCGTCGGCCCCGACATCGACATCATGGTCGATTGCCACTGGCGCTTCGACGAGTCGGGCGCATTGCGGCTGATGCGCGATCTGCAGGCAGCCAGGCTGTACTGGCTGGAATGTCCGGTCTCCGAAAATCCGGATGGCTTTGCAGCGCTCAAACGCGTCCATGATGAAACCACCCGGTGCGGCATGAAGCTGGCCGGCGCCGAACGCCAGGTTGCAGTCGCCGGCTTCAAACCGTTTGTGGCGGACGGGCTGCTCGACGTGGTGATGCCCGACATCAAATATGCCGGCGGCTACTCTGAAATGCTGGGCATCGCCGCACTCTGCGCCGCCAACCATGTCGGTTTCTCCCCGCACAACCCCAGCGGGCCGGTATGCAACATGGCCAGCATCCAGCTTTGCGCCATTGCGCCGGCATTCCTGATACTCGAATACCAGCTGGCCGAAAGTCCGCTCTATTTTGACGTGGCCGGCGGGTTTCAACCCCGATTGGTCAACGGTTGTTTTGAAGTGCCGGACACCCCCGGAATCGGCATTGAACTCGATGATGCCGTGCTGAAGGCACACCCCTTCCGGGCGCTTGCCGCGAACGCCAATCTGGATCCACGATTAGGCTGACGTTTTCGATCAGCAAACTTTTGGGCACCCTGTAGCCCGGATGCGCCCCGAAGGAAGTCCCCTTGAGGGGAGGCCGCAGGCCGTTATCCGGGGAATGGGTTTTGTAGTCATCGCTCCCGCTTACATCCCCCGGATTGCGCGAGACTTATCCGGGCTACGACACTGCGGCCTTGCTAGGCTGCCAGCTTCATCACGCGCAACTGCTTGCGTCCCTGCTCCGCATGCCAGAGGTCGTACTGCAATTGCTGGTTGAGCCAGCTTTCCGCGGATGTGCCGAACGCGATCGACAGACGGACCGCCATTTCCGGACTGATGCCGGCGCGGCCATTGAGGATCGCGGACAGTGTCTTGCGGCTGACGCCCAGCGCCTTGGCCGCATCGGTCACGGTGACTTTCAGCGGCTCCAGACACAGCGACTTGATGACCTCACCGGGATGCGGGGGATTGTGCATGCGCATGATCATTCCTTTCAGTGATAGTCCTCATAATCGACAACATCCTGAATTACCAGCGCTTCGTTCTTGCGAGTCCGGCGACACGCAATCGTTAGGTGGATCGCTCACTTGTGATGAATCCAGGCAAGGGTGGCTGCTTGTGGTTTCAGCAACGCGGCGTGGATGCGAACTCTATATCCTCGCCAATCAATCAACTCGTCCAGTACAGAGCCATTCGGCGGAACTGCCAGACCCAATCTAACAAAATCGACACCCAACCCAACCGAATAATTTACATCAGGTGTGGCCACGGACAAAAATCTTACACGATCTGGACGACGCGGAATGCCCGCAAGAGAAAGTTCGCTCACGGGTTTAAAAACGAATCGAATCCAAGGAACAATTCCATCTTGGCTAAGCATTATCTGTAGGTCAGCAATACCTTCATACAGTGCCCTGCTCCCATTTGCTTTGAGGTGGAAATAAATGGGTGGATGAAACGTTAGATGTGGATTCCGGATCGGTCTCAGCGTACTCGGATCTGACCGAATCAGGTACTCCACGGCGACGCGGTTGTACGCATTCCAAACATTGTTTTTTGCATTGAAGTTCGGCGAAACAAACGTCTTGTCATGCAGTCCCACGGAAATTGAACCATCGGGCTGAAAACTTACCCAACCGATCCGTCTTGGTTTTACTCCATCGGTCGCGGTAAGAAGAACTTCCACTAGCTACCTAACACGTAGTAATTGATATTTTTAGTTGACGTCTTGCACCCGGTCAGTACGCATCATAACCAGTTCCCCGCAAGCGGCCGTCCACCTGGGTCTTCTCATAAAATAATAAACAAAATCAAATATTTACTTGAATTCCCGGTTGAGCCCGCAAAAACACATTCACCCACCAGCAATCACCCGCTGTAGTCCCCCGGTCACGCTGCCGCGTTAAGCTCCACACACCATGCACAACACCCGCCGCAGTTTCCTGCTCCGCAGCGCCGCCCTCTCCGCCGCACTGGCCTTGCCGTCACAGCGCGTCATCGCCCAGCCGCGTTTTACACAGAATCCCTTCTCACTGGGTGTCGCTTCCGGTTACCCGCAACCGGACGCAGCCGTGCTGTGGACACGGCTCGCACCCGATCCGCTGAACGGCGGCGGCATGCCGGAGGCGCCTGTAGCAGTGCGCTGGGAGATTGCCGCCGATGCGCGTTTCAGCAAAATCGTTGATCGCGGTGAAGTGCTTGCCACGCCACAGTTCGCGCATGCGGTGCATGTGTCGGCGCGCGGGCTGGAACCCTCGCGCTGGTACTGGTACCGCTTCATGGCCGGCGACGCAGTCAGCGCCACCGGCCGCACGCGTACTGCGCCGGCCGCCGACGATGCACGCGGCAAGCTGGCGTTTGCCATTGCCTCCTGCCAGCACTATGAACACGGCCACTACGCGGCTTATCGCGACATGGCGCAGCAGCAACTCGATTTCGTGGTCCATGTCGGTGATTACATTTACGAGGGTTCCTGGGGCCGGCGCGACCGCGTGGTGCGCGAACATCACACAGCGGAACCCTATACGCTGGCCGATTACCGCAACCGTTATGCGCAATACAAACTCGACCCCAACCTGCAGGCCGCACACGCCGCCTGCCCCTGGCTGGTGACCTGGGATGACCACGAAGTCGACAACGATTACGCCCGCGACCGTTCGCAGGACATGGACCCGGTCGATGCCTTTCTCTTGCGCCGCGCCGCGGCCTACCAGGCCTGGTACGAACACATGCCGCTGCCGCCGGGCACATATGCCGGCGGGCCGGACATGAAGATTTACGCCACGCATGTGATGGGCAATCTCGCGCGCATCCAGCTGCTCGACATGCGCCAGTACCGCGATTACCACGTCTGCCCGCGCCAGGGCCGCAAGGCCGGCGGCAACCAGGTCAATGTGCTGGAATGTCCGGAACTGAAGCAAGCGGGCCGCTCATTGCTCGGCAGCACACAGGAACAATGGCTGGAAAATGCACTGGCGCAATCCACGGCGCGCTGGAACATCATCGCGCAGACCACGCTGATGGGCCAGGCCGACCGCGGCGCCGACAACGAACGCGTGGTCTATACCGACGGCTGGGACGGTTATCCGGTGGCGCGCGAAAAACTGCTGCGTTTCATCGCCGAACGCAAAATCCGCAACCCGGTGGTCATCGGCGGCGATGTGCATTTTTCAATGGCGGGCGAACTGAAACTGGATTTTGACAATGAACGCTCTCCGGTCATCGCCAGTGAATTTGTCTGCACCTCGATTTCATCATTCGGCCCGAGCCGTGCGCGGATCGAGGCGCTGCTCGCCAAAAATCCGCATGTGAAATTCGCCAACGGTGCGCGCCGCGGTTACGCGAAATTCGAAGTCACGCCGCAGCGCTGGGAGACTTCATTCCGAGCTGTGGTCGATGTTGCCGATGCGCAGTCGAAAGTGTACGAACTGGGGCAATACGTGGTGGAGGACCGCCGGCCCGGGCCGCAGCGCGGGTAAGTTTATATAAGTATTTGATTTTATTGATATTTTTAATACGACTTACAGTCCGGCGATTTACAGCCCGACGTTTTACAACCCGAGTATTCGCGCCGCTTCCGCGGCATAACGGCTGATGGTCATGCCTTCGTACACCGCCTCGTCGACGGTTTCATCGAGCAGGACGCGGATTTCATGCAGGCTGTCGCTGACCCAGTGGTCGCGCTGCACGGGCGAGTTGAGCACGTTGCGCAGCGTCTCCACTTCATCGCGCAGGCGCTGCACATCCGCCGAACCGCCGCGCACTTTCGCCAGATCACGCTCCAGCGCATCGATCAGTTGCGCGGCCTGTTCGAGATCGATGGGTTTGGTTTTGTCGTTTTCGCTCATGGTTTTTTCCTCCGTTGATACGGCTTGGACCTATTCGTCACGCCAGCGTTCGAGCTGACGCCGTTCGCGTTTGGTCGGCCGGCCGTGGCGCTCCTGCGCCGGCTCGGCGGCAAATTTGCGCAGCGCGACCTGCGCCTCGCGCTGTGTGCGGCTGGTTTCGTCTTCAGTGTACAGAGTGCGCGCCACAGTGGCGGAACCACGTTTATCCGACAGTTGTACAACACGTACCGTCCATGCATAAGCACCGATCTGGATCACCAGTTCATCACCAACATGCACGTCCTTCGCCGGCTTGATGCGTTCACCGCTGATTTTGACCTTGCCGCCCTCGACCGCCTGCTGCGCCGCCGTGCGCGTCTTGAAAAACCGCGCGGCCCACAGCCATTTATCGACACGGACGGACACGGCAATCAGCCAGGCAGCGGCATCGCCTTGCGGTTGGCCAGTGCGATCCAGCCGCGGATGATGCGATAAAGCACCCAGACTCCGGTCAGCAGCATCAGCGGCAGCCCAACAACGGCACCGACTATCGTGATAATCATCAGCCATGACAGGACAAACCAGCCCAGCGCCCACCAGAAGGTGCGGATCTGCCAGGAAAAATGGCTGTCGAGAAAGGTGCCGCGCACAGAATCGCGCTTCACATAATTGATGATCACCGCGATGATCGAAGGCCAGCCGCTGAGAAAGGCGGTGACGATGAAGGCCGCGCTGGTCAGCCCGGTCAGCGCGCTGAAGGCATGCAGGCCGTAGATGATGTGCGTCAGCGTGACCAGGTCGTCGGAAGGCAGCGGGCTCAGGGTTTTGCCGTCGATGTCGGTCATGGTTATTCCTTCCTTGGTATTCCGGGAAAAAGGGATCCCGTTCGCCCTGAGCCTGTCGAAGGGTGAACAGGCTTCGACAAGCCTGTCCTGAGCAAAGCCGAAGGACTCAGCGCGAACGGGATTGCTTGGATGTTTGACATCAAATCACCATCACGAGAGATCGATTGCATGTTTCTTGAAATCCGCCAGCGATGCAAACTCCAGCGAAGCTTCATGCGTCGCCGCCAGCACCACCTGCGGCGCGCGCCCGGCGTCCAGCGCCTCGCGCCAACGCGGCGCGCACAGACACCAACGGTCGCCCGGTTTTAATCCAGGGAACCCCGCCTGCGGCCAGGGCGTGGTCAGGTCATTACCCTGCGCCTTGCTGTATTCGAGGAATTCCGCGGTCATCACCGCGCACACCGTATGCACGCCGACATCTTCCGGGCTGGTGTTACAGCATCCGTCACGGAAAAAACCGGTTTTCGGCCGTTCGCTGCAGGGCTGCAGCTTCTCGCCTAATACATTGCGCGAATGTTCGTGAGGGTCAAATCGTCGCATGTTCCGCTCCTGTGCCGGATTCAGGCATGCACATGTCGTGCCTGACGCAGTCTGCCGCGCGCACCCGCCTTTGGATCCGGCCGCGTGCCGCTGGCCATGAACGGCAGCTTGCCCTTGGCGCCACCGGCCTCGTAATCACCGACCACTGCAGCAGCCACCATGGTCGCATCCGTGCCGGACTCGACCAGAAAATCATGCAGGTATCCGCAGAGTTTTTCCAGCGCGAATTCATGGGTCTTGCCGGTGCGGGCGAACAACCAGTCGGTGAACCGCATGAATCGGGTAAAAGGACTATCCGCCAGCAGCAAGGGCAGCGCGCGGTGAAAACGCCCGGAATTGCCGACCAGATCCCAGTACCGCGCAAACCGCACGATGCGTTGTACCGCATTGAAATCGAGGGCGTCTGTGGCCAGCACCACATAGGGCGCATCCGGGCTGTAACGCATCGCATGTTGTTCGGTATGGCGGGCAATCGGCGCACCGCGCAGGCGTTTGAGGATGCCGACCTGGATTTCATGCGGACGCAAGGCATGCAGCCGGTCAAAGCCGCGACCGAAGCTGGCCAGGTCCTCGCCGGGCAGGCCGGCGATCAAGTCGACATGGATCAGCGCCGGTGATTCCTCCCGCAGCCAGCGCAGATTGGCCTCGGCAGCGGCATTGTCCTGCCGGCGCGAAATGCGCGCCTGCACCGTCTCATCCCAGGTCTGGATGCCGACTTCGAAATGCAGCCTGCCCTGCGGGAAACGCAGGATCGCAGCCTTCAATTTTTCCGGCAGGTGGTCGGGGATCAGTTCGAAATGGATGAACAGGTCATCCGACAGCCGCGCCAGGAAAAATTCGAGTATGGCCAGGCTGGCGGCGATTTTCAGATTGAAGGTGCGATCGACAAAACGGAAATGCCGCGCACCGCGGTCGTATAAAACCTGCAACTCGCCGAGAAAACGTTCGACCTCGAAAGGCCAGGCGGTTTTGTCCAGCGCAGACAGGCAGAATTCGCATTTGAACGGGCAGCCGCGCGAGGCTTCAACATAGATGAAACGCCGCGCGATGTCATCGTCGTTGTATTCGCCGTAGGGCAGCGCGATGTCGGCCAGCGGCGGCTGTTTGCCGGCATGGATTTTTTGTGCCGGCGGTTTGCCGGCCATGATGTCGGCGCAGAGCTGCGGGAAGGTCACATCGCCCCAGCCGGTGACCACGTAATCGGCCAGCGTGCAGACGCGCTGTTCTTCAGTTTCGTAACTGACTTCGGGTCCGCCGACCACAATGACGATCTCTGGCGCCACACGTTTGAGGATGGCGATCACGCGCGCCGTTTCCTCGACGTTCCAGATATAGACGCCAAAACCGATCAGCCGCGGCGCATCCGCCAGCAGGCGTTCTGCGATATCCGCCGGACGGTCACCGAGGACGAATTCGCTGATGCGGGTCTGCTCGCGCAAGACGCCCATGTTGGCACGCAGGCAGCGCAGGCCCAGCGCGGCATGCACATACCGGGCATTGATAGTGGTGAGGGTGATTCCAACCATGCCCCTATTATCGCATCGGGCGTGACCCGCCCCGGACGTTTTTGATACCCTAGCGCCCTTACCCCTTATTTTTCCCCCTTACTCTTTTCAGGAAGCAAGTCATGGCACAACGACCCGAACAAGGCGCACCCGATACCAAAATGGACGCCACCGCGCTGTATCGCGAAGACATCGTCACCGACCGCAAGGTCGGCACCATCCGCCGCATGACCCCACTGAAAAGCGATGGCACGGATGACGCAACGCGGCCGACGCTGTACGTTGGCGAAGCGCAGATCATGACCAATGCCGGCCCGCTGCCGATTAATTTCGAAATCGAAGCACCGAACCTCGGTGCAGCCGTCGAAAAATTCGGTGACGCCGCCAAGGAGGCCGTCGAACGCACGGTGCGCGAACTGCAGGAACTGCGCCGCCAGCAGGCCTCTTCCATCGTCGTACCGGGCATGGGTGGCCCCGGCAGCAAGATCCAGATGCCGTGACCACTCCCACGGTCGTCGTCCGTTCCGCCGGCGTCGTCATCGCGAGAAAACGCAGCGGCGACTGGCGGCTGCTGGTGCTGCGCGCCGCGAAAAACTGGGATTTTCCCAAGGGACTGCCTGAGGAAGGCGAAGATCCGCATGAGGCCGCGCGGCGCGAAGCCAGCGAAGGCACCGGCATCTCGGACCTGACTTTTGATTCGGCCGAGTCACACAAGGAAACCATCGCCTACGGTACCGGCGAAATCGCGCGTTACTACCTCGCCATCACCACCACCGACGAAGTGAGGCTGCCGATCGTGCATGAACTCGGCAGACCCGCCTACGATGAATGGCGCTGGGTGACTTTCGACGAAGCCGAGGACGTACTGCCGCCGCGGCTGACTGCCGTGCTGGCCTGGGTGCGTGAGACACTGGACTCCTGACGGAATACCCTTTACCGCCAAGGCGCCAAGAACGCCAAGAACTTCAAAATAAAAACGACAGAACCTTCATTCCAATAATTCTTGAGCACCACCTCAATCAGCAATCATCAATCATCAATCATCAAAACTAATCTTTGATTGTTGACTCAGATTTTTGGAAGGGTTTTCTTGGCGCTCTTGGCGTCTTGGCGTTCTTGGCGCCTTGGCGGTAAAAAAACTAAGCCCCCTCTTCAGCGCGAACCTTTCCTGGCCGGAATGATCGGCAGCATCAAATACGACGCCGTTTTACCGCCGGCATACACCGTGTTCACCGCGCCGGCATTGTAGTCGCCGTGATAGTGGGTGTAGGGCGCGCTGCCCTGACCGTCACGCGGCTGGATGTCGACGCGCAGCTGGTGGCCTTTTTTGAACACCATGCTGGTCGGCCATACTTCGACTTCGCACTCGACGATCTCGCCTTTTTTCAGCCACTGCCGCTCATCATGGGCATGATAAGGACGATAAGGCAGCGATTTCTTCTGGTCCAGCTTGCGGTGTGATGCACGCAACCATCCCTTGGTGACACAAGGGATGGGTTGGCCGTGCTGGCCGACTTCGCAGACATCATGGCCGTGGACATCGATATTGCGGATGGTCACAAAAATGTCCATGTCCTCGGACGTGCTCGACACCCACAGCTTCATCACCAGCGGGCCGGTGACCTCGGTGTCTTCCGCCATTGGCGGCGTGACGAAGGACACGCCGGTGCGCCCGACATTGCCGTGGGTGGTCGACAGTGATGAGCCGCCGGCAACACCGGCACTGGTCACGCCGCTCGGCGTGTACGACAGTTTTGTTGAAACCTTCGGCGCCGACTTGGCGAGCAAACCCTCCACCTCATCCGGTCCGCCCGGCGTTTTACGCTCGGGCTTCAGGTAGAGCTTGGTCCACTTCGTGCGTTTCAGCGGCCACTCGTTCTCGGTGCGGAAAGCATAGGGTTTCTTGCTGCCACCGGTGCGGATCTCGAGTTTGACCGGCGGTTCGTCCATGATGCCGGTGTCGATGTCCTTCAGCCAGTAATCGAACCAGCGCAGCTGGTCCATGCGTCCCTCTTCGGCATGGAAGGGATGAAAATGGCTGCCGGTGTGGATGCGGAGTTTTTTATGTTTCGACGCCGCGTTCATGAAACCTTCGGTATTGCCACGCAGGTGCATCGAAAAACCGCCCCAGTTGCCGACGCTGTACACCGGCACCTTGATCTGGTCCCAGCGCGCGCTGGAGAGACGCCAGTATTCCGAATCGAGGTCGTTGCGCATGAAATTCCACATCATGTCGTTGTGGAAGGCATCGGGGTTGTAACTCCTCGGTTTGCCGAGCAGCTGATGCGCGGTGTGTGTCAGCCACCAGTTGCCGATGAAGCCGAGTGCAAAAATGCCGCCGTGGTAGGCCTGGTCGCGGTACTGGTCGGCACGACCCTCCCAGGGCATGATCGCCTTCAGCGATGGCGGCTGCTGGTTGGCGGCCCGCCATTGTGAAGAGGCATGATAGGAAATTCCGAGCATGCCGACATTGCCGTTACACCAGTCACGTTTGGCCAGCCATTCGATCGCATCATAGGTATCGAGCCCTTCCTGAAAGGAACTCGGGTCCGACTTGCCCGGCGACTTCCCTGAACCGCGCATATCGATCCGCACACAGGCATAACCGCGCGGGCACCACCATTCGGGATTGGCGGTCTCCCAGTTCATGTGCGGATTCGCCTTCTCCTCCAGATCCGCCGGCGGAATCCATAACTTGTCCTTCTGGTACGGCCCGGCATTGAGAATCACCGGTACACGCTCGCGGAAATTCGGGCGGAACACATCGGCATAGATCACCGTGCCATCGCGCAGCGGAATCTGCACGTCCTTCTCGATGATGAGTTTCATCTTGCGCGGTTGCGAGATTTTTTTCTTACGGTTCATGAATACAAAACTCCCTGTCTGTAAACCATTGGTAAATAATCAAATTCAGGCTGCGCCCGGAGCACCATGGACTTGTTACTCAGGCACAACCCCGGCGCTCTGCGCCACTTTTCGCCACTTCTCGATCTCGGTACGGTTGTAACGGTCATACTCTTCCGGTGAATTGCCGACCGGTATCGCGCCCTGGCTGGAAAGGCCGGAACGCACGGCAGGCTCCTGCAAGGCCTTGACCACGGCGGCATTCAACCGGTCGATGACCGGCCTGGGCGTCTTCGCCGGCGCAAGCATGCCGAACCCGCTCGACACCAGAAAATCCTTGTAGCCCTGCTCGATCATGGTCGGCACCTCGGGGGCAACCGGCGAACGCGTGGCGGTGGCCTGCGCGATCATGCGCAGCCTGCCGCTGCGGACATATTCGATAAACGCGGGCATGGCGGCAAAGATCATGTGCGCCTGTCCCGACACCACGTCCACCGTCGCCGGGCCGACCCCCTTGTAGGGCACATGGAGCATCTTCAGTTTTGCCGCCGACGCCAGCATCTCGATGGCGAGGTGCGTGGAGGTGCCGCGGCCCGGGGTGGCATAAGCGAGTTCACCCGGACGCGATCTGGCCAGCGCGACCAGTTGCCGGATGTTGTGCACCGGCAGCGAAGGATGGACCACCAGCGCATTCGGAACGTCAGCGATCAGCGTCACCGCCGAAAAATCATTGATCGAATCATAGGGCAGCGATTTGCGCACCGCCGGGTTGATCACATGGGCGGTCGATACCATCACCACGGTGTATCCGTCGGGCGGGGCCTTGGCAGCAAGGCTGGTGCCCAGCGTGCTTCCTGCGCCGCCGCGGTTGTCGATCAGCACCTGCTGGCCGAAATCCTGCGCCATTCTTGGCGCAATGAATCGCGCAATGATGTCGGTGTTGCCCCCAGGTGCGAACGGCACCACGATGCGGACCGGCTTGGATGGCCAGGTTTGCGCGCGCGCCGCCATCGAAGGCAACACCATTACGCACACCAGCAGAACCAGTACTGCACGGCAATGAGACTGTTGCATGTTTTTTCCTCCTTAAGGAATCAGCACCGCCCTTGTTTTGTAGTCATTACCGGGTCGGGACCGGCTTTTCAGGGAGCCGGAGCATGATTCTGTGTCCGTCGTTATAATCGGTCTATAACAAAAAGATAATGACCGTTATCGACGACATGAATATCCAGGAACTCGACTTCCGTTTGCTGCAGTGCTTCGCAACCCTGCTCACCGAGCGCAGTGTGTCCCGGGCCGCAGCCCGGCTCGAACTGTCGCAGCCGGCAATGAGCCACGCGCTGGGCCGCCTGCGGCGGCTGTTTGATGACCCGCTGTTGCTGAAAGGTCATGGCCACATGACGCCAACCGCGCGTGCGCTCGAACTGGAGGTTGAGGTGCGCGCACTGCTCGCCGGCGCCGAACGCCTGGTCAGTCGGCAGGCTGAATTCGTGCCGGCGACGACACGCACCCGGTTCGTGGTGATGACCCCCGAGTTCGTCGAATACCTGCTCGCACCGCCGCTGGTTGCGCATGTCGAGAACCACGCCCCCGGCATCGACATTGCATTCCGCACCTCTGATCCGGAACACGCGCCGGACTGGTTCGAAAGCGGCGAAATCGACATCCGCCTGGGCTGGGTGCCGGATCCACCGCCGCTGCTGCGGGTCAAGCTGCTGTTCCGCGATCCGCTGGTCTGCATCGCGCGGCGCAACCACCCGCGTCTGAAAAACCGCATCAGTGCCGAGCAGTACCTGGAGACCGCGCATGTCCGCGTCGAACGGCCGCGCACCAGCGTGTCCACAGGCGCGGTTGATGCCGCGGTGGCGGCCATCGGCGGTCGGCTGCGTATTGCATTGCAGGTGCAAAATGCCTTCGCACTCGCCCACGCGGTTGCAGAATCCAGCCTGATTTCCACCGTGCCGGAGCGTCTCGCGCGGGTGATGGCAGCCCATTATCCGCTGCAGATCCTGCCGCTGCCGCTGGATGTGCCCGACGTCCGCATAGCGATGTACTGGCATGAACGCACCCATAAACAACCGGCGCAGCGCTGGTTGCGCCAACTGCTCGCGGAGACCGCGCGCGCGCTGTAATCCCCGGCGGCTCTGGTAAACTCGCCGCTCCACAAAGCGCTGATCATCCGGAGGAAACCATGATTTACGAAGTGCGCACGTACGACCTGAAACCCCATTCCGTACCCGAAGCCGAAAAACGTTTCGGTGAAGCGTATGAGTTCCGCAAGAAGCTGTCGCCGCTGGCCGCCTTCTGGCACACCGAGATCGGCCCGCTCAACCAGATCATCCACGTCTGGCCGTACAAGGACATGGCGGAACGCGAGCGCATTCGCAGCGAGGCAGTTTCCGGCGGCAACTGGCCACCGAAAATCGGCGAATTCATTGTCAACATGCGCACCGAGATCTTCATCCCGTTCCCGTTCTCGCCGGAAATCAAGCCCGGCAAGATGGGCCCGATTTTCGAAATGCGCACCTACACCCATGCCCCGGGCGAAATGCCCAAGGTCGTCAAGAGCTGGGAGAAGGCACTCCCCGAACGCGTGAAGATCAGCCCGCTGGTGGCCATGTGGTACGCCGAGTGCGGCAACGTCAACCGCTTTGTCCATATCTGGTCGTACCCGACCATTGAGGCGCGCAGCGAAGCCCGGCAGAAATCGCTCGCCACGGGTGTCTGGCCGCCATCAGTGGTGGCAAAAAAAGAAGGGCTGCCCGAGGTCAAGCTGACCGCCCAGGAAAACAAGATCCTGATGCCTTCGGCGTTTTCGCCTCTACAATGAGCCCCCTACAATAAGGCCGCTGCAATAACACCGCTGCATTGATCCCGGGGAGCGGCGCATGCCCGTCGGCAAGCTCGATCATTACTCGATCCGCACACTGGACATCGAGGCGTCGCGCCGCTTTTATACGGAAGTCATGGGTTTTGAAGCCGGTTTCCGGCCGCCGTTCAACTTCCCCGGCCTGTGGCTGTACAACGGCGCGCCGTATCCTGAATCCACCGGCGTCGTGCATATCATCGGCATTGATCCGCGCGACCCGCAGGGATTGAAGGATTACCTGGGAGACCGCGATGCGGCTTCACTCCAGGGTACCGGCACCGTTGATCACATGGCCTTCACCGCCACCGGTCTCGCCGAGATGCGCTCGCGCCTTCAGAGGCAGGACGTCGCGTACCGTGAACGCAGCGTCCCCTCGCTCAAGCTGCATCAGGTGTTTTTTGAAGACCCCAGCGGCGTCACCATCGAACTGAACTACCCGGCGGCTGAAGCCGCTGCCACCTGAGCACCATGCGCCAACCGCGCGCGCTGGTCATCGGCGGTTCGCTGGGCGGGCTGTTTATCGCCAACCTGCTGCACCGCCGGGGCTGGGATGTCGAAGTGTACGAACAGTCGGCTGCGCCGCTGGCCGGACGCGGTGCCGGCATCATCACCCATCCCGACCTGTTCGCGGCGCTGGCACGCATCGGCATCGCGGTGAACGACAGCATCGGCGTCGACATTGAAGGTCGCGTCGCCTTCGACCATAGTGGCGCCGTGCTGGGCACGTTGCCGGTGCGGCAATGCCTGACCACCTGGGGACGGCTGCACACGCTGCTGCTCGGTGCTTTTCCGGCAGAACGTTATCACCTCGGTCACGCCTGTCTGGGCGTGGAACAGGCCACACAGGCGGTGACGGCCCGTTTCAGCAACGGCGCCACGGCGCAAGGCGATCTGCTGATCGGCGCCGACGGCATCCGCTCCGTGGTGCGCAGCCAGTGCGCGCCGGCCACGCTGCCGGAATACGCCGGCTACATCGCCTGGCGCGGCCTCGCCGATGAAACCGGCCTGTCGCCGCAGACCCACCGCGATCTGTTCCCGAAATTCGCCTTCAGCCTCGCACCGCAGGAACACATGCTGGGGTATCCGGTGGCCGGTTTCGGCAACTCGACACGCGCCGGCGAACGCGCCTTCAATTTTGTCTGGTACCGGCCGACGCGCGCCACGGAAGAACTGCCGGAGTTGTGCACGGACATCCACGGCCGCCGCCACGACATGGCCATCCCGCCGCCGCTGATCCGCCCTGCCGTGCTCGAAGCCATGCGCGGGGCCGCGCATGAAAAACTGTCGCCGCAGTTTGCCGAAGTCGTCGCCAAAACCCGGCAGCCGTTTTTCCAGGCCATCTTCGATCTCGAATCGCCGCAGATGGCTTACGGTCGCATCGCGCTACTCGGTGATTCCGCTTTTGTTGCGCGTCCGCATTGCGGCATGGGTGTATCCAAGGCGGCCGGCGATGCAATGGTACTGGCCGATCTGCTTCAGGACAGCGACAATGACGTGGCGGCGGCCTTGCCGCGTTATTCGGCGGCACGCGTACGTTTTGGCAAATCTGTGGTCGCGCATGCCCGCACACTCGGCGCGTACCTGCAGGGTTGTGCCGGCGGCGACACCCGTGGCACCGAACATCTGCATACGCCGGAAGCCGTGATGCGCGACATCGCGGTGACCCGCGAATTCTGAACCAACCGGAGGAGAAACAATGAAAGTCGGATTCATCGGACTCGGCACCATGGGCGGATCCATGGCCCTCAATCTGCGCAAGGCCGGTTTCGATCTGGTCGTGCACGACATGCGCGAAGCCGCGGCCAAGCCGCAACTCGCCGCGGGTGCTACCTGGGCAGCGGACGTCAAGACACTGGGCAAGGCGGTGGATGTCGTGCTGACCTCCCTGCCCGGCCCGAAGGAGGCCGAAGCCGTCGGTGCCGACCTGATGGCGTCGATGAAACGCGGCGGCGTGTGGTTCGACCTCACCACCAATTCACCGACCGTCGTGCGCTCCCTGTCGGCGCGCTGCGCCAAACACGGCATCAGCATGCTTGATGCGCCGGTGTCGGGCGGGCCGCATGGCGCGAAGTCGGGCAAGATGGCGCTGCTGGTCGGTGGTGATGAAACGGTATTCAACGCCAACCGCAAGGTGCTCGACGCGATCGGCGACCAGGTAATCTACATCGGCGCCATCGGCGCCGGCACCGTCGCAAAACTGGTGCACAACTGCGCCGGTTACGCGATCCAGACCGCCCTCGCCGAAGTGTTCACCGTCGGCGTCAAGGCCGGTGTTGATCCGCTGGCGCTGTGGGCCGCCGTGCGTCAGTGTTCACTGGGCCGCCAGCGCACCTTCGACCGGCTCGGTCGGCAGTTCCTCCAGGGCAGTTTCGACCCGCCGGATTTCGCGCTGAAACTGGCGCTGAAGGATGTCACGCTGGCCACCGAACTCGGCCGCGAACTGGGCGTGCCGATGCGTGTCGCGAATCTTGCGCACGCCGACATGACCGAAGCACTGAACCGCGGCTGGGCCGACCGCGACTCACGCATCCCCATGCTGCTGCAGGAAGAGCGTGCCGGTGTGGAAATCAAGGTGCCCGCGGCGGCGATCCAGGCCGTGCTGCAGAAAGACGGCTAGAATCGAAGGCATTCATCGCGCGGGCGCGGCGTCCACAGGAGCATGACATGCAATGGCAACACCGGATCGGCCTCCTCGCAGCATGCATCACGCTTTTCGCGGCGCCCGCGGCTGCCGCGCAGGACAGTATTGATGCGCTGCTCGACCGGGCGCTTGCCGGCGAACATCGCAGCGAGGCCAACCGGCTGCGCGACAAATACCGCCATCCGCGCGAAACCCTGCTTTTTTTCGGGCTGCGGCCCGGGATGACCGTGGTCGAAATCTGGCCCGGCGGCGGCTGGTACTCGGAAATCCTCGGCCCGGCGCTGCGTGAACGCGGCAAGTATTACC
Organism: Burkholderiales bacterium; assembly: GCA_019744975.1. GTDB lineage: Bacteria > Pseudomonadota > Gammaproteobacteria > Burkholderiales > SG8-41. The sequence continues at coordinate 72,175 of JAIETP010000005.1, forward strand.
TGGCGCATTACGCCATCGAAAATCCGAAAGTGGCCGGCTGGCAGCGCGAGGTCCGCGAAAAGCAGCAGGCCACCGTGGCGCGGCAGGCGACGCTCTACGGCAACCCCGTGTTCACGTCCTTCGGCCCGCCGGACCATGTGGCCATCGCGCCGGCAGGCATTGCCGATCTGGTGCTGACCTTCCGCAATGTTCACAACTGGAGCAGCCAGCGGGCCGATCAGGCGGCGTTCCAGGCTTTTTTCGATGCGCTGAAACCCGGCGGCATACTCGGCGTGGTTGAACATCGCGCCAGACCCGGCACTTCCTTTGAACGTATGGTGAAAACCGGCTACATGACCGAAGCCTATGTGATCGGACTCGCCGAAAAAGCCGGTTTCAGGTTGGCCGAAAAATCCGAGATCAATGCCAATCCATTGGATACCACCGACCACCCCAATGGCGTCTGGACACTGCCGCCGATGATGCGCGGCCGGCTGGATCCGGAAAAATACGCTGCGATCGGCGAAAGCGACCGCATGACACTGAAGTTCCGCAAACCGGAGTAAACAGCAGATGCCCATCACCCCGCTCTACGCTGCAATCCTCGGGCTGCTGTTTATTGCGCTAAGTCTGCGCACCATTCGCCTGCGGCGCCGCTATCGTGTTGCCATCGGCGATGGCCGGAAGGAACTGCTGCAGCGCGCGATGCGCGTGAACGCGAACTTCGCGGAGTATGTACCGCTCTCGCTGTTGCTGATCTATTTTGTCGAGCTGCATGACGGCCCGCGGCTGCACGTAAACGCACTCGGTATTGCACTGATCTGCGGCCGACTGCTGCACGCCTGGGGCGTCAGCCGGATACCGGAAAACTTTCGTTATCGCACGGTCGGCATGGCCCTGACATTCGGCGTCATGCTCATTGCGAGCACCCTGATCCTGCTCTACCAGCTGGAGTAGACTGGCACGCCGTCAGTGCCGGCTCACCTTTGATACAAGCCGGGGTTGAGCCGGTCGATGTCCGCCTGCACCTGCTCGCGGCTGCGCTCATAGACGATTTCCCGGCCCATCACTGACCCGGCGTAAGCCTGACCGTTGCGGGTCGGCGCAAGGGTGCACTTCACGCTGTGCACCCCTGCACCGATCACCACCTCGATCGCGGACGCTCGCTTGCTGAACACCACGACCTCCATCAACTGCCGGGTTTCGGTGACGCGCACCTGGATTTTTTCAGTCTGCATAGTGGTCACCTCCTTTGACAAACCGCGCCTAGCCAGCGCGCATACCGTCAGCGGCATCATAGCGTCAGTAAGGGCTTGTGGCCGCCCCCGGTAGCATATAATTTCGCGCTTCCTCCCATTCCTCCATTTCCCGGATATCCGCGCTGCGCCCCCCCATGCTGATCAAATTCACGCTCAACGGCGATCCTGCCGAAGTACACCTGAAATCACCCGACCGCCTGCTGGTTGATGTATTGCGCGAAGACCTGCAGCTCACCGGCACCAAACACGGCTGCGGTATCGGCGCCTGCGGCACCTGCACCGTGATCATCGACGGCGCACCGATCTCCTCCTGCCTGCAGCTCGCTGCACTTTGCGACGGCACCGACGTGCGTACCGTGGAGGGACTGGCCGAGGCGGGTGTACTGCATCCGGTTCAGCAGGCGTTTATCAACAAATCGGCGATGCAGTGCGGCATCTGCATACCGGGTCATGTCATGCAATGTGTATCGTTGATCGAGAAAAACCCGAATCCCAGTGACGAGGAAATCCGCGCCAGCGCAGACAGCGTTTACTGCCGCTGCACCGGTTACGTAAAAATCATGGATGCCTACCGCGAAGCAGCGGCGCTGCTGAAAAAAGCGGGCAAGTCATGAGTACGCGCGCTCTGAAAGATCCCAAATTCGAATCCGGCCTGCTGGTGGTCGGCAAGGATGTGCCGCGCACCGACGCGATCCCCAAGGTCACCGGTGCCGCGCAATATGTCGCCGACATCCACATGCCCGGCATGCTGCACGCCGCTGTGCTGCGCAGTCCGCATCCGCATGCGCGCATCCTGTCCATCGACACCAGCGCCGCGCGCAGCATGCCCGGCGTCAAGGCCGTGGTCACCGGCGAAGACACCGCGAAGCGCAAATGGGGTGCCTTCCGTCCCGATCTCTACCCGCTGGCCATCAACAAGGTGCGTTACGTCGGCGATGAAGTGGCCGCTGTTGCCGCCATCGATCCGGAAACCGCGCGCGCCGCGGTGGACCGCATTGTTGTTGAATACGAAGTGCTGACTGGCGTGTTTTCGCTGGATGAAGCGATGGCGCCGGGCGCGGCACTGGTGCATGACGACACGCCGGGCAACGTTGCCCATGAATTCGCCTTCGAGCGCGGCGATGTCGATGCCGGCTTCAAAGCTTCGGATGTCATTGTCGAAGGCACCTGGGATTCGATCCGGCAGTGGCATTCGTCGCTCGAAACCATCGGCTGCGTCGCGCACTGGGCCAACAACCGTGTCTCCATGTGGTGCAACACCCAGACCCCCTTCCTCGCCCGCGGCCGTTACGCCATCGCGCTCGGCGTGCCGGAATCGCAGGTACGGGTGATCCAGACCGAAGTCGGCGGCGGTTTCGGCGGCAAGTCCGGCGATGACAACGGTTCGGTGATCGCGGCCATCCTCGCGCGCAAGTCCGGCCGCCCGGTGAAGCTGATCCACACCCGCGAGGAGGAATTCCTCGCCAGCCATCCGCGCATGCCCATGCGCTACTGGGTGCGCCTCGGTTTCTCCAAAGCCGGCAAGGTGCTGGCCAAGGAAATCCGCATGTGGGCCGACAACGGCGCCTACACCGGCAAATCGCAGGCCATCCTCGGTGCTGCGACGGTGCGCCATGATGCTTTATACAAATACCCCAATGCCCGCGCCAAATCGACGCTGCTCTATACCAATCTCGTGCCGACCGGCGCCTTCCGCGGTTTCGGCAACCCATCGGCGGACTGGGCGGTGGAACAGGCCTGGGATCTCGCTGCAGAGAAATTAAAAATTGATGTTGTTGATCTGCTGCGCCTGAACGCGGTGGAGGAAGGCGACGTCTCGCCGCACAATCACAAGATCACCAGCGGCGAACTGCGCCAGTGCATCGACAAGGCGGCCGAGCTGATCCAGTGGAAAAAAAAGCGCAAGGCCAGGAAGGACGGCCACGGCCTCGGCATGGGCTGCAGCATCCACGTCAACGGCCGCCGCAGTTTCGGCGACTGGGACGGCAGCTCGGCCATTGTGCGCATCAATGAAGACGGCCGTGCCACCATCATCACCGGCGAAGGCGAAATCGGCCAGGGCACGCTGACCGTGCTGCGCCAGATCGCCGCCGAGGAACTCGGCCTGCCGTACGAGGACGTCGACATCACCCGTCCCGACACCGACGTGCATCCGCATTCACTGGGCGCGTTGGCCAGCCGCGTCACCTACGTTGCCGGCAACGCCGTCAAACTCGCCGCAAACGCAGCGCATAAACAACTGATGGCCGCGGCCGCCGAGCAGTTCAAGAAACCGGCCGAAGACCTGACCATCATCAACGGCCAGATCGGCCCCAAGAAGGGCGCTGAAAGCGAATTCAAGCCGGTCAGCGCCGTGGTGCGCGCCAATATCTACAAACGCGGCGGTGAAGCCATCGTCGGCGTCGGCAACTGGGACAATCCCTCGGAATTCCCGGATCACAGCCGTTACGGCAATGAATCCGGCGCCTACAATTTTGCCGCGCAGGCGGTCGAGGTCGAAGTCGATCGCGGCACCGGCGTGGTGACGCTCAAGGAAATTTCCGCGGTCGTCGACTGCGGCACGGTGATCCACCCCGCCGCCGCGCAGGGCCAGGTCGAAGGTGCGGTCGTGCAGGGCATCGGCCTGGCGATGACCGAATACTTCGACTGGCACCAGGGCACGCCCACCGATCCGCAGTACATCGACTACCCGCTGCCCTCGGCGGATTTTGTGCCGAAAATCCACGTCGGATTCGCCGATTCCTACGAACCCTCGGGCCCCTTCGGCGCCAAGGGCCTCGGCGAAATCGGCCTCGACGCGATACCCGCAGCGATCGCCAACGCCATTGCCGATGCGGTGGGTGTGCGTATCCACCAGTTGCCGATCACCGCTGAAAAAATCCATCGCGCGCTGCATCCGGAGCTGTATGCCGATGAAAAAGTCGCACGCGCAGCTCCACCCAAAGGCGGCGTGTGGACGCGACTGGCCACCGGCCGGCCCTCGGGCACGCGGCCATTTGCCATGGAACTGGTGACCCCGAAAACCGTCGATGAAGCCATAACGCTCTATGCCGCGGGTGATACCGCCATCGTCTCCGGCGGCATGTCGCATGCACTGCGCCGTGAACGCACCGGTTTCCCGCAGGCGAAACGGCTGATGAACGTGGGCCGCATTCCGGAACTGCTTGAAATAATCAATAAAAACAATTGCCTGCGCATTGGCTCTGCGGTCAATCAGCAAACATTGATTACATTGCCCGAACTGCGCGAACGCTGGGCCGCACTCGCCGAAGCACTGGACGCCGCAGGACACACGCGGGTGCGGCAAATGACCACGGTCGGCGGCAGCGTCGCTCCGCTGATCGGCGGCTTCGACATGCCGGTGGCGCTGCTGGCACTCAATGCCCGCGTGATCACTGCGACACCGGCCGGTCGCAAAACCCGGACCCTGGCGGAAGCCTTTGAAAAACGTTTTGCCAAGGACGAAATGGTGATTGCCGTCGAAGTCGATGCCCTGCCCGCGCACAGCGGTTCGGCCTTCCACAAATTCCTGCCGCGCGGCGTAATGGAAACACCGGCGGCCAATGCCGCGGCAACCGTCACGCTCGACGCGAACGGCAAATGTATTGCAGCACACCTGGTCGTCGGCGCCGTCAGCTGGAAACCGGTGGTGCCCGACCTGTCCTCGCTCAAGGGCGCGGCTTTCGACGAAGTCAAAATCCGCGCCGCAGTACAGGCCGTGCGAGACATGGCCCAGCCGCTGGCCAATGTCCGCGGCTCGGCGATGTACAAACGCAATATGGCGGTCGAAATTGGCGCACGCACGCTGATTCGCGCCTGGCAAAAGGCAATGCAAAACAAGTAATTCACAAGCACCACCGTTCGCCCTGAGCTTGTCGAAGGGCGTTTTGCCAAACGGGCTTCGACAAAGCCTGTCCTGAGCTTGACGAAGGAGTCAGCCCGAACGGTATTTGAAAAAATGGCTAACCGACACAAGGATCGCTGAACATGTCTGACCGCTTCAAGACTTCCGACGGCTGCGACATCGCCTGGACCCTGCACACCGGCGCCGGTAAAAATGCCCCGCGCGTGGCGCTGGTGCATTCACTGGCGCTGGATCGCAGCATCTGGGATGAAGTCGCGCAATCGCTGGCCAAGGATGCGCAGGTGCTGACTTTCGATTGCCGTGGTCATGGCCTGTCGGGACAACCGGTGATGACCTACACGCCACAACTGTTCGCGCGCGACCTCGCCGAACTGATGGACCATGTGCAATGGCCCTCTGCCGTCGTCGCCGGCTGTTCGATGGGCGGCATGGTGGCCCAGGCCTTTGCCATCGGCTACCCGCAACGCACGACGGGACTCGCACTGATCGACACCACCGCCTGGTACGGCGCCGATGCGCCGAAGGTCTGGCGCGAACGCGGCGCCACCGGCAAGGAAAAAGGCATGGCCGCGCTGATCAAATTCCAGACCGAGCGCTGGTTCGGTGACAACTTCCGCGCCACGCAGACCGCAACCATAGACCGATTGACCAAGGTATTCCTCGCCAACAACGTCGACTGTTACGTCAAAACCTGCGAAATGCTCGGCGACGGCGATCTGCGCGCAGGACTGGCTTCAATCAAGGTGCCGACCGCGATTGCCGTCGGCGAAGAGGATTACGCGACGCCGGTGGCCATGGCCGAAGCGCTGCACAAGGCCATCGCCGGTTCGACACTGACCGTGCTGCCCGGTGGCCGCCACATCACGCCGACGGAAAAACCGCAGGAGATCACCGCGCGCATCCGCGAAGTCATCAGCCGAAGCAAAACAACATGAAACAACGCTGCCTCGACATCCATGCCCACCATGTCGGCAAGCCCGTCATTGACCGTATCAACACCGAAGGTGCGAAGCACGACGTAAAAGTCGTCAAGAGCGAAGACGGGTCTACACGAATCTCCGTCGGCGGCCGCCTGACCGGCATGCCGCTGATCCCGCCTTTAAGTGATGAAACGGCTCGCCTGAAATGGATGGACGAAGCCGGCATCGACGTGCAACTGCTCTCCGGCTGGATGGACCTCGCCGGATATCATCTGCCGACGGAGGCCGGGCTGTGGCTCTCGCGGGTGCAGAACGAAGCGCTGGCAGAAATGGTCACGCAACGCCCCGACCGCTATGCCGCTGCGGCGATGGTGCCGCTGCAGGATGCAGCACTCGCCGCCACCGAACTGCGCCATGCGGTGCAGACCCTCGGCCATCGCGCGGTGCAGATCGGCGCCCGCGTTGAGGAAGAAGGCCTGGACGCGCCGCAGTTCGATGCGTTCTGGGCCGCAGCACAGGAACTCAATGTGCCGGTGATCATCCACCCCGCCGACCTCGCAGTGCCGCCGCGCATCCGCCGATTGTTTTTGCATATCCTCGTTGGCAATCCGAGCGAGACCACCTTTGCCGCCGCGGCGTTGCTGCTCGGCGGCGTCTTCGACCGCTTCCCGAAACTGCGTGTGCTGCTGGTGCACGGCGGCGGTTGTGTGCCGTACCAGTTCGGACGTATCGACCGTGGCCGCATTACCGCGCCGCCGTTCGCCAAAGGCGCGGTCAAAAATCCGCTGGGCCAGTACGCCAATAATCTCTATTACGATACCGTGCTGCACGACGATGCCGCGTTCCAGTACCTGGTGGCGCGGGTCGGTGCCGGCCAGGTGGCGCTGGGCAGCGATTATCCCTTCCCGCTGCGCGACCCGGATCCGGTTAAATTTATCAATAAAAACAAATACTTGAATGATAACGCACGACGCGCCCTATGCTGGGACACCGGCGCGGGATTGCTCGGACTGCCATAGGAGATCAGCGATGAACAGGCACACTGTACGCGGCGTGCTGGCAACCCTGCTGCTGTGCGCGGCAGGATCACTGAACGCGCAAAACTACCCGGCGGGGCCGGTGCGTTTCCTGGTGCCCTTCCCCGCCGGCGGCGGCATCGACACCATGGGCCGCATCCTCGGCCAGAAACTGTCCGAGGCCATCGGCAAACCGGTGATCGTCGAAAACCGCGCCGGCGCCAACGGCCTGCTCGGCTCGCGCTTTGTCGCGCGCGCGCCCAAGGACGGTTACACGCTGCTGGTCAACGGCGTCAATTTTGTCACCGCGCCGGTACTGTTCAAAAACGCCGAATTCGATCCGCTGAAGGATTTTGATCCGGTTAGCCTGCTCGCGCTGGCGCCCAACATCCTCGTGGTGCATCCTTCGCTGCCGGTAAAAAACGTGCGCGAATTCATCGCACTGGCCAGGGCCAAACCCGGCGAGGTGCTGTTCGCCGGATCCGACAGCGGCAGCACGCCGCATCTCGCCGGCGAACTTTTCAAAACGCTGACCCATACAAAAATGGTGCATGTGCCCTACCGCGGCACCGGCCCCGCCATCACCGCCATCCTCTCCGGCGAAGTCAGCACCATGTTCATGCCGGCGCTGACCGCGCTGCCGCTGATCCAGAGCGGCCGGGTGCGCGCGCTGGGCGTGACCACCTTCGAACGCCTGCCGGCATTGCCCGACCTGCCAACGGTGTCCGAATCCGGCCTGAAGGGTTACCAGTCCAGCCAGTGGTACGGCCTGCTCGCACCGGCCGGCACGCCGCCCGACATCCTCAATTTCCTCAACGGCCACGCCGCAAAAATCATGCAGACGCCGGACATGAAGGAGCGCATGAAGAACAGCGGCAGCGTCGCCGTCGGCAGCACCCGTGAAGCCTTCGCCAAACACCTGCAGATCGAATTCACCAAGTGGGCCAAGGTGATCAAGGCCTCGGGTGCCACGGTCGACTGAAAACCTTTAAAAGCATTAGCCACAGAGAACACAGAGATCACAGAGTTTTTTTCGGTTGTTTCAGAGCGCCATGACAGTCAGCCCCCGGAGTGCGACGGTTGAGTCTGGTTTTTCTCTGTGTCCTCTGTGGCTGCCTTTGACTTTGATCTAGTTTTTAAAATGGAAAACCCATGACCCAAAAAAACAACACCGCCGCCATCAAACACGAAACCCCGACGCCTTCGGCGGCCAGCGACGCGGTGTTCGGCAGCGACGTGATCGCCGGAACATTGCGCGCGCTCGACATGGAATACATCGCGCTGAATCCGGGTGCCAGTTACCGCGGCCTGCATGACAGCCTGGTCAATTACCTCGGCAACAAAAAACCGCAGATGGTGCTGTGCCTGCACGATGAAACCGCGGTGTCGATTGCCCAGGGTTACTGGAAGGCGTCGAACAAGCTGATGGCGGTGGGCCTGCACTCCAACGTCGGCCTGATGCACGCCTCAATGCCGATATTCAATGCCTGGTGCGATCGTGCCCCCATGCTGATCCTCGGCGCCACCGGGCCCTGGGACGCCGCGAAACGCCGGCCGTGGATCGACTGGATCCACACCTGCTCCGACCAGGCCGCGCTGGTGCGCAACTTCACCAAGTGGGACAACCAGCCGGGTTCGGTCGCCGCCGCCGTCGAAGCGTTGATCCGCGGCGCACAGCTCTCCGCCACCGCGCCGCGCGCGCCGGTGTACGTCAACCTCGACGTCACCATCCAGGAGGAAAAACTCGAGGCACTGCTGACGATGCCGGATATGGCGCGTTACGCGCCGCCGCCGATGGTGCGCCCGTCGGAAAGCGAAATCGAAGCGGCGGCGAAGCTGCTGTCGAATGCAAAAAACCCGGTGATGCTCTGCGGCCGCGGCTCGCGCCGGCTCGACCACTGGAATGCCCGCGTCGCGCTGGCCGAAAAACTCGACATGCGCGTGATCACGCAGATCAAGCTCGCCGCATCCTTCCCCACCGACCACCGCCTGCATGCAGCACCCCCGGCCAACCGCCTGGTGCCGGCCGCGAAAAAAACCCTGGCCGAAGCCGATGTGATCGTCGCGCTCGACTGGCTGGACCTCGCCGGCGCGCTGAAACAAACCTTCGGCAGCAAACCGGTCAACGCCAAAATTATCAACATCTCCTGCGACAGCCAGTTGCACCGCGGCTGGAGCATGGATTACCAGGCACTGCCGCCGGTCGACGTGTGGATGAACTGCGAGCCCGACGCCGCGGTGCCGCTGCTGACTGCGGCCGTCACCGCGCGGCCGCAACTCATCAAGAGCCCGGCCTACACGCTCGCCGGCCAGGCAGGTGAACCGCTGGCACTGAAAGGCCTGGCCCATGCGTTGAACGCCGCGATTGCGAATCAGAAAAATTCGCAGGAAGTCAGCATCACCCATCTGCCGCTGGGCTGGCATGGCGCCTACACCCACTTCCGCCATCCGCTGGATTACCTCGGCTTCGACGGCGGCGGCGGCGTCGGCGCGGGACCGGGGCTCACCGTCGGCGCGGCACTGGCACTGAAAGGCAGCGGACGTATCCCCATCGGCCTGATGGGCGACGGCAACTTCCTGATGGGCAACACCGCGGTATGGACTGCAACTCACTACCAGATTCCCTGTCTGATGATCATCTGCAACAACCGTTCCTTCTTCAACGACGAACGCCATCAAGCCCATGTTGCCGACGACCGCGGCCGGCCACCGGAGAACGCCTGGATCGGCCAGAAGATCATCGATCCCGACATCGACATCGCGGCCATGGCGCGCGCCCAGGGCGCGGAAGGCATCGGCCCGGTGACCACGATGGCCGAGATGCAGCCGGCCATCGAACGCGGCATTGCCATCGTCAAGGCCGGAGGCGTGTGTGTGATCGATGCAAGGGTGCTGCCCGGGTATGATGGCGAATGAGCATATAGATGCAGGAGTGAGGATTGCGTGCGGTTTGGCGCAACCATCCGGAATAACAAAACAAACCACGAGGAGAACACCATGATCAAACACATGCATATCGCCGTCGCGCTCGGTTGCGCAGCGCTGGCCGGGGCGCTCCCGGCAACAGCAGCCGACAACTACCCGTCGCGGCCAGTCCGCGTCATCGTACCGCAGACCGCCAGCGGCTCGACCGATGTGGCCACCCGCGTCGTCACCGATCGCCTGAGCGAAACCCTGAAACAGAACTTCGTGGTCGACAACCGGCCGGGTGCCGGCAGCCTCACCGGCACCGACATCGTCGCGAAGTCGGTTCCCGATGGTTATACGCTGCTCGCGATCGCCGCCTCATTCACGATCACCCCGGCAATGCAAAGCAATATGCCCTTCGACCCGGAGCGCGACTTCATACCGATCACCCAGTTCGCCGACCTGCCGCACATCATCGTGCTGCATCCATCGGTACCGGCGAAATCGGTGGGGGAACTGGTGTCTCTGCTGAAAACAAAACCCGGCACCATCACTTGCGGCTTCAGCGGCGTCGGCACCAGCACGCACCTGGCCGCCGAACTGTTCCAGCACATGAGCGGCACCCGGATGCTGATGGTGCCTTACAAAGGCGGCACTCCCGCGATGAATGCCCTGCTCGGCGGCGAAGTGCTGGTCAACTTCGCCGCCAGTTCGACCGCGTTGCCGCACACCCGCGTCGGCAAGCTGCGCGCTCTGGCCGTCACCGGCGCCAAACGCTCGACTGCCGCACCCGAACTGCCCACCGTGGCCGAAGCCGGCGTCAAGGGTTACGAGCACGCATCCTGGGTCGGCCTGCTGGCGCCGACCGGCACACCGCAAGCCATCATCAAGCTGCTACATGTCGAATCGGTCAAGATCATCAATCGTCCTGAAGTGAAAAAACTGCTCCTCGCCCGCGGCATGGAAACCGAGGGCAATACGCCGCAGCAGTTTGCGGCGACGGTGAAGGAAGAAGTGGCGAAGTGGAAAAAACTGGTGGTTACTGCGGGCATCAAGCCACGCTAGCCGCGGCAGCCACCATCCATGAAAAAAGCCGCGGCATGCCGCGGCTTTTTTTCAGTCGGAAAATGCCGATCTGTCCGTCCAAATCAGGACTTGGATAACGCCTGGTCCGGATGGTCGGCGCTCATCAGCGCACGGAATGTCAGCACCGGTATCGAGGCGCGGTGCAATACCCGATTGGCCTCGCTGCCCATGATCAACGCTGCCAGGCCTTTGCGATTGCGCGAAGTCATCACAATCAGGTCGCAACCCCGTTCATTGGCGGCATCGACGATCGCATCGTACGGCCGACCCTTGGCAATGACCGTCTCGCAGGCCACTCCGGCGGCGGCGGCCGTCCGCTCCACGAAGGCAAGAAAACTGGTCGCACGTTCGCGCTCCCGTTCTTCCATGCGGTCATCCAGATCGGTCGGCAACAGCCCTTCGGGGCCCATCATCATGCCGAAGTCCTGCATCACATGGATGCCGGTGATTTTTGCGCCGCACAGTTTTGCCAGTTCAATGCCGCGTTCAATGGCCCGTTCGGAATGCTCGGAACCGTCAGTCGGCATCAGTATGTGTTTGAACATGAGTCCTCCTCACTCTGCGGGGTCAATGCCCCTCTTGTCGTGTGCCTGCATGTTCGCTCAGTTCGGCGCTGAGCGTCCAGTATGTGTACAGAGATGCTGCCGCAACCTCAGTCTCCCCACTCTGGTGAATTAAAAATAATTCAATAAAAACAAATACTTATATAATATCTGCTGTTTATTCACCGACCGCTGCTTACTTCTTTTTATCCTGATCCTGGCCCGGACGGTAACTGGTTTCGGGGCGCAGGCCCTTGCGTTGCGCCCGCTCACTGATGCGGCCATTCTCCAGATAACCGCCGGTGGCGGCACGCCGCCCGCCCTCATCCCACGCCGCGAGCCAGTCGCCCACCGGCGCCCCGAACCACGGCGCCTGCGGCCGCAGCTTGGGCAGGCCGATCTCTTCCCAGATCTTGCGCGCGCCCTCCATGTATTCGCGCTTGGGCAGCGCAAACGGCGGCAACACATCCTTGGTCGTGGCATCGATCAACAAGGTCGCATCTTCCTCGTCGGTCTCGTGTTCGCGTTCGGGACCATGGCCGCCGCTGCGGTGTTTCAGCACCTGCAGGTCTTCCGCCGGATTCATGCGGAAGGCCAGCGCCCAGAACAGCGCATCGGAATTTTCCGGATCGACGTCTTCGTTCACGGCGATGCCTATTTTTCCGCAATCGGCCTTGAATGAACTCATGCCGTAGAGCGCACGCCACACTTCGCTGCGCGCCGTGCCTTGTTCGACAGTGACGATGGTCATGCGCCGCAGCGCCGTCATGCGTTCGTGCAGGGTCACGCGTTTGACGCCCTTGATGCCCAGCGTATTGCGCAGGTGCGACAGGAACATCGGCTCGAAGGACACCCGTTTGATGGCGCTCGATTCGCTGGGCGTGACCTGGCTTAAGTACGAAGCGACGATCGCATCCTTGCGGTGGGTGATCGCCGTCACCCGCATCGGCATGTTGAACTGCTCGAGCGCAACATGGCCGTGGGACTCGCCGAACGGCCCCTCGGGTTCTACATGTTCGGTGTCGATAAAACCCTCGATCACGATCTCCGCATCCGCCGGCACCAGCAGGTCCACGGTTTTTGCGCGCACCACGTGGATCGGCGCACCGGCGACACCACCGGCCACACCCACTTCATCGAGGTCGATCGGCAGTTTCATCGGCGCCACAAACGCCACGCAGGGCGGCGCGCCGAGCACGACGGCAATCGGCATGGTCTTGTCGCCGCGTTTCTGGTGTTTCTGGTAATGGCGATAACCGCCGGCGCCGCCAACCCGCGTCGCCATGCGCACGACCATGCGGTCCGGCGCTTTCAGTCCTGCACGATAAGTACCGTGGTTCTGGATGCCGGTTTCCGGATCCTTGGTAATCACATTGGTCGCAGTCAGGGTCGGCGCGCCGTCAAAACCCGGCGTCGACACGGGGATCGGCAGCGCATCCAGTCCGTTGCCCTCGCCTTTGAGCGCATCCCCGGTGATCACCACCTCCTGGCAGGCCCCTTGGTCCACAACACGCGGCGGAATCGGATTGGCGATCGCATGATCCCAGCGGCTCTGCACTGCCTCCAGCGGCGCCTGCATGCCGACACCGTAGATTTCACGGTTGCCGGCAAAGGCACCGACCACCACCGGAAATTTGTATTTCCGGCCTTGCGCGTTGACGACGTTGGTAAAGAGGAAGGCCTTGCGCTCGTGCTCCTCGATACCGCCGACATACTGCCAGCGCACCAGCGGGTGCATCTCGGAATCCTTGTCGATCGGGCGATCGACTTCGACCAGCAGGCCGCGCTTGCGGAGCGCATCCAGGTGGTCGTGCAGGTCCGCGTAACCGCGGCCGGAATTGTCCATGCCGGAATTATTTATTACGGACTGCAACCCACGGCGACGTTTTGCCGCCGGCCGTGACGGTGCCTTCGATGCGGTCACCGCTGACCTTGCCGGCATAACGGCCGTCGCCCGCGGTGAAACTGATGTCCTCGCCGCGCAAGCGGCCGTTCAGCACCGGGGCCAGTTTGCCGCCGCTGCCCACCGAGCCGTGCACCATCTGGTATTCCTGGGCAAACTTGATCTCGTCCCTGCCCGAGGTCCAGGTGCCCGCCACTTTTGCCGGCACGATCCACAGATAGGCCGTGCAATAACTGCTGCAGTCCTTGTTCGCGGTCTGCGTCTCGTCCGATTTCCAGTCACCCATGGTGAATGAATTGGATGCGACACGGGTGCCGGGTTTCATATCGAGGATTTTCGGGCGCAGCTTGACGTTGAGTTCCGGCAGCAGGAACAGCGTGATCACCGTCGCCTTGGAAAAATCGGTCTCGAAAATGTCGCCGTGGATGAATGTCACCTTGCCGCTGAATTTTTCCTTGGCGGCGTTGCGGCGCGAGAGTTCCACCATGTCCGGGTTGTATTCGATGCCATAGGCCGTCGCGCCACGTTTGGCCGCGGTAATCACCGTGCGGCCGTCGCCGGAACCGAGGTCGTAGTGGATGTCCTTGGCCGTCAGCTTGGCCATGTCGAGCATGCGGTCGACCAGTGCCTGCGCGGTAGGCACCCAGACCACGTCCTTGCCGGCCTGGCCGACTTCAGGTTCGAACGCGGGCTTGGGTTGAGCTTGGGCAAATGCGGCGGCGGCAAAACAGGACAATATCAGCGCCAGCACAGTGCGGCGCGCGTGAATCAGAGAGGACATTTTCAATCTCCGGGGTTGAAAACCATGGATTCTGGCAGTGGGATTCTAAGAGCGGGAAAGGCTGCTGCGGGATAATACCGGATTCGGCGCCGGGCGCGGCTGGAAGTCGCGTCTCTTTCAGGCGACAACAGGTCCTAGCGCACACCCAGCAGAACCACCTCAAACACCAGGGTCGCGTTGGGGGGAATCACACCGCCGGCGCCGCGTGCGCCGTAGGCAATGGATGACGGACAGGTCAGCCTGGCCGCGCCGCCGACTTTCATCATGGCCACTCCTTCGGTCCAGCACTTGATGACCCCATTCAGCGGAAACTCGATGGGTTCGCCGCGGCTGTAGGAACTGTCGAACTCCCGTCCGTCGGGGAACATGCCCTTGTAATGCACCCTGACCGTTGAAGTCGCAACGGGCTGGGGACCTTTGCCTTCCTTGACCATGAGGATGACCAGGCCGCTAGCGGTGACTTTGGCGCCGGGCTCTTTCGCCGCCGCAGCCAGCGCCTTGTCAGGCTTGGCCTGGGCGACCGCCGGAGATACACCGGCCATGAACAACCCGCCGGCTGCGATGCAGACCGGGGCAAATTTCAGGATGATTTTTTTCATGTGGGCAGGAAAATGATGGGGCATGATTGATGGATATTGTTCAGGTTTTTTTCGGAATGACAATCTGGGTCTGGGTGACGATGGCGACCTTGGTGCCGTCCAGGTTTTTGATCGTGGTCTGCCACACCATGGTGGTGCGGCCGATATGCAGCGGCACCGTGGTCGCCGCCAGTGTTTCGCCCTCGCCCGCGGCAAAAAAATTGGTTTTTGATTCCAGCGTGGTCGTGCGGTAACCCTCGGGCAGGTTGGCCACAGTACCCATCGCGCCGAGCAGATCGGCAAAACTCATCAGCACGCCGCCGTTGATGCGGCCGCTGCGGTTGAGATGATCTGTGGTCACCGGCATCTCGGCATCGAGGCGGGTGCGCGAGAGTTTTTTCAGGCGGATGCCCAGTGCGCGCGCCATGCCCACCGACAGCGACTGTTCGATCATCGCGCGATTGGCTGGCGGCAGTTTGTTGGGGGGCAAAGTGATGCGGGCCGGCACTGTGGCGCGGCTTGTTTTGGTGACGGTCACTGCAAAACTCCCTGTTGAATGCCGTGCGCAGTATAGCCGAGGTCGCAACCCGTCATGCCCGGCTTACCCTCGGATGGATATTCATAAGTATTTGATTTTATTTATATTTTTATCACTTGCGGGATGGCAAAATTATTGGCGTAATGACGGCCACCATGAGAGCAACCATCAACGGCGCAAGCCTGAACTACGAAATCCTCGGCAGCAGCGGTCCCTGGGTTGCCCTGTCACCCGGCGGACGGCGCGCGATGGCGGCAGTCAAATCACTGGCGCAGCACATCGCCAATGCCGGTTATCGCGTACTGATCCATGACCGGCGCAATTGCGGCGCATCCGATGTGATGCTGTCCGGCGATCAGGCGGAACACGAAGTCTGGGCCGATGACCAGCATGTATTACTGCAGCAGGTCGGCGCCCTGTCCGGCGCATCGACTGTTTTTGTCGGCGGCAGCTCCTCCGGCTGCCGCATGTCGCTGGCCTACGCACTGCGTTATCCGCAGGCGGTGCGCGGGCTGCTGCTGTGGCGCGTCACCGGCGGCGCATTCGCGGCAAGACGTCTGGCGAAGCAATATTATGGGGAATACATCGCCGCGGCACAGACCGGCGGCATGGCAGCGCTCAGCGCAACAGCGCATTTTCGCGACCTGATTGCCGCACACCCGCCGAACCGTGAACGACTGCTGGCCGCCGATCCCCGGCAGGTGATCGCCGCGATGACACGCTGGAGCGAAGGTTTCATCCGCGAGGCCGATCTGCCGGTGATCGGCGCCACTGCTGATCAGTTGCGTTCCATCAAGGCGCCAGCCTGCGTGATTCCCGGCAACGACAACACCCATCCCAAGTCCGCCGGCGAACTGCTGGCGCGCCTGTTGCCGGACGCCACACTTGATATCCTGTTTGCAGAACATCAGGACGTGGATGTGGTGCCGCCCGAGGACTGGGCGGCGAAGGAAGCGGAGATGGCGGCAATGCTGCTGGCGTTTTTGAAAAAACACTCCTGAGAAGGCTCATCTATTCCGTCACCCCGGCGGACGCCGGGGTCCAGGAATTTTTAGACGCCCCGCTGCTGGATTCCGGCTTGTCCCCCAAGGGGACTTCCTTCGGGGCGCGCCGGAATGACGACCTAAGTTTTGTACTCGGGATACAGCTTTTCAACCAGCGCCATACTCGCCACCCAGTCGCGGCTGCCCGAGTCGTAAACCCCCATGCGGCCGAACTTCGCCGCACGCGCCGCGCAGACTGCGGCATCCGGGATGATCAGTTTGCCCCCGCCCGCCAGCGCTCCGATCTGCGCACGGCAGGCCAGTTCAAAAAAATGATGGTAGATGTAAGCCTCGGGCAGGGTTGTGCCGCAGACCAGTGCGCCATGGTTTTCCAGCAGCATCACCCAATACGCGCCCAGCGCTGCCGCGAGCTGGTCGGCACCCTCACGCGTGGTGTCATCCACCTCATTCGGATAACGCGCAATGCGGTTGTAAAAACGCATTGCCTGCTGGGTCAGCGGCAACAGGCCGTGCTGCTGCGCCGATACCGCAAGATTGGCCGGGCTGTGCGTGTGCACGGCGGAATCAATATCGGGCCGCGCGCGCAATACCGCGGCATGCAGGTTGTACGCCGCGGGGCTGGCCTTGAAAGCGGACGTGCCAACTTGTCTACCCTCGAGGTCATATTTGACCAGGTTGGAGGCCGTCACCTGCTCCATGAGCACGTTGTCTGCCTTGACCAGAAAATGTTCCGGCTCTCCGGGCACCCGCACGGAAATGTGGTTGTAGGTCATGTCGACAAAGACAAAATGCGCGACCAGCCGGTGCGCCGCCGCCAGTTCGCAACGCGCCTGCCATTCCGCCGCACCGACCCGCGCGCGCAGCGTACGGGGACGCGCGGCACGGGTGGCGACATGTTTTTGTTTGGCGCGGGCTACCATGAGTAGATGAATTGCTTGCAGACGTCGGACATCAGGGGAACACAGACCACAATCCGGCCATTAATATTTCATGCCGCTTTTTTCTCATTTCCATCCCTGCTTCTCATTTCTGCATGGTAATCCCTAATCGGCAACCGGTAAAATCTTCCGGCACACGCCAGACACGACAGATCAACAAACACTGATTCAATACCGGAGGTGGAACATGGCAGCAGGCAGGGAACTCGCAGGCAAGGTGGCGCTGGTCACCGGCGCGGCACGCAATATCGGTCGCGCCATCGCACTGGCACTGGCCGAAGCCGGCGCCACGGTCGCCGTCAATGCCCGCGCGGCCCGTGCGGATGCGGAAGCCGTCGCTCAGGAAATCCGCGCTGCCGGCGGCAAGGCGGATGTGTTCATGGCAGACATCGCCGACCCTGCCGCCGTCAATGCGATGACGGCGGACATCATCAAGCGCCACGGCAAAATCGACATCCTGATTCTCAACGCCTCGATCCGCAAGGAAACCGCCTTCATCGACATGACATTTGAAGAATGGCGCAGCCTGCTGTCGATCACGCTGGACGGTTCCTTCCACTGCGTCAAGGCCTGCCTGCCTTCGATGATCAAGGCGGGCGGCGGCAGCATCGTCACCCTCGGCGGCATGACCGCATTGTCGGGCGCCAAAAAACGCGTGCACGGCTCGGTCGGCAAACACGGCCTGTGGGGCATGACCCGCGCTCTGGCCAAGGAATTCGGTGAATACAAGATCAATGTCAATTGTGTTGCGCCGGGACAGATGGACACCGCACGTGCTGCCGACCGCTCGGAACGCGCCCCGGTGTCGAACGTGCCTATGGGCCGGCGCTCGGACCCGGAGGAAGTCGCCGGCATCGTGCGTTACCTGTGCACGCCGGGGGCGAAGATGATCAGCGGACAGTTAATTTATGTAGACGGCGGCCAGCAACAGTTTTAAAAAAATTTACCGCCAAGGCGCCAAGAGCGCCAAGAAAAATCAAGAACAAGGTAGTGCAGCGCTAACGTGACTGCCTCGGTTTTTATTTCCGATTTATTCGGCAGTCCCGTTAAATCCTGTGCTTGCCGTTTTTAATAATTGTTGAAGTTCTTGGCGTTCTTGGCGCCTTGGCGGTGAGACCGAATTCAGGTTTTAAACCACTTCACCCTCATGCATGAACTGCAGCCGCGCTAGATGGGCATACAAACCATCGGCGCGCAGCAGTTCATCGTGCGTACCGGTCGAATGCAGGCGGCCGCGGTCAAGCACGAGAATGCGGTCGGCATTGCGCACCGTCGCCAGGCGGTGCGCGATCACCAGCGTGGTGCGGCCGCGAGCCAGTTGCTCCAGCGCAGCCGCGACCTGGCGCTCGCTTTCCGCATCGAGCGAACTGGTCGCTTCATCCAGCAGCAGGATCGGGCGGTCGGCAAGCAGCGCACGCGCGATCGACAGGCGCTGGCGCTGCCCGCCCGACAAACGGACGCCGCGTTCACCAAGATCGGTGTCAAAGCCCTGCGGCAGGCGTTCGATGAATTCCAGCGCATGCGCGGCAACACAGGCGGCGCGTACTTCGTCCTGTGTTGCGCCGGGCCGGCCAAAACGCAGGTTCTCTGTGACACTGGCGGCGAAGATCACCGGATCCTGCGACACCAGTGCAATCAGGCGCCGCAGCGCCAGCGGATCGCAATGCCGGGTATCGGCGCCGTCGATCAGGATGCGTCCCGACTGCGCATCATAAAACCGCAGCAGCAGCGCAAAAATCGTGGTCTTGCCGGCGCCTGAAGGCCCGACCAGCGCCACCCGTTCACCGGGATGCACTTCGAAGGACAGCGCCGCCAGTGCGGCGGCGTCTGGCCGCGTCGGGTAGGCAAAATTCACACTCTCGAAACGGATCGCGCCCCTGACCTGCGCCGGCAGTTCGATGCGCGGCGCGGCGGCGATCAGTTCCGGCTTTGTGTCGAGCAGTTCCATCAGGCGTTCGGTGGCGCCCGCCGCGCGCTGGATTTCGCCCCAGACCTCGGACAAAGTGCCGGCGCCGCTGGCGACGATGCCGGCGTAGAACACGAAGGCCGACAACTGGCCGGCCGTCAGCCGTCCTTCGAGCACGTCGTGGCCGCCGACCCACAGAATCACACCCACCGCGCAGAAAGCTATCAGCATCACCGACGCAATCAGCCAGGCCTTGACGCGGATGCGGTCCACACCCGCGTCATAAGCCGCCTCGGTTGCGGCATCAAAGGCATCACGCGTACGCCCTTCATGCCCGTAGGCCTGCACGGTGCGGATTTCATGCATGGCCTCGTCGACATGCGACGACACTTCGGCGACGCGGTCCTGGTTGGCGCGCGACAGGCGGCGCACACGGCGCCCGACCAGCAGTATCGGAATCAGCGTAGCCGGTACGCCGAGCACGATCAGCGCCGCCAGTTTCGGACTGGTGGTGAACAGCAGCACCAGCGCTCCGATCATCATCAGGCCGTTGCGCAGGAACATCGACAGGCCGAAACCGATGACCTGGCGCAACTGGTCGCTGTCATTGGTCAGCCGCGACACGATGTCGCCGGTGCGCGTTGTGTCAAAAAACGCCGGCGACAGGGTCAGCGTATGCGCAAACACCGCGCGCCGCAGGTCGGCGATGACCCGCTCGCCGACGCTCATCATCAGGTAAAACCGCGTGAAGGTCGCCACCGACAGCACCACGGCCACCGCGATCACCCCGGCCAGCGCGGTGTTGAGCATCGCCGGATTGCCGCTGCCAAAACCGGAATCAATGACAAAACGCAGTCCCTGCCCCAGCGCCAGTACACAGCCCGCGGCAGTCACCAGCGCAAGCAGCGCACCGGCGACGCGCCAGCGGTATGGCGCGAGAAAACGCAGCAGGCGTCGCAATTGCGAAACGCTGCCGGTGGCAGGTGTGGCCGTTGGGTTCATGGTGGGCATGAGGCTGATTTTAAGACCCGCACTGCAACAAGACGGTTCACAACTGCCGCACGTTGATGCGCACCACCAGTTGCGGCGCATTAAGCGTCACTGCTGGCGGCTTCAGCGGCGCAATGGTGATTTGGTATTCCGCTTCGGCCGGCACGTCCACCCGCAGCACCGGCTGCTGCAGCGATGTCGGCGGTGAAGAGGAAGTGGCATTGGTATTTTCGGGACTATTGACCTGGAATTCCTGGGTGCGAACAACCTTGTCTTCCGTGCTCAGCGTCGCGCGATAACTGTTCCATTGACCAGCCTCGTCGCGCTTGCCCCAGACAAAATCCGCATGCAGGTTAAACGCAACGGTGTTCATCTCCGGCTTGAGCAGGATGCGCACCGGCGCATAACCGCCGTCGGCGGCCGCCTGCAAAGGGATGCGCGCCACCTCTTCACCGCCGATCAGGCCATCGCAGCCGGTGAAAAAAACGGCAAGGACCGCCGCAAACAGTAGCCGCCGCATCATCAACGGGAATGTTTGCCGAGGAATTCGACCATCGCCTTGGTGAATATCGCGGGCTGCTCGACGTTGGACAGGTGTGCCGCCGACGGAATGATCAGCAGTTCGGAACCGCGCAGATTGGCGTGGATCTGCCGCGCCATTTCCGGCGGCGTGCCGTGGTCCTGCTCACCGACGATGACCAGTGCCGGACAGTCGATCTCCTTCAGCCGGTCGAGCACATCGATTTTGGCAATGGCGTCGCAGCATCCTGCGAAACCTGCGACCGGCGTATCGCGGATGTTGCCGCCGATGCGCGCCATCACCTCCGGATGCGCCTGGCGGTAGGGCTCGGTGAACCAGCGACCCAGCGTGCCTTCGACCAGTGCGTCCATGCCTTTTTCGCGCGCCATGCGTACGCGGTCGCCCCACATCTGTTCGGCATTGGGCGGGCGGCGGCTGGTGGTATCGGCCAGCACCATGCTCTGGAACACGCCGGGATATTTCAGCGCATAGGTTTCGCCGATCATGCCGCCCATCGACAGGCCCACCCAGTGCGTGCGTTTGATGCCGAGTTCGGCAAACAGGCCGTGCAGGTCATCCGCCATCTGCTCCAGTGTGTACGAACCCTCCGGTGCACTGCTTGCGCCATGACCGCGGGTGTCGAAACGCAGCACCTTGTAGTTTTTCCTGAGCATCGCCATCTGCGGATCCCACATCGACAGATTGCAGGCCAGCGAATGCGACAGCGTCACCCACGGGCCTTCGCCCTCGATGACACAATTGATTTCAATGCCGTTGGTTTTGATTTTCATGGATGATTCCCGTCCAAGTTATTCAGTGAATGGTTAAGCAACCATTCACTGCTGATACCTCCCCTCGCCCTCTGGGAGAGGGGACGGGGGTGAGGGAAATATTGCCTTGCATTGCAAATAATAAATGCCTTTATGTCCTTACTGTGCCTTGATGTTGCCGGCTTTCGCCAGCCTGGTGTACAGCGCAATGTCGGCGGCGATCAATTTGTCGAATTCCGCCGGCGTGGTCGGACGGGGATCCAGCCCGATCGGCGCCCAGCGTTTGCGCAACTCGGCATCGCCGAGGATGCGCGTGGTTTCGCGATTCAGCGTGTTGATCAGCGGGCGCGGCGTCCTGGCTGAAGTCAGCAATCCGAACCACAGCACCGAGTCGTAACCGGGCACCCCGGATTCTGCGATGGTCGGCATTTCCGGCAGCAGCGGATCGCGCTGCAGCGAGGACACACCAAGGCCGGTGAGTTTGCCATCACGCACCAGCGCCACGGCATTGGCGATCGGCGCCATGAAAAACTGCACGCGGCCACTCATGGCTTCGCCCAGCGCCTCGGGTATGCCCTTGAACGGGATGTGCAGCACATTGATTTTCGCCATGCTGATCAGCTGTTCGCCGGCAAAATGCGAGCCGCTGCCGGTGCCGGCCGAGGAAAAATTCAGCTGTCCCGGTTTTGCCCGCGCCGCGGCGAGCAAATCCCCGGTGTTCCTGAACCCGGACGCCGGCGCCGTCACCAGCACATATTTCGACACGGCCGACAGCGAAATGCCGGCGAGATCGCGGCGTGCATCGTACGGGAGTTTTTCATAAATGGCCGGCGCCACAGCGTGCGCCGAAGACACCGACAGCAGCGTGTACCCGTCCGGGTTCGCCGTCGCCGCCAGCTTGGCCGCGATCGTGCCACCTGCCCCCGGGCGGTTATCGACAATGACCTGCTGCTTCAATTCCTCGGTCAGTTTTTGCGCGATATAACGCGCGGTGATGTCCGGTCCGCCGCCCGGCGTAAAGCCGACGAGAATGCGGACCGGTTTCGCCGGATATTCCCCGCCTGCTGCTTCCTGCTGTGCCGCATGCGCCGCAACCGGCAGCGTTGACAGCGCGAGCGCGAAGAAGCCCGTCAGCAATTTCATGATTCCTCCAGACCCGTACCGGTCGTCAATCAGGGCGTGCACTATACCAGCCTGATTGCGCGGTCACAGCATATGGACGGCGGTGCGGGGCGGTCGCAAGACCCTCGGTTCCCCGTTATGCTTTAGGCTTTTCTCAGGCAGGGAATTTTCCGCATGACCACACCCAATGAACTGTCCGGCAAGGTCGCCCTCGTCACTGGCGCGGCAAAAAACATCGGCCGCGCCATTGCGCTGGAACTGGCGGCGGCCGGCGCCAAAATCGCGATCAATACCCGCGCCTCCCGCGCCGAGGCTGAAGCCGTTGCTGCTGAAATCCGCGCCGCCGGCGGCACTGCCGCAGTCTATATCGCGGACATCGCTGATGCCTCTGCTGTACAGCAAATGTGCACCGCGGTCGCCGCCGAACTCGGCGCCGTCGACATTCTCGTGCTCAACGCCTCGGTGCGCCGCGAAATCGCCTTCACCGAAATGACTTTCGATGAATGGCGTCAGGTAATGGCGATATCGCTGGACGGCTCCTTCCACTGCGTGAAAGCAGTGCTGCCCGGCATGATCAATGCCGGCGGCGGCAACATCATCACCCTCGCCGGTGACACCGCGCTGACCGGCGCCGTCGGCAAAGTACACAGCTCCTCGGCCAAGAGCGGGCTGACCGGCATGACGCGGGCGCTGGCGCGCGAACTCGGGCCCAGGGGTATACGCGTCAACTGTGTATCGCCGGGACACTTCAACACCACGCGCCCTGCAGGCCGCGCCGCGCGACCCGCCGCCTCCGGCCATATTCCGCTGGGCCGTTACGGGGAATCCGGTGAAATCGCCGCGACAGTACGTTTTCTCTGCAGCGCCGGCAGTGGTTTCATCACCGGCCAGGTCATCCACGTCAACGGCGGTCAATGGATGTTTTAAAACGAATGCAAAAAATTAAATAAAAACAAATATTTACAAGGATTACAGCATGAGCAAAATACCAGCCGAACGTTTTCCCGCGATTCCGCCGGAGCAATGGACGGAAGAACAGAAAAAAGTCGCCGCGGCCATCGCCTCCGGTCCGCGCGGTGAAGTGCGCGGCCCCTTCCTCGCGCTGCTGCGCAGCCCCGGTCTCGCACAGACCGTGCAGCAGGTCGGTGAATACCTGCGCTTCAAATGTCCGCTCGACCGCCGCATCGCCGAAATGGCGACGCTGATGGCGGCACGGCACTGGACGCAGCAATATGAATGGCAGTCGCATTACAAACATGCGATGAAAGCCGGTTTGAGCCCCGCCGTGGCCCAGGCCATCGCCGAAGGCCGCCGCCCGCAGGACATGGCCGCGGACGAAGAGGCACTCCATGACCTGCTCACCGAGGCGCTGCACAACCAGAGCGTCTGCGACGCCACCTACCAGCGCGCACTCGGCGTGTTCGGCGAACAGGGCGTGATTGAACTGATCGCGATCGCCGGTTATTACGCGATGCTGGCGATGATCCTCAACGTCGGCCGCAAAGCCCTGCCCGCCGGCCAGGAGCCGATGCTGCCCTGGTTTCCTCATTAAAACCTCCAGCCTGAAAGCCCAGCCCTCTTCGCTGTTCCTGCTGCTCGCGCTGCTCGCGGGCCACAGCTTTGCGTCGATGTCGACGCTGGTGCTGCCGGCGGTGGCGCCGGCGGTCGCCCGCGACTATGGTTTTGATCCGTCGCTGATCGGTTACCAGATCAGCACGGTCAGCCTCGGCATGATGGTGACGCTGGCGCTGTTCGGCAACACCACCCGCCGTTACGGCGCCGCACGCACCAACCAGTTCGGACACACACTGGTCGCGGCCGGCATGCTGATCCTGCTTCTGCCGTGGAGCGTTTTCCTGGTCATCGGCTCGCTGGTGATCGGACTCGGTTACGGCATGATCACCCCCTCGGCCTCGCACCTCTTGATGCGTTACACACCACCGAAACGGCGCAGCACCGTTTTTTCGATCCACCAGACCGGCATCCCCGCCGGCGGCATGCTCGCAGCACTGATCGCACCGGCGGTTACCGTGTACGCCGGCTGGCGCTGGTCGGTCATCGTCAGTGCGGTGCTGATCATCAGCGTGGTGGCGCTGATGCAGCGCGGCCGCAGGCACTGGGATGACGACCGCGATCCCGATGCGCCGGCGATCACCGCCAATCCGCTGGCCGGCGCCATCACGATCTGGGGGCAGCCGCAATTGCGCCTCGCCACCATCGCCGGCGGCTGTTTTTCCTGGGTGCAGTTCTGCGTCGCAACCTTCACCGTGGTTGCCTGCGTGACCACGCTCGACATGGATCTGGTGCTCGCCGGCACCGTGCTGACGGTGGTGCAGATTTCCAGCGCGGTAGGACGGGTGCTGATTGGCTGGATCGTCGACCGCGTACAGAACACCGCCCGGGTACTGGCATGGAATGCCGGCGTGGTGATGCTGGCCGCATTCGCCGCCCTCGCCTTCAGTCCGGCGCTGCCGCTGCCTGCGATCTATCTGCTGTTCGCGGTATTCGGCGCCGCCTCCGGCTGCTGGCCCGGCGCGTTGCTCGCTGAAGTCGGCCGGCTGGCACCCCCGGGACAGGTCAGCCTCGCGATCAGCGGCTCACTGGTGATCACCAATGTCGGGAAATTCATCGGCCCGATCATTTTCGCCAATGTTTACGTACTGACACATAGCTACAGCATCGCTTTCGCCGCCCTGGGCGCACCGGCAGCTCTTGCCTTGTACTGCCTGCTCGCCGCGCGCGAGCCCGCCCGCTAAACTGCCGGCGTGCGACTGTCACTGCTGATCCTGTTGCTGCGTCGACCCGGAAGGGAAAGTCAGGCGAGAATATTGCTGACCTGTTCCTGGCGCAGCATCTCGTAAACGAAGGCCTCCAGTTCCGGGCCCATTGCATCGCGCACCGAAATAATGCCGATCGGACGACCGTCTTCGACGACCGGCAAAATCCGGAAATGGCCCTCCCGCATGAATCCCAGGGCGTGGGTAAACGAGCGGTCGGGCGAAATGGTCTGCGGGTTCGCCGTCATCACCGCAGCGAGTGTGGTGGCATTGCCGTCAAGCCCGGCGGCAAGCACACGAAACAACGCATCGCGTTCGGTGAACATGCCGACAAGTTTGCCGTCGTCAACGACCATCAGTGCGCCGCCGTTGCGCGCCTTCATCAGGCGCGCGGCCTCGGTCACCGTCAGGCTGGAAGGGGCGGTCAGCAGTTCCTGACCTTCAATGATCTGGCGAATCGTGCGTTCGGTCATAAAAAATCTCCGTTCGCAGAGCAGAAAAATAAAGACGTGAAAAATGCGCCGCGGAAAAACGGCGCCTCATTTGATGCTACGCGCCGGCAACCCCGCGGTCAAACCGCGGCACGGCCTTCACGCATGTATACCGGCAGATCCATCGACGGCGGCCGGCAGCCCGGCACTTCGTAAAACATGTCGGCGACGTAACCGCGGTGATAATTGGTATGCATCACCACGTGCAGCAGGATTTCACCACGGGTCATCGCGCCGCGATTGCCGCCGATCAGAGTGTACTCCACGATCTCGCCAAGACCGGCATCGCTTTGCGCATCAGCCCACTGTACGTACCAACGGTCCACATCCTGCTGCAAGCGCCACAATTCCGGCAGCGGCGGATGCTCTTTGGTGTTGCGCGCCTCGTAACCATGATCACGGCCTTCGAGATGCGCCTGCCAGATGCGGTCGATGACATAGATGTGGTTCAGCGTATGCACCATGTTTTTGAACAGAGAGGGGCGCGGCTTCACCGCCTCCCCGTCCGGCAGGGCCGCAACGGCATCAAACATCACCTTGTCCGACCACGCGTTATAGCGGGCCAGCATACGTGCCGTTTCTGCGCTCAGCATTTTTCCGCTCCATCCATGGCAGGTTTAATCACCTTGAAGATTCGCATCCTGAACCACCTTGGTCCATTTCGCGATCTCCGATTTGACGTGGGCGGCGAACTGCTCCGGTGTTGCCGATTCAACGGTGATGCCCTGATCTTCGAGGCGTTTTTTCAACGGCCCTGAGAGTACTTTCGCACCGTCTGCATGCAGCTTGGCGAGTATCGGTTGCGGCACTTTCGACTGTGTGCACAAGCCGTACCAGCCGGTGACGTCATAACCGGGCACTCCTGCTTCGGCAAAGGTCGGCACATCGGGCAACTGCGCGTTGCGCACCGCCGAGGTCACCCCCAGTGCGCGCACGCGCCCGGCTTTGACCGCGGCCAGCGGCGCACCGGCGAGATTGCCCACCGAGGACTCCATGTGGCCGCTCATCGCATCGGCCAGCGCAAGGGCGGCGCCCTTGTACGGCACATGCACGATGTCGATTTTGGTCATGGACTTCAGGAGCTCGATCGACAGATGCGGCGAAGCGCCGACGCCGGAGGAACCGAAGTTGAGCTTGCCCGGATTTTTTCGCGCGTAGTCAATGTAGTTCTGCAGTGTCTTGATCGGCATCGACGGATGCACCATGAAAATATTGGGCACGCCGCCGATCTTGATCGGAAAGGCGAAATCGCCGACCGGATCGTAGGTCAGCCGTTTCGAAAACCGCGCCGGCGTGATCGCATGCGAACCGATGTTGCACAACACCAGCGTGTAACCATCGGGCGCCGCCTTGGCCGTGGCTTCAGTGGCGATGTTGCCCGCCGCACCGGGGCGGTTTTCCACCAGCACATTGCTGCCCCACAGTTCGCCCAGCGCCTGCGCCATCATGCGCGCCGTGGTATCAACGCCGCCGCCGGGGGCATAACCGACCATGATGCGCACCGGTTTGCCTCCGGGATAAGTTTGCGCAACTGCGCTTTGCGCAACTGCGTTTTGTGCCGTCGCCAGACCCGCCGTCAGCGCGATACCGGCCAGGATGCTGCATGTGACGCTTTTCATATGGTCTTCTCCTCGATGAAAAAACAGTTCAGGGCTTTATATTGTTGTCGCGGATCACCCTGCCCCAGCGGGTAATCTCGTTAGCCGTCCACTGCCGCAGCTCTTCCGGGCTGCTGACCATGAGTTCCATGCCGAGCTGCTCGCCCAGATGTTTGCGCACATCGGGCTGGTTGAGCACCTTGACCACTTCGCCGTGGAATTTTTTGAGTATTGCCGGCGGCGTGCGCGCCGTCGTGAAAATACCCCACCACGCATAGGCCGTGACGCCCTTGTAACCTTCCTCGATCAGCGTCGGCACATTAGGCAAGGTGGCCGCGCGGGCGTCACCCGTGGTCGCCAGCGCGCGCATGCGGCCGTCGCTGACAAAGGGCGTCACCAGCGCAGTGGAGCCGATGCCCATGTCGATCTGTCCGCCCATCACCGCCACCGTCATCGGCCCGCCGCCCTTGTACGGCACGTGTACGATCTTGAAGCCGCCGGCCTGCCCGGCGAGTGTCAATGCGAGATGGCCGAGGCTGCCGGCGCCGACGGTGCCGTAGGTCACCGTGTCGGGTTTCGCCTTGGCGACCTTCACCACATCGGTCATGGTTTTGTACGGTTTTGCCGGATGAGTGATGATGCCGTAGGGCGCGCGGCCCACCAGCATCACCGGCGCCAGATCCTTCTGCGTATCGAAGGGCAGATTCGGCATCAGCGACGGATTCACCGCATGGGTGTCGAACACAAACACATAGGTGTAACCGTCGGGGTTGGCTTTCGCGGCAATATCGGTGCCGATGATGCCGGAGCCACCGGTACGGTTGTCGACGATGAACTGCTGGCCCAGCGCCGCATTCAGTTTGGCGCCGATCAGCCGCGCCAACGGATCGACCGTCCCGCCCGGCGGGAAGGGCACGATGAAACGCACCGGTTTGACGGGAAACTCCTGCGCCAGTGCAGCCGCGCTGAAGCCGCCGCACAGCAGTGATGCCGCGCACGCCGCAATGCCCCACCTCTTGCCAGTTGCTGCTTTCATCGTCACTCCTTCACTCGTCAATTATATGTTTAAAAACAATAACTTACAGTATAAGTGGCGCCCCGCCGGCAAGGCTTCAGTCGATTTTTGCTCCAGCACGTTTGATGACTTCCGCCCACTTCGCACTGTCACTGCGCACCAGTTTCCAGAATTCCTCGGGTGTCCCCGTCAGCGGTTCGGAACCCAACGCAAAAATGCGCTCACTGGCCGCCTTGGAATTCACCGCCTGATTCAGCTTGGCATTGAGTACCGTGATGATCGCGCGCGGCGTACCGGCCGGCGCGACAACGCCGTGCCAGGTCGTGGCCTCATAACCGGCAACACCGGCTTCGACCAGCGTCGGCACCTCGGGAAATACCGGTGAACGCTTCAGCCCGGTGACCGCCAGCCCGCGCACGCGGCCGGCTTTGACATGACCACTCGCCGAATTGAGTCCCTCCATCATCAACTGCACCTGGCCGGACATCAGATCCGCGATCGCCGCGGGTCCGCCCTTGTACGGCACATGCACGATCTGCGTGCCGGTCATGGTCTTCAGCAGTTCGAAACCGATATGCCCAGGCGAGCCGTTGCTGGAAGACGCGTTGAACAGCTTGCCGGGGTTCTGCTTCGCATAATCAATGACCTCACGCATCGAACGAAACGGCGATTTCGGCGCGGCGAGCACCATCATGTGCCCGGTGATGGTCTGTCCGACCGGCGCCAGTTCGCGCATCGCATTGACCGTCGGCTTCGCCACCAGGTGCGGACCGATCGCCAGCGCGCCGATCGGTGCGTAACCGATGGTGTAGCCGTCGGGGGCGGCCTTGGCTGTGAGTTCCATGCCCAGTTGCAGCGCACCGCCGGGACGGTTGTCCACGACCACCTGCTGGCCGAGTTCGCGTGCCAGTTCGACTGCCACGATGCGCGCGACGTTGTCGGTCGATGCGCCAACCGCCTGCGGCACGATCATGCGCACAGGGCGCTCGGGATAGGCCGCATCGACGGCAGTCGCCAGCAAGGCCGGCAGAAAAATCCCGCAAATACCCGCCATATATCGCATGATCATCCTGTCATTTTTCACTGGTGATGCCGGCGGCTTTCACCGTTTTGGTCCACTTCGCCAGTTCGGCGTGAATGTACTTGCGTGCATCGGCGACACTGTTCCCCACTGGCACTCCGCCAAGGCGGGCGACGCGTTCACGCACATCCGGCAGCCCCAGCAGGCGCACGGACTCCTTGTTCAGCGTCTCGACCGCTGGCGCCGGCATTTTCCCCGGCCCCATCAGCACCACCCACGAGGTCGATTCATAACCGGGCACGGTGTCGGCAATGGGCGCGACATCGGGCAATTCCGTCGAACGCGTTTTGGAAGTGATGCCCAGCGTGCGCAGCCGCCCGCCCTTGATATGGGGCAGCGTCGCGATCAGGGTATCGAACATGACATTGACGCGGCCGGCAAAAAGATCCGGGTGCGCCGCGGTGCTGCCCTTGTACGGCACATGCAGCATCTTCACACCGGTCATCAGCTTGAACAGCTCCGCGCTCATGTGCGGCGAAGTGCCGGTGCCGCTGGAGGCGAAACTCACGCCGTCGGGTTTGGCCCTGGCCATGTCGATCAGTTCCTTCACCGACTTCGCCGGGAACTGGGGGCTGGCCACCAGCATCAGCGGATTGGACGCAGCGATGGTGACAAAGGTGAAATCACGATCCGAATCGTAGGGCAGCTTGTGGATCGCCGGGTTGATCGCAAAACTGAGGGCGACCATGCCCAGCGTGTAGCCGTCGGCCGGCGCCTTGGCGACAATATCGGTGCCGATGATGCCGGAGGCGCCGGTACGGTTGTCGACCACTGCGTTGACATTCCAGCTTTGCGAAAATTTCTCGGCAAACATGCGGGCAATAACGTCCGATGCCCCACCCGGCGGGAACGGCACGATGATGCGGATCGGTCGCTCGGGATAGGCGGCCACCGCGGGTACGGCGAACAACCCGCCGCTAACTGCACCCAACATAGTCAATACCACTGCGCCGCGCAGGCGTAATGCCAGCGTGGTCATGCCCGATGCTGCTGCCATGTCACCTCCTCCAGATGAAGCTGCATTGTGGCCCAAGCCGCCGCATCGGTGGAAGACTTTGCCCGGAAAAAATAATTTATTTTAATCAACGGCTTACTGCCCGGCCGGAAGATGACATCAAACGCAACACAAGATCCGCCGGCGCCATGGCGCCCAATTTGGCCATGCGCCAAAATACGCGCCTCGCGCAGCACGCGAATTTTCCGGAGGGGACATGACCAGCACAGCAGACGCCAAAAACAAAGCCGCCATCCTTGCATCACTGCCGATGCGCTCGGGCGAAGACCCGTTCATCGTCGGCATCGGCGGTTTTTACCGCCGCTGGTTCAACCTGATCGATGACATGCAGTTGCTGATCGACACCGTCGCCAAAATAAAAAGCACCGAGGACGAAGACTGGGTGCCGGTGTGGAGCGCGGTCGGCGCTGAATACGAAAAAAAGGGCGACGCCCTGCTCGCGCGCAAGGATAAGACCGGTGCACGCACGGCTTATGTCCAGGCGAAAACCTATTACAGCCTCGCGCGTTTCCCCTCGCCCTATTGGTCCGGTTCGTCCATCTGCCCACCGGACATGAGCCCGATGAAAGCGCAGTCGTATGAAGACTACCTGCGCTGCTACCGCAAGTCGGCCGCACTGCTGCCCGACCAGCCGGAAGTCATCACCGTCAAAAAGAACGGCATGAAAGCAACCGGTTACCTGCGCCTGCCCAAGGGCGCATCAAAATCGAACAAGGTGCCGGCAGTGCTGGTGATGTGCGGGGCCGACATGTACAAGGAAGACCGCGAGAAATATGCCGAGGGCGCGTTGTCGCAAGGCATGGCGGCGCTGGTCGTTGATGCGCCCGGCACCGGTGAAACCACCTTCCCGCATGCGCCGGAATCGGTGGTCGCCTGGCAGGCCGCGCTGGATGTGCTGCAGAAACGTCCCGAAATCGACGGCAACCGCATCGGCGCCTTCGGCGTCAGCCGCGGCGGCCTGTGGGTCATCAGACTTGCCGCGCATGACGCACGCATCAAGGGCGTGATCTCCTGCGCCCCCGGCGGCGCCGGTTACTGGGGCACGCCGGAAGAACGCGCGGAATGGCGCGAAGCCGCGATGGAACGCGCCCGCACCAACTGGTTCGGCCCGCGCGGCACGAGGCCGCCGCTGAAGGAAATCACCGAGGAAGAACAGCGCAAGGAATTCCTGCGCTGGTCGCTGAAAGACCAGGGCCTGCTCGACAAACTGACCATGCCCATGTACCTGGTCAACGGCAAGATCGACCACCTGACGCCGATCGGCAATCTCTACATGTTATTGGAGTCGGGACCGGCTGATGGCCGTGTGGCACGTGTTTATGCAGATGATGGGCATATCGCAGCGAAGAATGAACGGACTTGGGCGCCGGCGGCCTGGGCGTGGTTGCGGGATGTGCTGACTAAAGGTAAAAATGCGGGTATGAAAGCGGGGACGAAACCGAAAGCGGCGGCGAAGAAACCTGCCAGGAAGAAAGTGGTGGCAAAAAAACCAGCGAAGAAGAAGTAACGCTGCATCTGTTCAAATAAAAAGGCGCATCGATTCGACGCGCCTTTTTATTTCGGTTTGGTAGGGCGGATGAGGAGCGAAGCGACGTTATCCGCCGAATGAAAAACTCAATCACCCCCCACGCTCGCCAAACACCCCATCAACCTCAACCCCGCCACCCCAATCCCCCGGATAAATCCCCGCCCGCACCAAGCGATGAAACGAGGAATAAGGCCAATCCGCCACCCGCTCCACCCATCCATGCTTCACCGGGTTAAAGCAGATGTAATCCATGTGCGCCGCATAATCACGGTCGTCGCGAATAGTGTGTTCCCAGAATCGTCGCTGCCAGATGCCTCGCTCTCCTTTGGAACGCCGGACAGCGGATAACGATTCCTCCCGCGGCACCGCCTTGGCAAACGCCGTCTTGATTGCTTTCCATCGCCGCGAATAATCGGCATCACCGGGCGACAATGTCCACAGGCAATGCAGGTGATCCGGCAGCACCACCCATGCATCGATATGAAAAGGCTGCCTGTCGCGCACCGTGCGCACCGCCGCGCGCAAGGCATCGACATGCTCGACCAGCAAGCGGCGCCGGCGTTCGAGCAGATTGACGGTGAAAAAATAGCTGCGGCCGGGGACGCGGTTGCGACGGTAGTCCGGCATCTTGGCGGGTGATCATCCAGTCGTTACGGGTTTTTCTGTAACGCGGCGATGTCGGGATGGGATGACTGATTACATGCGGCGGATAACGCCGCTTCGCGGCTCATCCGCCCTACGGCACTAGTTTCCAGGCTTTTCCTCCAAAGCCATCTGATTAGGATCGTCGCACCGAACTATCCGCAAATGCAGCGCATAAAAAGAAGATGGCGGCATAACTCCACCACGCAATTGCTGTTTCTCACGGGCAGCATAAACACGAAGTCCAGCCGCATCTAGTCCCGACATACACTCGGCAAGCGATTTCTGAGCATCGATTCTCTCCAAGGGCTCATTCAATCCAAGATCGACCCAGTCAGTAAGATTCTGCAAAAATGAGCCGACACAATCGAGCTCCGACTCCGAAAGGTCATCAGGGTAATCGTCATATCGCCCATGACAATCAGCAGTAAGATCCAATAAAACTTTTGCTGATGAAATGAGAAAAAGATGTTGGGGAATCTCTGAGCGAAAACGCACCCTCTTTACCGGCCCAACCTCTTCAGGGCGCCCTAGCATCTCTTGCACCCACTTCTCATGGTTGGCTTTCAACTGCCGTAATGTCTCTGCTGTAAATGTTTCGGGTTGATCATCAACGAGTTTGTGATGAATACGACACAGCAAAATTAGGTTATCAAGATCATCAACAGAGTCTTGCCCAAACTTCGGATTATGGCGTGGTCCATTTGGTGCACCAGAAATAATATGACATTCATCCCCAACCACAGACTCGGCATTTACTTCAGAAGCGTCAACAACCATTCGTGCCTTACAAAAGGCACAAAGATTTCCAGACCGTCCCCAAAGTACTTTCCTAGTTTTATCAGTAATACTCATCAAAATGAATAAGTCAGAGTAATTTTTTAATGTTTGTCTTGATGGATCACGCCACACAAGTGCGGCAACACCTCCCCGATCGGCACCCGCAGCACCGCATCCGCCACCCCGTCAAACTGCGTCGCCTCGGCATTGATGATCAGCACCCGCGCGCCCGCATCCAGCGCACGCGGCACTGCGGCCGCCACCGGATAAACCTGCAAGGTCGAACCAATGGCGATGAACAGATCACCTTCTGCCGCCACAGTCATTGCACGTTCAATCACTTCGGGGATCAGTTGCTGGCCGAAGGAGATGGTGTCGCTTTTTAAAAGACCGCTGCATTCGAGACAAACAGGATCCTCTTCGCCGGCGCGCACGCGGTCCAGTGTTTCCTGCATCGGGCCGCGCCAGCCACAACCGAGGCACATCACCGTGTGCAGCGTACCGTGCACCTCAATGACTTTCTCTGTCGACACGCCGGCGCGCTGGTGCAGGCCATCGATGTTCTGGGTGATCAGTGCGTGCAGCTTGCCGCGCGCTTCGAGTTCAGCCAGTGCACGATGGCCGGCGTTGGGCGCCGCGGTCCACGCCGGATGCGCGAGCCGCGACTGCCAGGACAGGCGGCGCACTTCCGGGTCGGACACGTAATAACGGATGTCCGACATTTTTTCCGCCTTGGGGTTGAGGGTCCACACGCCGCGCGGACCGCGGAAATCCGGGATCCCCGAATCGGTGGATATCCCCGCGCCGGTGAGCACGACGATGCGCTGTGCGGCATCGATCCAGCCGCGGATGGTGGCAAATTCGGTGGCGAATTCCTGATTTTTGTTCATGCCCGCATGATGCATCGCGCCGGCGCAACCGGCCAGCCAGACCATGCGCCTGCACTTTTCCCGCACTTTTCAGTACGCCAGCGCACGCACCCGACGCAGCGGCGTGACTTTCCGCACACAGCCCTGTGTGCCGCCGCACCATCAGGACCCAGTTGCGCCAAATCCGCGCACGGTAAGCAATATTTTTGAATCGAAGGTGTCAATAATTAACAGCTATTGCGATGCAACATTTAACATTGGATGTGCTCTAATCATTATCGTAACAGTATGAAATTTAATTATATTTTCATATTAGTTTAATTATTGTGAAGCAATGCATAAAGGAGCCTCAGATGAATGTAACTAAGCCTGTTTCGCCCAACACCACCAACTCCCCGCTGGCCGAGAATCCGCTGGACCGGATCAACCTGACCCCCGCCGAGCGCCTGCGCGCCGAAGGCGCCATCCGCCACGGCGAAGACATTGCCGAGCTGATCCTGGGCTTCATCAGCACCGTGCGCAGCCTGTTCGGCAACGTCAAGTTGAAGCCGCCGGTGGATGCCGCGCGCCGCCTCGGTCCTACGG
Source organism: Burkholderiales bacterium (assembly GCA_019744975.1). Taxonomy (GTDB): domain Bacteria; phylum Pseudomonadota; class Gammaproteobacteria; order Burkholderiales; family SG8-41. Next base: position 107,180 of record JAIETP010000005.1, read on the forward strand.
GCTGATATCGGACGCGCCACACACGCCGGCCCAGTCCGGCCAGGCCAGCGGAGGTGACCCATGTCTGAAAAACGCGTGACCCTCGCGCTGCAGGGCGGCGGCTCCCACGGTGCGTTTACCTGGGGTGTGCTGGAACGCCTGCTCGAAGACGAACGCATCGTCATCGAAGGCATCAGCGGCTCCAGCGCCGGCGCGATCAACGGCACCGTACTCGCCCACGGTTTTGCCACGGGTGGCCGTGAAGGCGGCATCCGCGCGCTCGAAACCTTCTGGCAACGCATGGTGGCCACCACGCCCCCGGGCGGCTGGACCTTCGATCCGGCAGGACGCAAGGCCGGCCCGACCATGGATGCGCTGATGTTCCTGTCGCGTTTCCTGACGCCGGGACAGATCAACCCCCTCAATCTCAATCTGCTGCGCGATGTGCTCGCCGCGCAGGTCGATTTCAGCGTGTTCCGCGAGGCCAGCCCGATCAAACTGTTTGTCGCCGCGACGCAGATCGCCACCGGCCGCGCGCGGATTTTTGCGACGCCTGAAATTTCCCTCGATGTACTGCTGGCCTCGGCCTGCCTGCCGTCGTTCAACCAGCCGGTGGTCATCGACAATGAGGCTTATTGGGACGGCGGACTCACCGCCAACCCGCCGCTGCGCCCGCTGATTTATCACTGCGACGCGCCGGACATGCTGATCGTCGCCGTCAACCCGCGCCGCCGCGGCAACACGCCGGCCACCGCCGATGAAATCCGCCAGCGCCTGACGGAAATCAGTTTCAACGCGGCAGCCGCGTCCGAACTGGAAGGCATCGCACTCGCCAAAAAGGAAGCGGAACGCGATCACTGGTCGCTGGGCCGGCTTGACCGCAGACTGCGCCGCCTCAATCTGCACATGATCGACGCCGAGGACTATATGAACCAGCTGAACGTCAGCAGCCGGCTCAATACCGACGCCGGATTCATCGCTGCGTTGCGCAAGGAAGGCCGCGACCGCGCCGACGCCTGGCTGCGCCGCAACTTTCGCCACATCGGCACGCGTTCTTCCTTCGAACTGGCGAAACACCTGGCCTGAGCCAGTGGCGCCACAGGCTCTTCCCGGTTTATGACTAAGCACTGCCGTTCAGGCTGAGCCTGTCGAAGCCCTGCTGCCCTTCGACAAGCCTGTCCTGAGTTTGTCGAAGGGCTCGGGGCGAACGGGATCACGGGTTTATCGCATTTGATTATTCCGTAATATGGTCGCAGCAATTCCGCTGCGCGCGCACCGTTATAATCGGCGCACGCCATGCCGCTCGTCCTGATACTTTCCCTCTGCTGCATCACCTTCATCACGATGAAGGGCAGCCGCATCCTGATGACGCTGTATGCGGTCGACATGGGCGCCGGCCCCTTCGAAACCGGCATCCTGTTTGCGCTATATGGACTGGTGCCGTTTTTGCTGGCCATCGCCGCCGGCCGCATTGCCGACCGTTTCGACAATCGCCTGCTGATCTACTGGGGCCTCGGCACTTACACCATCAGCCTGGTGCTGCCGTTTTTCTTTCCGTCACTGGCCATCCTTTTCATCGTCGCACCGCTGTGGGGTTTCACCAGCATGTTGTGGGTGGTGGCGACGCAGAGCCTCGTTGGCAAACTCTCGACCAGCGAAACCCGCACCCGCAATTTCAGTTATTACAGCCTTGGCGAATCCACCGGCTCGGTACTGGGCCCGATCATCGTCGGGCTGTCGATCGACATGCTGTCGCACCAACCGACCTTCCTGATCATGGCCGCGATTCCGGCGCTGTGCGTCCTGGCCGTGGTAGTGCGACGCCACACCATTCCGCACACCGCGCCTGTCAGCACCGATGTACAGGCGCCGCGCAACATGAAAGACCTGCTGGCGCTGCCCGCGATGCGCAATGCGCTGCTGTCGAATGCCGCGGTGATGACCGGCCTCGACCTGTTCAATCTCTACATGCCGATCTACGGCCACAGCCTGGGATTCACCGCCACCACCATCGGCCTGATCATGGGCGCCTTCGGTGCCGCGGCCTTCATCACGCGGCTGGCGATCCCGCCGATCAGCAAACGGTACGGTGAACGCGCGATGCTCGCCGGTGCGCTGGCGATGTCGGGCGTGGCTTTCATGATGTTTCCGCTGACCACCAGTGCGGTGCTGCTGGCAGCGGCGGCGTTTGCGCTGGGCCTGGGACTGGGTTGCGGCCAGCCGCTGTCGATGATCCTCGCTTTCAACGCCGGGCCGCCGGAACGATCGGCCGAGTCGATCTCGATGCGCCTCGCCGTCAGTTACGGCGCGCATGTGGTGGTGCCGCCGGTATTCGGGGTGATCGGCGCGGCGATGGGTGTGGCGCCGATTTTCTGGACCTGTGCGATGCTGATGGGCGGCGGTTCGCTGCTGAACCGAAAACCAAAACCGTTGTAAAACACCATTCAACTTACGGAGTCACTGATGGCGAACTATCCCGAACTCGCAGGACGCAGCGCGCTGATTACCGGCGCGGCGATGGGCATCGGCGCGGAAACCGCGCGCCTGTTCGCAGCCCAGGGTTGCAAGGTGGCCGTGGTCGACATCGACGCCGACAACGGCAACAAGGTCGCGGCGGCAATCAGCAAAACCGGAGGGGTCGCACAGGCGTTCAAATGCGACATCACCGACGCTACATCGGTCGAACAAACCATTGCCGGCATCGTACAGGCCTTCGGCGGCATCGACATCGTCATCAATTGTGCCGGCGGTTACAAACAACTCGCCACGGTGGAAGACATGTCGATCGAGGAATGGGACCGCACGGTGGCGCTGAACCTGCGCAGCGTTTTCCTGATCTGCAAAATGGCGATCCCGCAGCTGAAAAAATCCAAAGCGGGACGCATCATCAATGTGTCGTCGATTTCCGGGCGCACGGTGCATGCCGCCTCTTCACCGGCTTACGGCGCAGCCAAGGCCGGTGTCACACAGCTGACGCGTTTCCTCGCTTACCAGTTGGGCCCGGACAACATCACCGCCAATGCGATTGCGCCGATCACCACGCTGACGCCGCGGGTCGCGGCACTGCGCACCGCAGCCGACATCGAACGCATCGCGTCCCAGGTGCCGCTGCGCCGACTGGCGGTGCCCGAGGACCATGCGCAGGCGATGCTGTTCCTCGCCTCCGACGCCGCCGCCTATATCAACGGCACCGTGCTGGACGTCAACGGCGGCCGGGTGATGATGTAGAGACTCAGGATGTAGATCAGCGGCGCTTAAAAGCCAAACAGTCCTTTTAACGCTTTCACACCTTCCTTCAACGGGTCCGGCGTACTGCCGCCCTGCTGTGAACCGCCTTCGGCCGGGGCTTCACTGCCTCGCGAACGCGACGAGCCGCCTCCTCCGCCCATATCTTCACCCAGTATGGAAGAGGTGGTGGATTTCAGCCGCACCTTGACCGCCCATTCCTGGTTCCAGACCACCTTGGGATCCTGCGGCCGCGGCGGATGAACAAAATTGGCTTCCTCGCCGTAGGCAATGAAGCGGATAAATGCCGACGGCGCTGCCGCGACAAACTGCGCCGGCACCGTGCATTCGGTGGTGGACGGAGACATCACTACTTTCTCGCGGATCAGCCGCGCCACTTCGGACGGCGGCAGCCAGGTCATCAACGACTCGCCGAATTCGCGCGTGTTGCTGGAACTCCAGATCACCACATCCTCGCTGCCACCCTTGCCGCCGCCCATCGCCGTCGCAAAATAACCCTGGGCATTGGCCACGCTGTTCCACGACACGTTGATGCCGCCGCCACCTGATTTGCGCGAGGACAGGTTCACCGGCTCCATGAAATCGTATTTCTCGCTTAACGAAAACCGGATATCCGGCGAATAATTGCCCTTGACGGTGTGGTCGCCGCGCAGGCTGCCGTCGCCCGAAACCCGGGTGCTGTCACGCTGGTTGGGCCAGTCGCCGTAGGTTTTGCTGCGCGCCTGCGACGGGCCGCGCGCCACGTTGACGCGGCGGCTGAACAAACCCTGCGGCATCTGGCCCTGCGCCAGTTTGGCAAAGTCGATCACGTACGGCTGGCCGGCGCCGGCCTGCTCGCCGCAGCCCCAGAAAATCAGCATGCGGCCGCGCGGTTTTTCAAAATTTTCCGGCACGCCGTCTTCGCGCGGCTCGGGGCGGGGCGCGCGCTGCGGCGTTTCCAGCGGCAGGCTCGCACCCATGTTGAGTCCGGGCGGGATTTCATGCGCGGCCTCCGGCGTACCGCCGGCGCTGCGCTGCGACCCGAGTTCCAGCAGCATCGAACGGTTGGCGCCGCCACCCCCCATGCCGCCGCCCATCATCATCCGGCCGATGTCCATCACCGACGGGCCGCCGCCACCGGCGCCGCCCATCGGCATACCCGAAGCGGTGTCTATGCTCATCCAGTAACTGGCAATCGGCGGGGTTACTTTCTGCTGCGCCGGCGCGGCCGGCGCGATGGCGGCAATGACTGCGGCGGCAAGAATGGTTACAGTATTTTTTGTTTTCACGTTTTTCTCCACTTAAGGCTCCCTGGACGTAACGACTGGTCTTGATGGCTTGTTTTGATAACCTTTGATGCGGCCTAGTTTACCGCGCTCCGCGTGCAACAATCTGACATGCTACGCTGCGCGCCAGTCAAATAAAACCGTGAAGGAGTTGCCATGCTGCGTGCTGCCCTGAACACTGCGCTGACCGCCGCCCTGACCGTCTGCTGTGTGAACATTGTCACGGCACAGACCTACCCCAACCGCGCAGTACGCATGCTGATCCCGTTCACGGTGGGCAGCGCCGCCGACGTGATCGCCCGCGCCATGGAGCCCGCCCTGCGCGAACGCCTGGGCCAGCCTCTGGTGATCGACAACCGCGGCGGCGCCGGCGGCAATATCGCCGCCGAACTGACCGCGAAAAGCCCGCCTGATGGTTACACCACATTCATGGGCACCATCGGCACCCAGGCCATCAACTACAGCCTGTATTCAAAACTCAACTATCACCCGCTCAACAGCTTCACCATGATCGCGCGTGTCGGCGACAGCCCCAACGTGCTGGTGTTGAATCCCACGGTGCCGGCAAAATCGGTGAAGGAACTGATCGCGCTCGCCAAATCCAGGCCCGGCGTACTGAACTACGGCACTTCCGGCGCCGGCACTTCGGTGCACCTGTCGGCGGAACTGTTCAACAGCATGGCCGGCGTAAAAACGGTGCATGTGCCGTTCAAGGGGGCGTCCGAAGCGCTGACCGCGCTGATTTCCGGCCAGACCGACATCCAGTTTGCCAGCGTGTCTTCTGCGATCCCGATGATCAAGGCCGGCCGCCTGCGCGGGCTGGGCGTGACCTCACCAACCCGCATCGCCTCCATGCCCGATGTGCCGACCATCGCCGAAGCGGCGCTGCCGGGATACGCCGCAGTGGCCTGGTACGGCATCGTCGGACCGGCCGGCATCCCGGCGCCGATCGTGGCCACGCTGAGCAAAGCCGCACTCGACACGCTGGCGCAGCAGGATGTGAAAAACCGGCTTGCCGCTTCCGGCGTCGACACCAACCCCGGCACGCCCGAGGAATTCCGCAAACTGATCGAAGCAGAAATTCCGAAATGGGCGGCCGTGGTCAAGGCCTCCGGCGCGAAGGTGGACTAGGCGTTCAGCCGATACGCACGACGATCTTGCCGACCATCGCATTCGATTCCATGCGTTCCTTGGCAGCCGGCAGTTCGTCGAAAGCGTAAACTTTGTCGACCAGCGGTGCGATGCGGCCGTCAACCAGCGCGGGCAGGACGTCGCGTTTGAAGCCGCGCGCGGCTTCGTTCTTGCCCTCCACCGACAACTGGGCGTTGGACACGCCGAACACTTCCAGCCGCCGCACATGCACCGCATTGAGGTCGATCTCGGCCTTGAACACATTGTCGACATAACCGACGGTGGCGAGGCGGCCGCGGAATCCCAGCGTGCGCATACATTCGGCAAACACCGAGCCGCCGACGCCGTTGATCACCAGATCAATGCCTTTACCGCCGTTGAGCTCTTTCACCTTGTCAGCGAAATCCGGTTTGCGCGTGGCGATGCCGAAATCGAGACCGACCGCCTTCAGCTGATCCAGCTTCTGCTGCGAACCCGAGGTGCCGATCGAACGCGCGCCGATCAGTTTCGCCAGCTGGATGCTGGCAACACCCGCACCGGATGAGGCGCCCATGATCAGCATGGTTTCGCCCTTCTGCAGCTTGCCGAACTGGTAGATCATTTCCCACGCCGTGATGAAACTGACCGGCACCGCGGCAGCCTGTTCCCAGGACAAACGTTCCGGCTTGGGCATCATCTGGTTGATATCCATCACCGCGTATTCGGCGAAGCCGCCGCGCACGCGCCCGAATACCGCATCGCCGACCTTGACTCCGGTGGCGCCTTCACCCAGCGCATGTACCACGCCGGAGGCTTCGCCGCCGCCGAGTTTCTCCGGACCGCCATGCACGGCGCCACCGACAAAGATCTCGCCGCGATTCAGCGCAGTGGCATGCACCTTGATGACCATCTCGCCGGCCTTGGGCTGCGGCTGCGGCACATCGCGAAATTCGAGAACGTTTTTGTGGTCTTTGGTGACGATCCAGCAGGATTTCATAAAATATCCAATTAAATCAAATACTTATATATAAAAGGCGTCATGATCCGAACGCCACTTATTTAATACCACTTATTTAATACCGCTTACTCAGTCCCGACTTCACGCACGATCGGCCCCCAGCGCTTCAATTCCTTCTGGATGAATTGAGTCGCGCGTTCCGGCGTTGATGTGGTCACCGGTTCCGCACCCGCCTTGCGCAGAAATTCCTGCACTCCGGCATCGGCCAGCACTTTTTGATTCGCCTGCGCCAGCGCATCCACCACCGGCCGCGGTACACCCGGCGACAGGAAGATCGCATTAAACGCCTGCACCACCAGTTCCGGCATTCCCGCTTCCGGAGCCGTCGGCACATCCGGCACGGCCGGCAGCCGCGCATCGGAACAGATGGCGAGCATGCGAATGCGGCCGGCCTTGTGATACTCCAGCGGCGCCGGGCTGATGGTCGGTGTGTACATCGGAATATGCCCCGCCACCAGATCGCTGAGCCCGGGACCAGCACCCTTGTACGGCACATGCACGATTTTCAGATCGCCGTTGAGTTTTTTGAACAACTCACCGGTGAGCTGCGTGATGCTGCCGGTGCCGGCGGAACCGAAGGACAGCTGCCCCGGATTCTTTTTTGCAAACGCAATCAGTCCCTTGAGATTTTTCACCGGCAACGAAGGATGCACGGCGACACCGGTCGGCACCAGCGTGATGATGCCGAGCGCGGTGAAATCCTTCAGCGGGTCGTAACCCAGTTTCGGATTGCCCAGCGGGTTGAGCACATGCGTGGTGGTGTTGGCGATCAGCAGCGTGTAACCGTCGGGTTTGGCGCGCACCACTTCCATCGCACCGATCGCACCCGAAGCGCCGGCGCGGTTTTCGACAATCATGTTCTGGCCCAGCGCACGCGACATTTCCTGCGCCCAGCGCCGGCCGATGATGTCATTGACGCCGCCCGGCGCGAACGGCACCACCAGCCGCAAGGGCCGCTCGGGAAATTTGCCCTGTGCCTGCGCCGCGCCGGGCGCGAGTTGCAGGCCCGTCAAGATCAGCAGTATCAGCAGCACAGGGCTGCCGGGGAAAAAATTACGCATGATCATCCGCACTTTCATCATTCTTCTCCTCGATTTGTATTTTGATTTTTGCTGCGCTGAATGTGTGCTCTGGGCGGGTCATGCTAATTGTTATCGTTTGTCGTCGCAACTGCAGCGTTCCTGTCATGCAACGGCGGGTTCACGTGTCTCACCGCTTGAAAAAATCAGCATTGCACGCACCGGCTTTCGCGGGTACATGGCGCTGATTGCATCGCGATAACCCGCCAGCTGCGCGTCATACCTGGCCAGCAATGCCCTGTCGCCCGGCAGCGCACCCGACTTGTAATCAATTATCCAGAACACATCCCTGAACTCGACCAGCCGGTCGATGCGTCGCAGTGCGCCGGCCGCATCCACGCAGGCAACCTCGTTCATCGCACGCACATAATGTCCGGGATGGAAAAACCGCTGGAGGTCGGGTTGTTTCAGCAAGCGCTGCGCGGCCTCCCACAACGGCTCGAACTCAGCCTCTGTCATCCCCACCGCATCCCGCAGCGCAGACGGCGCCAATGGCGGACCGGATGTCAGGCGCTCCAGCAACAAGTGGAACAGGGTGCCGAAATGAAGGCCCTCGCCCGCGGGCTCGGCAATACGCCTGCCGGTCGGCAGCGGCTGCGTCAACCGTGCATCAACAGCCGCAACCACGGTCGCGGGAGCGGCCGGTGCCGGCACGGCATCCCCCTCACCGCTCAATCCACCATGCGCTGCCACCGACGCCGGATCACCATCAGTCACGCCCGCGGCAGCACACACCGCCGCGCGTATGCGCGCATACCACGATCCGTTGTGTCCGCGCCCTTCGACGCCACTGACGATCAGTGCCTGGCGCGCCCGGGTCATCGCCACGTACAACAAATTGAGGTCTTCCCGCGCGTCCAGCGCTGCTTCGTGCTGCGCCTGTGTTCGTTGTGCAGCGCTTTGGGCATCCTTGCGCGTCCACAGTGAAAACATCAGGGGACGCTCCGCCTCCGGCGGCCAGTCGATCAGGGCGTCGTAACCACGGCCCGCATCCTGACCTGCCGCCGTATCAAGCAGCCACACCACCGGAGCCTCCAGCCCCTTGGCACCATGGACGGTATGGATGCGGAGCGCATCCCCTGCGTCGCCGATGATGCCTTCATCCGGCGCTTCCTCGACCGGCGCACTGCGCAAATCGCCAAGTTCATTGATGAACCGCGGCAAACTGGGATAACGGCCAGCATCGGCATCCAGCGCATGCTGGATGAAAGCCTGCAGGTTGGCAGCAACCGCGCCCCGCATGGCAACGGGAACGGCCTGTGCGTAACGGTGCATCAGACCGCCTTCGAAATAAATGCGATCCAGTTGATCGTGCACGGGTGCCGCGTCGGCACGGGCAAGCCAGCGTGCCAGCAGATCATGAGCGCGCAGCAGTGCCGGGCTGCACGACGGCTGTGCGGCAAGCCGCGACAGACGATGCCACCAGCTGTCGCCGGGAATCGCGGCAATGGCAACCAGATCATCATCGCCTGCTGCGAACAGCGGGGACCGCAGCGCATGCGCCAGATCAAGGTCGGAAAAGGGCGAGCTCAGAAAACGCAGCAATGCGATCAGGTCCTGCGCCTCCAGGGTATCGAGCAACCCGCCTTGGCGGGAAGTCACGAATGGAATGCCGGCATTGCGCAAAGCGCGCTCGTAGACCGCGAGATGCGTCCGCCTGCGCACCAGAATCATGATGTCCGCACAACGCAAAGGGCGCCGCCCTCCGCGGCCGTCATCAATCATCCACCGCTCCACCATCAGGCTGATTTGCTGTGCCAGCAATGCGGCTTCGTCATCACGGCGCCGGTCTTCCTCGACAACCAGTGGTGACAGCAGGGGGTTGCGCAGACCTGTCGCCGGAAGCGTCTCCGATGCCGCCCCGTTCAGCGCCAGCGGCAGCACTTCCACACGCCCCGGCATCCGCAGGTGGTAGGCGGCATGCGGTGCAAACCCCGCATATTCCGGTGCGGCGCCGAACACCTGGTTAACGACATCGATGATCGGCTGTGCACAGCGTCGGGATTCGTTCTGTGCCAGCCGCTGCGCAGCGAACTCCCGCCCAAGGTAACTCTGCGCCAACGTGAACAGCCTCGCCTCGGCCCGGCGAAATCGGTAAATCGACTGCTTGGGATCACCAACCATGAATACCGTGGGCCGCGAGTCAGCATCGACTGCCGCCTCCAGCCAGCTTTGCAATGTCTGCCACTGCAACGGGTTGGTGTCCTGGAATTCGTCGACCAGTATATGGCGATAGCGCGCATCCAGCTTGCAGTGCATGTAAGCAGCATGGTCACTGACGCGGACCAGTTCACAGGCGCGCCACTCGATATCGCCGTAATCGATGACCTGGCGTTCGAGTTTCAGCGATTGATAGGTCGCGAGCAGTACTGCCCCGCACCGCAACCCGGCCTCGTTGAACCGGTAGCTGTCCTGGTCCCGCAGCGCATCGTGAACGGCCTCTATCCGCCCGCCAAGCGCCGCATGCAGTTCAAGCAAACGAATCTCCCCCGCCGGAGAAAGGCGCTTGGCCTGCGTCGCGGACGGTTTGCGTTTTTTCAGAGTACCTTCGGTCACCGTAAACAGCACAGCCCGGATTTTTTCAAAGCGATCACGTCCTCCGGCTGCCCCCGGGTCCTCCTGCAACGCTTTGGCGAGTTGCTGATCCGTCGCCGTGTTCCTTCCGAGCAAGGCCGCATATTCCCCGAGCATGGAGACAAACCCGGCCTCAGCCAGCAGATCACCGGCGACATCAGCATCGGGCGCCGACGTCATCTGCTGCGCAATGCGCGCCAAGGCATGGGCGACCGGGTCGGCAGCGTCCCGCGTATAAGCCCACCACTCCGCCCTGCGGCGCAGGAAACCGGTCAGCAACCGCCGCGTATTCTCAAGCCCGCATTCACGGAACAGGAACGTCAGGCCGCGCGCTGCCGGCGCATCGGGATTGTGCGACAGACTGCCGGCAAACCGTTCCCAGGCCTCATCGACCAGTGCCGCAGTCTGCTCAACAAGGGTGACGTCGCCGGGGACGCCGGCGTCCAGCGGTGCGCGCCGCAACAACTGCATGAACCAGCTGTGAAACGTGGTAATGGTGATCGAAGGTTGGGCCGTCAGCAGTTTTTCGTAGAGCCGGCGCGCCTGCGGCAGGATCGCCTCGATGTTCTCCGGGCGCACCTCGCGCTGGTGCAGAAAATCGCGTACCGCGGCATCGGGGGCCGTTGCCAGCAGATGCAGCCACTCGTGCAGCCGCGCGGCCATTTCCTGCGCCGCTTTACGGGTGAATGTCACGGCGAGTATTTGCGAGGGTTCCGCGCCGTCCAGCAACAGGCGAACGATCCGCGACACCAGCAGCCAGGTCTTGCCGCTGCCGGCACAGGCCTCGATCACCACGCTGGACGATGGATCCAGCGCAGCACGGTTCAGCAATTGCCGGGATGCGTCACTCATGGCCAGTAATTGCGACGGCACAATCCGCGCATCTCGCAATATTCACAAACGGTGTCGACCCCCTGTGCCGGCAACAACCCGCCACCGCGCAAAGCGTCGAAGATCACGGCCAGCCGATCCTGAACGGCCACGGCAAGCTGCGACAGATCACCCTCCGGAACCACTTCGGCAACCCGCCCCTGCTCAATCGACAGAAACAAGGCTGCCGCCACCGGCCCACCCCACAACAACGCATAGACCGGCAACTGCACGTCCTCCCCCGGATTTTCCGCTTTCCTGCGTACCGTTTTGCGCCGCTGGGTTTTATAGTCGATCACCGCAACGCCGCCATCACACCCCTTGTCAACACGGTCAATCCGCCCGTGCAGGCGGAGCAAGGCGCCGCCTGGCGTGGTGATCATGATTTCCCGTTTTTCCTCACCGGCATGCCAGCGCCAGCCTTCACTCTCCCTGCCGCGCTGCCATTCGATGTAGGCCGGGATCAACGCGCGCCAGCGTTCAAGCCATGCCTTCGCCAGGTAATTGCGGGCCACCGCCGCGGCAAACGCGGCTGTGCTCAACTGCTCCAGCTCTGCGCGGGCACTCTCGATGCCGATGTCAGCGATCACCGCATGATTGCCGTGAAACGTTCTGAGCACACCGTGCACGATCTGTCCGTAATCGGCCTTTTCGATCATTTCCTGGACATCGTCGAGTTCCGCCAGGCCCAACAGGTAACGGGCATGAAATTGATACGGGCAGGCCATCAGGCTGTTGTAACCGCTTGCCGAAATCTGCTGCGGCAACAACGCAGTGGCGGCAGCCGGCCTCGGCTGCCTGGTGATTCCGGGCAACACCCCGATATCGCAACGTACTTCTGCTGCGGCAAGGCGTGCAGCCAGTGAGATATCTTCCAATCCATTGCCGTAAGCAAGCCGGTGCAGAGCGTCCAGCCGCTCAAACTGCGGCGACAACAGGTTTGGCTCGCCATCGACCTGACGCTGCCAGGTCACCAGCATGGTGCCGCTGCCCGCGATCAGCGCCGCAAGTTGCCCGTCGATTTCGCCAAGTTCGTCCTGTCGTGTAGGCAAACCCAGTTGCGCTCGCACACCCTGATTGAAAAACAACCCCGGACTGTCCCCGCCGGGAAAGTGAGCGGCATCAGCGCCCAGCATCAGCACCGCGTCAAATTCGCGCAGCCGGGTTGCGGACAACCCCATAAAAACAACGGGGCTTTCAATGGTGCGGTCTATGAATGCAGACTCTTCCAGTTCGCGGGCAAACCAGCGTCGCCAATCCGCAAAATCGACCGCAAGTCTGCTCGTCACAAGATCTGCTGCAAGCCGCGAAAACAACCCCAGTAATTGTTCACCGGCAGCATCCGCAACAAGCCCGTCGCGCACACCGATTTCCGTCAGGCTGGCGTTCAGGGCCTCCAGCCACCGTGGCAAGGGCCTGCGCCCACGCCCGAGCGCCGTGATGCCGCGCTGTACCCGCACCAGCATCTGCCGCACTTCCACATCACCCTGTTCTTCCGCCAACCCAACAAACCGCTGCAGGCCACCGATCACCCCGGCATCCCGGACGTATCTCTCCAGGCGCAATACTGCGCACTGTCGCACTTCGCGCGGCCAGTCATGAAAAGCAAAGGGGGACTTCAGCAGGTCGAGCAGGTCCCGGTAATAACAATCACCGGATGCCACATCCAGCCAGCGCCCGATTACGGTGGCCGCGCTGGTTGTCGAAAATGCCCAGCCGGCCTCGTCGCGCACCAGCACCCCGGCACGCTCAAGCAAAGCCCGCGCGCGCCTTGCAACCAGTCGATCGCTGACAACCACCGCAATCCGCTGTTTTCCCGACAACAGCCATTCGCGCACGGCCACGTCAACGGCCTGAGCCTCTTGTTCCGCGCTGGAGGCCCCAAAATAACGAAGCCGCGATGCAAGCGGACTGACTGCCCCGCCGGCGCGCAGCTCTGCAGCCCTGCCCGGCAGATCAGCGGTTTCCTGCGTCAGAAGCGGCCAGGCCAGGTTCAGCATGCGGGCGACACAGCCGGCGCCATCCGCGCCGGCATGAAAACGGTGAACCGGCGCACGCAGCGCATACGCCTCGAGAAAACTTTCTTCGGCACGGGACAATCCCGCATGGCCGACAACGTAAAGCGGCGCATCCGCCCCCTTCGCCAGCGCAGCCAGGCGCATCTGGTAGGCAGCCTCCGGATCCAGGACTTCGGTATCAACCGCAACGAGATGCCACAACTCATGCACCAGCCGGGCTTCGAACTGCAGGGCAGCGCTGCGACGCGTCCGATACGCCTGTTCGAGTTGCCCGGCAAACTCATCCGGAGTGGCCGGCAACGCGACGGCGCAACGGGTGATTTCATCAAACAGCGCAGCCAGTTCCCGCGCAACCGCCCACAGATCGGTTGCAGGCAACCAGCCTCGTTCAGCCAGCGCTTCGTACAACAGCGCTTCGCGCGCAGCCCGCGTGGCAACGGGACGCTCCAGCGGCACCTGCCCGGCCCAAGCGGCAAAAGTGGTCAGCCGGGGCAGCAGCAGGGCCGTGCCAGCCGCACGGTGCAACGCGCGCGCCATGTCGGTCGCAGCCGCCAAAGCGGGGAGCAACAGCACCGCGTGGCCAAGATCGGGGAGCCGGTCGCGCTCCAGTGCAACAATACGCGCAGCAACCTGCCCCGGCATTTCGCCGGTGGCGCATTGATGGCAGGTAATTCGGGTTGCTGTAGTTTCAGGCACTGGGTTCGGAATGCCGCATGCAGTGCAAACACTGCGAGACAGACCACATCTTACGCAGGCAGCCCTGAAACGAAAACGGCCCGGGCGGGCCGTCCGAAAACGCTACTTCTCGAGAAGGTGTTTTTTTGCTTTGACCTTGACCCAGTCATCAGCGTCCGCCGGCCCGTCTTTTTTCTCGATGATGGGCTTCCAGACCTTGGCAAGCTCCGCATTCAATGCGGTGAACTCGCGCTGATCATCCGGCACGTCGTCCTCGGCAAAAATCGCCTCCACCGGGCATTCGGCAACACACAGCGTGCAGTCGATGCATTCATCCGGATCGATGACCAGCATGTTCGGCCCTTCGCGAAAACAGTCCACGGGGCAGACATCCACACAGTCGGTATATTTGCACTTGATGCAAGATTCGGTGACAACGTACGTCATGGAATATCCTGAAGAAACACGGCCTTGAAATCGCCGGAAAGGCCCGCATTTTAACAGATGATGCGCGGCAGCAAGCGGGGCGCCACAAACAAGGGCGCTGCTTCCCAAAAGCAGGGGTTTTGGATAGTATAGGATTCACCTACCCCCCGCCGCGGCCCCGTGGCGAACCCTTTTTTCCAATATTTTCCAACATCTTTACCCAATGACGAGGCAGGACCCATGAGCGAGCATATTCATCACGTGACCGATGATTCTTTTGACCCCGAGGTGCTGCAATCCGCCACCCCGGTGCTGGTCGATTACTGGGCCGAATGGTGCGGCCCCTGCAAGATGATCGCCCCGATCCTTGACGAGGTCGCCCGCGAATATTCAGGCAAACTGAAAGTCGCGAAACTCAACATCGATGACAATCAGGCAACGCCGCCCAAGTACGGCATTCGCGGCATCCCGACGCTGATGATTTTCAAAAACGGCGCGGTGGAAGCCACCAAAGTCGGCGCATTGTCGAAATCACAGCTGACCGCGTTTATTGACAGTCATATCTGAACGCTATAATCTTCACCCAGCGCCTGACCCATCAAGCCGCTCCCGGCACTGAATAAAAGAGTAAAAGAGCAAGGCAGGCGCTGGCGAAGCAGTAGCGGTAGCAAGTAGCAGCACCGCCGAAAGTAGCGCCGAGCAACCCCCAGGCAACACCGCTTCCCCTCCCTCACTCCCTGTTTTTTCCGCGACCAACGCCCGAAGTCCATGCATTTATCCGACCTTAAAAATCTCCACGTCGGCGAACTCGTCGACATGGCCGTCAAAAACGAGATCGACGGCGCCAACCGGTTGCGCAAACAGGAACTCATATTTGCGCTGCTGAAAAACCAGGCCAAGAAGGGGGAGTCCATATTCGGCGGCGGCACGCTGGAAGTGCTGCCCGACGGCTTCGGTTTCCTGCGCTCACCCGACACCTCGTACCTCGCCGGCACCGACGACATTTATGTGTCGCCCTCGCAGATCCGCCGCTTCAACCTGCATACCGGCGACACCATCGAAGGCGAAATCCGCACCCCGAAGGAAGGCGAACGCTACTTCGCGCTGGTCAAGGTCGACAAGGTCAACGAGGACTCGCCGGAAAATTCCAAACACAAGATCCTGTTTGAGAACCTGACGCCCTATCACCCGACAGAACATCTCAAACTCGAACGCGACATCAAGGCCGAGGAAAATATCACCGGCCGCATCATCGACATCATCGCCCCCATCGGCAAAGGCCAGCGCGGACTGATCGTGTCGCCGCCGAAGGCCGGCAAAACCGTGCTGATGCAGCACATCGCCCATGCTATTACCGCCAATCATCCCGAAGTCGTGCTGATCGTGCTGCTGATCGACGAACGACCGGAAGAGGTGACGGAGATGCAGCGTTCGGTGAAGGGTGAAGTGCTGTCCTCCACCTTTGACGAACCGGCCAGCCGCCATGTGCAGGTCGCCGAGATGGTGATCGAAAAAGCCAAACGCCTGATCGAACACAAAAAAGACGTTGTCATCCTGCTCGACTCCATCACCCGCCTCGCGCGCGCCTACAACACCGTGGTGCCGGCCTCCGGCAAGGTGCTGACCGGCGGCGTGGATGCCAATGCGCTGCAGCGGCCGAAACGCTTCTTCGGTGCCGCGCGTAACGTCGAAGAAGGCGGCAGCCTGACCATTCTCGCCACCGCGCTGATCGACACCGGTTCGCGCATGGACGACGTGATTTACGAGGAATTCAAGGGCACCGGCAACATGGAAATCCATCTTGACCGGCGCATGTATGAAAAACGCATTTTCCCGGCGATCAACGTCAACCGCTCCGGCACCCGGCGCGAAGAACTGCTGATCCCGAAAGATGTGCTGCAGAAAATCTGGGT
>JAIETP010000027.1 GCA_019744975.1 Burkholderiales bacterium
CGTTATTTCTTGATGTCGACGCGTTCGCGCAATTCCTTGCCGGCCTTGAAATGCGGCACGTATTTCGCGGGCACCTGCACCCGTTCGCCCGATTTCGGATTGCGCCCGGTACGCGGCGGTCGGTAATTGAGACCGAAACTGCCAAAACCCCGGATTTCGATGCGTTGACCCTGTGACAGGCTTTTCCCCATCGCATCGAGAATCATCTTCACAGCAAGTTCGGCGTCCTTGGCCACAAGCTGCGGATAACGTGCCGCCAGTTTCGCAATCAACTCCGACTTGGTCATGATGCTCCCTTACCTTTTATTGTTGAGTATTGGCCGTATCCATCTTGGCTTTGAGCAGGGCGCCAAGATTGGTGGTCCCCGAACTCGCCTGCTTGTTGTCCGAAGTCATCTTCTGCATGGCCTCGGTCTCCTCCGCAAGGTCTTTCGCCTTGATCGACAGATTGATGGTGCGGTTCTTGCGGTCGACGTTGATGATCATCGCGGTCACCGAATCGCCTTCCTTCAGCTTGGTGCGGATGTCTTCCACGCGGTCACGCGAAACTTCCGACGCGCGCAGATAACCTTCCATGTCGCCTTCGAGGTGGATCACGGCGCCCTTGGCGTCGATCGCCTTGACCGTGCCGGTAACCACCGAGTTTTTCTCGTGGCCGCCGACATAGTTGGTGAACGGATCACCTTCAAGCTGCTTGACGCCCAGCGAGATACGCTCGCGCTCGACATCGATCGACAGCACCTGGGCTTCGACTTCCTCGCCCTTCTTGTAATTGCGCACGGCTTCTTCGCCGGGCACGTGCCATGACAGGTCGGACAGATGCACCAAGCCGTCGATGCCGCCGGCGAGGCCGATGAAAATACCGAAGTCGGTGATCGACTTGATCTGACCCTTGACCTTGTCGCCTTTTTTCGAGTTCATCGAGAACTCTTCCCACGGATTCGCCATGCATTGCTTCATGCCGAGCGAGATGCGGCGGCGGTCTTCGTCGATCTCCAGCACCATCACCTCGACTTCATCGCCCAGCTGCACGACTTTGGAGGGATGTACGTTCTTGTTGGTCCAGTCCATTTCGGAGACGTGCACCAGGCCTTCGATGCCCGGCTCGATCTCGACAAACGCGCCGTAGTCGGTGAGGTTCGAAACCTTGCCGAACAGACGGGTGTTGGGCGGGTAGCGGCGCGACAGGCCGACCCACGGGTCCTCGCCCAGCTGTTTCATGCCCAGCGAGACACGGTTTTTTTCCTGGTCGAACTTCAATACTTTGGCGGTGACTTCGTCGCCGACATTGAGCATTTCCGACGGATGTTTGACACGGCGCCATGCGAGGTCGGTGATGTGCAGCAGGCCGTCGATGCCACCGAGGTCGACGAACGCGCCGTAGTCGGTGATGTTCTTGACGATGCCCTTGACGGTCGCGCCTTCGCGCAGATTCTCGAGCAGCTTCTGCCGCTCTTCGCCCTGGCTCGCTTCGAGCACGGCACGGCGTGACACCACGACGTTGTTGCGTTTGCGGTCAAGCTTGATGACCTTGAATTCCATTTCCTTGTTTTCGTACGGCGTCGTGTCTTTCACAGGACGCGTATCGACCAGCGAACCGGGCAGGAAGGCGCGGATGCCGTTGATCATCACGGTCAGGCCGCCTTTGACCTTGCCGCTGATCATGCCGGAGACGATGTTGCCCTTCTCGAGGGCATCTTCCAGTTCGTGCCAGGCGGCGAGGCGTTTGGCCTTGTCGCGCGACAGGCGGGTTTCGCCATGGCCGTCTTCGAGGGATTCGATGGCGACGCTGACAAAGTCGCCGGGCTTTACTTCAATCTGGCCGCGGTCATCATGAAATTCTTCGACAGCCACATAGCTCTCGGATTTCAGACCGGCATTGACCACCACAAAATTGTCATCAATACGCACGACTTCGGCGGTAATCACTTCGCCGATGCGCATTTCTTTCGTCGCCAGGCTCTCTTCAAAGAGCGCGGCAAAACTCTCGGCAGGAATACCGACAGGAGCAGCTTGTTGGGTTGTTTTCATCATTGGAATCAGGAGGTTATCACACCCGTTTGAGAAACGGGAGGGTAGTTGAAAAAAGCCATGGTCCTGGCGGCCCATGACGCCTGTTTGCTGCCGTTACGACTGGTTCGTGCTGCTTTTTTGATACTTTTGATACATATCCATGACCTGGGCCACCACGGCAGCCACCGGTATCCCGGTAGTGTCTATTTCAATGGCATCAGGGCACTTCAACAGGGGGGCCGTGGCGCGGTTGCTGTCGCGAAAATCGCGGTCACGGATGTCCTGCAAAAGGGCCGCCATACTAGCACCGGAGTCCTTTTCCATCAACTGCTTATGGCGCCTGAGCGCCCTCTCCTCGGCGGTCGCCGTCAGGTAGATTTTGAGTCCCGCATCCGGGAACACCACCGACCCCATGTCGCGACCGTCGGCCACCAGCCCCGGGGGTTGGCGAAAACCGTGCTGCAGCGACATCAGCGCCCGGCGCACACCGGGCAAGGCCGCCACCCGCGATGCCGCAGCCCCGGCGACCTCGCCACGGATCTGGTTCGATACCTCCCGGGCATCGACAAAGACTTTATCGCCATTAAATTTAACCTTTAAATTCAATGTGATATCAGTCATTTCTGAATCATTATCGAGATTCGCCCGGCGCTCTCCACCGACAAAACCGACGATCCGGTACAGCGCCCCGCTGTCCAGGTAATGAAATCCCAGGTGCTGCGCCACCGCCGCCGCGATGGTGCCCTTGCCCGATGCCGACGGACCGTCGATGGCGATGACTGGCGGCAAGCTCATGCGCTGATGCCCGCCAGCACCTGGAAATAATCGGGAAAAGTTTTGGCCACGCAGCCCGGATCATTGATCCGCACCGGCACCCCGCCCAAAGCCGCCAGCGAAAATGACATGGCCATGCGGTGGTCGTCGTAGGTGTCGATGGTGGCGGGCCGCCATTGCGTCGGCGGCGTGATTTTCAGGTAATCGGCGCCCTCTTCCACCGTCGCACCGAGTTTGACCAACTCAGCCGCCATCGCCGCGATACGGTCAGTTTCCTTGACCCGCCAGCTGGCGATATTGCGCAAGGTCGTGGTGCCGTCGGCAAACAGCGCGGCCACGGCCAGTGTCATCGCCGCGTCGGGGATGTGATTGCAATCGAGATCCACCGCGCGCAGCTTGCGGCGTTTTTTCGCCTCAGCACCTGCAGACGCTTCAATCCAGTGTTCATCCATGCTGACCGCGGCGCCCATCTGTTCCAGCGCCTCGGCAAAACGCACATCGCCCTGGGTGCTGTTGCGCCCCACGCCCTCAACACGAACCGGACCACCGCCGGTCAGGCCGCTGATCGCGCCCGCCGCGAGAAAATACGAAGCCGATGATGCATCCCCCTCGACATAGAGTTCGCCGGGACTGACATAACGCGCAGCGGCCGGCACCGTGAATGAAGCCCAGCCGTCGCGCCCGACGGCCACGCCGAAACGGCGCATCGCATTCAGCGTGATCTCGACATAGGGTTTGGAAATCAGCTCCCCCTCTATGCGCACCCGCGTTTTTACGCCAAGCAGCGGCAAGGCCATCAGCAATCCGGTCAGATACTGGCTGGACACATTGCCTCGTATGCTGACTTCCGTCTGTGACTTTATCTTGCCGGGATGGATTTTCAGCGGCGGAAAACCCGGATTGCCGGGGTAATCGATCTGCGCGCCCAGCTGGCGCAAGGCATCGACCAGATCGCCGATCGGCCGCTCGTGCATGCGCGCGACACCGTCGATGCTGTATTCACCGCCGCACAGCGCAAGCACCGCTGTCAGTGGCCGCACCACGGTGCCGGCATTGCCGAGAAACAAATCAGCCTTTTTCACAGGGAAAACACCGTTGACGCCATAAACGGTCATCGCGCGCGTTCCTGCGCTCTCGCAACGCACACCCAGTGCGCGCAACGCAGTCAGCATATAACCCGTGTCATCGGAATCCAGTACTTCGCGCAAGGTCGTCGTGCCCTGTGCCAGCGCAGCCAGCAGCAAGGTACGATTGGAAATGCTTTTTGATCCGGGCAGGCGCACCGTGCCGCGTACGGCGCGGATCGGTTGCAGATCCAGGAATCCGGGTTTTGCCGCGCTCATCAGCCGGGCTTGATCAACCATTTTGCCCGCGCTTTTTGCGCGGCACTGAACATATGCTCAAGCGATTCGCCGTCACCCGCCGCCAGTGCGGCACGTGCAGCCTCAAGCTCGCTGATGTAACCGTCGACCAGCGGCACCAGCGCCGCGCGGTTGGCGATGCAGATGTCGCGCCACATTTCCGGTGAACTGCCGGCGATGCGTACCGTATCGCGCAGGCCACCGCCGGAAAAACCAAGCAGGCGTTTGGCGTCGCGGCGCTGCGCCAGCAGGTTCACCAGTGCAAACGCCACGACATGCGGCAGATGGCTGACCGCACCGAAGATTTCATCATGCTCAGCTGCCTCAAGACGCACAATGCGTGCGCCGCAGGCCAGCCAGGCTTCGCGCACCAGGCGCACCGCGGCAGCCTTGGTTTCTTTTTGCGGCAACAGGATCAGATTGCGATCACGGAACAGTTCGGAAAACGCCGCACCGGCACCGCTGTGTTCAGTGCCGGCGATCGGATGTGCCGACACGAATTGGGCAAAATGCGCGCCGAGATGGCGGCGCGCCGCGGCAATCACATCCTGCTTGGTGCTGCCGGCGTCCGTGACCACCGCATGTTTGGGCAAAGCCGGCGCGATGCGCGCAAAAATACCCGGCATCTGCCCCACCGGCGCACCGACCAGCACCAGGTCGGCATCAGCAACTGCGCGTGCGACATCCGTCTCGGCTTTGTCGATCACGCCCCGCTTCAGCGCCAGTTGCAGGTTTTTGCGGCTGCGGCCGACACCAACCACCTGTTTGACCATGCGCGCTTTTTTCAGCGCCAGCGCAAACGAGCCGCCGATCAGGCCGACGCCGATGACGACGAGTTTATTGATGCGCTTATTGTTGTGTTTATTGGCAGGCATGGCTGTTCCGTTCAGACATTGCGACAGACAGGCTAGCTTATCGCGTGGCCGCCGTCAGCCCGCCAGCGCCTGCTGCAGTACTTCGAGGAAACGCGCGTTTTCGGATTCCAGCCCGATCGACACCCGCAGATGGTCGGGCATGCCGTAATTGGCGATGGGCCGCACGATGACGCCGGCCTTCAGCAGCTTCTGGAACACGGCGGCCGCGCCGGGCACCTTGAAGGTGATGAAATTGGCGTAGGACGGAATGTAATTGAGGGACAGCTGTTGTAATCCGGCAACAATCTGCCGCATGCCGCGCCGGTTGAGTTCGTAACTGTCACGGACAAAAACCTCGTCATCCAGCCCGGCGGCAGCTGCGGCCAGCGACAGACTGTTGACGTTGAAGGGCTGGCGCACGCGGTTCATCAGATCGGCGACGCCGGGCGCCGCCAGTGCATAACCCACGCGCAGGCCGGCCAGGCCGTAGACCTTGGAGAAGGTGCGCGTGATCATCAGGTTCGGATATTTTTTCAGCCAGCCGATGCTGTCGTAGCGGTGTTGCGGCTCGAGGTATTCGTTGTAGGCCTCGTCGAGCACGACCAGCAACTGCGGCGGCAACTGCGCGATGAATGCCTCCAGCGTCGCGCCGTCAATGAAGGTGCCGGTCGGGTTGTTCGGGTTGGCAATAAACATCAGCCGGGTATCGGCACGCACTGCACGCGCCATCGCCGGCAGGTCATGGCCGAAATTGCTGGCCGGTACTTCGATACCCTTGGCGCCCATCGCCTGCACCGCCAGCGGATACACCGCAAAAGCATGTTGTGAATAAATCGCCGACAAATCCGGCGCGAGGAAGGAACGTGCCGCCAGTTCCAGCACGTCATTGGAGCCGTTGCCCAGGACGATGCCGTCCATGCCGACACCGAATTTCCGCGACAAGGCCTGCTTCAGTTCAAAACCGTTGCCGTCGGGATAACGCGCCAGGCCGTCGAGCACCGCGCGTATCGCCAGTGCCGCTTTCGGGCTGACGCCCAGCGGATTTTCGTTCGACGCCAGTTTGACGATGCCGGATTCTTCGAGCCCCAGTTCACGGGCCAGCTCGGAAGTCGGTTTGCCCGGCAGGTAGGGTGCAATGGCCCGGATGTAACCGGGCGCGAGGTCGCAGACAGTCATTCTATTTTTATCAATAAAATCAAATACTTATGAATTAAGGCCAAAAGATCAGCGTGCCGACGGATAGGAACCGAGAATTTTCAGGAACGAAGTCTTGCGCGCCAGCGCGGTAAGCGCGCGAGCCACACGCGGCTCCTGCTGGTGGCCCTCGATATCGACGTAGAACACGTATTCCCACAAACCGGTGCGCGCCGGACGTGACTCCAGTCGCGTCATGCTCACGCCATGTTTCGCCAGCGGCGTCAGCAGGTCGTGCACCGCACCGGGTTCGTTGCGGGTCGACAGTACCAGCGAGGTTTTATCGCGGCCCGAGGGTGATACTTCTTCGGCACCGATCACCGCAAAACGCGTGGTGTTTTTCGGATCGTCTTCGATATTGCGCGCCAGCAGCTTGAGCCCGTACAGCGTCGCCGCAGTGCGGCTGGCAATCGCCGCCGAACGCCGGTCCCTGCTCGCCATTCTCGCGGCTTCGGCATTGCTGACCACTGCGATGCGTTCCGCCTGCGGCAGATTGCGCGACAGCCACTGCTGGCACTGCGCCAGGCTCTGGGTATGCGAATAGACTTTGTTGATGTTGTCGCGCCGCGCCGCCACACTCATCAGGCATTGCCGCACCGGCAGCATCACTTCACCGCAGATGCGCGCGGAGGTGTTGAGCAGCAGGTCCAGCGTGCGCCCCACTGCGCCCTCGGTGGAATTTTCAACGGGAACAACGCCATAACCCGCAGCACCCGTTTCGACGGCACGAAAAACCTCATCAATCGAGGCATGCGGCTGCGAGCCGGTGGCTGCGCCGAAATGTTTGACCACGGCTTCCTGGCTGAAAGTGCCTTCGGGACCGAGGTAAGCCACTGCCATCTGCTCCTCAAGTGCCCTGCAGGCCGACATGATTTCGGTGAACAGGCGGCTCAGCGCGGCACCCGACAGGGGGCCCTGATTCAGCTCCCGCACCCGGCGCAGCACCTGTGCCTCGCGTTCGGGTTTGTACGCTGCTGCACTGCCCTTGGCCTGCCAGGCCTGCTGCGCCAGTTTGGCGCGCGCCGACAGCAGCTGCACCAGACGCTCGTCCAGCGCATCGATCTTGCCTCGGATGTCCTTCAGTGAATCAGCCATGGACGAGCATCGAAATTAATTTGTCGGCAGATATCTTACCGCGAGCACACCCTTGATTGCCGCCAGTTCCGCAATCACCGCGTCCGGCACGGCGCTGTCGACGTCCACCAGCGTGTACGCCAGGTCGCCACGCGACTTGTTGAGCATGTTGTGGATGTTGAGGCTGGCGCGGGCCAGAGTCGTCGAAATCTGTCCGACCATGTTCGGCACGTTGGCGTTGGCAATCGCAACGCGCCAGGCCGATTCGCGGTTCATTACCACGTCGGCGAAATTGACCGCGTTGCGGATATTGCCGTGTTCAAGAAAATCACGGACCTGGTCGGCGACCATCACCGCGCAGTTGTCCTCGGCCTCGCGCGTCGATGCGCCAAGGTGCGGCAGAGCCACGACCTGGGGATGACCCAGGAGTTTCTGCGCCGGAAAATCACAGACGTAAGCACGCAGCCGTTTCGCGGCCAGCGCCTCGATCACGGCGCCGTTGTCGACAATGCCGTCACGCGAAAAATTGAGCAATACACTGCCCTTTTTCAGCAGTCCAGCACGTTTTGCATTGATCAGATCGCGCGTCGCCGACACCAGAGGCACATGCAAGGTGATGAAGTCGGCAGCTTTCAGCACTTCCTCGATGGTGTGCGCCTTGCGCACCTGCGATGGCAGGCTCCACGCCGCATCGACGGTGATTTCCGGGTCGTAACCCAGCACGTCCATGCCGAGCTTGATCGCGGCATCCGCCACCAGGCTGCCGATCTTGCCGAGGCCGATCACACCCAGCGTGCGGCCCGGCAGTTCGAGGCCGGCAAACTGTTTTTTGCCGTCTTCGACCAGCTTGTGCAAGACCTTGTCGTCTCCGCTGAGGCCATCGACAAAACGCGCCGCCGGCAGCAGGTTGCGCGCCGCCATCAGCAGCGCGGCAATGACCAGTTCCTTTACCGCGTTGGCATTGGCGCCGGGTGCGTTGAACACCGGCGCACCGCGCAGGTTCATCCTGTCGACCGGAATGTTGTTGGTGCCCGCCCCCGCGCGGCCGATGGCCTTGACGCTGGCGGGAATATCCATGCTGTGCATGTCATGCGAACGAACGAGGATCGCGTCTGGCGCCGCGGTATCGTTGCCAACCTGGTAAAGCTCCGCCGGAAACCGCTGCAGGCCGACGCCGGCAATCGAATTCAACGTGAGTATTTTCAACGGCGCAGGCTTCATCGCTTCAGCCATTCCTGCGCTCAAATTCACGCATGAACTGCACCAGTGCCTGCACACCTTCGATCGGCATCGCGTTGTAAATCGATGCACGCATGCCGCCGACAGATCGGTGCCCCTTCAGCTGCGTCAAACCCGCCGCCTCGGTTTCCTTCAGGAAGGCCTTGTCCAGATCCGCGTTGCGCAGCGTGAACGGAATGTTCATCAGCGAACGGTCATCCTTCGCCACTGGCGAATGATAAAACTCGGTCTGATCGAGATAATCGTAGAGCAGCCCGGCCTTGGCGCGGTTGATCTGCTCCATCTTCGCCAGGCCGCCCAGCTGCTTCAGCCACTGGAACACCAGACCCGCGACATAAATGCCGTAAGTCGCCGGCGTGTTCGACATTGAGTCGTTTTCCGCCTGCGTCTTGTAATTGAATACCGTCGGCGTGATCGGCAGCGCCTGACCGAGCAGGTCATCGCGCACGATGACGATGGTGACGCCGGCCGGGCCGATGTTTTTCTGCGCACCGCCGTAGATCAATCCGTAACGCGACACATCCATCGGCCGCGACAGGATGTGCGAGGACATGTCGGCGACCAGCGGCACATTGCCGGTGTCGGGCACCCAGTGGAACTCGACGCCGCCGATGGTCTCGTTCGAGGTGATGTGGACATAAGCCGCATCGGGATCGAGCTGCCACTGCGCCTGTTTCGGCACATGGCTGAAGCTGGCAGCCTCGGAACTCGCCGCGACATTGACCCTGCAGTATTTCTTAGCTTCGGAAATGGCCTTTTTCGACCATTCGCCGGTGTTGATGTAATCCGCCTGGGTTTTGCCGCGCAGCAGATTCATCGGCACCACCGCGAACTGCGCGGATGCGCCCCCCTGCAGGAACAGCACCTTGTAGTTTTTCGGGATGTTCATCAGCTCGCGCAGGTCGGCTTCGGCCTGGGCGTGGATCTCGATGAACTCCTTGCCGCGGTGGCTCATTTCCATGACCGACATGCCGCTGCCGTGCCAATCGAGCATTTCCGCCGCCGCCTGCCGCAACACCGGTTCCGGCAATACCGCCGGTCCGGCGCTGAAATTGAATACTCTTGCCATAATTAGGATTGAAGATTGAGGAATGTGGATTGAGTGATTCTCCGGTGAGGATTGCGTGGCGGGATTTTCTCAATCCTCAATCCGCAATCCTCAATCCTGCAGTTCACTCTTCTTCGTCGCCGGTATCGACGATGGTTTCCATGCCGACCAGGCGCTCACCCGCGTCAAGGTTGATCAGGCGCACGCCCTGGGTCGAACGACCCTGCTCGCGCACTTCAGATACGCGGGTGCGGATCAGCACCCCGCCGCTGGCGATCAGCATGATCTCGTCTTCCTTGCTCACCAACTGTGCCCCGACCAGCTTGCCGTTGCGGTCGCTGGCCTGGATCGCGATCATGCCCTGCGTGCCGCGGCCGTGGCGCGTGTATTCCGCCACCGGAGTGCGCTTGCCATAACCGTTTTCGGTCGCGGTCAGCACCGACTGGGTTTCCTCGCCGGCCGTCAGCAGCGATATAACCTTTTGTTTTGCCTGAAGTTTCATGCCGCGCACCCCCGCCGCCGCACGCCCCATCACGCGCACTTCCTCTTCATTGAAACGCACCGCCTTGCCGGCATCGGAGAACAGCATGATGTCCTGCTTGCCGTCGGTCACCGCAACGCCGATCAGGTAATCGCCGTCGTCGAGATTGACCGCGATGATGCCCTTGGCCATCGGTCGCGAAAACGCCGACAGCGCGGTTTTTTTCACGGTGCCGGTGGACGTCGCCATGAACACAAAATGTTCGTCGTCGAATTCCTTCACCGGCAGGATCGCGGTGATTTTTTCATGCTCCATCAGCGGCACGAGGTTGACGATCGGTTTGCCGCGCGACGCACGGCTGCCCTGCGGCACGGCATAAACCTTGATCCAGTACACCCTGCCGCGGTTGGAGAAACACAGGATGTAATCGTGGGTGTTGGCGATGAACAGTTTCTCGACAAAATCATCGTCCTTAGTCGTCGTCGCCTGTTTGCCGCGGCCGCCGCGTTTCTGCGCGCGGTAATCCGCCACCGGCTGCGATTTCATGTAGCCGCCGTGCGACAGTGTCACCACGACATCTTCCGGCTGGATCAGGTCTTCGGTGCTCAGATCCTGGGTGCTGGTGACGATCTCGCTGCGACGCTCGTCGGCATAAAGCTTCCGGACATCCGTAAGTTCCTGCGCAATGATCTTCGTCACCCGCGCCGGTTTGTCGAGGATGTCAAGCAGGTCGGTGATCTTGTCCATCGTTTCACGGTATTCGGCAACGATCTTGTCCTGCTCCAGCGCGGTCAGGCGCTGCAGGCGCAGTTCAAGGATCTGCTGGGCCTGCGCATCCGAAAGCCGGTAACCCTTTTTCTGCAGGCCGAACTCGGCGGACAATGCTTCGGGCCGGTACGATGCGCCTTCTTCGGCACGTTCGAGCAATTCCTCGACCAGCTTGGAACGCCAGAACCGCGCCATCAATTCGCGCTTGGCGTCCGCCGGGGTCGGCGCCGCCTTGATCAGCGCGATGACTTCATCGACGTTCGACAACGCCACTGCCAGGCCTTCCAGCAGGTGGCCCCGTTCACGCGCCTTGCGCAGCTCGAATACAGTACGGCGGGTCACCACCTCGCGGCGATGGCGCAGGAAGGCTTCGAGGAACTGTTTCAGATTGAGCACGCGCGGCTGGCCGTCGACCAGCGCCACCATGTTCATGCCGAAACTCTCCTGCATCTGCGTGTCTTTCCACAGATTGTTCAGGACAATCTCCGGCACTTCGCCGCGTTTCAGTTCAATGACAGCCCGCATGCCGGACTTGTCGGACTCGTCGCGGATGTCGGAGATGCCTTCCAGCTTTTTCTCGCGCACCAGTTCGCCGATTTTCATCAGCAGGTTGGCTTTGTTGACCTGGTACGGCAGTTCATCGATGACGATGGAGACTCGGCCGCCCTTTTCCGCCTCTTCGAAATGGGTGCGCGCGCGCATGATCACGCGGCCGCGGCCGGTGCGATAACCGTCGCGTACGCCCGAAACGCCGTAAATGATGCCCGCGGTCGGAAAATCCGGTGCGGGAACGATTTCGATCAGTTCATCGATGGTGATTTCAGGTTTTTTCAGCAACGCCTGGCAGGCGTCGATCACTTCGCCGAGATTGTGCGGCGGAATGTTGGTGGCCATGCCGACGGCAATGCCCGAAGAACCGTTGACCAGCAGGTTCGGCACCCTGGTCGGCAGCGTAACCGGCTCTTTTTCCTTGCCGTCGTAGTTATCGACAAAATCGACAGTGTCCATGTCGATGTCGGCCAGCATGTCGGAGGTGATTTTCTCCAGCCGGCACTCGGTGTAACGATAGGCTGCGGCGGAATCGCCATCGACCGAGCCGAAGTTGCCCTGGCCGTCGACCAGCATGTAGCGCATCGAGAAATTCTGTGCCATGCGCACCAGCGCTTCGTAGGTGGCGCTGTCGCCGTGCGGATGGTATTTGCCGAGCACGTCACCAACGACACGGGCACACTTCACATAGGGCCGGTTCCATACCGTATTGGACTCATGCATTGCGAACAGGATGCGGCGATGCACGGGCTTCAAGCCGTCGCGGACATCAGGCAACGCACGCCCGACAATCACGCTCATGGCATAGTCCAGATAAGAGCGGCGCATCTCCTCTTCGAGGCTGATGTTCAGTGTTTCTTTGGCGAATTGATCCATGGATTCCAGAGGCTTGTTTTTATGATCGGCCGGGCACTTTGCGCGACCGTGGAAGGCAACATTACAAAACGTGGAATTCTAACATGCTGCAATGCGGGTCACACCTTGCCGGCAACGCCCAAGCGGCAGCCGAGCGGTCGCGCATGCGCTGGAAAGGGAGCAGATCATTCGAGGCTGAATTGCAGTTGTTTGTGTCTGCTGCACTTCCGTAAAAATGCCGCAGAAAACCCGACCGACCGCCGCAGGCCGAAGGCGGCATGACGCAGCGTGTTGCGGCAGCCATCCCAATCCGGGCGATTTTCGCCCAAAAGCCGCCTATCCCGATGTTCCACAAAGTGAAATACAACGGGGGATGAATGATGCATTTACACCACAGACCCGTGCTTTATTTTTAAAAAACATGCTAGTATTCACCTCAAGGGTTACTCAGATATCGGGGATGTGGTATCAAGTGGCTCGGGGAGCACCAAATTTCGTATTTTTTTACCGGCTATCAGGCACGTCCCTACTTTCCGTAAAACAGGAGGATCAAAAACATGCGTTCAGCACTCAGGATTACCTTAGCAAGCGCCATCGTTGCAGCCGCGCTTGCCCCTGCCCTCGCTTCGGCGCAGGCCAAGGATGGCTATCTGACGGATACCGCGGGTGGTGTCGTCAAAGCCCCCGGCGCCGGCGTCTGCGTGCGCACCAGCCAATGGACCCCGGCTCTGGCCATCGCGGAATGCGATCCGGATCTGGTGAAAAAACCGGCACCGGCCGCCCAGAAAGCCGCGCCGCAAAAAGCCGCGCCGCAAAAAGCCGCACCGAAACCGAAGCCCGCAAAACCCGAGTTCCTCAACGTTGAAGAGAAAATCGAGTTGCAGGGCATGGAGTTCAACAAGGCTGAAATGACCGCAGGCAACAAGGAAGATCTCGACAAATTCCTCGGCGCCCTCGGCAAAGCCACCAAGGCACGTGCACCGGTTCAAATCGGCGCCGTCATCGTTACCGGTCATACCGATCGCATCGGCAGCATGAAATACAACATGAAGCTGTCCGAGAAGCGCGCGATCACGGTGAAGGATTACATCGTGTCCAAAGGCATCGACCAGAAGCTGATTTTCTGGGAAGGCAAAGGCCCGAAACAGCCGATTCCGGTCACCAAGTTCTGCGACAACAAGATGAAGCGCAAGCAGCTCATCGAGTGTCTGGCGCCGAACCGCCGTGTCACCGTGGAAGTGGTTGGCCGCGCCCAAAGCCTGGCAAAACCGAAAGCTGCAGCCAAAAAGCCGGCAGCCAAGCGTTAAGTAACTGCTCTGAAAAAAAGCCCTGCTTCGGCAGGGCTTTTTTTTTGCCATACAATCAGCGTTTCGTCCTGGTCTGCAACGCAACATGTCTTCAACAACCGTCATTGAGCCGCGCTGGGTAGTTCCGGTCGAACCTGCCAACCATGTGCTTGCTGCACATGCCGTGGTCATTGAAGACGATCACATCCTCGCCGTGCTGCCAGTGGCCGATGCCGCAAGCCGTTATCCGGGCGTGACCCGCATCCATCTGCCCGACCATGTGCTGATCCCCGGACTGGTCAATCTCCATACCCACGCCGCGATGACCCTGATGCGCGGCATGGCTGACGACCGGGCCCTGATGGACTGGCTGCAGAACCATATCTGGCCGGCGGAAGCACAACTGGTCTCCGACGAGTTTGTATACGACGGCACCCTGCTCGCCTGCGCCGAAATGCTGCGCGGGGGCATCACCTGCTTCAACGACATGTATTTTTTCCCGGAAGCTGCTGCCCGCGCCGCACTGCGCACAGGCATGCGTGCCGCGCTCGGCATCATCGCCATCGAGTTTCGTTCGGCTTATGCCAGCGACGCCCAGGATTACCTGGCCAAGGGTATGGCCCTGCGCGACACGCTGCGCGACGAACCACTGCTGTCGTTCTGTCTCGCCCCGCACGCACCATTCACGGTGTCGGACGCTACCTTCGCGCAAATCGCCACTTATGCCGGGGAACTGGAACTCCCGGTGCATATCCATATCCACGAAACCGCGCAGGAAATCAGCGACAGCATGGCCCAGCATGGCGTGCGGCCGCTGGCACGGCTGGAAAAAGCCGGACTGCTCGGCCCCGGGCTGATCGCCGTACACAGCGTGAACTTGGATGACCATGAGATTGCGCTGTTCGCCCGCCACGGTTGCTCGGTGGCGCACTGCCCGTCGTCCAACCTCAAATTGGCCAGCGGCATCGCGCCTGTGGCGAAAATGCTGAAGGCCGGGATCAATATCGGTCTGGGCACCGACGGCGCCGCCAGCAACAACCGGCTCGACCTGTTCAGCGAAATGCGCCTGGCCGCGCTGCTCGCCAAAGGCGGCTCGGGTGATGCAACGGTAATGCCGGCGCACACAGCCCTGGAATGCGCCACACTGGGCGGCGCACGCGCGCTGGGCCTGCAAGACCGGATCGGATCCATCGTTCCGGGCAAACTCGCCGACCTGACCGCGGTGAACCTGGCGGCGACGGCACTGTCTCCCTGTTATGACCCGGTTTCGCACCTGGTATACGCCGCAGGGCGCGAACATGTCAGCGATGTCTGGGTCGGCGGCGAACGGCGGCTGGTGAACGGCGAACTGATCAACCTTGATGAATCCGCAATTCTGGCAAAAGCCCGGCAATGGCAAATGAGAATACGTCCGTCATGAACACCAACGTCGATCCCGCCGAACTGGAAAAATTCAGTGAACTCGCCCACCGCTGGTGGGATCCCGAGAGCGAATTCCGCCCGCTGCATGAAATCAACCCGCTGCGCCTGGATTACATCGACGGCATCGCAACGCTGCACGGCAAGAAGGTGCTGGATGTCGGCTGCGGCGGCGGCATCCTTGCCGAGGCCATGGCAACGCGCGGCGCGCGGGTCACCGGCATCGACCTCGCCGGCAAACCGTTGAAAGTCGCTCAGCTGCATTTGCTGGAATCAAAACTCGACGTGGTCTACCGCAACATCGCGGTCGAAGCCCTGGCGCAGGAGGCGCCGCACAGTTTCGATGTCGTGACCTGCATGGAAATGCTCGAACACGTGCCGGATCCGGCATCGGCGGTGCGCGCCTGCGCCGCGCTGCTGAAACCCGGCGGTCATGCTTTTTTTGCGACGCTGAACCGCAATCCGAAGTCG
The DNA here is from genome assembly GCA_019744975.1 of Burkholderiales bacterium. Lineage (GTDB taxonomy): Bacteria > Pseudomonadota > Gammaproteobacteria > Burkholderiales > SG8-41. Next base: position 15,387 of record JAIETP010000027.1, read on the forward strand.
TACCTCTACGCCATCATCGGCGCGGAATATGTGCTCAACCTGCTGCCGCGCGGCACCCACGACTACGCGCGTTTCATCAAACCCTCGGAACTGTCGGCCACCTGCCGCAGCGCCGGCCTTGAGATCAGCGGCATCACCGGCATGACCTACAACCCGTTCAGCAAAATCTACGCCCTCGAAGCAGACGCCAGCGTCAATTACATCCTCTGCGCCCGCGCGCCGCAGTCATGACCGCGGCTGTCCTGTTCGACCTCGACGGCACCTTTGCCGATACCGCGCCCGACCTCGGCCGCGCCGTGAATGCCATGCGTGCAGCGCGCGGCCTGACGCCGGTGCCACTGGCTGATACCCGCCGCGTGACCTCGCTGGGCGCGCGCGGCCTGCTCGGTGTCGGTTTCGGCATTACGCCGGAACACGCCGACTACCTGGCGATGCGCGACGAATTCCTGCGCATCTACGAAAACAACCTGTGTCGCGACACCGTGCTCTTCCCCGGCATGGCGGCACTCATTACCCGTCTCGAACAACGCAACATCACCTGGGGCATCGTCACCAACAAGGCGGAACGTTTCGCCAAACCGCTGATGCAGCAGCTGGGTTATGCCACGCGCGCCGCCTGCATCATCGGCGGCGACACCACCGGCCACATGAAACCCCATCCCGCGCCATTGCTCGCCGCAGCAACGACCATCAATATCGCGCCGCAATCCTGCATCTACGTCGGTGACGATGAACGCGATATCCAGGCCGGCCGCGCTGCCGGCATGCGCACCGTGGCCGTACGGTTTGGTTACCTGAACGGCAGCAGTCCGGATCTCTGGGGCGCCGACGTCATTGTCTCCACCCCGGCGGAAATTGAAAATATACTTTAAAATCAAATAGTTATATATAATTCCCGGCGTGGGAGCACCATGCGATAATCGCCACCGCAAGGCTGCTACTTGAACTTCGGCCATGCGGCGCAATCTGAAGGAACATGGGGGCGACCCGGTTTCGACGTGGGTTACAAAGCAGCACAGGGCATGCCAAGGTCCAGTCACCTTGTAAATCCGCTGGAAATTCTTTACACGCCAACGACGAGCGTTATTCTCTCGCCGCCTAATACCGGCGAGACGCTGCACTGACCTGCTGATGGGTCAGGCTCTTTAGCAGGGAAAGCGCAAGCCGACCTTGTTCGGGAGTGCAGTGTCATTTACATCAGCCCCTCTGCAGGGTTTGGTCGCTTGGCCCTGCGGATCCGTCGAAGCGGCTAGCCAAACACCAGCCTGCCGGCTGGCGGGTGCGAGGCGAAATCCAAATAACCAGGCTAAGCATGTAGTCCTGACTGCGGAGGGCTTGCGGACGCGGGTTCAATTCCCGCCGCCTCCACCATTCAAATGAAAAAGCCGGCCTCGCGCCGGCTTTTTCATTCGGGAATGGCCGGCGCTCAGGCCATCGCGGCCTGTGCCGCGGTCACCACGATCTCGATCCGGTAATTCGGATCCGACAATGCCGCCTGCACCGTCGCGCGCGGCGGCGCCGAGCCCGGTGCAACCCAGGCATCCCAGACCTCGTTCATCGCCGCTATGTCCTTGATGTCGGCGAGAAAAATCTGTGTGCGCAGGATGCAGGCCTTGTTGCTGCCCGCCTCTTTCAGCCGTAAATCCACCTGCGCCAGCACATCAGCGGTCTGGCTGCGGATGTCGGCGGCGTCACATTCCGGCACCATGCCCGCCAGGTACACCACGCCGTTAAAAATGGCGGCTTCACTGTAACGCGCCGCGACATGCAGCCTCTGTAAACTCATCATCATTCTCCGCAGGTTGAACAAACGTTTGAAAGGATTTCATGCCGCCGGCGGCTGCCGGCCGCTGCGGCCTTCAGGCAAGGCTTCGGCCCGCAGCAGCCGGATCAGCGCCGCCATCATCAGGATCAGCAGCAGCGTAAACGGGAGGGCCGCCACCAGCGAGGCCGTCTGCAGGGAGGAGAGACCGCCTGCCGCGAGCAGCACCGCCGCGACCACCGACATCATCATCCCCCAGAACAGCTTCAGCGACTGGCGTGGATCAGGATTGCCTCCCGATGCCATGCCGGCGAGGATGTAGGTCGCAGAGTCTGCCGAGGTCACCAGGAAGATGAAGATCAGCAGAATCGACAGCATGGACAGCAATTCGCCCAGCGGCAGGTGGCGGTAGAGCGTGAACAGCGCCACCGCGACATCCCGGTCGACCACCGCAGCAATGCCGGCGGCGTGATTCAGGTCCTCATGCAACGCCATGCCGCCGAAGGTCGCGATCCAGACGCAGGCAATGGCCGGCGGCACTACCAGCACGCCGACGATGAACTCGCGGATGGTGCGCCCCCGCGACACCCTCGCCACAAACGCCCCGACAAAGGGTGACCAGGCAATCGCCCAGGCCCAGTAGAAAATCGTCCAGTCGCGCACCCAGGTGCCGCCGCGGTAAGGCGTCAGGCGCAGGCTGTATTCAACGAAGTGGCTCAGGTAGTCGCCCAGTCCCAGCGTGAATGCATTGAGGACGAACACCGTGGGTCCGGCGATGAACACGAACAGCAGCAGCGCCAGGCACAAGCCGAGGTTGACGTTGCTCAGCCAGCGGATGCCGCGGTGCAGTCCGCTCGTCGATGACAGCATGTAGGCCGCGAACATCACGGCAATCACCAGCAGCTGCATCTTCAGCGAGCCCGTCCATCCCGTCACCAGCTGCAGGCCGCCGCTGATCTGCAGCACCCCCAGGCCGAGCGAGGTCGCGATGCCCATCACCGTCGCCACCACCGCCAGCACATCCACCGCGGTCCTGATGCCTTGGCGTTTCCCGACAACCGGCTCAAGCGCCGTCGACACCAGGCCGTCGCGCCCCTTGCGGAACTGCATGAAGCCGATGCCGAGCCCCGTCAGCGCGAACACCGACCACTGGCTGATGCCCCAGTGGAAAAAGGAATATCCCATCGCCACCCGCGCAGCAGGCGCCGACTGCGGATCCATGCCCGGGAATGGCGGTGTGAAAAAATGGCTCATCGGTTCGGCGACACCCCAGAACACCAGCCCGGCGCCGAATCCCGCGGAGAACAGCATTGCAATCCAGGTGAACAGCGGAAATTCCGGGCGGCTGCCATCCGGCCCGAGACGGATGCTGCCGTGACGGCTGAGCGCCAGGCCGAGCAGGAAAATCACGATGACAAACACTGTCAGCAGGTAGAACCAGCCGAAGTTGGTGGTGGTCGACAGCAGCAGTCGTTTCGCCACGGCGCCGAAATCATCGGGCCACAAGGCGCCCGCGGCAGCCAGTGCCAGCACCATTGATGCCGACAGCAGCATGACGACACCGGTTTTCTGGGCATTGTTCTGTTTTTGCATTGCAATGCGGGCCGTTTGCTGCCCGCCTCCTCGTTTACCCCTGTATACGCAGGCCCGCGTGCATAGGTCAAGTCGTTCGACCCTCCGGAAGGGAACGTGGCGTCCGAACCTGCTACCATGCGCCCGCTCCGGCCAGTCCGGCAGAATCGGGATCGAGATCATGCTGTCTTACCGCCACCAGTTTCATGCCGGCAATGTCGCCGACGTGTTCAAACATGCCATGCTGACCCGGCTGCTGACCGCGTTGACCAAAAAAGACAAACCCTTCGGCATGCTCGACACCCATGCCGGGATCGGCCTGTACGACCTGACGCACCCCTGGTCGCAAAAAACCGAAGAATGGCGGCAGGGCATCGGCCGCGTCTGGGCGCGTACTGACGCTCCTGCAACACTGCTGCCCTATCTTGAAGCCGTACGTGCCGATAATCCCGACGGTCATCTGCGGCGTTACCCCGGATCGCCGCGCATCGCTCGACGGCTGATGCGCGCGGACGACAGGCTGGTGTTGTGCGAATTGAACAAGGACGACTGCGCGGCGCTGAAACTGGTGTTTGATGGTGTGCGCCATACCGCGATCCATAATCAGGACGGCTTCACAGCACTCCGCGGATTCCTGCCGCCGCCGGAGCGGCGCGGCCTGACCTTCATCGATGCGTCTTTCGACCAGGCTGATGAGTTCGGCCGCATCACCCGCGCCATCAAGGAAGCCCACACCCGCTTCGCCACCGGCATGATTGCGGTTTGGTATCCGCTGATGGCGCCCTCTTCAATGCAGGCCTTCGCGCGCAGCCTGCAGGCGATGGGCCTGCCAAAAACGCTGCAACTGGAATTGTCGGTTTACCCGGAGGACTGGACGGAACACATCCGCGGCAGCGGCATGATTGTGGTCAATCCGCCGTTCGGACTGGACCGCGAAGCGCCGCCAATGCTCGACTGGCTGTGGCGGGCGATGTCACCGGAAAAAAAGGGCGGCACACGTTGCGAGTGGCTGGTGCCGGAATAACTGCAGCAACAAATGCTGCAATAAAAAAGCCGCAGAATTCTGCGGCTTTTTTTGACGGCTTAAAACTTATCCTTTTGTACGGCTGCGGTATTCGCCGGTGCGAGTATCGATTTCGATCTTGTCGCCGGTGGCGCAGAACAGCGGCACCGGGATTTCGTAGCCGGTACTCAGCTTTGCCGGTTTCAGCACCTTGCCCGAGGTATCGCCGCGCACCGCCGGTTCGGTGTAGATGATCTCGCGCACGATGGTCTGCGGAATTTCCACTGAAATCGGGCGGCCTTCATACAGCGTGACTTCGCAGGGCATGCCGTCTTCGAGGTAATTCAGTGCGTCGCCCATGTTTTCCTTGTCGACCTCGAACTGGTTGAACTCGGCATCCATGAACACGTAGGACGGCTCCGCAAAATAGGAATAAGTCACTTCCTTGCGCTCAAGCTGCACCATGTCGAATTTTTCGTCGGCGCGATAGACCGTTTCCGTGCCGCCATTCGACAGCAGGTTTTTCAATTTCATCTTGACCACCGACGCATTGCGGCCCGATTTGCTGAAGTCGGCTTTCAGGACGACCATCGGGACATCACCGACCATGATCACGTTGCCTGCGCGGATTTCCTGTGCGATTTTCATACCCAAATACCCTTGATTTGCCGGAGTAAAAAAGGCGCTATTTTACCTTGCCACGGACAAATTCCACCAGTTGCTGAGCCATGTCGGCACTGTTGGCCAAATCCAGGGCCCAGCGCCCGGCATGCAGCGCAAGATCGCGCCTTGCCGCCCGCAATGCCGGCCATGCCGCGCCGATACCGGCCGGATCGCCGTTCCAGCAGCGCCAGAACTCTTCCAGGACCGCCGCCGGCGCCAGCCCGGCGCCATACCGGTCGAGGAATGCCTGCAGCTTGCGCTGGTGCGCGCCGTCTTCCTGGCGGTAAGGCTGCCAGACCAGCGGTCGCCCCGCCCATTGCGCCCGCACGAAGGAATCTTCGCCGCGGACAAAATTGAAATCGCAGGCCCATAACAATTCGTCGTAGCGTGCCTGCGGCAGAAACGGCAGTGCACGAAGCTCCAACGCGCCCCGATGCCACGATCCCTTGTCACCGGCAGCAACGCCAAAAAACGATCGCAGCGCCGGCAGCAGCGTGCCGCCCGGCACCGCGACCACCACCGGTTTTGCATCCTGCGCCATCGCCGCCAGCAATTCAGCGACTGGTGCATCGCCATACGCAAACAGCGATACCGTCAGCGCATCGGCGGCGACGTCCGAAAACCCCATATCACGCCAGAAAGCCTGCCGCGCCACGGCGTCAAAAGCCGCCCTGCGCGATTGCAGATCCGCCTCGCGCAACAAACCGCCGGTAGCGGACGTGAATCCGGGAAAGAAAAAGTAGCGCGGCAAGGGCAAACGCGGGTGTGGCGAAGACAAACCGTGATGTTCATCGACCCAGGACTCGGCGCTCAGGTATTCGAGCACGATCCACAGCGGCGGACGGGTGTTTGCCGCCATCGCAGCAATATAGTTGTCTGGCAAACCGCAGCCGAAGGCTTCGATGACCACCGCCGCATCAGCAGGCAGCGGCACCGCATCCTGCCAGCGACAGACAGTGATGCCATCAAGCTGCTGCTGCGCTGCATTGGCATCCAGGGCGGGATGTAATAAGCGCAGCGTGGCCAGATCATCAATGCACAGGCGGACAGGCAGTCCATGTTCGCGATGCAGTATCCGCGCCAGGCGCCAGCAGACACCCGCATCGCCGAAGTTATCGACGACCTTGCAGAAAATATCCCAGGTCTTCGGAATGGAATGTATGGCGGCCATCAGCGGCCCCGATTATGCAATGCCGGGCAGTGGCGGTGTCATCAGGCCGGCTTCAGAAAATGGAAATGCAGACGAAAAAAAAACCGGGCTTGCGCCCGGTTTTTCTGGAGCGTCCAGCTTAGGCAGCCTGGATGTTGCTCGCTTGTTGCTTGCCCTTGTTGCCGGCGGTGATGTCAAACGTCACCTTCTGGCCTTCTTTCAGGGTTTTGAAACCGTTCATGTTGATGCCCGAGAAATGGGCAAACAGGTCTTCGCCACCGCCGTCCGGGGTGATGAAGCCGAAACCTTTAGCGTCGTTGAACCACTTAACAGTACCAGTTGCCATGATGTTGTCTTCCTTTTGAGGATGGATAATTTCCGGCTTGCGCCGGGCATCGTATTTAAATCTCACAGCCCCAAAAGCACGAACACCACATACTGCTAACGCGGGAACCGCTGACTTTCAAGCACTTGAAACCAAACACGCGCTGCCGTTATACGTAATGCCCGTGACAGCGTCAAGCGCATTGTGGAACCCGATGGCAGTGAAAAATAAATATCAATAAAATCAATTAGTTAAAAACTTTTTGGCGAACTCTTTTGCCGCATTGGCGTCGATTTTTTCGAGGCGCGCATGCACTTCGCGCACCCGGGGCCGTTGATTTTGCAGATAAAACGCGTTGCCCAGCAACTGCAAAGACGGCACATGATCAGCGCGCAGGCGCAGCGCTTCCTGCGCCGCCTCGACCGCACGGTCGTACTGATTCAGCGCAAGATAGGTATTGCCCGCCCCCAGCCAGGCCTCCGGGTTGTTGCCGTCCAGCTTCAGCGCCTGGTTGTAGGCGACGATGGCGCGCCGCGGCCGGTTGACCAGACGATAGGCCTCACCCAGAGCGATCCAGCCCGTCACCCCCGCCGGCACCGCGCGCACCCATTGCTGTGTAACGGCCAATAATCCGACCCAGTCTTTTTTGGCACGCAATTCGGCGCTGCGCGCCTGCCATCTGTCATTGACGTTTTCGCGGCTGACCAGCGTCAGCTGCGAACCGCTGCGCGCGGCAAGTTCGGTGATCCAGGACGCGGGCAACGCAAAATTCAGGTTCTGGCCTTCGGCCAGGATGAACGCCGTCAAACCGACCAGCCGCCCTTCCACATCAAACAAGCCGCCGCCGCTGGAACCCGAAGAAATCGGCGCCGAAGTCTGGATGTAATGGGCGCCTTCCATTTCGCGGATGCTGGACACCAGCCCCTCGCTGATCGTCAGGTCCAGTCCCTCGGGGGCACCGATGGCATACACGCGCTGGCCGATGCGCAAACGGCCCGTGTACAGCGTCACACGCGGCGCCTGCAAACCCGCGACCGCGAGTTCGCACAGGTCACGGTCCACGTCGGACAGTCGCACCACGCCTTTCAGCGTTTCATTGCCACTCAACACCGACAGGCGCTGACCGCCCTCGACCACATGACAATTGGTAATCACCGTAGCGGGCGCCGTCACCACGCCGCTGCCCAGACTGAGAACATTGCCCTCCGCGTCAAAGGCCTGGATGGTCACGATGCTTCGCGACACGTCCTGGAATATCTGCTCAGGGGTTTTGCCCAAGACCGCCAATGGCGTTACGGCCACACAGCACAGCGCTGCACTGATCAATCCCTTCACCCGATTCTCCCGGAATGGTTGCTGGACACAGTAATAAAAGATCCTATGGGCAATTATGCCCTGCACCACCCTGAACGGATATCCCCGAACTCACGGTCGAGACTGCTGGCGTCACGCCGCTTGGCAGGCACAGGTCTGTGTGCGTGCCAACCCTCCCCTACAACCGCTCCAGCGGCAATACCTGCTCGCGCGCAGCAATAAACTCCGGCCGCGGTTGCAGGCCCTGCTGTGGTGTCTGCAGGCGGTTCTCGACACTGTTGTAGACGCAGAACAGATTGGCCCGCGGGAACGGTGAAATATTGCTGTTCGAACCATGCATGGTGTTGCAATCAAAAAACACCACCGAACCCGCCGGTCCCTTGGCCGACTGCAGGCCGCCGCGTTCAATCAGGAAATGCAGGCTGGTCGGATCCGGCACGCCGTATTCCTGTTTACGCAGCGACTGTTTGTAATGATCCTGCGGCGTCTGCCCGACACAGGAGATGTAATGCCTGTGCGATCCCGGCACCAGCATCAGCGGTCCGTTGTATTCGTTGTTTTCCGTCAGCAGCACCACGCAGCTCACGGCGCGCATGCGCGGCATGCCGTCTTCGACATGCCAGGTCTCGAAATCGGAATGCCAGTAAAACTCCTTGCCGCCGAATCCGGGTTTAAGATTGAGTCGTGACTGGTGGACATAGACGTCACTGCCGAGGATCTGCCGGGCCACGTCCAGCAACCGTCGGTCACGCATCAGACTGCTGAAAATACCGCTCAAACCATGCACCCGGAACACAGAACGCACATCGCTGCTGTCAGGTTCGTACACCGCTTCCGGGCGCTGCTCGCGGCCGCTGGCAACAGCCAGATGGCCGGCCTCGCTCAGCAGTTCCGCCACTTCAGCGCCGGGCAACAGGCCACGCAACTGGATGAACCCGTTCTTGCGATAATTGCGCAATTGATGTTCGGACAGCGCGAATCCGCCTTTTGCATACGGGCCCGGATAAAACACCGGATCCTGCCGCTGGAGAATCGCGGACTCCCGGTCGGTGCGTGATTGATAAATATCTGAAACCAATACCATCTGTTGTGCTCCTTGTGTTGGGATCAACCGGCTGCCTCATCCAGCAATCTCGTTCAGCAGCGGATAGACGCCCTGTTCATCATGTACCTCGCGCCCGGTGAGCGGTGGATTGAATACACAGACCAGCCGCAGATCGCGATACGCGCGCAGATAATGTTCGTCATGGTGGTTCAGCGCATACATGACGCCCGGACTTATTGCGTGCACCCGGCCATCAGCGACGGTGACCACTTCGCCTTCACCCGTGATGCAGTACACGGCCTCCAGGTGATGCTGATAATGGATATGGGTCTCGGTGCCGGCAAAAATCGTGGTTTCGTGCAATGAGAAGCCCATGCCGTCGCGCGCCAGCAGCAGGCGCCGGCTGACCCAGTTGGGTGTCATCACGTCCTGCGCCGTGCCCTTGATGTCCTCGATGCTGCGGACAATCATCTTGCGGCCCGGAAGTTGATGTATTTTATTTTTCGGTCCCGCCCCTGCACCCGCGGCACGCCGAGCATGTCCGCCACGCTGTCCTCGATGATGCCGAGACCCTGGCACAGCAGCTTCTCGTCGATGGTCAGCGCCGGCATCAGTTTCAGCACGTCGTCGGCGCCGGAAGTCTCAATGACCAGGTTTTTTTCAAAGCAGCGTCTGGCAATGCGATCCGCCAGCGTCTCATCCGTCGACGCCAGACCCTGAATCATGCCGCGGCCGCGCACGGTGAATTCGCCGGACGGATAATCCGCGGCGATATGTTCCAGCCAGTTGCGCATGATCACGCCCTTGCGGCGTACCGCGTCCTGGAAAGTATCGTCGCTCCAGTAATGCATCAACGCCGCACGCGCGGTGACAAAGGCGAGGTTGTTGCCGCGGAAAGTGCCGTTGTGCGCACCCGGCTTCCAGATGTCGATTTCGGGCTTCAGCAACACCAGCGCCATCGGCAGACCATAGGCGCTGATCGATTTCGACAGCGTGACGATATCCGGTGAAATGCCGGCCTCTTCGAAGCTGAAGAAGCCCCCGGTACGGCCACAGCCCATCTGGATGTCGTCGACGATCAGCAGCATGTCGTGGCGGCGGCACACCTGCTCCAGCGCGCGCAGCCAGGCGAAGCTGGCGACATTGACACCACCCTCGCCCTGCACTGTTTCGACGATCACCGCCGCGGGATGGTCCATACCACTGCTGCGGTCGGCAACCATGCGCTCCAGATACTCGGTCGTGTCCACTCCCTTGCCGAGATAACCGTCATAGGGCATGAAGGTGGTGTTGTCGAGCGGAGCACCCGCGGCATCGCGGTACTTGGCATTGGCGGTCGCCGCGAGCGAGGCGCCGCTGACACCGTGGAAGCCGTGTGTAAAAGACACAATGTTGCTGCGCCCCTTAACCAGGCGTGCCAGCTTCAGCGACGCTTCCACGGCATTGGTGCCGGTGGGGCCGGGAAACTGCAGCTTGTAGTTCATGCCGCGCGGCTTGAGAATGATGCGCTCGAATGCCTCCAGCAACTCCTTTTTCGCCACAGTGGCCATGTCGAGGCCGTGGATCACGCCGTCCGACTCGAGGTAATTCAGCAGTTCCTGCTTGATCACCGGGTTGTTGTGCCCGTAATTAAGCGTACCGGCACCGGCAAAAAAATCAATGTAGCTGTTGTTTGCCTCGTCGATCAGGCTGGAACCGCGCGCCTTGTCGAACAGCGCCGGAAAGGAACGGATATAACCGCGCACTTCCGATTCCATGCGGTCGAATATTTTCAGGTTCATGCTGTGGTTCTCCTCTGCCCGGTTTGACCAGTCCGGCTCATGTTGACCATGGGCCGATGGAAATCAGCATCTCGGGCTCGTGATGCGGATCCTGGAAGTCCTCCCTGGAAAAAAAACTGCGCTCGGCGCAGCGTACGTTTAGACGTGTTGCCAGTGTTTCAAATACCCGCCGCGAGGCGGCATTCGAAGGGGTGACCGTGGTCTCCAGCCGGCGACAGCCGGCCAGCGCCGGCCGTGCCAGCAGGTGTTCGAGCATTTGCAGCGCGAGGCCCCGTCCGCGTACTTCGGGCGCCACGGCAATCTGCCAGACGAAAACGGTGTCAGCCTGTGCCGGCAGGCGGTAGGCGGAAACGAAGGCGAAGGGTTCAGCGGCCTGCCCGGCGACCACGCAGGTCGCGGCGTGGTGCGCGCAGAGCAGCAGGTAGGCGTACGGGGAGTTCAGGTCCAACGGCGGACACGCGCGAACCAGCCTGTGGATGGCCGCGCCGTCGGTCATGCGGGGTTCTCGTAAAAGAGACTTTGACGACGCTGGCGCCACCGGTGATGCAGTGGGCAGCGTTTTCACCTATATATTCAATTAAAACAATAAGTTAGCTTGATTTACTACATTGCTTTCATCAGTGTCTATTATAATAGACATCAACTTTCGGGTCAATCCATTTTATCATTTATAATCAATAGGTTATATATATTTTTAACTACCGGAGTCCAATTTCAAGATGCTGAGCGATCAGGTTTTGCTGCAATCCTTCACCCTTTTTTTCGCACTGCTCAATCCCTTCCTGCTGAGTATCTATCTACTTGATTTAATTACAGATTTAAAAACCCCGGTGTTTGCCGGGGTGCTGATGCGTGCCTCGCTGATCAGTGGCGCGGTGTTCTGGCTGTTCGCCTGGGGTGGTGAAGCCATATTCACCAATTACCTGCAGGTCAGCTTCGCCTCCTTCCAGCTGTTCGGCGGCATCATTTTCCTGATGATCGGCATCCGTTTCGTGTTCACCGGAGTGGATGCCATTCGCGCCACCCGCGGCGCCCCGGAACACCTCGCCGGCTCGGTGGCGATGCCCTTCCTGATCGGCCCGGGCACGGTCAGCGCCGCGGTGGTCATCGGTTCCCGCCATGATGTCGCCATTTCCGGACTGGTGATTTTCAGCACGCTGGCGCTGACCATGACCCTGGTGGTCGCGCTGAAATTCGCCCACGACTACGTCAAGGAACGCAACGCACGGCTGATCGACCGCTACATGGAAGTTGTCGGCCGCATCTCGGCACTGCTGATCGGCACCATCGCCGTGGAAATGATCATGATCGGCGGCGGCAGCTGGCTGCGCGAAATCACTACAACCCCCTGAACGGGGGAAACCCTCAGCCGCCCAGCACCCGGGCGCGAATTTCCTGGCGCCCCGGCAACGCGTTGCGGACCAGGCGGACATGGCGGATACCCGCCCGCTGCAGGCATTGCGATTTGAAATCGGGCGCCGTCGTCAGCGCTGCCGGCGGTTCCGCAGCCAGCAAGTCCACCGCCACCACCGGCTGCATGGCCTTGCTGCAGACCACAAAATCGACGCGATGTTGTTTCAGCAACTGCTGCGGCTGCCCCAATCCGGCATCGCCGCTGCCGGACGGCGGCTCGAGCAGCTCGGCGAGCGCCACATTGGCCAGGACCTCGTGATCCGGCATGCCCTGCTTCAGCAGCAGGTAGACCAGGGTCTGCCCGGCATCGAGCAGACGTTCGCGCCGCCGGTATTCCGGCGTTGCCGCGGTCACCGCCGGTGCGCTCGCATCGTCAACCCTGGCGGTTTTTACCAGGCGCTCCCAGCGCATGCCCGACAACGCCTCCTTTTGCGCCAGCTTGCGGCGGTAGTTCCACCACAACACGGGGATCACGATGAAGGGCGCGAGAATCAGCAGGTACCAGAATGCAATCATGATCCGGCCGTCACAGGCCTGAAAATGCCGACCGGATGGCGGGATACCGCAGCAGCAATCCCGTGCACAGAATCAGGATCATCGCGACCCATCCCAGCCAGTACAGCCGCCAGTACCGCAAACCTTGTGGATTCAGCCCCCGGCGGCGTGGCAGGCTCAGCACGACGGCGAGCCCCGGCGCGGGCGCGGCATGCGGCGCCTGATGCGCATGAATCATCAGCCGGCAGAATACGATGAAATAAATGCTGCCAATCAGCAAGACCACGAACAGCACGCACCACCTCCCGGATTCAATGCGGCCCGGCAATCCCCGCAAGCAACTCTTCGCTTTCAATCCGTATGCGGTGATTGTCGATGGAAAGAACCCCCTGTCGTTTCAGCGCGGACAGCGCACTGGTCACGGTTTGGCGCGTTGTTCCGACCATGTCCGCGATTTCCTGGTGCGTGAGAGGAACATTGAGAAGAATCTCCTGCCCGGAACGCTGGCCGTAACGCGCGGACAACCGCAGGATCAGCTTGGCAATGCGCGTATTGACGTCATCGGACACCAGATTGACGAACATTTCCCCCAGGATCCGCAGGCGCGACGACAGTACCTGCATGCTGATCAGCGCGGCCTCCGGATGCAGTTTCAGGAACAGCTTGAACTGCTCCTGCGATACCGCCAGCACTTGCGACGGCATGCAGGCCACCGCGCTGACCACCCGGCCGCCGCCGCGCGCGACTTCCGCCAGCCCGCAGATTTCACCCGGCAGGCAAAACCACAGGATCACTTCGCGCCCGAGGGGGGAAACCTGGCCGATTCGCAACTGGCCGCTTTGCAGGAAATAAACATGACTGCCTGGACTTCCCGCGCGGAAGACCAGTTCACCTTTCGCGTATTGCTGCAATCTGCCCAGGGCATCGAGATCGCCCCGGGATTCCGCGTCGAGCTGGGCGAGAAAATTCGACGGTGCTATTGGAGGTTGCACCGCAGCATCACGGCTTTTCCCGTAGTCATCCAATGTCGCAATGGGTTTGTGGAGCATTATGGATGCCTGCTGAAAATGTCGGCTGGCTGACTTACCGTGCCGAATGGATTTGATTCAATCCTACCCGGCCGGCAAGAACCGTGTAAAGCGCATTCGCTCACAAACTAAAGCGCTGCACATCTGCCGAATCGCAGTCCCGCATCCCGCAATCTCTGGAGGAGAATAAATAATGGGAAAAATCCAATGCAGGCGGACAGCAGAATCCGATCGTTCAGGCAGCGGCGGCGCAACTACCGGGTGCAGCCATGGCTGATCCGAATCCACAAGTTGCAACAGGGTCCGCGGCGGCAAGCGACAGTTTCCTCGGCGTTTTCCGCGGCAACATCGTCGCGACCGGACTGACCCCGCGTAAGGCGCTGCTCGGATTCTTCCTCGGCTGGGCGCTGTTTTTCTACATCCTGTGGTGGATGCCGCAGCCTGAAGGGCTGTCGGTGTCCGGCAAGGCCGCACTTGCAGTGATGGTGTGGGCCTGCACCATGTGGATATTCGAGGCCATGCCCGTGGGCATCTCGGGTCTGCTGATCCCGATGCTCCTCGTGATGACAGGCGCGGTGAAGGGTTTTCCCGTCGCGGCCAACGGATTCACCACACCCGTCGTGTTCCTGTGTCTCGCCGCCTTCCTGTTTGCCGCCATCATGCAGGCCGCCGGGCTGGACCGGCGCATCGCCCTGTCCCTGCTGAAGTGGATGAAGGTGAAAACGGTAAACGGTGTCATCTGGGCGATGTTCATCGTGAATATCGCCCTTTCGTTCATCATTCCCGCCGCCAACGCGCGGGCGGCGACGCTGCTGCCGGTCATCAACGGCATCACGAATTTTTTCGGCGACACCGAGGCGGAGCGCAACGGCAAAAAAGCCATTGTCATCCAGACACTGGTCTACGGCTCGATGATCAGCGGCATGTGCATACTCACCGCGCATTTGCCGAACCTGGTCATCGTCGGGCTGTTCGAAAAACAGCTGGGACTCAAGCTCTCCTATGTCGACTGGTTCATCATGCAATGGCCCTACCTCGGCATGTTCGTGCTGACGCAGTGGTGGGTGCAGTACTACTTCGGCACCCGCAAGGTCGGTGTTTCAGGCGGCTATCAGGCGATCGAGAAACTGCATGCTGAAATGCCCCGCACTTCGCAGTCGGAATGGCTGATCCTCGCCGCTTTCGTGCTGGTCGCGCTGGCGTGGATGACCGAGAGCGTACACAAGGTCGCCGCGCACAATGTTGCGCTGATCGGCCTCGCGGTGCTGTTCGTGCCCGGACTGTTCGGCTTCAAGTGGAAAGAGGTCCAGGACCGCACCATCTGGGGCACGCTGCTGCTGCTCGCCGGCGCGCTGTCGCTGTCTTCCGCGATGTCGTCGTCGGGCCTCGCCGCATGGCTGGCGAAGGTGCTGCATCCGGTGGGCGCCGGCCAGTCGTGGTGGATGATATTGCTGGTGTTCATGGTCGGCACACACATCATGCGCCTGGGCATGCTGTCCAACGTCGCGGCGATCACCATGATCGCGCCGATCCTGCTTGCGCTGGCGCCCACGCTCGGGCTGCACCCGGTAGCGTTCACGATGCTCGTCGCCGACACCGACACCTTCGCCTACCTGCTGCCAACGCAGATCACCGCCGCCGTGATCGCCTACTCCAGCGGCACCTTCTCGATGACCGATTACTTCAAGGTCGGCTGGGTTTCGGTGCTGATCGCGATCGCCTACGGGATTCTGGTGATGGCGCCCTGGTATGCCTTCCTCGGCATCCCGGTGTGGGATCCGGCAGCGCCCTGGCCTTTCGGAAAAGTTTGAATTTATCAACATAATCAAGGATTTGCAGTAATGAACAAAATGACCGATCCCACCCGGCGGCAACAACCCGTCTTTGATGAAAAAACGCTGCGCAAAAAACTCGGGAATTACTTTGCCCCCGCGGGCCTGTACGACCGCAACAAGGCGCGCCCCTTTGTCGGCAAAGTCAGTTGCAATGTTGACCGCCTGGTCGCCGGAAGCTGGACTGAGATCGTGCTCGACTACGAAATCGGCGCCTCCGGTGTCGCCGATGGCGCCTGGTTCAAGGCGACTTTCAAATTCTATTCCGACTGGGCGCTGTTCCAGACCACCAATCCGCAGGGCGCCAACTATGTGTCGGCCGAATATCAGTCCGTGGCGCTGATGCCCGGCCAAAGCCCGGCGGCCGTGCAGTCGCTGAAGGTGCGCTTCGACCAGAAAGGCCACGAACGGCCGTTCCAGAAATCCATTATCGTGGATACCGTGGATGGATACCTCAACGCCGGTGACCATATCATCATCCGGCTTGGCGACCGCCGCAGCGGCGGTCCGGGTACCCGGGTGCAGACCTTCGTCGAGGACAAATTCCGCTTCCGTTGTTATGTCGATCCTTTGGGCACATCGCGGTTTGTGGCGGTCCCCGGCGACGTCGTCATTGACATCGTGCCCGATGCGCCCCGCTCGTTATCCCTGGTCGGCCCGCGCATTGCGAGACCGGGGACGACACTTCCGGTGCGGGTCAACGCGCACGATCAATGGGGCAACGCCTGCGCCGACATCGGCGGCAAGGTGGATATTGTCGCCGAGCACGGCGGAAAAGAAGTGTACCGAAAAGCCGTCACCCTGCCGGACAGCGGCTGGGCCAGCGCGGCCATAGCGGGCCTGCCTGCGCAGGCCGGTGAACTGAAAATTTCCGCCCGGCTTGCCGGCGCCCGCGGCTGCGAGGACGCCGTGCATTACGTCACCATCGACAAAAACTCCCCCTGCGAACGCGCTTTCTTCGGTGACCTGCATGTGCACTCACACGACACCGTGGGCACCAACAGCCCGGATTACAACACCCGCTATGCGCGCGATATCGCGGGTCTCGATGTCATGACCTACACCGCCAACGATTTCCAGATCACCGACCAGAACTGGGAACTGGGCGTGAAGGTCATGCATGAACTGCACAAGAACGGCCAATTCGTCTGCTTCCCAGTGCAGGAATGGTGTGGCAGTTCCACCGCCGGCGGCGACCACAACGTCGTATTCCTGTCCGACAAGAAGCCGGATTTCCCGTTCAACGACAAAGGAGAACACAACAGGACCTTTGTCTGGAACGAAGACATGAAAGGAGCCGGTGTCGAGCTCGGACGATGGCCCATCGAGGAATTATGGGCCGCCTATATTGACGATGCCGAAAATCACCTGATCATGCCGCATGTCGGCGGCCGGCGTTACATCCCCGACTGGCATCACCCCGAACTGGAGCGGCTGATCGAAATCACTTCGGCCTGGGGGCATTTCGGATGGCTTTATCAGGACGTAATATCCCGCGGCTATAAACTCGGTGCATCCGCCTCCGGCGATGAGCATCGCGGACGCCCGGGCGGCGGCCTGCCCGGCACCCAGGTGTTCGGCACCAAGGGGGGCATTACCGGCATCATTGCCGACAAACTGGATCGTGCAACCATCGGCCGCGCCCTGCGTGCACGCCATACCTGGGCTTCCAGTGGCGAACGTTCGGCCGGACTCCTGTCCTGCGGCAAACACATCCAGGGGGATGAGTTTCAACACAAGGGCGCCGCCCACATCGACTATCGTTTTCTTGGCAATACAGGCTGGGATGAAATCGCCGCCTTTGACCATGCCGGTCGCATGTTTTACCGCGATTTGCAAAAAGAAGCCGGTTATTCCGGGCGGCGCATCCGTATCCGCTGGGGAGGCGCCCGCATCCCTGACCGTTACCGCTGGGCGGAATGGCGCGGCACTGTCAGCATCATCAACGGCACCATCAACCGCTTCGCCGGCGGTGGCTTTGAACATCCGGAGGAATCGGTCTGGCGTGCCGGGCCGACGGACATCGGCTTTCGCACCGACACCTATGGCGACTCCGACAGCATCGTCATTGATATCGACAAGCTGGAAAACTGCCGCATACGGGTGCACGGCAGGATCGACAGCTATGTCAAGGTCGGCGACCCCCTGGCCGGAAATCCATTTATCCACTGCCCGACATTCGACTGGGAAATCACCGGCGCCGAACTGCTCGCCAGCGACGGCCGCTTGCGCAAGGAACTCGGTGGATGCGAGCTGTTTCTGGCGGCGGAACGGATGAGTGAAGAGCCGATGCCGCGCGATGTCTCCGGGGTTCTGGAAGTCAAACCGAAAAACAGTCCCCACGGATTCCGGCCGGTGTATTTTTACGGCCGGCAGACTGACGACGCCAAGGTCTGGACCTCGGCGATGTTCATCACCTTCAAGTAACTTGTGAGGCTGCCGGCACCAACCCATGGTGCCGGTAGATGTCGGCAACCCGGGGGCCGCGCAGGAAATCGACCAGACGCGGCCCCCACTCCCCGCCGTCCCCGACAAGACCGACATGCACCCGGGAGCGCTCCTGTCCAGTGTCGTGCTCGCCTTCCGCCGTCAGCGGCAGCATGGTGAATATCTCCGGGAATATCCGCGTATAACGCAGCGCCAGATGATGGAACACCACGGCGGCATCGGCATCTCCCGCCGCCACCGCCTGCGGCGCCTCGCGATGGTGGATGGATTCGCCGTAGAGCACGCGCGGATGCGGCCGGCCGTCGAGAAAATCCAGCGCGAGGTCCAGCCGCGCGGCGATTGCACGCAGGGTGTTGATGTAGGTCGTGTAGCTGACCGTTTCAGTTTTCGGATTGGACAGGAACAAGCTGATGTCATCGCGCGCAAGATCGGCAATGCCCTTGATGCCCTTGGGATTCGCCTTGGGCAGGAGCAGCACGTTGCCACGGCTGCCCGCAAGGGGAAAGTGCGCGTTCATGGCGCCCCCGGCGACCAGCGCATCGAGCACCTTCGGCGGGCTGATGAATACCTGCGGTTTGACCGAGATCGTCAGGTTTCCCAGGACGATGCCGCCGGTTGCCAGTGCTTCCACCACCACGCGCGGCGGCGTGGTCGCGTAAAAAATGTCCACGACCTGCGGGTGGTCTGAAAGAAAAGCCTGCAGCGCCTGCTCCAGCGCCATGTGATGATTGCCGTCTGAAAACACCGCCAGCCGCGCCAGCCGCGGATCGCCATGGAGATCAAGGCAGATGTTCGAATCCCGCTGCTGGAAAAACGCCTGTGTCGCGGGCTGCGCGCGTTCGCCGGGCCAGTCAAGACGGGTCACGGCGCGGTCTCCGGGCTTCAAACCTGCGGCTGGCCACCGCGCGCACGCGTGCGCCGCCGATCCAGCCACCAGGCAAACACCGGCAGCATGAAAAATCCTCCGGGCATCACCACCAGCACCAGGTAGGGACTCAGCCGTGACAGTCGTCCAAGGTGGTCACGCAATTCGATCCGCTCCTCCGCTGTCCAGCGCTGACCGTTACGCGGCTTCATCAGGATGGGTACCAGGCCGCGCGTCTGCTGCATTTCGGCGAGCAAACGCTGCTTTTCACGTTGCGTCAGGCCACTGACGGATTCGTAGGTACGGCGGGCGTGGTGGCGTATGACTTGTAGCGGCGGCATTGAACTGCGGGAACTTTAAGGGGTCAGGAGATCGCCTGATAATAAAGGTTTTGCGGATGATTGGCTTGGGCAAAAAAGAACCAGCGCTCGGCGATCAGCCCACTCAACTGCACCACAAAGATCAGCCATAACAGGGCCGGTGCCGGCGACGGCACCGCCAGGGCCGCGGTCAGCAGCAGCGCCGGGATCACGAAGGCGCCGGCGAGGAAACCCCATTTCACGGCGCGCAAAGCCCCGCGACTGCGGCCGTGAAAAAATTCACGGGTATTGAAGGACCCGCCCATGAAACCCTGGGATTTCTGCGTGATTTTCGGATGTTTGATGCCGATCGCCGTCTGCAGGCTGGATCGCGGCCTCAAACGGGCATTACGTTGCAGCGAGATCACACGGGTCAGCAGTCCGGCGACAGTCAGCACGATCGCCCAGGCCACGACGCAAGCCGTGAATGTTTCGCCCCGCTGCCCAGCCAGCGCTGCCGCCAGCGCGACACCTGATGCACAGCCAAGGATGGTGAAGTTGACCAGCGTCAGCGGCGATGCCCATTCCTGCAGGAACTTGATGCAGGCGTAAATCATCCCCGTGCACAGGAACAAGGCCAGGCACAACAGCACACCCGCGCCCCCCAGCAGCAAGGTGCCGGAAATACCCTGCCAGTGCGCCCAGCCATAGGCCGCGACCAGCGCCATGAACGCCGGCAGTACGATGACCTCGCGTGACAGCCAGGACGTGCGCCACATCGCCGCGGAGCGCCAGGCCCGCTCCGGATGCCCGAGGTGAAAAAACGAAGCCAGCAGTCCACCCGCCAGCAGCAGCAATGCCAGCACGCTGCCGGTCGGGTAAAACCCCGGCGACGGCGCTGCGGCAATGCCGGCAGCGACCACCGCCTCAATCACAAACAGCGCGAGGAACAAACCCTGCCCCGCACCGATCAGCACGGTCAGCAGGATGACCGAGAACGCCGGATTCATGTCCTGCTCCCGCTTACCATGAGGTCACGTCATCCAGCGACGGATCCTTGATGCCGGGCCGCGGCAGCCGGCCGTCGATCTTCAGCGGATTATCGGCGCGTTCGAGTTCGTCTTCATGGATACGCATCTCCGTCCTGCGGCGCGGCAGATAGTGGTTGGCCGGCTGGGTGCCCCATTCCGGCATCAATGCGTACCCCGAATTCTCGCGGATGGCTTTTGACACCACCGACTCTTCATCGTGGATGTCGCCGTAGAGACGCGCATTGGTCGGACAGGCCAGCACACAGGCCGGTTTGCGTTCGGACTCCGGCAGCTTCGCGTCGTAAATGCGGTCCACGCACAAGGTGCATTTTTTCATCACTTTCTGATGCTCGTCGATTTCGCGCACGCCATACGGGCAGGCCCAGGAGCAATACTTGCAGCCGATGCATTTGTCGTAATCGACCAGCACGATGCCGTCTTCAGGACGTTTGTAGCTGGCCCCCGTAGGGCATACCGGCACGCAGGGCGGATCCTCGCAATGCAGGCAGGATTTGGGGAAATGCACGGTCTGCGTATTCGGGAACTCACCGACCTCGAAGGTCTGCACGCGGTTGAAAAATGTGCCGGTCGGGTCGCGGTCGTACGGATTGTCATCCGACATGAAGCCGGCTGCGCCGGAAGTATTCCATTCCTTGCAACTGGTGACGCAGGCATGGCAGCCGACGCAGACGTTTAAATCAATCACCAAGGCTAATTGCGTCATTTGTAATCCCCCTTGCCGGCCACAAACGCCTGCCACAGCTTTCTCACTGTGCTGGTTCCGGGTGCAGCCGGCACCGGCGCAAACTGCGGCGAAGTTTCCGCCGGTTCATCGGCAGCAGCTTTGCGGATGCGCACGCGCACGTCATACCAGCCCGCCTGTCCGGTCACCGGATCGGAGTTGGACATGCGCCGGCCACCGGCCGCCGGCAGTTCATCGGCAATCACATGGTTCAGCAAAAAGCCGCGCTGCGCTTCGTTGGCGTCCGGCGCGAGATGCCATGCGCCCTGTACTTTACCTATGGCGTTCCAGGTCCACACGGTGCCGGGCTCCACCGCCTCGCTGACCCGGCACATGCAGCGCACACGGCCATGCATCGATTCGACCCAGATCCAGTCGTCGTCGGCGACACCGTAAGAACTTGCCGTTTTTCCGTTTATAAACAAATAGTTATGCGAATGTATCTGGCGCAGCCAGGCATTCTGCGAATCCCAGGAGTGGTACATGGCCATCGGGCGCTGGGTGATCGCCGCCAGTGGATACTGCGTGGTATCGGTCGCCTGCACTTCCAGCGGCGCGTAATAAAACGGCAGAGGATCGCAATACATCGCAATACGCTCGCGCAACTGCGCCGGCGGACGCCGCACGGATTCGCCGCGCCCCTCGGCCGCCATGCGGAATTTCTGCAGCACCTCGGAATAGATCTGGATCACCACGGGATCGGTGTAACGGCGCAAGCGCGTGCGCTGCGCCCACTCGTGGTAGCCCTGGTTCCAGTTGCGCATGTACTGGTACGAACGCGGCAGACGCTGGTGAAACACGCAGTTGTTCTTTTCGTACATCTCCCACTGTTTCGGGTTGGGCTCGCCGACCATGGTTTTTTCGCCGCCGCGCCCGCGCCAGCCGGCGAGGAAACCGATGCCCGAGCCGGGCTCGGTTTCGTAATTGACGATGAAATCCGGGTAATCGCGGTATTTGCGCGCACCGTCCGCGGTGACAAAGGCCGGAAACTTCAGCCTGGAGGCGAGTTCGATCAGCACTTCCTGGAACGGTTTGCATTCACCCTTCGGCGGCACCACCGGGATGCGCACCGAGTCCGCCGGTCCGTCGAATTCCGAGATCGGCCGGTCGAGCATGGACATCACGTCGTGGCGTTCGAGATAGGTGGTGTCCGGCAATACGAGATCGGCGAATGCGGTCATCTCCGACTGGAAGGCATCACAGACGATCAGGAAGGGAATTTTGTATTCACCGTTCGCATCGCGATCGTTGAGCATCTTGCGCACCTCGACGGTGTTCATCGACGAGTTCCACGCCATATTGGCCATGAAAATCATCAGCGTGTCGATGCGGTACGGGTCGCCGCGCCAGGCATTGGTGATCACGTTATGCATCATGCCGTGCACGGCCAGCGGGTACTCCCAGGAAAAGGCCTTGTCGATGCGCACCGGCCCGCCGTCGGCATCAACAAACAGATCATCAGGCCCCGCCGGCCAGCCCAGCGCCAGCCCGGCGAGGGGCGTATCAGGCTTCACCGCTTCCGGCCCTTTCGGCGGTTTGGCGACAGGAGGGATCGCCCGCGGGAACGGCGCCTTGTGGCGAAAACCGCCGGGGCGGTCGATGGTGCCGAGCACCGACATCAGGATCGCCAGCGAACGCACCGTATGAAAACCGTTGGAATGCGCAGCGAGGCCGCGCATCGCATGGAAAGCCACCGGATTGCCGGTGACGGTGTTGTGTTCCTGCCCCCAGGAATCGGTCCAGGCAATCGGCAATTCGATTTTCTGATCGCGTGCGGTGATGCCCATTTCATGCGCCAGCCGGCGGATGCGCGCCGCCGGAATGCCGGTAATACCCTCCGCCCACTCGGGCGTGTATTTCTTGACCCGCTCCAGCAACAGCTGGAAGGCAGGCTTGACCGGAGTGCCGTCCTGAAGACGATAGTCGCCGAGCAGTGCCGGATCCGCACCGGGGCTGTGGTTGGGCACTGCGCGCCCGGTATGGCGATCCCACCATAACTGGTCATGGCGATGATCGGGGTTGTCGCCCTTCGGCACTCCACCCGAGCGCACCGACGTGCCCTGCTGCGCGCTCGCCGGATCCATGTTGATCAGGTAGCCGGAATTGGTGTAACGCGCGAGAAAATCGCGGTCATACAGTCCGGTATTGATGATCTCGTGCGTCAGCGCGAGCAGCAGCGCGCCGTCGGTACCGGGACGGATAGGCACCCACTCGTCGGCAATCGCCGAATAACCGGTGCGCACCGGATTGACTGAAATAAAGCGCCCGCCGCGGCGCTTGAATTTCGAAATGGCGATTTTCAGTGGATTGGAGTGATGATCCTCCGCGGTGCCGATCATCACGAACAATTTGGCGCGCTCGAGATCGGGCCCGCCGAATTCCCAGAAACTGCCGCCGATGGTGTAGATCATGCCGGCTGCCATGTTCACTGAACAAAAGCCGCCGTGCGCCGCGTAGTTCGGCGTGCCGAACTGGCGCGCGAACATGCCGGTCAGCGCCTGCATCTGGTCGCGCCCGGTGAACAGCGCGAATTTTTTCGGGTCGGTGGCGCGGATTTTGCGCAGGCGCTCTTCCATCAGACTGAAGGCTTCGTCCCAGCTGACCGGCTCAAACTCGCCGGCACCGCGTTCCGAGCCGGCCTTGCGCCGCAGCGGCTGCGTCAAACGCGCCGGCGAATACTGTTTCATGATGCCGGATGCGCCCTTGGCACAGATCACGCCCTGATTCAGCGGATGTTCAGGATTGCCCTCGATGTAACGCACCTCGCCGTTTTTCAAGTGCACCCGGATGCCGCAGCGGCAGGCGCACATGTAACAGGTGGTGTTTCTGGTTTCGACCTGGTCCGGCGTCGGCTGCAGGCGGGCGTTCATGGGGGGGGTTGATTCTGCTCGAAAAACGAAGTGCCCATTCTAGGCGCACAGCCCGGCCCGCTGTTTCGAAATTACTTATGCGGCCATTAAAGCCGCCCCGCCTTCAGACCTTCTGGTCCATCCACTTGCTGACCTCCGGCATGGTCCAGTTCTGCAGGCCTGCGAGCAGCCGCTGTGGATCGCTTTCCACCACGACCATGCCGCGATGTTCAGCACGGATGAAGCGCTCGGCCACCGCATGGTCGAGAAAGCCGACCAGACGGTCATAAAAACCGGCGACATTGAGCAGGCCGCAGGCTTTACGGTGCACACCCAGCTGGGTCAGGGTCAGCACCTCGAAAGTTTCATCCAGCGTGCCCATGCCTCCCGGCAATACGATGAAGGCGTCGGACAATTGGGTCATCATCACCTTGCGCTCGTGCATCGACTCGACCACGTGTAACTCGCTGAGTCCCTTGTGCACGACTTCGTGTTCCAGCAATCGGCGCGGTGTAATACCAACCACATACGCTTTTGCCGCGATCGCCGCTTCCGCCACCACCCCCATCAGGCCGACCTTGCCGCCGCCGAAGATGATTTTGATACCGGCTGCCGCCAGCGAACGTACCAGCGCGCGCGTGGTTTCGGCATAGATTGGATTGCCCCCTGTGTTGGAACCGCAGAAAATGCAGACACTCTTGATGGACATGTGAATTCTTGAACCCTGTATTTTGGCCATGCATTTTGACAATGAGTTTTGACCATGCATTTTGACTAGGAACTGCCGGTGGTCGATTTTAGACGATAGGCATTTTTCTGCACGCCTAACCCCATTCCTGAACACCGCACGTTTATACCGCCTGACCGACTTTTAAAGGAAGCGCCATGAAACCCTTAACCATCTCCTCCATCTCCATGATCAGCGCTGCCGTCCTCGCCGCGCTGCCCCAGATCACCATTGCTCAGACCAGCACCGGCGGCAACGCCCTCACCATCTACAGCAGCGCGCGTCCCGGTGCCGTGCCACCCGAGTTGTATCGCAGCGGCGGCAACGGTCAGGCGGTGCCCGGATATGCCGTGGTGCGCCAGCAGCGCGACCTCTCCTTCAATCGCGGCCGCAATACCGTGCGTTTTACCGATGTCGCGGCACTGATCGACTCGACCACGGTCAGCTTCCAGTCGCTGACCGACCCGACAGGCACCAGCGTCATCGAACAGAATTTCCAGTTCGACCTGGTCAGTGTGCAGAAAATGATGGAAAAATACATCGACCGCCGCATCAGCGTAGACCAGGTGCGCGGCAACAGCACCGAATCCTTCAGCGGCACCCTGCTGTCGACCAGCGACAGCGGGCTGGTACTGAAACGCGATGACGGCGGCATCCAGACCCTGCCCCACAACGCGGGCGTGCGCCTGCCCGAACTGCCCGGCGGCCTGATCACCAAACCGGCGCTGGTGTGGGACGTCAATGCCAACCGCGCCGGAACCCACAATACCCAGGTGTCGTACCAGACCACCGGCATCACCTGGTGGACCGACTACAACGTGACGCACCAGGAAGGCACCAACGCCAACAGCTGCAAACTCGACGTCGCCGCCTGGGTCAGCATCATCAACCAGTCCGGCGCCAGTTATCCAGATGCCAAACTGAAACTCGTCGCCGGCGACGTGCAACGCGCACAACCGCAGGGCCGTGTCTACGCAGCCCCCCAACGCGCCGTTATGGCCAGCGAAATGAGCGCCAAGGGTTTCGAGGAAAAGGAATTCTTCGAATACCACCTCTACACCCTGGGCCGCCCGACCACCCTGCCCGACAACTCAACCAAACAGATCGAACTGTTCCCGGCCGTGCGCGCCGTGCCCTGCGAAAAAAACCTGGTCTACACCGGCGCCGCCGGCATACGCCCCTACGGCAGCCCCGCCACTGACCGCAACTACGGCGTGCAAAGCAATAAAAAAGTCGACGTCTACCTGAGCTTCAAAAATGCCAAGGAACAGAACATGGGCATGCCCCTGCCCGCAGGACGCATCCGCGTGTCCAAACTCGACGAGACCGACAAAACCCTGGAATTCATCGGCGAAGACGTCATCGACCACACCCCGCGCAATGAACAACTGCTGATCAAACTCGGCTCCGCCTTCGAC
This sequence comes from Burkholderiales bacterium, assembly GCA_019744975.1. Lineage (GTDB taxonomy): Bacteria > Pseudomonadota > Gammaproteobacteria > Burkholderiales > SG8-41. The sequence goes on from JAIETP010000027.1 coordinate 41,149, forward strand.
GTTGTCGGCGAACGTCGCCAGGTCAATTTCACGGTCGACACCTCACGCAAAACCATGACCGAGGAAATCGAAGTCAAGCTGCGCAACCAGAAAAAGGAAGCGGTGACGGTGATAGTCAAGGAGAACCTTTACCGCTGGAGCAATTGGCAGATTACGACCAGGAGTCATGACTATCGTAAGGATGATGCGCGGACGGTGACGTTTCCGGTGAAGATTGCGGCTGAGGCGGAGGCTGCGTTACGGTACAGTGTGACTTACACGTGGTAAGGTAAGTGCCGGACAAACACCGGCCATAAAACAATCACAGGGACCAACGTTGAGCCCGACCATCTTCCGCGAAGACGGATTCCGGTTCTTTTTCTTCTCCCGGGAGGAAACACGGCTGCACGTCCACGTCCACCATGCCGATGGTGAGGCCAAATTCTGGCTTGAGCCCGCCATTGAACTGGCGCAGAATCATGGCCTGAACGACCGGCAGTTACGATCCGCTGAAACACTGATCCGGAGACATGAACATGACATCCGCTCTGCATGGCGCAAGCATTTCGGACGTTGAAGTCACCAACGTCTCGACCCACGGCTTCTGGCTGATGCTGGATGCAGAGGAACTGTTCGTTCCCTTTGCCGAGTTTCCGTGGTTCAAAGAGGCGCCGATTGCGAAGCTCACGCGTGTCGAGCGCCCGCAACCCCATCATCTCTATTGGCCCGATCTTGATGTCGACTTGGCCGTCGAATCCCTCCGGCATCCTGAAAGGTTTCCGCTGAAGGCTAAGCCTCTCTCGTAATTTCTGGTCGGCATTCGGTGAGTCACATCGCTGCGCAATCGATTTATATTTGAACAGCCGTGGATGCGTGACTCACGGCACAGACCACGCACTATCCAGGTGCAGAATGTCAACTATTATTCGTTAGGTTGCTCGATGAGAGTGGCGCCGCTGAAGTGCATGTTCGACACAAGGGCCTTTAACCTTATCTTGGACGGACCCTTTCCGATCGACAACCTGAAGGATCTGGTGATCGCATTTGCCACTCACATCCAGCGCGACGAGATCACCAACACCAAAAACCTCGAACGGAAATCAGCTCTATTACGGGTTTTCAAGGAGATCGTCTCTGAGTCAGTGCCGACAGACTCCTTAGTGCTCGGGGTGTCCCGCCTAGGCGAAGCTCGCTTAGGTGGTGAGCGTATCGTTCCAACGAAGTCCGCGGTTTGGTGTGTCTCGCGCTGGGGCAAAGCGAAGTGGACCGCGAATGACAATCTCTATACCCCGATCAAGGCGGACTTGGACAAGCTGAATAAAAGCAAGAGCAATAACATGCAGGACGCACTTATTGCGGAAACCTCAATAAAAGGTGGCTATGTCCTGGTAACGGACGACACGCATCTGATTGAAGTTACGAAGCGGTATGGAGGTAGGTGCATTTCGCTCGAGGAGCTTTTGGCTGAGGGAAAGGGGAAACCATGGAAAATCTCTTCATAGCGTTCCTGGGGCTGGCCGCTTTTAACGTCGCCACGAGTCTTGTTTCTTTCGCCGTGGCATTCACAACCAGAAGGAAGCGTTATCCCATCACTTGGCTGCGCGCTGGTGCCGTGCTCGTCGGCGGTTGGGTAATAGGATCAATCATTGTCTTCACCGTGCATGTATTAAGCACCTTCGGCGGATTCATCATCGAAGACAAAGCTCCCTTAGAAACGATTGTGTCGTTGGGCGTGCTTCTGCCGACCATGTTTTTCCTGCTCGATTTCTCAAGGCCCAAAGAACAAGAACGCACCAATGCGCAAGAGCAACCTAACCCGTAGCCGCTACGGACGGGCCGCAAGAGCCTGGCTCCATCAACCGCTCGCGGTGGCGGCTCGCCGCAGAGCACCACGTTATGTGACAAGGAAAACATGGCGCTGAATGACCTCGAACGGAAACGGATCGAGAACACCGTCACTGCGTTTGTTCAGAAGCATCGGCCTGCGCCGCATATCCGACCAGAGTTGGACATAGGTTTCCGCGTCTCAGGTCAAAGCGTCGAGATTTTTGAGATTCGGCCTCGGTGGAAAAAACCGAAGGTGAAGATGGAACATCCGATTGCGAAGGCAACCTTTGTCCGGAGCACGGGTCTGTGGAAGATCTTCTGGATGCGCTCCGACCTCAAATGGCAAGGCTATGAGCCATTACCGGTGGTCGGCTCAATTGAGAAGTTCCTGGCCGCGGTCGAGAAGGACGAGTATGCATGCTTCTGGGGCTAGCCTTGCCACATAACAGAGCTCGTAGGCGGAATAGCGCAGTGTATTCCGCCGTATGTGAAGTCAAGAAATGGCGTGCGACTCTGTCACGCGCATGGTGAATAACAACGACCGGCGGATTACGCCGCTGCGCGGCTAATCCGCCCTTGTATTGTTCGTCTGACCGATTTACGGTTGGCTTGTAGGCATACAAGCCGGCGATCCGGACCCCGCATCCGCCCTTGGGTAGAACCCGTAGCGTAGATCGGTGCCGGGTCGCCACTCCATAAATTGAAGATCGAACGGTATCTTGGGCGTGGATACTTCCGCAAGCCCGCATTGACAAGGTTGATCACTATGGACTCGGTAACAATGTCTTATCTCGGCCTGGATGTCTCCAAGGTCAAAGTTGATTGCGCTTTGTTGTTAAATAACAAGGTGAAATCGAAAGTGGTTCAGAACTCCCCGGAGGGCTTTAATGCGTTGACGCAGTGGCTGGTCAAACACGGTGCAGACCATGTTCATGTCTGCTGCGAGGCAACCGGGACCTACAGCGATGCGATAGCGCTGTTTCTGCATGAGCAGGGGTATGTCGTGAGCATGGTCAACCCGGCACAGATTGCGGCTTACGCCCAGTCCCAGCTCGCGCGTGCGAAAACCGACGCTCTGGATGCACGGCTGATCGTACGTTACTGCGAGCGCGAGCGGCCTGTGGCTTGGACGCCACCGCCGGCCGAGGAGCGCCTGCTGCTGGTGCTGCTGCGCGATCTGCAGGATTTGCAGACGATGCAGCAAGCGGAATCCAATCGTCTGGAGACGGCACACCCCGGTGTGCGCGAGCGCATCGAGCGCCATCTGGACTTCCTCGCCCGTGAGATTGAGGACCTCAGAAAGAAGATCGAGCAGCACATCGACCATCACGACAATCTGCGGGGCCGGCGTGACTTGCTCGACAGCGTACCGGGACTGGGTGAGCACACCATCCCTTGGTTGATTGCCTATCTGGGTGATGGCCAGCGATTCGATGGCGCCAAGCGTGCGGTCGCCTTCTTCGGCCTGTGTCCGAAACCCCGACAATCGGGCAGCAGCGTGCGGGGCAAAGCCCGCATTGCCAAGACTGGGCACGCAGACCTGCGCCGTGCCCTGTATATGCCCGCCATGGTCGCCTACAGCCGCTGTGCCGCCTTCGCACCCTTCGTGCAACGGCTTAAAGCCGCGGGCAAGCCACCCAAGGTGATCATCGTCGCGCTGATGCGTAAACTCGTCACCATCGCTCAGGCCATACTCAAATCCGGCAAGCCCTTCGATCCAACGCTACATCACGCTTGACTCGGATAACGGTATCTACAACACGTTTCCCCACCCCGCCCCTGCTATACAATCCCTCCAGCACTCACAAAAAAGCACAGGGAGAAACACCATGGGCATAGGCACAATAATCACACTAGGCATCCTGATCATCATCGCCGTCTACGGCGTCACGATCTACAACAGCCTGGTCCAGATCAAACACAACGTCACCAAGGCCTGGGCCAATATCGACGTGTTGCTGAAGCAGCGCCACGACGAGCTGCCCAAGCTGGTCGAGACCTGCAAGCAGTACATGAAATTCGAGCAGGACACGCTGACCCGCGTCATCGAGGCACGCTCCAAGGTGTTCACCGCGCGCGAAGCGCAGAACGTTCCCGCGCTGGGCCAGGCCGAAGGCGGTTTGCGTGCTGCGCTGGGCAGCCTGTTCGCGCTGGCCGAGTCTTACCCTGATCTCAAGGCCAACCAGACCTTCCAGCAGTTGCAGACGCGCATCTCCAGCCTTGAAAACGCGATTGCCGACCGCCGCGAGTTCTACAACGAGTCGGTCAACGTCAACAACGTGCGCATTGAACAGTTTCCGGACGCGATCATCGCGCGGCTGCTCAATTTCAAGGAAGCGCAGCTGCTGGAGTTCACCGAGGAAGAAAAAAAGGACGTCGACGTCAAGCAGCTGTTCGGCTCCTGATGTGCTGATCTGCGCCATCGCGCAACATGTTCGGTAAAACACGTACGCACGGCCCTTGGTGGCTCTCGGGCGCGGCGCATTTTTTCATCATCATTGTTGCCGTCAAAACGGAAACACCCGCGGCATGGCCCTGGGCGCTGCTGGCGATGTGCGGCGTCAGTTTTTTCGCCTGGCTCGGCAATCACCGCCGTTACCGCCAGATCCACGACCTGCCCACATCCAAGGTCGCCTCCGCCGCCCAGGGTTATGTCGAACTGATCGGCCGCGGCGAACCGGTCGACGGCGAGCCGGTCATCAGCAAACTCGGGCGCAAACCCTGCTGCTGGTACCGCTACGAAATCGAAGAGCAGAAATCCGACAACAAGTGGCAAACCATAGACCAGGGCACCAGCGTCGCCCATTTCCTGCTGGTCGACGATACCGGCGCCTGCGTGATTTCACCTGAGAACGCGGAAGTGGTCACCAGCAACCACCGGACCTGGATCGAGGAACCCTATCGCCACACCGAATGGCTGCTGATGCCCGGGGAAGTACTCTACGCGCTAGGGGAGTTCGTCACCCACAGCGGCAACGTCGGCGGCCATGCCGATGAACGCGAGGAAATCCGCCTGCTGATCGACGACTGGAAACGCGACCAGCAGGCGCTGAACGAACGCTTCGACCTGAACCGCGACGGCACCATCGACATGAAGGAATGGGAACTGGCCCGCCTGCAGGCTGCGCGCGAAATCCGCAATCAGCGCGCATCACAAATGAACAAACACGTCGAAGGAGTACATCTCTTGCGCCGGCCTCGCGACAAACGCCTGTTCCTGCTTGCCAATGAAATGCCTGATACGCTGGGCCGGCGTTACCGGCTGTGGAGCCTGTTCCATCTGCTCGTCATGATCGGTACCGGCATCGGCAGCCTGATCCTGTTCGGCGTAAAATAATACAATAAAATCAAATACTTATGATGAAAGAGCAGTACATCCAGGGTTTGGACAGCCGCGGGTTTCACCAACTGCATTACACCGAATGGGGTGATGCAGAAAATCCGCGCGTGGTGATCTGCGTGCACGGCCTGACGCGCAACTGCCGCGATTTTGATGCGCTGGCCGCAGCACTGCAGAACGAACTGCGCGTGGTTTCGGTGAGCATTGCCGGACGCGGCAAAAGCAGCTGGCTGACCAACCCCGACGATTACTGTTATCCGCAATACATGGCCGACATGACGGCGCTGATCGCGCGTGTCACCGCCATCGGCAGCAACGATATTTCCTGGGTCGGCACCTCGATGGGCGGCATGCTCGGCATGCTGCTCGCATCACGCCCTGAAACACCGATCAAACGTCTGGTGCTGAACGATGTCGGCGCCGTCATCCCCAAAGCGGCGATGGAACGCATCGGCAGCTACGTCAGCAAGATTCTGCGCTTCGAAAGCCTCGAAGAAACCGAGGCCTGGCTGCGCATTACACTCGCACCGTTCGGACCACTGAGCGATGCGCAATGGCGGCATTTGACCGTACACAATTCAAAACAGCATGACGACGGCAGCTGGAGCATGAATTACGATCCGGGCATTGCCCTGCCTTTCCAAAAGGCGCAGGCCCGCGACATCGAGCTGTGGAATTACTACGACACGATCCGCTGTCCCACACTGCTGCTGCGCGGCGCGTTATCCGATCTGCTGCAAAAAGACATTGCCGTGCAGATGACGCAGCGCGGCCCGCGGCCGGAACTGGTCGAATTTGCAGGCATCGGTCACGCACCGGCGCTGATGAGCGATGACCAGATCCGGGTCGTGCGCAATTTCCTGCTGCAGGGTCAGGCTGGAACAACCGCGCCGACGAGGGGATAAGGGGGAATAAAGGAGATGTTGCTGCTGCTGCGATTGCTGCGGAAATTCCTGGGCTGGATGGATTTCATCCTGGTCAGCCTGCTGGTTTATGTGCTGGCCTGGCTGCCGTGGCCCGGCAAACATCCGGTGGCGCACCTGTTCCCCGTCTGGTGCAGGACTTTCGTGCGCGCACTCGACGTCGACATCCGCGTTCATCAAAAAAATCGCCGGCGTCTGCCCCAGCGCTACATTCTCATCGCCAATCATCCCTCGGCTTTCGAGGACATCGGCATCCCGGCGGTATTCAACGTGGTGTCCCTGGCCAAACTCCAGGTGCAGGACTGGTTCATCGCGGGGCGGATTGCGAAGACGGCGGGTACGCTGTTCGTGGACCGCGACAATCCCGAATCGCGGCAGCAGGTCATCCAGACCATGGTGGACGCCGTCAACGCCGGCCGCAACATCGCGCTCTATCCTGAAGGGGGCTGCAAGGGACGGCGCCTGCACAAGGAATTCAAATCCGGGGCCTTCGATGTCTCAATCCGGACGGGAATCCCGATCCTGCCGGTATTCCTGCACTACGAAGCGCAGGACGATTTCGAGTGGCAGCCCCCCTACACGCTGCCGGACAAGATCCGCCACTTCATCAATGCATCAAACAACCGCGCCAATTACTACGTGTTCGACCCGCTGGACCCCAAGGACTACGCCGACAAATACGCCATGAAAGCGGCAGCGTATGCCCTGTACGTGCGCTGGAATGCTCAGTACCTGGAGTAAAGCGGCAGGTACGCGCCCGAAGGAATTCTCCCGAGGTTGATTCTGCGCTACGCGGTCTTTGCGCCAGCCATCGCCTGCTGCATCCCCTGCAGCAAGACTTCGGGATCCTGCGCGCCGGACATGCCGATGCTGCGGTTGAAAATGAAAAACGGTACGCCGTTGACGCCTGCATTGCGCGCCTCGACATCGGCGCTGCGGATCACGTCGGCATCCGCCCCGCTCTCCAGATATTTCAGCGTCCCGTCACGATCCAGTCCGGCCTGCGCCGCGTAATCGGCGAGCACGGCGCTGTCGGTCAGGTTCGCACCCTCGATGAAATAGGCGCGGAACAGCGCCTCCGCCACCGCGTCCTGTTTGCCCAGCCCGCCGGCATGATGCAGCAGCCGGTGCGCCTTCACTGTGTTGGGCTGCACGGCGATTTTTTCGAATTGCATGTCCAGCCCGACGGTCCTGCCGACATTGGCCACGCGCTGGTAACGGCTGTGGTCCTTGTCGCCGAATTTTTGCCGGATGTATTCCAGGCGCGGGATTCCGGACTCCGGCAAATCGGGGTTCAACTGAAACGGCAGCCAGCGCACGGCCGGCGGTTCTTCATCGGGATACAGTTCAGCGAACTGCTTCAGCGCGATTTCCAGCTTGCGCTTGCCGATGAAGCACCAAGGTCAAACCACGTCGGAAACGATGTCGATGCTCAGGCGTTTGTTCATGGGTTCTCCGTGAAAGGCGGATGTCAGGTCACAGTTATAACATAACCTATTGTTTTTATTGTATATTTTTATATCATGGCTCAGGTGCGCAGGGAATTCAGATCCAGCTTGCCGTCAAAAAACCCGGGCACTGATTTCAGAAAAGCGGCGCACTGCTGCTCGCTCCAGCCGCCGAACAGCGCATTCAACCGGAACTTGTCCTCGATGTCGGCACGCGACAGCGGCTCCTGCACGCCGCCGCGGATATGCGGTTGACGCTCCTCGAACACGCGGCCGTCCTTCAAGGTCATCCGCACATGGCCGGTATAAGCCTTGGGGTATGGATTTTTGGGATCAACGACGTATTTTACTTTCGAAGCCAGTGCGAGTATGCGTTCGTCACGCACGGTCTTTTCGGTGAAGGCCGCCAGCCCCGCGCCGCCGGTGACAAAGGCCACCGCGATGTTGAAGGGCGCGCTGAATTTCGCCGCGTATTCATTGGCCGGGCGGTGTTTTGACGGCAGCGGATCCCACAGACGGTGCACATAACCTTCCGCGGTTTCGCACAACACATCGGCCACGTCTTCCGCGGAAAATCCTTTTTTCGCCAGGCGCAGCGCACAATCCACGTAGGGCTGGTTCATGGTGCCGGTGGCATAGGGTTTGAAGGTGATGCGCGAGGTGTACCAGTCGCTGCCGAAATCGCGGGTCAGCACATCGTAATTGCCTTCAGTGGCGCGGGCAAAACCATTTAACAAACCGTGCGTACCCTCGAACACCGTGCGCGGCCCGAGAAAGCCCTGTTGCCCGAGGCGGCAGGCCTGGATGCCGACCTGCGCCGCCCAGCCGGCGTGCAGGCGCTTGGTCCACGCCCCTTCCGCGAGATACTCAATGATGCCGCTGGCCATGCTGCCGGCGATGCCCAGTGCATCCACGGTCTGTTGTTTGTTCAGTTTCAGCGTACGCGCCACCGCCACGGTCGCCGCCATCGCACCGAGCACCGCGGTCGGGTGGAAGCCGGATTTGTGGATCGCCTTCGGAATCACCATCGACATCCGGCACAGGGTTTCAACACCCGCGACAAAACCCGCCAATGCATCACGACCATCACAAGCAAACCGTTCAGCAGCCGCCAGCACCGCAGGTCCGATGACCGTGCTCGAATGCACCGGTCCGCCTTCGAAAGTGTCGTCGAAATCCTCGCCATGGGTCGCGGTGCCGTTGATCAGCGCCGCGGCCTCGGCCGAAAATGTCTGCGTGTGCCCGATGGCCGTGCAGGGTCCACCGGCATCAACACCGGCGATCACTGCTTTCACATAGTCGGTATCACGCGCCGCCACGCACAGGCCGACGACATCAATCAGCAATTCTTCGGCGCGGGCGCGCACGGCTTCGGGCACTTTCCCTGCGGTCAGTGCGATGGCCTGGTCGGCCAGTTTTTCGGCTACGGCTACTTCGGGTAATTTTACGGTCATCGCCTGTTCAATCATTCCAATAAAGAAACGGGGGCCGGCAGCCCGTCAGCTGCATACCCCCGCCAAAATCACCCCGTTGCCGGGGCACGTTACGTTGCGACTCAGCGCACGACCTTGGCGCCGGCTTCTTTGAGGATACCGCGCATCTGATCGGAATAAACATCGAAGAACTTGGTCAGTTCTGCGGACTTCATGTAACCATCCTCGAACTGCTGCTCTTCGAGGTATTTGCGCCAGGTCGCCGTTTTGGTAATACGCAGGAACAGATCCTCGTAATAGGCCAGCACATCGGGGGCCACGCCGGCGGGCATCACGATGCCGCGCACCTGCGGCACGTTCGGAATGTCGTAACCAGCTTCCTTGATGGTCGGCACGTTGGGAAAACCGGCCAGGCGTTTGTCGGAAACCTGGGCGATCACCCGCATGTTGCCGGCCTTGATGTGCTCCCCGGCTTCCTGCGGTTCCACCACCATCATGTTGACATGGCCGCCAAGCAGCGCGGCAATACGCTCACCACCGCCCGGGAAGGAGATATAGGCCCAGCTGGAACCGCTCTCCTTCATCAGCAGCTGGCGCACCACGTTGTCGCGGCTGGTGATCGAACCACCCGACTGCTTCATCGTGCCCGGCGCTTTTTTCGCGGCCTCGATGAAGTCCTTCAGTGTCTTGTACGGCGCATCACCCTTCACCGCCACCAGCGCCGGCTCCAGCACCAGGCGCGCGACCGGCGTCATGTCCTTGACCGTGTACTTGGCCTCGGCGCGCGTCAGCGGGTTGGTCAGCCAGTTGCCGGTGAATACGGCGATGGCATGGGTGTCGCCCTTTTTCTCGGCGACATAAGCCATCGCCGTCAGCCCCCCACCGCCGGACTTGTTGTTGACCTGGAAACGCACCGGGGCGAGATTTTCCTTCTCGACCACCTGCGCGATAAACCGTGCCAGCACATCGGCGCCACCACCGGGACCGGTGTGTACGATGAATTCGACCGGCTTGGTCGGTTTGAACTGGGCCCAGGCCGGGGCTGCCGCCAGGGCTGCCGCGCAGGCCGCAATAACCATCGATGAACGTAGTTTCATTTTGTGTTCTCCTCGTTGTGTTGAAATTGTACTTATTGATATTTTCCAAAAACATGACAGCCTCGCCAGAGGCATGTTTTTGTCATTATTCATGGAATTCTCATTACATTCATACTTAACCGTTTTCTTCGATTGCCTTGATACGCCATGCATTGGCCTTGCGGAACAGCGGCAGAAACAGCAGTGCAATGGTCAAAAGTAACATCACCGCCGAAATCGGTCTAGACACCAGGATGCCGAGATCGCCCTGCGACATCATCAGCGACTGGCGCAGCGCGCGTTCCATCGAATCGCCGAGCACCAGGCCGAGGATCAGCGGCGCCGACGGATAATCCAGCCGCCGCATCACGTAACCGAGCAGGCCGAAGACTGCCAGCAACCAGCAATCAAACAGGCTGCCCGAGACTGAATACACGCCGACGATCGAAATGCCGAAAATGATCGGGTAAAGGAAATATTCCCGCAGCTTGAGGATTTGCGCAAACAGCGGGATCAGCGGCAGATTCAGCACCAGCAGCATGATGTTGCCGACATACATGCTGGCGATCAACCCCCAGAACAGTTCCGGGTTGTCCTGGATCATCAGGGGTCCCGGGCGCAATCCCCAGAGGATGAATGCCGCGAGCAGGATTGCCGTGGTGCCGGAGCCGGGGATGCCCAGCGTCAGCAGCGGCACCATGGCGCCACCGGTTTCCGAGTTGTTGGCGCCTTCGGGTGCGGCCACACCCTCGGGCACGCCGGTACCGAATTTCTCCGGATGTTTGGACACCGCTTTTTCGATGCCGTAGGAAATGAACGATGCCACCGTCGAGCCGGCGCCCGGCAACACACCGATGATGAAGCCGATGATCGAGCCGTTGAGAAAAGCAAAACGGCAGGCTTTCAATTCAGCCATGGTCGGCAACAGATTACGCAGACCCTTGGGCACCGGCAGCATGGTGCCCTCGCCGCGTTTTTCCATGTTGCCGAACACTTCGCCCAGCGCAAAAACGCCGATGGCGACAATGACAAAATCCACACCGTCCAGGAGTTCGGACTGGCCGAAGGTGAAACGCGATGCGTCGCTGAACAGGTCGATGCCCATGCTGGCGATCCACAGTCCCACCAGCATCGCCAGCAAGGCCTTGACCATTGATGCCCCCGCGAGCAGCACCACCATCGCCAGCCCCATCGCCATCAACGCAAAATATTCGGGCGAGCTGAACGACAGCCCGAACTTCGCCAGCGGCGGCGCCAGCAGCATCAGGCCGATCACACCCACGGTGCCGGCGATGAAGGAGGAAATCGCGGCAATGCCAAGCGCAGCCCCGGCCCGCCCCTTGCGCGCCATCTGGTAACCGTCGAGGCAGGTCACCACCGATGCCGACTCACCGGGCACGTTGAGCAGAATAGCCGTGGTCGAGCCGCCGTATTTGGCGCCGTAATAGATGCCGGCGAGCATGATCACCGCAGTGGTCGGCGGCATGCTGAAGGTCAGCGGCAGCAGCATCGCGATGGTCGCCGCGGGTCCGAGGCCCGGCAACACGCCCACCACGGTGCCGAGGAACACACCGACAAAACACCAGAACAGGTTCAGCGGCGCGAAAGCGACGGCAAAACCGTGGCCCAGGCTGGTCAGGACTTCCATGTCAGAACCCCAATGGTCCGGCCGGCAGGTCGAGCTGCAGCGCCAGTCCGAACACCAGGTAAAAACCAGCGGCATTGCCGATGGCCGCGGCCAGCGCCACTTTCAGCGGCCGGCCATACAGCACCGCCACCACGAACAGGGTCAGCAATGCCAGCGCGGTCAGGAAACCGATCAACTTCATCAGCACGATGGCCAGGGCAAAAGCCGCCCACACCGTCAGCGCGCGCCCGATCCCGCCCCAGTCCGTGGTTTTTCCGGCCGTTGCGGAAAATGCCGAACTCAGCACCAGAACCAGTGACAGCACCACCATGGCAATGCCGTACCACAACGGAAAAAACCCGGGGCCCGGGCCTTCCGCAGTACTGTAATCCCAGCGCCAGGCTTCGCTGACGATGTACACGCCCAGCGCGGCCAGCACTGCACCGGACACGACATCACCCTTCATCCATTTTGCTTGCGCCACGCCTTGCTCCTCCTGCGGTTACCCGGCACTTGCATGCGACAGGTTCAGCCGCGTTTTGTCCGCTTGTAACGGCCCACCGGTACAATTTCGGCGGTGGTCCCGCCGGGAGCGCGGAATTTGACCGGGATCACGCCCGGATCGCTGATGATGGTGCAGCCGTATTTCTGGATTTCGGCGGCATATTTTTCAACATCTTCGACTTCGATCGCGAAATGATGAATACACGGTCCCGCGCCGGAAGCCTTGGATTCCGCCGACTGGGTACCGGCGTCATATTTGATCAGCGTGAAGTCCAGGTCACCGTCGGTGAGGTGGCGGGATATGTGGTCGCGCGTCTTCTTGGTCTCGACTTCCTCGAAGCCGAAAACCTTTTGATAGAACTCGGTGGTCTTTTCGAGGTCTTCAACTTTCAGCGCCAAATGCACGATGCGGTTCATGGAGTTCTCCGGTTAATACACGCGCAGGGATTGCGACGTTGACGGCGTTTTACACGCCGGGCTCCCGCTTCCGCAAATGAAGTGATAGACTGCAGGTGCCATATTATCTGACTGGCCGGTATCTGGCAGCGCCGGTATCTGGCAGCGCCGGTATCTGGCAGCGCCGGTATTTGACAGCGCCATATCCTCTGTAAAAAACCCGTTCCGCGTACGTGAAGCGCGTGATGCACAACTGCGTTTTCTGCGTTGTCGCATCCGCATTCAGAACATTCAGAAATCAATTTCGTAACCAGCCCCGCGCAGATTGGGCCGGAACTCCGCGGCGGTCAGACGACGCACAAATTCGCGCGCCAGTTCGGGTTGTGCGGCGCGTGCGGCGATACCCGCGGTGTAGACCGTTTTCATCTGGAACTCATCGGGCAGCGGGCCGACATAAGTCACCCCTGCAATCGGCAGTATTTCGGTGTTCTGGGTGATGCCCAGCTCGAAATTTCCGTTGCTCGCCGCCAGCCAGTTCATCGCCGCATTGCCGTTGGGGAAAAACTGCATACGGTCCTCGACCTGGGAAGCCACGCCGAGACGCTCCATCAGTTTCATCACGATCTTGCCCGCCGTCGCCGTTGCCGGATCCGGACAGACGATGACCGAGGCGGCAAGAATATTGCCGCGCAGCGCTTCGCGGCTGCGTACTTCAGGCAAGGGTGTGCCGGCGCGTACCGCGACGCCGGTGCCGACCTTGCCGATGTCAGTCACCGAAGACACGGCCACCATTCCACCGGAAACCAGGTCCTGGATCAGTTGCGCGCTGAGGACGATGACGTCGACCGGCTCGCCGCCGACCATGCGCGCCTTCATGGCGCCGACCGCGCCGAACGCGGCCTCGACCTCATGTCCGTCACGTCGCAATCCGGCGATCACCTGCTCACAAACAGCCTGTGCCGCCCCGGCGCTCAGCAAGCGCAATACCGCCATGGCATTTCCCTCCGGAATGGATAACCGCTGGATGTTACCAGCCCCCCTGTCGAACTCCTACCCCCGCACCCGCCCCGAATTGCCCTGGTAAAGTCCATGGCGTACTCTTGACCACATCATGAAACGCGTCCACAACGCCCGGCACATCACCGAAGCCCACCTGATCCGCGGTTTTCTGGAGTCGCATGGAATAGATGCCCTGGTCCGCGGCGACTTCCTCACCGGGGGCTGGGGCGAATTGCCGGTAGACGTCTGCGCGGTATGGATTACCGACGACAGCCGCCTCGATGAAGCCGACCAGCTGCTGCGGAATTTCCTCAGCGGCTCACTGGCGCGTATTCATGCCGGCCCGGACTGGTCATGTCCGCATTGCAATGAAACCATTGAAGGCCAGTTCACCGCCTGCTGGCGATGCGGGGGGCAGGGACCGCTGCCTGCCTGATAACCGGCAAACGGGCCATTGAATGGACTGCCGAAGGGGCCAAGACCACCAAACACCGGCGCATGCGGTGTCAATAGCCGGCGATAACAAAGCGTCATCACTGTGACACGACGTTCGCCCGGTCACCGGCAATACGACCATCCACCAGTTCAACGATGCGATCGCAGCGCGCGGCCAGTCTTGGATCATGGGTGACAATCAGCAATGCCGTACCGAATTCGCGGTTAAAACGACGCAGCAAGGCAAAAATACTGTCGCTGGTGGCCGTGTCGAGATTTCCGGTGGGCTCGTCTGCCAGCACCAGTTGGGGTTCCTGTACCAGCGCACGCGCAATCGCCACGCGCTGCTGCATGCCTCCGGACAGCTCCTGCGGCTTCTTGTCATGGGCTTTGCTCAAACCCACAGCGTCAAGCAGCGTCGCGGCGCGGGCACGCAAGTCGGTGGCCAGCCGCCGGCCGCCATCAGCGCCGGCGCCGCGCCGCTGTCCGATCAGCCCCGGCATCATCACGTTTTCCAGCGCCGTGAATGCAGGCAGCAGGTGGTGAAACTGGAAAATGAAACCCAGCACCGCATGCCGGGCGTTGGTGCGCTCATCATCATTGAAGCCGGTCACGTCACGGCCTGAAAGGTGGTAACTGCCTCCGGAAGCGGCTTCAAGCAAGCCGATGTTGTTCAACAGCGTACTTTTACCCGACCCCGAAGGTCCGATCAACGCGGTAAATTCACCCGGCTGGATGGCGAGGTCAATGCCATGCAGCACTTCCTCTTCGTTAGGCAGGCCTGTGTTGTAGGTTTTGCGCAAACCCTGCAGCCGTACCAGTGGTTCGCCGCCGGCCATCGCTCAGCCTCTGATCGCCTGCGCGGGATCCAGCCGTGCGGCATTGCGGGCCGGCAAGGCCGCGGAGAGCAGGCCGAGCGCAGCGGCGGCGAGGATAACAATGCCGATCAGCTGAACGTCATAATCCAGCGAAAAAAGTGCCCGGCCTTCGGCATCGCGCAACACATGGCTGAACACCACGATCAGCAGGTATCCCAGCATCGAACCCAGCAGCGCGCCCGCCACGCCGACGATGACCCCCTGCCACAGGAACACGCGCAGCATCTGCCGCCGTGTTGCGCCGACCGCGCGCAGAATGCCGATTTCCTTGCGCTTTTGCACGACCGACACCACCAGCACGCTGGCGATGCCCAGTACCACGACGATCGAAATAAACACCTTGATCAGCGTGGTCATGATGTTCTGGTTGTTGATCGCGGTAAAAATGAAGGTGTTGGTCTGGATCCAGTCCTCGATCAACTGGCCGGATTGCGTACGCAGCCGGGCCGCCACTTCTTCCGCCTTCATCATCTCCAGCACCGAGACGTCAAGGTTGGTCACCCGGCCCGGAATGCCCAAGAGGCTCTGGGCGGCGCGCAAGTCGATATAGACGTAGCGGCGGTTCAACTCCCGCGAGCCAAGATCAAGCAATGCGCGGATACGGAACACTTCGCTGCCGCCCTGCGCGGACTGCACACGAATCCGGTCGCCGAGCACGGCACCCAGATCCTTTGCCAGCTCGATACCGATCAGGGCATCGCCCGGACCGAGCTGCAGTACGCCGGCGCTGATCTTGTCATCAAGGCGCACCACGCGCAGGTAACGCTCCAGCTCCGTGCCCAGCAGCACCACCGAGCGCGAGGCATCGCCCTTGATGCCCAGTGCCGAACCCGATGCGACCGGCGCCACTGCCCTGACCCCCGTTGTCTGCTCCACGGCCTGCAACAGGGTCTGCCAGCCGTCGATGGTGGTCAGCCGCTGGGGGCGTGCCTGCAGTGAAAATATGCGCGGTAGCTCGATGCCGCCGGCGATCAGGGGCGCCACCGTTTCTTCAGGCGGCTTCACCACGATATGCGGCTGTGCGCCGGTCACCCGTCTGATCAGATCCGCCTGCACACCGGCAAGAACGGCGGTAATGAAAAAAATGACCGCAACGCCGATCCCGGCGCCACCGACGGTCAATGCAGTCTGCATGCGGCCCTCGCGCAGGAAGCGCAAGGCCACCGTCAACTCAAAACCCAGGGCGGTCATCGCAGGTCGCGGACGCGGGCACCGGCCTCCACGTCGCGATTGATGATCACGTGCTCACCGGCTTTGAGGCCCTCGATGATTGCAACGCGCCCCTGGGACTGCAGGCCGGTGCGCACAGCCACCCTGACTGCCACGCCGTCGCGCTCGACCAGCAGCCAAGGCGCATCGGTCTGCAACTGCCGCACACTGTCGGCCGGCAGCATAATGGCCTGCTTCAACAGGGGACCCTGCAGGTCCATGGCAATGGTCATGTCGGACTTCAGCAACGGCGGCGGTTTGGGCACATCGAGTCGCAACTCCACCGTGCCGCGCGCGGCATCTATGCCTGGCGACACGTAATTCACCACCGCCTCGAAACGCTCGTTCGGAAACGCATCAGCGGCAGCCGTTGCCACGGCCCCGGTCCTGATCAGAGGCAGGTTTTTCTCGTCGACCTGTACGATCAGCCGCACCGGCCCGTCGAGCGCCAGGGTCATCATTTTCCGCCCCGGCTGGGCAATATCGCCGGGCTCGATCAGGCGCTCAAGCACCACCCCGGCGGCTGGCGCGCGAATCAGCGTTTGTGACAGCCGCGCCTGCGCAAGCAGAAGCGCGGCTTCGGCCTCGACCAGCAGGCTTTGCGCCTGCTGCGCTTCGGCGCCGGCGGCGGACTGCGCAGTCGTCTGCGCACGCGCACTTTCGAGCTGACTTCGCGCCACATCGAGCTGCCGCTCCGCATCGTCCACACGCGAGCGACTGACAAAGCCCTTCGCCAGCAAGTCGCGTGCACGCTGTGCTTCGCGTTCGGCCAGCGTGAGATTGGCCAAGGCCTGTTGTTGTGCAGCCTGCGCCATAGGCAAGGCCAGGGTTTTCACCGAAGACACCCGCGCCCGCGCCCTGGTCACCGCAGCCTCAGCCTGGGCCACGGCAGCTTTCAGTTCACGCGGGTCGAGTTCGACCAGAATTTCATCGGCAGCCACGCGCGCGCCCTCGCGCACCCGCACCGTCTCAACCCTGCCGGTAATCGTCGCGCCGATGTCGACCCGTGACGGGGCCAGCACCCGGCCGCTCGCCACCACGCTGGTCTGGATATCGGCAGGCACTGCGCTGATCAGTTGCACGGCAACGTTTGCCGGCCGCAGCATGAACAAGGTCAGCGCCGCCAGCAGCAGCACGATCACAATGATGGATATCTTGCGGCGCATGGACAACCGCTGCTCGCCGGTCACTGTCGTGCCAGGAAATCGCGCACAGTCACTTCGTTGTGCAAACGCCAGATGCGCGCAATGATCTCCTGCATTTCACCAGCCGTCGCGGCGCCGGAGTAGGCGACCAGCCGCTGCGCCTTGTCTTCCAGTTCAGGGCGTGACAGCGTGTTCTCCGGGTCGCCCTTGGGCGTTTCTACCCTGCACTCCAGCGTACGCCCGTCACCGGTCTGCACTGTCACGCGGCCGATCCAGCGCCGCGGGTAGGCGGCATCGATATCTTTGTCAAAAACCATCGTCACACGGTCATGAAATTTACGTAACTCATTATTTTTAATTGATTTTTCAGTAAAGTCCGCGAGTGAGGCACGACCCAGCGTGGCAATCATCGCGAGCACAAAACCCATGGAGAACTTGGACTGATGCACGGTCTGCGGATCGGTCACCGGCCCCAGCACATCGATCGCTCCCTGGTGCACATGCGCAGTCACCTTCACGATGTCATCCGCCTTGAGCTGGTGCTGCCGCATCAAGGTCTGCAGGGCATCCGCTGCGGGATGGGTGTGGCGGCAGGACGCATGGAACTTGAACGAAGTCTCAGCCGTCGCCCAGCGTGTACCCAGGCCGTCGACCAGCCAGCGCGCATCGGCATCGCTGGACATGCCTGCGGCCATGCCCTGCCTGCCTTCGAGTATGTCGCGCGCGCCGGTAAAACCGTCACGGGCAATGTATGCCGCCATCAAGCCGTCGGCCGCCGCTTTCGCGGTATGCAGTTGTTTGGAATCCGCGGCATCGCGCAGGAATTCCCACAATCCTGCGGCCATCGTACCGGCGGAACCGAGGCAATGCTGCATTTTGCCGGCATCGAGTTTCAGCACATGCGCCACACCGGCGGCGGCGGCTAGTTTGCCCGCGGTGCCGGTGGTGTGAAATATTTTGTAATGCGAACGGCCGAGAAATTCGCCGACACGCACACCGCATTCATAACCGGCAACCGCGGCTGCAATCAGATCCCTGCCGGTGGCGCCGACATCCTGCGCCGCGGCCAGCACAGCGGGAAACACCACCGTACCCGGATGCAGCACCGAACTGTTGTGCAGATCATCCTGCTCGACAAAATGCGAAGCAGCGCCGTTGACCAGCGCCGCAAACAACGGCGACGTGTGTTTGCGGGTCAACAGATTCTCGGCGGTACCGTCCCCGGGCCCCATCGCAGCGGCAAACGCAGCGATCGTCGATACCGGCCGCGCGCCCTTGCCGGCCAGCGCCGAGGCGAACCAGTCGAGAAACAACTCTTCGGTGCGCGCCACGACCGGCTCCGGCAGATCTTCATAACGGATCGATGCGAGAAAGGCGCTGAGTGTCTGCGACGGACTGGCGGCGGGCGCCGATTGTTTCTTGACGGACATTTGCATGGTGGACTCCGGTATCAGCGGTATTTTAAAACAAACCCCGCGTTTTACCCGGAGAAAATTACCGGTGTTAAGCTTCCCGGCACCATAAAAAACCGGGGATCAGACATGGCAAAACGCAAATCCATACGCACCGACATCGCCTGGAGCGCTGTTGACCGCATCACCGTCAAGGGCCATGACCTGTGCAGCGAAATCCTCGGCAAGCTGTCGCTGGGCGACATGGCCTTTCTTGAAATCACCGACCGCCTGCCGACGTCGAGCGAGTCCGTGATGTTCAATGCCATCGCGGTGACACTGGTTGAACACGGCCTGACGCCGAGTTCGATCGCCGCGCGCATGACCTACACCGGTGCGCCGGAAGCCATGCAGGCCGCGGTCGCCGCCGGTCTGTGCGGGCTGGGCAGCGTGTTTGTCGGCAGCATGGAAACCGCGGCGCGCATGCTGCAGGAAGCCCTGCCCGATCCCGGCGTCAATGCCGACCTCGACCAGCTCGCCGTGCAGATCGTTGAACGCTTTCACTCACGAAAACAAATCGTCCCCGGCATCGGTCACACCTTGCACAAGCCGGTGGATCCGCGTGCGCCGCGGCTGTTCGCCATCGCAGCCGAACAGGGTTACGACGGCCCTTATGTGAAACTGATGCAAAAAGTCGGCGCGCAGGCGGAAAAGGTTTACGGCAAATCGCTGCCGGTCAACGCCACCGGCGCCATCGGCGCGATTGCCAGCGAGCTCAAGTTACCGTGGAAAATCGTCCGTGGCATCGGCGTACTGGCACGTGCCATCGGCCTCGTCGGCCATATCCTCGAGGAAATGAAAAACCCGATGGCCTACGAAATCAAGCAGCGGGCGGAAGAGGAAGCGACGGCGCATTTGCGCAATTAAAATTGCTCCGCAGCGCAACATCTGTAACGGTTGACAATGTCATGGACCGGCGCAGAATCGCCATTCCTGACGATCGTCCGATCGCCGGAAATCCAGGGGAGACAAAAAATGAAGCGACTGTATGCGATTGTCCTGGTTGCCGCCGCGCTGCTGCTTGCCGGCTGCGCCAGCACATCCTCGCCAGGCTGGATCACGTTGATCGACGGTGAAAAAGGTCTGGAAAACTTCAACCGCATCGGGGACGCCAACTGGCGCGCCGAGGGCGGCGCCATTGTTGCCGACAAGGCCAAGGGTTCCTCGCATCTTGTCACCAAAAACTCCTACAGGAATTTTGAAATTTATGCCGAGTTCTGGGCGGACACCACGACCAACAGCGGCATTTTCATGCGCGCATCCGATCCCAAAAAAATCGGCGCTGACAATTCCTACGAGGTCAATATTTTTGACCAACGCCCCGGTCAGGAATACACCACCGGCGCCATAGTCAATTTCGCCCAAGTCAAGGCTCCGTATCCCAGGGCCGGCGGCAAATGGAACACCTTCGAGATCCATGCCAACGGCCCGGAATTGACGGTCAAGTTCAACGGCAATGTGACCGTCAGCACCACGAACAGCCAGTTCAAGGAAGGCCCGTTCTCGCTGCAGTTCGCCAACGGCGCGAAGGATGCACCGGGCGGCCCCATCAAGTGGCGCAAGGTGATGGTCCGGCCGCTGTAATCCGGCAGGACAAACAAAAGGGGCGCGATGCGCCCCTTTTTTATGCCTGAAAAATCGTTTGCCGTTCTTGTTTGTTTACCTTATTTGCCCTTCATTTTTTTGCTTCATTCGCGGCATCCTGGATTTTTTCACCGGCCTGCTCGATTTTTTCGCCGGCTTTTTGCACCGCGTTGTCGAACGCCTTGCCGGCGCGTTCGGCCGGACCCTCTTCCTTCTTGCAGGCCGACAAACCCGCCATCAGCATGCCCATCGCCAATGCGATCGCGGCACTCTTTTTGAAATTCATCATGTTCATCTCCTATCATGGTCTGCAATGGTTTGCGAAGCTTGGATCGGCAGCCCCCTTTTACTCATCTTAACCGGTCTGCCGAATGAAATCCGGAATAATCCCCAGCCTCCGATAACGGCGCAGCGTCACCGCCGGTAGCGCGCTGAAACTGCGGACCATCTTCCGGCAGCCGGGCTCACCGCAATTGCATCGCATTTTCCACACGTCGTCCGCACCGAGCAGCGTCGAGTAGTCGTGGGTGACCTCATCGCCGACAGCGATGGGCCGGATGGCCCGCAACAACAAGCGGCGACCGGTTTTGACGATGCCGGCATTGGGATTGCAGGAATGGTTCGCATAAGCGCCGATTTCACCCTCTGGATCCAGGTAATGATCGGCGTCGTAGCGAAAACAGTTTTCACCGCGCCGTGGATCATTGTCCCAGTACTGCCACACCACCTCGGCGGTAACGACCTCGCCCCTGATCCGGCAAACAGTCACGCCGGGCGCAAACGCCTTCAGTGCAACAATGCCGAGGCCATTGCGCACCGGATGCACCGCGAGATTTTTTTCGGCAGTCATGACGCCAATTTTAACTGCACAGACCGGTGACCTGCTGCTGATTCAGCTGCGCAGCACCTCGCGGATCTGCTCCAGCGCCGCCGGATCCTCAATGGTGGTGAGATCGCCCGGGTCACGCCCCTCGGCCAGCGCCTGCAGGGAGCGCCGCAGCAGCTTGCCCGAGCGTGTCTTCGGCAGCAGCGTCACGAACAACACGCGCTTTGGCCGCCCGATGCCGCCGAGCTGGCGATCCACCACGGCCATGACCTCCTGCTCCTGCGCCGCGCGGCCCGCATCGCCAGCGATTCTCGAGAGGTCTTTCACCACCGCGAACGCCAGCGGCATCTGGCCCTTGAGAGCGTCCGCAACACCAACCACTGCGACTTCGGCAATATTGGCATGCGCCTGCACGGCCTCCTCTATTTCCCGGGTGCCGATGCGATGACCGGCCACATTGATCACGTCATCCGTGCGACCGAGGATGAAGGTATAACCGTCGTCATCGCGCACCCCCCAGTCGAAGGTCGAGTACAGCAGTTGTTTCGGGAAGGTGCGGAAATAAGTTTCGACAAAACGCGTGTCATCACCCCACACCGTGGTCATGCAGCCGGGCGGCAGTGGCGGCGTGATGGTCAGCACGCCCTTCTCGTTCGGGCCGGCCTCGCTGGCGTCGGATTCGCGCAGCAGTTTCAGGTCGTAGCCGTACACCGGAAAACCCGGACTGCCGTATTTCACCTTCGCAGGCTCAATGCCCGGCGCCAGCGACATGATCGGCCAGCCGGTTTCGGTCTGCCAGTAATGGTCGATCACCGGTTTCCCCAGCGCATCATGCAGCCAGCGGTGCGTGGGTTCATCCAGCGGTTCACCGGCGAGGAACAGGTGACGCAGCGATGACAGGTCGTATTTTTTCAAGTACGCCGGATCCTGCTTTTTCAGCACCCGTGCCGCGGTCGGCGAAGAAAACATGACGCTGACCTTCTGCTCGGCGACGATTTTCCACCAGATGCCGGCATCGGGACGGATCGGCAGACCCTCATACAGTATGGTGGTCATGCCGTGGATCAGCGGACCGTAAACGATGTACGAATGACCCACCACCCAGCCGACGTCCGAGGTTGTGAATATGGTTTCTCCGGGCCTGGCGCCGTAAATTCGATCCATCGAACTCGCCAGCGCCACGGCATAACCGCCGGTATCGCGCTGAACACCCTTCGGTTTACCGGTAGTGCCGGAGGTATAGAGGATGTACGAGGGCTCGCCGGACTCCAGCCAGGTCACCGGCACCTGCGCGCTGGCATGTTCGCCGGCGAGCGTAGCGTAGTCGAGGTCGCGCCCGGACACCGGCTGCCAGTTTTTGTCGATGCCGCGATCGACCACCAGCACGCGCTGCGGCGGATGCTGCGCCAGACGCAGGGCTTCATCGACCAGCGGTTTGTAGTGGATTGCGCGTCCGGCGCGCAGTCCGGCGTCCGCGGTAATCAGCAGTTTCGGTTTTGCATCGTCGATACGCGTGGCACAACTCGCCGCGGCAAAACCGCCGAACACCACCGAATGCACGGCCCCCAGCCGCGCGCAGGCCAGCATCGCGAACACCGCCTCGGGAATCATCGGCATGTAGAGCAGCACGCGGTCGCCGCGACCGACGCCCTGCGCGGCAATCACTGCCGCCATCACGTTCACCGCGGCATGTAATTCGCTGTACGTATAACTTTTTTCACTGTTGGTTTCAGTGGAAATGTAGACCAGCGCCCGCTGGTCGCCGCGCGTCGCGAGGTGACGGTCCAGCGCGTTGTAACAAAGATTGGTCTGGCCGTCGACAAACCAGCGGGCAAACGGCGGCCGGCTGTAATCCAGTACCCGGTCGAAACGCCGGTGCCAATGAATGCGCCGCGCCTCTTCGGTCCAGAACGATTCCCGATCCGTGATCGACCGGCGATGCAGATCCGCGTACGCGCCCATATCCCCTCCTGATGTTGGCACGGTCCCGTGGTTTTAATGGCGGGATCCGCGCACGGGGTCATTATGACCCGCGAGGTCTTACAACATCCTGACCACGGCACGGCCGCGGATTTCACCCTTCAGCATGCGCTGGAAATACCCCGGCAGTTCGTCGAGCGCGATGGTGTGGGCGATGTCGGCGAGATGCCGCGGCTTGAGGTCGCTGGCCAGCCGCGCCCACACACGGCGGCGCAAAGCCATCGGCGTCATCGCCGAATCGACACCGATCAGGCGCACACCGCGCAGAATGAACGGCAGCACGCTGGTTTTGAGTTCGATGCCGCCGGCGTTGCCGAAGCTGGCAATCAGCCCCTGCGGCTGCATGGTGCGCGTCAGCCATCCGAGCTGATCGCCGCCGACCGAATCAAAGGCCGCGGCCCACAGTGGTTTTTCCAGGGGCCGCGCGCCTAAATCAATGGCTGCGCGATCGAGGATTTCGGCGGCGCCCAGTTTGCGCAGGAAATCATGTTCCGCCGTTTTGCCGGTCACCGCCGTCACCGAGTAGCCCAGTGCCGCCAGCATGTCGATGGCAAGGCTGGCCACGCCGCCGGTGGCGCCGTTGACCAGCACCTTGCCGTTGTTCGGCGCCATGCCATTCAATTCCAGCAGTTCGACGGCCAGACCTGCGGTATAACCCGCCGTGCCCAGCGCCATCGCATCAAACAGCGTCAGGCCCCTGGGCAGCGGCACCACCCAGTCCGCGGGCACGCGGCAAATTTCCGAAAAACCACCGTCATGCGCGACACCCATGTCGTAACTGGTGCAGATGATTTCATCATTTGCTTTGAACCTCGCGTCACTGGAACTGAATACCGTACCCGCCGCATCAATCCCGCCGATCAGCGGATAGTTGCGGATGATCTTGCCGCCGACGCCGGTCGCAGCCAGCGCATCCTTGAAGTTGACGCTGGAATAAGCGGTGCGGAACACCACTTCACCGCGGCCGATATCGGCCACCGGGACGTCACTGATGCGCCCTTCTATCTTGTTGTTTTCATTGAATATTCTGTAGGCTTTTGTGTGTGTCATGGGGCCTCAGGGTTTCAGGGTAAATGGGGTTGGGACAGATACTGCCGCGTCTGCATTTCGGTGAGTCGGCTCACCAGCCGCTCCCTCAGCGACGCGTTGAGATGCGCCTGGAAACCATCGCTGTCGGCGGCATCGGCCACCAGATCATCGACCGGCACCGCAGCCGCCAGCATCAGCTTCACCCGCCGATCATAGAACTCATCGACCAGCCACACAAACCGCCGCAACTGGTCGCCATCCGCTTCGGTGAATCTCGGCACGCCGGACAGCAGAATGGTGTGATAACGGCGCGCAAGTTCGATGTAGTCGGGTTTGCCGCGCGGCCCCGCGCACAGTTCGGGAAAATCGAACCAGGCAATGCCCGGCGCCTGGCGCCGCACGCGGATCAGCCGGTCTTCGATGTCCAGCGGCGCATTGTCATCGGCACCACCAGCAATATGACTGAAAGCGTCGTCAATGCGGCGTTCGGCATCGGCTCCGATGTGATAAGTCCCGGCCTTTTCCAGTTCACGCAGCCGGTAATCGGTGCCGGCATCGACATTGACCACGGTCATGCGCTCCTGAATCAGGGCGATCGCCGGCAGGAACTGATTGCGCTGCAGGCCGTGCAAGTACAGTTCCTGTGGTGCGAAATTGGATGTTGTCAGCAGCACAACACCTTCGGCCATCAGACCTTCGAGCAGACGCCGCATCAGCATCGCATCGGTGATGTCGGTGACATGGAATTCGTCAAGGCACAGCAGCCGCACTTCGGCTGCGATGTCGCGCGCCACCAGCGCCATCGGTTCCTCGTTGCCCTGGTGGGCAAACAGCGACTTGTGGATTTCCTGCATGAAGCGGTGAAAATGCACGCGCTTTTTGCTGACGTCGGGGACGTAGGCAAAAAAATGGTCCATCAGGAAACTTTTGCCGCGGCCAACCCCGCCCCACAGATAAACCCCGCGGATGGCGCGATTGCGGCTCAGGAAGCTGAACAGGCCGCGGCGCTGCTGCACATGCAGGTTGGCATGCACCCGCTGCAGTTCGCGGGCAGCCGCGAGTTGCGCCGCATCGGGCATGAAGCCGTGTTCCGCGGCGCGCGCACGGAGAAAGGAAACGAAATCCTCGAAGGGCGGGGGCATGTCTGTCAATCGGCGCAGGTAGGCCCGCAGAAGCGTGAAGGAGTGAACGGGTCAAGGGAACACTTGAGGCGGAGCAGAACGGGTGAATACCCCCTCCCTGTCCCTCCCCCGTGCAACGGGGGAGAGAACCCGAGGCGGCTTTTCACTCGTTCACCCGTTCACCACTCACCCGTTCACCACTCACCCGTTCACCGACTCACCGGTTCACAGATTCAACGTCCGGTTGTCGACGGCCAGTGCCGCCTCCTTCATCGCCTCGGACAATGAAGGATGGGCATGGCAGATCAGCGCGATGTCTTCGGAAGACGCGCCGAACTCCATCGCCACCACGGCTTCGGCAATCAGCTCGGAAGCCATCGGCCCGATGATGTGTACGCCGAGGATGCGGTCGGTGCGTTCATCGGCGAGGAATTTGACAAAACCCGTCGTGTCACCCAGCGCGCGGGCACGGCCGTTGGCCATGAACGGAAAGGAACCGGCCCGGTATTTGACGCCCTCCTGCTTCAGCTGCTGTTCGGTTTTGCCGACCCAGGCGATTTCCGGCGAGGTGTAGATCACCCAGGGCACGGTGTTGAAATCAACGTGACCGTGTTTGCCGGCGATACGCTCGGCCACTGCCACGCCCTCTTCCTCCGCCTTGTGCGCCAGCATCGGCCCGCGCACCACGTCGCCCACCGCCCACACGCCGGGCAGGTTGGTTTTGCAGTCGCCGTCGACCGCGACAAAACCGCGCTCGTCGATTTTGAGACCCACTGAATTACCGTTCAGGCCATTGGTATTCGGCACACGACCGATGGACACGATCAATTTATCCACGACCAGTGTCTGCGCCGCACCGGCGTTGTCGGTGTATTCAACGGTGACGTTTTTCTTCGCCGTGATCTTGCCGACCTTGACTCCGGTATGGATCGCCAAGCCCTGCTTGGTGAATACTTTCTGCGCTTCCTTGGCCACCTGCTCGTCCACCGCGCCGAGAAAAGCCGGCAGCGCTTCGAGCACCGTGACTTCCGCACCCAGCCGCCGCCACACGCTGCCCATTTCAAGGCCGATGACACCGGCGCCGATCACACCGAGTTTTTTCGGAGTTTCGGCAATTGCAAGTGCCCCCGCATTGTCGAGCACCAGCTTGTTGTCGAAGGGCATGTCGGGCAAGGCACGCGGATTCGAACCCGTGGCGATGATCACCTGTTTCGCGGTCAGCACTTCCGCGCTTTTGCCCGAGACCTGGATCTGCCAGGCGCCGGCACCGCCGCCGGCAAAGGCACCGGTGCCATGAAAAAAAGTGACCTTGTTTTTCTTGAACAGATAGAGGATGCCGTCGTTGTTCTGTTTGACGACCTTGTCCTTGCGCGCCAGCATCTGTCCGACATCAATCGACAGCCCCTTGACCGAAATGCCGTGGTCGGCGAAGGCATGGCCGGCATGGTCGAAATTTTCCGAGGACTGCAGCAGCGCTTTCGACGGTATGCAACCGACGTTGGTGCAGGTGCCGCCGGGTGCGGGTTTACCTTCGGGCGTACTCCACTCGTCGATGCAGGCGACCTGCATCCCCAGTTGAGCCGCGCGAATCGCGGCGATGTACCCGCCGGGACCGGCGCCGATTACGACTACATCAAAGGATTTGGACATGATTTTTAAACCGTGAACGGGTGAACGAGTGAACGGGTGAACGAGTGAACGGGTGACGAATGTCCGGGGTTTTCCCGTTCACTCGTTCACCCGTTCACCACTCACGCCTTAAATATCCAGCAGAAGCCGCGCCGGATCTTCCAGCGCCTCTTTCATCGCCACCAGCGACAGCACGGCTTCGCGGCCGTCGATGATGCGGTGGTCGTAGGACAGTGCGAGGTAGTTCATCGGCCGGATCACAACCTGGCCGTTCTCGGCCACCGGGCGATCCTTGGTGGCATGTACGCCGAGGATCGCGCTTTGCGGCGGGTTGATGATCGGCGTTGACAGCATTGAGCCGAATACACCGCCGTTGGAAATCGAGAACGTGCCGCCGGTGAGTTCTTCAATCGTCAGCTTGCCGTCCTGGGCACGCTTGCCGAATTCGGCAATCTGTTTCTCGATGTCAGCCAGGCTCAGCTGGTCGCAGTTGCGCAGGATGGGCACCACCAGACCACGCGGGCTGCCCACTGCGATGCCGATGTCATGGTAACCGTGATAGACGATGTCGTTGCCGTCGATCGAGGCATTGACCAGCGGGTATTTTTTCAGCGCGTGTACTGCGGCTTTGACGAAGAAGGACATGAAACCGAGCTTCACGCCATGCTCCTTCTCGAACTTGTCCTTGTACCTGCTGCGCATCTCCATCACCGGCTGCATGTTGACCTCGTTGAACGTGGTCAGGATCGCTGCGGTGGATTGGGATTGCACCAGACGTTCGGCGATACGCGCGCGCAGGCGTGACATCGGCACGCGTTGCTCGGGACGATCACCCAGGTCGCCAAGATCCACGGTGGGCATCACCCGTGACGGTGCCGCCGCTGCTGGCGCTGTCGTTACTCCCGTTTTTACACCGCCCGCATTTACTCCGCCTTCTGCGGCTTGGATGACATCACCCTTGGTGACACGACCGCCGCGACCGGTGCCGCTCAAGGCGCCGGTATCGATGTTTTTTTCGGCAGCGAGTTTTTGCGCCGCGGGCATCGCCGGTGCGCCGGCTGCCGGGGCCTTGGCCGCTGCCGGTGTGGCAGCTGCGGGAGCAGCAGGCGCTGCAGGCGCAGCCGCACCCGCCTCGGGTTTTGCATCGGTGTCGATGGTGGCGATGATTTCGTTGCTGGTGACCAGACCACCGTCGGCCTTGACGATTTTCACCAGCACGCCCGCCTGCGGCGCCGGGGTTTCGAGCACGACCTTGTCGGTCTCGATATCCACCAGATTTTCGTCACGCTTGACGTATTCGCCGGTTTTTTTGTGCCACGACACCAGGGTCGCCTCGGCCACTGATTCCGAGAGTTGGGGCACTTTCACATCGACGAGCATGATTACTCCGTAAATATTTGATTTAATTTAATAATTATACGATTTTGGTATCTTGGCAGGATACTCAGAACTCTTCGCCATCGGCGAGAGGCCGCGGCTTGAAGGCCCGCGGCTGGCTGCCACCGGACAGTGTCAGCGCCTGGTCGACGAGTTCCTTCTGCTGTTTTTCGTGCAATGACTTGTAACCGGCCGCCGGCGAAGCCGATGAATCACGTCCCGCGTAATACAGTTTCTGGTGCGGCAGCAGGTGACGCATCAGGTAATGCTGGATATGCCGCCACGAGCCCTGGTTGCGCGGTTCTTCCTGGCACCAGACGATTTCCTTGGCATTTTTGTAGCGCACGATCTGCGCACGGAACTCTTCATGCGCAAACGGATAGATTTGCGCAATACGCACCAGAGGCAGATTGGCAATGCCCCGCGCACGACGTTCGGCACGCAGGTCGTAGTACACCTTGCCGCTGCAGAAAATCACGCGTTCGACTT
The DNA here is from genome assembly GCA_019744975.1 of Burkholderiales bacterium. Lineage (GTDB taxonomy): Bacteria > Pseudomonadota > Gammaproteobacteria > Burkholderiales > SG8-41. The sequence continues at coordinate 69,854 of JAIETP010000027.1, forward strand.
TTTCCGGATCAATCTCGCGGGCATCCCAGTCTTCGTTGACCGGATTGAACTTGTCGTTGGCGAATTCCTCCAGCGGCGACACCGATTCCTTGTGGCGCAGCAGGCTTTTCGGCGAAAAAATGATCAGCGGCTTGCGGTGCGGCCGCACCATCTGCCGGCGCAGCAGGTAATACATCTGCACCGGTGTCGCCGGCACGCAGATCTGCATGTTGTAGTCCGCGCACAATTGCAGGAAACGCTCGATGCGACCTGAGGAATGTTCCGGACCCGCGCCTTCGTAACCGTGCGGCAGCATCATGGTCAGTCCGCACATGCGGCCCCACTTCACCTCGCCGGATGCAATGAACTGGTCGATGACGACCTGGGCGCCGTTGACGAAGTCGCCGTACTGCGCCTCCCAGATCACCAGTTCCTTCGGTCCGGACGTCGCATATCCGTATTCAAAACCGATCACCGCTTCTTCCGACAACACCGAATCGATGACGACAAAATCGCTCTGATCCGGCGCCAGGTGCTGCAACGGCACATAAGTGCCTTCATCCCAGCGCTCGCGATTCTGGTCGTGCAGCACGGCATGGCGATGGAAAAACGTGCCGCGGCCGGAGTCCTGACCACACAAACGCACGGAGTAGCCTTCGGTCAGCAGTGTCGCGTACGCCAGCGTTTCCGCCATACCCCAGTCCAGCGGCAACTTGCCTTCGGCCATCAAGCGGCGATCCTGCAGGATTTTTTCGACCCGCGGGTGCACCTTGATGTTGGCCGGCACTTCGCAGACCTTGCGCGCCAGTGCCTGCAGTTTTTCCAGCGGCAGGCGGGTGTCGTCGTTCTCGTTCCACTTGGTGCCCTTGTATGGGCTCCAATCGGCTTCGAACGGCGGCTTGTAATTGGACAGGATGGTCTTGTTGGTGTGGTAACCGCGGTCCAGCGCATCGCGGAACACGGCAACCATCTGGTCGGCTTCGGCCTCGGTGACCACGCCCTCGGCGATCAGGCGGTCGGCGTAGACCTTGCGCGGCGTCGGGTGGGTATGGATGCGCCGGTACATCAGCGGTTGCGTCACCATCGGCTCGTCCTGCTCATTGTGGCCGAGGCGGCGGTAACAGACCATGTCGATCACCACATCCTTGCGGAACGTGGTGCGGTAATCAAGGGCGATTTCAGTGACAAAAGCGATGGCTTCCGGATCGTCGCCGTTGACGTGGAAAATCGGCACCTCAAGCATTTTCACCACATCCGAGCAATACAGCGACGAACGCGCGTCACGCGGATCGGAAGTGGTGAAGCCGATCTGATTGTTGATGATGATGTGCACGGTGCCGCCGGTGCCAAAACCGCGGGTTTCCGCGAAATTCAGCACTTCCTGGATCACGCCCTGCCCGGCAAACGCCGCATCACCGTGAATCAGCACCGGCAGCACCTGCGCTCCGGTGTGGTCCTTGCGGCGATGCTGTCGCGCGCGAACCGAACCTTCGACCACCGGGTTGACGATCTCCAGGTGGGACGGGTTGAACGCGACCGTGACATGCATCGGGCCGCCCGGGGTCATCACGTTCGACGAAAAACCATCATGGTATTTGACGTCGCCGGCAAGCACGTCGGCCTGCTGCTTGCCCTCGAAGGACGAGAACAGATCCGCCGGCATCTTGCCCAGCGTATTGACCAGCACATTGAGCCGCCCGCGGTGCGCCATGCCGATCACCATTTCCTGCACGCCGCTTTTGCCGGCATGCTGCAACAGGTGGTCGAGCATCGGAATCAGGCCGTCTCCGCCTTCCAGCGAAAACCGGGTCTGGCCGACGTATTTGGCGTTGAGATATTTCTCCAGCGTATCCGCCGCGGTCAGCCGGTCGAGCAGGTGCTTTTTGTAAGCGGCGTCGTAATTCGGCCGTCCGCGCGTCGGCTCGAGCCGCTCCGACATCCAGCGCTTCTGCGGAATGTCGGACATGTACATGTATTCCACACCGATGCTGCGGCAGTAGGTATCGCGCAGAGCCTGCAGGATGTCGCGCAGCGTTGCCTTGGCCGGACCGTGCAGTGTGCCGGTGTCGAACACCGTATCCATGTCCTGCTCGGTGAGGCCGTAATGCGCAGGATCCAGCTCGGCGATCACCGGCGCCTCGATAATGCGCTTCAGTGGATCAAAATCTGCCACGCGGTTGCCCTGGAAACGGTATGCCGAAATCAGCTGCATCACCGCAAACTGCTTTTGCAGGTTCTGCGCCGCAGCCGCCCCGCCGCTGACCACGCGCCGGTTGCGGGCCATATCAACAAAACGCTGCTGCACTTCCGAATGCGCGACGTCGGCCGGCCCGTCATCGAGTTTCTGCAGTTCGTCGAAGTAACCCCTCCAGCGCGGCTCCACCGACTGCGGATCCTTCAGATACTGTTCGTAAAGGCCCTCGACAAACGGCGCGTTGGCGCCGAACAGCAGCGAGGTACCGCGGGATTCCTTGATCATGTCTGCACCTGAAACTGAAAGGGTTGCTGCCGTCAGGCGCCGCCGGCGGCGGCGCCCTCGGACTTATTTGCGTTTGGCGACCGGCACGAACTCACGGCTCTTCGAGCCGGTGAATAATTGCCGCGGGCGGCCGATTTTCTGTTCGGGATCGGCAATCAGTTCCTTCCACTGCGCGATCCAGCCCACGGTGCGCGCCAGCGCGAAAATCGCGGTGTACATGCTGACGGGGATGCCCAGCGCCTTGTAGACGATGCCGGAGTAAAAATCAACGTTCGGATACAGCTTGCGCTTGATGAAATAGTCGTCTTCCAGCGCGATTTTCTCGAGCGCCATCGCCAGCTTGATCAGCTTGTTGTCCTTCATGTCGAGCTCTTCCAGCACTTCGTGGCAGGTGCGCTGGATGATCTTGGCGCGCGGATCGTAGTTCTTGTAGACGCGGTGGCCGAAGCCCATCAACATGGCGTGGCCGTCTTTTTCCTTGACCCGTTTGATGAAGCCCGGGATGTTTTTCACATCGCCGATTTCATCAAGCATTTTCAGCACTGCCTCGTTGGCGCCGCCGTGCGCCGGGCCCCACAGGCTGGCGATGCCGGCGGAAATGCAGGCGAAGGGATTGGCGCCGGTCGAACCGGCGAGGCGCACCGTCGACGTCGAGGCATTCTGCTCGTGGTCGGCATGCAGGATCAGGATGCGGTCCATGGCGCGCGACACCACCGGGTTGGGCTTGTATTCCTCACAGGGGTTGCCGAACATCATGTAGAGGAAGTTCTCGGTGTAGGACAGAGAATTCTTCGGATACATGAAAGGCTGGCCGGAGTTGTACTTGTAGGCCATCGCGGTGATCGTCGGCAGCTTGGCAATCAGGCGGAATGCGGAAATATCGCGGCTGCGCTCGTCATGGATGTTCATTGAATCGTGGTAGAACGCCGACAGCGCGCCGACCACGCCGCACAACACGGCCATTGGGTGCGCATCGCGGCGGAAACCGCGGAAAAAGTAGGTCAGCTGGTCGTGCACCATGGTATGCCTGGTGACGATGTCGTCGAACTCAACTTTTTGCGCCTTGTTCGGCAGTTCGCCGTTAAGGATCAGGTAGGCGACTTCGAGGAAATCGCATTTCTCGGCCAGCTGTTCGATCGGATAACCGCGATAGAGCAGGATGCCTTCGTCACCGTCGATATAGGTGATGTTGGAGCGACAACTCGCGGTCGACATGAATCCGGGGTCATAGGTGAACTTGCCGGTCTTGGCGTACAGGCTGCGGACGTCGATCACATCAGGACCGATGGTGCCGCCGAATATCGGGAAGTCCACCGAGGGGCTACCATCACTGAACGACAGGGTTGCGAGCTTTTCCTTCATGACAATCTCCGTATGATCAACCTGCTTGTTATTGCCAAAAACCATGGATGTTGCGGCTGTTGCCGCCACCTGCGCCACCGTAACCGCTGTCCGCACTACCGTGACTTCCTTACTGATACACCTGCCGCAGACGCGTGATCAAAAAATCATAACGTCCGGGCACCTCCTCCTGCGCCATCACCCAGGCCAGCAGCATGGGGTCCTGCTCGTTCAGCAACTCCTTGAACACCTGCAATTGGCCGGGGTCCAGCCCGTCCAGTTCCTGCTCCACAAACCGGCTCAGCAGCAGATCCAGTTCCAGCATGCCGCGCCGGCATTGCCAGCGGATACGGTCTATTTCGGCCATATCTGCTTTTAGTTAAACCGTCCTCTTGACCAGCAAATCTTTAATTTTGCCAATCGCCTTGGTCGGGTTCAGCCCCTTCGGACAGACATCGACGCAGTTCATGATCGAGTGGCAGCGGAACAGGCGGTAGGGATCCTCAAGGTTGTCGAGGCGGTCGTTGGTCGCCTGGTCACGCGTGTCCGCGATGAAGCGATAGGCCTGCAGCAGCCCCGCCGGGCCGACAAACTTGTCCGGATTCCACCAGAACGAAGGACAAGACGTCGAGCAGCAGGCGCAAAGAATGCATTCGTAGAGTCCGTTCAGTTCTTCGCGGTCTTCCGGCGACTGCAGACGCTCGGTCTCGGGACGCGGTGTATCGTTGATCACGTACGGCGTCACCGAATGGTATTGCTTGAAAAACTGCGACATGTCGACGATCAAATCGCGGATCACCGGCAATCCAGGCAAGGGACGGATCACCACCGGCTCCTTCAGGTCGGTGATCTTGGTAATGCAGGCGAGGCCGTTTTTGCCGTTGATGTTCATGGCGTCGGAACCGCAGACGCCTTCGCGGCAGGAACGGCGGAACGCAAAGGTATCGTCAACGGACTTCAGGCGGATCAGGGCGTCCAGCAGCATCCGGTCGGTGGGCTCCAGCACCAGATCGTAATCCTGCATGTACGGCTTCGCGTCTACATCAGGGTTGTAGCGGTAAATGGAGAGGCGCATCTGTCTTCCTTGGTTCTCGATCTTATTGCTCAGTAAACCCGAGCCTTGGGCTCGAACGATTCCACGGTCAGCGGTTTGAGCTGGACCGGACGGTACTCGAGACGGTTGCCCTCCTTGTACCAGAAGGTGTGTTTCATCCACTGGGCATCATCGCGATTCGGGAAGTCACTGCGGTCATGGGCGCCGCGCGACTCCTGGCGGGCATGCGCCGAAACCATGGTCGACACCGCCACTTCGACCAGATTCTCCAGTTCAAGCGCTTCGACGCGGGCCGTGTTGAACACCTTGCTCTTGTCCTTGAAATACAGGCTGCCCGCACGTTGTACGACTTCATTGATCTTGCGCACACCCTCGGCCAGGCTGTCCGGGAAACGGAACACGCCGCAGTGCAGTTGCATCGTGCGCCGCAGTTCCGCACCGACCTCGTGCACGCTCTCGCCTGATTTTGCCGAATCCAGCCTTGCCAGCCGCGACTGCGAGCGGTCAGCCGCGTCCTTCGGCAAGTCCTGGTGCGACAGCACATCGGCCGCCAGATCCTTGACCACCTGTTCGCCCGAAGCCTTGCCGAACACCAGCAGATCGAGCAGCGAATTGGTGCCCAGGCGGTTCGCGCCGTGCACGGATACGCAGGCACATTCACCGGCGGCATACAGGCCTTTGACAATCGCCCCGCCGCTGTGGCCGGCGAGCACCTGGCCATGCATGTTGGTGGGAATCCCGCCCATTTGATAGTGACAGGTCGGCACCACCGGGATCGGATCCTTGGCGGGATCGACGTTGGCGAATTTGATGGCGATCTCGCGGATGCCGGGCAGGCGCTTGTCGATCACGTCGGCACCGAGGTGGTCGAGTTTGAGCAGGATGTAATCGGCATCCTTGCCGGCGCCGCGGCCCTCCTTGATTTCGGTGGCCATGGCACGCGACACCACGTCACGGCTTGCCAGATCTTTCACGGTCGGCGCATAACGCTCCATGAAACGTTCACCGTTCTTGTTCAGCAGGAAACCGCCCTCGCCGCGCACCCCTTCAGTGATCAGCACGCCGGCACCGGCCACGCCCGTCGGGTGGAATTGCCAGAACTCCATGTCTTCCAGCGGAATGCCGGCGCGTGCCGCCATGCCAAGGCCGTCGCCGGTATTGATGAAGGCATTGGTGCTGGCGGCATAGATGCGCCCCGCACCGCCGGTGGCGAGCAAAGTCGCTTTCGAATGCAGCACCATCACTTCGCCGGTTTCCATTTCCATCGCCACCACGCCCAGCACATCACCGGCCTGGTTGCGGATCAGGTCGAGTGCCATCCACTCGACAAAAAACTGGGTATGGGCGCGGACATTGCGCTGGTACAGCGTGTGCAGCATCGCGTGCCCGGTGCGGTCAGCGGCGGCGCAGGCGCGTTTGACCGCGCGTTCGCCGTAATTGCTGGTGTGGCCGCCGAAGGGACGCTGGTAGATCTTGCCGTTGTCGAGGCGGTCGAATGGCATGCCGTAGTGTTCAAGCTCGATCACCGCTTCGCTGGCCTTGCGGCACATGAATTCGATGGCGTCCTGGTCGCCGAGGTAATCGGAGCCCTTGACCGTGTCATACATGTGCCAATGCCAGTTGTCCGGCTCTTCGTTGCCAAGCGAAGCCGAAACCCCGCCCTGTGCCGCCACGGTGTGCGAACGCGTCGGGAACACCTTGGACAGCACGGCCACCCGCAGCTTGGCCTCGGCCAGTTGCAGCGCCGCGCGCAGCCCGGAACCGCCGGCGCCTACGACCACCGCATCAAATTGTCTGGTTGTAATCGCCATTTTTCTTATTGCTCGCTCATTTGGTCCACTTATTTGCCCCACAGAATCTGTACCGCCCACGCGCCATAGGCGGTCAGGGCGAGGATCACCACCACATACAACGTCAAACGCAGGCCGGCATCCTTGATGTAATCCATGAATATGTTGCGCACGCCGATCCAGGCATGAAACAGCAATGCGATGACAAACAGCACGGTCGCGTAACGCATCAACGGCAACTGCCACAGCGCTTTCCAATGCCAGTAATCAAACACCGGCAGCATCACCAGCGCCATCAGCACCAGTATCGTGTACACCAGCATCACCACCGCGGTCACACGCTGCGCCAGCCAGTCGCGCAGGCCGTAATGGGCGCCAACCACCTCGCGGTTCACCATAATGCAACCCCCACCGCCAGTGTCAGCACGATGCCGGCGACGAGCACGATGATGCTGGTCAGGCGCGCGGTTTCGAGTTCCATGCCGATGTGCAAATCCAGGAACAGGTGGCGCAGTCCGGCCAGCAGATGATGCAGGTAACCCCACAGCAAGCCGATCAGCACCAGCTTCATCAGCGGATGCGCAACAACACTGCGGAATCCGGCGAAACTCGCGGCAGACTCCAGGCTCGTTTGAAACAGCCACAACAACAAGGGGATCAGCAGGAACAAAACGGCACCACTGATGCGGTGCATGATGGAAATGATGCCCGGCACAGGCAGCCGAATCTGCATCAGGTTCAGATGCTTGGGCCTGGGTTTGGCGGTTGTCGACGACACGCGCTCTCCTTGGTTACAAATTCGGGCTCACTACGCTGGCGCGCCGGCGAAAGCCCCGATTACAAAGCGATTGTGATGCTGCATGGTCCACCGAAACGGACTTGATGCGGCGCTGCATACGCTGCATCAGTTGAGAGTTTTTGGCACTCACGGAAACTGTCGGAAAACCACCGGTAACTGCAAATAAGCGCATGAAATACTACCAGCTTTCAGTCACTCAAGAAACGCAAAAATATGCTTGTCAGCAGCAAAAACAGTTCATGCGATGTGCTCGCGTTGACGCGCGCGTAAAGCCACCGCAACATGTTTTCCACATCCCGTCATGCCATACCAGCTCGCGGCATCAACTGCGGAGCAGCACCCACTGTGCATGACATGCGCATGATGTCCACCCCGCGGTCATTCTGTTGACCGTAATTCCCTGCGTTCGCTATCATTCCGCAGTTATCCGGTATGCGCGATGCAACTGAAATTCCGCTCCGCAGCATCGCCGTATTCCCCTAAAAACCAAGGAAATTCAGGAGCTTCCAGATGAAACGACCCATGCGCGTGGCAGTGACGGGCGCCGCCGGACAAATCGGCTACAGCCTGCTGTTTCGCATTGCCAGCGGCGAAATGCTCGGTAAAGACCAGCCGGTGATCCTGCAATTGCTGGAAATTCCGGACGAGCGTGCGCAAAAAGCGCTGAAGGGCGTGATGATGGAACTCGACGACTGCGCGCTCCCGTTATTGCAGGGCATGGTGCCGGCCTCCGATCCGATGGTTGCCTTCGCCGACGCTGACGTGGCCTTGCTGGTCGGCGCCCGCCCCCGCGGCCCCGGCATGGAGCGCAAGGATCTGCTCGAGGCCAACGGCCGCATTTTCGCGCCCCAAGGCAAGGCGCTGTCCGAAGTCGCCAAACGCAGCGTCAAGGTACTGGTGGTCGGCAATCCGGCCAACACCAACTGCCTGATCGCGATGAACAACGCGCCCAAGCTGAAACCGTCGAATTTTTCGGCGATGATGCGCCTCGACCACAACCGCGCGCTGACCCAGGTCGCACAAAAAATCGGCAAACCGGTCACCGACATCAAAAAACTCGCGGTCTGGGGCAACCACTCCGCCACACAGTATCCGGACCTGTTCCACGCCACGGCAGGCGGCAAAAAAATCTGGCCGATGATCAACGATCAGGCCTGGCTCGAAAACAATTTCATTCCGACCATCCAGAAACGCGGTGCTGCGATCATCGACGCCCGCGGCCTGTCCTCGGCAGCCAGCGCAGCCAATGCCGCGATCGACCACATCCGTGACTGGGTCAAAGGCACCAAGGCCGGCACCTGGGTCAGCATGGGCATCCCCTCCGACGGCAGCTACGGCATCCCGAAAGGCATCATTTACGGCTTTCCGGTGACCTGCAGGGACGGCAAGTACAAGATCGTCAAAGACCTGGAACAGAGTGAATTCAGCAAGGCGCGCATGCAGGCCACGCTGCAGGAACTGCAGGAAGAACGCGACGGCGTCCTCGGACTGCTCGGCTGATCCGGCCATGCATGCCGATATCAAAGCGGACCCTGCAACCCAGCAGCGTCCGCTTTTTTATTTTCGGATGCAGATAATGGCAAATAAATCTCCAAAACCTTTTACCGCCAAGACGCCAAGAGCGCCAAGAAAACCGATTTCAGTTTTTTCCTCTCTTGGCGGCCTTGGCGTCTTGGCGGTTAGGTTCTTTGCGGTTCTTACTAGAACAATGAAAGTCTGCCTATGAGCGACAAACCCGCCGCTGGCTTCAAACCGAAAAAATCCGTCGCGCTGTCGGGCGTGCCTGCCGGCAATACCGCCCTGTGCACGGTCGGACGCAGCGGAAATGACCTGCATTACCGCGGCTATGACATTCTCGACATCGCCGAAACCTGCGAATTCGAGGAAATCGCCTACCTGCTGGTGCACGGCAAGCTACCCGATGCCGCCGAACTGCGCGCCTACAAGGCCAAGCTCCAGTCCCTGCGCGGCCTGCCCGCCGTGGTGCGCAATGTCCTTGAGCAACTGCCGCCGTCCGCGCACCCGATGGATGTCATGCGCACCGGCTGCTCAGCGCTGGGCGCGGCAATGCCCGAACGCGAAGACCACAACCTGCCGGGGGCGCGCGACATTGCCGACCGGCTGATGGCCTCATTCGGTTCGATGCTGCTCTACTGGTATCACTACAGCCAGAACGGCCGGCGTATCGACGTCGAAACCGACGACGATTCCATCGGTGGCCATTTCCTGCACCTGCTGCACGGCAAACCGGCGAAACCGCTGTGGGTGCGCGCGATGCACACCTCGCTGAACCTCTACGCCGAACACGAATACAACGCCTCCACCTTCACCTGCCGCGTCATCGCCGGCACCGGCGCCGACATCCATTCGGCGATCACCGGCGGCATCGGCGCGCTGCGCGGCCCGAAACACGGGGGCGCCAACGAAGTCGGTTTCGAGGTAATGAACCGCTACGAAACCCCGGATGCCGCCGAAAGCGACATCGTCACCCGCATCGCCAACAAGGAAGTGGTGATCGGCTTCGGCCACCCGGTCTACACCATCGCCGACCCGCGCAACAAGGTCATCAAGGAAGTGGCGCGCACGCTGTCCAAGGATGCCGGCGACCTCAAGATGTTCGACATCGCCGAACGCATCGAAACCGTGATGATGCGCGAGAAAAAAATGTTCGCCAACCTCGACTGGTTCTCGGCCGTGTCGTACCACCGCATGGGTGTGCCGACAGCGATGTTCACTCCGATTTTCATCATCTCGCGCACCAGCGGCTGGTCGGCCCATGTCATCGAACAGCGCATCGACAACAAGATCATCCGCCCGACCGCGGTTTACACCGGGCCGGAGAACCGCAAGTTCGTGCCGCTGGCGCAGCGCGGCGGCCAAAAAAAGAAATGACTGCAACGGCTACATGAAGCAGCAGTATTAACGTTACATACAGGGGGAATCATGAAAAAAATATTTGCCGCATTTTGCATACTGGTCATGAGTGGCTGCGCATCGGTTCAGATGGGTGATACGCAAGTCGACGCAAGACTGAAAACTTTCACACCACTGAAAGACAAAGCAGCGTTATACGTTTACCGCAACGAAACTTTTGGTGCGGCCCTGAAGATGACAGTGCTTCTTGACGGTAAGATCCTCGGTGACACGGCCTCCAAAACTTATCTGTACGCAGAACTTGAACCCGGCAAGCACAGACTGATATCGAAGACTGAAAATGATTCCGTTCTCGACTTCGAGGCCATTGCCGGGAAAATCTATTACGTCTGGCAGGAAGTCAAAATGGGACTGTGGCAGGCAAGGAGCCAGTTGCAGATGATGGACGATAAAACGGGGCAAGCCGGCGTACTCGAATCCCAGCTCGCCGTGACTCCGAATTAAGCACTCTCACCCAAGCACCTTCAAAATACTTCTGACTGATAAACATGTCCGCTCACATCTCCAACGTCCGCCCCAAACCCGACAAAGTCATCACCGACATCGCCGACTACGCCGCCAAGGCGAAAATCAGCAGTGCCGAGGCCTACAACACGGCACGCCTGTGCCTGATGGACACCCTGGGCTGCGGTTTTGAAGCGCTCTCCTACCCCGCCTGCACCAAGCTGATGGGGCCGGTGGTGCCGGGTGCGACCATGGTCAACGGCGCCAAGGTGCCGGGCACTTCCTTCCAGCTTGATCCGGTGATGGCCGCGTTCAACATCGGCTGCATGATTCGCTGGCTCGACTTCAACGACACCTGGCTCGCCGCGGAATGGGGCCATCCTTCCGACAACCTCGGCGGCATTCTCGCCATGGCCGATTACCTGTCGCGCCAGGCGGTGGCCGCGGGTAAAAAGCCGCTGACCATGCGCGACGTGCTGACCGGCATGATCAAGGCCCACGAAATCCAGGGTGTGATCGCGCTGGAAAACAGTTTCAACCGCGTCGGCCTGGACCATGTGCTGCTGGTCAAGGTCGCTTCCACCGCAGTGGTGTCCAGCCTGATGGGACTCACGCGCGATGAAACCATCAACGCGGTATCCAATGCCTGGATCGACGGCCAGTCGCTGCGCACCTATCGCCACGCGCCGAACACCGGATCGCGCAAATCCTGGGCGGCAGGGGACGCCACCAGCCGCGCGGTGCGTCTCGCGCTGATGGCCGCCAAGGGCGAGATGGGTTATCCCTCCGGGCTGTCGGCCAAGGGCTGGGGTTTCTACGATGTGCTGTTCAAGGGCAAACCCTTCAAATTCACCCGCAGCTACGGCTCATACGTGATGGAGAACGTGCTGTTCAAGATTTCCTTCCCGGCGGAATTCCACGCGCAGACCGCGGTGGAATGCGCAGTCCAGTTGCACCCGAAGGTGAAAGACCGGTTGAATGACATCAAAAAAATCGTCATCACCACCCACGAATCGGCGATCCGCATCATCGACAAAAAAGGCCCGCTGAACAATCCGGCCGACCGCGACCACTGCATCCAGTACATGTCGGCGATCGGACTGATCAAGGGCAACCTGACCGCGGCGGATTACGAGGATGACGTCGCCCACGACCCGCGGGTCGATGCGCTGCGCGACAAGATGGAATGTGTCGAGCACAAACCGTGGAGCCGCGATTACCTCGATCCGCAGAAACGTTCCATCGCCAATGCCATCCAGGTGTTTTTCAGGGACGGCAGCAAAACCGCCAATGTCGTCGTCGAATACCCCGTCGGCCATCGCCGCCGGCGCAAGGAAGGGGTGCCCCTGCTCGAAGCCAAGTTCCGCACCAACCTCGCGCGCAAATTTCCGGAAAAGCAGCGCGCCGCGATCTATGCCCTGTGCCAGGACCAGCAAAAACTCGAGTCCACACCGGTGCACGAGTTCGTTGATCTGATGGTGATTTGAAGATTATATAAGTATTTGTTTTTATTGATATTTATGTCACCCACACGCCGCCACCTGATCTGCGCTGCGCTGGCTGCCCAGTTGCTGGCGCCAGCGGGCTTTGTCATCGCCCAAGGCGCGGCCACCCGCGATGCGATGACGCATTTTTTCGACGCCAACACCGGCGACCTCAAGGCAGAGCTCGCCGACGCCAGAGCCGCCGGCAAAAAGGCCATCCTGCTGATGTACGAACAGGAAGGCTGTCCCGCCTGTCTCTACATGAAGCAGCATGTGCTCAACCGTGTCGATGTGCAGGAACTCTACCGGCGGCATTTCGTCAGCTTCACCATCGACATCAACGGCGCGGTGCCGTTGAAAGACTTTGGTGGCCGTGACATCAGCGAAAAAACCTTTGCCGCGGCCGCCAAGGCGCGCGCCACGCCGACCTTTGCTTTCCACGACCTCAGCGGCACTGAAATCGTGCGCATCACCGGTGCCGTTCGCGATGTCGGGGAATTCAAGCTGCTGGCGGAATTCGTCGCCAGCGGCGCCTACAAGACGCGCCAGTTCGCCGAATACAAGCAGCTGCAGTCGGCCAAAAAAGGCGGCTGATTCCGCATGGCGAACGCCATCAAGGTCCGCCATACTGATTTATTCCCGCCCCGCAACACTCTATAATTTAGGGCTTTCCGGCACCCTCTTCAGGTACCCACCTCAGGGACCCAACTTAGGCACCCTTATCAGGCACCCACTTTCAAGGAGCATCCGCGTGGCCAACAACGCTTTCAATTCGTTACGGGAATTCAAACTCAAGTCGGGCAAGACCGGCAAATATTACTCGCTGGCCGCGCTCGAAGAAGCCGGCCTCGGCAAGGTCTCGCGCCTGCCGGTGAGCCTGCGCGTCGTGCTCGAGTCCGTATTGCGCAACTGCGACGGCAAACGCATCACCGAAGATGCGGTCAAGGCGTTGGCCGGCTGGAAGCCCAATGCGCCGCGCACCCAGGAAGTGCCCTTCGTGCTCGCGCGCATCATGCTGCAGGACATGGCGGGTTTCCCCGCATTGAACGATTTCGCCGCGATGCGCGCCGAAGCCAAGCGCCAGAAATTCGAACCGACCAAGATCGAGCCGCTGGTGCCGGTCGACCTGGTCGTCGACCACTCGGTGGTCGTCGACGTGCACAACTCCAAGGACGCCCTGCGCAAGAACATGGAAATCGAGTTCGAGCGCAACGGCGAGCGCTACACCTTCCTCAAGTGGGCCAAGCAGGCCTTCTCCGGCATCCGCGTGGTGCCGCCGGGCAACGGCATCTGCCACCAGGTCAACCTCGAATACCTGTCGCGCGGCGTCTGGGAAAAGGACGGCGTCTACTATCCCGACTCCACCGTCGGCACCGACTCGCACACCACCATGGTCAACGCCATCGGCGTGCTGGCCTGGGGCGTGGGCGGCATCGAGGCTGAAGCCGGCATGCTCGGACAGCCCTACTACTTCCTCGAGCCCGACGTCGTCGGCGTGCACATGACCGGCAAACTCAAGCCCGGCGTCACCGCCACCGACCTCGTGCTGACCGTCACCGAGCTGCTGCGCAAGACCAACGTCGTCAACAAGTTCGTCGAATACTTCGGCGAGGGCGCCGCTTCCCTCACGCCCACCGACCGCGCCACCGTCGCCAACATGTCGCCCGACTACGGCGCGACCTGCGGCTTTTTCGCGATCGACGACAAGACCCTCGAGTACTACCGCATGACCGGCCGCGAACAGCATTGCGACGCCATCGAGTCCTACCTCAAGGCGCAGGGCATGTACGGCATCCCGAAAAAAGGCGACATCGACTACACGCAGGTCGTCGAGATCGATCTCTCGACCGTGCGCCCCAGCGTCTCCGGCCCCAAGCAGCCCGAGGAGCGCATCAACCTCGAAGGCATAGGCGCGCGCTTCACCGAGCTGTTCTCGAAGCCGGTCGCCGAGAGCGGCTACAACAAGCCCGCCGCCGACCTGACCAAACGCGTTCCGGTCGCCAACAAGGCGATCGGCGATGTCGGCCACGGTGACATCGGCATTGCCGCGATCACCTCCTGCACCAACACCTCCAATCCCTGGGTGCTGCTGGCCGCCGGCCTGCTCGCCAAGAAGGCCGTCGAGAAAGGCATGAAGCCGCATCCGCGCGTTAAAACCTCGCTCGCCCCCGGCTCCAAGGTGGTCACCGCTTACCTCAAGCAGTCCGGCCTGCTGCCCTACCTCGAGCAACTCGGCTTCCATGTCGTCGCCTACGGCTGCACCACCTGCATGGGCCTCGCCGGCCCGCTGGACAAGGACCTCGAGGAAGCGATCGTCAAGAACGACATCATTTCCGCGGCCGTGCTCTCCGGCAACCGCAATTTCGAGGCGCGCGTGCACCAGTCGCTCAAGGCCAACTTCCTGATGAGCCCGCCGCTGGTGGTCGCCTTCGCGCTCGCCGGCACGGTGCTGAAAAACGTCGACACCGATCCGATCGGCAACGACAAGGACGGCAAGCCGGTGTTCCTGAAGGACCTGTGGCCCTCGCCCGCCGAAGTCGATGCGGTGATGAAGTTCGCCACCAGCAGCGACAACTTCAAGCGCGAGTACGGCGACCTGTCCGGCGCGAAAGACCTGTGGGAAGCCATCCCCGAAGCCCGCGGCGCGCTGTTCCAGTGGGACCCGAAGTCCACCTACATGCTCGAACCGCCGCTGTTCGAAGGCTTCAAAAAAGAACTGCCGAAGATCAGCGACGTCAAGGGCGGCCGCGCACTGGGCATCTTCGGCAACAAGCTGACCACCGACCACATCAGCCCGGTGGCGCCGATCCGCAAAGGCACGCTGGCCGGCGACTGGCTGGTGGCGGCCGGCAGCACCGACCTGTCGAGCTTCGGCTCGCGCCGCACCAACCACGAAGTGATGGTGCGCGGCGCCTTCGCCAACCCGCGCATCAAGAACCTGATGGTGCCCGGCAGCGAAGGCGGTGTCACCTTCCACCAGCCTTCCGGCGACAAGATGACCATCTACGAAGCCGCGATGCGCTACCAGAAGGAAAACATGCCGCTGTTCGTGTTCGGCGGCGAAGCCTACGGCACCGGTTCATCGCGCGACTGGGCGGCCAAGGGCACGCAGATGCTGGGCATCAAGGTCGTGGTCGCCCGCGGCTTCGAACGCATCCACCGCTCCAACCTGATCGGCATGGGCGTGCTGCCCTGCCAGTTCAAGGGCGACGACAGCGTGCAGTCGCTGAAAATCGACGGCACCGAGAGCTTCGACCTGCTGGGCGTCGCCGGCGGCAACGTCAAGCCCATGCAGGACGTGACGCTGGTCATTCATCGCAAGGATGGCAGCACGAAAAACGTCACCGTCACGCTGCGTGTCGATTCGCCGATCGAAGTTGAATACCTCAAACACGGCGGCATTCTGCCGTACGTTCTGCGCGAATTAATGGCTGCTTAACAATGAGCCGTCAGGCACGCGCAGAACGAACGGCTTTGCCGGAATTTACGGCGCGCAGTCAAACTGCGCTCGTACTGCGCGAACTGATGGCCGCCTGATCAGGCCAAGGAAAAACCGACATGGCACAAGACACTTTCAAGACACTCAAGGAATTCACCCCTTCCCCCGGAAAAACCGGCAAGTACCACAGCCTCGCAGCCCTCGAGGCCGCCGGCCTCGGCAAGATCTCGCGCCTGCCGCGCTCGATCCGCGTGGTGCTGGAAGCGCTGGTGCGCCACTGCGACGGCAAACGCGTCACCGAGGAACACGTGAGGGCGCTCGCCGCCTGGCAGGCCAACGGCAAACGCAGCTCCGAAATTCCGTTCATCGTGGTGCGTATCGTGCTGCAGGACCTGATCGGCTTCGGCACGCTGAACGACCTCTCGGCGATGCGCGCCGCCGCCGAACGGCTGGGCATGCCGCCGGGCAACATCGAGCCGCTGGTGCCGGTCGACGTGGTGGTCGACCACTCGGTGGAAATCGACGTCCACAACCGGCCGGATGCGGTGCAGATCAACCAGGAAATCGAGTTCAAGCGCAATGCCGAGCGTTACAGTTTCGTCAAATGGGCGCAGGGCGCGTTCAAGACCGTGCGCGTGGTGCCGCCGGGCAACGGCATCATCCACCAGATCAACATGGAACACCTGTCGCGCGGCGTCTGGGAAAAGGACGGCGTGTGGTTCCCCGACACCGTGTTCGGCACCGATTCGCACACCACCATGGTCAACGGCATCGGCGTCGTCGCTTGGGGCGTGGGCGGCATCGAAGCCGAGGCCGGCATGCTCGGCCAGCCCAATGCCTTCCTCACGCCGGACGTCGTCGGCTGCCACATGACCGGCAAGCTGCGCGAAGGCGTCACCGCCACCGACCTCGCGCTCACCGTCACCGAGCTGATGCGCAAGACCAAGGTCGTCGGCAAATTCGTCGAGTATTTCGGCCCCGGCGCCGCAGCCCTGACCGCCGCCGACCGCTGCACGGTGGCCAACATGGCGCCGGAATACGGTGCGACCATGGGTTATTTTCCGGTCGATGAAAAAACCGTCGATTACTTCCGCACCACCGGTCGCGAGCCGGAACTGGTGTCGGCGATCGAAGCCTATTACAAGGCCCAGGGCATGTTCGGCATGCCGCAAAAAGGCGAGATCGACTACTCCCAGGTCATCGAACTCGACCTCGACAGCATCGTGCCCAGCCTGTCGGGCCCGAAGCGTCCGCAGGACCGCGTCAGCCTGCCCGAGCTCGGCCGCAATTTCGACATGCTGTTTTCCGCGCCCGCCGACAAAAACGGCTACGCCCGCCCCGCCGCCGATCTCAACCGCCGCGAGCCCACGGGCCACGCATTCGATGTCGGCCACGGCGACGTGCTGATCGCCTCGATCACCTCCTGCACCAACACCTCCAACCCGGCGCTGCTGCTCGCCGCCGGGCTGCTCGCCAAGCGCGCGGTGGACAAGGGCCTGATGCCGCACCCGCGCATCAAGACCTCACTCGCCCCCGGCTCCAAGGTCGTCACCGCCTACCTGCGCGACGCCGGCCTGCTGCCGTCGCTGGAAAAACTCGGCTTCGGCGTGGTCGCCTACGGCTGCACCACCTGCATGGGCGCCGCCGGCCCGCTGGACGCCAAGATCGAGGAAGCCGTGGTGTCCAAGGATCTCGTCACCTGTGCCGTGCTTTCGGGCAACCGCAATTTCGAGGCCCGCGTTCACGCCAATCTGCGCGCCAACTATCTCGCCAGCCCAGCGCTGGTGGTGGCCTACGCGCTGGCCGGCACCGTGCGCACCGATCTCACCAAGGATCCGCTGGGCAAGGACCGCGACGGCAAGCCGGTATACCTGAAGGACCTGTGGCCCACCGACGCCGAGGTCGCCGCGCTGCTCAAGTTCGCGTCCAACGCCGAACATTTCCGCCGCGAATACGGCGATCTTTCAGGCAACAAGAAACTGTGGGAAGCCATCCCCACCGTCAAGGGCGCGGTCTACCAGTGGGACGCGAAATCGACCTTCATCAAGGAACCGCCGTTCTTCGAAGGCGTCACCCGCACCCCGGGCAAGATCGACGACATCAGGGGCGCACGTGCGCTGGCGATCCTCGGCGACTCGATCACCACCGACCACATCAGCCCGTCGACCAAGATCAAGCCGGGCACGCCCGCCGGCAAGTGGCTGGAGCCTTTCGGCACCCCGCCCTCGGAATGGGGCCATTTCGGCGTGCGCCGCTGCAACCATGAACTGATGGTGCGCGGCACCTTCGCCAACGTGCGCCTGCGCAACGCTGTTGCACCCGGCACCGAAGGCCCGATGACCAAGCATCAGCCCGACGGCGAGCTGATGACCATATTTGACGCTTCGGAAAAATACCGCGCGGAAAAAACCCCGCTGGTGATCTTCGGCGGCGACGACTACGGCATGGGTTCGTCGCGCGACTGGGCGGCGAAAGGCGTGCAGCTGCTGGGTGTGAAAGCCGTGATCGTCAAGAGCTTCGAGCGCATCCACCGCGCCAACCTGATCGGCATGGGCGTGCTGCCGCTGCAGTTCAAGCCGGGCACCGACGTCAAGACGCTGGGCATAGACGGCACCGAAAGCTTCAGCATCGAAGGCATCAACGGCGGCAACGTCAAGCCGCTGCAGGATGTGACCATGGTGATCACCCGCGCCGACGGCAGCACGCAGAAAGTGCCGCTGACGCTGCGCATAGACACCGTCATCGAGGTCGATTACCTGAAGCACGGCGGCATCCTGCCATACGTATTGAGAGAGTTGCTCGCAGCCGCATAATTTCCACGCGCCGCTGCAAAAAAACCGGGATTCAAAACATCCCGGTTTTTTTACGCCCGCATTCCGCAAAACCCGGTGGTGATTCAGCACAACACCCCTGTCTTGTCGTTCTGCGGCGACAGTCCTCCCCCTTGGGCAAGCAGCGGCCACCCCGCTTTGCTGTCCCCGGACGGCAACAAATCCTGCCTTGCCCAAAACACCGAATATTTAACCAAGTATTTGTTTTTAAACAATTACTTATGGACTGGTACGCTCTCTGCATCAGTTTTCAGTGCGAGCCGAATATCAAGCCGAATTTCCCGTCCCCGGCATCCGGGACCACCGGATAGCGCTACCCGGCCAACACGCGGGACACCACGGCAACGATGCGGCAGGACTACAGTTTTTACGCATTTTTTAATTAATAGCCAAGGAGACAGACATGAACCGGGATCGCATTGAAGGCAACTGGAAGCAGGCCAAGGGCAAAATCAAGGAGCAATGGGGCCGGCTGACCGATGACCATCTGAACATCATCGACGGCCGGCGCGACCGGCTGCTCGGCCAGATCCAGGAATCCTACGGCATCGCCATGGATGAAGCCGAAAGCCAGGTACAGGCCTGGGAAAAACGCAACGCGCGTGTATTCAACGAAGCCGCGCGCCGCGTTACGCGCTGACCCCACCGGAAACCCCGTGCCGGCATTGATGTCCGACATCAAATCCCGAGAAGGAGGTCACCATGCTTTATTACGCAGCCGTGTTTTTTGTGATCGCGCTGATTGCCGCGGTATTCGGCTTCGGCGGCATTGCTGCCGGTGCGGTCGAAATCGCAAAAATCCTGTTTTTTGTGTTCCTGGTCATCACAGTGATCACGCTGGTCATCGGTGTGATCAAGCGCTAGAAGCCACTCCCCATTCCCTTTAACCCGTCCAAACCCATGGAGATCACATGAACAACCCCATCAGAAAACCGCTTCGTAAAACCCTGGCCATCGCCACCGCCGGTGTGCTCAGCCTGGGCCTGATCGCCTGCGACCAGAAACCCTCGGCCGAACAGGTCGGCAAGGACATCGACCGCGCCGTCGACAAGACCGGCGAGCAGCTCGCCCAGGCGGCCGACAAGGCAGGAGACAAAATGGAACGAGCCCGAACCGCCGTATCCGAAAAAGCTGCCAATGCCGGCGCTGCCGTGGCCGATGCCGCCATCACCGCCAAGGTGAAATCCGCTTTGGTTGCCGAACCGGGCCTGAAGTCCACCGGCATCGACGTGGTCACCGAAAAAGGCGTGGTCAGCTTGTACGGGACGACGGTCTCCGATGCCAGCCGCGACCGTGCCACCCAACTGGCGGCCGCGGTCGAGGGCGTCAAGGCAGTCGAGAACAACCTCGCCGTGGTCCAGGGCTCGTAATCACGCCGCAATAAAAAACCGGGCGTTCAGCCCGGTTTTTTATTACCCCCGCTGACTGTGATCAGGCGCGCGGATCAAACATCTGCGCTTCGATGTCCGCCAGCAGGTCCGGCGGTTTCTGCCGGCCGGCATATTTGCCGGCATGGGCTGCCCCCGCGGTAGCAGCGGCGATCTGCGCTGAAACCTCGCGGATGCGCGGCAGCGCCGGATACAGGCTGCCCTGCGCCAGATCCGATTCCGTGACCAGATGCGCCAGCGTGTGCGCCGCTTTCATGAACATGTCGTCGGTGATCACCCTGGCCTTGCTCGCAATCGCGCCGAGGCCGATACCCGGGAAAATGTACGAGTTGTTGCCCTGCCGCGGCACAAAAGTCTGGCCGTTGAGCTCCACCGGATCAAACGGGCTGCCGCAGGCAAACAGCGCGCGGCCACCGGTCCAGCGATAGGCCTCTTCCGCGGTACATTCGGACTGTGAGGTCGGGTTCGACAGCGCAAACACGATCGGACGTTCGTTGAGCTTGGCCATCTCCTCCAGCACTTCGCGGGTGAAGGTGCCGCCGACCGCGGACACGCCGATGATCGCCGTCGGCTTCAGGGTTTTGATGGCCGACAGGAAATCGCCGACCTGTTCATGTTCGTGGGCATAGGTCAATTTATGGTGCGCCAGTTTCTGCCGGCTTTTCACCACCAGCCCCTGCGAATCCACCAGCCAGCAGCTGCGCAAGGCCTCCTCACGCGTCATGCCCTGCGCCACCATCGCCGACACCACCAGGTCGGCAATGCCGGTCGCCGCTTCACCCGCACCAAGGAAAAGCACTTTCTGGTCGGTCAGCTTGCCGCCGGTCACACGCAGCGCGGAAAACAGTCCCGCCAGCGCGACCGCCGCCGTACCCTGGATGTCATCATTGAAACTGCACACCCGGTCGCGGTATTTCTCGAGCAGGCGAAAGGCGTTGTGGTTGGCAAAATCCTCGAACTGGATCACCACACCCGGAAACACTTTCTGCGCAGCGGTGATGAACTCTTCGATGAATTCGTCATAGGCGGCGCCGGTGACGCGACGCTGGCGCAGGCCGACATAAAACAGGTCATCACGCAGGGCGTCGTTGTTGCAACCCACATCCAGCGTGACCGGCAGGCACAATTCAGGATGGATGCCGGCACAGGCGGTGTACAGCGACAGCTTGCCCACGGGAATGCCCATGCCGTTGGCGCCGAGGTCTCCCAGACCGAGGATGCGTTCGCCGTCGGTGACCACAATGATGCCGGCCTGGTGCGGCCAGTTGCGCAGGATCTCCGCGATGTGGCCGCGATCATTGATGCCGATGAACATGCCGCGCGGGCGCTGGAAAATGCGGCCGAATTCCTGGCAGGCCTGGCCGACGACGGGGGTATAGACCAGCGGCTGCATTTCGTCGATGTGTTCGCTGAGGATGCGGAAAAACAGGCTTTCATTGCGGTCGTGCAGCGCGTTCAAGGCAACAAATTTGTCCAGCGGATCGCTCAGTCTGCGAAAACTGGTCAGGAAACGTGCGGCCTGCTCGTCCTGGCTGTGCACATGCGGCGGCAACAGGCCGCGCAGGCCCAGCGCCTGGCGCTCGGCTTCGGTAAATCCCGTACCCCGGTTGAGTATCGGATCGCGCAATACGTCCAGCCCGCGCCGTGTCGTACCTGCGGCAGCATTGTTAACCTTTGCAACAACAGCCTTGCTCATGGATTGTCCTCTTGACGATATTCAGGTGCGTCCTTGCGACACACCTCTGCAGAGCGGTCGCTTTGCGCCGAAACTGCGTTGCGCCTGCGATGATCTGCCCTGTTTAGGGCGCTATTTTACGATTTCGGACGAGCGCGAGCCAGTCGTCATACCGCGCCACACCGCAGCGCAACAAAATCCGGAGTCGGGATCAGTGCCGCCTCCACCCGTGACCACCTCGCACACGAAAATACGTCACTTATTGAATATTCCCAAAAACATGACAGCCTCGTCAGAGGCATGTTTTTGTCATCATTTACGGAACTTTCAATAAACTCAAGTCAGCGGCAATTCAAAATAGAACGTCGAACCCCTGTCCTTATCCTTTTCCTTTTCCTTTTCCGATTCAAACCCGATCACACCGCCCATGCGCTCAACCAGCGCCTTGCAGATCGACAGGCCGAGGCCGGTGCCGCCCTTCCTGCGGGAGTCTGAGTTATCCGCGCGCTCGAAGCGCTGAAAAATCACGCTGCGGAAATTTTCTGGGATGCCCGGCCCCTGGTCCCGCACCTCGACACGCACGACAGCACCACGTTGCCCGGCGCTGACTTCAACAATACCGCCATCCGGCGAAAATTTTGCGGCATTTGAAATCAGATTGGTCAACACCTGCATCAGCCGGTCAGGATCAGCTGCGATTGTAAATTCCGGCCCGGGCAGCAATTTCAGCTGGGCGTGATGAATATTGGCATACGGCTGATTGATGCTCACCGCCTTGTTCAGAATTTCACGCAACTGCAGCGGCTGCAGCTCGAGCGTCATCTGCCCGGATTCTATTTTCTCCAGATCAAGCACGTCGTTGATCAACGCCGAAAGCCGTTCGCTGTTCTGATAAGCCATATCCAGGAACGTCGTGACATCCTCGCTGAACCCCTCACCCATCTCCTTGATCAGGCTCAATGAGCCGATAATGGCCGTCAACGGCGTACGCAGTTCGTGGCTGACGGTGGAAATGAATTCGTTTTTCAGCCGCTCGATTTCCTTGCCGGCAGTGATGTCGGCATTGGTGCCGACCAACCGCGATGCCTTGCCCGCCGCATCGCGTTCGGAGACTTTGGCACGGCTGAGGATCCAGCGCCAATCGCCATTTATGCTGCGGACGCGGTGCTGTATTTCATAAAACCGCGCGTTGCCTTTGAGCACGGACACAAGGCTTTGCTGCAACCGCTGCAGGTCATCGGGATGCACCTGCTTCTGCAGGGCTTCAATGGTGGTCACGGTTTCGCTCTTCCCGCCCCCCAGCATCAATTGCCAATGCTCGCTGAGCCGGACTTCGCCACTGACAATGTCCCAGTCGAATATCGCGAGATTCGAACCCTCCAGCGCCAGACCCAGACGTTCCCGGCTTTTGAGCAAGGCCTCTGTCGCCTGCCTGCGCCCGGTCACATCCTCGACGTTACCGACGTAGCCGGTAATTTCACCGTCCTCATGAATCACAGCGGCAGTAGTCGTCACCCAGACGACCTCGCCGTCGGCATGCAAAAAGCGATAGGTACAGTTCATATCGGCGGCCCGGCCCCGAACCGCCGTCAACCAGACATCACGTGCACGGTCGCGGTCTTCGGGATGCACCGCCGCAAGCCAGCCTTCGCCCGCGACTGAGTTTTCGGCAAGCCCGGACAACAACTCGTAACGCGGATTGGCATACACATAACCACCTTCGGCATCGGTGCGGAAAATGCCCAGCGGCGAGGCGTCGTTCATCGCCTGCCACTCCGCCTCGCGGCGATGAACCTCGCGAGTCATCTGATCCGCGATCTTCAAGGCCCGGCTGCGCGTATTCCACAGCGACCACAGCATCACCAGCAGCAGCAGGTGGATCGCACCGCCGCCCAGCAGCACCAACCTCGACTTGTCGAGATCAATCTCCGCTTCGAGGGCGGCACTTGAACGGATTCGCAGCGTCCAGGGCGTACCATTGACCAGAATGTGTGTGCCGTAAGAAAACAATGGCGAACGCGGCGATACGTCGGTCTGCATCGTCCGGTAGAGCAGCGCATCCTCGGCTGCCTCCGTGCCGTCGTAAATCTCGACATCGAGCAGGCGCTGCTCCGCCAGGATGTGTCCGATGAGATCACCGGCCCGAAAGGCGGCGTACGCCACGCCCTGGATCGCTGCGACGCGTTCCTCGTATGTGCCGATCGACAAGCCGCGTCGATAGATCGGAACGTACATCAGGAATCCCGGCTGGATATTGGAGTCGGTTTCCTGGACCAGGCGTACTTTGCCCGAAACGGCCGCGCGGCCGGAGATGATTGCCTCCCGGATCGCCTTGCTGCGGACGGTATCCGAATTCATGTCATAACCGATGGCCCGGAGATTGCGCCCGGAGAACGGTTCCAAGTACATGATCGGGAAATACTCATCGCGCAATCCTGCCGGCTGAATCTCGTATCCGGAAAATCCCGCCGCCCGCATCGTGCTGACAAAACCGTCCTTCTCCCGCGGCAGGATTCTTGGCGCAAAACCGACGCCCTGGATGCCGGGATAGTAAGTCTCCAGCTTCAGGCTGGCGTAATACGCGCGCCACTCTTCGCGCTCCACGCTCCGGGATGCCGCAAACAGTCCGGCCGTGCCGCGCAGCACTTGCTCGTAGTCAAGCAGGCGATCGGCCAGCGCGTCGCGAATCTGCGTCGACCGCGCTTCGAAACCGGAGCGTGCCGCGTCCCTGGCCTTCTGCGCCTCCGCATCCCAGGCACGGATCACCAGCACTGCGGGAAGCACGACCGCGAGCGCTACGGCGATCACGTTATAGGCCGGCCCCCTCAGAAAAACCAGTCTGCGTCGCAGGTCGCTCATTTCGCCCCCCCGCCGCTCTGCCAGCTCGCGGTACGCTTCATGTCCCCCCAGCGCGCCTTGGACCGGAACATCCACAACAACAACCCCCACAGCCGCCACAACGAATTGATCTGGCGGTACCCGAAATTTTCAATGATGACCATCAACAGCAGCACGCCGATCTGGTGCGGCTTCGGATAGATGTGAAAAGACAGCTCTTCGAGCAGCAACGAACTCACCGACAGTACCAGACCGAAGCCGAATGCAACCAGCATGAACGTGATGAAAGCCTCGGTCGAAACCACGCCGAAGATGAAGGCCGTGATCATGAACACATAACCGGCGACCTCGATCAGCGGCCCAAGCCATTCGAACACGACCATGAACGGAAACGCCAGCCAGCCGGCGGCACCGCCGCGGGGATGGAACAGCAGGCCGAGGTTCATGGTCAGGCTCTCGGAAAGACCACGCTGCCAGCGTACACGCTGGTTTTTCAGCACGCGCAACGATTCCGGCGCCTCGGTCCAGCAGATCGGATCGGGAACAAAAACAATGCGATAGGGAATGCGTCGCGTGCGGTGCAGCCGGTGCAGGCGCACCACCAGTTCCATGTCCTCGC
This sequence comes from Burkholderiales bacterium, assembly GCA_019744975.1. GTDB lineage: Bacteria > Pseudomonadota > Gammaproteobacteria > Burkholderiales > SG8-41. Next base: position 94,948 of record JAIETP010000027.1, read on the forward strand.
CAACGGTGTCGCGCCGGTAACCACCGGCCGCGACGACGACGTCCTTGCGAAAAATGCCGAAGGCGCCGGAAATGATCAGCACCGCATTCAGCGGTGACCAGCCAAGCCGGCCGAACAGGAAGGCGCGCAGGTATTCCACGATCTGCAGCAATGCCAGCGGATTGCGCGGCAGACCGACGCTGGTCAGAAAACCGTTGTCGACCGTGCAACCATTGGCGATGCGCACCGTGCCGCCGGAAGCAATGGTGCGCGGATCCTCGAGGAAAGGCTCGACCACGCGCTTCAGGCTGTCGCGCTCCAGCACCGAATCGGCATCGACGCCGCAGAACAACGGATAACGTGCGGCATTGATGCCCGCATTCAGCGCATCGGCCTTGCCGCCGTTTTCCTTGTCAATGACGCGCAGGCTCGGATGGCTGGTCGAACGATAGATCGCACGCACCGGCTGCGCCGGCAGCCGCTGCCAATAGGCTTCCGGAAACGGCACCAATGCGAATTCGCGACGCAGCGCGTCCATGGTGCCGTCCTTCGAGCCGTCGTTGATGACCACCACTTCGTAGTCGGGATAATTGAGCTGCAGCATCGAACGCACCGAACCGCCAATGGTTGCCTCCTCGTTATAGGCCGGCACCAGCACCGATACCGGCGGCTCAAAACCGCTGACGCTGCGCGGCAGATCATCCAGACTGTGCGACTCCACATAACGCTTCAAACTACCCAGCGACAGCACGTTAAGCATGAGATAGCCGCAGTTGATGCCGATGAAATACAGCATGAAAAACCATTGCAGACCGATCGCCAATTCGGACATGCTGTTCATGCGGTGCGCGCCTCGGCAATGGCCTGGCCCAGCATGTCGGCGGCAAAACGGTCGGGCAGCCCCGCACGGATGATTTCCAGGTCGGCAAGGCTGGTGAACGGCAGCGCGATCAACGCCCGTGCCGCGTGGTAGCGCACCCACCAGTGCCGGTCGCCAAGCATATTGGTGAGCACCACACGGTCGGCCGGCTCGCCAATGCGACCCAGGACGCGAACGGCGCTGACGCGTACAAACCAGGATTCATGGGCAAGGTGGCTGCGCACCAGTTCAAGATCGTGCGGATCCTGGATCAGCCGCAGTCCGGCGGCGACCACTTCCGGATCCGTTGCGGCGCGCACGATGCGGCCGACGACCGCGCCGATGCTCTCGGTATGAGCGACCTCCATCATGCGCAGCAAGCGCACGACCTGGCGAGCGTCGCCTTCGACCCCGGCCGCCGCCTCCGTCGCTGCAATCAGCGGCAACGTCACACGACCTGGACCGGCCTCTTTCAGCATCGCCACGATCCGCGCCAGCGGCCAGTCTTCGCGCGAAGCCATCACGGTCACAAGCCAGGTCAGTGTCGCGCCGGCATCGATGTCGAGCAAGGCGCGCACCGCCGCCAATGACAGCATCGGCGAAGGATCGGCGACCAGTGCCCGCAATTCGTGCCATTGGGTGCGGTCCCCGAGATGGCCCAGCGTGACGATGGCGATCAATTTCGACCGCAGATCGGACTGGTGCAGCAGGTCGCGCGATATCTCCTCCAGTTTCAGCGCGTAGGCGAGTTGCTCCAGATTTTTACGCGCGCTGCCCACCAGCGATTCGTGGTGGTAGTTCCACAGTTTCAGGAAGTGGTAACGCATGGCGCGCGGCACTTGCGGCAGTGTTTCCGGCACCTGGTAAACACATTCGGCCAGCAGCGGCTGCCATGCCGCGGCAAAACGTTTTTCGCGGCGCTGGCGCAGCACCAGCCGGATGCGCAGCACAAATACCGCAACCAGCATCAGCATTGAACAGGCGATGATCAGCAATCCGAACTGGAATACCAGCGCGAGCAGCGGATCATGCGGCAGCCAGGACAGCGTTTCCACGCGGTCCGGCACTGTGGCGAGGCTTTGGTCGAAACGCAACGGCGCCCTAGAAACTGTGCCGGATACCGAGCCGCAGTCCCTGCCGGCGATACAGGTTGCCCTGTTCGTGGTTCACCAGTTCATAAGTCAACGCCCACACCGGAGTCATCCAGTGCTGCCCGCCGAGAGTCCAGTTTTGCACGTCACTGGTCAGAACGCCACGCGACGGGCCCAGATACTCGACTTCACGGCCGTTGCTGTACGACAGGCCGACGGAATTGCGGTCGGCGTAGTAATAATTAAACTGAAGCCGGTGACTGGCAGCGGAAGACGCGCCCTCGGGGCGTCCGGAGTACAGCGTGTACGCGCCGCGGAAATTGCGCCAGTAACGTTCGGCAAACGCGGAAAGCACATTGGTACCGATCAGGCTGTACTCGTTGTGACGCAGGCCGAGCCCCACCCCCCAGCCACTGCCGAGATTTTTCTGCAGTTCGCCGTAAACCGAGTAACGGGCCAGCACTTCGTGGGTCGGGCTGGCGCTGGCCTCAAGCAACGAGGTCCAGGTCGCGGCCAGCGGGTAATACAGCCCGGCATGAACCTCGGTGTCATCGAGTCCAAAGCGACGGGTTTCACGCAGACCGCCGTACAGGGTTTTGCGTTCGCCAAACTGGCGGGAAGCCAGCAGATAAGTACTCGTCCAGTCCGGCAGGTTGTTGGTCAGCGTCTCCTTGCCGTGGCCAAGCTCGATTTCGGTGCGCGGCAGCTTGAGGCCGGTGGCGGCGATGCCGGATTTAATGACCGCCTCCGGCATCTGTTGCGCACCAGCGGATGCCGCCGCCAAGCCCGCGGCAGCGACGCACAGCGCTAACCATCCCATCATCCCAGTCATCGCCTGCCCCCTCATTTGCGCCCCCTTACCATACGTTTGATACGTGCACGCAGTTCATCCGGCTTGAAAGGTTTGACCAGATAGTCGCTGGCGCCGGCATCCAATGCGCGCACGATGTCTTTTTCCTGGGATTTGGCGGTCAGCATCAGCACCGGCACGGCCTGCCAGGTCTTGAGCGCACGGATCATGCCCAGCAACTGATAACCATCAACATGGGGCAGCATCACATCAAGCATGGCCAGCGCCGGCGGCTGCATGCTGCCGATCAACACCTGTGCGGCGCGGCCATCTGCAGCCAGTTCAACCCGGTAACCTTCACGCTCAAGGATAAAACGCAGCAAATAAGCAATCTGGTCGTCGTCCTCGACCACCAGTGCCACGCCGGATGTGGATGGATTTTGATTCATCGTATCAGCGTTCGGAAGCACCAGTCCTTTGTTGCCGCTGGCCCTGCATTTTACCGAAGGATGCCCAGGGACGGCGGCATTATCTGTCCGCCCCGCAAACTACGTTTTGACCATCGCCCGCGGATGCCTGTTGCGTCCCTGCGCCTGCAGCGCCGGCACGTCCCCGGCACACTGGATCCGGTGCATCACCCGTCGATAACCACCATCGAAGGGATCACGATGGTGCATCACACAACGGTTGTCCCAGATCAGAATGTCGCCGACCCGCCATTCGTGATGCCAGGTGAATTTGTCCTGCGTGGCATGCGCCCAAAGCGCGTTGAGCAATTCCTCCGACTCCGCCACCGACAGGCCGTTGATATAGGCATTGGGTCGGCGGCCGAGATACAAGGCATTGCAGCCGGTTTCGGCATGGGTGCGGATGATCGGATGGCTGGGACCCGGCGCTTCGCGCACGTCATTCACCGGCTTGAAACCTTCGCGCAGATCACCGGCGCTGTTGTAGGTCATGTCGTGTTTCAGGGTTCTGCCTTCGATGCGTTTGCGCAGAGCAGGATCCAGTGTCTGCAATGCCAGATACATGTTGGCGAAACCGGTATTGCCGCCTTTCGGCGGGATTTCCAGTGAATACAGCGCGCTGTACGACAGCGGCCGGTCGCGGTAGGAATTGTCGGAATGCCACACCACTTCGGCATCGCGCAGCACCCCGATGGCCTCGCCGTTTTCAGTGACATTGGAGACGACGACGATTTCCGGATGCGTGCGTGCTTTTTCCCTGCCGGTCTTGGCCAGCGGCGCAAAATCGAGTTCGCCCAGTCGGCGGCCGAAGGCCAGCAGATCCGGGTCAGACAGCGTCTGGCCGCGAATGCGGATCACCAGGTTGTCGAGCAGCGCCTGATAGACCTGCTGGAATGACGCGGCATCCAGCGCGCGCACATCGCCGCAGCTCACTTCAGCACCCAGTGCGGGCGCCGTCGGTTTTACGGTAACAGTTGTCATGATTTTACAGAATACTCATAAGTATTTGATTTAATTAAATATTTTAGCTGATGAATGATCAGTCCAGCCGGATACCCACCGCCTTGGCGATACGCCCATAACGCGTGTATTCATCCTTGATCTGCGCGCGGTATTCCTGCGCCGTACTGCCCACGGCCTCGAGACCGCGCGCCGCCAGCGCTGATTTGCCGTCGGCTGATTTCAGTATGGCCACCATCTCGCGATTGAGACGCGTGATCACGGCGGAGGATGTTTTCGCCGGCGCGAGCACGCCGAACACCGTTGCCGAGTCATAACCCGGCACGCCTTCTTCAGCGATGGTCGGAAACTCCGGCGCCAGTGCCGAACGCTGTTTGGTACCCACCGCCAGCATGCGCAGTTTGCCCGAGCGCACATGCGGCTGGATCGTCGGCAGGTTTTCGAACATCAGGTTCAGCCTGCCGCCCAATAGATCAGTCACTGCCGGGCCCGCGCCCTTGTACGGCACGTGCACCAGCTTCGTGCCGGTCAGCGCCATGAACTGTTCCGTCGAAAAATGCCCGACCGAACCGTTGCCCGCGGAACCGAAATTCAGTTCACCGGGTTTGGCCCGGGCCAGCGCGATCAGTTCTTTTACGGTTTTTGCCGGTGACCCGGGATGCACCACCAGCGTGAACGGGCTGATCGTTGCCAGCGTGATCGGCTCGAAGTCACGCAAAGTATCGTAGGGGATTTTGTCGCGGACGTTGGGATTGATGGTCAGCGGCCCCGCGCTGCCGAGCATGATGGTGTAACCGTCGGCCGGCGCACGCGCCGCGATTTCCGCGCCCACCACACCGCCGGCGCCGGCACGATTATCGACCACCACGGTCTGGCCCAATGGCGCGGCGAGCTGTTGTGCAAGGAAGCGCGCCAGCAGATCGGTGCTGCCGCCCGGTGCGAACGGCACGATAAAACGGATCGGTTTCGACGGATAAGCCTGCGTCTGTGCTGCCGCCGGCCATGCCCCGGCCAGAAATGCGACTGCGATGATGAATGTTTTTGTTGTTTTCATTTTTGTATTCATTTCTTCTTCCCCGCTTTGGCTTGGGTTTTGGCTTTTTCTGCCTTGCCGCTCTTCTTCGCGGGGCTTTTTACGGTCGGATAAACGTCGCCGTAATACTTGCGGATTTCGTCGATCTGGTCGCTGCCCGGCGGTGCGTAATACAGGCGTTTGCTGAGGAAAGTCCCGCCCATGATGCGGTTCATTTTCACCGCAGCCTCGCCCATTTTCACCAGCGACACGATGCCGTTGAGGATCGGCGTGTTCTTCGCCGCCTGGTGCACGCCGAATTCGGCCAGCAGCGCCATCACCACCCCGCCTGCCGCGATGATGACCTCGGCACCCTGCTCGACATTGGCGTCGGCCGCTTTCATGAATTGTTCGAAAATGCGCTTGCGCGCGGATGCCTTGATAAAACCTTCGTCGAGATCATTGATGCGGTCGATGGTCATGCGGTTGACCGCGGCCAGCCGCCGCTCCAGCTTGTAGCGGTGCACATTGTCGATGATGCGCGGCGTGAATTTTTCGTTGATCGTCACCAGTGAAAAATTCTTGCCCATCAAACAGGCGGTATGCAATGCGGTCTCGCACAGGCCAAGCACCGGCATGGTGGTGATTTCGCGGCAGGCGTGGATGCCGGGGTCGCCGATGTTGCCGATCAGGAAGGCATCAAAACCGCGCCTGGTGGCGATCTGCACGTTTTCCATGACTTCGCCCGACTCCAGGTAATCGAGGTAATGGAACTGGTCGGCCAGCCCGCCGCGTTTGGTGATGCCGTGGACTTCGATTTCGGTGTCCGGATCCTTGACCCGGTCGAGAATGCGCCGCAGCGCTTCGTTGTAATGCCCCCAGGCCTTCTGCCGCGACATGCTTTGATACCAGAGCTTCACCTTGTCGACTCCTCTTGAACAAACCCGTCCGGCGTGACGAAAACCGGGGGCGCCGCCACCCGTTTTTATTTGAGGTTAACCTTGTTGATAATCTTGCCGACGCGTTCGACCTCACACTCACAAATGTCGCCGTGTTTCAGAAACACCGGCGGTGTGCGCGAAAACCCGACACCGAAGGGTGTGCCGGTCGGAATCAGGTCACCGGGCATCAGCGTCGTACCCTGGGAGGCATAGGCAATGATCTGGTTGACGTTGAACACCAGCTTGCTGGTGTTCGACTTCTGCATTTCCTGACCATTGAGCACCGTGCGTACATCGAGCGTGTGGGGATCACCAACTTCGTCGCGGGTGACGATGTACGGCCCCCAGGGACAGAAGGTATCCAGCGACTTGCCGCGGTCCCACTGCTTGGCATTGGCGAATTGCAGGTCGCGTGCCGACACGTCATTGACCACGGTGTAGCCGCAGACATAATCCAGTGCATCCTTTTCACTGATATTGCGTCCGCGACGGCCGATGACCACGCCGAGCTCGACTTCATAATCGACTTCGCGGGTCACGCTCTCCGGCCAGCGCAGATCGTCGTACGGTCCGGTAATCGAACTCGGAAATTTGCTGAACAACACCGGCTCCTTGGGCACCGGCAGTTTGGCTTCCTCGCAGTGATCGATGTAATTCAGGCCGACGGCGATGATTTTCGACGGATTGAACAGCGGCGCGGTGACCGTCACTTCTTCGAGGGCAAACTCACGGCGGCGCGGGTTGTGCATCGCCTCGCGCACCCGCTCCAGCATCGCATCACCGCCGCGCACGATGCGCAGCAGGTCGCCGGTTTCATCAACCGGGCAACCGGCCGCGGCCAGATCAACCACCTGATCACCATCCAGCACGCCGGGGCGCATCTGACCGTCAACAATAAAAGTCAATAATTTCAATTACTTATCCTATTCTTCAACTATTGCCAAACACAGCACCCTCAGCGCCGTGCGGCATGCTCGGGGAACTGCGTCGCCGACAGGGTGCCGCTGGCCACCTCTGTTGGTGCTTCTTCATTGGGAAAATTCAGCTCGACCTTGTTACCCACCGGATCACGCATGAATATCTGAAAACCGGCATTGGGTACATTCTGCTCATCGTATTTGATGGCCAGTTTGTTCAGCCGATCGCGGAACTGCTGCACACCGGTCACGTCATACGCGGCGTGGTCGTAGCCGCTGCGTTTTTCATCGATGCCGGGCCAGTCTGGTTTGTAGCGGCACACCACGTGCACCAGCGCATGGTCGCCGCAGTACAGCCACAGGCCTTTGTTCGGAAAATTGGGCCGCGGACCGACTTTCATGCCCAGACCGTCGCAGTAGAATTTTTCGATGGCCGGCAGATCACTGTCGCGACAGCCGATGTTGATGTGATGAATGCCGCTCAACTGCATGGCTTCCTCCCGGGGATGGTGGACACTGCCTGTCACGACCGATTTTACCTCCTCCGCGGCACATCGCAGCAGCAGCTGCCCATGATCCGGTCTCCCGCCCCTTGCCATGAACTAGGGTCTGTGTTTTGCTACGCGCCATGAGTTTCCTCGTCATATGCACCGTTGCCGCCCTCGCTTCAGGGCTGACTTTTTTCTCGGGATTTGGCCTGGGCACATTGCTGCTGCCCGCGTTTGCAGTGTTTTTTGCGGTGGAACAGGCCGTGGCCCTGACTGCCATCGTCCATTTTCTGAACGGGCTGTTCAAGCTGGCGCTGGTCTGGCGGCATATTGACCGTGGCGTGGTACTACGTTTCGGCCTGCCGGCCATCGTTGGCGCTTTTGCCGGCGCATGGCTGCTGGTAGAGGTGGCAGGAACCGGCGCTTTGTTCAGCTACACGGCATTCGGGCGCAACATCGAAGTGGTACCGGCCAAACTGCTGGTCGGCATCCTGCTGCTGTGTTTTGCCTGCGCCGAAATGCTGCCTGCATTTCGCACAATTAACTTTGCCCCCCGATACCAGCCGCTGGGCGGACTGCTCAGCGGATTTTTCGGCGGCCTCGCCGGCATGCAGGGTGCGCTGCGCTCTGCATTCCTGGTCAAGTCGGGCCTCGACAAGGCGACGTACGTTGCCACCGGCGCCGCCATCGCCTTCCTGATCGATGTCTCCCGCCTGTCGATCTACGCCCCGCTGATCATGGCGCAACATGGAGCACTGGACTACACGCTGCTGGGCGCTGCGGTCATTGCGGCACTGGCGGGTTCCTTGCTGGGTAACCGCTACCTGCACAAAGCCACATTGCACGGAATCCAGATTGTCGTCGCCATCCTGTTGTTCATCGTCGCGCTGGGACTGATCTCCGGGCTGCTCTAGCTCCACCGCTCATCAAGGAATCACAACGTCCATGTCAGTACCGATTGTGATCCGCCTCGGTGGTTATCAGAAACCGGCGTCCATCCATACCCGCGCCTGCCTGCGCTTCGGCGAAGTGCTGCAACGCGAAGCCGGCGCTGCCGTCGATTTCCAGTTCCTGCCAGACGTGCTCGCACTGGGCCACAAATCCGGCGACCTGCCGAACATGGTCGAGAGCGGCGAGTTGTCTGCCTGCTACATCTCGTCACTGCGTTATTCAAAGTGGGTGCCCGAACTGGCGCTGTTTGACCTGCCCTTCCTGTTCCCGGACCGCAGCGCCGCGTATCGCGTGCTCGACGGCCGGCTCGGCCAGACCCTGCGCGCAAAAGTGTCTGCGCAGTCGCCCTTCCGCCTGCTAGCGTACTGGGACAACGGTTTTCGCCATTTCAGCAACAAGCTGCGCCCGATCCGCACACCTGCCGACTGCAAAGGCATCCGCATCCGTATCCAGATGAGCGAACTGCAGGCCGAATCGCTGCGCCTGCTCGGCATGGAGCCGATCCTCGAAGACATCAAGATTTTTGTCGAGCAGATCGCCGGCGACCGTTTCGACGGGCAGGACAATCCGCTGACCAACATCTACAACTTCAACATCCACAAACACCACCGCTACATCACGCTGTCAGGCCACGTCTACGGCGTTGCATGCCTGATGGTGAACCGTGCGCAATACGAATCCTGGCCTGCCACCGTGCAACGCGCCGCGGACACCGCCGCAGCCGAGGCCACCGTGCTGCAGCGCCAGCTCGCAGCGGCCGAAGACGCCGACATTCTGAAAAAACTGGATCCCGCGGAAAACGACATCGTGCGTCTGACCGCGGAAGAACACCGCGCCTTCACCGAGGCGGCGCGGCCAGTGACGGACAAATACCGCAAGGATTACGGTGGGAGTTTTTTTGCGTTGCTGGAGTGACCGCATAACCCACACTCGATGGCACAGCATCGCCGTTGGAGTGGTTGACAACACCACCGGGTGTTGGCATCATGTCCAACATGAAAGCCGTCGCACTGGTGCGGTCACGTATCGCGTATTCGGAAACCGCGTTTGCCGAACTGGTGTTATGGCAGTTGCCGCGCCCATTGGCTGGCTCAACGCACCGCTACAAGTATCGCCTCGCCTACGTTGTCAACGGCCAATGCGTCATCCGTTACGACAATGAGGCCGGCAAAGGTGACCACAGGCACTACAAAGGCAGGGAAACGCTTTATCAGTTTATTGACCCAGACCGTCTGATCGAAGATTTTCAACACGACATTGCGAGGTGGAACCGTGAAAACCGTGATTCTTGATGTCCGCTCTCCGGGCAAAACCATGCAGGATTTCAAGCTGGCCTGGAAAACCGGCAAGGCCGCCAAAACTGCGCGTATCAGCTTCGCCACCCCCGAACTGCTGTGGAAAGTGCTCACTGCCAAGCGCTGGGAACTGCTCAAAACGCTTTGCGGCGCCGGCCCGATGTCGATTCGGGAAGCGGCACGGCGTGCCGAGCGTGACGTCAAAGCGGTACATGCCGACATCAGCGCATTGCTCAATGCCGGTGTGCTCGAACGCGACGACCACGGACTGGTCGTGTTTCCGTATGAAGCAGTGAAAGTGGAGTTTTTGCTGCAGGCGGCTTAACGTTCCCAGTAACCGGCGCGCGCCGCTCGATATGTGCATAGGCGCGGCGCTTCCGCGCGCGTCCGATTGACTGGATTGTTAGCGAGCAACTCTACCATTTGACCTTGACCTCTTTGATCTCGGACGAGTTGTAGGCCGTAACCGTTGCGCTACCGGAGTCACCAGACCAATGCATGGAAGTCACGTAGTACTTGTAGCCAGGGCCCGTCAATGCTTTGGCTTTCGATATGGCGTTCTCTGCAGAAGGGCCCTTTGTCACTACAGCCATAATGCCGAATAGGCCGACGGCTAGTGCGATACCGACGACAAAGGCCAGTACTGGTTTTTTGGCGTTTACGCCAGATGTTCTCCGAGCCTCCATTACAGCCTGCGAGGTCAAGCTGCGGTACACCCAATATGCGAACGCTAGAAAGACCACCGCGACTACGACCGTCAAGATCGAGCCAATAGGGTTCAATCGAAATTGAGTCGCCAAGAGGTCGATAGGCATTAGTAGCGGAAAAAGGACTGCTGCCAAACCTAAGCCGGCCAGCATGAATGCCGCGAAGAAGCTAACGATGCTCGCGGTTTTCATGCTATGTCGTAGCAGGAAGATTCCTGCAATCACGGCAAAGATGTTCAAGCTAGAGCTGTAACTGACGTCGTTCATGATGCAGTACACCATGAAGCCAATATCGAGAAGACCCACAACGATCAGAGACCACCCGACCCTACGTAGAATGTCTGCGGCCATTTTGCGCGCTAACTAGTTTTATACGACAAAAACGCCGGATAACATTCCACGCGGTCGGATAACATCTGACTCCATTTCACCCGTTTTTTCATGATATTCAACCCCTTGCATCGAAGACACGCTCTTGCCAAGGATGCTAACAAAAGCAGCAAACCCCGCAGAATCCACTACAAGCAGTTGATTCAATTCAGTAATTATTTACGCCTTCAACTGTAAATATTTGATTTTATTGATATTTTTTCCTCTTACCGCCCACCTTCGGCACAGCCTTCTGCGTGCGCCGATACCAGTCGTGAACCTGCTCGCCGGTCCAGAACACCACGCCCTTTTGCTTGCGCAACTTCTGGAACACCCGCTCAAAATACTTGATCCGGTGCGGCACGCCTGAAATATATGGGTGCACCGCGATCGCCATGATCTTGGCGCGGGTTTTGGATTCTTCATACAGCCGCTCGAACTGGTCCATGCAGCGTGACTCGAACTCGGCCGCGGCATGGTGCTGCACCATCATCATCGCGATGTCGTTCAGCTCCAGTGAATACGGCATCGACAGCACCTTGCCGTGCGTGGTCTGCAATTCACAGGGTTCGTCATCCACCACCCAGTCGGCGATGTATTTGATGCCGGACTCAGCGAGGTAGTCTGGTGTGTACAGGGTTTCGGTCAGCCCCGGCGCCAGCCAGCCGATGGGCGCCTTGCCGGTAAATTTTTTGATTTCACGCACCGTACGCTGGATCATCGCGCGCTGGTCTTTTTCGACATGGGTCGGCTGCTGGTCCCAGGAATGGCCGACAAATTCCCAGCCCGACTCCAGCGCCGATTCGGCGACCCGCGCGTAATCCGTGCACACCCGGCCGTTGGTGAACAGCGAAGCCTTGATGCCGAGATCGTCGAGGAATTCCTTGATGCGCCAGTAACCGACACGCATGCCGTATTCATGCCAGGCCCAGTGCGCAAAATCCGGCAACCGCGTGACATGGGTCGGCGGCGGCAGCACCTGCCGCGGCATCGGGCGCTTGATGTCCCACACTTCGACATTGACCACCGGCCAGATCACCATGCGCGCCCCGCCCGGCAGTTTCAGCGGCGGACGGTCGATGATGGGCACATAGGGCAGGCGTTTTGACGGGATCATGCAGGGCTCCGGTTCAGGATGTGGATGCGGGTGTGGACGATTCAATTATAACGACGCGACAGCGTTGAGGCACCGTCGTCATTGCACTACCATCGCGACTCCGTATGGTGAAAAAAGAGGAGCAAAAGAACATGGAACTGCCTTGCCTGCCGCCGATCGCCGCGACCCGCCCGCCGAAAATTCCCACGCCACCCGGCGGCTGTGACGCGCACTTCCACCTGTTCGGGCCGGTCGCGAAGTTTCCCTATGCCGACAGCCGCTCTTATACGCCGGATGAAGCGCCGCTGGAAAACCTGCTCAAAATGCTCGATGCATTGGGCATGGCGCGCGGCGTCGTCGTGCAGGGCAATGCCCACGGCACCGACAACAGCGCCCTGCTCGACGCGCTGCGACGCGAACCGAAACGCCTGCGCGCCGCCGCCATCGTCAAACCCGACACCGGCCGCGATGAATTAAAACGCATGGCTGACCTTGGCGTGCGCGCCCTGCGTTTCCATCACATGCCGCATGGCGTGGGTTTCTCTTCGCTGGGCATGCAATCCTTTGAGAAACTCTCGCCGCTGATGGCCGAGCTCGGCCTGCACGCACAGTTCATGATGGACGCCAATGCACTCGACAGTGCCCTGCCGTTTTTTAAACACTGGAAACTGCCGGTGGTGATTGACCACATGGGCAACGTCGACGGCAAGCTGGGCGCCAATCAGCCCGGCGTGCAGCAGATGTGCAGACTGCTCGCCGAAGGAAAAATCTGGGTCAAGGTATCCGGCACCTACCGCGTCTCGGAACAGTACCCCGACTACCCCGATGCCAAGCCGATCCACGAAGCGCTGGTCAAAGCCAATCCCGAACAGATCATCTGGGGCACCGACTGGCCGCACCCGCGACTGGAAAAGGATATGCCCGAGGACGGGCACCTGCTGGATCTGTTCAATGCCTGGACGGCGGACGCGGGACTGCGGAAGAAAATCCTGGTCGACAATCCGGCCAGGCTCTACGGCTTCGCATAAGCCGGATTACCTGGTCCATGCGGCGCCGCTGGTTATTACGCCCTGCGCTTGCTGCACATCCTTGACTGATCGAGCAGACGCCCCTCTCTTAGCTGAATCTGGCTGCGGCGGATTTCACCGAAGCACTCAGGGAAGTCCAGGCATTGTCGATGCCTGCTTTCAGGTCCTCCCAGGCGTCATCGCCTGCATCCCTGAGTTCAGTGAGCTTTTTGCCGGCCTCATCCCGCATGGTGCGTAGCTCACCGATCTGTTTGTGATAACCGATCCGGGCTTCAGCACTGGCCTTGTCTGCTTTCGCCTGAAGTTTGTCGATCTCTGCACCAAACTCATCGAGTTGGGCCTGAAGTTTTTGCTCGTATGCTTTTTTCATGCTCATGCCTAGCCTCCTGTTCCTGTGGATTAAGTTGACGGTCAGCCGGTTGTCATTCTGAAGCGGCCATCGGCATCAATGCATGACGCCGTATCAGATTGCCATCTCGCAGCATGGCTGCCGCACGAAATTGGTGCGAAGGTGCGGGAGCAAACCGGTCAGTGCGGCAGGAACCGGGAGTTCCTGCAATCAGGCAATCTTGTTCACAGGTTTGCGAATCCACCCGTGATAAAGACAACAACTTCGTGCAACAGCTAGATGACTGACCTTGAAAACACCTTAACACATCGAGCACATGATTTCAAATGACAACGTCATTGATCAGTTACATGCGTCTCCGGTGCGGAGCAGGTTCATGAAGCCATCGTAACGATCAGGAAGCCGATGCCAGCGCGGCTCTTATGGTCTCGATACGCTTTCGGTTCACATCCAGATCGCCACGACCAACACGCGAAGCGGAACGAACCTGGATCACCTTGTTCGCCGGGTCAAACCAGAACTCGCTGTCGTCGACGAACTTCAGCACACGGCTGGTGAACTGCACATAAAGGTAATCGGCATCGCTGCGGGTGACCTTCGCGCCCGCCATGCCGGCCACGATGGTCTTGATGCGGGCCAGTGTGGCCGGGCCGTCGCCGCGCAGGGCCAGCGGTGCGATGGCGGCATGGTTGCGCTGTGGATGATCCGGATATAGCGCGGCTTGGCTGGACACGCTGTTTTCAGTCATGGATGGCAGCTTCAACCTGCCGTCACGGACACCGATGTCGTCCGGTGGTGTGCCCTGCAACCAGCCCAGTTGCCCGGCGGCGACCACTAGCAGTGCGAGCGCCGCAACAACGATCAACAGCCAGGCGAAGATGTGCATGGCGATCCGCATACCTGTAAGTTATTCAGCCGGCGCTTACGCCGCAACCCCGAAAAAATTCCCGACGACTGCCGTCAATGCCATCGCCAGCGCGCCCCAGAACGTGACACGCATGGCGCCCTTCACAGCGCTGGCGCCGCCAACACGTGCCGCCACCCCGCCAAGAATCGCCAGAAACACCAGCGAAGTGGCGGAGACGACGGGGATCAAAGCGGCCCCGGGTACCAGCACCACTGCCAACAGCGGCATCGCCGCCCCGACTGCAAAGCTGGCAGCGGAATACAGCGCCGCCTGGACTGGGCGTGCGCGCATCACCTCGGAAATGCCCAGTTCGTCGCGGGCATGCGCACCCAGTGCATCATGCGCCATCAACTGTTCGGCCACCTGCTTCGCCAGCTCAGGATCAAGGCCGCGGCTGGTATAGATCGCCGCCAACTCCCGGTGTTCGCCCTTGCTGTCGGTGGCCAGTTCCCGGCGCTCCATCTCCAAAGCAGCCTGCTCGGAATCGGACTGCGAACGCACCGACACATACTCCCCGGCCGCCATCGACATCGCCCCGGCCACCAGACCGGCAACACCTGCAACCATCACGCTATCGTGGGTCGCATTCGCGGCAGCGACACCGATGATCAGGCTCGCCGTCGATACGATGCCGTCATTGGCGCCCAGCACAGCGGCGCGGAGCCAGCCGATGCTGTCGGTGCGGTGACGTTCTTTGTGGCGGGTTGGCATATTGAAAGGTGAAAGAGGCTTTTTGGTCTAATGCTTACCGATAACGCAGTGCGCCTCGAAATAAATATTATTCTAAATCAATAACTTATTAACTGATTTCATAAGAATATCGTCGGGATCTGGTGGATTCCGCAATCGATCAAACCCCTCACTCAAAACCTCAGACGTCACCAACAAAATTTTATTTTTCTTCAAGTCCCCTTCATTCGAATGAATCGCCCCCGGTTTGATAGACACCTTTGAGCCTTAAACTTGAGGCTAACAGGAGGTGTTATGAGCGGCAAGC
>JAIETP010000016.1 GCA_019744975.1 Burkholderiales bacterium
GCCTTGCCCATATTCTCGATATGGGCCGCAGCAAGCGCCTTGCCACTGACGATTTTGGCCACAACGCATCTCACGAAGTAATGGTTAACAGGCCCTGGAACCGCCCGCATTGTAGCCGACGCGACCGGCGCAAAAAAACCGCCCCTCGCGGGGCGGTTGCGGTTGATCAGCCGCGGGATTTATTTGGCGCGCTGGTGATCGTGTTTCTGGCGGTGGATGCGCCGGCTTTCGTGGTTCTGGGCATGGTGGATTTTCGCGCGCTCTTTTTTGGTCACCGTGCCGTCGGCTTTCGCCCTGTTTTCCATTTTTTCAATTCCGGCCTGATGCCGCTCCAGTCGCGCGGCTTCGCGTTTGTTCAACTCGCCGGATTGCACGCCCTGGTCGATGCGTTTTTGCTGGATTTCCTGGCGCTTGTCGATGCCGGGCGTCGCGGCGGGATCTTTGGCTTGCGCGTGGGACAGCGCGGGGATGGCGGCGATGACGGCGACAGCACAGATGGTTTTGATATTCATGTCGAAACTCCCTGCAAAAGTGGTGGGGCGATTCCCACCTGCAGACTAACGCCGGGCCGCCTGTGAAATCGACTGTATTCCGGTAACAATGTGTAAGGCTTTGTAAACGGCGGGGTTTGCCTTACCAGCGCAGTATCGATGCTGTGATCAGCAGCGCCAGCTGCAGGGCCGGCAGGATCAGACCCAGCAGGAATGAGCGGCTGAAATGCGCCATGGTGCCGAGCGCGGGATACGAACGGATCAGCGCAAAATTGATGATCAGCGTCAGCGGGATGCCGAGCAGCGCGAACAGCAAGGCGCCGAGCCCGACAAACGAGCCGCCGGATCCGGCCTGACTGAAAACCAGCGTCAGCACGGCCTGCAGCAACAGTGGAAGGCCCAGGCACAACAGGTATTTCATACACTCCAGCCTGTCCTGCCCTTCGGCAGCGCTTCTAATTTCTATTTCTCGGGATAGGAATCGAAGGCAATGGCATCAGCATCGCAGCCCAGCGCCTTGGCCATGGTGGTGAGCGCGTCTTCGGTAAGAGCGACCACCGCGTAATCGGCTTCGATACCCTTGGCAGCGATGAAGGCCCTGGCTTTGTCGCCGGAAGTCCAGGTCACCACGAGATCCGGTTGTCCGCTGCCGGCGCTGCGACTGACTGGATAACCATCCGATTTGCTGACGATTGCAAACATGATCTGGCCCCCTGTGCAAAGACTACAACTCTGCTTTTCTAAGCCCTGCTTTCCCGGATTTTTATCATAGAACCCGCGCCAAGGGGGCCGGGGTGTTTTCGGGGTTGTAACTAACGGATTGATTTGGGTTTTTAGACCTGCACTATTGATAAATTTTGTTGAACCCGGAAACACTGAACCCGTTCATCCGGCGCTTGCCGACAAAAATCACCGGGATGCCCCGGCCACCGAAAGCCTGATAGCGCCGCTTAGCCTCCATGTCGCGTTCAATGTCGTATTCCGTATACGCGATGCCCTGCTGGCGGAAATAATTGCGCGCCTGCTGGCAATACGGGCACCAGCTGGTGGCGTACATCACGACTTTTTCCTCTTTGGCGTAATCGGCCAGCGCCGCCAGTTGCAGCGGTTCTGCGGCTGTATCCGCGCGGACGCTGCCGGAGAACAGAAGAAGTGCGATCAGGAACAGATATTTCATGGGAAACGGCAGATTAGCCGATCTTCGTCCTTTGCGACACTAACCGCAGTTCCGGGCGTCTGGAAAATTACCAGGCAGCGTCCAGCGCCGCCATCAGCGCATCCCGCTCGCGCAGGAATTCGCGACTGGGGTCGGCGTTGAAATTCTTCAGGGAGTTTTCGAGGACCGTCGCGAGGCTGTCGCGGGGGATATCGAGTTCCCGCAGTTTTACCGGCATGCCCGCCTGCAGGAAAGCGCCTTCGACGGCGTCGGCGGCACGTATATGCGCGGGACGGCTGTCGGTAATTTCAAAGGCCTGCGCGATCAGCGCCATGGCTTCCGCATCGCGCGCGCCGAAATGGCGGATCACCGTCGCGGTCAGCGCTGAATTGGCTTCGCCCTGACCGACGTGCCCGTGCAGGTTGAACAAGGCCGTGGCCAGGGCATAGGTCACCCGCGCCGGCCAGTGTTTTTCGGTCAGCGCACCGCCGTCATCGGCATCGCGGTTTTGGAGAAAGGCGGCGGCGCACATTTCAACACGGGCTCCTGCATCGAGCGGATCGACCATGCGCGCGAGCGCGCCACGCGCCAGCCGGAAGGCCTGCAAGCGGTCGCCTTCGGACAGCGGCGCCATGCGGGGTGCGCCAAGGTTCATCAGCGAGCGCCAGAACACCGATGTTCCGGTGGTGCGCGCCAACGACACCGGCGCGGTCAGCAAGGCTTCTTCGTCCCAGAACAGCGCCACCGGCCGGGTCTTGGGATCAAAAAACTCCATGCGATGAGGTCGCGCCGGATCCTTCACCGCAGAGCCGGCACGATTTTGCGCCGTGGTTGCTGCCGTCAGTACATTGATGATTGGCAGCTTGGGAGCGAGCAACTTGGGGCTGATCGCCGCACCGTGTTCCGGGTACTGGGTGATCAGCTGATCAACCGGGGCTTTTTCGGCGAGCAGCACAGCGACTACGCGCGTACCCTGAATCACGCTGCCGGCGCCAACCCCGATCAGCAGGTCGGCATTCGCTGCGCGGGCCGCTGTCGCGGCGGCCTGCACCGAGGCCAGCGTGGTGTCTTTTTCGATTTCGTCATAACGGCCGGCGTAAGCCGGACCGAGGATTCCGGCGATGCGGTCGATCAGCCCGATCTTGCGCGATACGCTGCGCCCGCAAACAATGAATGCTTTTTGCGATTTCAAGCGTTTCAGTTCTGCCGGCAGATTTTCCAGCGTGTCTTTGCCGCTGTACAGCCGCAGCGGATAAGCGGTGGCGCGGAACTGATGCTGGTAGGCCATTGTTGAAAATCAGCCGCGCGCAGCCTTGAAACGCTCAAAGGTGGCGAGCGCCGCCACGGCATGGCCGGCATTGGCCATTTCGTCGTACACCGGCACACCCAGCGCCACCGCCTTGTCGCGGAATTCGCGCTTGCGCGCTTCCAGCGAGGGCTCACCGTCCGAGCGCAGCACCAGGATGAAATGCGACTGGCCTGGATATTTTTGCTGCACGCGCATCGCGGCCGCGACCAGATTATCCAGCACCTCGGGTTTGGTGCGGCCAACGAAGGCCGACAGGTTGAGATGCATCACCAGCGCCTCGGGTTTGCCCTGGCCGCAGATGATATCGAGGATTTTTTCAGCCACGCGACCGTCGTCCTGCTGCAGCGTACCCACCGGGCAATCCACCGGATTGGTGATGCTGGTGCCTGGAGGCAGCTTGAGTTCAGCCAACGCATCGATGACGTGCTGGTCGAATGGGGTGACGTCGATGTCCAGTCGCGAGTAATAGTCGGTGGCCAGCACGCTGGTGCCGCCGCCGTTGCCGAACAGCACGACTTTTTTGGTGGCACGTTGCGGGCGCGGCGTCAGGGTCTGGAAAATCAGCAGCGTGTCGATGAAATTGTCGAGGGTGTCGACCAGCATGCAACCGGTCTGCCGCGCCAGCGCGACCCACACACGATCGTCCCCCGCCAGAGAACCGGTGTGCGAGGCAGCCGCAGCGAGACCCTGCTGGGTACGCCCGCCCTTGAGGATCACCACGGGTTTTGAGGCTTGGGCCTTGCGCAGGATGTCGAACAAGCGTCGGCCATCCTTGGCGGTTTCAATGTAGAGCCCGATGACCTTGGTCTGCGGATCAGCGATGTAAAACTCAAGCAGGTCGGAAGGCGTGACATCGGCGCAATTGCCGACAGTGACCAGCCCGGAGAACTTGAGGCCACGCGACAGGCCGCGACGGATGATATCGGTGCCGAGACCGCCGCTTTGCGACACGATGCCGACCGGGCCGACTTCCTTCGGGCCGATTTCAGTGAAGGTCACATGGCCGCGCGGCGTGTAAATACCCAGGCAGTTGGGGCCGAGCAGGCGCATGCCACCGGCGCGCGCCGCATCGGCGAGTTCAGCCTGCAGATTTTTGCCTTCCTCGACTTCACCGAAACCGCTGGACACCACCTGGGCAAAACGCACATGGCCCTTGGCCGCGGACAACATCGCCGGAATCTGCGCACCCGACACGGCGATATAGGCGTAGTCCACGGGTTTCGGCGTATCGGCCAGGCTTTTGTACGCGGTCAACCCGTCGATTTCCGTGGCTGCGGGATGAATCGGATAAATGTCGCCGGTGAAACCGAACTCACGAATGCGACGGATGAACACATTGGGCAGCGCGTTGCCCTTGGTCGAGGCGCCGACCACGGCGACGGTTTTCGGTGCGAACAGCGGGGTGAATTCTTCGGTGATTGTCATTGCTTAACCCAATATGAATCTGGCATCGACGGCAACCGCTGCCGTATCGGACACGATCAGCGGATTGATGTCGGCTTCGCTGATGTCGTTTGCATGCTGCATCAACAAGCCATTGTCACCACCCACCTTCAGCAACACATCGATGATGGCTTCGATCGACGCCGGCTTGGTGCCGCGCGCGCCCTTAAGGATGGCCGCGCCTTTCAACTCGGCGAGCATTTCCTCGGCGTCGATGCGGGAGATCGGGCACAGCCGGAAAGAAACGTCTTTGAGGATTTCGACAAAAATACCGCCCAGCCCGACCATCACCAGCGGGCCGAACTGCGGATCGCGCAGGCCGCCGATCACCAGTTCATGCCCGGCGGGCGCCATTTCCTCGACCAGGAAACCGTCGATGCGTGCGCCCTTGATCTTCGGCGCATTCATCATGCCTTCGATTGCGGTTTTAACTTCAGCCGCGGAACGCAGATTGATCTTCACGCCACCGGCATCGCTTTTATGCAGGATGTCGGGCGACATGACCTTGACCACCACCGGCGTCTTCAGTCCGTTCATCACGGCATCAACATCGGCCACACCCTTGGCCACACGCGACTGCGGCACACTGATGCCGTAGGTCGACAGCAATTGTTTGCCTGCGCTTTCGTCCAGCGCATTGCGGCCGGCGCTGCGCGCTGCCGCGACCGGATTGTCGTTCGGTTTGTTCATACTGTTCTCATGCTTGTTTTAAATTTTCTTGCCGGTGACTTCACCGATGATCCCGGTGTGCACGCGTCCAGCGCGGAACGGTTCCGAGCGCAGGATGTTGATCACTGCCGGGATGTTGTTTTTGAGGCCCTGGATTTCGAAAGCCTCCAGTGCGGCAATCAGTTGATCGATCGCCGCTTCGCGCGTCGCACCGCGCACGATGACCTTGGCAATCATCGGATCGTAATGCGGCGTGACATCGCGGCCTTCGGCGTAACCGGTGTCGACACGGATGCCCTCACCCGACGGCGGGCGGAACACCGTCAGTTTGCCCGGTGACGGGAAAAAGTTTTTCGGATCTTCGGCATACACCCGCGCCTGAATGGCATGGCCTTTGACTTCCGGTTTTCCCGGCAGGATGTCCGCCAGTTTTTCACCAGCGGCTGAACGGATCTGCGCGCGCACCAGATCGACCCCCGTGACTTCCTCGGTGACGCCGTGCTCCACCTGCAGCCGGGTATTCATTTCGAGAAAACTGAAAGTGCCGTCGGCGCCGAGCAGCATTTCAATCGTGCCGATGTTGTCGTAACCCATGCTGCGCATGATGCCGGCGATCTGATCGGCAACCGCCACCGCTTTGTCACGCGGGATCAGCGGGCCCGGGGCTTCTTCGATGACTTTCTGGTTACGGCGCTGGGTCGAGCAGTCGCGCTCGAACAGATGCATCGCCCCGCCGTGGGCATCCCCCAGCACCTGGAATTCGACATGGCGCGGCCGTTCGATGAGTTTTTCGAGATAGACCTCGGCCGTGCCGAAACCGCGGCTGGCCATCGACCGCGAACGCTCCACGGCGCCCAGCAGTTCACTCTCATCCTTGGCCGGCAACATGCCGATGCCACCGCCGCCGCCGGCCGGTTTTACCAGCACCGGAAAACCGATCTTGCGCGCGGCGGCGAGAATCGCGTCATTGTCATCAGGCAACACGCCGGAACCCTGGGACATCGGCATGCCGTACTGCGCGGCAATGTCGCGGGCGCGGGTCTTGTGACCCATGGCATCGATCCACTTCGGCGACGGTCCGATGAAATGCGAACCGGCGTCGATTACCTTCTGCGCAAACGCCGAATTCTCCGACAGGAAACCGTAGCCCGGATGCAGGCCGTCGGCTTTCGATCTGCGCAGCACGTCGACAATCAGCTCCTGGTTGAGATAACTCTCGCGCGCCGGTGCGGCACCGATGGCATAGGTTTCACTGGCGAGCGCCAGATAAGGAGCGCCGGCATCGGCTTCGGAATACACTGCGATCGCTGGAATTTTCATGGCGTTCAGCGCACGCAGAACACGGGCGGCGACGGCGCCGCGGTTGGCTACCAGGACTTTGTTGAACATTGGATTTTCATTTCAGCTAACGGTTTTTGGTAAGCGGGTAATTAAGTAATTAGGTAATTAAGTGATTGAAGTCCACCACCCACGAATCACTTAATCACCCAATCACCTAATCACGCTTTTCAGTAACTGGTAGGCCAGGAGCGCATCAAATGCTGCCCCACGCCCTTGGTCATACGCAGCTTGTAAACATCGAGCATGCGAATCAGGTAATCACGTGTGTCCTGCGGCTTGATCACCGACTGCGCGGCATACACTGCCGCCAGTCCCCACACGTCGGCGCCCTTGCGGATATCCGCCAGCGCTTCTTCGAAGCCGGGTTCGCCAACACCGACGCCGTGCACGATCTTGGTGGCGAAATCCGGGCTCATGAAACTGATTTCCGCCGTCGGCCATGCAGCAACTTCGTCGGAATGGCGACCGCCGCCCATGCAGACATAGGCACGGCCATAACTCTTGCGCACGATCACCGTCAGATGCGGCACGGTGACCAGGGTCATCGCATTCATGAAGTTCATGATCTTGCCCGGTGCGCCGGCGCGTTCGGCTTCGGTACCGATCTGGAAACCGGGGGTATCGACCAGCATCACGAAGGGAATGTTGAAGGAGTCGCACAACACGATGAAATCGACGATCTTGCGACAGGCATCGGCATCCAGCGCGCCGCCGCGGTGCAGCGGATTGTTGGCGATGATGCCGACGGTTTTACCACCGAGGCGCGCCAAACCGGTCACCGCGCTTTTGCCAAAACGCGGCTTCAGTTCCAGCAGCGAGTCCTTGTCGACGATGCATTTGATCACGCGCTTCATGTCGTACACCTGCGTGCGGCTCTCGGGCAGGATGTCGAACACCTTGGCCATGTCGACGCCGGAGCCCGCAGGCACCGGCGCATCGGGCGGTGCTTCCTTGTGATGGCTGGGCATATAGGCGAGGAATTTTTTGATCAGATCAAACACCTCTTCCTCGGTATCGGCAAACTGATCAATGAGACCGGTGGTTTCGGCATGCAGGCGCCAGCCGCCGAGATCTTCAGCCGCGACTTTTTCACCCAATGCCATCGACACCAGCCCCGGGCTGGACACAGCCATGATCGCGCTTTTGTGCATCACCGCGAAATCGGACTGGCACATCAGCCAGGTCGAGGAGCCGAAGGAAGGACCAAAGGCCGCGGCGGCCATCGGCACTTCGCGCATGCGGCGGAACTGGGTGTTGTCGTTGCCGAGCAATAAACCCATGCCGCGCGAACCCATCGCATCGGGCAGGCGCGCACCGGTGGATTCGCCGATCAGCACCAGCGGCATGCCGCGTTCGGTGGCCGCGCGTTTCATGTGCGCGATTTTTTTGCCGTTGGTGGCGGAGGTCGATGCGCCCTTCACCGTGAAGTCATTGACCACCAGACAAACGTCGCGGTCATTGATACGGCCGAAACCGGCGAGTTTGCCGTCGGTCTGGGTTTCATCTTCCTGCTCGGCATACACGCCGGAAGAACCAAACAGGCCGGACTCTATGAATGAACCCTTGTCCATCAGGTAATCGATACGCTGACGCGCGTTCCAGATGCCCTTCGCGGTGCGTTTCGCGTATTTTTCTTCACCACCACCGGCCAGCGCCTTGGCGCGGCGGGCTTCGTATTCCTGCAGCAATGCTTCAAATGCCATGTTTTGCCTCTAAATCAAGTTCAAAATCTTTAGCCACAGAGAGCACAGAGTTCACAGAGAAAAACCATCTGGATATCCATGCCGGCTTGCTGTGGCGCTTTTGCAGTTCTCTGTGCTCTCTGTGACCTCTGTGGCTGCTTTTGTTTTTTATGGACGCACACCGGCACGCAGCTTGGGGCCAAGCTGGCTGGCAAGCCGCCCTTGTAATGAATCGATGAACTGGCACAGATAGGGCCGCGTTTCGCGCGGATCGATCACATCTTCCACGGCAAAAGCTTCGGCGGTGCGGAAGGGTGAGGCGAGTTGTTTCAGTTCGACCTCGATTTCGCGTTCACGCGTCGCAGGATCGGAGGCGCTTTCGATTTCCTTGCGGTATGCGGCCTTGACGCCGCCTTCGACCGGCAGCGAACCCCACTCAGCCGAAGGCCAGGCAATCTTGAAATTGAGTCCGCCACGGTCGATGAAGCCGCCGCCGGCGACGCCGTAACATTTGCGCACGATCACCGAGAACATCGGCACCCGCGACTGCAACGCGATGTAGCGCGCACGCACGCCTTCACGCAGGATTGCATCGGCCTCGGATTCACGGCCAACCATCAGGCCGGGAATGTCGGCAAACAATATGATCGGGATATTGAACATGTCGCAGAGCTCGGTGAAATGGCCCTGCTTGCGCGCCGCCTTGAAATCCATGATGCCACCGACCATCGGATTGCTGGCGATGATGCCGACCACCTTGCCGTTCATGCGCGCCAGCGCGGTGATGATGGCGCGGCCGAAGGTCGGCTGGATTTCAAACAGCGAATCGCGGTCGACAATCATGCCGACCAGTTTTTTCATGTTGTAGGCCTGACGATTGGAGCGCGGCACGATGCTCGCCAGCGCATCTTCGCAACGGTCCACCGGGTCACCACCGTTCACCACCGGCGGCAGTTCCCATACGTTCTGCGGCATGTACGACAGGAAACGGCGGATCTGATCGAAACAGTCCTGCTCGTTTTCCGCGACATTGTCGATGGTGCCGGCGGTATCGACCGCGACCGCGGTACCGCCGAGTTCGTCTTTGTGCAGTTTTTCGCCAAAAGCGCGTTCGACCACCGGCGGGCCTGCGGCAAAAATCTGTCCGCTGCCTTTGACCATGATCGACCAGTGCGACAGGATGGCGCGCATTGACGGACCACCGGCGGTGGTGCCCATCACGGCGGATACCACGGGCACGATGCCGAGCAGATCGACTGAACGTTCGACGCCGTCCTGGCCGTAACCCGGCACCACGGTGTAACCCTTGCGTTTGGCGGTGTTGACCGTGCCGCCGGTGCCGTCGATCAGGTTGACCAGCGGAATGCGGTACTCGAAAGCCAGGTCTTCGATGAAGCCGCCCTGCCCGCCCTTGCGCCGGTCGCTGCCGAATCCGGTGCCGGCGCGGATGGTGTAATCCTCGCCACCGATCGCCACCGGCCGCCCGCCGATGTGGGCGATGCCCATCACGTACGGCGCGGGTTCGAAGCCGGTCAGCTGGCCGGAAGCATCGTATTTGGCCTTGCCGGCGAGTTTGCCGACCTCGCGGAAGGAGCCGGCATCGGCGAGCCGGCCTATGCGTTCGCGGACCGTGAGCTTGCCCTGGGCGTGGTGCTTGGCCACCGCCTCTGGCCCGCCGCAGGCCTCCGCCAGCGTGCGCCGGCGGTGCAGCTCGTCGATTTCAGGCTGCCAGCTCATGGGCTTATACTCTTAAAAATATAAATTAAAACAATTAGTTATGATGTTAGCGTAAGCTCACTATTGAGTCGTAAGCGGATGCTTACTTTCCAGCCTATTAGCCATCCCTATTCCTCGAGGATGGCGACCACCTGACCTTCGGCCACCGGGTCTTTTTCCTTGACCAGGATTTCCTTCACCGTGCCGCCGTCCTCGGTGATCACGGGAATTTCCATTTTCATCGACTCAATGATGATCAGGATGTCGCCACCCTCGACCTTGTCGCCGGGCTTGGCTTTGAGTTGCCAAACAGTGCCGGTAATTTCAGATTTGACTTCAATGCGGGCCATGACGGAGCTCCTGGAGGTGAGATCGGAAGGGATACAAGATGCTATTCTTGTGCCATATTGTTGTCAAGAAGATTGTTGACAATAATACAAAGCCTCCGTATTGTGACACTCATCATGACCAACCTGCCGAATGCCCATGCCCGCCACTAATGCCTCTCCCGATCCGCTGACCCTGCTGCGTAGCGGTGCGCCGCTGACCCAGTCGCTGCCCGAGCAGATCGCCACGCAACTGTCGGAACGCATCGTGTCCGGCGCCTACACCCCGGGCCAGCGCATCATGGAACAGGCGGTCGCCGAAGAATTCGAGGTCAGCCGCGGCCCCGTGCGTGAAGCATTGCGGCTGCTGGAAAAAGAAGGCTTGGTGATGATCCTGCCGCGACGCGGTGCGCAGGTCACCAACCCGACCATTGAGGAAGTGAACGAGATTTTCGACATCCGCGCCATGTTGAACGGATTGCGCGACCGGCTGATCGCCGAGGGCAAACAACGCGAACAGCTGGTGCCGGTGCTGGAACGGGACATCGCGCGATTGGCGCAGACCGCCGCGGTTCCCGGACCCGGCGACGAATACATCGAAATCGTGTTGCGGCTGAACCGATTGCTGACCCAGGCCGCAGGCAACCAGCGACTGCAGGCCATCCTCGGTTCACTCGCGGTGCAAACCGTGCGTTACACCCGCCTCGGCCTGTCGACTCCCCAACGCCGCCGGCAATCGGTGCAGAACTGGCAAAGCCTGCTGCGCGCCATTCGTGAAGGCGACGGCGATGCGGCGGAACGCATTGCACGCCAGCGCGTGATCGATTCACGCAATGCCGCGGTCGAGCACCTGCGCGCACAGTCCGCTTGATTCCACGGTTGTGCCGTCCCCCGACCGCCGCTTAAGATAGCGGCCTCGTTTATATTCCTGCTTTTTGTTTTTTGTAACACCTTGTCTTTTTGTAACACCACCGGAAATCCACGATGACTGCCTTGCCCAAACTGACCGATGCCACGCTGGAACTCGACGGCCGCGTAGCGACGCTGACCCTCAACCGCGACGATGTGCGCAATGCGCTGACCAGCACCGACCTGGTATCGGACATCGTCAATACGCTGCAATGGGCCAACAACTGCATGGATGCTTCGGTGCTGATCATCACCGGCGCCGGCAGTGCGTTTTCGGCGGGCGGCAACATCAAGACCATGGGTGAACGCTCCAAGGCCCCGCCGCATGAACTGCAGCGCGCCTACCGCAGCGGCATCCAGCGCATTCCGCTGGCGATGCAGGACACCGACATCCCGGTGATCGCCGCGGTCAACGGCCCGGCCATCGGCGCCGGCTTCGACCTCGCCAACATGTGCGACATCCGCATCGGCTCCACTGACGCCCAATTCGGCGAAACCTTCATCAACCTCGGCATCATCCCCGGCGACGGCGGCGCCTGGTTCCTCAACCAGTTGCTCGGATACCAGCGCGCCGCGGAATTGACGCTGACCGGTCGCGTGCTGAAGGCCGATGAAGCCAAGACGCTGGGCATCCTGCTCGAAGTCACCGAGCCCGGTGAGTTGATGGCCGCCGCGAAAAAAATGGCCGGCAGGATCGCCGCCAAACCACCGCAGACCGTCCGTTACGCGAAACGCCTGCTGAAACTCGCACAACGCCAGCACCTCAGTGAACATCTCGATACCTGCTCGGCCTTCCAGGCGATCTGCCACAAAACAGAGGATCACCAGGAAGCGCTGCAGGCATTTTTCGACAAACGCAAAGGCGATTTCAAGGGCCGCTGATGTACAAACCGCGCCGCATCGCCTGCGCACTGCTGCTGGCAAGCCTGCCGGCCGTACCGGCAATGGCGCAGCAAAAACCGGCGGCCAAACCACAGGACGGGGTATTTGCGCCGCGCGATGAAGCAGCGGGTGACCAGTCGTGGACACGTTTCCGCGATCGCCTGCTGGAAGCCGTGCAGCAGCGCGACAAAAAATTCGTATTGGGTGTTGTCGACCGCAATGTGCGTAACGGCATCGGCCAGCCCAACGGCCACGAGGAATTCATTCGCCAGTGGGAGCCGGATGCCGAGAACAGTCCGCTGTGGCGCGAACTGCCGCGTGCGCTGCACCTGGGTGCCTCCTGGTACAGCCATGAAAAAATGCCGCGCAGTCTGTGCGCCCCCTATGTGCTGCCGCGCTGGCCAAAAAATGCAGACCCCCACGGCAATGGTGCGATCACCGCGCGCGAAACCGCGTTGCGGGCCGCCCCTTCCGGCAGCGCTGAAATCCTCGCCAGCCTTGGCCAGTCCATCGTACCGGTCATTGACTGGGAAGTCGCCGACAATGACGCCGGCATCAAACAGAAGTGGGTAAAAATCAGTGCACAGTCGCGTGAGGGCTTTATTCCGGAAGAACATATCCGCAGCCCGCTCGAACACCTCGCCTGTTTCCGCAAAAACGAAACGGGCTGGCGCCTGACCTCATTCCTCGCCGCCGGCGAGTAGCATGTTTACACCATGCGCCCGATCTTCATCTGCCCGGTATTTTTTACTGCGGCACTGCTGGTGATGGCGGGTGTCGCGCAGGCCATTGATCTTCAGGGCCATCGCGGCGCGCGCGGCCTGCTGCCGGAAAACACTTTGCCGGCCTTCGCGCAGGCCTTGAGCATCGGCGTCACCACGCTGGAACTGGATACCGCAGTCACCCGGGACGGTGTGGTCGTGGTCAGCCACGACGCGACGCTGAATCCGGATATCACGCGGGGATCAGACGGATTATGGCTTACACGCCATGGCCCCGCGATCCACACGTTGACCTGGAACGAGTTGCAGCAGTATGACGTCGGCCGTATCCGGCCACAGACGGCTTACGCGCAGCGTTTCCCTGTACAGCAGCCGGTCGACGGCACCCGCATGCCGCGATTGACCGAGGTATTCGCCCTGGCGCGACGTGCCGGCAACAGCACCGTGCGCTTCAACATCGAAACCAAGATTTCTCCGGAACAGCCGCAGCACACGCTGCCGCCGGCAGAGTTTGCGCGAGCGCTGATTGCACTGATACGCGCGGAAAACCTGGAATCGCGCGTCACCATCCAGTCTTTTGACTGGCGCACATTGCTGGTGGTGCAGCAGGAGGCGCCGCGGATCGCGACGGTATACCTGAGCGCGCAGCAATCCTGGCAGGACAATATCCGCGCCCGCGACACAGCTTCACCGTGGACCGCGGAGTACCATGTCAGCCGTTACGCCGGCTCGGTGCCACAAATGATCAAGGCCGCGGGCGGCGCTGTGTGGTCGCCCTATTTCGGTGAGGTGACGCTTGAGGCCGTGCGCGAGGCGCAACAGGCCGGATTAAAAGTCGTGGTGTGGACTGTGAACGAGTCGCGCGATATCGAGCGCATGATCGATTTCGGCGTCGACGGCATCATTTCCGATTACCCGGACCGGCTGCGGCGCATCGCCGCGGAGCGCGGCCTGGCGCTGCCGGCGGCGACGCCGGTCCTCCCTTGAGGCCGGCTACAACGAGCCGTAGGAGTGTAATCCCGACAGGAACATGTTGACGCCGATGAAGGCGAAGGTGGTCACCATCAGTCCGACCACCGACCACCAGGCCAGCAGCGGACCGCGCAGGCCCTTGATAAGCCGCATGTGCAGCCAGGCGGCGTAGTTCAGCCAGACAATCAACGCCCAGGTTTCCTTCGGATCCCAGGACCAGTAACCGCCCCAGGCTTCCGCCGCCCACATCGCGCCGAGGATGGTCGCGATGGTGAAAAATGCGAAGCCGATGGCGATGGACTTGTACATCACATCGTCCATGACTTCCGCCGGCGGCAGCAGGCGTGTCATGACACCTTTGTTCGCCAGCAGGTAGGCCACGCCGACCATCGCCGCAATTGAAAACGCACCGTAACCGATGAAATTCGCCGGCACGTGAATTTTCATCCACCACGATTGCAATGCGGGCACCAGCGGCTGGATTTCATGCGCACCACGGTCGAAGGTGTACCAGAGGATGAACCACACCGCGGCAAGAATGATCAGCAGTACAAAGGCACCCAGTTTGCGCGTCGCATAACGGCCTTCGTAATACAGGTACAGCAGTGACGTGATGATGCAGAACAGCACGAACACTTCGTAGAGATTGCTGATGGGAATATGGCCGACGTCGGTGCCGATCAGGTACGACTCATACCAGCGCACCATCAGCCCGATCAGGCCCATGGTCGTGGCGCTCCAGGTGAATCCGGTTCCAGCCCGCGCCAAGCCGTCGGCGCGCCCCAACAACCCGGCCCAGTAGGCCACACCGGCCATGCCGTAGAGAAAACACATCCACATGATCGCGGTCTGGCTGGAAATCATGTATTTCAGGAAAAACACTTTATCGGCGCGTGCGAGTTCGCCCTGGTACAGCGAAATGCTCCACAGGCTGACGCCCACCAGCACGATCATCAGTACGCGCACCGGTTTCCAGTGCCAGCCGAGACCGGCGACGGACAATGCTGTGCCAACAAGGATGGTTTTTTCATACCCGTCCATGTAAGCGCCGTAGAGTTGCAGCGCCACACCGGCGCCGATCAGCAATGCGGCGGCATAGGCCCAGTCAAACCAGGACAGGCGGCGCAGCCAGGATTGGGGCTGCGGCAGGGTCTGTGCTTGGATTGAAGTTTGGTTCGCCGTTTGAGTTTGTGTCAGTTCCATGGGTCAGTCTCTCGCTGCTGCGGCCAGCGCAGCCTTATGGCGCTCGAATTCACGTTCATTTTCCAGCGTATGCCGGTTGGTGGCCATCGCCAGCAGCATCTTGCCCTGTGCCGGTTTGACCAGCAACCAGATCCGCCGTTCGCGGATATAAAGCATCGCAAAAATGCCCAGCACCAGCAGCAGCGAGCCGCTGTAAACGATGTTTTTGCCGGGCGATCGCGTCAATTGCAGGCCGGAAGCCTTTATTTCCTCGTATTGAACCAACTGCAGATAGACCGGCGCGCCATAGGCAAAACTGTCGCTGACCGAGGTCAGGCTGTCGCGGACAAAACGCAGGGTTTGCGGCTCAAACGGCGCCGACGGCAGTTTGGCGCGTTCACGTGCCAATTGCAGCGCTTCCAGCGCCGCGCCTTCAAGCACTTTGACATAGACATCGGCGGCTTTTTCCTGCTCGGCCTGCGGGATGCCTTTTTCGATGAACTGGCCGACGGATTCGAAGCCGCGCAAGGCAAACAACTGCAGCACCTTCTCCGCGCTTTCGGCGAGGCGCTCGCGCATGGTTTCCGACACCGCGGAGCCGCTGACTGCGTTGCGCGCAAAACGCCGACCGATCTCGGCGCGTGATTTTTCATCGAGCAGCAGCGCGCGCAACTGCATATGGCCGTCGATGCGGCCATCCGCATCCAGCGGCAGACGCAGAAAACGGAATCCTTCATTGGGGTTCGAGCGCACACCGGTCATCAGGTACCAGGCGCCGTCGAGTTGCAGCGGCAGCATGTAATTGCTGAATTCACGGGCCTGGCCCTGTGCGTCGCGCAGGCGGTACTGGAAACTCGGCCCGACGTTGCGCAGATCCTTTTTGGAGTTGTCTGCGGCGCCGGAGCCCAGCTGGTCCAGCACTTTTTTGGATACGCTGGCAACTTCAACGCGTGAAGTCGCCGTGTTGGAACTGAGATCTTCGATGTTGAAGGGCCGGAAATCGGAGAGTTCAACACGGATCTCGGTGTCACCGCTGGTGATGCGCGTAGCCTGGTTGACCGCTCCGGCC
The DNA here is from genome assembly GCA_019744975.1 of Burkholderiales bacterium. Classification (GTDB taxonomy): domain Bacteria; phylum Pseudomonadota; class Gammaproteobacteria; order Burkholderiales; family SG8-41. Next base: position 15,870 of record JAIETP010000016.1, read on the forward strand.
ACGTCAAAGGACGCGACCCGCGGCGACAGCAGCGGCCAGCCCTTCAACTGCATACGTGTGCCGCCATCGGCAAAACTTGCCTGGTAGATGGCAACACCCTTGTGGAAAAACGGATAGTTGACACGAATGGTGCGTTCAAACCGTTCACCGGTTTCGTTGTCGGTGACCACAATGTCGCTGGCAAAATCACGCGGCTGCCCGGTCGAGTAATGGTCGATATGGAATTTTTTCAGCGCCACCGTGAACGGCAGGTCCTGTACCAGGTAGCCGTCGGCAACGTTCTGGAACACGACATTGGCGCTGGTGCCTTCGGGGATGTTGACGTTGCCGCGGAACGACAGGTTGGCGGGCGACAGCCGGCTCTGCGGCGGCACCTGGCTTTGCGGGATATCACGGGTCTCGATGACTTTCTGCCCGGTGAGCTGCAGTACTTTCAGCGGGATGTTGCCGTCGAGCAAGCCGCCGAAACAGATCACCACGATGCCGCAGTGGGTCAGCAGGTAACCGGTGCGGTGATAACTGCCGGCCTTGGCGGCAATCAGCGTGTCGGCGCCGTCTTCGCCGCGCGGCACGGCGCGGAAACGGAAACCATTCGAAGTCAGGTATTGTGTTGCGCGTTCAAGTGCCGTCGCCGGCGATATGGCCAGTTCAAATTCCGCGCGCTGCTGAATATGCTGCAGTGAACGTTCCGTTGCCTGCTCGCGGAAATTGCGCATTTCGCGCAGCATGCCCGGACCATTGCGGTAAACACACAGGCTGGTCGACAGCACGAGGAAGCTGAGGATCGCGAGGAACCAGGTGGCGTGATACACGTCGTATAGCCCCAGCGCCTCGAACACCGGAAACCAGAACTGGCCGAACTGCGATATGTAATTGGGGTAGGGCTCGGCCTGCTTCAGCACCGTGCCAACCACGGACGCGATCGCCAGCACGGTCAGCAGGCTGACGGCAAAACGCATCGATGACAACAGATCGTAAGCAGCGCGGGTTCGGGTGTGCTGGGCCATGAAGATTCAGTTAACCAACCAGACTAAAAAGGGAGACTGCAGCAGTCTCCCTTCTTGAGTCGTAACAGCGGTGAAAATATCAGCGCAGGCCGGCGATGTATTCAGACACCGCGGCGATTTCCTGGTCGCTCATTTTTGCCGCGACTCCGCGCATCATCTGCGCAGAGTCGTTGGCGCGTTGCCCGCCACGGAAAGCTTTCAGCTGACCCGCGGTGTATTCGGCATGCTGGCCGGCGAGTCGCGGAAACTGCGCGGGAATTCCGGCACCGTTGGGCGCGTGGCAGGAAGCGCAGGCCGGAACACCCTTGGCAGCAACACCACCGCGATAAATGGCTTCACCCTCTTTGACCAGCGCCGCATTGCGCGCAACGCCCGGCTTGGCTTTCTGCGATGCAAAGTACGCCGCGATGTTTTTCATGTCGTCTTCCGACAGATTGGCCACCATGCCGGCCATCACGGCATTGTTGCGCTCCGCCGGCTTGCCGCCCTGCGGTTTGAAATTCATCAATTGCTTGTAGGTGTATTCCGGATGCTGCCCGGCGAGGCTGGGATTGACCGGGATCGCGCTGTTGCCGTCGGCGGCATGGCAGGCCGCGCAAACCTGGGTGACGATCTGCTGGGCCTTGGCCGGATCACCCTTGATCACGCCCTGCGCCAGCACGCTGTGCGCCGCCAGCGCCCCCACCACAACGGCCAGCAGCCGCCAGGTTTTCAGGTCGCGGTTTGAGTGGCGGTGTTCCATGCATACTCCTTGATCATGCGGCTGTAAAAAAGCCGGTCGTAAAAAAGGTTTGTATTCTATAACATTCCGCTCTCTGCATTCCCCCTCATCCTGCCGTCTCTCATCGCACTCTGCGCCAAGGATCATGAACCGTGTCCCTGTTTTCGCAACTCGAGTTTCGCTACGCCGTGCACCAGCTCGCCGACATGCCGCCGGATCAGGGTGCCGAAGTGGCTTTTGCCGGCCGATCCAACGCGGGTAAATCCACCGCGATCAATGCGCTGGCCAACCGCCGCAAACTGGCGTTTGTCAGTAAAACACCGGGGCGTACCCAGGCCATCAATTTTTTCGACATGGGCAACCACTGTTCACTGGTTGACCTGCCCGGGTATGGTTATGCCAAGGTGCCACGCCAGGAGCAGGCGCGCTGGGATGAGTTAATTGGCACTTACATCTCAAATCGTAACTCTTTGATTTTATTGATTATTATTGTTGACATCCGGCGCGGTCTGACCCCCTTGGACTGGCAGATGCTGGACTGGCTGGCGCCCACCAACAAAGCCGTACATGTGCTGCTGACCAAGGCCGACAAACTGAACCGGCAACAGGCGGATGCGATGTTGAAGCAGACCTCAGCGGAACTTGCACGCCATCCCGGCGAAGCCACGGCACAGATTTTTTCCGGCACCAGCAAAACCGGCGTGAAACAGGCCCAGGCCGTCATCGCGCGCTGGCTGAAACAATAAAAAGCCCCCGGTTAAGGGGAGTAAACCGGGGGCGAAGAGCCTTAAATTAGGTTTAAGGCACCCGCTCAGGGAGGGAAGCGGGAGACAACCGAAGTCATCTGTAACTTCAGACGACTATAATCCTGATTAGTTCCCACCATCGCGGGCAGCAAAAAACTTCCCGTATTTCCAAGGTGTTAGCACTCCATGTCCCCACTAGGTAAATATCCTGCGGTACGCATGCGCCGCATGCGCAAGGACGAGTTTTCGCGGCGTCTGATGCGCGAACACCATTTGACCACCGATGACCTGATCTATCCGGTGTTCATCATCGACGGCAAAAACCGCACTGTCGCCGTGGATTCCATGCCCGGGGTACAACGCCACACCATCGACCAATTGCTGCGCCTCGCCGACACTTGCGTCAAAGTCGGGATTCCCGCGATTGCGCTGTTTCCGGCGATTGAACGCACACTGAAAACAGCCGATGGCCGCGAAGCCGTCAATCCCAAAGGCCTGGTGCCGCGCGCAGTGGCGGCGCTGAAAAAACGGTTTCCCGAACTGGGTGTGATCACCGATGTGGCGCTGGATCCGTACACCACGCACGGCCAGGATGGCGTCATTGATGCCGCCGGTTATGTGCTGAATGACGAAACGGTGGCCGTGCTCGAACGCCAGGCGCTGGTATGTGCCGCGGCCGGTGTCGACATCGTCGCACCTTCCGACATGATGGACGGACGCATCGGCGCAATCCGCGCGGCACTCGACGGCAAGCGTTACATCCACACAAAAATCATGGCGTACTCGGCCAAATATGCGTCGGGGTTTTACGGACCTTTCCGCGATGCCGTCGGTTCCGGCAAAAATCTGGGTAAAAGCGACAAACGCAATTACCAGATGGATCCGGCCAACAGTGACGAGGCCTTGTGGGAAGTCGGCCTCGACCTGCAGGAGGGCGCAGACATGGTGATGGTCAAACCAGGCTTGCCTTACCTGGACATCGTGCGCCGGGTGAAGGATCGGTACAAGGCGCCAACTTATGTCTACCAGGTCAGCGGTGAGTACGCGATGCTGAAGGCTGCCGTTGCCAAGGGGTGGCTTGATGAACAGCAGTGCGTAATGGAGTCATTGCTGGCATTCAAGCGTGCGGGCGCGGACGGCATACTGACCTATTTCGCACTGGATGCAGCGCGCTGGCTGAAACAGGAACGCCCCTGAGCGCGGCAGAAACCGTTTAGCCGAGCAAAGCTGCGACTGCAGGCAGCCGCGCTCGCTCGATAACACGGCCTTCTGCCGTTGCGCGCACCGGCGCACGCAGGTCACGACTGTCAAACACCGTCAGTTCGATTTCGGTGCCATCCACGTTGATATTAAATACCGGCAATAGCCGTGGTTCCTGCCCGGCATACAGACGGCACTGTGATGTCTTGTACGGCATCTTGCGATCGATCAGAAACAATTCAACCGCTTTCTCATTGTCGGCAAACAATTGAAGGTGGATCACGGCGTACGGCCCCGCGATGCCGGTCAGCACCGATCCCGTCAGGTGCGGATCGAAGGCGGCCAGTTCGCGCATCGCGCGGACGGCCTGTTCGCGCAATAAGTGGACCCGTTGCTCCTGGTCGCCACTGCGGTAAATATCCTGGTATTCACGCAGCGCAGCGTCGATTTCATCATTATTGGGCAGGCGGCTCGAGTCGGGGATGCCCAGTTGTTTCGCTGCCTTGCGTTTGGCGAGGCCATAATCCTCGATGCCGTCCTGTGCCATCAACCGGGCGGCATGCACGGCGATCGCGCTACGCGTGTCATCGCGGCCCCGCTCTCTGGCCATTTGATGCTCCTAAAACAACTGATTTCTGGCGTCGTCAGGAAGTTTTTCCGCTTCCGGCACCTCGGCAGCCTGATCTGGTGCGGGAAACTCCTGATAAAAATATTCACTGATGCCGCCGGCACTGGTGCGAACCCCGGTTTGCGGATCAATCTGCATCGCCATGACTCCGGCGGGCGGATTGAAGGGTTCTTCGGGCACATTCTTCAGTGCCACGGCCATGTAATCAATCCAGATCGGCAGTGCCGCATTGCCGCCGGTTTCGTTGCGGCCCAGTGTTTTCGGCTGATCAAAACCCATCCATGCCACCGCCACCAGCGTCGACTGGAAACCGCCGAACCAGGCATCGACAAACTCGTTGGTGGTGCCGGTCTTGCCGGCAAGATCGTTGCGTTTCAAGCGCATGGCGCGGGTTGCTGTCCCGGCACGCACCACATCACGCATCAGGCTGCTCATGATGAAGGCGTTGCGCGAATCAATGACACGCTCCGCAGACTCGCCGGCGACCAGCGGCTGGTTGACTGTCAGCTTGTTGCCCTTGTCGTCTTCAACGCGTTCGACAAAATAGGGCGCGATGCGATAACCGCCGTTGGCGAAAACGGAATAAGCGCCCAGCATCTGCATTGGGGTGACGTTTCCGGCACCCAGCGCCATCGTCAGATACGGCGGGTGCATTTTTGGATCGAATCCGAAACGTGCAATGTAGTCCTGCGCGTACTGGGGGCTGATGGCCTGCAGTATGCGCACCGACACCAGGTTTTTTGACTTCGCCAGCGCCGTACGCAAACGCATCGGGCCGTCGAACTTGCCGTCGTAGTTTTTCGGTTCCCAGGGCTCGGAGCCGGTTTGCGCCGCGGTAAAAGTCAGTGGCGCATCATTGATGACCGTGGCCGCGGTAAACCCCTTTTCCAGGGCGGCGGAATAGACAAACGGTTTAAAGCTTGAGCCAGGCTGGCGCAAGGCCTGCGTCACGTGATTGAACTTGTTACGGTTGAAATCAAAACCGCCGACCAGCGCCCGGATTGCGCCGGTGCGCGGATCAGCAGCAACGAACGCGGATTCAACCGCCGGCAACTGGACAATCTGCCAGCGGTTTTTTTCATCGCGCGAGATCCTGATGATCGCCCCGCGGCGGATACGCTGGTTGGGCGCAGCCTTGTCACCCAGCATCCTGGCGGCAAATTTCAGTCCGTCCTCGCCGATGTCGATGCGCTCACCGCCCGCACGATAGACGCGGACCAGCTTCGGGCTTGCTTCGAGCACGATGGCCGCATAAAGCTCATCACTGTCGGCCGCATCCTGCAGCGTGTCTTCGAGGCGCTCATCCGTCAGTTGACCGGTCAGTTCAACATAGGCTTCAGGGCCGCGGTAACCATGCCGTTTGTCATACTCAAGGACGCCTTTGCGCACTGCCTGGTACGCCGCCCGCTGGTGTTCCACATTCAGCGTGGTGTGTACTTTCAGTCCGCGGGTGTAGGTTTCTTCGCCGTAACGCTCGAACATCTGGGCACGCACCATCTCGGCAAAATAATCCGCACGCACCCCGTATTCGTTCATCGCCTGCTTGACCGGCGGCACTTCCTTGCCTGCGTCAGCGAACTGTTGCGGCGTGATCATGTCGAGCTCGCGCATCCGCCGTAGCACATATTGTTGGCGCAGTTTTGCGCGGGCCGGATTGGTCACCGGATTGAAGCGGGAAGGCGCTTTCGGCAGCCCGGCCAGCATCGCGTGTTCTGCGATCGTCAGCTGATCCAGGGGTTTTCCATAATAGATCTGCGCTGCGGAAGCAAAACCATAGGCCCGTTGCCCGAGGTAGATCTGGTTGATGTAGAGCTCGAGAATTTGCTGCTTGCTGAGACTGGCCTCTATCTTGAAGGCCAGCAGCATTTCGTTGAACTTGCGAGTCAGCGTTTTTTCCTTGGACAGGAAAAAATTGCGCGCAACCTGCATGGTGATGGTCGATGCGCCCTGGCGTACGCCACCGGACGTGAAATTGGACAGGGCGGCACGGGCAACGCCGACATAATCAACACCGCCGTGCTGGTAAAACCGCTCGTCTTCCGCCGCAACGATGGCATCCACCAGGCTTTTCGGCACCTGCTCAAGCTTGACGACGGCGCGCCGCTCTTCGCCAAACTCGCCGATCAGCTGGCCGTCCGCACTGTAGACTCTAAGGGGGATTTTGGGGCGGTAATCCGTCAGCGACTCCAGCGACGGCAGGGTCGGAACGACCATTACCGCAGCAAAGCCGATGACCAGACTCCCAGCCGCAGCCAGCAAAAACACCAGTAATAGTGGGAAGGCCCACCAACGAACAGACATCTAGTGGAAAATTGATTTCGTGAAAAAAGTCAAATTAATCTGTGGGTTACGCGCCACACCTAATGCAAAATCTTATTGCTTGAATGCTAAAAATCCTGCACAGTAGCAACTATCGCGGAAGCATTATAGGCGGATCAAACCGCAAAGGGAACGCAGCAAAAAGTCATTCAGTAATAAAAGCTTGCTGCTAATGTCTAAAGTGAATTGTGGGGAGTTCGCGCTAAAAACATATGGCTAAAGGAAAATTCAGCCTTAACTTTGACGCCATCGAAGGCTTGTTCAAGCCCAAGATGCCGCCATTGATCGGCGCCGATATCAGCTCCTCGGCGGTGAAAATGGTCGAACTCGCCGCGGATGGCAAAGGTATTTACCGCCTCGAGCGTTATGCCATTGAGCCCCTGCCTTCCGAGTCTGTCGTCGAGGGCAACATCAACAACCTCGACGCCGTGATCGAAGCCGTCAAACGCTGCCACAAACGACTCGGCAGCAATTTCAAGAGTCTCGCGCTCGCCCTGCCCAACGCGGCGGTCATCAGCAAAAAAGTGCTGTTGCCGGCCGGCCAGTCGGACGACGAACTCGGTGACGAGGTCGAGCGGGCGGCGAACGAATACATTCCGTTTGCAATCGAGGAAGTCAACCTCGACTACCAGGTTCTGGGCCCGGCACCGAACAGTCCCGAAGACGTCGAAGTGCTGATTGCCGCTTCGCGCAAAGAAAAGGTCGAGGATCGCGTGGCAGTCGCCGAGGGCGCCGGCCTGAAAGCGATCGTGATGGACGTTGATCTTTTTGCTGCCCAGTCCGCATTCGAGTTGATCGAAGCTTCATTGCCGGAACGCGGCCGCGACCTCAACATTGCAGTCGTCGATATCGGCGCTTCGACCATGAATGTCAACGTGATCCGCAATGACCAATCGGTCTACATGCGTGAACAGCCGTTCGGCGGCGTGCAGCTGACCCAGGAAATCCAGAACAAATTCGGTCTTTCCGCGGAAGAAGCTGAAGCGGCAAAACGCGCCGGCGGATTGCCGGAAAACTATGAATCCGAAGTGCTGATGCCCTTCATGGATACCTTGGGCCAGGAAGTCGCACGCGCAATCCAGTTCTTTTTCTCGTCTACGCAGTTCAATAAAATCGATTACATCGTGCTGTCCGGTGGCTGCGCTGCAATCCCCGGGATGGACGAAGCCGTTGCCAAGCGAACCCAGGTGGAAACCTCTGTAGCCAACCCCTTTTCCAGCATGGCCATGTCCAGCCGTATCCGCGAAAAGAGCCTCAAACAGGATGCCCCCTCGCTGATGGTCGCCTGCGGCCTTGCCATGAGGAGGTTTGATAAATGAGCACCCGCATCAATCTCCTGCCGCATCGCGAGATGCGGCGCAAACAGCAGCAGACGCAATTTTTCATCATGCTGGGCGTGGTCCTCGTGGCGAGCGCCGCAATCTGGGGTGTTGTGCACACTTATCTGGACGGTCAGTTGACGAACCAGAATGCCCGCAACAGCTACCTCGATGGCGAGATCGTCAAACTCGACAAGGAAATCGCCGAGATCAACAAACTGAAAGAACAGACCGCCGCATTACTCAAGCGCAAGCAGGTGGTGGAAACCCTGCAAAGCAATCGCGCTGAAGTCGTGCACCTGCTCGACCAGCTGATCCGGCAGCTTCCGGACGGCATGTATCTTAAATCGATCAAGCAACAAGGCACGAAAGTCGCCATCAGCGGATATACCCAGTCGCAGGCACGTGTTTCGACGCTGATGCGCAACCTTGAGGGTTCGCAGTACCTGCAAAATGCCAATCTGGTTGAAATCAAGGCCGCGACAGCCGGTGGTGCGCGCATCAACGAATTCACAATGAACATCGATGTCGTGCGTGAAGTCGAGGCGGATGCCAAAAAAGGCGGGAAGAAGGGCTAAACCATGACTTTGGACGAACTCAAAAGGCTGGATCCCAACAAAATCGGCAGCTGGCCGATACTGCCCAAGCTCGGCGTGCTGCTGCTGCTGCTGCTGCTGCTGGTTTTCGCGAGTTACTGGTTTGACTGGCAGGACCAGATCACCCAGATCGACGGCGCCAAGGCCAAAGAGGAGCAGTTGCGCACCACCTTCCTCAGCAAGAAAAAACAGGCGATTGACCTCCCGGCCTACCGCAAACAGCTGGTGGACATCGAGTCACAGTTCGGCGCCCTTCTGAAACAGCTTCCGGGCAAATCGGAAATGGATGCGCTGCTGACCGATATCAACCAGGCCGGGCTCGGCCGTGGTCTGCAATTCGAGCTGTTCCGCCCGGCGACCAGTGAATCTGCGAAAGATTTTTACGCGGAATTGCCAATCACCATCCGGGTCACCGGCAACTATCATGACCTCGGCGCGTTTGCCAGTGACATCGGCCGGCTTTCCCGCATTGTCACCCTGAACGATATTGCCCTGAGCGCGGCCAAGGACGGCCTGACTCTGGACGCCACCGCAAAAACCTTCCGCTATCTTGACGAAGGCGAAATCGCGGCGCAGAAGAAAAAACCGGCTGCCGGAGCCAAAAAATGAACGCCAAATCGGCTATTTTCATTGCTTCGTGTGCGCTTTTGCTGGGCGCTTGCAGCGGGGAAGAACATTCGGATCTGCGCGAGTTCGTCAAGGAATCCGACAAGATGCCGGGTGGCCGCATTCCGCCGCTGCCTGAGGTCAAGCCTTACGAGCCCTTTGCATATAACGCCTACGATCTGACCGATCCGTTCAAGCCGCGCAAGATAGAGCCGCCGAAAACGGCGGCCAAGGGCGGCATACAACCCGATTTCAACCGTCAGCGTGAAGCCCTGGAATCGTTCCCCCTGGAAAATCTCGCCATGGTCGGCACCCTGCAGCAGAAAGGCAAGGTTTTTGCACTGGTCAGGGCGCCGGACAAGGGGCTTTACCGCGTAGCTTCGGGCAACTATCTGGGCCAGAATTTCGGCCGGATCGTGGGCATTACGGAAACAGACATCAAACTGAAGGAAATCGTTCAGGACAGCGGTGGCAACTGGGAAGAAAAAGACCAGGCGCTGATGCTGCAAGAACAGGAGACTAAAAAATGATTCGATTTTTCAAGTTAATGACGCATGTTTCCGGCCTGGTTGCTGCAGCAGGCTTCGCCCTGATGGCAACGGCAACCCATGCCCAAAACAGCATTGAATCCGTTAACGTATCCGGACAACAGGGCGGCACAACGCTGATCAAAATCACCCTGAAGAATGCCCCCGCTGCGGCTCCCGCCAGTTTTGCGGTGAACAACCCGCCGCGGATTGCCTTTGATTTTCCGAACACCACCAACGGCTCCGGCAAAAACGTCCAGGAAGTCGGTGAAGGCGATGTCCGGCGCGTCAACATTGTCCAGGCCGGCGATCGTTCCCGCATCGTCCTGGAAACATCGCGGCCGCTGGGTTATGACGCAAAAATCGAGGGCAATGCGATCATGATCACGCTGGGCGGAACCGCTTCGGCCAGCGCCACACCGGCACCCATGGCCCAGACTTTTGCCCAAGCCAAACCCAATGATGGGAAACACAGTCTGCGCGACGTAGATTTCCGCCGCGGGCGTGCCGGCGAAGGCCGGGTGCTGATTGATCTCTCGGACAACCAAGTTGGTATCGATCTGCGGACCCAGGGTCGTTCGCTGATCATCGACTTCATCAACACCGCGGTACCGAAAAACCTCGAGCGCAAGCTGGATGTTGTTGATTTCGGCACCCCGGTCGATACCATCGAGACATTTGCGCAGGGCAACAACACGCGCATGGTCATTACGCCGCGCGGCGCCTGGGAACACTCGGCTTACCAGACGGACAACAAGTTCATCCTTGAAGTCAAAAAAGTTGCGGATGATGCCAACCGGCTGGTGCAACCGGGATTTGCCGGCGAAAAACTGTCACTGAACTTCCAGAACGTCGAAGTCCGTGCTGTGCTTCAGGTCATCGCCGATTTTACCGGCCTCAACGTGATTACCAGCGACACCGTCGGCGGCAGTCTGACGCTGCGACTCAAGGATGTGCCTTGGGATCAGGCGCTGGACATCATTCTGCAGAGCAAAGGCCTGGACATGCGCAAGACCGGCAACGTGGTGTGGATTGCGCCGCGTGACGAGCTGGCCACGCGCGAAAAACTCGCCCTCGAAGCCCGCGCGCAGATTTCAGACCTTGAGCCGCTGCGCACCGAAAGCATGCAGGTCAATTACCAAAAAGCGGCGGAATTCCAGAAACTGCTGTCGGATCCGGCACAGAAAATCCTGTCGAAACGCGGCAGCGCTGTGGTCGATGTGCGCACCAACACGGTGTTTGTGCAGGACACGCCGAGCCGGCTTGAAGAAATCCGCAAGCTGCTGAAACAAATCGACGTTCCAGTCCGCCAGGTCATGATCGAGTCGCGGATCGTTGAAGCCAATGACACCTTTAGCCGAAACCTCGGTGCACGGCTCGGCTACAACGATACGATTGGACAGGGCTCCAGGATTGGCACCAGCGGGAACCCCACCAATGCAATTGTGGGCGGCAGCCTGGCATCAACCGCGGCAGCCGTAGGCCAAAACGCCACCGCTGGAACTTTCAACGACAGTCTGTTCGTGAATCTGCCTGCGCAAGGTCTCTCTGGCGCCAATCCCGGCGTGTTCTCGTTCCTGCTGTTCAATGACTCCAAAACTAAATTCCTGAACCTCGAACTGTCGGCATTGCAGGCGGACGGCAAGGGCAAGATCATTTCGAGCCCGCGCGTGATTACGGCCGACAAGATCGAGGCGACCATTGAGCAGGGCACGGAGATTCCGTATCAGCAGGCGACCTCCAGCGGCGCGACCAGCGTGTCGTTCCGCAAAGCCACGCTCTCGCTGAAGGTCAAACCCCAGATCACTCCGGACGACAATGTGATCATGAACCTGCGCGTCAACAAGGACAGCGTCGGCCAGAACACCTTGTCCGGCCCTGCCATCGACACCAAACAGGTGGTGACCGAAGTGCTGGTCGAGAACGGCGGCACCGTGGTCATCGGCGGCATCTATACACAGGATGAACGTTCGACAACGACCAAGGTGCCGGTGCTCGGTGACCTGCCGTATGTGGGCTTCCTGTTCAAAAACAATCAACGAGTCGACGATCGCCGGGAATTGCTGATTTTCATTTCGCCGAAGATTCTGAAGGACGGCGGCTCCCTGCGCTGATCAGCTCCAATCCGCAAAAGGGGCGGCGCTGCGGCGCCGCCCCTTTTGTTTTGCATGACTGACTCGTCCGGGTCAGCGCTTCCGCTAAAATCAGGCCATGTCCCAGCACCACAGCGAGCAACATCCCGCAGGCAACCCGCAGAACATATTTCTGGTGGGGTTGATGGGTGCCGGCAAAACTTCCGTTGGCCGCATGCTCGCCAAACGCCTGAACAAGGATTTTTACGACGCTGATGCTGAAATCGAACGCGCCACCGGGGTCAAAATCCCGGTGATTTTCGACATCGAAGGTGAATCCGGATTTCGTGCCCGTGAGGAAAAGGTGATCGAACGGCTTACTGCAATGCACGACATCGTGCTGGCAACCGGAGGTGGTGCAATATTGCTGCCCGCCACTCGCGCCCGCCTCAAACAGCACGGCCGGGTCATCTACCTGCGCGCGACCCCCGAAGATCTGTGGAAACGCACCCGGCGTGACCGTAACCGGCCCCTGCTGCAAACAGCGAATCCGCTGGCAAAATTAAAAGAACTGCACGCCCTGCGCGACCCCTTGTATTCTGAAGTGGCGGATCTGGTGGTCGACACTGGAGCACAGAGTGTTGGCACCCTGACAACTCACATCCAGCAACTGCTCATGAATCTGGAGCAGAGCATCAGCCGGAACCAAGTCTGAGGGAACCCCTGACATGCCCGCGCAAAATCCAATGACGTCCCTTACAGTCAATCTCGCTGACCGTAGTTACCCGATACACATCGGACCGGGTCTGCTGGCGCGCGGGGAATTGATCGCGCAGCATCTGCCCCAGCGCAAGGCCGTGATCGTCACCAATACCGTTGTTGCTCCGTTGTACCTGGACCGTGTTACGAAGACCCTGGCACAACAGCAGATTGCAGTTCAATCGATCGTGCTGCCCGACGGCGAAGCGCACAAGGACTGGCGCACGTTGAATGAGGTGTTTGACGCCCTGCTGACACACCGGGCGGAACGCAAAACCACACTGATTGCACTGGGCGGCGGCGTCATCGGCGATCTCACCGGTTTTGCCGCGGCAGTGTTCCAGCGCGGCGCACCGTTCATCCAGATTCCAACCACCCTGCTGGCCCAGGTCGATTCTTCGGTCGGCGGCAAAACCGCGATCAACCATCCATTGGGCAAAAACATGATTGGCGCGTTTTACCAGCCCCGGGTGGTCATCGCCGACACCGACACGCTGAAGACATTGCCTGATCGTGAACTCTCCGCCGGCATTGCCGAAGTCGTCAAATACGGGCTGATCGGCGATGCCGGCTTCTTCGCCTGGCTGGAGGCCAGCATGGATCGGCTGGTGGCGCGCGATCCTGCGGCGCTGACTCACGCCATCGAAGTTGCCTGCCGCAACAAGGCCGTGGTCGTCGCCAGCGACGAGCGTGAGGAAGGTGTACGCGCCATGCTCAATTTCGGCCACACCTTCGGCCATGCCATTGAATCGGGTCTCGGATATGGCCAATGGCTGCATGGCGAGGCCGTTGCAGCCGGCATGGTCATTGCGGCCCGGGTGTCGCAGAAACTGGGTTTGGTGGGACCCGAGGTTGTGGAACGCACCATACAGCTGCTGCGTCGGGCGCGTTTGCCGGTGCAGGGCCCGAAGCTCGGCGTGGATCGTTACCTGGAATTGATGGGCCACGACAAAAAAGTCGAGGGCGGCAAAATACGCTTTATTCTGTTGCGAAGTATCGGCGATGCCTTCATCAGCGATGCCGTGCCGCACGGGGTGCTGGACGCAGTGCTTGGCAGGGAGGGCGTTGATGGCTGACAACAAAGCGCCCTACGCCGCCGGCCCGGCGAATTCGCGCGGCCGGCGTTTTCGCGAAACTGCCCCGCGCGGCCGCTCGGAATATCAGCGCGATCGCGATCGCATCATCCATTCCACCGCGTTCCGCCGCCTTGAATACAAAACACAGGTCTTCGTCAATCACGAAGGCGACCTGTTCCGCACCCGCCTCACGCACAGCCTGGAAGTCGCGCAGATCGGGCGCTCGGTGGCACGCCATTTGCGACTCGACGAAGACCTGACCGAGGCCATCACGCTGGCGCATGACCTGGGCCACACGCCCTTCGGCCATGCCGGGCAGGATGCGTTGAATGCCTGCATGAAACCTCACGGCGGGTTTGAGCACAATCTGCAATCGCTGCGTGTGGTCGACATGCTGGAGCAGCGTTACGGCGCTTTTGACGGCCTCAACCTGACCTTTGAGACCCGCGAAGGCATACTCAAACACTGCTCGCTGAACAACGCGCGCACTTTGGGCGACATCGGCGAACGTTTCATCAAGCGCCAGCGGCCCGGCCTCGAAGCGCAGATTGCCAACTTGGCTGACGAAATCGCCTATAACAACCACGATATCGACGACGGGTTGCGCTCAGGGCTTCTGGACATGGAACAACTGTCCACTGTTGCCATTTTCCGCCGCCATAAACGCGTGGTGCTGCGTGAATTCCCCAAAATCGAAGGCCGGCGCCTGGTACATGAAACCGTGCGCCGCATGATCGATACCCTGGTCACCGACCTCAACCGGCAAAGTGCCGCCAACATTCGCGACTTGGCGCCGGAGTCCATCGCCGACATCCGGCGCGCGCCGCCGATGATCCGGTTCTCCGACCGCATCCGCGACGAGCAAGCCGAACTCAAGCGGTTCCTGCACGCCAATCTTTACCGGCATTACCGGGTATCGCGCATGAGCAGCAAGGCGCGCCGGATAATTTCCGATTTGTTTCAGGCATTTATAAACGAGCCCGGATTGCTGCCTCCGGAATTCCAGGTCCGCGCGCAGGCAGACACCCCCCGCGCCATCGCCGACTACATTGCCGGGATGACGGACCGCTACGCCATCGTTGAACATCGGCGTCTGTTTTCTATCGACGTCAGCTGAGCTTTTTTGGTGGGTTTACGGCGCGCCAGCGGTTGAAGCAACCCGTTGATGCAGGTAGACTTATCCGGTTTCACTCCGATATTCGTGGTTGGTTCGCCAGAATTTGTGGCGTCGCAACATAATATTGCGTAAGTTATTGATTATCCGCTTGTTTTAACGAGGCTCCTGATGGCTCACCCAAATCTGCCGGAACCCCAAGGTCTGTATGACGGGGACCACGAACATGACGCCTGCGGTGTCGGTTTTGTTGCCAATATCAAAGGCAAGAAAAGTCACGACATTGTCGATCAGGGTCTGACTATCCTGCGCAATTTGACGCACCGCGGTGCCGTCGGCGCAGACCCCAAGGCTTCCGATGGCGCGGGAATACTGCTCCAGATTCCGGATACTTTTTTCCGCGAAGAAATGGCCAAGCTGGGCATCAAGCTGCCGCCACCCGGGCAATATGGCATCGGCATGGTGTTCCTGCCGCGCGAACCGGCTTCGCGCATTGCCTGCGAATATGAAATCGAACGTGCGATCAAGGAAGAAGGGCAGACCCTGATCGGCTGGCGCGATGTCCCGGTGGACAACGAAGATCTTGGTGAGTCGGTCAAAAAAGTCGAACCGGTGATCCGCCAGGTGTTCATCGGTCGCAGTTCCGCGATCCGTGTCACCGACGCGCTCGAACGCAAACTCTATGTGATCCGCAAAAGCGCGGGGCATGCCATCCGCGCGCTGAATCTTGCCCACGGCACCGAGTTCTGGGTGCCGTCGATGTCGGCACGCACCATCGTCTACAAAGGCATGCTGCTGCCGTCGCAGGTCGGTACGTACTACAAGGATTTGCAGGATCCGCGCGTGGTATCGGCGCTGGCGCTGGTGCACCAGCGTTTCTCGACCAACACTTTCCCGACCTGGGATCTGGCGCATCCCTTCCGCATGATCGCCCATAATGGTGAAATCAACACCGTGCGCGGCAACGTAAACTGGGTGCGCGCGCGCCAGGGCGCCATTTCCAGCCCGGTACTCGGCAACGACCTGAACAAACTGTGGCCGTTGATTTACCCGGGCCAGTCGGATTCGGCGTCCTTCGACAACGCGCTGGAACTGCTGGTGATGGGCGGTTATTCCATCGCCCATGCGGTGATGATGATGATTCCCGAAGCCTGGGAAGGCCACACGCTGATGGATGCCAGCCGGCGCGCATTTTACGAATACCACGCCGCAATGATGGAACCGTGGGACGGTCCTGCGGCGATCGCGTTCTCCGACGGCCGCCAGATCGGCGCCACACTCGACCGCAACGGGCTGCGGCCGGCGCGTTACATCGTCACCGATGACGATCTGGTGATCATGGGTTCGGAATGCGGCTGTCTGCCCATCCCCGAAGAAAAAATCATCAAGAAGTGGCGTTTGCAGCCGGGCAAGATGTTCCTCGTCGATCTTGAAAAAGGTCGCATCATCGATGATGAGGAGTTGAAAGAGTCGCTGTCCTCAAGCAAGCCCTACGTCGAGTGGATGGAGCGTATCCGCGTCAAGCTCGATGACGTCGAAAGCCAGAAAGCACAACCGGAGCGGAGCAGCGTACCCCTGCTTGATCGCCAGCAGGCCTTCGGCTACACCCAGGAAGACCTGAAATTCCTGATGATGCCCATGGCCGCCAACGGCGAAGAACCCATCGGTTCCATGGGCAACGACTCACCTCCGGCTGTTTTATCCAATAAAAACAAGAACTTATATCAGTATTTTAAACAGCTGTTTGCGCAGGTCACCAATCCGCCGATCGATCCGATTCGCGAAGAACTGGTGACTTCGCTGGTGTCCTTCATCGGCCCGAAACCCAACCTGCTCGGCGTTGATGAAATGAATCCGCCGATCCGCCTTGAAGTCGGCCAGCCGGTGCTGGATTTTTTCGAAATGGAAAAAATCCGCAATATCGACCGCTACACCGACGGCAAATTCAAATCCTGCGAACTCGACATCACCTACCCGGTGGTCTGGGGCAAGGAGGCGATTGAAGCCCGTCTCGCCAGCCTCGCCGCACAGGCGGAAGATGCAGTACGCACGGGGTATTCGATCCTGATCATTTCCGATCGCCGCGTGGATCGCGAACATGTCGCGATCCCGGCCCTGCTCGCGCTGTCGACCATCCACCATCACCTGACCGACAAGGGGCTGCGCACCAGCGCGGGGCTCGTCGTCGAAACCGGTTCGGCGCGCGAAGTGCATCATTTCGCGCTGCTCGGCGGTTACGGCGCCGAAGCCGTGCATCCCTACCTCGCGCTGGAAACCGTCCTGCAACTCGCCGAAAGCGGGCAGTTCGGCGCCAACGTTGATGGTTACAAAGCCATCAAGAATTTCGTCAAAGCCATCGGCAAGGGCCTGCGCAAGGTCATGTCGAAAATGGGCATTTCAACGTACATGTCATACACCGGCGCGCAGATTTTCGAAGCCATCGGCCTGGCGCGCCCGCTGATTGACAAATACTTTACCGGCACCTCGTCCAACGTCGGCGGCATCGGCCTGTTCGAAGTGGCGGAAGAGGCTATCCGCACCCACCTCGGCGCATTCAGCGGCGACCCGGTACTGGCCGGTGCGCTCGACACCGGCGGCGAGTACGCCTGGCGGGTGCGCGGCGAAGACCACATGTGGACGCCGGACGCGATCGCCAAACTGCAACACGCGACACGTTCCAACAACGCAGCAACCTACCGCGAATACGCGGACATCATCAACGACCAGTCGCAGCGGCACATGACCTTCCGCGGCCTGTTTGAGTTCCGTTTCAACCGCTGCACGCCGGTAGACATCGCCGAAGTCGAACCGGCAGCGGATATCGTCAAACGTTTTTCCACCGGTGCGATGTCGCTGGGTTCGATCTCCACTGAAGCACACACCACGCTCGCCGTCGCGATGAACCGTCTGGGCGGCAAATCCAACACCGGCGAGGGCGGCGAAGACCGCAAGCGCTACGCGCCGATCAAGACCGGTGAAACCATGGCTTCGCGCCTCGGCTCGGATCGTGTCGTACGTGACATCCCGCTGCTGGCGGGAGATTCCCTGAAATCGAAAATCAAGCAGGTCGCTTCGGGCCGCTTCGGTGTCACCGCGGAATACCTGGCCAGCGCCGAGCAGATCCAGATCAAGATGGCGCAGGGCGCAAAACCCGGCGAAGGCGGCCAGCTTCCCGGCCGCAAGGTTTCGGAATACATCGCCGAAATCCGTTATTCGACGCCCGGCGTCGAGCTGATCTCGCCGCCGCCGCACCACGACATTTATTCGATCGAGGATCTGGCGCAGCTGATCCACGACCTGAAAAACAGCAATACCGGGGCTTCGATCAGCGTCAAACTGGTGTCCGAAGTCGGTGTCGGCACGGTGGCCGCCGGCGTTGCCAAGGCCAAGGCTGATCATGTGACGATCTCCGGTCATGACGGCGGCACGGGTGCCAGTCCGTGGTCATCGATCAAACACGCCGGCACGCCCTGGGAACTCGGTCTCGCCGAAACCCAGCAGACGCTGGTGCTGAACCGCTTGCGCAGCCGCATCGCGGTGCAGGTGGACGGCCAGATGAAAACCGGACGCGACGTGATCATCGGCGCATTGCTCGGCGCCGACGAATTCGGCTTTGCCACAGCACCCCTGGTCGCCGAGGGCTGCATCATGATGCGCAAATGCCATCTCAACACCTGTCCGGTGGGCGTGGCAACACAGGATCCGGTGCTGCGCAGGAAATTCACCGGCAAGCCTGAACATGTCATCAATTACTTTTTCTTCGTCGCCGAGGAAATCCGCGGTCTGATGGCCAAACTGGGCATCCGTAAATTCAACGATCTGATCGGACGCTCCGACCTGCTCGATATGCGCAAAGGTATCGAGCACTGGAAAGCCCGCGGCCTTGATTTCAGCCGGATTTTCCACCAGCCGCAGATCGGCCCCGAGGTTTCCCGCTTCCATACCGAAACCCAGGACCACGGACTTGACAAGGCGCTGGATCACCGGCTGATCGAACTGGCGAAACCGGCGCTGGAGCGCGGTGAAAAAGTCACCATCGAAATGCCGATCCGCAACATCAACCGCACGGTCGGCACCATGCTCTCCGGCGAAGTGGCCAAACGCTACGGCCACGAAGGACTGCCGGATGACACCATCCGCGTGCGTTTCGCCGGTTCGGCGGGACAAAGCCTGGGCGCGTTCCTGTCGCGCGGCATCACGCTGGAGCTGATCGGCGACACCAACGACTATTGCGGAAAAGGTTTATCCGGCGGCCGCATTACCGTGCAGCCGTCGCCGAAATTCCGCGGCGATGCCCTGCACAACATCATCACCGGCAATGCCGTGCTCTACGGCGCGATCGCCGGGGAAGCTTATTTCCGCGGCGTCGCCGGCGAGCGTTTTGCCGTGCGCAACTCCGGCGCACACGCCGTCGTTGAAGGCACGGGCGACCATGGCTGCGAATACATGACGGGCGGCACGGTCACCGTGCTCGGCGCCACCGGCCGCAACTTTGCCGCCGGCATGTCGGGCGGCATCGCTTATGTTTACGACGAGGACGGCAGCTTCGCCTCCTACTGCAACACGGCCATGGTCAAACTCGAACCCCTGCTTGCCGAAGCCGAGCAGGATGCCAAGGTGTCTCGCGATATCTGGCACATGGGTGAATCCGATGAGGCGGTGTTGCGGCGGTTTGTTGAAAACCACGCGCGTTATACCGGCAGCACCCGCGCACAGCAGATTCTCGCTGACTGGCCTGCCGCCCGCAGCAAGTTCATCAAGGTGTTCCCGAACGAATATCGCCGGGCTCTGGGCGAACTCGCGGCAAAGGGCAAGAAGATCGCTGCCTGATCGGCAGGCACACTGCGCAGGATTTATTTTTGCCCTTCCACGGGCTTGATGTTTCAGGGGTTGGACAGTCATGGGAAAAGTAACCGGATTTCTGGAATTCGAACGGCTGCACGAAGCTGCGGACAAACCGCAGGAACGGCTCAAGCACTGGCGTGAATTCGTACACCCGCTGACCAGCGAGGCCGCCGGCATCCAGGGCGCGCGCTGCATGGATTGCGGCACTCCGTTCTGCATGAGCGGCTGCCCGGTCAACAATATCATCCCGGACTGGAACGATCTGGTGTTCAAGCAGGACTGGCAGCGCGCACTGGACACCCTGCATTCGACCAATAATTTCCCCGAGTTCACCGGCCGTGTCTGCCCGGCGCCCTGCGAGGCCGCCTGTACCCTGAACATCAACAGCACTCCGGTCGGCATCAAATCCATTGAGCACGCGATCATCGACAAGGGCTGGGAATCAGGCTGGGTGGTACCGCAGCCGCCGATGAAAAAAACCGGCAAACGTGTCGCGATCATCGGCTCCGGACCCGCCGGGCTCGCCGCAGCACAACAGCTGGCGCGCGCCGGGCACGATGTCGTGGTCTTCGAAAAAGCGGATCGCGTCGGCGGCCTGCTGCGTTACGGCATCCCCGATTTCAAAATGGAAAAGCACCTGATCGACCGCCGTATGGCGCAGATGCGCGCCGAAGGCGTCGAGTTTCGCGTCAATCAGGATGTCGGCGGTGCAGTGCCCGCCAAAAAACTGGTCGATGAATTCGACGCCGTGGTGATGGCCGGCGGTGCGGAACAGCCGCGCGATCTGCCGGTGCCCGGCCGCGAACTTGACGGTGTGCATTTCGCGATGGAATTCCTGCCGCAGCAAAACAAGGTGGTGGCTGGCGACAAGATCGCCAAACAACTCAAGGCCACCGGCAAACACGTGGTGGTGATTGGCGGCGGCGACACCGGTTCCGACTGCGTCGGCACGTCGAACCGGCATGGCGCCGCATCCGTGATGCAGTTCGAACTGCTGCCGCAGCCCCCGGAAGAGGAAAACAAACCCATGGTCTGGCCGTACTGGCCGGTCAAGCTGCGTACCTCAAGTTCACACGAAGAAGGCTGCCAGCGCGACTGGGCGGTGGCGACCAAGCGTTTCGAAGGCAAAAACGGCAAGGTCGAAAAACTGATCGCCGCACGGGTGGAATGGAAAGACGGGCAGATGCGTGAAGTGCCGGGATCCGAATTCACCATCAAGGCCGACCTGGTGCTGCTGGCGATGGGCTTCACCGGACCGCGTCAAGGCCTGCTTGATCAACTGGGCGTGGCCAAGGACAACCGCAGCAATGTCAAAGCCGACACCGACAAATACCAGACTTCGGTCGGCAAGGTATTCGCCGCCGGCGACATGCGCCGCGGGCAATCGCTGATCGTATGGGCAATCCGCGAGGGCCGTCAGTGCGCGCGATCCGTCGATGAGTTTTTGATGGGGTCTACGGAATTGCCACGTTGAAAATCCGGATTGAGGAATGAGGATTGAGTGGTCCGCGGTGACGAATCCGCTTTATCCTCAATCCTCAATCCTGACAACTCAATCCTGATGTTAAAAAACGACACCCTGATCCGCGCGCTGCTGCGGCTGCCCACGCCATACACGCCTGTCTGGGTCATGCGACAGGCCGGGCGTTACCTGCCGGAATACAACGCGACGCGTAAACGCGCCGGCAGTTTTCTGGGGCTGGCCAAGAATCCCGATTTTGCAACCGAAGTCACGCTGCAGCCGCTGGCGCGCTTCAAGCTCGACGCAGCCATCCTGTTCTCCGATATTCTGACCGTACCCGATGCGATGGGACTCGGCTTGTATTTCGCCGAGGGGGAGGGTCCGAAATTCGAACGCCCGCTGCGCGACGAATCGGCGATCCGCAAACTGGCCGTACCCGATCCGGCGACCAGCCTCGGTTATGTGCTGGATGCGGTGAAACAGATCCGCCGCGCACTTGATAATTCCGTGCCGCTGATCGGTTTTTCCGGCAGCCCGTACACCCTTGCCTGTTACATGATCGAAGGCGGCGGCAGTGACGATTTCCGCACCATTAAAAGCATGCTTTATGCACGACCCGATCTGCTGCACCACGTGCTCGACATCAATGCCCGTGCGGTAATCGCCTACCTGAACGCACAGATCGAGGCTGGTGCGCAGGCAGTCATGGTATTCGACACCTGGGGCGGCTCGTTGTCCGATGCCGCCTACCGCGAATTTTCGCTGGAGTATCTGCGCCGCGTGATGGCCGGCGTGCATCGTGAGTGGGATGGACAAATCATCCCCAGCATCGTCTTTACCAAAGGCGGCGGCCTGTGGCTGGAGGACATCGCCGCCATCGGCTGCAATGCCGTGGGCCTCGACTGGACCGTCAATCTCGGCGCCGCCCGGCGCCGCATCGGCGACAAAGTGGCGCTGCAGGGCAATCTTGATCCGATGGTATTGTTCAGCAACCCTGCGGCCATCAGCACCCAGGTCGATGCCGTGCTGCGCCAGTTCGGCAAGGGATCGGGGCATGTCTTCAACCTCGGTCATGGCATTTCGCAGTTCACCCCGCCGGAACATGTCGCCGCGCTGGTCGATGCCGTCCATGAGCTGAGCCGCCAGTATCACTGACGCCAGCGCCGGCATAAGACGCAAAAAGCTTATGCACAGCAAGGAGTTAGCGGATCATGGTTTTACCCCGGACCAGGCATTACCACCAGCAGAATTATATAAGTATTTGATTTTATTGATATTTTTATGAAGTTGCGGCTGTCGCGGCAGCGTGGCAAGGTCACGGGATCAAACAAATATTCCGCTTGGACAGATTTGATCAACAAGCTTATCCACAAGCCCGGATCCTGAAAAAACTCTGGCAGGCACACAAGTTGGCGGCCTTTCCGATAATCCTGCTGAACTTCACGCGCTAACTTTTTCGCCTCTTTAATCCCCGCGATGAACCTGATCCGTGTTGCGCTCGATGTGCCGGTAGCGCGCCTGTTCGATTACCGCTGCGATGACCGCGCGGCGCAGATCGGCGCACGGGTACTGGTGCCCTTCGGCCGGCAAAAACTGATCGGTATCATCGTCGCCAGGCCGGATACCAGCGAAGTGCCGGAAGCCAAACTCAAACGCGCCCTCTCCGTGCTGGATGCGGAACCGCTGCTCGGTCGCGCCGATCTGCGCCTGCTCGAATTCGCCGCCGATTATTACGTGCACCCGCTGGGTGCGGTGATCATGGCCACGGTACCGGCCGCACTGCGCCGTGTGCGCAGCCGCGAAGAGAAGCCGGCGGCCTATGCGCTGACCGCGGCAGGGGCTGCTGCCGATGTAGCAACATTGCCGCCACGCGCCCGCGCGCAACGCGAGCTGCTGGCGCTATTGCAGGACCATCCTGCCATCACACACAGCGCGATTGCGGCACTCGGCGCCGCGACACGCAAAGCCTTGCAGCTATTCATCACCCAAGGCTGGGTACAAACCACCACGCTGCCGCAGGACAAAACGGCAGCGATGTCGATGCCAAGCGCGGGGCCGGCGCTGACTGCGGAACAAAATACTGCGACCAAGGCCATCACCGCCGCGCTGGGGACTTATCAACCCGTCCTGCTGTGGGGCATCACCGGCAGCGGCAAAACCGAGGTTTACCTGCATGCCATCGCCGCCGCCCTGGCCCGCGATGCCCAGGTGCTGCTGCTGGTGCCGGAAATTGCACTGACTCCGCAACTGGAATCACTGGTCATTGCGCGCTTCCCCGGCATTCCGGTGGCCACGCTGCACAGCGGCCTGGCTGATGGAGAACGCGCCACGCGCTGGCAGGACGCGCGCAACGGCCGGGCGCGCATCGTGCTCGGCACCCGATTGTCGGTATTCACGCCGCTGCCTGACCTCGGCCTGATTATCGTTGATGAAGAACATGACACTTCGTTCAAGCAAGGCGAAGGTTTCCGGTATTCGGCACGCGATCTGGCGGTGGTCCGCGCCCGGCACGCAGGCGTGCCGGTGGTGCTCGGTTCAGCGACCCCGGCACTGGAAACCTATCGCAACGCCGTTGACCACCGTTACCAGCTGCTGACCTTGCCGGAGCGTATCAATGCCCGGCCGCCGGTGATTAGCTGCATCGATCTGCGTCATGAAAAAACCACGGACGGCCTGTCCGCCCGGCTGATCGCGGCCATCGGCAAACGCATGGATCGGAATGAACAAAGCATGGTGTTCATCAACCGTCGTGGGTATGCCCCGGTGCTGATGTGCGGCAGTTGCGGCTGGATGTCCGATTGCAAACGCTGTTCAGCCAGGCTGGTGGTGCATTTGCGCGACCGCCGGCTGCGTTGCCACCACTGCGGCCACGACAGCGCCGTGCCCAGCGCCTGCCCGGACTGCGGCGATGCCGACCTGGCGCCGGTCGGGCAGGGCACGCAGCGCATTGAAGCCGCACTGACGAAACATTTTCCAAAAGCCCGCATCCTGCGCGTTGACCGTGATACCACAAGGCGCAAGGACGCCTGGCAGGACATGCGCAGCCGCGTCCGCGAGCGCACGGTCGACATCCTCGTCGGCACCCAGATCCTCGCCAAGGGCCATGATTTCCCGCACCTGAATCTGGTCGGCGTGGTCAACGCCGACGGCATGCTCTACAGCAACGATTTTCGTGCCGCGGAACGGCTGTACGCCTTGCTGACCCAGGTCGCGGGCCGCGCCGGCCGCGGTGACCAGCAGGGTGAAGTGCTGGTGCAGACCGAGTTTGTCGACCATCCCTTGTATGCGGCGCTGCGCGATCAGGATTTTGACGCTTATGCGCGCAACCTGCTCGCGGAACGGCGCCAGGCCGGATTCCCGCCTTATGTGCATCAGGCCCTGTTGCGCGCCGAAGCGCGTACCGTGGATATTGCGTTGCAGTTTCTCGCACAGGCCGCCCGCAACGCCCGCCGCCTTAAACCGGCGGTGACGGTTTACGACCCGGTGCCCGCCAACATGATGCGCAAGTCCGGGCGCGAACGCGCACAACTGCTGGTGCAGTCACCTTCGCGCACCGATTTGCGCACATTCCTCAACGCCTGGCGTCCGTATCTGGCGGAGACCGCCAGCACCGCGGCGCGCTGGTCACTGGATGTGGATCCAGCGGAGTTCTGAGCCGGCGGAAACGGGGCATCCCACAGGGACGCCATGTTAGAATTCGGCACTTTTTAGCAGACAAAAATCCATCGTAATACTCCACCGGGTGATACTCCGCCACCGGTTGTTTTACGCGATTCCACCCTTCCGAAATGACCACCACCTCCACCGACGCCAGAACCCTGCTCGCCGGCCTGCTCCGGCAGGCCTTGGTGCAGGTGGTGCCTGCCGGCACCACTGCCGGCATTGTGCTCGACCGGCCCAAACTCGCGCAGCACGGCGACTTCGCCTGCAATATCGCGCTGCAACTGGCGAAAGAACTGCGTGGCAATCCACGCGCCATCGCCCAGCAGCTGGTCGCCGCGCTGCCGGCATCGCCGGACGTGGAAAAAACCGAAATCGCCGGTGCAGGGTTCATCAACCTGTTCCTGACGCAATCGTACAAACAGCGGGTGGTCGGGCGCATTCTCGGTGCAGGCGAAAATTACGGCACCAGCACTTTCGGTCAGCGTAAAAAAACCCAGATCGAATTTGTGTCCGCCAATCCCACCGGGCCGCTGCATGTCGGTCATGGCCGCGGTGCTGCATACGGCGCCAGCGTAGCCACCATACTGACTGCTGCGGGATTCGATGTCTCGCGTGAATATTATGTCAACGACGCCGGCCGCCAGATGGACATTCTGGCGCTGTCGACCTGGCTGCGTTATCTGCAACTGGGCGGCGAAACCGTCAGTTTTCCGCCGAATGCCTACCAGGGTGATTATGTACGCGCGATGGCGGCAGAGCTGCACACAGCAGACGGCGCGCGTTATCTCAAACACTGGTCAGACGCCGCAGCCGGCGTCAGCGACGTCGCCACTGATCCGGAAAAACACCTCGACGACCTGATCAACAACGCCAAAAACCTGCTCGGCGCGGACTATGAGCGCGTGCACCGTCATGCGCTGCAACAGCAGTTGGCCGATTGCAAAAACGATCTGGAAGAATTCGGTGTCACCTTTGACCAGTGGTTTTCCGAACGCTCGCTGTACACCTCCGGCCAAGTCGAACGCGCGGTGCAGGAACTGGCGAAGCGTGGCCATCTCTATGTGAAAAATGGCGCCAAGTGGTTCCGCTCCACCGACTTCGGTGATGAAAAAGATCGTGTGGTACAAC
This sequence comes from Burkholderiales bacterium, assembly GCA_019744975.1. Lineage (GTDB taxonomy): Bacteria > Pseudomonadota > Gammaproteobacteria > Burkholderiales > SG8-41. Next base: position 41,658 of record JAIETP010000016.1, read on the forward strand.
GCGAAAACGGCCAGTACACCTATTTCGCCAGCGACATCGCCTATCACCTGGAAAAATTCGGCCGCGGCTTCGACGTGGTCATCGACGTCTGGGGTGCCGACCACCACGGTTATATCCCGAGGGTAAAGGGCGCCTTGCAGGCGCTGGGCATGGAAGCGACACGGCTGAATGTGGCGCTGGTGCAGTTCGCCGTGCTCTACCGCGACGGCCAGAAAGTTTCGATGTCGACGCGCTCCGGCGAATTCGTCACGCTGCGCGAACTGCGCCACGAAGTCGGCAACGATGCCGCGCGGTTTTTCTATGTGCTGCGCAAAAGTGACCAGCACCTTGATTTCGACCTCGATCTCGCCAAGGCGCAGAGCAACGACAACCCCGTTTATTACATCCAGTACGCACACGCCCGGGTCTGCAGCGTGCTTGAACAATGGGGCGGCGATGCCGCGGCCCTGCATGATGCCGACGTCACGCCCCTGACCTCGACCCACGAAGCGGGGTTGCTGAAAAACCTGATGGAGTATCCGGACATCATCGAAAGCGCGGCGCGCGAACTGGCGCCGCACATGGTGGCCTTCTACCTGAAAGACCTCGCCAGTGAATTCCACAGCTACTACAATGCCGAGCGTTTTCTGGTTGAGGACGCGGCCCTGACCCGCGCCCGGCTGGCGCTGGCGCTGGCGGTACGGCAGGTATTGCGCAACGGTCTCGCCCTGCTGGGTGTAGGCGCCCCTGAAAAAATGTAAGATTACCCAGTGAGCCGGGACTACAAAGGCAGTGAACGCAAGGGCAGCTCCCGCAGCAGCGGGGGCTCGCTGTTCATCGGCATCCTGATCGGGCTGGTACTGGGGCTGGGCATCGCACTGGGCGTCGCCTGGTATATCAACAAAATGCCCAATCCCTTCCCGCAAAAAGCGACGACGACGAAATCCGACCCTGCCAAACCCGCGGAACCCGCAAAAGCACCGGAAAAAGGCGGCAAACCCGCCGTAGAAGCCAAACCGCGCTTTGATTTCTACAAGATTCTGCCCGGTGTTGAAGAACCTGCCACCGACCAGCAGTTGCGCGATGCCAAAGGCACGACCAGGGAATCCTTCTACCTGCAGGCCGGTGCCTTCCAGAACGCGCCTGATGCCGACAATCTGAAGGCCAGACTGGCGCTGCTCGGCATGCAGGCCTCGATCCAGACCACGACCCTGCCCGACCGCGGGGTCTGGCACCGCGTGCGTATCGGTCCTTACGGCAACGTCGAGGAACTGAACCGCACCCGCGACACTCTGAAGAAAAACGGCATCGACACCACGCTGATCAAAGTGCGCGACGCCGACAAATAACGCCGTTTACTGCGCCATTTACTACGCTGCTTACTGTGCCGCTTACTGTGCCGTTTACTGCGCCGTTTACTGAATAATGCCGTTCACAGGAGTCTTCATGCAATCACCCCGTTTTTTCCGCCGCATGCTGCTGGCCGTCGGCCTCAGCCTGTGTTTCGCCACCGCCCATGCCCAGCTGACCGCCGGCAAGGACTACTCAGTGGTGAAACCGCCGCAACCCACGGAAAGCGGCAACAAAATCGAAGTGCTGGAGTTTTTCTGGTACGGCTGCCCGCATTGCAACAACCTGCAGCCGTCGCTGGAGGCCTGGCTCAAACGCAAACCGGCCGATGTCGAATTCAAGCGCGTACCCGCGGTATTCCAGGATTCGTGGATTCCGCTGACCAAGGCCTACTACACCATTGAAACCATGGGCCTGATCGACAAGCTGCACCAGGAGATGTTCGCCACGCTGCACAAACAGCGCGCGCCGCTGATCGATGCCAATGCGATTTTCGACTGGGCGGCGACCAAGGGTGTGGATCGCAAAAAATTCGCCGATGTTTACAACTCCTTCGGCATCAACGGACGCACCCAGCGCTCGATCGAGTTGACCCGCAAATATGACATCCCCGGCACGCCGGCGGTGGTCATCGATGGCCAGTATCTGACTGCGCCTTCGCGGACGCTGAAAGCCGACCGCAGTGTCGACTACGAGCGCTTTTTCCAGGTTGTTGACGGCCTGATTGCCGAGGCACGTAAAAACAAAGGGGCAAAATAAGCATGCCACGGGCGCCGGCGAATCTGATTGGCTGCGCGCTTGTCGTGCTGTTTTTTTTCACCGGCACGGTTGTGGCGCAGCAGCCTGCATCAAAACAGCCAATCCGCGCTGAAATCGAATACCGGATCATCAAGCCGCAGCCGGTCAGCGTGGCAAACGGCATCGAAGTCATCGATTTTTTCTGGTACGGCTGCCCGCATTGCCACAACCTGCAACCGGCGCTGGAACGCTGGATCAGCCGTAAACCCGCCGACGTCACCGTGCGCCGCATTCCCGCGATATTGCGTGACAGCTGGGCACCGCATGCGCGCATCTATTACACGCTGGAAGCACTGGGCGAAGTGGAGCGCCTTCATCAGCGCGTCTATCACGGCTATCACGTGGATGAACTGTCCATGAGCAAACCCGAGGTGATGTCCGAGTGGGCGGTGCGCAACGGCATCACCCGCGAACGCTGGGATGAGGCCTACAATTCACCGGCAGTACAGCGCAAAGTGGAAGAGGCCGCCAGATTGAGCAGGGCTTACAGCATCGCCGGTACGCCCTCGCTGGTGGTCAATGGCCGCTACCTGACTTCCGGCAGCATGGGCGAGTCGCTGAACAGCACCGTGCTGATACTCGATGGACTGGTGCAGAAAGTACGCAGCGAAGCGGCCTTGCGCTGACGCGGCCGGCTTTTACTCGACGGTCACGGACTTCGCGAGATTGCGCGGCTTGTCGACGTCGGTACCACGACGCAGCGCCGTGTGATAGGCCAGCAGTTGCAGCGGCACCGTATGCAGGATCGGTGACAGCAGGCCGGCATGGCCGGGCATCGAAATCACCCGCACTCCGTCGCTTTCGGCGATACGCGTGTCCTGGTCGGCAAGAACGTACAACTCACCGCCGCGCGCACGCACTTCCTGCAGGTTGGATTTGAGTTTTTCCAGCAACACATCGCGGGGAGCGACCGCCACCACCGGCATGTTGCGGTCGACGAGCGCCAACGGCCCATGTTTGAGTTCGCCGGCAGCGTAGGCCTCGGCATGGATGTAGGTGATTTCCTTCATCTTCAGCGCGCCTTCCATCGCAATCGGGTAATGGATGCCGCGGCCGAGGAACAGCATGTGTTCCTTGCCGGCAAAAACTTTCGCCCACTCCACAATCGCCGGCTCAATCTGCAGTACGTCGCTTAATGCCGCCGGCAGATGGCGCAGCGCATGCAGCAATTCCGCTTCACGTTCCGCACTCAGCCTTCCGCGCTGTTTCGCCAGCGCCACGGTCAGCAGTACCAGCGCGGCCAACTGAGTGGTAAAAGCCTTGGTCGATGCCACGCCGATTTCGGGACCGGCGCGGGTCAGGAAACGCAATTCGGATGCGCGCACCAGCGCCGATTCCGGCGCATTGCAGATTGCCAGGCTGTAACGATGACCGCGCGCTTTTGCGTACTGCAATGCCGCCAGCGTGTCCGCGGTTTCCCCGGACTGCGAGATGGTCACCACCAGCGTATCCGGATCGTTCACCGGCTCGCGATAACGATATTCGCTGGCGATCTCGACATTGCAGGGCAATCCGGCGACGGCTTCGATCCAGTAACGGGCGACCATGCCGGCGTGATAACTGGTGCCACAGGCGAGTATCGTTAAGCCATTGATTTTATTGAATATTTTATCTGCGTTTGCGCCAAAGAGCTGCGCCACCACAGCACGCGCACTGGTCACCATTTCCAGTGTGTTCGCCACCGCCATCGGCTGCTCGAAGATTTCTTTCTGCATGTAATGCTGGTACGGGCCAAGCTCCACCGCAGCCGCCGTCAACGCTGTGGTCTGCTCCCTGCGCGCAGCAGCCTTGCCGGCGCCATCAAAAATGCGCACGTGCTCACGGGTCAGTTCCGCGCAATCACCTTCTTCCAGATAGACCACACGCTGCGTGACCTGTACCAGCGCCGAGGCATCCGAGGCCGCGAAATTTTCGCCCTTTCCCAGCCCGAGCAATAATGGCGCGCCCATGCGCGCCACCACCAGTCGTCCCGGATCGGTTTCGTTGACCACCGCAACCGCGTATGCACCAACCAGTTCGCCGACACTGCGCTGGACCGCGGCCAGCAAATCACCCGTTTGCCGCAGATGCAGATTCACCAGATGGGCAATGACTTCGGTGTCGGTATCCGACACGAATTGATAACCGAGGCCGCGCAGTTTCTCGCGCAGCTCATCGTGATTTTCGATGATGCCGTTGTGCACCACCGAAATACCGCCTGAAACATGCGGGTGGGCATTTTTTTCCGATGGGGCGCCGTGGGTCGCCCAGCGGGTATGCGCGATGCCGATGTCGCCCGCGACATGGTCCTGTTGCGCCATGCGCTCCAGCGCCGCGACGCGCCCGGTACTGCGTATGCGTCGCAGTTCACCGTTGATCACGGCAATGCCCGCCGAATCATAACCGCGATATTCCAGCCGCTTCAGGCCTTCGATCAGGATGGGCACCACATCGCGCGCCGCGATGGCGCCGACGATTCCGCACATACGGTTATTTCCGCCTCATTGTGCGCTTTGCCGCCTTGCGCGGCCGCTGCCAGCCGGCACGGTATTCCTGGGTCTTGGGATTGATCGCCAGCCCGCCGGGCGGAATGTCCTTCCACAATGTCGTGCCCGCCCCCACCGTGGAGCCGCGCGCCACCCTGACCGGCGCCACCAGCTGCACGTCGGAGCCGATGTGCACATCGTCCTCGATCACCGTTCGGTGTTTGGCTGCGCCGTCGTAATTGCAGGTAATGGTACCGGCGCCGATGTTGACGTTGCGCCCGACGCCGGCATCGCCGACATAGGACAGGTGATTGGCTTTGGAGCCGTCGCCAATGTCGCTTGCCTTGATTTCGACGAAATTGCCGATATGCACTTCAGCACCCAGTTGAGTGCCGGGCCGGATGCGTGCATAGGGCCCGATGCGGCAATTCTCGCCGATCTGCGCGCCGTCGATATGGGAAAAAGGTTCGATGCGGGTGCCCGCGGCTATGCTGACATTCTTCAGTATGCAATGCGCACCGATGCTGACGTTGTTGCGCAGTACAATCTCGCCTTCGAATACGCAATTGATGTCGATTTGCACATCGCGGCCGCAGTGCAACGTGCCGCGCAGATCGAAGCGCAAGGGATCCACCAGTGTCACGCCGGCATCCAGCAGCTCCGAAGCCTGCAGCCATTGATAGGTACGCTCGAGCTGCGCCAGTTGCGCCCGGCTGTTGACGCCTTGAATCTCACCAGCGTCTTCGACCTTTAAACCCGTCACCGGCACACCATCCTTTACTGCCAGCGCGATGATGTCGGTCAGGTAATACTCTTTTTGCGCGTTTTTGTTTTTGATCTGTGACAACCACTTCGCCAGCCGCGCTGTCGGCAACGCCATGATGCCGCTGTTGATTTCGCTGATCCGCTGTTGCGCGACAGTGGCATCTTTTTGTTCGACAATGCCGATTACAGCGCCGGCCTTGTTGCGCAGAATACGACCGTAACCCGTCGGGTCATCCAGTTCAGCCGTCAGTATCGCGACCCCTTTGCCGGCCGCCTTGAGCAGATCCTCCAGCGTCTCGGGATGCACCAGCGGCACATCGCCGTACAGCACCAGTGTCAGCGGTGCCTTGGTCAGTTTGGGCAGGGCCTGTTGCAAGGCATGCCCGGTGCCATGCTGCGGCGATTGCAGCGCATAAGCCAGATCCTCGCCTGACAACGCCGCCTGCACCAGATTGCCGCCATGGCCGTGAACAATACAAATCTGTTCCGCATCGATGGCGCGTGCGGCAGTGACCACATGGGCAATCAACGGTTTGCCGGCCAGCGGATGCAGCACTTTGGGCAGATCGGAGTTCATCCGTTTGCCCTGGCCGGCGGCGAGTATGACGACTTGGGGGCGCATCGGAAAATTATCGCATAAACATCAACTTGCGCGCGTCGCCAGATACGCGATCACGGCCTGTTGTTGTATCGGTGTCAGCTGTAAACCGCATTTGGTCCGCCGCCACAGCACATCTTCAGCGGTCCTTGCCCATTCATGCTCGACAAAATAATCCACTTCGCGGGCATGCAGCCCGGCGCCGAAATCCATGCCCATTCCGGCCATGCTGCCGGCTCCGGCGAGCAGCGCATGCACATTCGCACCATGGCGCTGCGTCAGGGCGTGCAGCAGGGACTGGGGCAGCCAGGGATAGTCGTGCGCCGCCTGCTGCTGCAGGCTGGTGAGCCCGCCCGCACCAAGATCGCCGCCATCCAGCGCCTGTGTTTTGGTCCAGGGCGGTCCCAGCCCGGGAAACCACGGCCGCAAGGCATCAACCGCCTGCTCGGCCAGGGCGCGATAGGTGGTGATTTTGCCGCCAAACACCGACAGCAGCGCTGCCTCGCCGGGCATGCCTATGATGCGCAGCGCGTAGTCGCGGGTGACCTGGGATGGATTATTGCTGCCGTCGTCGAACAGCGGTCGGATGCCGGCATAACGATGAATCACATCCTGTTCGCTCACTGCACGCTGAAAATAGCGATTCACGGCCCGGCACAGATAACGCACTTCATCGGCGCTTGCCGCACAATCATCGGCGTCGCCCTTCAACTCCACGTCCGTGGTGCCGATCAGCGTGTAGTCATCCTGATAGGGGTACGCAAAAATCACCCGGCGGTCGTCGTTCTGCAGAATAAAGGCATGCTGGCCTTCGTACAGCTTCGGCACAATGATATGGCTGCCTTGCACCAGTCGCAGCCGGAACGGCACATCCAGTCCGGCGATCTCACCCAGGAAATTTTTTGCCCAGGGGCCGGCGGCATTGATGACGAATCTGGCGCGGATTTCTTCCACGGTCCCGCCCGCCGTCTGCAGCACGGCCCGCCACTGCTCATTGTCACGGCCGAGGGCGATGCAGGCGGTGCGGGTACGGATGCGCGCGCCGTGCGCCCGCGCAGACCGCGCGGTGGCAATGACCAGCCGTGCATCATCCACCCAGCAATCCGAATAAATAAAACCTTTGTGCAGGGAAGGCTGCAATCCGCTGTTGTACGGCGCGCTCGACAAATCAACGGCGGCGGATCCGGGCAGCGTCTGTCGCCGCGCCAGCATGTCGTACAGCCATAATCCGGCGCGGATCATCCATGCCGGCCGCAGTTCCGGGACATGCGGCATCACGAAGCGCAGCGGGCGAACCAGGTGTGGCGCGGTATTCAGCAGCACTTCCCGCTCGCGCAACGCTTCGGCGACCAGCCGGAACTCGAATTGCTCGAGATAACGCAAGCCGCCGTGGATCAGCTTGCTGCTGGCCGAACTGGTGGCGCCGCCGAGGTCATTCTTTTCAACCAGCAGCACGGATAATCCGCGGCCTGCCGCGTCGCGGGCAATGCCGGTACCGTTGATTCCGCCGCCGACCACCAGCACATCGACGGACTGATCTGCGGTCATGGCTCTAGCAGTCTGTTGAAAAAACGATGCGCGAGCGCGTGGGGAGCGTAGCGACCAAGCGCACACGCGTACGAATCATTGATTTAACGAGATTCGAAAAATCTTGTATGTCAGCGAATAGCATCAATTTCGAGAATTTCAGCAAACTGCCAGACAAAAAAGGGCGGCTAGCAGCCGCCCTTGTTGTCCGCAAGACGTCTGGACATCAACGTTTGCCGCGCAGTTTGCGGATGGCCGCGAGTTGCGCCGCCAGCACCGCGAGTTCAGCTTCAACGGTCGCCACTTCCTGCTTGCCCTGAGCGTTTTTGCGCGCTTCCTCGGCCTGCTTCAGCGCTTCTGTCGCTTTGGCTTCGTCGAGATCGGCGCCGCGGATCGCGGTATCGGCCAGCACGGTGACCATCTTCGGCTGCACTTCAAGCACGCCGCCGGCGACAAAAATGAATTCCTCGGGCCCGCCGCCTGCCGGCTTGATGCGCACTTCACCGGGTTTGATGCGGGTGATCAGCGGCGTGTGGCGCGGATAGATGCCGAGTTCGCCCGCTTCGCCGGGCAGCACGACAAACTCCGCCTCGCCGGAATAAATCTGCTCTTCCGCGCTGACGACATCGACGTGCATGGTATGAACGGCTTCGGCCATGGCCATATTCCCTTACCCTTATTGCAGGGTCTTTGCCTTTTCAAACGCTTCTTCGATGCCACCGACCATGTAGAAGGCCTGCTCGGGCAGGGCATCACATTCGCCGCTGACGATCATCTTGAAGCCCTTGATGGTGTCTTTCAGCGACACATATTTGCCCGGCGAGCCGGTGAACACCTCGGCGACGCTGAACGGCTGCGACAGGAAACGCTGGATTTTCCGTGCGCGGGACACCGCCAGCTTGTCTTCCGGCGACAGTTCGTCCATGCCCAGAATCGCGATGATGTCGCGCAGTTCCTTGTAACGCTGCAGCGTCGCCTGCACCGCGCGGGCGGTGTTGTAGTGGTCTTCACCGACGACATGCGGATCGAGCTGGCGCGAAGTCGAATCCAGCGGATCCACCGCGGGATAAATACCCAGCGAGGCGATGTCGCGCGACAGCACCACGGTCGAATCCAGATGGCCGAAGGTGGTTGCGGGCGAGGGATCGGTCAGGTCATCCGCCGGCACGTACACGGCCTGGATCGAAGTGATCGAACCGACCTTGGTTGAAGTAATGCGTTCCTGCAGACGGCCCATTTCCTCGGCCAGCGTCGGCTGGTAACCCACCGCCGACGGCATCCGGCCCAGCAGCGCCGAGACTTCGGTACCGGCCAGGGTGTAACGATAGATGTTGTCGACAAAGAACAGCACATCGCGGCCTTCGTCGCGGAAGGCTTCCGCCATGGTCAGGCCGGTCAGCGCCACGCGCAGGCGGTTGCCCGGCGGTTCGTTCATCTGGCCGTAGACCATCGCCACTTTCGATTTCGACAGGTCATCCTTGTTGACAACACCGGCATCCATCATCTCGTGGTAGAAGTCGTTACCCTCGCGGGTGCGTTCACCCACGCCGGCGAACACCGACAGGCCCGAGTGCGCCTTGGCGATGTTGTTGATCAGTTCCATCATGTTCACGGTCTTGCCGACACCGGCGCCGCCGAACAGGCCAACCTTGCCGCCCTTGGCGAAGGGGCAGACCAGGTCAATCACCTTGATCCCCGTTTCGAGCAGATCCTGCGAGGGCGACAGGTCCTCGTAGGTCGGCGCGGTGCGGTGGATGGACATGGTCTTGTCGGAGCCGATGGGGCCGACTTCGTCGATCGGACGGCCCAGCACATCCATGATGCGGCCCAGTGTTTTAGGACCCACCGGCACCATGATCGGCGCCTTGGTGTTGGTCACCATCATGCCGCGTCGCATGCCGTCGGAGGAACCCAGTGCGATGGTGCGCACGATGCCGTCGCCGAGCTGTTGCTGTACTTCCAGCGTCAGATCCGTGCCTTCCATTTTCAGCGCGTCATAAATATGCGGCATCTGGTCGCGGGCAAACTCGACGTCAATCACCGCGCCGATGCACTGAACGATTTTTCCCTGGCTCATGGTCTATCCCTAAATCAAAATGTCGTAAACAATCAGATCATCCTGCGGCCACATCAAACAGCGGCCGCACCCGCAACGATCTCCGACAGCTCCTTGGTAATCGAAGCCTGCCGCGTCTTGTTGTAAATCAGTGTCAATTCGTCGATTACTTTGCCGGCGTTGTCCGAGGCCGCCTTCATCGCCACCATGCGCGCCGACTGCTCGGAGGCCATGTTCTCGGCCACACCCTGGTAGATCAGTGCCTCGACATACCGTGTCAGCACCTGGTCAAGCACCACCTTGGCGTCCGGCTCGTAGATGTAATCCCAGGAACCTTCCGGTGCGCCCAGCGCATCGCCCGACAACGGCAGCAGCTGCTCGACCACCGGCTCCTGCTTCATGGTGTTGACAAACTTGGTGTAGACGATCAGCAGCCGGTCAAAACGGTCCTGCATGTAACCGTCGAGCATCACCTTCAGCGCGCCGATCAGTTTTTCCATCTGCGGTTTGTCGCCCAGGCCGGTGACCTGCGCCACCACACTCGCACCCAGACGCTGCATGAAACCCAGACCCTTGTTGCCGAGCGCGCACACTTCGATTTCTTCGCCCAGTGCTTCCCATTCCTTGATCTTGTTCAGCGCCAGCCGCAGGGCATTGGTGTTCAGGCCGCCGCACAAACCCTTGTCGGTGGTGACCACGATCAGGCCGATGCGTTTGACCGAGTCACGCGACACGAGGAAGGGGTGACGGTACTCCGGATTCGCGTGGCTGATGTGCGCGGCAACGTTGCGGATTTTTTCACCGTACGGCCGCGAGGTGCGCATGCGATCCTGCGCCTTGCGCATTTTCGAGGCCGCGACCATTTCCATCGCCTTGGTGATCTTGCGCGTGTTTTGCACGCTCTTGATCTTGGTGCGAATTTCCTTCGAGCCGGGCATGTTATAAGTATATGATTTTAAACGATTATTTTATGGATGGCGGAGTGCTTAATAGGAGCCGTTCTGCTTCCAGTCCTTGATCGCCGCGGTCAATTGCGCCTCATCGTCCTTGGACAGGTCCTTGGTGTCTTCAATGCGTTTGACCAGATCGCCGAACTTGGCCTTGATGTAATCGCGCATCGACCGTTCGGCCGCCAGCGCCTTCTTCACATCGACATCGTCGAGGTAGCCGCCGCTGACGGCAAACAGCGTCAGCGCCATTTCCCAAACCTGCAGCGGCTCGTACTGCGGCTGTTTCATCAATTCCGTCACCAGGCGGCCGCGCTCCAGCTGCTTGCGGGTCGCTTCGTCGAGGTCTGAGGCAAATTGGGCAAAAGCAGCCAGTTCGCGATACTGCGCCAGTGCCAGGCGCACACCGCCGCCCAGCTTCTTGATGACCTTGGTTTGTGCCGCGCCACCGACGCGCGACACCGAAATACCGGCGTTGATCGCGGGACGGATACCGGCATTGAACAAGTCCGTTTCGAGGAAGATCTGGCCGTCGGTGATCGAGATCACGTTGGTCGGCACGAAGGCGGTCACGTCACCGGCCTGGGTTTCAATCACCGGCAGTGCGGTCAGCGAACCGGTCTTGCCTTTGACCGCACCCTTGGTGAAGGCCTCAACATATTCTTCGTTGACGCGCGCCGCACGTTCGAGCAGACGCGAGTGCAGATAAAACACGTCGCCGGGATAGGCTTCGCGGCCCGGAGGACGGCGCAGCAGCAGCGACACCTGACGGTAGGCCCAGGCCTGTTTGGTCAGATCGTCATAAATGATCAGTGCATCCTGGCCGCGATCACGGAAATACTCACCCATGGTGCAGCCGGAGTAGGGCGCGATGAACTGCATTGCCGCGGATTCCGACGCGGTGGCGGCGACGACGATGGTGTAGGCCATCGCGCCGTGTTCCTCGAGCTTGCGCACCACGTTCTTGATCGACGACGCCTTCTGGCCGATCGCGACGTAAATGCAGATCAGGTCCTTGCCCTTCTGGTTGATGATGGCGTCGATCGCCACAGCGGTTTTGCCGGTCTGGCGGTCGCCGATGATCAGTTCGCGCTGGCCGCGGCCGACAGGCACCATGGCATCGATTGATTTCAACCCGGTCTGCACCGGCTGCGACACCGATTTGCGCGCAATCACGCCCGGCGCGACCTTTTCAATGACGTCGGTCATCTTGGCGTTGACCGGGCCCTTGCCGTCGACCGGCTCACCGAGGGAATTGACGACGCGTCCGATCAGCTCGGGACCGACCGGCACTTCGAGAATGCGGCCCGTGGTTTTCACGGTATCGCCTTCGGAAATATGCTCGTAGGCACCCAGAATCACCGCGCCGACCGAATCACGCTCAAGGTTCAGCGCGAGGCCGAAGGTGTTTTTCGGGAACTCGAGCATTTCGCCCTGCATCACGTCGGCGAGGCCATGAATGCGGCAGATGCCGTCGGTCACCGAAATCACCGTACCCTGTGTACGCGCTTCCGCGCTGCCGCCCAGATTCTGAATCCGGCTTTTGATGAGTTCGCTGATCTCGGAGGGATTGAGTTGCATGTGTTGCTCCTAGTGGGTAAGCGCGGTGGCCATCGCATCCAGCCTGCCGCGCACCGTTGCATCGATGACTTTGTCGCCGACGACGATTTTCACGCCGCCGATCAATTGCGGATCAATCTCGACTTTCGCCGTGATTTTCCGCTTGAATTTGGTTTCCAGCGTGGCCACCAGCGCCTTCACCTGCTCATCGCTGATCGGCAGCGCCGAAATCACGCTCGCTTCCAGTGTGCCTTCATGTTCGCGCTTGAGGCTTTCGTAGACACCACGGATATGCGGCGTCAGTTCCAGCCGGCTGTTCTGCACCAGCACCTGCATGAAGCTGCGCGCCTCATTGGCGACAGCAGCGTCGAGATTGTCGCCGATCACGCCCAGCACCAGCCCTTCGAGCTGCTGGGCGCTGACGTTGGGATCGCCGATGATCGCCTGCACACGGGCGTCACCGACCACCGCGTCGAGATTGGCCAGCGCGTCCGACCATTGCGCCAGCGCGTTTTTCTCGCGGGCAAGTTTGTACACCGCTTCAGCGTAGGGGCGCGCGATGGTTACAGGTTCGGCCATGGTTAGTGTTCAGCCTGTCTTACAGTTGGCGCTGCACGGCGGCGAGCATGTCGGCATGGGCCTTGGCATCGACTTCACGTTTGAGGATCTGCTCGGCACCGGCCACGGCAAGCGTGGCAACCTGTGTGCGCAGCATTTCCTTGGCGCGCGAAACTTCCTGCTCGATTTCGGCCTTGGCGCCGGCCACCAGCCGTTCGCCTTCGACCTTGGCCGTGGTTTTCGCCTCTTCGATCATCTGGCTGGCACGTTTCTCGGCCTGCGCGACGATCTCGCTGGCGCGACCACGCGCCTGGGCGATCGCCGCATCGGCATCCTTTGCTGCGCGCTCCAGCGACTGCCGGCCTTCCTCGCCGGCAGCAAGCCCGTCCGCAATCTGTTTCTGCCGCGCTTCAAGGGCGCGGATCAGATGCGGCCATATCAGCGTTTTGCAAAACCAGATGAAGACGAAGAACGTGACTGCCTGCGCAATCATCGTGACGTTTAGGTTCATGACTTTCCCCTACGGACAGCGTTTCGAAACAGCTTAATTGAGGCTTCCGAGCAGGGGATTGCCGGTGGCGAACCACAGTGCAAGGCCAACGCCAATAATGAACGAGGCGTCGATCAGGCCGAGCAGCAGGAACACCTTGGCCTGCAATTGCGGCATCAGTTCCGGCTGGCGCGCGGCGCCCTCGAGGAAGCGGCTGCACATGATGCCCACACCGATACACGCGCCGGCGGCGCCCAGGCCGATCATCAGGCCGATACCGATACCGGTATACGCCTGGATCATCGCAACGAGTTGCAGCTTCTCCATCTGAATCTCCTTTTTATAACTGTCAATTAAAACGGTCGCTTGGTTAATGACTTTCGTGCGCCATCGCCATGTAAACGGCGGTGAGCATCATGAAAATGTAGGCCTGAAGGATAACGATCAGGATATGGAAAATCGCCCAGCCCAGCGCCAGCACACCGCCGAACACCGAACCGACCAGTCCGGTCGCAGCCCACATCCACAACAGCAGGAAAATGATCTCGCCTGCGTAGATGTTGCCGTAGAGCCGCAGCGAATGCGACAGCGGCTTGGAAATGTATTCGACCAGGTTGAACAGGAAATTGAAAATCCACAGCAGGGGATTGCCGCCGAAGGGCGTGCAGAACAGTTCGTGGGTCCAGCCGCCGATGCCCTTGACCTTGACGTTGTAGAACAACATCAACAGCCACACCGACAGGGCCAGCGCGAAGGTGGTGTTGACGTCGGAGGTCGGCACCGGCTTCCATTCATGCTGCTGCAGCACGTTGCTGGAGAATGCAGCGGCGAGATCGACCGGGATGAAATCCATCGAATTCATCAGCAGCACCCAGACGAACACCGTCAGTGCCAGCGGACCGACAAATGCGCGGTTGCCGTGGAATATGCCTTTGACCTGGTCGTCGACGAATTCAATCAGCATTTCGACGAAAGCCTGACGTTTGTTCGGTACGCCGGCGGTGGCGCCGCGGACAACCCACCACAACAGGCCGAAGCCGATGACCCCCAGCGCCACAGCGGTAAGGAAGGTATCAAGGTGCAGGGTCCAGAACGGGCCATCGCCCAGGGAAACCGTGCGGTTGGTGAGATGATGACCGATATAACTGGTCGGCGTCAGTTCCTGTCCTGCGGCCATCTCTGCTTGTCCCTGAACCTTGTTTATTCTTTGACCAAGATCGCCATCCGGAAAACCACGACCGAAACGGCGAACGTTATGAAAAACACCGGATGCACGACGGCTTTGTAGGTCGTCAGCACCCATCCCATCTGCAACACAATCAAAATGATCCGGGCGGCTTCGGCCCTGAACAGCGCACGCAAAGTATTGGCCGCCGTCCTGACCCTGCTACCGGAAACCAGCATCGCATAAGCCAAATCCGCGACCTGGTTGATGATGCCTCCCAGCACCGCAGAAACCGCGCCATGTACGCCGATAAAAAGCCCTGCCAACAACCCCAGACCTGCGGTGGCATAAATCTGCCAGCGCATTGCGGTGCGCATGGGCTTGCTGTCGATGCGTAATAACACCCGGACGGCCCCTGCAAACCGTGGAATTTTAATGGTTAGGCCGCTACCGCGTCAAACCATTCTGCGCCGCAGCATTACCCAGATCTTTACCTTTTCTCGCCCGTGAGCCGGGAAATCAGTCCGTCCAGCTGGTCGAGACTGCCGTAATCGATGACCAGACTGCCCTTGCCTTTACGTTTGGTTTTGATCAGAACGCGGGTGCCGAGCTTCTCAGCCAGGCTTTCCTGCAGGCGCAATACATCGCGGTCTGCGGCCGGGCGGCTGCGGGTTCCGCTGCGAGTCGTCAGCAGGGCGGCGACGCGTTGCTCGACTTCGCGCACCGACAGCCCTTTGGCAGCCGCTTCGTTGGCCAGTTCGACCTGACGCACGGCCGGCAGGGCCAGCAGCGCGCGGGCATGGCCCATTTCGATGCGGCCTGCACCGAGCAACGTTTTAACCGGCGGCGCCAGTTCCAGCAGGCGCAGCAGATTGGTCACGGCTGCGCGCGATTTACCGATGGCATCGGCCACCGCCTGGTGGGTCAGGGCAAATTCGTTGATCAGGCGTTCAATGCCGGTGGCCTCTTCGAGCGCGTTGAGATCCTCACGCTGGATGTTTTCAATCAGCGCCACCGCCAGCGCCTGCTGGTCGGGTACATCGCGCACCAGCACCGGCACGCTGCTCAGCCCGGCGATGCGCGCCGCGCGCCAGCGCCGTTCGCCGGCGATGATTTCATGGTTACCGCCACCCACCGGCCGCACCAGAATCGGCTGCATGATGCCCTGGGCTTTGATCGACGCGGCCAGCGCATTCAGCGCACCCTGATCCATGCGCGAGCGCGGCTGGTATTTGCCTGGCTGCAGTGCAGCAATCGGCAGTGTGGTCACCGCATCAGCGCTGCTGCTGCGCGACGGTGCTGTATCGCCACCAAGCAGAGCATCAAGGCCGCGCCCCAAACCTTTGGGCTTAACCATAATAATCCTTTAAAATCAAATACTTAAGTTGTTCTGCTGGCTTTAGCGCTGCGGTTGAGCATTTCACCCGCCAGCGCCAGGTAGGCCTGCGCGCCTTTGGAGGCGCGATCAAACTCCAGCGCCGGTAAACCATGGCTGGGCGCTTCCGCCAGGCGCACATTGCGCGGAATCACCGTGCGGTAGACCTTGTCGCCGAAGTGCTGCATCAACTGCGCCGAAACTTGTTGTGCCAGGGTATTGCGCGGGTCATACATGGTGCGCAGCAGGCCTTCGATTTCGAGATCGGGATTCAGATGTTCACGCACACGCTTGATGGTACTGACCAGGTCCGACAAACCTTCCAGCGCGTAATACTCACACTGCATCGGGATCATCACGGCTTGTGCCGCGGTCAAGCCATTCACCGTCAGCAGGTTCAGCGCCGGCGGACAATCGATCAGGATGAAATCGTAATCGGCAGCCACCGTCTGCAGCGCTTCCTTCAATCGTGTTTCGCGGCGATCGATATCGACCAGTTCAACTTCGGCACCGGCGAGTTCGCGGTTCGAAGGCAACACGTCGTAACCGGCTGCCGCACGCTGTTTTACTTCAGCGATCTCCTTTTCACCGAGCAGCACTTGATACACCGTCGCCGGCAGGCTGCGTTTGTCGATGCCGCTGCCCATGGTGGCATTGCCCTGCGGATCGAGATCGACCAGCAACACGCGACGATGCGTCGCCGCCAGACTCGCCGCCAGATTGACGCCGGTGGTGGTTTTGCCGACGCCGCCTTTCTGATTGGTGATGGCGATGATGCGGGTGGTCGTGGTCATGCGGCCGGCTCCAGTACGGCGGCATGGCGTTCCGCGCCGAGTCCCGGTACGTTCAGCGCGACCACGTTGCGCAAATGAAAATCTCCGGGCACTTGCGCCAGTTCTTCATGCGGGTAAACGCCTTTCATCGCGACTACCACGCCGGTTTTGGCACATAATTTTCCGGCCAGCGCCAGGAATTCCGGCAAATCCGAAAAGGCGCGCGACACCACGGTGTCGAAGGGCTGCGGTGATGCCCAGGTTTCGACTCGATCACAAACCACATCGACATTGTTCAATTTGAGCTCAATCGCCGCCTGGCGCAGGAAGGTGGTTTTTTTGTGGTTGGAATCAAGCAGCGTGAATTGCCATTCCGGACGCGCCAGCGCCAGCGGAATGCCGGGCAGTCCCGCGCCGCTGCCAACATCCAGCACCCGCTGGCCGCGCACATGCGGCAACACCGACAGCGAATCGAGCAGATGATGGGTCAGCATTTTCGCGGGCTCGCGCACGGCGGTCAGGTTGTAGGCCTTGTTCCATTTTTCGACCAGTACCAGATAGTCGAGCATGCGCTGCTGCGCATCCGGCGCGACATTCAGTCCCAGCGCTGTAATGCCCGCGGCCAGTTCGCCAGCGAGACTCATGCGCTTTTCTGTAATGCGCCGGCCGCGTGTTTCAGGTGCACCAACAGCACAGAAATCGCCGCCGGTGTGACGCCGGAAATACGCGAGGCCTGGCCGATGGTTTCGGGTTTTGCGCGATTGAGTTTTTGCTGGACTTCAATCGACAGACTGCGCACCTGCGTGTAATCGAGATCCGCCGGCAGGCGCAGATCATCCTGCTGAGCGCGATGTTCGATTTCTGTCTTCTGGCGTTCGATGTAACCCTGATATTTGGCCTGGATTTCCACCTGCTCGGCGACCTGTGCATCGGCAACACCCGGGCCTGCACCCGGCATGATCATCAGCGCGGCGTAAGTCAGCTCCGGACGCCGCAACAGATCTGCAAGTGAATGCTCACGTTCAAGCGGTTTTCCGAGCAGCTCTGTTGCCAGTTCCACAGACAGAATCTGTGGATTCACCCAGACCGATTTCAGCCGTTCCTGCTCCTCTGCAATGGCATCGCGTTTGCGTGCAAACGCCGCCCAGCGCTGGTCATCCACCACGCCCAGACTCCGGCCGGTTTCGGTCAGGCGCAGATCAGCGTTGTCTTCGCGCAGGGACAAACGATATTCGGCGCGGCTGGTGAACATGCGATAGGGCTCGGATACACCGCTTGTCACCAAGTCATCGACCAGCACCCCGAGGTAAGCCTGATCGCGTGTTGGTGACCATGCTGATTTTTCGCTGACCTGCAAGGCAGCGTTGATCCCCGCCAGCAAACCCTGGGCCGCGGCTTCTTCATAACCCGTGGTGCCGTTGATCTGGCCGGCGAAAAACAATCCGGCGATGGCCTTGGTTTCCAGCGAAGCTTTCAATCCGCGCGGATCAAAATAATCGTATTCGATGGCATAACCGGGGCGTGTGATATGCGCGTGTTCCAGCCCTTTAATCGAACGCACGACGGCGAGCTGCACGTCGAAGGGCAGGCTGGTCGATATGCCATTGGGATAATACTCGCTGACCGTCAGGCCTTCGGGTTCGAGGAAAATCTGGTGCGACGACTTGTCCGCGAAGCGATGGATCTTGTCTTCGATCGACGGACAGTAACGCGGGCCGACACCCTCGATGACGCCGGTAAACATCGGTGAACGATCGAGACCACCGCGGATCACGTCATGTGTGCGTTCATTGGTATGCGTGATCCAGCACGGCATCTGCGCCGGGTGTTGTTCACGGCGGCCAAGAAATGAAAACACCGGCGCCGGATCGTCACCCGGCTGTTCGGTGAGTTGCGCAAAGTCGATGGAGCGGCCGTCGATGCGCGGCGGCGTGCCGGTTTTCAAACGCCCCACCGGCAGTTTCAGCTCACGCAGCCGTGCCGCCAGGCTGACCGATGGCGGATCGCCGGCACGGCCGCCTTGATAATGTTCAAGTCCGACATGGATCAGACCGGATAAAAAGGTCCCCGCCGTCAACACCACGGCGCGAGCTTCAAAACGCAGCCCGATCTGGGTCACCACACCGGTCACCCGATCACCCTGCACCACCAAATCATCAACGGCTTGCTGGAACACCGTCAGATTGGCTTGCTGCTCGATGCGGCCACGCATGGCCTGGCGATACAGCACACGATCGGCCTGCGCCCGGGTGGCCCGCACCGCGGGCCCTTTGCGCGAGTTGAGAATGCGAAACTGGATGCCGGCTTCGTCGGTCGCCGCCGCCATGGCCCCGCCCAGGGCATCAACCTCCTTGACCAGGTGACCCTTGCCGATGCCGCCTATGGACGGGTTACAGGACATCTGGCCCAGGGTTTCGATGCTGTGGGTCAGCAGCAGCGTACGGCAGCCCATGCGTGCGCTGGCGAGTGCGGCTTCGGTACCGGCGTGGCCACCGCCAATGACAATTACTTCAAATTTTTCAGGGTATTGCGTCATTTTTCGCCGTGCTGCCGGGGAGCCCTGAATGACTTCAGGGTTGGGCGCGCATCATAGCTAATTTTGCTGTGCAGCGAAAGACTGGGACGCCGGTAAACTCGGTGTTTCACGTGAAACCATGGCTGGAACGGCGCCTGCCAACTCGAACTTGTTTCACGTGGAACCACCCAGCAGCCATCACTTACCAATACAGAATTTGGAGAAGATTTCCCCCAGCAGGTCATCCGGGGTGTATTCCCCGGTAATGCTCGCCAGCGCTTCATGTGCCAGCCGTAATTCCTCGGCATACAGCTCCAGACGGTCCGTCACGACTGCGGCGGCGGCCAGATGGCATTGCGCCGTCTGCAAGGCTTCAATATGCCGCGCCCTGGCTGTAAACACCCCCTCCCCGGAGGGGTGCCAACCGGCCTGATCCCAAATCGCCTGTTTCAGCAATTCCAGGCCTTCCCCGGTTTTCGCGGAGACCCAGACCTGCTCTTCATTTTCAATCCGCTCCCGTGCTGCCTTGCGCCGGGACAGATCAATCTTGTTGTTCACCCGGATCCGCGCCAGGCCGGCAGGCAGGCGGTCAATGATTGCGCGATTGGCGCTGTCACTCTTCATGCCGTCATCGGATACCAATAGCGCAAGGTCGGCCTTTTCAATCATGGCCCAGGTACGGCCGATGCCGATGCGCTCGACGGCGTCCACGGTTTCACGTAATCCCGCCGTATCAATAATGTGTACCGGCAAACCATCAATATCGATCTGTTCACGCAGCGCATCCCGGGTCGTCCCCGGGACTTCGGTGACAATCGCAATCTCCTCACCCGTCAGCCGATTCAGCAGACTCGATTTGCCAACATTGGGCTCGCCGATCAACACAACCTGGATCCCCTCACGCAACAGGCTGCCCTGGCGGGTTGCGGCCAGGGTCTGTTCCAGTTGTTCGCGAACGGCGGAAAGCTGTTGTTGCGCGCGGCCGGCGGTCAGGAACTCCACTTCTTCTTCCGGGAAATCCAGCGTCGCCTCAAGCAGAGTGCGCAAAGCGATGATTTTATTTGTAACTATTTGAATTAATTCAGAAAAATTACCTTGCAGGGAGCGCAAGGCGGCACGCGCAGCCAATGCTGTCGAGGCTTCTATCAAATCGGCCACCCCCTCGGCCTGCGCCAGATCCATACGGCCGTTGAGGTAAGCGCGTTCGGTGAATTCCCCCGGCCGCGCCAATCGCGCACCCAGCTCCAGGCAGCGCTGCAACAACTGGCGCATCACCACCGGTCCGCCGTGCCCCTGCAACTCGAGCACATCTTCACCGGTGTAGGAATGCGGAGCGTTGAAAAACAACAGCAGCCCCTGGTCCAGGGGCTGGCCTGCAGCGTCAAGGAACGTAGTCAGCAGCGCTCGGCGTGGTTCGAGCGAGCGCGGCGTCAGTCCCGCGGCGAAGCGCGCGAGTTGAGATCCTGAAATGCGGATAACACCGATACCACCGCGTCCCGGCGCGGTGGCGATTGCCGCAATGATGTCGCGATGAATCATGCGCGGCGAGTATAGCGCCGCGCCGTGACGCCGGTGCTCAGGCCTTCGGCTTGGCCGACTTCGTCGCGAGCTCCATGGCCCGGGTGATGTGCCATTGCTGCGCGATCGAAAGAATGTTGTTGACCAGCCAGTACAGCACCAGGCCCGCGGGGAAGAAGAAAAAGAAAATGCTGAAGGCAATCGGCATGATCTTCATGACCTTGGCCTGGATCGGATCCGGCGGTTCCGGATTGAGCTTGGTCTGGATGATCATGGTCGCGCCCATCAGGATGGGCAGGATGTAAAACGGATCCGCGATGGACAGATCCTTGATCCACAGCGCGAACGGCGCCTGGCGCATTTCGACGCTGCCAAGCAGCACCCAATACAAAGCGATGAATACGGGAATCTGCACCACGATCGGCAGACAGCCGCCGAGCGGGTTGATTTTCTCGGTCTTGTACAACTCCATCATCGCCTGCTGCATGCGCTGCCGGTCGTTGCCGTACTGATCTTTCAGGCGCTGTAATTTCGGAGCCACAATGCGCATCTTCGCCATCGAACGGTAGCTCGCCTCCGACAGCGGGTAAAACGCCAGCTTGATGAAAATGGTCAGGATGATGATGGCCACGCCCCAGTTGCCGGTCCAGCCATGGATCCACTGCAGCACCCAGAACAGGGGTGCAGCGATCACTGTCAACCAGCCGTAATCGACCGCCAGGTCCAGCCCCGGCGCCAGAGCCGCGAGTTTTTCCTGTTCCTGCGGACCGGCGTAGAGCGGCATGGCCAGCGTCGTGCTGGCGCCCGGAGCGAGGGTCCCCGCCGGGATGATCACGCCGGCAGCGTACAGTCCCTGCGGCACCTGGCGGGTATAGAACTCCCGCGGCGTACCCTGCTTGGGCAACCATGCACCGAGAAAGTAGTGCTGGAGCAAACCGATCCAGCCATCGTTGCCGCTCTTGGGATAGGGGACCTTGCCCTTCTCGATATCACTGAACGCGACTTTCTGGAATTTTTCCTTGTCGGTGTACACCGCGACGCCGGTATATGTCGGGACCATGGCGGAATCCCCTTCGGGCGGGGTCGAATCGCGCACCAGCTGGAAATAGGCAAACGCATCCACCGGCGCGGTGCCCGTATTGGTGACCTCATGCGCCACATCGATGACATAACTGTTGCGGCGAAAACGATAGATTTTCGCGGCTTTTACATCACCGGTGGCTTCCAGCCGGATTTCCAGGTCTGCCGCGGCATCTCCCAGTTTGTATTCGGCAGCCTGGGCGGTATACGCCGTCTGGTGGTTTGGCAGGTTGTTGCCGATCAGACCCGATTGCGCGATGTAAACGTGTTCGCTGGACCGCGTAAACAGCACAAAATTTTTCTTCCGGTCCAGCGTACCGCCGTGTTTCAGCAGTTCGAGGCGGATCAGGTCACCGCCGCCGGTGCTGATTTCTGCACGGTAAAGATCGGTTTCGACCTTGATGATCTGCCCGCTGTTCGCGGCAGCGACGGTCGGCGGCGCAGACGGATTCTGCAGCAACGCGGCACTGGGTGCGGGCAACACACCGGCTGCAGGCTGGGCCGGTATCGTTCCAGGTGTGGGTGTCGGAGTGACCGATGCCGACACTGCTGTAGCCGCGGTTGATTGCTGTTGGTCTCGCTGCCAGGACTCGTACAGCAGGAACACCGACATGGTGAATACAAAAAAGAGAACCAGCCGTTGCGAATCCATAAGCTTTTTTTCTTTGCCGAGCGACTGCGCTTATTTTTTGCCCGGGCCGAGCAATCCGCGCAACAACTCCTGCAATTCCTTGAACAATGCCGCGTTATCGCTGCTGCGGGGACTGCCCCGGAGTTGTACAACAACATCCAGCGCATCAAGCTCTGCCGCCAACTCACGGTGCACGATTCTGATCAGGCGTTTCACCCGGTTACGATCAACCGACCTGGGGGCCGCCTTCTTGCCGACAATCAATCCCAGTCGCGGACCGTCTCCGGTGTTGGGCAAAGCCCGCGCCAGAAAACATTTGCTGCCCGACTGGCGTCCGCCGGCGAGAACAGCTTCAAACTGCGCCGGTTTGGTCAGGCGTACAGACCGGGCGCGACTGCCTTTGCTGCAAACTGCGGGTTTGATCAAACGCTGAGGCGGGCACGCCCTTTGGCACGGCGGGCACGGATGACAGCGCGGCCGCCGCGCGTTTTCATGCGCACGCGGAAACCATGGGTGCGTGCACGACGCGTTTTTGACGGTTGATAGGTGCGCTTCATGGTCGATCCTAAATTGGTCTTCGGGAAACCCGTTATTAGACATCGGCAGGGCGCTCCCTGTCAATCTTCCCTTGCGCCGGCCGCCCTTCGCGCCTTGACCGTCATCACTCTCCGCCGTCTTTGTTGCCGCCCTCAATAAGGGGTAAAATCAGCGGTCAATTTCCCCTCTTTTCCCGCCAACCACGCCTGCGCTCCACCCGATAGGGACGAATGAACGATTTCTGGCAACATTGTCTCGCGTTTTTTGCAAAAGAACTCGGGCAACAGCAATTTGTCACCTGGATACAGCCCCTGGAGTGCACCGTCGCTGGCACGGTGGTCACGGTAACGGCACCCAACCGTTTTGTGCAGCGCTGGGCCAAGGATCGTTTTCAGGCAAAGATACTGGGGATTGCACGCGAGCGCCTGGGTGACAGCGCCACCGTGGAACTCATCCTTGCGGAAAAAACCGTGCGGCCGGCCACCGCGCCCGCAGCCCCCGATGAGCAGCCGGTGTCCCGGCCGGCGCCGCCGGTACGCGATGTTTCCAGGCTCAATCCCGGTTTTACGTTTGACACCTTTGTGACCGGAAAAGCCAATGATTTGGCACGCGCCGCAGCCCGCCAGGTCGCGGAAAAACCCGGGGCTGCATATAACCCGCTGTTTGTTTACGGCGGCGTCGGTTTGGGCAAGACCCATTTGATCCATGCCATCGGCAACCACCTCCGGTCGCATGCGCCGGAAAGCAAGATTCGCTATATCCATGCCGAGCAATACGTATCCGATGTGGTGAGGGCTTACCAACACAAGGCGTTTGATGATTTCAAACGCTACTATCATTCACTGGATCTGCTGTTGATCGATGACATCCAGTTTTTCAGCGGCAAGAACCGGACGCAGGAAGAGTTCTTCTATGCCTTCAACGCACTGGTTGAAGCGCATAAACAGGTCATCATCACCTGTGATACCTATCCCAAGGAAATTTCCGGGATGGAGAACCGTCTGATTTCGCGCTTTGGTTGGGGCCTCACTGTGGCGGTCGAGCCACCGGAACTGGAAATGCGCGTCGCGATCCTGCTCAAAAAAGCAGCAGCAGACGGGCTGACTCTCGATGAAAACGTGGCCTTTTTCATCGCCAAACACATCCAGTCGAATATTCGCGAACTCGAAGGTGCGCTCAAACGCGTACTGGCCTACTCGCGCTTTACCGGGCAAGCCATCACCGTGGATCTTGCCCGTGAAGCCTTGCGCGACGTCCTGGCTTCACAGAACCGCCAGGTCAGCATCGAAAACATACAGCGCACCGTCGCCGACTATTACAAGATCAAGGTGTCGGAGATGTATTCGAAAAAACGCACCCGCAACGTGGCACGTCCGCGGCAGGTTGCCATGGCGCTGGCCAAGGAACTGACCCAGATGAGCCTGCCGGACATCGGCGAAGCCTTTGGCGGCAGGGACCACACGACGGTACTCCACGCCTGCCGCAAGATCGCCCAATTGAAAAACACCAGCAACGAAATGACCGTCGATATCAGCTCATTGCTGAAGGTTCTGCGCAGTTGAAAACCTGTGCATCATTTGTTCATAACCAGACAGAAACGGATTCCGGGCATTTTTCATCCTTTTTTGTCCACAGGGCACAGGCAAAAAATACAAAACATCAAAAACAAAAATTGTTTTTGAATTCAAGAGTCAAGTGCCGTTCTCAACAAAAAAAGTCATTTCTATTAGTTACTATTAATTTAATTAAAGAAAAATCACTAATATGAAACTCGTGCAATTACCACGTGATGCGCTGCTGAAGCCATTGCAGGCAGTAACCGGAATTGTTGAACGGCGTCATACGCTGCCCATCCTGTCGAACGTACTGATTGAACGTACTGCGGACAGCCTGCGTTTTGTTGCGACAGATCTGGAACTGCAGATTGCAACTTCCTGCGCGCTCGATAAAAAAGCAGGCGATGCCCTGGCCGTCACGGTTTCAGCCAGAAAGCTGGTTGATATTCTCCGCGCCTTGCCTGATGGCAGCGAAGTTGCACTGGAGGTTGCCAACAACCGGTTGCAGGTCAAAGCCGGAAAAAGCCGTTTTAATCTTCAGACACTGCCAGCTGCTGATTTTCCGGCGCTTGCCGATCCTGGCAAACCGCAGAGCAGCTTCCAGATTTCCCAAGGCGTTGCGCGCAAGCTGCTGGGGCTGGTGCAATATGCGATGGCGCAACAGGACATCCGTTATTATTTGAATGGATTGTTGCTGATTACCGAAGACAAGGAAATCAAGGTCGTGGCCACCGATGGCCACCGCCTCAGTTATGCGGTAACGGGGCTCAAGGACAGGCAGGAAAAAAGTGAAGTCATCCTGCCGAGAAAAGCCATCCTTGAACTGGCAAGGCAATTGGTGGAAGGTGACGAACCGCTGGACATCGCGATTCATGCCAACCAGGTTCGTTTTCGTTTTGGCGACGTTGAGCTGACCACCAAGGTTATTGACGGCAAATTCCCCGACTACCAGCGCGTGATCCCGACCAATTACGAGAAAGGCATCAGCCTGGACCGGGACGAACTGCAGCGTGCACTGCAGCGTGCCGCCATCCTGTCCAATGAAAAATTCCGTGGTGTGCGCTGGATGCTGACCAAGGACAGTCTGCGCATTTCCTGCAGTAACAACGAGCAGGAAGAGGCCCAGGAAGAACTCGAAGTCGATTTTGGCGGGGACCCCCTGGATGTGGGATTCAATGTCACTTATCTGCTGGATGTGCTGAGCAATGTCCCACCGGGAAAAGTGACCTGCTCTTTTGGCGACGCCAACAGCAGTATGTTGATCACACTGCCCGGACGTGATGATTTCCGTTATGTCGTGATGCCGATGCGAATCTGAGTTACAACACAAAGACAAGAGAAAAATGAGCGACAAGGAACAGAAGTCCTCCAGTGATTACGGCGCCGACAGCATCAAGGTACTGAAGGGTCTGGAAGCAGTACGCAAACGCCCCGGGATGTATATCGGTGATACCAGCGATGGTACCGGTCTGCATCACACGGTTTTCGAGGTGGTTGACAATGCGGTGGACGAGGCGTTGGCGGGACATTGCGATGAAATCACGATCATCATCCACCCGGACAATTCGATCAGCGTGGCCGACAACGGCCGCGGCATCCCCACCGATATTCATCCGGATGATGAAGAAAAACGCTCAACCGCCGAAGTGGTGATGACCGAGCTTCATGCCGGCGGCAAATTCGACAGCAATTCGTACAAGATTTCCGGCGGCCTGCACGGTGTCGGCGT
This sequence comes from Burkholderiales bacterium, assembly GCA_019744975.1. GTDB lineage: Bacteria > Pseudomonadota > Gammaproteobacteria > Burkholderiales > SG8-41. The sequence continues at coordinate 67,630 of JAIETP010000016.1, forward strand.
GTCCGTGGTCAATGCCCTGTCGGAATGGCTGCGCTTGACCATCCGTCGCGAAGGCAAGACGCACCAGATGGAGTTTCGCATGGGTGAAGCCGTGGCGCCGCTGAAGGTGACCGGCAAAAGCGAACGTCGCGGCACGGAGGTGCACTATCTGGCGAGCAAGGAAATTTTCGGCAACGTTGATTTCCACTACGAAATCCTCGCCAAGCGTCTGCGCGAGCTGTCGTTCCTGAACCATGGCGTGAAAATCACGCTGACCGACCAGCGTTCGGGCAAGGAGGAAAAATTCGCGTTCAGCGGCGGTGTCAAGGGTTTTGTTGAGTACATGAACCGCGCGAAAAGCGTGCTGCATCCGAATATTTTCCATATCCAGGGCACCAAGGACGGCATTACCGTCGAGGTGGCCATGCAGTGGAATGATTCCTACCAGGAATCAATGCAGTGTTTCACCAACAACATTCCGCAGCGTGACGGCGGCACCCATCTCACCGGCTTGCGCGCGGCAATGACGCGCACGCTGAACAACTACATCGAATCGACCGAGCAGGCGAAAAAGGCCAAGGTTGAGACCAGTGGCGACGACATGAAGGAAGGCCTGACCGCGGTGCTGTCGGTCAAGGTTCCCGAGCCCAAGTTTTCCTCACAGACCAAGGACAAACTGGTGTCCTCGGAAGTGCGTCCGATCGTGGAGGAAATCGTCGGCCAGAAGCTGATGGAATTCCTGCTTGAGAAACCGAACGACGCCAAGATCATCTGCGGCAAGATTGTCGATGCCGCGCGCGCCCGTGAAGCGGCACGCAAGGCGCGTGAACTGACGCGGCGCAAAGGTGTGTTGGATTCCTTCGGCCTTTCTGGAAAACTCGCCGACTGCCAGGAACGCGATCCTTCGCAATGCGAGCTGTATCTGGTCGAGGGTGATTCGGCGGGAGGCTCCGCCAAGCAGGGCCGTGACCGGAAGAATCAGGCCATCCTGCCGCTGCGCGGCAAAATCCTCAATGTCGAGAAAGCGCGTTTCGACAAGGTCATTTCATCGACGGAAATCACCACGCTGATCAGCGTGCTCGGCACCGGCATCGGCAAGGACGAATACAATCCGGACAAGCTGCGTTATCACCGCATCATCATCATGACCGATGCGGACGTCGACGGCTCCCACATCCGCACACTGCTGCTGACCTTTTTCTACCGGCAGATGCCGGAACTGGTCGAGCGCGGACATATTTATATCGCGCAGCCGCCGTTGTACAAGGTCAAACATGGCAAGCAGGAGCGTTACCTGAAGGACGAACATGAGCTGAAGCAGTATTTGCTCAAGCAGGCGCTGGCCGAGGCCGAGTTGTATACCACGGTCGGCGCCCAGCCCCTGTCCAAGGACGCACTGGAAGAAGTCGCCAAACATTACCTGCTGGCGGAAGCCGTTATCGAACGCGAAAGCCGGATCATCGATTCGGAAGCCCTGCATGGATTGCTCAACAACCCGGTGACGCTGGATCTCAGCGACGAAGCCGCTGCGAAGAAAAGCGCAAAAGCGCTGGAAGGCCTGTATCTCGACGCCAAGAACGTCAGGATCGAGGCGGTGTTCGACGAGAAAAGCGAATCGTACATCCTGCGCATTTCACGTACCCAGCACGGCGTGGCGCGCAGCAGCATGATCGACGTGGATTTCCTGCATAGCGGCGATTACGCGCAAATTCGCAAGACGGCACAGATGCTGCACGGCCTGCTCGGCGAAGGCGCCTACATCAAGCGCGGCGAACAGATGCGTCCGGTCAGTGAATTCCGCGAAGCGATCGAATGGATGCTGGCGGAAGTGCAGCGCGGCATTGGCATCCAGCGCTACAAAGGCCTGGGTGAAATGAATCCGGAACAGTTGTGGGATACCACGATGGATCCGAAAACCCGCCGCTTGCTGAGAACCCAGATTGAAGATGCCATCGGTGCCGACGAGATATTCACCACGCTGATGGGCGATGCCGTCGAACCGCGCCGCCTGTTCATCGAGACCAACGCTCTGGGTGCGCGCAACCTCGACGTCTAAGCAAGGGTGTTACAGAAAAAATTACGGCCAACACCCTGCGGTGTTGGCCGTAAGTATTTGTTTTTATTGATTATTTTTTGCTGCGGGCGGTGCGCTTTTTAGCCGGTGCAACAGCCGTTTCGGTTTTGGCCGCCGCCGCGACTTTTACCTTGGCCGGTTTGCCGGTTTTGCCGGCATCCGCATCACCCTTGGCCACACGCGGTGCAAATTCAAATCCCACCTTGCCGTCCGGTTGTCTGACCAGGAAAGCCTTGAAACGCCGGCCATTGCGATTGGAGAAAAACCCGTCAAGCAGATCGGTTCGTCCGGAGGACAGCAGCTTCTCCATCTGCTCGCGCTGGATTTCCTGGCGCAGGATGACTTTGCCGGAACGGAAATCACATTTTTTGGACGGCGTGTTTTCGCACAGGTAATTCATGCCGTGTTCGTAGACCTGACCTTTGCATTTCGGGCACGGGCCCAGCGCCTGCTGTCCGCTGAAATCGATTTCCTCGGCTTCGGCGTCGTTATTCTGGCCAAAATCAAACTCGAGTTTGAGGTTGTTGTTTTCCTTGTCCGGTACGATACGCAGGATGGCTGCGAACGGACGGCCCATTTTCGAGCGGAAACCCTGCAATGGACCAATCGTGCGTTCGCGCAGCAATAACTCCACTTCCTCGATTTCAAACTGGCGACCACCCGGTACTTTGGTGATCGAAAACTCGCAGGCCTCGCAGGCGAAACGTCTGTAGTTTTCCTTGATCGTGCCACCGCAATGCGGGCAGGGTGTCTGCAAGGTCGCGTAATCGCCCGGGATCGTCTCGTTGTTGTATTCCTTGGCGCGCTTGACGATGCGCTCGGTGATGGTGGCGATTTCCTTCATGAAGGACGCGCGCTTCAGCTTGCCGCGTTCCATTTGCAGCAGCTTGTATTCCCATTCCCCCGTCAGCTCCGGTTGTGTCAGCTCGTTGACCCCCAGTCCGTTCAGCAGCGTCAGCAACTGGAAGGCTTTGGCGGTCGGTATCAGTTCGCGGCCTTCGCGTACCATGTATTTTTCGGCGATCAGCCGTTCGATGATCGCGGCGCGGGTTGCCGGAGTCCCCAGGCCCTTCTGCGCCATCGCTTCGCGCAGTTCGTCGTCGTCGATCAGCTTGCCGGCGCCTTCCATCGCGCTCAGCAGGGTCGCTTCCGAATAACGCGCCGGCGGGCGTGTCGCCAGGCCGACCGGATCCACGGCATTGACCGGCGGGTGTTCACCCTTGGCCACTGCCGGCAAATTGGCGCTTTCCTGCTGCTCGTCCTTGCCGTAAATACCCAGCCAGCCCGGTTTGACCAGGATCTTGCCCTCGGTCTTGAACTTGTGCGACGCGACTTCGGTGATACGCGTGGTCACCAGGTATTCCGCCGGCGGGAAAAACACCGCCATGAAGCGGCGCACGACCAGGTCATAAATCTTCTGCTGCACCTCGTTGAGGTTTTTCGGCGGCTGCGGCGTCGGGATGATCGCGAAGTGATCCGAAATCTTGCTGTTGTCGAAAATACGCTTGTTCGGCTTGATCCATTTGCCCTTGATGATTTCCTTGGCAAACGAACCAAACCCCGCTTCATCGCCGAGAGCGTCCAGCGTGGTTTTGACCGTCGCCATGTAATCTTCGGGCAGGTGGCGGGAATCGGTCCGCGGATAAGTCAGCGCCTTGTGCCGCTCGTACAGTTCCTGGGCGATCGACAGCGTGGTTTTCGCCGAAAAGCCGAATTTGCCGTTCGCTTCACGCTGTAATGAGGTCAGGTCGAACAGCATCGGCGACAACTGCGATGACGGTTTTGATTCTTCGGTGATCGTGCCGGTTTTACCACGGCAGGCCTCGGCGATTTTTTCTGCGGTCCTGCCGTCCCAAACCCGGCTGTCGCGTTTTTCCGCGTCGTTTTCGTCGCGTTTGAAAGCCGGGTCGAACCAGCGGCCTTCGTAATCGCCGGCCTTGGCGCCGAATGTCGCGCGCACTTCCCAGTAATCACGCGGCACGAATTTGCGGATTTTCTGTTCGCGGTCGACAACGATCATCAGTGTCGGTGTTTGTACGCGGCCGACGGTGGTCAGGTAAAAACCGCCACCTTTGCTGTTGAAGGCTGTCATCGCGCGCGTGCCGTTGATGCCGATCAGCCAGTCTGCTTCGCTGCGGCTGCGCGCAGCATCGGCCAGCGGCTGCATTTCCTCGTCGGAACGCAGGTGTTCGAAACCCTCGCGGATCGCGGCCGGCGTCATCGACTGCAACCACAGCCGCGATACCGGTTTATTGGTCTTCGTGGCCTGCGCGATGTAACGGAAAATCAGCTCACCTTCGCGGCCCGCGTCACAGGCATTGATCAGTTTGGTGATGTCCTTGCGTTTCAGCAGCTTGGCCAGAACCTTCAGTCGTGGCTCGCTTTTGGCAATCGGATTCAGGTCGAAATGCGGCGGAATGACCGGCAGATTGGCGAAGGACCACTTGCCTCGTTTGACTTCGAATTCTTCGGGGGCGGCGATTTCCAGCAAATGGCCGACCGCGGACGACACCACGTAGTCGTCGTTTTCGAAATATTCGGCATGTTTGGTGAACCCGCCCAGAACGCGTGCAATGTCGCCGGCGACCGAAGGTTTTTCCGCAATGATGAGCGTTTTCGCCATGTAAACCGTTGATTTTGCGGATTAATACCGCTGAAGATGGGGCGCCGAACTGCCGCGCCGTGGAAAAGAGCGCCCGATGATAAGAACAATCCCCGGCCAGCGCAAGCCGGCTTACTGCTTGTTGAAAAAGTGATGGGCGAGCGCGTTGGGAGCGTAGCGACCGAGCGCACACGCCTTCAAGTCATTGATTAAGCGAGTGTTGCCCCACCATTAAAGCCGGGCTCATTTGCACCAACAGGAAGTTTTCAACAAACTTTCAGGACAGGCGCTGCCAGCGTCCCCCGGGTAGCGCCTCGATCAATCCCGCCAATTCGAGGTTAGTCAGTGCGGTGTTGAGCGCTCCAATGGCGAGTCCGCTACGTTGTTGCAAGGTATCGATATCCACCGGATCGAAGCTGAGGTGTGTGAGCAGCGGATGTGTGTCCGCATCATTTGCCGGCGCCGTGGCGACGCGGGCGGCCGGCTGCGACAAGCCCAGCTCTTCCAGTACATCCTGCGCCGATTCCACCAGCTTGGCGCCCTGCTTGATCAGCGCATGACAACCTTTGGCCAGCGGCGAATGTATGGATCCGGGAATCGCAAAAACTTCCCGGCCCTGATCGGTGGCAAGACGCGCCGTGATCAGAGAGCCACTGGAAATGGCGGCCTCAACGACCAGACAGCCTTTGGATAATCCGCAAATCAGACGATTGCGCTGCGGAAAATTGGCCGCCAGCGCCGGAGTGCCCAGTGGAAATTCCGAGACCAGCGCACCTTGCGCCGCAATACGATGGGCCAGATCGCGATTGCGCGCCGGATACACGGTATCGAGCCCGGTGCCGACCACGGCAACGGTTGAGCTGGCACCGTCGAGTCCGCCGCGATGCGCGGCTGCGTCCACGCCCAGCGCGAGGCCGCTGATGATAGTGAGTCCGGCATTGCTCAGCGCTGCGGCAAAAGCTTCTGCGTTGGTGAGACCCTGCGCAGTGGCGTTGCGGCTGCCGACGATGGCGAACCCGGGTCTGTTCAGCAGATCCAGCCGTCCTTTTACATAGAATAGCGGCGGTGGATCGGGGATTTCCAGCAAAGCCCGCGGATAATCGGGATCAGCCAGGGTGAGGACATGATTGGCCGGATCGTCCAGCCAGGAGCCGACAGCGCTCCAGCGTGCCGGATCGGCCCCGCCGTTGCGGATGGCATGGGCGATTTTTTCACTGACGATGCCGCTCAGCGCGCGGTGGCTGGCGGTCAGAATGTTTGCCGGCGAGCCCAGCGCCACCAGCAGCTTGCGCAGCGATTGATGTCCCAGCCCCGGCAGCAGGCTCAGGCGAAGCCAGGCTTCCAGATCCGCGTCAATGGACATCGGAAGCGGGTTGATCCGTACTGGGGGAAAGAAGCGGACAGCGGGCGCCTGCGCCCGCTGCGGCAATCAGGGATTGGTTACGTAATCAGAAACCGCGACCGGGCGGCTGGCTTCCATCACCAGAGCAAACGACGCACGGTCAAAGGTGCGGAACACCATGACCAGACCGTAACGCTGGTCCGGCAGTTGTGCGATGTCCTGATTGGTAATGGCTTCGCCCCGCTCCAACAGGGTAGCGCGCGGCGGAATCGTTTCACTGTAATAAGTGCGCGGTGCGTCGCTGCCAGAAAAGCCGCTGCGGCCGAACAGCGGCGCGGTGCGCTGGCTGTAACGAGCGCTGGTCTGGCTGCGTTCGATGGCAAGCACGGTACCCACCTGCAGCCCGTCCTTGCTGCCTCTGGACAAAGTCACGATGGACAGTGGCCCGGTCTCCTGTAGACCGCCATAGGCCGAGATTATGCGGCCCTTGACCGGCGCTTTCGGCTGCTGCGGCACATAGGCAAATACAGGGGTTTGTTTGCCCAGCGGCAGCAGGCGGTCATCGCGGAAAATTTCCTGCACGGAGCGGGTGATTTCTATGGTCGCGACATTGCCATGCTGATTTACCCGGGCCTCACCCAGATAGGTGGCTTCATAACCGAGGATCTGGTTGTTATCGGGATCAACCAGCGGATCGCCGCGGCGGAAAATCTGCCACTGGTCACCTTTGTCTTTGCTGAGGCCATGGACGAATGCGCGATCACCGGGTCCCAGCGTGACGCGTCCGTCCGCGGTGGCGACGATTTTAGGCGCGCTTTCGAGTTCATCCTCACCGACTACCAGCGGCTTGGACAAGAACGGTTCAATCACTGACGGCAGAATGCTCGGCACGGCGCTGAGCGTGCTGGGTTCGCTACGTACTTTCGGTTCCAGTTTTGTGGTGCTGAGTTGCACCAGGCTCAGCTGGGCTTCGCCACCGCTGCGGTCCAGCACGATGACGTCACCGGGATAGATCAGGTGCGGATTTTTGAGCTGCTCCTGATTCATTTTCCACAGTTCAGGCCAGCGCCACGGCTCCTTCAGATAACGTCCGGAAATACCCCACAGGGTGTCCCCTTTTTGCACCGTGTAACGGTCGGGGGCGCCATCCCGCATGTCGGCAGACGTGGCGGCGACCGCGGACAATGCCGGAGTTATCAACAAAATCAGGGATATAATTGCTTTTCGCATGTGGAGCCCCACCTTAATGTGAGCGTCGCCGGCGTACTCGTGCAGAAACCGCAGCCGACGTAAGAGTTTGGTTTAAATTCTGCATCTAGCTGATTAAATTGGCAAGTTTTTCATGGCTTTACTTCCGATATTGCACTACCCCGATCCGCGCCTGCACAAGGTTGCAGCGCCGGTGAAGCGGGTGGATGACAAAATATGTAAATTAATCAAAGACATGGCTGATACCATGTACGCTGCGCCGGGTATTGGTCTTGCCGCAACACAAGTGGATGTACATCTGCGGATCATCGTTATCGACATCAGCGAAACCCGCGACCAGTTGCAGGTGTTCATCAACCCGGAAATCCTCAGTGCCGAAGGTGAGGCTGAGTGTGAAGAAGGCTGCCTTTCGGTGCCCGGGATTTTCGAAAAGGTCACGCGCGCCGCCAAAGTCACGGTTTCGGCGCTGGATGAACAGGGCAAGGAGCGCCAGCTCGAGGCCGACGGCCTGCTGGCGGTCTGTATCCAGCATGAAATGGATCATCTGATCGGGCGGGTTTTTGTCGAAAAACTGTCCCGCCTGAAGCAACAACGCATCACAGCCAAGCTGGTCAAACAGCAGCGGCAGGCGATGTAGACCGCGTTCGCGGCCACGCACCCATTGAAAATCATTTTTGCAGGTACGCCGGCGTTTGCCGCTGCTGCGCTGGCCGCGCTGCTCGACGGCGGGCATGACGTGGTGCATGTGCTGACACAGCCGGACCGCCCGGCCGGACGCGGCCAGAAGCCGCAGGCTTCCGCGGTGAAACAGCTGGCGCTGGCCCGCCAGCTTGCCTTGTCACAACCCGCGACGCTCAAGGATCCCGCGCTTACCGCGCAACTTGCGGATTTGTACGCCGAGGTCATGGTGGTTGCAGCCTACGGCCTGATGATCCCCGAATCCCTGTTGCGGTTGCCTCCCCGCGGCTGCCTGAATATTCACGCATCGTTGTTGCCGCGATGGCGCGGTGCAGCCCCCATCCAGCGCGCCCTGTTGGCCGGCGATGTCGAGACCGGCGTTACCATCATGCAAATGGACGCGGGGCTGGACACCGGCGCCATGCTGTTGGCGCAGGCGGTGACGATTGCTGCGGACGACAACGCACAAACCCTGCACGACAAACTTGCCGGCCTCGGCGCGCAACTGCTGTTACGCACATTGCAGGAACAGCCCCAACCGGTGCAGCAGGACAACGCAAACGCAACGTACGCTGCAAAAATCAGCAGAAGTGAAGCGCATATCGACTGGACGCGACCGGCGGTTGAAATCGATCGACTGATCCGCGCTTTCAATCCGGCGCCCGGCGCCTATACGACGTGGAATGGACAGACACTGAAAATCTGGCGTGCTGAACCGGCCCCCGCCATTTCTGGCACCGTAGCCGGCACCGTTGTGCAGGCAGACACCCACGGTGTAGTGGTTGCCACGGGTGCCGGTACCATCCGCCTGCTTGAGTTGCAGCGCGCCGGCGGCAAACGGCTCGCGCCGCGGCAATTTTTGGCGGGAACCCCCATTGATGCAGGTACGCGTTTTGAAGCCTGACGTTTTACGTGCAGATGATTTTCGGAGTCTTCATTGAGCATGGAACGCGTACAGTGCCTGGCCGCGGAAGCGGTATCACGCGTACTGGCGGGACGCAGTCTTGATGCCGAACTCGCGGAGACCTGGCGCAGCGAAGCCACGCTGACGGTGCAGGAACGCGGTGCGGTGCAGGATCTCGCCTACGGTGTGTTGCGTCGCCTGGGTTTTCTCGAAGCATTGCTTGGCCAGTTACTGCATCGGCCGCCGACGGATGCGCTGGTGCGCAACCTGCTGCAGGTCGCGCTCTACCAATTGCTCCACAGCAAGGCGCGCCCCTATACCATCGTTGATCATGCCGTGCCGGCCTGTGCGCAGCTGGGTTTTCCGCAGGCCCAGGGGCTGGTCAATGCGGTATTGCGCAATTTCCTGCGTCGCCGCGCTGAACTCGAGGTCGCGGCTGCAGGTACAGACGAAGGACGATATTCATACCCGCAATGGTGGATCACAAAACTGGCTGCGCAATTTCCGCGGAATTTCCGCGAAATCCTTGAAGCCGGCAACGTCCGTCCGCCGTTGACGCTGCGGGTCAATCGTCGCCGTATTACGCGCGAAGCCTATCTTGAAATGCTCGAAGGTGCTGCGATTGCCGCTGCTCCCGTGGGCCGGCATGGCGTGATCATCGAAAAGCCGCGGCCGGTTGCCCAGCTGCCCGGATTCTCGGCCGGACTGGTATCCGTACAGGATGCCGGCGCGCAACTGGCCGCTGAACTGCTCGATGTTGCCGATGGCATGCGGGTGCTCGATGCATGCGCTGCCCCCGGCGGCAAAACCGCACACCTGCTGGAATTGGCCGATCTTGAGCTCATCGCGGTCGATATTGATGCGGAGCGTCTGCAACGGGTGACGGACAACCTGACGCGACTGTCGCTGCGTGCACAGCTGCGGCAGGCTGACGCCGGACGGCCGGAACAATGGCGCGATGCCGGAACATTTGATCGCATCCTCGCCGACGTGCCATGCACCGCGTCCGGCGTGGTGCGCCGCCATCCGGATATCAAATGGCTGCGCCAGCAGAGCGACATCAAGGCACTGGTTGTCCGGCAGGCACGCATTCTCGACACGCTTTGGCAGTTGCTGGGCAGTGGTGGTAAATTGCTGTATGCAACCTGCTCAGTATTTGGTGAAGAAAATAACCGGCAGGTCGAACAATTCATTGCCCGTCATCACGATGCGCGGCAACTTTCCCTTCCGCTGCTCGCTGACGGCTTAAAACATATCGACGGCCAACTGCTTCCCGATGCAGCGCATGATGGTTTTTTTTACGCCCTTCTGGAAAAAAATTGATCTGGCGGCACTGCTGCTGGCATTCGCGCTCGCGGTGCCGGCGCAACTCCATGCGCAGCCCCACGGCATTGACGTGCGCCGCGTCACCGTTGCCACGGCGGATGATCACTATGTACTCGAAGCCAATATCGACATCGTCCTTTCCGCGCCCCTCGAAGACGCGCTGCACAAGGGTATCCCGCTGTATTTCCTGCTCGAATTCGAGATGGTCCGTTCGCGCTGGTACTGGTTCAACGACAAGGCGGTGTCCCGGCAACAGCAGTACCGGCTGCAATTTAACGCGCTGACGCGCCAGTACCGTATCGGCGTCGGTGCGTTCTACCAGAATTTTCCGACGCTGGCCGAAGCGCTGCAGGTGATGACCAAGGTGAGGCGGCGCGAAGATCTCGACCCCGGCACGCTGAGCAAAGGCACCACCTACACCGCCGGTCTGCGGCTGCGCCTCGATACCTCGCAACTGCCCAAACCATTCAACCTGAATGCGCTGGGTTCCCGGGAATGGAACATCGGCTCGGATTGGGTGCGCTGGGCGGTGACGCCATGACGGCCATATCCGGCAAGCAGCCACGCACCGGCGCAGTCATGCGTTATCTGCTGCTGCTCTGTGCGGCGCTCGGTGTGGCAGCGGTATTCCTGCTCGCCTCGGTGAGTACCAACTCGGCCCTGTTCTCCCGGTATTACCCGACGCTGCTTGGCATCAACGTGGGAATCGCGTTGCTGCTGGCCGGCATGGTTGCGTACCAGCTGGTTCATCTGCGCGGGCGCCTCAAGGCCGGCGTGTTCGGCGCCAAACTGACCTTGCGCCTGGTCGCATTGTTCGGATTGATGGCCGTGTTGCCCGGTGCGTTGATTTACGGTGTGTCCGTACAGTTTGTATCGCAGAGTATTGAATCCTGGTTTGAAGTGCGGCTGGACAGCGCGCTGGAGAGCGGCCTCAATCTCGGCCGCCGCACACTGGATGGCCGCCTGAAAGAGCTGGCGGCCAAGGCCGATCGCATGGCATTGACGCTGTCAACGCGGCCGGCATCCGAACATATCACCGCGCTGAACGAACTTCGCGAGCAGGCTGCCGTTGACGAGGTCACGCTGTTTACCCCGCGTGGCAAGGTGCTGGCTTTTTCCGGCAACGAGCGCAGCGGCATCGCGCCCGAAGTGCCGGGAGCGGCGGCGATGCGCCAGATCCGCATGCAGCAGGTTTACAGCGTGATCGAGGCCATTCCCGAACGCGGCCTGTACCTGCGTGCGTTGGCGCCGGTCAATACGATGGCGTTGACCGATGAAACCCGCGTGCTGCAGCTGTTGCAGGCGGTGCCTGCGCAGCTGGCGCGTGATGCCGAAATCGTGCAAAGCGGCTACCGCGAATATCAGGAACTGCAATTGTCGCGGCGTGGCCTGAAAAGGCTCTACGCGATCACACTGACTCTGACACTGCTGCTTGCGTTGCTGTCCTCCCTGGGGCTGGCGTTTGTGCTGTCCAATCGTTTGTCCGCGCCGTTGAGTGCACTGGTTGAAGGTACGCGCGCGGTGGCGCAGGGCGACTTCAGCCGGCGCGCCGCGGTCGCCAGCCGTGATGAACTCGGCCAGCTGACGCAGTCTTTCAACAGCATGACGCTTCAGCTTGCCGAAGCGCAGGCACGCGTCGAGCGCAACCAGGCACAGCTTGCGCATGCCAAGGCCTATCTCGAAAGTGTGCTGGCGCATCTGTCGGCGGGCGTGCTGACCTTTGACGGCAACCTGCGACTGCGTTCTGCCAATCCGAGTGCAGTGCATATTCTCGGCGCCGACCACGCACCACTGCTGGATGCCGCCTTGCTGGACTGGCCGGCCATGGATGCTAGCCTGGCGCCGCTGGTGCAGGCGGTGGCCGAGGCTTTTTCCCGCCCGGATGCGGCGGAATGGCAACGCCAGGTCGAACGCGAAGTCAAAAGCGGCACCCAGGCCCTGCTGCTGCGCGGCACACGTTTCGGCGAAAGCGGCGATACCGGACTGATCGTCGTGTTTGATGACGTAACCCAGCTCCTGCAGGCGCAGCGCGATGCCGCGTGGGCGGAAGTTGCCCGGCGCCTGGCCCACGAAATCAAAAACCCGCTGACCCCGATCCAGCTGTCGGCGGAACGAATCCAGTTCAAACTCGAGCCCAAGCTGTCGCCCGCGGACGCCGAAATCCTGGTGCGTTCAACGCAGACCATCGTCAGCCAGGTGGCCGCGTTGAAACGCATGGTGGATGCCTTCAGCCAGTATGCGCGCACGCCGGAGCCCGCGCTGCGTGCGCTGGATCTCAATGCCCTGATCCGCGAAGTGCTGATGCTCTACGAATCGCTGGGTCCAAGCATGAAGCTCAACCTGGCAGCGACGTTGCCGCCGGTGCAGGGTGATGCCACCCAGATCCGGCAGGTGATCCATAACCTGCTGCAGAACGCGCAGGATGCGCTGGCCGGCACGGAGGCGCCGTACATCGAGATCGCGACGGCCGTACGCGACGGCCGTGCGGAGTTTTCGGTGACCGACAACGGTACCGGTTTCCCCGAACAACTGATGAAGCGGGCCTTCGAACCCTATGTGACGACCAAGCCGCGCGGTACCGGACTCGGCCTGTCCATCGTGCGCAAGATCGTCGAAGAACATCATGGTGAAGTCACGATCACCAACGTTGCGCCACACGGCGCACGCGTGGCGATCATATTGCCGGCGGCCAATCAGGGTGCCGGAGAGCGTTCGGCCGCCTGAACAGAATAAGTAAACTGAGTTAAGCAGACCAATCAATATGCGACAAATTCTGGTAGTAGACGACGAAGTTGGCATCCGCGAACTCCTCTCGGAAATTCTTTCCGATGAGGGTTATGACGTGCGGCTTGCAGAAAACGCCGGTGCCGCCCGTGCCTTTCGCACCCAGGTCCGGCCGGACCTGGTGCTGCTCGACATCTGGATGCCGGATACCGACGGCATCACGCTGCTCAAGGAATGGGCCAGCAGCGGACAGCTGACCATGCCGGTGGTGATGATGTCGGGCCACGGCACCATCGATACCGCGGTCGAAGCCACCCGCATCGGCGCCTACGATTTTCTTGAAAAACCGATAGCCCTGCAAAAGCTGCTGGCAACGGTTGGTCGCGCAATCACAAAAGGCGAACAGCGCCCGCATACCGCTGCCGCGCTGGCGATGCTGGGGCGCACGCCGGTGATCCAGGAGTTGAAACAACGGCTTGAAAGAATCGCCGCCGGTCGCGCAGCGGTCTTGATCCAGGGCGCACCGGGTTGCGCTTTCGAGGCCTGCGCACGCGCGCTGCATGTGCCGAGCAATCCCTGGCATGTGGTCGATCATGGCGCGCAGACGGTCGAGACGCCGCTGGACCTGCTGCAGGCCGCCCGCGGCGGCACCTTGTTCGTGCGTGATGTCGCCGGGTTCAGCCGGATTGAGCAGCGCGGCCTGCAGGTGCTGCTGTCGCAGGCCGACCGTTATAACGTGCGCGTGGTCTGCGGCGCCACCCGTCCGTTGTCCGGACTGGTGGCCGAGGGCAGTTATGACGACCGCGTCTATCAGCTGCTCGGTGCCACCACCATCCAGTTACCCTTGCTGCGCGATCAGCGCGACGACATTCCCGAGCTTGCCGGCGTGATCCTCAATGATCTGGTTGAACAGAAGCTGGTGCCGCCGCGGCATTTCAGCACCGCGGCCCTGAATGCGCTGCGCACCCATGACTGGCCGGGCAATTTTTCCGAATTGCGCAGCGTGGTGCAGACACTGGCCAACACCGCGGTCGGCGAGCAGATTTCCCTGGAGGAAGTCCAGCGCGCGTTGCCGCAGGCGGCGGCGCCGAATGCCGCGGCATCATTGCAACTCGACGCGCCCTTGCGCGACGCCCGCGATGCTTTCGAACGGGTTTATTTTGAGTACCACCTGGCCCGGGAAGGCGGCAATATCAGCCGCGTGGCCGATGCGGTGGGTCTCGAACGCACACATTTATATCGCAAGCTCAAGCACTTGGGCATCAAGACCTCGCGCAAGAACGAGGAATGACCGCCGCGGCAAACGGGCGGCCACATACTGGCTCCTGCTCTCGCGCCGGTGATGATGCTGCCGTTATAATGACGGCTTTTCTTCCCCCCGTTTTCGTTTCGCCAGGATCAAGCAAGCCATGAGTTCCCGACCCGAGTTGGCGAACGCGCTGCGCGCGTTGGCAATGGACGCAGTGCAGCAGGCCAACTCCGGCCACCCCGGCATGCCGATGGGCATGGCGGAAATCGCAGAGGCCCTGTGGCGGCGCCACCTGCGCCACAACCCGGGCAATCCGCAGTGGGCCAACCGCGACCGTTTTGTATTGTCGAACGGCCATGGCTCGATGCTGCTCTACGGTTTGCTGCACCTGACCGGTTACGACCTGCCGATCGAGGAACTGAAACGTTTCCGCCAGCTGCATTCCAAAACCGCCGGCCATCCCGAACACGGCATGGCGCCCGGCATCGAGACCACCACCGGGCCGCTCGGACAGGGCATTGCCAACGCCGTTGGCATGGCGCTCAGCGAACGCGTCCTGGCCGAAACGTTCAACCGCGATGGCCATATCGTTGTTGATCATCGGACTTATGTCTTTCTCGGCGATGGTTGCCTGATGGAAGGTGTGTCGCATGAAGCCTGCGCGCTGGCCGGCACACTGAAATTGAACAAACTGATTGCTTTGTACGACGACAACGGCATCTCCATCGATTCCGAAAAAGGTCAAATAAAACAATGGTTTACAGATAACACCCCGCAGCGTTTCGCGGCTTATGGCTGGAACGTGATCTACGGCGTGGATGGCCATGACACGGATGCCGTTGATGCCGCGATCCGCCAGGCCCAGGCTGAAACCGGGAGGCCGACGCTGATCTGCTGCAAGACCCTGATCGGCAAGGGCGCGCCGAAAAAACAGAACACCGGTGGCGCGCACGGCGCACCACTGGGCGCTGAAGAAATCGCCGCCACCCGCGCCGCCATCAACTGGCCGCATGCGCCGTTTGAAATTCCGGAATCTGTGCGCGCCGAGTGGAATGCGCGTGAGCGCGGTGCCGCGCAGGAAGCTGCGTGGAAGCAGAAATTCTCAGCCTACGCTGCCGCACATCCTGATCTGGCTGCGGAATTCAAACGCCGTATGAGTGGTGAATTGCCCGCCGGCTGGACGGCGCATCGCGATGCCTTCATGGCGCAGACCGTACAAAAAGCCGAAACCATCGCCACACGCAAGGCTTCGCAGAATGCAATCGAGGGTTTTGCGCCGGCGTTGCCCGAACTGATCGGCGGCTCAGCCGACCTCGCCGGCTCCAATCTGACTTTGTGGTCCGGCTCCAAAGGCGTCAGTGCGACGGCGGGCGGCAATTACATTTATTTCGGCGTGCGCGAATTCGGCATGGCCGCGATCTGCAACGGCATCGCGCTGCACGGTGGCTTGATTCCCTATCACGCGACTTTCCTCGTGTTCTCCGACTATGCGCGTAATGCGCTGCGCATGGCGGCACTGATGAAACAGCGTGTGGTCTGCGTGTTTACCCATGATTCAATCGGCCTCGGCGAAGACGGCCCCACCCATCAGCCGGTCGAACATGCGGCGTCGTTGCGCCTGATTCCGAACATGGATGTGTGGCGCCCTTGCGATACCGTTGAAACCACGGCAGCCTGGGCCGCGGCCATCGAACGCCGCGACGGCCCGACCAGCCTGCTGCTGTCGCGGCAGAATCTGACCTTCCAGCAACGCAGCACAGAACAGATTGCGACCATCAACCGCGGCGCTTATGTCTTGTCCGAAGCAGTGGGGGGCGCAGCGCGCGCCGTGATCATCGCCACCGGATCCGAGGTCGCGATCGCCCTGGCGGCACAGCAGGCGCTGGCCACGGCGGGTGTTGCGGTGCGCGTGGTTTCCATGCCCTGCACTTCGGTTTTTGATCGTCAGGACGCCGCCTATCGAGCGAGTGTGTTGCCGCGCAATCTGCCGCGCGTCGCGGTCGAAGCCGGGGTCACGGATTACTGGCGCAAATATGTCGGACTCGAAGGTGCGGTGATCGGTATCGACCGTTTCGGCGAATCAGCGCCGATCAATGATCTGTATAAATTTTTCGGCATCACCGCGGAAAATGTTGCAGCGGCAGTTCGCGGTGTGCTGCAGGCATAACGCATTTTCAACCGTATTTTTAACAGAATTTTTTAACGGAATTCCGGGGGAATCATGGCAATCAAGGTCGGCATCAACGGGTTCGGGCGTATCGGTCGCATGGTTTTTCGCGCGGCGGTGCAGGATTTTCCCGATATCGAAATCGTCGGTATCAACGACCTGCTGGAACCGGATTACCTGGCCTATATGCTGCGCCACGACTCGGTGCACGGTAAATTCAAGGGCGACATCTCGGTCTCCGGCAACACGCTGGTGGTCAACGGCAAAAAAATCCGCCTGACCGCAGTCAAGGATCCCACCGAACTGAAATGGAATGAAGTCGGCGCCGACATCGTGATCGAAGCCACCGGCCTGTTCCTCGACAAGACGACCGCGCAGAAACATCTGGCGGCGGGCGCCAAAAAAGTCATCATGTCGGCGCCGTCGAAGGATGACACGCCGATGTTCGTGTTCGGCGTCAACGACAAGACCTACGCCGGCCAGACCATCATCTCCAACGCCTCCTGCACCACCAATTGCCTGGCGCCGGTGGCCAAGGTGCTGAACGACAAATGGGGCATCAAGCGCGGTCTGATGACCACGGTGCATGCCGCGACCGCGACGCAGAAAACCGTCGACGGCCCGTCGAACAAGGACTGGCGCGGCGGCCGCGGCATTCTCGAAAACATCATTCCATCATCCACGGGTGCGGCCAAGGCCGTTGGTGTGGTGATCCCGGAACTGAACAAAAAACTCACCGGCATGGCCTTCCGCGTGCCGACCTCCGACGTGTCGGTGGTCGATCTGACCGTTGAACTGAATAAACCCGCGACCTATGCCGAGATCTGCGCCGAAATGAAGGCGCAATCGACCGGTGCGATGAAGGGCGTGCTGGGTTATACCGAGGATAAAGTGGTGTCCACCGACTTCCGCGATGAAACCTGCACCTCGGTGTTTGATGCCGAAGCCGGCATCGCGCTCGACAGCACCTTCGTCAAGGTCGTGTCCTGGTATGACAATGAATGGGGTTATTCCAGCAAGGTGCTGGAAATGGTGCGTGTGATCGCAAAAAATTAAACTGCAAAAGCTTTGCCACGGAGGACACAGAGAACACAGAGAACGGCAAAAACAAACTGGCTTCTGCCCAGGTTTTTCTCTGTGAACTCTGTGTCCTCTGTGGCTAAAAGGGTTTGATCTTGAAGTTTCTCCGTCTTACCAACCTTCCCCTCGCCGGCAAACGCGTATTCATCCGCGCCGACCTGAACGTGCCGCAGGATGCCGCCGGCAATATCACTGAAGACACGCGCATCCGCGCCACCATCCCCGGCATCAAACACGCCCTCGCGGCAGGCGCCGCGGTGATGGTGACCTCCCACCTCGGCCGGCCCACCGAAGGTACGCTCAAACCCGAAGATTCGCTGGCGCCGATCGCGAAACGACTGACTGAAGTGCTCGGTCAGCCGGTGCGCCTGGTGCAGCACTGGGTGGAGAACGGGGTAGACGTCAAACCCGGCGAAGTCGTGCTGCTGGAAAACTGCCGCGTCAACAAGGGCGAGAAAAAAAACGACGAAGCGCTGGCGCGCAAGATGGCGGCACTGTGCGACATCTATGTCAATGACGCCTTCGGCACTGCGCATCGCGCCGAAGCCACGACCCATGGGATTGCCAAATTTGCGCCGATCGCCTGTGCCGGACCGCTGATGGCGGCCGAACTCGATGCACTGGGCAAGGCGCTGAGCCATCCGGCACGGCCCTTGCTGGCGATCGTGGCCGGCTCCAAGGTGTCGACCAAGCTGACGATCCTGAAATCCCTCGCCTCCAAGGTGGACCAACTGATCGTCGGCGGCGGCATCGCCAACACCTTCATGCTGGCATCCGGCATGCGCATCGGCAAATCGCTCGCCGAACCCGATCTGGTCGGTGAAGCGCAGGCCATCATCGACGTCATGAAGGCACGCGGCGCCACGGTTCCACTGCCGGTGGATGTGGTGGTGGCCGATGAATTGTCGGCACTGGCGCGCGCCAATCCGATCGCGGCCGATGCCGTGCGACCTGACGATCTGATCCTCGACGTTGGCGCCAAAACCGCAAAAACCTTCGCCGGGCTGATCGCCAAAGCCGGCACCATCGTCTGGAACGGGCCGGTCGGCGTATTCGAATACGACCAGTTCGCCGGCGGCACCAAAACCATTGCCGAGGCGATTGCCTCCTCACCCGCATTTTCGATTGCCGGCGGCGGCGATACGCTGGCGGCGGTGGCGAAATACAAAATTGCCGATCGGGTGTCTTATATTTCCACCGGCGGCGGCGCCTTCCTTGAGTTTCTCGAAGGTAAAACGCTGCCGGCGGTTGAAGTGCTCGAACAACGCGCAAAATGAGCAGGGCGGCACGCGCATCCAGCGCGCGCCGGACGCAGCATTAGCGGAATGGGTGGCGCAGATGATACGCAGAACAAAAGTGGTGGCCACGCTGGGCCCAGCGTCCAGCGATGCCAAAACGCTGGCACGCATGATCGATGCCGGCCTCGATGTGGTGCGCATCAATTTTTCCCACGGCACACCCGACGAACACCGCGCGCGCGTTGAACTGGTGCGCAAACTGGCGCGCAAGGCCGGTCGCGCCGTCGGTGTGCTGGTCGATCTGCAGGGCCCGAAAATCCGCATCGGCAAATTCAAGGACGGCAAAATCACGCTGGTGGCGGGCGCGAAATTAATTCTCGACGCCGAGTGCAAACTCGGCGATCAGGATGTCGTCGGTCTGGATTACAAAAACCTGCCCAAGGATGTGCGTCCCGGAGACACCTTGCTGCTCGACGATGGACGTCTCGTGCTCGGTGTCATCAATGTGCGCGGCCCGCGCATCACCACGGTGGTGGAACAAGGCGGCTTGCTGTCGAACAACAAGGGCATCAACCGCAAGGGCGGCGGGCTGACCGCGCCGGCACTGACCGAAAAAGACAAACAGGACATCAAACTCGCCGCGGAACTGAAGGCCGATTTCCTCGGTGTATCCTTCCCGCGTTCGGGCGAGGATGTGCGCTGGGCGCGCGATCTGCTGACCAAGGCCGGTGGTCACGGCCTGATCGTGTCCAAGATCGAACGCGCCGAGGCGATTCCGGCGCTGGAAGAAATTCTCGACGCCTCGGACGCCATCATGGTGGCGCGCGGCGACCTCGCGGTCGAAGTGGGTGACGCCGTGGTGCCGGCGCTGCAAAAACGCATGATCCGCATGGCGCGCGAAAAACAGAAATTGACCATCACCGCGACGCAGATGATGGAATCGATGATTTCCAGCCCGATTCCCACCCGCGCCGAAGTCTCGGATGTGGCCAACGCCGTGCTCGACGGCACCGACGCCGTGATGCTGTCGGCGGAAACCGCCGCCGGGCAGTATCCCGCCGAAACCATCGCCGCGATGGTGCGCGTCTGCATTGAGGCGGAAAAGGAGGAGATCGTTTATCCGGAACGCCTGGGCGGATTGAAGGAATCCGATGTCGAGCAGGCGATCGCCCGCGCCACCGCATTCACCGCCAAGGGCCTGGCGATCAAGGCCATCGCCGCGCTGACCCAGAGCGGCCGCACCGCGCTGATGATGTCGCGGATGTTTACCGCGGTGCCGATTTACGCCATGAGTTCGGTGATTGACACCCGTCGTCGCGTGACCTTGTTCCGCGGTGTGCATCCGGTGCGTTTCAAGGGCGCGCGCAATCCGGAGAAGGCGCTGCTGATGGCCGAGGACGAACTGCTGAAACGCGGCGTGGTGCAGCACGGCGACCTGATCGTGCTGACCATCGGCGAACCTTTCGGCCGTGCCGGCGGCACCAACACCATGAAAATCGTCAAGGTCGGCGAACACCGGAAAAACTGACCTTCCGGTGTCGATTCTCTCGTCTGAATGCCGCGTGTAAAATATCGCCCCATTCACCCCTTTTTCCAGACTTTTTCAGCAGGAGTTCCCATGTCAGCAAATGATCTCGCCGCCATCGCCCAGGCGATGGTTGCCCCGGGCAAAGGCATCCTTGCCGCCGACGAAAGCACCGGCACCATCGGTAAACGTTTTGACGGCATCAACGTCGAAAACACGGAGGAAAACCGCCGCGCCTACCGCGACATGCTGTTCCTGACCCGCAGTATTGGCGAGCACATCAGCGGCGTGATTCTTTACGATGAAACGCTGCGCCAGAAATCGGCCGACGGCACTTCCTTCGTAAAACTGCTGGGGAAGAACGGTGTGTTGCCCGGCATCAAGGTTGATACCGGCGCCAAGCCCCTGCCGCTGTGCCCCGGCGAAACCGTCACTGAAGGTCTGGATAATCTGCCCAAGCGCTGCGCCGAATATGTGCAGCTGGGTGCCAAGTTCGCCAAATGGCGCGCCGTGATCGACATCGGCCGCGACATGCCGAGCTCCACCTCTATCGCCGCCAATGCCCATGCGCTGGCGCGTTATGCCGCGATCTGCCAGGAAGCCGGCCTGGTGCCCATCGTCGAACCCGAAGTGCTGATGGACGGCGACCACACGATTGAGCGTTGCGAAGAAGTCACGGAATGGACGCTGAACGCGGTATACGAAGCGCTGTATCTGAACCGGGTCGTGCTCGAACACACTGTACTCAAACCGTCGATGGTGATCTCCGGCAAAAAATGCGCAAAGCAGGCGCCGGTCGATGAAGTCGCTGCGCGCACCGTGCGGGTACTGAAACGCAGCGTGCCGGCGGCCGTGGCCGGCATCGTGTTCCTGTCCGGTGGTCAGAGCGATGAAATCGCGACCGCACACCTCAATTCGATGAATGTGCAGTTCAAGGGCAATCTGCCCTGGCCGCTGTCGTTTTCCTACGGCCGCGCGCTGCAGCAACCGGCGCTCAAAGCCTGGAAAGGTGCGGCGGGCAACGTCGCTGCCGCCCAGGCCGCGCTGGCGCATCGCGCCAAAATGAACGGGCTGGCCAGCCTCGGCAAGTATTCAGCAGAGCTGGAACGCCAGGCCAAAGCCGCATAAAAATATCAATAAAATCAATAACTTATAATATAAGTTAGCGCCTACTCTGGCCATGCGGCTGCCCGTTTCCATCATCACCGGATTTCTGGGCAGCGGTAAAACCACGCTGTTGAACCGGCTGTTGCAGGACCCGGCGATGGCCGGTGCCGCGGTAATCATCAACGAGTTTGGCGAGATCGGGCTCGATCACCTGCTGATCGCCACCCCCAACGAAAATACGGTGCTGTTAGCCAGCGGCTGCATTTGCTGCACGGTGCGCGGTGACTTGGTCAACACGCTGCGCGACCTCGACAAACAACGACGCACAGGGGATCTGCCGCCCTTCGACCGCGTGCTGATCGAAACCACCGGGCTGGCCGATCCGGTGCCGATCGTGCAGACCGTGGTCGTCGATGAGAAACTCGCGCCACAGTACGTTCTGGACAGCGTGATCACCCTGGTCGATGCCGTCAACGGCGCAGCCCAGCTTGACCAGCAGCCCGAATCGCGCAAACAGGCGGCCGTGGCTGACCGCCTGCTGATCACCAAGACCGATATCGCCGATCCTGCCGCCGTGGTCCTGCTGCGGGAACGGCTGGCCACGCTGAATCCGGCGGCCGAAGTGACCGTTGCCAGCTACGGCGCAGTGGCGCCCGCGTTGCTGTTTGGCGCCTCGATTGCGCCGGAGTCGCGCCAGACCGATGTGGCGCGCTGGCTGCGCGAGGACGAGTACCGTAGGGTCGAAAGCCGGCAGCACGGATTGATGCAGAGTGTCCACGATGCCGGCATCCGCTCCTACAGCCTGATGCTGGATGCGCCGGTGACCCGTGCCGGACTGACAGCCTGGCTGACGGCGCTGGCTTCATTGCGCGGCGCCGAACTGCTGCGGGTGAAAGGCCTGCTCAATGTCGAGGGAGAGCCGGTTGCCGTGCATGCCGTGCAAACCCTGATCCACGAGCCGGTGACTCTCGAATGCTGGCCCGATGCCGAGCGCCGCTCACGACTGGTGTTCATCACCCGCAACATGACGCGCGAGGCCGTTGAAAGCACGCTGGATGTGCTCGGCTGGCAATCGGAAGTCCCGAGTACCGGAGTTCCGAAACCCGATCCGCAGGCCTATGCGCGTTTTCTCGCAACGATGACCAAAATGCACTGAACGGATTCATCCCTCATCCCGGACTTTGGCTTGACAAGCCCGGGGTGATTAATTAGCTTCAAGCTTCATTGCAAACGCTTGCATTCTGCAAATTTTGCAGAAGCAATACGGAGGAGTTTCCCTGATGTTTGAATTCAAACCGGCAGAGGCCAAGGGCCCGGTGCGGGTGCTCAAGGGTGGTCTGCTGATCGACGGCAACGGCGGCAAACCGGTCAAGGATCCGGTGATCCTGCTCGAAGGCCGGCGCATCAAACAGGTTGGCGTCAAAGGCAAGGTGAAGATTCCGGTCAAGGCCGAAGTCATCGATTGCGGCACGGCGACGCTGATGCCGGGGTTGATGGATGTCCATCTGCACACGATGATGTTCAACTGCCTGACCTTCCACAATTACCGTGTCGCGCAATGGGAAATCACGCCGGAACTGCAGCAGATGTACGGCCTGTTCCATGCCCAGCTCTGTTTCGACATGGGCTTCACCACGCTGCGCGACCTGGGCCTCAATTCCGGGCGCGGCCTGCTCACCGCGCATCTGTGCGCGATCCGCGATTCGATCGAAGCCGGCGTCATTGAAGGCCCGCGCATGCTGATCGGCGGTTTCACCACCATCACCGGTTCTCATCTCGACCTGATCCAGCCGCGCGCGGCACAACGTTATGGTTTCCAGACCGCAGACGGCCCCTGGGAATTAAGGAAACTCGCGCGGACCAACTTATTGGCAGGTTGTGACATCGTCAAGACCTGCGCCACCGGCGGCGGCGGCACCGACAAGGAAGAGCCGGACATCCGCAACATGACGCAGGAAGAAATCGACGCCATCGTCGATGAGGCCCACGCCTTCCACAAGACCGCCGCGGTGCACTGCTTCACGCCCAACGGCCAGCGTATGGCGCTCGCCGCCGGCGCCGATACCATTGAACACATGGTGTTTCATGATGATGAAACCATCGACATGATCGCCGAAGCCGGCACCTGGATGACGCCGACGCTGCTGCATCGTACCGACCACGCCATTGGCACGCGCAAGGATCAGGGCACTTCGCAGTTCGTGCTGAACAAGATGAAGGCGCTGCAGCCGTACTGTTTCGAGACTTTCCAGAAAATGCACAAGGCCGGGGTCAACATCGCGCTGGGCACCGACATGGGTTTTGATCCCGAGATGGGTACCAATGCCCGCGAGATGGAAATCTACGTCACCCTGGGCATGACGCCGATGGAAGCGATCATGAGCGCGACCAAAAACGCTGCGTGCGCGATCAAGCTCGACAAACAATTGGGCACCGTCGAAGCCGGCAAACTCGCCGACATCATCGCGGTCAAGGGGGATCCGCTGAAAAACATCCGCGTATTCCAGGACAAGAAAAACATCCAGCTGGTGATGAAGGAAGGCCGCATCTACGCCGACCGCCGTCCCGGCCACGACAAGAATGTGGTCAGTGTGACGCCGCGCGACTGGAAAAAAATCGATTACCTTTAGGTTGAATCGGAGATTAGGTGATTAGGTAATGGGTGATTAAACCCTGGAACCATCACCGCGCAATCACTTGATCACCTAATTACTTAATCACTGAATTCTGAGGAGGTTGAGCATGGCAGCAGCAAAAAAAAGCACCGCCAAAACCAAGACCGTGGGCGCAGTCCGCGCCGGAAACGGCAAGTATCATTTCCGCATGGCCAAGCTGAAGAAAGTGCCGGCGGGCACGGGTTATTCGACCTCACACGGCGGTGTGGTCGAAGGCTCGCGGATCCTGGTTGGTTACATCCACAAACCGCGTGGCACCGGTTCGCGCATGCACAAGCACAACAACGAACAATTGAATTATGTGCTGCAGGGCACGCTGGTTGGCTCGGTCAACGGCAAACGAGTTGTCGCCCCGGCCGGCACGCTGATCTACATTCCGGCGAACGCGCCGCATAACCTGATCTCGTCGACCAAAGACAAAGATGTCATATTCCTCGCGATCAAGGACCTGTCGCAGGGCATCATCGGCAAGGCCGTCGATGGCACGATGAGCGGGCCGCATTACGAAAAAGGTTTTGGCCCGGCAGCGAAGGCGGCGAAAAAGAAGGCGACCCGGCGTACCGCGGCCCGTCGATAAAATAACTAATAAAAACAAATAGTTAAGACCAAAGATGCGGCTGACTGCTGAAGAGAAAAAAATGCTGCGCGGCGACCTCGGCGGCGCGGTACAGGAAGCGCTGCAGCTGCAGTTTGAGGTCGGCAAATTTTTCGGCGCCAAACGCTTCGTGCCGGTATCGAACGTGCACATGATGGGCGACATCGAAGTGATGGGCGATTCGGGCAAATCTTTTCTCGAACGTGCCGCGCAGTCGGGGGCAAAATGCCGGCAACCGACGACGACCAATGCGCGCTGCATAGACTTCGCGCATGTCGAGCACCTGAAGCAGGACGCCAACGAAGCGCGCAAGGAAAAAGAACTGATCGCCTGTCTGCGCAAAATGGATGTCATTACCGCCGACACCTGCATCAATTATCAGACGTTGTACCAGCCGCATCTCGGCGAACATGTGGCCTGGGGTGATACCGGCACGGTGATTTACGCCAACTCGGTATTCGGCGCGCGTTCCAATTTCGAAGCCGGTCCTGCCGCACTGGCCGCCGGCCTCACCGGCCGCGTGCCCGAATACGGTTTCCATCTCGACGAACACCGCCGCGGCACTTTCCAGGTCAATCTTAAAGCGGACCTGAATGACCTCGCCGACTGGGGCACCGTCGGCAGGATTGTCGGTTCCGGACATCAGGACTATTACGCAGTGCCGGTATTTACCGGTATCAAACGTTCGCCAACCGCGGATGAGTTGAAGCAGCTTGGCGCGGCGCTGGCCAGTTACGGCTCGATGGGCATGTTCCACATGGTCGGTGTCACGCCGGAGGCGCCGACGCTCAAGGCGGCTTTTGGCGGACGCAAGCCGAAAGAAGTGATGACGGTCAGCAACCGGGACATTGAAAAGGTCTATGCCGGCTACGACAAGCAGGGCAATCCGCTGAACCTGGTGGTGTTTTCCGGACCGCAGCAATCGCTGCTGGAAATGAAAACCCTGGCCGATCTGCTCAATGGTCGTCGCGTGCATCCAGGCAGCCAGCTGTTCATCACCACCAGCAATGGCGTCAAAAGCGCGGCCCGCGAACTGGGATATCTGCAAAAAATCGAGGCTTCAGGCGCAACCGTGCTCGAAGGCGTGTGTTTTTATATCCTGCAGAACCTGCCGCAGATGCGGGTGCGCGAGGGCTGGAGCAACCTGGTCACCAATTCGGCGAAACTGGCCAACATCATCGGCGCGCACAAATTCAATACCATCCTGCGCCGCACCGCCGAGTGCATCGACATTGCCTGCAGCGGCAGGGATGTACGGTGAGCAAGTCCGCGAAGGCCGGCAAGACGATCCGCGTCAATCGCGCCTTCGGTGACATTGTCGAAGGCGAAGCGCTGGTTTCCACCGAAGGTTTTTCACCGCGTTACGACCTCGACCGCTGGAGCGGACTGATTTCACGGCCCGGGCACGCGCTCGAGGGCCACAACATCAAGGGCAAGATTTTGATCACGCCCAGCGCCAAGGGCGGCATTGCGGCCGGCTGGGCGTTCTACGATATCCAGAACAAGGGCATCGCACCAAAAGCGTTTGTCTTTGGCGTCACCAATCCGGTGATGGTGCAGGGCGCCGTGTTTGCCGGCATCACCATCACCGAAGGCTGGTCATCCAGTCCTTATGACCAGATCCGCACCGGTGATATCGTGCGGGTCGATCCCGGCAAAAAAACCCTGACACTGGTTCGTCGCGGTTCGCAGTAATCCGTCGCAACCATCAGAACCAAAACCCGAGGAGGAACCTCATGAACCTGTTGATGCCTGTCGCATTGCTGGCTGCATCAGTACTGTCGCTGCCCGTTCAGGCCGCCACCGCTTTTCCGACCAAACCAATACGCATCATCGTCGCTTACACGCCGGCGGGCACCACGGATATCCTGGCGCGCGCCGTCGGACAGAAAATGAGCGAGGCCTGGGGCCAGCCGGTGATTATCGACAACCGCCCCGGTGCAAACGGCAACATCGGCACGGAAATCGCCGCGCGCGCGATTCCCGACGGCCACAGCCTGGTAATGGCCACCGCCGGCACCCATGGCATCAACGTCAGCCTCTACCGCAAACTCAACTGGCATCCGGTGAAGGATTTC
Source organism: Burkholderiales bacterium (assembly GCA_019744975.1). GTDB lineage: Bacteria > Pseudomonadota > Gammaproteobacteria > Burkholderiales > SG8-41. The sequence goes on from JAIETP010000016.1 coordinate 94,182, forward strand.
GTGCCGGTGAGCCTGACTGCGATGGTGCCCAACATCATGGTCGTCAACAACAGTCTGCCTGTGAAAAACGTCAAGGAATTCATCGCTCACGTCAAAGCCAATCCCGGCAAACTGTCCTATGGTTCCCCCGGCAACGGCAGTACCGCGCATCTGTCGATGGAATTGTTCAAAACCATGACCGGCTCCAACATCGTGCACATTCCCTACAAGGGCAGCGCCGGGGTGCTTGCTGACGTGATGGGCGGGCAGATCGCGGTCACCATCGACAACATGCCGCCCTATGTGCCGCAGGTGCGCGCCGGAAAGATCCGCGCGCTGGCGGTCAGTACCGCGAAGCGCTCCTCGGCCATGCCGGATCTGCCGACCATCGCCGAGGCCGGCGTGCCGGGTTATGAAGCCGGTGCGTGGTTCGGACTGCTGGCGCCGGTCGGAACTCCAAAGGCGGTTGTAGCGAAGCTTTCTGCGGAAAGCGCACGCATTCTCAAGCTGCCGGACGTCAACAAGCGTATTTCCGAACTTGGCGCCGATCCCGTCGGCAGCACACCCGAAGAATTCGTCGCGCTGATCCAATCTGAAATCGCGAAATGGGCGAAGGTGATCAAGGATGCCAATGTTGAGTTGCAGTAGAAAACCTTAATTAACATGGATGGACAGGATTTACAGGATAAGGGCATGTTGCATGCCGACATTACCGAAGCTGTTATCGCTTGTGCTTTTGAGGTCATTAAGGAACTCGGTGCTGGATTTCTTGAGTCAGTTTATGAAAGAGCTTTGCTGCTGGCTTTGCGACAGAAAGGGTTATCCGCGGTTGCGCAGCATCCCCTCAAGGTTTTATTCAGAGGTGAAAATGTCGGCGAATTTTTCGCGGACTTGTTGGTGGAACAAAAAATGTCGAACTGAAAGTGGTTAAAACCCTTGTGCCAGAACATCAAGCCCAGCTAATCAACTATCTGCAGGCCAGCGGCATTGAGGTTGGGCTGTTGATCAATTTCGGAAACCCCAAACTGGAAATTAAACGCTGCTCCAGAAGCAAGATGATGTAATGATCTGATAACTGTTGGTTTTATCTTGTAAATCCTGTTCATCCTGTAAATTAAAGATGATCCGCGATCCCGAATCCTTCAACATCCTGCTCGACACCGTCTCGCGCCTGGTGCGCGAAAAGCTGATCCCGCGCGAAGAGGAAGTCAGCGAAACCGACGAAATCCCCGCCGACATCGTCGCCGACATGCGCACCATGGGCCTGTTCGGGCTGACCATTCCCGAGGAATACGGCGGCCTCGGGTTTACCAGCGAAGAGGAAGTGCTGACCTCGATGGCGCTGTGCTACGCCTCGCCGGTGTTCCGTTCGCGCATCGGCACCAACACCGGCATCGGCGCCCAGGGCATTGTCATCGACGGGACCGCGGAACAAAAACAGAAATACCTGCCGCGGCTGGCCTCCGGCGAAATCACCGGTTCCTTCGCGCTGACCGAACCCGAGTCCGGCTCCGATGCCGGTTCGCTGAAAACCACCGCGCGCCGCGACGGCGACCATTACGTATTGAACGGCACCAAGCGCTACATCACCAATGCACCGGAAGCCGGTGTATTCACGGTGATGGCACGCACCGACCTGCAATCCAGGGATGCCAAAGGTGTATCGGCCTTCATCGTCGAGCGCAACACGACGGGTTTGAGCGTCGGTCCCGCCGACCGCAAGATGGGCCAGCGCGGCTCACATACCGCCGACGTGATTTTTGACAATGTGCGCGTGCCGGCCAGCAGCATCATCGGCGGGAAAGAAGGGCAGGGCTTCAAGACCGCGATGAAAGTGCTCGACAAGGCGCGACTCAATATCGCTGCGGTTTGCGTTGGTGCAGCCGAGCGCCTGCTCGACGAAGCACTGCGTTATGCGAAGGAACGCCAGCAGTTCGGCAAACCCATCGCCGAATTCCAGCTGGTCCAGGCCATGCTCGCCGATTCCAAGGCAGAGATCTACGCCGCGCGCAGCATGGTGCTGGAGGCCGCGCGCAAAAAAGACGGCGGCGATAACATCACCATGGAAGCGTCCTGCGCCAAACTGTTTGCCGCGGAAATGGTCGGGCGGGTTGCCGATCGTGCGGTGCAGATCCACGGTGGGGCTGGCTATATGCAGGCTTCAGCCGTTGAACGCCTTTATCGCGATGTGCGGCTGTTCAGGTTGTTTGAAGGGACTAGCCAGATTCAGCAGTTGGTGATTGCGCGGCATATTTTAAAAAATGCCTGAAAGAACGTCCAACTTTGTAATGAAAAGTTTTTAAATAGAACAGTGAAATGGCCGGGTACTGTGTCTAATAACTCAGTTTTTTTGCGGACTAATGCGATTCAGGTGCGACATGAACTGGTCAACAGTTCGTAAGACGCTATTGATCGGTTCGATATTGACGTGGACGCTGGTTGTTGTAAGCGTGGTGGTAAATATTCTGTGGGTTCCGAATTTTGCGCAGGTGGGTCATTTGGCGTATGGGTGCTACCAGACAGATGCTTTATTGAGCTATGTGGAGTGCAAGGGATTTGCTCTCGCGCCGATAACTTCAACATTTTTAACGCTTCCATACTTACTTCCGTTCGGACCGGTTCTGATCTTATTCAATCCTATTCTTGGTATTCCACTTTGGTTTTTTCTTCTGTATTTGGTGTGGTACGTCTGGGATAAGTGGCGTCACACGCAGGCATAAAACACCCGTGAAAGCTCGTAGGGCGCAATAAGCGCAGCGCATTGCGCCGTATGCAAGCCGCTGCAATACTGTCTGCATGTCCGATTACCGTCGTGCGTGGCATCCGGGCGGCACCTATTTCTTCACGTTGAATCTGCTGCAACGGCATGGCAACGATCTGCTGACAAGGCATGTTGCGTTGCTGCGGGAAGTGGTGCGTTCGGTTCGCCATCGTCACCCATTCCACATTCATGGCTGGGTGATCTTGCCGGAGCATTTGCATTGCGTGATTGAACTGCCACCGGGCGATGCCGATTTCGCAACCCGCTGGCGGCTGATTAAAATGAATTTTTCCAAAGCACTGCCTAAAACCGAGCGATTGTCTGCGACACGCCTGGCTCGCGGCGAGCGCGGCATCTGGCAGCGGCGGTATTGGGAGCACCTGATTCGTGACGACGCCGACTACCGGGCGCACATGGATTACGTGCACTTCAACCCGGTAAAACATGGCTGGGTCAAACATGTTGCTGATTGGCCGTATTCAACCTTCCACGCACTGGTCAGACGCGGGGTGTATCCGCTGGATTGGGGCGGCGGGATGGAAGCATCCTTGGGCTATGATGACTGACATCCGGCGCAATGCGCTGCGCTTATTGCGCCCTACGATCTACGATCTGGGTAAACGGCAACTGGCGCGTGACTTTTGAATTCAAGGACGGACATGCGTACGTCCTGGACTATGAGGATTATCACTAATGGCCATGCACAATCCGCCTCATCCTGGCGAATTCATTACTGAAACCTATCTTGAACCCAATAGCGTGAGTGGACGAGAACTGGCCGCCAAGCTGGGAGTCGCCGCCTCGACGCTGAATCGCATCCTGACCGGTGCGAGCGGCATCAGTCCCGAAATGGCGTTGCGGCTGTCCAAGGCGCTGGGCCGGTCTCCGGAAAGCTGGCTTGCGATGCAATACAACCACGATCTCTGGCATGCGAAACGGCGTGTGAAATTGAGTAACGTGGCGCGTCTCAAGCTCACTGCGGCCTGAGAGACGCGGCGTTGGGATTTACGGGCGACAAGGACGCCCCATTTATTGTCTGATTGTTAACAATCTTCTTGACGACAATAACGACCTCAAGCTATGCTTCAGCCACCCAAAATCCCGCTAAATCCGTGCTGAAACAAGAGGAATTGCCGTGGCGTTCGAAAAACTGATTGAAGAATACAAGCAAAAAACCGCTGAAGTACTGGCCATGGGCGGGCCGGAGAAGCTCGCCAAGCGCAAGGCCGAAGGCCATCTCAATGCCCGCGAACGCATCGATTACCTGATCGATCCGGACTCCTTCATCGAATCGGGCCGTTTCGCCCGCAGCAACCGGCCCGAGGTCAAACACAAGACGCCCGCTGACGGCAAAGTCGCCGGCTTCGCCAAAATCGCCGGCCGCGAAATCGGCCTGATCTCTAATGACTTCACCGTGCTTGGCGCATCGAGCGCGGTGATCAACATGAAAAAGATCAAACATGTGAAGCAGGTCGCGACCAAACGCGGCATGCCGCTGGTGATGCTCGGTGAATCCTCGGGGGCGCGCATGCCCGACCGCATGGGTTCCGCCGGGCGCGCGATCATTGCCCAGGACCCGACCGAGTACCAGCGCCTGCGTGAATCGCCGTGGTGCTCAGCCTTGCTCGGCCAGTGTTACGGTTCCTCGACCTGGTATTCCGCGATGTCGGATTTTGTCGTGATGCGCAAGGGCGCGATCATGGCCATCGCCAGTCCCAATGTGACCTCGATCGCCATCAACAAGCCGATTGAAGCCGAAGATCTCGGCGGCTGGAAGCTGCTGACGGGTGTGTCCGGACTCGCCGACATGGCGGTGGACACCGACCAGCAGGCGATGGATGCGATCAAAAAATTCCTCTCCTATCTGCCCAGCCACAACCTGCAGCCGCCGCCGGAATTTCCGGTGCCGGAAGGTTCTGACGAAGCCTGCAAAAATATTTTCGACATCCTGCCGGAGTCGCGCACCAAGGTCTATGACGTGCGCAAGATCGTCGCCGCCGTCGCCGACAAGGATTCGTGTTTTGAGCTGAAGGAACGTTACGGCAAATCGATCACCACCATGCTGGCGCGGGTCGACGGCAAAAGCACCGGCTTCATCGCCAACAACCCGCTGTTCAAAGGCGGTGCACTCGATGCCGACGCGGTGCAGAAGGTCATCAGCTTCATGGTGCTCTGCGATTCCTTCAACATCCCGCTGGTGTTCATGGTCGATGTGCCGGGTTTCCTGATCGGCGTCGAAGGTGAAATCCGCGGCATGCCGGGCAAGGTCATCAACTGGATGAACGCGCTGACCCAGGTCACCGTGCCCAAGCTGACCATCATCATGCGCAAAAATTACGGCCAGGCCTTTATCAACATGGCCGGCGGCAAAAATGCCGACGAAGTCGCGGTGTGGCCGATGGCCGACCTCGGCTTCATGGATCCCGCGGTATCGGTCAATGTGCTCTACGGCATCAAGCAGCAGGACGATCCGGAAAAATTCGCCAGGCTGAAAGCCGAAGTCGAGCGCGACACCTCCGCATGGGGCCTGGCCGAACTCTACGAAGCGCAGCATGTGCTCGATCCGCGCGATACCCGCGACTGGCTGATCCGCACGCTGGAAGTCCATCGCAAGGGCATGAAAAACGGCGTCGGCGAACATCTGCTGCGCAACTGGCCGACCAGCTACTAAGAGTCTTTTTTGAAACTGCAGCGGTCATTGCTGCATGGAGCTACGCATCAGGCGGCAACAGACAAGACCGCCGTGTGCCCCGCACAACCTGGAGGAACATGACATGAACATCCGACTTTCACTGATCGCCGCGGCGATGCTGGCCATTGCGGTTCCCGTTTCGGCCCAGAACTACCCGACCAAACCGATCCGTTTCATCGTGCCCTTTGCCCCCGGCGGTAACACCGACGTGCAGGCGCGGCTGATCGGCAACAAGCTGACCGCCACCCTCGGCCAGCAGGTCATTGTCGACAACCGCGGCGGCGCGGGCGGCACCCTTGGGGTCGACATGGCGGCCAAGGCGCAGCCTGACGGCTACACCATCGTCATTGCCTCTTTCGGCAACATTCTTGTCGGCCCCGCGCTCTATAAGAGCCTGCCCTACGATCCCGTCAAGGACTTCGAGCCCGTGGTCCTCGTGTCCGAACCCCCGGGTATCATCGTCGTCCATCCCTCGTTGCCGGTGAAGAACTTTGGCGAATTCATCAACTTGGCCAAGAAAAATCCGAAGAAGCTCAACTACGCCTCGGCCGGCAACGGCACCTGGAACCACCTGTTTGCCGAGCAGCTGAAATCAGTCGCCGGGATTCAGATGGCGCATGTGCCATACAAGGGCGCAGGTCCGGCGATGAACGATGTGGTCGGTGGGCATGTACCTGTCATGTTCGCGCCCTTTCCCAGTGCACGCACACACCTGGTGACTAATCGCCTGCGTGGTCTTGCGGTGACCGGTCCCAAGCGCTCCCTGCTGTTCCCGAACGTACCAACGGTGTCGGAATCCGGTCTGTCCGGTTATACCGCGGCGAGCTGGTTCGGCATCCTCGCCCCCGCGGGCACACCCAAGGCCATCGTCTTGCGCCTAAACAAGGAAGTGAACGCGGCCTTCAATGCACCGGAAATAAAGACAGCCTATGCCGCTGAGGGCATCGATCCCGCAGGCGGTACACCGGAAGACATTGCAAAATCCATCCGCGAAGGCATGGCGAAGTGGGGCAAGCTGGTCCAGGACCTCGGACTCAAGCTGTAATTGCTCCGGCACCGCTCCGCTCACCCTCGCATCAAGTCCGAGGGTGAGTGGATGCGGGGATGAATTTCAAAGACATGGCGGATTCAAATACCAAGTGCAACGATCGGGTCCAGTTTAATGCGCTTATTGATGCAATGATCAAAGAACACTTCTGCCGGCGTTCGATATTCCAAGGTCTTGCGGGGGCGGGTGTTGAGCGCCCAGGCAATTTGGTCGAGTTCCCTCTGAGAGTAGACGGACAGGTCTGCGTTCTTGGGCAGATACTGGCGCAACAATCCGTTCGTGTTCTCATTGATACCTCGCTGCCATGGACT